>CAWJMT010000005.1:0-267335 GCA_963844035.1 uncultured Gemmatimonadales bacterium
CAGAGTGCCCAGCATGACCTGGTAGCAACAGACGATAGGGGTTGCGCTCGTTGCGGGACTTAACCCAACATCTCACGACACGAGCTGACGACAACCATGCAGCACCTCTATACGTGTCCCGAAGGAAAGGCGTATCTCTACGCCGGTCACGCACAGTTCAAGCCCAGGTAAGGTTTCTCGCGTACCATCGAATTAAACCACATGCTCCACCGCTTGTGCAGCCCGTCAATTTCTTTGAGTTTCACTCTTGCGAGCGTACTCCCCAGGCGGTACACTTAATGCGTTAGCGACGGCACTCAGGGGTAACCCCCGAACACCTAGTGTACAACGTTTACGGTGTGGACTACCGGGGTATCTAATCCCGTTTGATCCCCACACTTTCGCATGTCAGCGTCGTCCAGATCCAGAAGGCCGCCTTCGCCACCGGTGTTCTACCCGATATCTACGCATTTCACCGCTACACCGGGTATTCCGCCTTCCTCTATCACCAGCGTGGCGAGTTGACGGGCACGTCCACGCGGCGCATCGGGGCGGGGCTGGTGTTCGAGCGGCGTATGGGGGCTACTGGGGGTGGCGGAGCCGAGTTGGACGAAGGCACTGAAGGAGCGAAGTTCTAGTTTGCCGTGGAGCGGGCGGTGTTCCTGACGGTGCTGCACCGGCTGCTGGTGTCGGCGGGGGGCGAAGCGACCGAGCGGCGGAGACAGTGGCGCGAGGACTACGTGCTGGAGGGCTGCGAGGGGCTGGGACTGCACCACCTCTACCGGGCGATGGGTTGGTTGGGGGAGGAACTGGAGGAAACGGACCAGGAGGGACGCACCCCGTTTGCCCCGCGGCCGCGGTGTTCACCTGCGCGCTCAAATACGCCGCCGGGCTCGCGCCGACAAATTCGGTGGCCGAGCGGGTGGCGACCCCCAGGTCTATGCCCCGGCGGGGACCTATAATTGGGGTGGGACGCCGGTCAAATGGAATGCGCGGGTGAACCTGGTCGGGGACGGACCGAACAGCACCATCTTTCTCTACACAGGCCGGCAGGGCACGGCGCCTTCCCTGGAGATCCCGGAGCAGGCGAGTGGCAATCCCTATCCCGTGCTGTTCAAGGGATGGACGCTACACGGCCCCGGCGTCATGAACGCCGGCAACGCCGATACGGGGCTCGCGGTCGCGGGGCTCCTGATTCACCTCGAGGATGTCCATTTCAGGGGGTTTACGCTCGGGACCCTGTTTACCCTCGCGGTCAATCCCACCGGATTCATCACCTTCGAGCGCCCCTATTGGCAGTTCAACACGCAGGCGATTCTCCTTCCCTCCCTGCACGGCGACTTGTGGATCGAGCAGCTCCGCTTTGAAAATGCCAAGGTCATCAACTGCGGGACCACTGCCGGGTGTGCGACCTTCGGGCAACCCACCAGCAGCGGCAACACCGACATCTATTGCGACGCCTGCTCGTTCGATGGTGGCCAGCTGCGCATGGACCGGATCAACGTCACCTGTGCCGGATGTCACTTTGAGAGCGTTGACCCGTACCCCGGCGTCCCGCTGGTGAGCGTGGGGTCGGGCAAGTTCAACTGGTTCGGGGGCTTCCTGCTGGTGGGCGCCAACGGGGCATCCGCGGGGATCTTTCTCTCGGACTCGAACGACGCGACTCACTCCTTCGCGAACATCGTCGGCGTCAACGCGTACAAAGCGGGTCAAGCGATCCCGTTTGTCCAACTCGCACCGAAGACGTCGATCAGCTTGAGCATCACAGGCGTCCAGGTACGAGGATCGGGCTTTCAAACGCTGGTGGGCGGGTACCAGTCCGGCACGCCGAACGCCGCAGTGAGCCCCACACCGTACCTGTCGGTCCTGGGCCAGAGCCCCACGGGGACCGTCTCGCGCCAGTCGCGGAGCGTTCGCGTGATTCCTTACAGCACCAACATGACGCTCGATTGTTCGCTGGGGGAGGTATTCACCGTCACCGCCACGAATGGGAAGCCGTTCGCGATCACCGCGATCAACCAGTATCCGGGGGAGCTCGTTGTCCTCGACGTGTTCAACAAGTCCGGCGGGTCCCTCGGCCCAGTGACGTTCGGGTCCGGGTTCAAGGCGGGCAGTTTCGCGCTTCCTGGACCGGGGGCCCATCGGGCGATCACGTTCCTGTCGGACGGCACCAACCTCCGCGAGATCGCGCAAACGTCGGGGGATGTGCCGGACTGAGTCGCCGCCAGCCACTGCGCTGTGGCGCCGTCACGGCGAAAGTATTAGCGTCGGGCGCATGCGCATCCGCGTGCTGCGAAGTGCATCGTCCTAGGCGCGGGAGTCATCGCTGCCGCGTGTGGAGGCTCCGACGCCCCCGGGGCAGATGGCCGTCGCCGTGCCCCAGCACGGCCGGGTGTTCGTGCTGGTCGAAGAGAACCGGGATTACGCCGCCGTCGTTGGGGCGATGCCCTACCTCGACACCCTGATCGCCCGCTACGGCCTCGCGACCCAGTACTACGCCAACACCCATCCGTCGATCGGGAACTACTTCATGATGACGGTCGGCGCGATCGTCACGAACAACAGCTCCTACGCGGACACGATTCGGGACGACAACATCGTGCGGCGCCTGCTCGCGGCCGGCAAGACGTGGAAGTCCTACGCCGAGGAGATTCCTTCGGTGGGCTACACGGGCGGGAACGTGGGACAGTACGTCCGCCGTCACAACCCCTTGTCCTACCTTTCCGACGTGACGGACGACCCGGCCCAGAAGCAGCGCCTCGTCCCGTTCACGCAATTCGCCGCGGACCTCGCGGGCGACACGCTCCCCAACTACTCATTTCTCGTCCCGAACCTCTGCCACGACGCGCACGACTGCTCGCTCGACTCGGCCGACACGTGGCTGCGCACCAACATCAAGCCGTTGATCGAGAGCGCGCGGTTCCAGCAGGACGGGATGCTGGTCATCGTGTTCGACGAGGCGAGCACAGCGGATGCGATGTACGGCGGGGGCCGGGTCGTGTGGGTGGTGGTGAGTCCGAAAGCGAAGCGTGGCTATCAGTCGGCCACCCTGTACCAGCACGAGAGCACGCTCAAGCTGACGGCGCAGGCGCTCGGCCTGACCGCCTTTCCGGGAGCCGCGGGTGCCGCGGCCGCGATGGGAGAGTTTTTCGTGCCCTGATGCGACCGGAGGGACTCGAACCCCCACAGGTTGCCCCACAGGATCCTAAGTCCTGCGCGTCTACCAGTTCCGCCACGGTCGCGTGGTGTCCTGCACCAAGTTAGCGTCGGGCGGCTACCACTGGAATTGCATGTTCACGTTCCAATAGTTCCCGGCCCGCCAGTTCTGGTCCAGCCTGGCGCTCTGGACTCTCGCCCCTTCGATGTAAAAGGCGAAGTTTTGCAGGGGCGAGTACACGAGCCTCAGCGCAAATCCGGGATCCAGTGGGATCGGGTGCGTGACTTGGCTCGCGTCGATGAAGTCCCACTTGCGATACTGGTAGAGGTAGAGATCGATACCGTACGTGCGCTGGAAGGAGTAGCGCAGATTGGTGCCAATTGCCCGCATGCGGGCGGACGCACCGTCCGTGTAATCGTCGTTCTCCACCGACAGGTTCAACGTCCCGACGAAACCGTGAGGCCCACGGCCGCTGAACCCGTAACCAACGCTGTACATCATCCGCAGAGCACCAGTCGTGGACCCTGACGGGTATCCCGCCCCGCCCCTGGACAGCGCCGCCACGCCCGGCACCCCGGCCACGATCGACGTCATGTCGTTGCCAGCTTTGAGCATCCAACCGAGGAGCAGCCATCCCGCATCGCTATTCAGCGGGAAGATCCCGCCTTCCACGCGGAAATTGAAGCGCTCGAGATCCTGATTGTCATCGCCCGGCTCCAAACTGACCTTCACGCCGAAACGGTCCGCGAGGAAGGCGTGGACGCCGTAGAGCGCGTACGTGGGCCCTCCGCTCTCGGTCCCGGGGTTGTAGTGCTTGTGGTTCGGGGCGGCGGCCGGAGTCATTCCCATGAAGCTGTGAATGCGCCCGGCCTCGACCAGGCTTCCACCAACGCCGAAGATGTTGCCGTTGACCTGGGTGGTGAATTGCGCGGCGAGGTTGCTCAAGCCCCAGTAGCCGTTGTCACCTGCGCACGTGCTTCCTGTACTCGGGACGACAGCCAAGTCTTTACCGCCGTACACGCAGAAGTTGCTCCAAATGCCCACGTGCTCCCCGATCGGACCGGCAACGTAGACGTCGATGGTTGCGTTGAGGTCCTTCGTCACCGGATTGGCCGTCGGTTCTGGCAGCATGGGGTCGCTGGCCGCCTTAGTCCCTTGGGCGAGGGTGCTCCGGCCGCGCACCGAGAGCATGCGTACGAGCGTCTGCTCCAGGTGTGCGCGGCCGATCGCGCCCTCCGTGCCAGCTCCGACCGTCTCAGAAAGCCGCGGCGAGCGGTACCCGTTGAGGCGGAATTTCATTCCGGTGAACGTCATATCGGCGGCGCTGGTCCCACTCACGTGGCACTGGTTGCAAACCAACCCGGTTTGCCGAACGAAGGCTGGTACGCGCGCGTCGGCGACCCGCGCTACGATTCCCAGCGCGAACAGCGGTGCGGCAATGCGCAACGGCGGCATATGGGGACCAGCTACGATTCTACGTGGTACGGGTCAAGGCGCTAGATGTGGCGCGCACGCCACAGACAAACGGGTAGTGTCTGCTACTGGAGCCTTGAGTCTCGCTTGACGTGCCCTCCCTAGAGTGCCCGTGCACACAATACGGGAGCAGGGATGTCTGGTCACGCGATGAGCCTTTCCGACCGTCGGCATCACCCCACGCAGGCCGCGCTGATAGCGCTGTTCGTCACGGCGTTTGTGGACACGGTGGGCATGGCGATGATCATCCCACTGCTGCCGTACTACGCCACGAACCTCGGCGCCAACGCCACCGCCGTCGGCGTGCTCATCTCGACATTTGCCGTCGCCCAGCTAGTCTCAGCACCACTGTGGGGTCGCCTCTCCGATCGCGTCGGACGGCGGCCGGCGATCATCGCCGGACTGCTGCTGTCGGCCGTCGCATATCTCGTCTTCGCCGCCGCGGATTCGCTGGTCCTGCTGCTCGCGTCCCGAATCATTCAGGGCGTGGGCGGTGGCACGATTGGGGTCGTACAGGCCTACGCGACCGACCTGAGCCCCCCGGAATCGCGCACCAAGACCCTCGGCTGGCTCTCAGCCACTACCAGCGCCAGCGCGGTGCTCGGCCCGGTGCTCGGATCAGCGATGATCGCGTACGGCGGGCCGGCAGCACCGGGAATCGGCGCCGCGGCCTTCGCATTCCTGGCGGCCTTATTCGCCTCGCGCTACCTGCGCGAGATGGTGCACGCTGATCGCCCGCATGCTTCACCGGGCGGCTCGGACGGCGGCCGGCGTGCGATCTGGCGAGTGCTGGTCCCGTGGAAGGATCCGGCGTCGCGACTCATCTGGGTCTACGCCGTCGGGGTAGGGGCGTTCTACGGGACCGCTCCGGCCATGCCGCTCTTGTTCGACCAACGGTTCGGAATCACCGCGCGGACCGTGGGCTACCTGGTGATGTACGTCGGCGCCATGGGGTTTCTGGTGCGGATCGTCCTGCTCGGGCGCGTCGTGGGGCGCTTGGGTGAGCCCGCGGTGACGCGGTGGGGACTCGTTGCGCTCGCGGCAGGGCTCGCGGTGCTGGCCGTCGCCCATTCGATTCCGTGGCTCTTTGTTTCCCTGACGCTCATGCCCCTGGGCACCGCACTGTTGTTCCCCTGCATCACGAGCCTGCTGTCCGAGGTGGTTGCTCCGACCGAGCGCGGCCTCTACCTGGGCGTGCAGCAAACCTTTGGCAGCGCGGCGCGGGTGGTGTTTCCCATCGGCGCCGGCCTCCTGATGGATCGGCTCGGCCTCGGGGCCGCGTTCTGGGCTGCGTGTGCCCTGGTCTTGGTGACCCTTCCCCTCACTCGGAGAGTCTTGAGATCCGCTTGACGGGGCCCCCGTAGCGTGACCGTGCACTCCAACCGGGAGCACAACGATGTATGGTCACGCGACGAGCCCCCTTGGCATTGCGACCGCGCTCACGACAGGAGCGACGGTCGATGAGTCCGAGTATCAACCCTTCCCAAACGAGAGCGGCCGCAACTGGAGACAGGAGCGGTTGGAAGTCCCCATGATGCTCGCCGTGCTCCAGTTGCCACTCGGCGCGCGGGTTCTCGAGGTCGGCTGCGGCCGCGGGATCGCGCTTCCCGTGTTCGACCGCCTGCTCGCGCCGGTGCGGCTGGTGGGGCTCGACATCGATCCCGTCCTGCTGGACGAGGCAGCACGGCGCCTGGAGCAAACTGGCACGCCGGCCGAGCTGATACCCGGCGACGTGCGGGACCTGCCGTTCCCCGATGCAGCGTTCGATGTGGTGATCGATTTCGGCACCTGTTTCCACGTCGGCCGTCCCGGAGACGCGCTGCGCGAGATCGCCCGGGTGCTGGCACCGGGCGGCATTTTTGCGACCGAAACGAAGCTCAGCCAATGGCTCGCCCATCCGGTACGCTCGAAGCGCCGCCATCTCCCCTGGGCTGCCTCGGCGGAGCTGGCGCCACTCAGGCGCACACTGCTGTGGCAGAGCCGCTGCCGGCGCGCCCAGTGAGCGACGCCGCCCTCCGCAGCTGGCCCCTCGTTGGGCACCTTGTCGCGTTCCGCAGGGATGCGCCGGGATTCCTATTGCGCCTGGCGCGCGAGCAGGGCGACGTGGCCCGGTTTCGCCTCGGTCGTCAGGACGCATTCCTGCTGTCGCATCCCGACATGGTGCGGCGCGTGCTGGTAGACTGCGCGGATCGCTTTGTGAAAGGCCGCCTGGTGCAGCGGGGGCGCCGCCTGCTAGGCGACGGATTGCTCACCAGCGAGGGGGAATTGCACCACGTGCAGCGGCGGCGCATCCAGCCGGTGTTCACCCGGGACCGGCTCCAAGGCTACGCCGCGGTGGTGGCGCCGCTCGCCCAGTCGGTGGCGGCCGGCTGGAGGCACGGCACCGCAGTGCGCGTCGACGCCGAGATGGACGCCCTCGCCATGCGCATCGTGGCCTGCGCACTGCTCGGTGCCGACATCGAGCACGAGGTGCCCGAGCTGCACGGCGCCCTGCAACGCCTGGCGCACTGGGCACCGCTGCTCGCCGCTCCGGGAGGGAAGGTCTTCGAGCGTCTCCGGCTGCCGATCGTCGGACGTTTGGGCGATGCGATCGAGGTTGTTGAGCGGGTCATCGATCAACGGATCGCGGCAGGGGGTGCTAGCGCGCCCCTGCTCAGCGCTTTGATCCAGACCCAAGCCGACGGAGCGGCCATGTCTGCCCGGCTCGTTCGCGACGAGGTGATGACCATTTTTCTCGCCGGTCACGACACCACAGCCGCGGTCCTGACATGGACGTGGTTGCTGCTTGGCGCTCATCCGGAAGTCGCGCAACGGCTCCACGACGAGGTCACCGTCGTTCTGGGCAACCGCACTCCGGAGCCGGCCGACGCGGCCCGCCTTGTGTATACAGATATGGTCATTCGGGAGGTGCTGCGACTCTATCCACCAATTGGGCGCATCGGGCGCCGGCCGGTGGACGATATTGATCTCGGTCCCGTGGTGTTGCCGCGCGATGCGCCCGTCTTCGTCAGCCCGTTCGTCACGCAGCGAGACCAGAGATGGTTTGACCGGCCCGATGAGTTCGTGCCCGAGCGTTGGGCTGACGCGGCGGCGCAGCGCCCACGGTTCGCGTGGTTTCCCTTCGGGGCGGGGCCTCGCTCGTGTATCGGCGAACACTTTGGACGGCTGGTACTCGTGCTAGCGGTCGCGACCCTCGCGGCGCAGTGGCGCCTCATCCCGACCCGGCCGGGTCTCCCGGGGATGCGGTCGCTGCTCACGCTCAAGCCACGAGGACCCGTGTGGATGGTGGCACAGCGTCGGACGCCCGCAGCGGACGCGCTCCCGCTCTGGTAGCTTTCTTCCGCTCGCAGCAGCTTACCCGCTGGCAACATTTCGTCACGTCGAGGGTCTCGTGCAGCAGGCACCCGGCATCGCCGCCGTCGCGCACGCCATTCAGCTTTCGGTGGCGCCCGTCTTCCTCCTCTCGGGGGTCGCGGCCATCCTCGCCGTGATGACCAGCCGCCTGGCGCGGATCATCGATCGCGCCCGGGTGCTGGAATCGCAGCTGGGCGGCGTCGCGCCTGAGACGATCGCACGCCTGCACAACGAGCTGGCCACGCTGTCGCGCCGCGCCAAACTCATCCATCGCTCGATCACATTGTGCACCATCACGGCGCTACTGATATGCGCCGTCATCGTCACGGCGTTCTTGGGCGTCGTGTTCTTGCGCGCCGACCTCTCGATGCTAATGGCCGTCCTCTTTGTCGCAGGGATGCTCACGTTCTTCAGCGGCCTGGTGTTCTTCCTGCGCGAGATCTTCATCGCGACCGCCAACTTGCGCATCGGTCCGCACTAGCCGCCCCGCCGGATCAGTAGCGTCTCCGTCACGAACGTCCTCCCTTTCAGCGTGGCTTCGTCGTCGTAGGCGCCCTTCTTGGAGCGCTTCGGCAGCTCGATCTTCTCCCGCTTCACTTCTTTGTAGGGAATCAGCTTCAACAGATGCGCGATGCAGTTCAGGCGCGCGCGCTTCTTGTCCTCGGAGCGCAGGATGTACCACGGGGCGATCTTTGTGTCCGTGGCGTCGAGCATCATGTCCCGGGCGCGCGAGTATTCGAACCAGCGCTCGCGCGACGGCAGGTCCATCGGGCTCAGCTTCCACTGCCGCAGCGGGTCCTCGATGCGCGCCTCGAACCGGCGCTTCTGCTCTTCGTCACTCGCCTCGAGCCAGATCTTGATCAGCTGGATGCCGCCGTCCACGATGAACTTCTCGACCTCGGGACACAGCTCGAGGAAGCGCTCGTGCTCCTCCTTGCTGCAGAACCCCATGACGTACTCCACCCCGGCGCGGTTGTACCAGCTGCGGTCGAAGATCACGATCTCGCCCGCCGCGGGAAAATGCTGGAGGTAGCGCTGCATGTAGATCTGCGACTTCTCGCGGTCCGAGGGCGCCGGCAGCGCGACCACGCGGAACACCCGGGGACTCACGCGCTCGGTGATCGCGCGGATCGTGCCGCCCTTGCCGGCGGCGTCCCGGCCCTCGAACACGATCACCACGCGCAAGCCCTTGTGCTTCACCCATTCCTGGAGCTTGCACAGCTCGGCCTGCAGCTCGCGCAGCTCTGCTTCGTATTCCTTCCCCTTCATCTTCTCTTTCATGTCGTGCTCCTGTTGAAGACGGTGTGACTCGCTCCGCTGTCTGGACAGGCATCCCACCCAGACGTACTATGGCCGGGCGCATGAACGCTCTCGTCAAACACATCCGCCACACTCCGCTGCTCTGGCTGCTGGCCTTCGTGCCCGTGGTCTTTGCAGCCGAGATCCTCAAACCCGAAGGGCACACGGCGCTCTTCGTGTTGTCGGTCCTGGCGATCGTGCCGTTGGCCGCGCTGTTCAGTCACGCCACCGAATCCGTGGCGGCCAAAACCGGCGACGCGGTGGGTGGCCTGCTCAACGCCACGCTCGGTAACCTAACCGAACTGGTCATCGCGCTGACCGCCTTGCGCGCCGGGCAGTACATGCTGGTGAAGGCGTCCATGGCGGGCGTCATTGTCACCAACACCTTGTTCATGCTGGGCGGGTCCTTTCTCCTCGGCGGTCTGAAGCACCACACGCAGGAATTCAACCGGGTCGGCGCCCGCGTGCAGGCGGGCCTGCTGTTTCTGGCCACGGTCGCCCTGCTGATTCCCTCGGCGGTCGCGGAAGCCGACTCCGGGGCGGGATCGGCGATCACCCAGAAGTTGAGTCTGGGTCTGGCGGTGCTGCTCATTGTGGCGTACGGACTGGGGATGTTGTTCTCGCTCAAGACGCATCGCGAGCTGTTCGCCAGCGCGGACCACGGCGAGGCCGGCGAAGCGCCGTGGCCCATCGGCCTGGCCCTGGCCACGCTGGCCGGCGTCACGGTACTGGTTGCGCTGGTGAGCGAAATATTCGTCGAGTCGGTGCAGCAGGCGGCGCAGACGTTCGGGATGACCCCCGCGTTCGTGGGATTCATTGTGGTGGCGCTGGTCGGAGGCGCGGCAGAGATGGCCGCGGCGTTTTCCGGTGCGCGCAAGAACCGGCTGGACCTGAGCGTGGGTATCGCGCTGGGCAGCGCGTCGCAAATCGCGTTGTTTGTCGCGCCGGTCATGGTGCTTCTCAGCTACTTCATTGGGCCGGCGCCGATGGACCTGCAATTCTGGCCGGGCGCCGTGGTGATGGTGTTGATCGCCGTCCTCACTGCGTCGCTGGTGACGAACAGCGGGCACTCGGCCTGGTTCGTCGGCGCGTTCGTGTTGATGGTGTATCTCATCTTCGCCATGACACTGTATCTGTTGCCGCCGCGAGGGGCGTGAACGTGCCAGGCGAACCCGCCGTCGCCTCCAGGCGCGTGCTCGAGCCGGGCGAGCGCGTCGCGGAAGTCCTGTTTGGCCTGATCATGGTGCTCACCTTTACCGGCTCGCTCAGTGTGGCGGAGGCCGGGCGCGACGACGTGCGCGCGATGCTCATCGGGGCCCTCGGGTGCAACATCGCGTGGGGCATCATTGACGGAATCCTCTATCTCATGGACTGCCTGGCCGAGCGGGGACGCGGCATTCGCGCGCTGCGCGCGGTGCGGAAGGCTGCGGCCCCTGAGGAGGCGCGCCGCCTCATTGCGGAGGCGTTGCCCCCGGTCGTGGCGGACGCGCTTGGCCCCGCGGAGTACGAGTCCGTGCGTCAGAAGCTGGCGCAGTCGCCCGAGCCGCCGGCCCGCCCCTGGCTGACCAAGACCGAGTGGATGGGCGGGCTCGCGGTATTCCTCTGGGTGTTTGTGACGACGTTCCCGGTGGCGATCCCCTTCATCTTCATCGACCACGTTGCCCGGGCCATGCGCGTCTCGAACGCCATCGCCGTCGCGCTGCTGTTTATCGCAGGGTATGCATTTGGGCGCATCACCAATTTCCACGCGTGGCTCACCGGCCTCGCCATGGTCGTGCTCGGCGGCGTGTTGGTGGTCGTCACGATCGCGCTGGGAGGTTGAAGAGGTCCTTACAGGACCATCTTCGCCAGCCGCTTCACCAGCTCGCCCAGAGGCATCATTGTGAGCACCAGGGGCGCGATCGGCGCCAGCGTCGCCGCCAGGACCTGAATCGCGCCCTGCGTCGTGAAGGGAACGAACCGCATCCCGTGCACGACGGTGTACACGTTGGCCATGTCCGACAGTGATTGAACGTCGTTCGTGCCGAGGAGCGGCTCGCGCGGCGGCGCGCCGGTCCCCAGCCACTTCGCCTCGAACTGGTGCGCGTAGCGCTCTGCCAGCGGGCCGTAGGCACGCTCTCCCTGGCGCCAGAAGTGGGCCAGGTGCCCTGTGAACACGAGGAAGGGGGCGAACACGAGACCCAGCATCACGACGGCGACCGCCACGATCTCGACCTTGAAGTCGAGCAATGCGGCGCCATGGTGGAAGATGCGGGTGGCGATCCAGCCGGAAACGAGCGCCCCGTGCGCCGCGGCCAGAGGCGCGAAGGCGCTGGAGGTGATCGACAGGAACCCCAGTCCGCCGAGTCGATCCGGGTGCGTGGGGACGAGCCGGAGATCGAGCCGTGAGACCTGCCACAGAAACCGGGTCCAGATAAAGATCCGGTAGTACCACCGCAACAGCAGGAACTGGACGAGCGGCACGCTCACGTACGCGTACCACAGTCCCGCGAACGACAGGGTCAGTCCGTCCGTCCCCCGCGTGGCATACCACGTGTTCGCGTCGAGCGCCGTGTACCCACGCCAGATGACGTGCACGCCGACGACGTAGACGAAGGCGAGCAGCGCAACCTCCGCTACCACGGAATTCCGCAGGCGGACTGTCGATGCGACGGCGGCCTCGAAGCGTGGCCGCTCGCTTGGCGAGATGAGCTCGCGCACGAGGAATTGGCCCGCCACGAAGCGGATGCGCCGGTGCACGACGAGCTCCGCCGTGATCAGGAGAGGCACCACGACCAGGAAACGCGCGTGGGCATCGATGTCCAGGAGGAAGGGCACGGGCACACCGCCCAGCAGGAGGCCCTGGACCGCAGCGAGCACGAGGAGCGGCAGCCAGGCGATCGCGGCGCTCACCACGATGCGCCGGCGCGCCAACTCGAGCCCGTCACCTGCGAGATGGAGGCGGTGAAACAGCTGGAACAGGGGCCCGCCAAGGACGAACGAAAACTCTCCCCGCTCGCGGGGTTGGAATTCGGCCGGCATCGGTAGGGATGACGTGCTCATCTTGCCCTGACCATAGGCTGTCTTGGCGCGTGGGAACATGAAGGGGCGATGAACAACCCCTCACAAGGCGCGACGGCGAGGCGAGCCTGTTCCGCGCTCATGCCGTCCTCCCTTTCAACTCGACCGCTGCTTCCGCGCCTTGGCCGCCTCCATGGAGCGGAGGAAGAACGGGTACAGGGGCACGCTGATGAGCAACGCGATCATGGCGTTGACCACCGTCTTGGGATCGCCTCCCCGGACCGTCCACAGGCAGTAGATCACCGCCACCATCGCGATCCACTTGTACATCTGGAAGGTCCGCGCCGGGAGCTTGTGGTCGAAGACCACCTGGACGAGCGCCACCGACGAGTAGATGTAGGGCACGACGATCAGGATGACCGCGAGGTCGATGATGCGGCTGAATTGGCCGGCGATCGTCGGCGACATCGTGGCGAAGAGCATGATCGTCATCAGCACACCGACGATCACGAGCCCATGGCCCGGTACCCCGTGCCGATTGAGGCGCGCGAACACCTTCGGGAACATGCCGTCGTCCGCCGCCGCCTTGGAGGATTGCCCCACCAGCAGCATCCACCCGCCCAACGACCCGACGGACTTGAGCACCGCACACACCGCGATGATGACCATCCCCGGCGTGCCAATGGCGAGGCGTGCCGCCTCGGCAAATGGGGCGTGCGAGGTCCGGAGCTCGGCATTCGGAATGATGCCCATGATGACGGTCGAGCTCAGGATGTAGATGACGGCGGCAACGCCCAGGCCGATGAGGGTGGCGAGGGGAATGTTGCGCTTGGGGTTCTCGATCACGCCGGCGGAGACCGCCGCGCTCTCAATCCCCATGTAGGCCCAGAGTGCCATCGACGCCGCACGCGAGATCGCGTGCGCGTTTGAGCCCTCCACTTACGTTCCAGCTCGCCTGGAACGTTTCGGGACTGAACCAGAACCAGCCGAGGAACGCGATCGCGAGGATCGGGATCAGGGCGAGGCTCATGGTCCACGTTTCCAGGGCCCCGACGATCCGGGGTCCCAGGATATTGGCGACCGTGAGAATCCAGATCACCCCGGCGGCGGCAAAGACGCTGGCGGGCGGGGTGCTGATGGCAGGGATCATCTCCGCGAGGTAGCCTACGGCCGCTATCGCGACCGCGATATTGCCGATCCAGTTGCCGAACCAGTAGACGTAGTTCGTCTGGAAGCCCACGTAGGGACCGAGGAAATCCCGCGCGTAGGCGTACGGCCCACCCTCTTTGGGGTCCAGCTCTCCCAGCTTCGCGAACACGAGGCCGAGGGCGGCCGCGCCGATCGTGGCGACGATCCAGCCGAAGATGGCGATGCCGCCCACCGAAGCCAGGTTGACCGGGAGCAGGAACAGCCCGGTGCCGATCATGTTGCCGGCCACCAGCATCGTGGCCTGCACCAGCGACATCTTCTTGGCGGGATCGCTCACCGGGGCCTCAGCCGGCCCCGGCGCCGCTCTTCTTCAGGCACTGGACGTAGTAGACGCCGTCGCGGTTCTCCACCCCGTGCGTGTCGTGCCCGAACCCCGGGAACGCGCCATCCCAGGTCGCCAGCGCCTTGAGGTAGCCCAGGTACGGGCCGTCGGCGGCGCCCGTGGACTCGCCGGGCATGAGCATCGGAATACCGGGTGGGTACGGCACCACACTCGTGGCGAGCACGCGATCGGCCAGCTTGTCGAACGGGACGTGCTCGATCTCATCCCGGATGAGATGCTGGTACGCTGCCTGTGGCGACATCACCAGCTTCGGCAGCGTCGAGAACGCCTCCGCCAGCCAGTGTGTTTGCCGGGTTTGCTTGAGCATCGCGAACATCTTGTCCGCGAGGTCGCGCAGCCCCAGGCTGCCATACACGCCGGGCGCGCTGCTGACCTTGTCGGGCAGCACGTCGGCCAGGGGGGCGTTGGCATCGTAGTCGCTCTTGAAGTCGAGCAGGGCGTTGAGGAGGGTGCCCCACTTGCCCTTGGTGATGCCGATCGAGAACAGTACGAGAATCGAGAAGTCGGTGGTCTTCTCCACCTCGACGCCACGGCGGTGCAGGTAGGCCGTCACCAATGAGGCCGGGATGCCGCGCTTGTCGAGTTCTCCCGAGTCCGCTACCCCCGGCGTCAGGATCGAGCACTTGATCGGGTCCAGCATACAGTACCCGTCTTCCAGGTCGCCGAACCCGTGCCAGATGTCTCCCGGATGCAGGACCCAGGGGTCGGGATCGCGCGCGAGAAACGCGGGCGAGGCATCCGCGAACGCAACCTTCTTGCCGTTCTCCGTCACCTGGTCGGCGTTCCAGGCCTTGAAAAACCACTCTTTCTTCTGGGCGAACTCGCGATGGACGCGACCCATGGCCTGCCGGAAGTCCACCGCCTCCTCGATCGACTCGTTGGTGAGTGCGAGTCCGCCGGGGCCGTCCATCATCGCGGCCGTCACGTCGTTGGAGACGATGATCGGATAGAAGGGCGAGGTGGACGCCTGCATCATGTACGACTCGTTGAACCGCGAGTGGGGAATCGGGCTGCGCCCGTCGCGGATGTGCAGGAACGACGCCTGCGACAGCGCCGCGAGCAGTTTGTGCGTCGAGTGCGTGGCGAAGATGGTGGGGCCCTTGTGGTCCTTGGGGTCCCCGTGCATCGCGTGGCGGTCCTTGTACAACGGGTTGAAGCGGGCGTAGGCGTACCAGGCCTCGTCGAAGTGGATCCGATCGACCGTGGGGTCGAGCAGCTCCTGCACCCGGCGCGCGTTGTAGCACAGCCCGTCGTAGGTGGAGTTCGTGACGACCGAGTACACCGGCCGGGTCTCGATGCCTTTCACCACCAGCGGGTTGGCCTTGATCGCGGCCTGGAGCGCTTCCTTCTTCAGGCGCTCGGGAGGAATGGGGCCGATGATGCCGTAGCGGTTGCGCAGCGGGACCAGGTACTTCGGAATGCCCCCGCTCATCACGAGGCTGTGCTCGATCGACTTGTGGCAGTTCCGGTCGCACAGGGCGATCTGGTCGCGGGCCACCGCGGCCGTGAAGATCACCCGGTTCGACATTGATGTGCCGTTCGTGACGCTGTACGTGCGGTGGGCGCCGAACACCCGGGCGGCGTACCGCTCGTGCTCGCCCATCGGGCCGGAGTGGTCGAGCAGCGAGCCCAGGGCGCCCACGCTGATCGAAAGGTCCGACCGCAGCAGGTTCTCGCCGTAGAAATCGAACAGGATCCGGCCCACCGGCGACTTGAGGAACGCGGTACCGCCGTGGTGACCGGGCGTGTGCCAGGAGTACGCAGACTCCTGATTGAACTTCATGGCCGCCGCCGCCAGCGGAGGCAGCATCACCTCGAGGTAGCGACGGATGGCCGCCACCACCCGCCCGCCGACAAAGGCCGCCGTGTCCTCCAGGGTCCAGACGAACTCATCGGCCATTTGCATCACGTTGATCGGGATCGACGACGCCGCACCCCGCTCGGCCATCAGGAAGATGGGGATCTTGTCGTTGTGCAGACGGATGCGTTGCAGCAGCGCTGTGGCCTTCTTGTGCCCCGTGTCGTCTCCAATCGACCAGTCCACCAGGATGGCGTGGATGGCGGAATCCGATGTGAAGACCGCCGTGCCGTCTTCGACCGACGTCGCTTCCACGACCTCGACGGCGCGTGCCGTGAGCTCCTGCACGAGCGTTCGGGCCGCGCGCCCTTCGGCCGTCGGGCTTGGCAGCTCATCGTCGACGATGAGCGCCCGCATGGTCATACGCTTGGTCGTGCGCTCAATCATTGCGTTTGCTCCCCCAGGATCCCGTGCGAGACGTCATTCGGGCACCGTGCTCCACTGGTAGAAGATGAGTGCACCGGCATCAGGCGCCCCGAACCACTTCGTGTACAGGGTCTTGAGCTCCGGCGTCGCGTAGAACTTGCTGAGGGCACGATCCACGACCAGACGGAAATCCTCATCGCCCCGCGGAAGTGCCAACGCCAGCGGCTCCTGCGTATAGCGGCGATCGAGCACCTTCAGCTTGCCCGGCTGCGGGCTGTTGAGCGCGGCGTCGAGCAGCGCGCCGCGGTCTCCGAAGAAGACGCTGGCCGCGTGGTCGAGCACCCGCGCGGGCGCCCGTCTCATAGCCGTCCACGGGAACCATCTCCGTGGTGAGCCGAAACTCGCCCTGCTTCGCGCGCAGCCAGTTCTCGGCGGCCGAGGGCGAGACGAAGGAAAACGTTTGCTTCGACAGCAGTGTGCCGGCCGACGCCCGCCACGAGGGATCGGTCCGCGGGACACCGCTCAGGATGTCGCGCAGTTTGGGGTCGGCGTCGGCGCGCACCAGCGCGCTGATCCCATCCGCGAAGATGGGCGTGGAGAACGACACGACCTTGCGCCAGGCCACGCTGGGTGCGTCGCCGCTGCACAGCAGGTCTATCTTGCCCTGTTGTACTGCCCTGAACCGGTCCGTCGCCGACACGGGGACCCACTGCACCTTCAACCCGCTGTTCCCCAGCTCATCCTTGATGGCGTTGGCCACCTCCGTACACATCGCGACGGCGTATCCGGCGGCGGCGCCCGCCTTGTCCTGGTAGGAGAACGGCCGACCATCTGTGCGATATCCAAGATTGACCTGGCCGGCCTGGCGGATTCGCGCCAGCGTTCCAGCCGGCGCCTTCGTTGCCTGAGCGCTTACCGGCGACGCGATGGCCTGACCAATGATGGCGCAGACCGCGATCCGGGCCCAAAGCCCCCACGGGGTAACCCATCCTGCACGTTGCATGACCCTGCTCCTTTCAACGGTTACGGTCGCCACGGTCAACGCCTGGCCGGCTGTGCGGCCGCAGCCGCTGTGCCTGTCGTGAAGCGGTTTGCGATGAACCCCCAGATGATGTAGGTGAGGCCGATCACGATCATGCCTCCCATCACCGCACTGCTGCCTGATGCGTAGAGGGCGTAGGTGCTGTACAGCATCGCGATCAGTGCGATCACCGCGTTGCGCCGATACGTCCCCTGGGGGGCGTTACCGGCCTTCATCATGACCATCAGGGCGGACAGCGCGATGATGTAGGGCACGACGTTGGTGACGACCGCCAGGTTCACCAGCACACCGAATTGCTCGCTCAGGCTGGGCGAGATCGTGGACAGCGCCAGCAGGGTTTGGACGACGCCCAGCACGAGCATGCCCGTGATCGGCGCGCCCGCCGCATTCACCTTCGCGAACAGGGCGGGGAACATGCGCTCCTCCGCGGCGGCTTTCCCGGTCGAGGCGATGGTGAACTGCCAGCCGAGCAGCGAGCCGACGCAGGCCAGCACCGCCAGACCCATGACGATGGAGCCGATCGTCGGGTTGAACATGTGAGCGAACGCGAGGGCGAACGGGCCGGTGGACTGCGCCAGCTCGGCGTTCGGCACGATGCCCTGGATCACCGTCGTGGACAGGATGTAGATGACGGCGGCGCCCAGCGTTCCGAACATGCAGGCCAGCGGCACGTCCCGTTTCGGGTTCTCCACCGCGTCCGAGTTCTGTGCGGCGGATTCCATGCCGAGGAAGGCCCACAGGGTGAGGGAGATGCTCGAGCCCATGCCTTGCCCCAGGGTGAGCCCCTGGGGATTCCACGCGGCGGCGAAGGTGTCGCTCTTGAACCAGAACCAGCCGGCAAACGAGAGCAGCCCCACCGGGAGAATCACGCCCCACACCGTGATGGAGCCGATGCGCCCGGTCACGGAGGGGCCGCCGAAGTTGGCCACCGTCGTGAGCCAGAGCAGCCCGATCACCCCGATGCAGGTGGCGATCGGCGTGGAGGAGAGCCACGGGAAGAACCCCGCCAGGTAGCCCACCGCGGAGATCCCGATCGCTACGTTCCCGATCGCCAGGGAGAGGAAGTAGAGGAAGAACGTCATGAAGTAGCCGTCCTTGCCGTAGGCATCCTCGGCGTAGGCGGCCATCCCTCCGGCGCGCTGGTTGAAGATGCCGGCCTGCGCGAAGCCGTACGCAATCGCCATCGAGCCCAGCGCCGTCACGATCCAGGAGAGCAGCGAGATCGCGCCGACCTTGGCCATGTTGGTCGGCAGCATGATGATCCCGGAACCCATCATGTTCACCGCGACGATGAACGTCAGCTGGACCAGACTCATCTTCTTCTTAGTTTCCGCCACGGTCTCCCCCTTTGGTCGCCTTTTCCGAAGCCGACTTGTGCACTTCGCAATCGCCTCCCCGGGAAGCGGTCACCGATTCCTGAAATGCGAAGAGGGAGACGAGCAACGGCTTCGCCTCCCTCTCACTGGTCATCCGTTCACGCAGTAGACGTGGTAAGTCCCGTCCCGCTCTTCAGTGCCTTCGACTTCTTTGGCGAACCCGGGGAACTTCTCGCCCCAGTGCTGCACCGCGCGCAGGTAGCTGAGCCACGGTCCATCGGCGGGGCCGATGTTCTCCCCCGGCATCACGATCGGAATTCCCGGCGGGTAGGGAATCACCCCGACCCCCACGACACGATTCGCCAGCTTGTCGAGCGGGACCTTCTCGGCCTTTCCTGCCATGAGCAGCTGGAAGGCGCGACGCGGCGTCATCTCGGGCGTCGGCAGCTTGGCGTAGGCCTGCGCCTGCCAGTGCCCCTGCTTGCCTTCCTTCATGTAGGCCCACATCTCGTTGCCCAGGTCCTTGAGGCCCATCCCCGCGTAGCGCTGCCCCCCGGCGGCCGCGACACCGGGGATGACCTCGGCGAGCGGCGCGTTGCGGTCGTAGTCGGCTTTGAAATCGAGCAGCGTGTTCACGAGCGTGCCCCACTTGCCCTTGGTGATGCCCATGGAGAAGAGGAACAGCACCATGTGATCGGTGGTGCGCGACGGCACGATGCCGTGCCGGCCGAGGTAGGCCGTCACGATGTCGGCCGGGATGCCCGTAGCGTCGAGATTTCCGTCCGCTTTCATCCCCGGACACACGATCCCGAACTTGATCGGATCGAGCATGCACCAGTTGTCGGGAATCGGGTCGAAGCCGTGCCACGCCTCGCCCGGATGCAGCACCCAACAGTTGGGGTCGGTGGCCAGCAGCTCGGCGGGCGCTTCGTGGAACGGAATGCGCTTGCCCGTCTTCGGGTCCTTGATCTCGTCGGCGTTCCACGGCGCGAAGAACCAGTCCTTTTTCGCCAGGAACTCCTGCCGCATGCGGGCGAAGGCCAACCGGCACGCCACCGCTTCGTCGATCACGTCCTGGGTAAGGGTCTGCCCAGCCGGGCCGTCCATCATGGCAGCGGCGACGTCGTTCGACGCGATCAGCGCGTACAGCGGTGAGGTGCTCGCCTGCAGGCAGTACGCCTCGTTGAAGCGCCCGTGGTCGATGGCGCCCCGGCCGTCACGAATGTGCAGGAACGACGTCTGCGACAGTGCGGCCAGGAGCTTGTGCGTCGAGTGCGTGGCGAAGACCGTGGGGGCGTCTTTCGGGTGATCGGCGGGGTTGCCGCGCATGGCGTGACGGTCGCGGTACATCGGATTGAAGCGCGCGTACCCGTACCACGCCTCGTCCAGGTGGATACGGTCCACGCTCTTCCCCAGGCGCGCCTCGACCTCGCCGGAGTGGTAGCACATCCCGTCGTAGGTGCAGTTGGTGAGCACCGAGTACACCGGACGCTTGTTTGTGGCGCTCTTCGCCAGGGTGTTCTCAGCGATCGCCTTGGTGATCGATGCCGGCTCGAGCTGCTCCGGCGGAATCGGTCCGATGATGCCGTAGCGGTTTCGCGTAGGACGCAAGAATACGGGAATCCCGCCCGTGAGGACCAAACCTTGCTCGATGGACTTGTGGCAGTTGCGGTCGCACAGCGCGATCTCGCCGTCGCCTACGCACGCCGACATGATCGCCCGGTTCGACGCCGAGGTCCCGTTCAGCACCGAGTAGGAGCGATGCGCGCCGAAGACGCGGGCTGCGAACCGTTCGCTCTCGCCCACCGGGCCGGTGTGGCCCAGCAGCGAGCCGAGCGCGCCGCGCTCGATGCCCATGTCGGAGCGGAACAGGTTCTCGCCGAAATAGTCGAAGAATGCGCGTCCCGACGGGGGACTTGAGGAACGCGACGCCGCCCTGGTGCCCCGGGGCCGCCCAGGAGTACTCCCGGTCCCGGTCGTACCGCGCCAGCGCAGCCGCGTACGGAGGGAGCAGGGCCTGGATGTAGCGCTCGATCGCGGCCGCGGCGCGGCCCACCACGAATGCTGCCGTGTCTTCGAGCACCCACACGAACTCGTCGGCCAACGTCGCCACTTCGATCGTGACCGTGCCGGCGACCTTGCGGTCCGCCATCAGGAACACCGGGACCTTCGCGTTGCGAGTCCGGAGCTTGCGCAGCAGCTCGGTGGCCTGCGCATGCTCGCTGCGGTCGTTCTTGCCGATGGTCCAGTTGAGGAACACGCAGTGGAGCGCGGCGTCGGAAACGACCTGGTTCAAGCCGTCTTCGACCGAGAGCGCTTCGACCACCTCCATGCCGCGCCCGCGCATCTCGGCGGCCAGAGTCCGGACGGCATGCCCGCCGGCCGTGGTCGCCGCGACCAGCTCGTCATCTACGATCAGCACCCGCCGGGCCAGCGGGTGCGCGGTGCCGACGATCATGCTCGACCTCCCCGCTCGCGGTTAGAACGAGTACGCGACATAGATCATGCCATAGGTGAACGTGTCGCTCCGGCCGTAGGCCTCGAGCGCGGCTTCCTTGGGGTCGGCGATCGCCGCCACGAAGCTCACGATGAAGTTGTTGTTCACCTTCCAGTCGCAATACGCGTCCAGCTCGGACGCGACGCTCTTCGAGGTGACGCCCGCGGGCCCGAAGGCGGCGGGCTGATCGAGACCGAAAGAATAGGCGATCAGACCGCCGCTCACGGCGTCGCTCGGCGTCACGTGCAGGCGTACCTGGTGTGAGATGTTGTTGTTGTTGGAGAGGAAATACTCCCCAGCGATCTCACCTTGCCACCAGGCCCCCCAGTCATAGAAGCCCGTGTAGAGGCCGTCGAACCCTTCGTCGCCGGTCAAGTTGGGATCATCGCCCTGGAAGAAGGCATAGCGGTAGGAGAGCCTCGGCTTCCACTTCATCTTGGAAAGCTCGTAGCTGGCCTGGGCATTCCAGGCGGTGGACGAGCCATTGCCGCCGCCCTTGTCCTCGCGCACGTATTCGAGCTCGAACGCCAGGCCCGGCAACCGGCGCAGTGGGGCGGTGAACGCCCGCACGTTGTACACGTTCATTCCATCGCGGGCGGGATCGTCGGAGATGCCTTGCAAGTACGTCGCGCCCAGGGTCGTGGCCTTGCCTATCGTGCGCTCGTAGTTCGCCCCCAGCAACCTGGTGCCGGTCTCGGCTTCAGGCGTGTCGTCCCGGTCCAGGTAGAACGCCTCGAGCAAGTTGTTCTTGGCGTGGAACCGGCCCACGGTGGCGAGCTCCCATGCCTTGCGCGCGTTACTCCAGAAGCCGCCGCGGCTGCCCCCTTCGCCTGCGCCGTCCCACAGGATCATGCCGTGACCGATCCGGTACTGGGCGCGGCCGATGGTGAACTCCAGCGCGTCTTCACCAATTTTCATCATCTTGCCTGAGCGCCAGCTGACGTACATGTCTTCGACTTTGAAGGACGATGCCTCCTCGCCGACGAGCGGCGGCGGTGCGGCGAGCGTCCGCTCGCCCACGGCGCTGAACTTCCAGGACAAGGCTTGTCCTTTCCCGAGGTCGAACGTTCCGGTGATCGCAGGCTTGACGAAGCTCTCCATCCAGTTGTCGCTGAGATCGCCCGAGGGATCCGGCCGGACATTCGCGTAGAGGGAGTTCGCGAAACCGAATGCGCCGAATCCGGCGTCGAAGTTGAAGGTCCACTGGATGCCCTTGGGTAGGCCCGTGCTGCGTTCGTCCTTGGCCTGGGCACTCGCCTGCGCCCCGATCGTCAGCAGCAGCGTCGACGGCGAGGAGGGTGATACGGATGAGGTCTCTGTCACGAAGGTCGTGTCCATAGCGCCCCAGCTCCGAGAGGTGGACCAAGGCGCCGATCGGAGGGATCGGCGGCCACGCAGCAAAGCTCTCTCCGGGCTTGATTGCGGGAATTGCACCTTCGGGCAACCCGTTCCACCCGTTCCACTCCCGGGGGTTGCGGCGTATTGGACCTTGGTTCTATTACCTTCCGCTCGCGGTGGGGAGCAGATTCCTTAAGCCGGATCCACCCTCGGTCCCGAAATGGGAGCCCTACTCGCATGGTCCTGATGTTTCGAGCAGTTGCCGTGGGCCTCAGCGCGACCGTGCTCGCCGCGGCGTGCGGCGGTGACAAAGGCAAGGCGGCGCCCAGCGTCGTCGATGTCGTGGTCGCGCCGGTACAGGTCCGTGACGTGCCGATCATCCAGGAGTGGGCGGCCCAGACATTGGGCGCCACCGACGTGGAGATCCGCGCCCGCGTGCGTGGGTTCCTCACGGAGCGGGCGTATCAGGAAGGCACGCTGGTGAAGCGCGGCGCCCTCCTCTTCAAAATCGATCCGCAGGAGTACCAGGCCGCGGTCTCCCAGGCGCGCGCCGCGCTCGCCGAGGCGGAGGCGGGGCTCTCCAAGGCCAACACCGACGTCGGCCGGCTGCGGCCGCTCGTCGAGCGCAACGCCGTCAGCCGGCAGGACCTCGATCATGCCGTCGCGTCGCAGCAGGCTGCCGAGGGCCAGGTGAACGCCGCGCGCGCCAACCTGCGCACCGCCGAGCTCAACCTCAGCTACACTCGCGTCACGAGTCCCATTATGGGTCTGGCCGGTGTGGCGCAGGCGCAGGTCGGCGCGCTCGTCGGCAGCCCCGACCCGACGTTGCTGACCGTCGTGTCGCAGGTGGACACGATCAAGGTCAAGTTCCGGATCTCCGAGCAGGAGTACCTCATCCTGGCGCGGGCGATCGGCGACACGGGCCGGAAAACGAACCGCGGCGAGGGAAAGCTCGAGCTGGTGCTGTCGGACGGCTCGGTCTTTGACCACAAGGGCCGGGTGGTCACCGTCGATCGCAACATCGACCCGGCCACCGGGACGCTCGGCATCGAAGCGCTGTTCCCCAATCCCACGGGGCTGTTGCGCCCCGGTCAGTTCGGCCGGGTGCGGGCGCCGGTCACGACGCGGATGGGCGCCACGATCGTGCCGCAGCGCGCCGTGCGCGAGATGCAGGGCACGTTCAGCATCGGCGTCCTGAAGCCCGACAGCACGGTCGAGATCCGGCCGGTCAAGGCCGGGGCACGGGTCGGGAGCGACTGGGTGATCGACACGGGACTCGTGGCGGGCGACATGATCGTGATCGAGGGAATGCAGAAGGTGCGGCCCGGCGCCAAGGTGCAGGTGAACCGCGCCGCCGCCCGGCGCCGCGCGGCGACGTCCGACACCTCAAAAGCGCACTAATCCGTGGCTGATTTCTTCATCCGACGACCGACGGTCGCGATCGTCATCTCGATCGTGATCGTGCTGCTCGGCCTGGCCACGTTACAAAAGCTCCCCATCGAGCAGTACCCCAGCCTCGCGCCCCCGACCATCCGCGCGGAGACGACCTACCCCGGCGCCTCGGCCGAGGTGGTGGAGCAGTCGGTGCGCGACGCCGATCGAGCAGCAGGTGAACGGCGTCGACAACATGATCTACATGAAGTCGCTCAACACGAGCGACGGCCGCATGCTGCTCGACGTCTCGTTCCAGGTCGAGATGGACCGCGACATGGCCAACGTGCTGACCCAGAACCGGGTCTCGCAGGCCCAGTCGCGGCTGCCGCAGGAGGTGACCCAGCAGGGCGTGACGGTCAAGAAGATCAACCCGAGCATCCTGAACGTCATCTCGCTCTACTCCCCCAACGGGACCTACGACGCGCAGTTCCTGAACAACTACGCGATGATCAACGTCCGGGACGCGATCCTCCGCGTTCAGGGCGTGGCGCAGGTCGATCTGTACGGTGGGGCGGAGTACGCCATGCGCATCTGGCTCCGGCCCGACCGGCTGGCGACGCTCGGGATCACGGCGGCGGACGTGATCTCGGCGATCAAGGAGCAGAACCTCCAGGCGCCGGCGGGGAAGGTGGGCGACGAGCCGGCCCCGCCCGGTCAGGAATTCACCTATACGGTCCGCGCGCCGGGCCGGTCTGGTCACGCCCGGAGGAATTCGACAACATCATCGTGCGTCAGACGCCGAGCGGCGGGATCACGCGGATCAAAGACGTCGGGCGCACCGATCTGGGAAGCGAGAACTACCGCTCGTTCGGAAGACTCGACGGAAAGCCTGCCGGCGTTCTGGCGGTGTACCTGCTCCCCGGGGCCAATCAGATCAAGTCCGCCGAGGGCATCTACCACACGCTGGACGAGCTGAAGACGTTCTTCCCGGCGGACATGGACTACAAGATCACCTACGACACCACGCCCGCGGTCGAGGCCTCGATCGAGTCGATCCTCCATACCCTGATCGAGGCGTTCATCCTGGTGACCCTGGTGGTGTTCATCTTCCTCCAGAGCCTGCGCGCCACGCTGATCCCGCTGCTGACGGTGCCGGTGTCGTTGATCGGCACGTTCATCTTCTTCCCGCTGCTCGGCTTCTCGCTCAACACGCTCACCATGTTCGGGCTGGTGCTCGCCATTGGGATCGTGGTGGACGATGCGATCGTCGTGGTCGAAGCCGTCATCCACCACATCCAGCACGGGAAGTCCCCACGACGCGACGGTCCAGGCCATGAAAGAGGTGTCCGGGCCGGTGGTCGCCATCGCGCTGATCCTGTCGGCGGTGTTCGTGCCGGTGGCCCTGCTGGGCGGACTCACCGGGCGCATCTACCAGCAGTTCGCGCTCACGATCGCCATTTCGGTCTTGCTCTCCGCGTTCAGTGCGCTGTCGCTCTCGCCGGCGCTCGCGGCCATGATCCTCAAGGCGGAGAGCGGGCCGCCGAAGGGGCCGCTCGGAGCGTTCTTCCGCTGGTTCAACAAGCTGTTCGACCGCACCACGACCGGGTACGTGAATTGGACGCGGCTGTTCGTGCGCCGCACCGTGCTTGCCTTGCTCGTGGTGGCTGGGTCAGGCGTGCGGGCGGGAGTGTTCGCGAAGGTGCTGCCCGTCGGTTTCGTGCCGGACGAGGATCAGGGCATCTTCATGATCAACGTCCAGCTGCCGCTGGGCTCGTCGTTGCAGCGCACCGACAAGGTGCTCCGGCAGATCGAAGAAATCCTGGCGAAGACCGAGGGGGTGGATGCCTGCAATGCCATCGGCGGGCTGGGCATGCTCACCAACAGCTTCAGCCCGGAGTTCGGCTCATTCTTCTGCCGGCTGAAGCCGTGGGATGAACGGAAGGGCGCTGCGCTGCACGTGAAGGGCATTCAGCGCACCGTGGGCGCGGCACTGGCGCGAGCTGCCGACCGCGGTTGCGTTCCCCTTCATGCCGCCCACGATCTCCGGGTTCGGTGCCGCGGGCGGCTTCAACTTCCTGTTGCAGGACCGCAGCGGCACGCTCACCGTGGAAGATCTGGGCCGGCAGGCACAGGCCTTCCTGGCCGACGCGCGCCAGCGGCCCGAGCTGGCGAACCTGTTCACGTCGTTCAATCCCACGACGCCGCAGACCTCGGTGATGCTCGATCGCGAAAAGGCGCGCCAGCTCGGTGTGCCGATCAACGACGTGTTCCAGGGGCTGTCGTCCTTCATGGGGGGGTCGTACGTCAACGATTTCAACCGGTTCGGCCGTCTGTACAGAGTGTACGTCCAGGCGGAGCCGGCGTTCCGGGCGAAGCCCGAAAACATCGGCCAGCTCTACGTGCGCAGCAAGACCACGAACGACATGATCCCGCTGTCCACGATGCTCCACGTCACGCCGTCATCAGGGACCGAGATTACGACTCGATTCAACCTGTTCCGCTCGGTGGAGATCACCGGCGTGCCGGCGGCGGGCTACAGCTCCCAGCAGGCCATGGTGGCACTCGAAGCCGCTGCGCACGCAGCGCTGCCGCCCGAGATGGGCTTCGCCTATTCCGGGATGTCGTACCAGGAAAAGGTGGCGCCGCCCGCCGCGCCCACCTTCGTCCTCGCCATCGTGTTCGTGTTCCTGTTGCTCGCGGCCCAGTACGAGAGTTGGCGGTTGCCCTGGGCTGTGCTCCTGGAGACTCCGCTCGTCGCCCTGGGGGCGTTCTTCGGCGCCTGGGCGCTGCGGTTACGACAACAACGTCTACGTGCAGGTCGGCCTGATCATGCTGATCGGGCTGGCGGCGAAGAACGCGATCCTGATCGTCGAGTTCGCGAAGGCGAAACACGAGGAGGGGAAGAGTGTCGAGGACGCCGCCCTCGAAGCGGCGAAGGTGCGGTTCCGCCCCATTCTCATGACCGCGTTCGCGTTCATCCTCGGGTGCGTTCCGCTGATGCGGGCAAGCGGATCCGGCGCCGCGTCCCAGAACGTGATGGGCACGGCGGTCGTGTTCGGCATGATCGTCGCGACCGTCGTGGGCATCTTTATCATCCCCGGCCTGTTCGCGTGGACCCAGAGCTGGAAATTCGGTAAGGCGAAGGCGAAGCAGCCAGCGGCGCCGGCCGTCCCCGCGAAGGCGGCGGCGGGGCACTGATGGCGATCTGGCGTCGCGTCGGGCCGGCCGTGTCGCGGCAGTCGCTGCGGCCTGCGCCATGGGCCCGAACCACTCGGTGCCACCCACCGCGGTGCCCGAGCACTGGCGGGACACGACCATCTCGCTGCAGGACTCCTCCTACGCCAACCTCACCTGGTGGCAGGTGCTGGGCGACTCCACCCTTCAGGAGCTGGTTCGCGTCGCGCTGCGCGAGAACCGCGACCTGCGCGTCGCGTTGGCGCGGGTCAATGAGGCGCGCGCCCAGCTCGGCATCCGGCGGCTCGAGTTGTTGCCGCAGATCGACGCCAGCGGGACGGGTGGCAAGGTCTCGGTGCAGGACGATCTGCTGGGCCTGCGTCAGGGCACCTACCAATTCTGGTCGGTCGCGGGCAGCGTCTCGTGGGAGATCGACCTGTTTGGCCGCCTGCGGCGGCTCAACGAATCCGCCAAGGCGAGCCTGCTCGCCAGCGAGTACGGCCGCCGCGGGGTCATCGTCACCGTGGTGGGCGACGTGGCCCGCACCTACCTCGAGCTGCGCGATCTGGACCAGCAGACCGCCATCGCCTTGTCGACCGTCGAGACCCGGCGGAAGTCGCTGGAGCTCGCGCGCGCCCGCTTCGAGGGCGGCCTTGCCTCGGAGCTCGACCTGCGGCAGGGCGAGGCGGAGCTGGCGCGGACCGAGGGCAGTGTGGCGAGCATTCGCATGCAGGCGAGTCAGAAGGAGCAAGAGCTGAACATGCTGCTCGGGCGCATGCCCGGGACGGTGCCGCGCGGCGCGACGCTCACGCAACAGACCTTCCCGGCCAAGGTCCCGGCGGGCCTGCCGTCCACCCTGCTGCTGCGCCGGCCCGACATCAGCCAGGCCGAGCAGGAGCTGAAGGCGGCCAACGCGATGATCGGCGCGGCGATCGCGGCACGGTTCCCCACGATCTCGCTCACCGGCGCGGGCGGAACGAGAAGCGACGCGGTGGACATGCTCTTCAAGGGCGGGACCGGGTTCTGGCACCTCGCGGGGAACATGCTGCTGCCGATCCTCAACGCCCGCCGCAGCGGGAAGCAGGTCGCGGTGGAGCGCGCGCGGACCGAGGCAGCCGTCGCGCGTTACGACCAGGTCGTGCTCGAGGCGTTCCGCGAGGTCGAGGATGGGCTGGTCGCGCTTCAGCAGCTCCAGATCCAGACTGATGCGGCCGGGCGTCAGGTGGCCGCCGCCCGGCGCGCGGTCGAGATCGCGGCCGACCGCTACCAGGGAGGCGTGGACAGCTACACGACCCTGCTCGATGCCCAGCGCGTGCTGGCCGATGCCGAGCTGGGGGAGTCGGCCTTGCAGCGCCAGGAACGCGTGGCGGTGGTCCAGCTGTATAAGGCATTGGGCGGAGGGTGGGACCCGCAGACCGACGTGATGACCATGCCCGCGCCGAAAAAGTAGCGACAGGAGGTTGGAACCTATGAGCGCAAGAATCTTGCGACGCGGAGCGCCGTGGCGTTGCTCCTCGTGACCGGAGTCGCCGGCGGCGGCGGCCGGGGCTCCGAAAGAACCAGATCCAGGTCACCTGGCTCGGTCACGCGTGCTTCCTCGTCGTCTCCCCCGGTGGCACCCAGCTCCTCATCGATCCCTGGATCAAGGGCAACCCCGCCACTCCCGGACTCGCTGCAGGACCTGAGTCGCTACAAGCCGAACGCCATCCTGGTCAGCCATTCCCACTTCGACCATTCCAAGGACGCGAAAGAGATCGCGCTCGCGAGTGGAGCCCCGGTGGTGGGGTCGTTCGACTGGGTCGGAACCCTCGGTCTCCCCGACAAACAGGTGCTGGGCGGCAACGTCGGGGGAACGGTGAAGGTCGGGGACGTCGTCATCCACATCGTTCCGGCGATGCATGGCAGCGCGCCCGACGGACGGCCGATCGGCTTCGTGCTCGAGTTTGCGGGCGGCCGTACGCTGTACCACACCGGTGACACCTGGATCTTCGGGGACATGGCCCTGATCCAGGAGCTGTACCACCCGAACATCGTGCTGCTGAACGTCGGCGGGGGACCCTACACCGAGGACCCGCCGACGGCGGCACTCGCGATCAAGAAGTATTTCACGCCGGAGGTGATCGTCCCGATGCACTACGGCACGTTCGGCGCGCTCGCGCAGGAAGCCGCGGTGCGGGCTGCGTTCGCCGGCGACACTCGTCTCCGCGTGCTCAAGATCGGCGAGCGGACGGGCCTGTAGCGCCGGAGGGCAAGGCGCCTCGTTCCTCGAGGTGCTACGGCTTCCGGAGGGCCCGGATCCTCGCCTCGAGCCCGAGGGTCCTGAGCACTTCCGGGGAGGCTCTCCTTAAGGCTCACGATCTCGTGGCACACGCCGCAATCCTGCGTGATCGTCTTTCCGTCGGCGGCCTGTGCTCTGCGTCGTGGCACCGGAAACAGCCGGGAAACGCCATGTGGCCCAGGTTGTTCGGATACAGGCCCCAGCCGACCCCCAGGTCCGGGAATACGTTCGTCCTGTAGATGCGCACGAGCGCTGCCGCAGCCGCCGCCACGTCTGCCTCTCGTTCGGACGCTACCGTGGGATAGGATTGGCGGTAATACAAAGCGAGCCCGGCGGGGATGCGCCGCTCCGCCTCCTCGCTGCTCGCGTATTCGGCCGTCAGCAACTCCACGCCTTTCTTCTTGAGGAACGGAAGCGTCGCGGGCAGCAGGCCCACCGTCATCGCCTTGTCCACGGCCCGGTCCGGCAGATCGAATGTGTGCGTGGGCCGATTGTGGCAATCCACGCACTGCATCGTGTATTGCGGGAGGTCCTTTTCCACGCCCGCGCTCGCATCCGCGGAAACGTAGGAGCGCGTCACCCCGCTCTTCGTGTTACGGTACTCCACCCACGGGATATCCTGCCGTTTCTTGTCGGAGGAGGCGTAGCGGATCTCGATCCCCGCGCCGAAGTGGGAGCCGTGGATCCCGGGCATCAGGCTGCCCCCGACCATCATCATGAGGACCGTCTGGCTGGCCGTGTTGGCCTCGTCGTCGGCGAATTTCGGAATCACCCTGAGCCGCGCCGAAACGAACTTCTCCGGCCAGTGACACTTCTCGCAGGTCTCCCGGGCGGGCACCAGCCTGTCGGTCTCGATGGCCGAGGGGATTGGCCGCGGGTGAGAGTTGAAGATCGTCTCGATCAGCTGCCGCGTGCCCGACATCTTGCTCTCGACCCAGCCGCGCGCCCCCTCCCCGACGTGGCATTCGACGCACTGCACGCGCGCGTGCGGCGAAACCGCGTGGGCGCGGAACTCGGGCGTCATGACGTGGCAGGTCCGGCCGCAAAACTGGACCGACTCCATGTGCTCGACGGCCCGGTAGGTGGCCTGGGTCCCGACGACGACGTTGATCAGCGTGACGGCGCCGAGGAACCCGACCATCCGCCTGATCGCGGCCTTTCGGTCTACGATCTCCTCCTCGAGCCGCTGTCTGGCGCGCCTGCGGGCGAGGAAGACGCCCACCGGCACCATCGCCAGGCCCGTGAACAGGACGATCGGGATGAGCACGAAGACCACGACGCCGATGTACGGGTTGTCGACGTGCCCACGCACCTGCAGCGGGAGTACGAACAACCAGGAGATCAGAGCCGACCCGACAAGGGCCATCCCCACGAAGCTGAGCCAGTGGCTCGTCATCAGGACCAGCAACGGACGATCGCGCATCCTGGCGCCTCCTTCTCCTTCAGGACTGCGTTGAGGCGAGAGCGTCTGCTGGATCGTCGTCCCAGGGCGCCCCGTCCGGCGTCTCCAGCACGAACCCCATGTCCCGGATCATGGCGAAGTCCGCGCCCGGGGCCTGTCCGGGCGTGGTGAGGTAGTCGCCGACGAATATGGAGTTCGCGGGGTAGAGGCCGAGCGGCTGGAGCGAACGGAGATGCACCTCGCGCCCGCCCGCGATGCGGATCTCCTGCGACGGCAGCAGGAAACGAAACAGGGTCAGCACGCGCAAGCAGCGACGTGGGTCGAGCTGCTGCGTCGCCTCGAGCGGCGTCCCCGGAATCGGGATGAGAAAGTTCACCGGCACGCTGCGCACGTCCATCTCGCGCAATTTGAGCGCGAGATCGATGATGTCGTCGTCCGATTCTCCCATTCCCACGATCCCACCCGAACATGTCTTGATGCTCGCCGCCTGCACGTTGCGCACGGTGGCCACGCGGTCGGCAAACGTGTGCGTCGTGCAGATCTCGTCGTAGTGGCGCTCGGAAGTATTGAGGTTGTGGTTCACGGTCTCGACGCCCGCCTCGGCGAGCCGCCGCGTGTGGTCTTCGCTCAGAAGACCCAGACAGACGCAGATCTTGAGGCTGTGGCGGGCGCGCACTTCCCGCACCGCGTCGAGCACCTTCTCGAACACCCGCTCGCCCGGCGCCCGTCCCGAGATCACGAGGCAGAACGTCCCCGCCTTGAGCTCCGCCGCCCGGCCCGCGGCCGCGAGGATCCGCTCCTGCGCGAGCATCGGATACTGCTCGATGTCCGCGGTCGAGACCTTCGATTGGGAGCAGTAGTGACAGTCTTCCGGACACAGCCCGCTCTGCGCGTTCAGGAGGAAGTGCAGTCGCACCCGGTTGCCCCAATGGTGGTGGCGCACCCGGTACGCGGCCGCGAGCTGGTCGAGCAGCTCCGTGTCGGGAGCGGCGAGCACTGCGCGCGCGGTTGCGCGATCGAGCACACGGCCGGCCAGGCTGGCATCGGCGAGCGCATTCCAACTGGTCACCGTCATGTGGTCCGTTCCGTGTGGAGGTGTGCGACCGCGTCGTCGATCAGGGCCCCGAGTCCGAGGCGCGCAGCGTGCGCGCCGAGCGCTTCGCCCGGTGACGTCCGGGAGCCACGGCCATGCCAGTACGGGCGTCCCCGGGAGGAGCTGAGCCAGCGCCGCTGCGTTTGTCGTTGCCGCCGGGTCCGGCGCTGCGCTGCTCAACGTATTCACGACGACCCCCGCGATCCGGCAGTTGGGCCGCGCGCGCGGCATCCACGGTGAGCAGTACGTGATTGATCGCGCCGAGCCGGTTCGCCGCGACGATGACGACCCCGAGCCGCCAGCGCGCGAACAGCTCCGCGAATGATACCTGCTGCGTCAGCGGCACGCGCAGCCCGCCCGCGCCTTCGACGATGATCGCGTCGCGCCCCGCGGCAAGGCGCGCGAAGGCGGCATCCAGGACGCTCAGGTCGACCGGGCGTCCCGCCCGCGTGGCCGCAACCAGGGGCGCCAGCGGCTCGGCGTAACTGATCGGGCACACGTCACCCGGCGGGTCTTCTCCTCCCGCGGCGGTGCGCAGCCGCGCCGCGTCGCTGGGAGCGCCCGGGACGACGCCGGTCTCGATCGGCTTCATCGCGGCGACGCGCAGGCCGCGCGCGCGCAGCAGCGCCACGAGGGCGCTCGCGATCACCGTCTTGCCCACGCCCGTGTCGGTGCCCGTCACGCCGAGGCGGATCATTGCGTGTTTGGCGCGAGTGAACTCGCGGCTCGGCGTCTGCCCGTGAACGGGCGTGCGGTAGCCGCTTCAGCGGCAGGGCCGAGCCGCGGCTTCAGCCGCGACTCTCGCGACGACTGGCCGACGGTCATTCCGCATCGCAGGCCACCTGTCATCGCCACCTAGCCCGCCTCTCCAAGAAAGCCAGCGATCACGTCGTACGCGTGCCCGAGATCCTCCGCGGTCGAGCAGTAGGGCGGCAGCAGATAGACCACGTTCCCGAGCGGCCGGAGCAGCACCCCCGCCCGCAGGGCGTACGCCGCCAGCTCGGGACCGACCGGGCTGAGATAGCCCGGCTCGCGCATCGAGATCGAATGCCGCCACGGTGCCGAGCCCGCGGCAGCGCCTCACCCGCGGATGGCTGGAGAGACGCGCCAGACCGGTCGCGTGCGCTCGCTCGATGCCGACGCGCGCGCGGGCCGACGCGTCGTCCAGCAGCGCGAGGCTCGCCAGGGCCGCCGCGCAGGCCAGAGGATTCGCCGTGTAGGAGTGGCCGTGGAACAGGGTGCGCCGCCGGTCGGGGCTCGAGAACGCGGCGAAAATTTCCTCCCGTGCGACCGTGGCGCCCAGCGGGAGAAATCCGCCGGTCAGGCCCTTCGAGAGGCACATGATGTCCGGGACGACGTCGGCGCGGGCGCACGCGAAGGTCGGCCCCGTGCGCCCGAAGCCCGTCAGCACCTCGTCGGCGATCAGCAGCACGCCCGCTGCGCGCGTGCGCTCGCGGATCGCACGCAGTACGCTCTGCGTCCCACACGCGCATCCCTCCCGCTCCGAGCAGCAGCGGCTCCACGATGACGGCGGCCAGCTCCCGGCCCCGCGCGGCGAGCAGGCGGTCCAGCGCCGCGATCGTCGCGGCCCCGCCCGCCTCGGCGCTGGGGTCGGGAAGCCGGGCGACCTCGAACAGGTGCTCCCGCGAACGGCTCGGTGAACACGCCGCGCGCGCTCACCGCCATGGCGCCGAACGTGTCGCCGTGATAGGCGTGCTCGAGCGCCGCGATCAGCGGGCGCCGCTCGCCCGCGCCGGACCAGTACTGCAGCGCCATCTTGAGCGCGACCTCGACCGCGGTGGACCCGTCGTCCGAGAAGAACACTCGCGTCAGGCCGGGCGGAAGCAGAGCGGTGAGGGCGGCGGCGAGGCGAGCCGCAGGCTCGTGGGTGAAACCCGCGAACAGCACCTGCTCGAGCGTGCCCGCCTGCCGGCCGATCGCCGCGGCGATCGCGGGATGCGCGTGGCCGTGCAGCGTCACCCACCACGAGGAGATCGCGTCGAAAATGCGCCGCCCGCTCGTCGTCGTAGAGATACGCGCCCTCGGCGCGGGTGATCACGCGGGGCGCGGGTGCGTCGAAATGCTGGGTGTAGGGATGCCAGACGTGACGCCGGTCGAGCTCGCTGGACGGGCGTCGTCATGGGCGCGGCGGCAGCGCCGCGGCGAGGGCATCGAGCAGCGCGTCGATCGCCGCGGCGTCGTGCGCCGCGGAGACGGTGATGCGCAGGCGTGCGGTCCCGTCCGGGACGGTGGGGGGGCGAATCGCGCCGACGAGGAACCCCGCGGCATCGAGCGCCGCGCCCACGCGCATCGCGACGTCGCTGGCGCCGATCACCACCGGCACGATGTGGCCGTCCTCCGGCCCGGCGACCGCCATGCCGCGGGCCGCCAATGCCGGCACGCAGATGACGCGCGTTGGCGCGCAACCGCGCGCGACGTTCCGGCTCTCGCGCCACGATGTCGAGCGCCGCCAGCGCCGCCGCCGCGAGCGCCGGCGGGCTCCCCGTCGTGTACACGAAGGCTCGTGCCCGGTTGGTGAGGTAGTCCACCAGCGCGCGCGAGCCCGCCACGTACGCGCCCGCGACGCCGCACGCTTTGCCCAGCGTGCCCATCGTGATGTCGATCCCGGACGCAACGCCCCAATGCTCTGCGCTGCCACGGCCGCTCGGTCCAAGGACTCCCACCCCGTGCGCATCGTCGAGATAGATCCAGGCGTCGTGCCGGCGCGCGAGCGGCACCAGGGTGTCGAGCGGGTACAGGTCGCCGCCCATCGAGTAGATCCCCTCGATCACGATCAGGCGGCGGCGATGCTTGCCGCGCTGCCGTTCGAGCGCGCGCTCCAGGGCGGCGACGTCGGCGTGAGGGAGCACGTGCAGGTCGGCGCGTGACAGGCGGCAGCCGTCGATCAGCGACGCGTGATTCAGCACGTCCGAATAGATCGCGTCCCCTCGTCCCACGAGCGCCGGAATCGCCCCCACGTTGGCCATGTAGCCGCTGGGGAACAGCAAGGCGCGCCTCGGCGCCGGTGAACTGCGCGATGGCGCGCTCGAGCTCCGCATGCAGCTCGTGGTGCCCGGAGATCAGCCGGGCGGCCGCGGCTCCGGTGCCCGCGGTGCGCAACGCCCGAGCCGCCGCGTCGGCGAGCCGCGGGTCGGAGGCGAGGCCGAGGTAGTCGTTCGAGGAAAAGTCGCGCAGCACCCGGGTCTGGTCCGCGATGCGCGCACCCGCTCGGTGCGTGCAGCGCCCGCAGGGTGCGCTGCAGCCCCGCACCGGCCAGGGCGGCAAGCTCCTGCGACAGCGCACCCTCGAGCGAGGAGGGCGCGGCGGTTTCGGGTGGTCGGTCTGATGCGGTCAGCACGTCACCTGCTATTCTAATCCCGCGGGTTTGGCTCGGCACCAGCCCCCTAGCCCTCCGTGCGCCGGCCGGGCGTACGTTGAAGCAGGTCGTTGAGGTGACCACCATGATCCATGCCCTGTTCGTCGTTGCTTGCTCCGCAGCCGCTCGCGCCGTCCGCCCCGCCCGCCGGTGCGCGTCTGGCTTGGCCCGCCGCTGCTTCGGCGTCGGGGGATCGCGTCCGGGTGTACGTCCAGACGGCCACCGAGGGACACCTCGTTGTGCTCCACGCCAGGAGCGACGGGCAGGTCGAGGTGCTGTATCCCGCCGATCCCACGCGCGACCCGTTCGTAAATCCCGGCACGTACGAGATTCGCGGACAGGACAGCCGCGATGGGGTAGCGCCTCGGGACCCAAGGGACGCGGGACGGTGGTGGCAGCCCTGTCCCCCGATCCAATCTGGTTCGACGAGTTCGTGCACCGCAGCATGTGGGACGTCGCCCACTCTGACCGGTGTCGGGAGCGGGTGGGGACCCCGAAGGCGCCCTGACCGAGATCGTCCAGCGCATGCTCGGCGACGGATCGTTCAGCTACGACGTCGTCACCTACTGATGTCGCGCCGCCTCCGGCCCCCAACGTCGTGGCGGCGCCCGAGCCGATCGCCCGAGTCCACAGGTGGATGCGTCGACTGTTTCTATCCCCGCGTGGACTATCTCGTCTATCCCTACGGCATGAACTCCCTGGGCTATCGCTACAGCTATGGCTATGCCGACGTGCCACTCCGCCCCTACGTCGACCATCGCGGGATCGGGCACGCGGGCCGCGGGATGTACGGTGCTTCCGCGATCCCCCGGCAATCGCCGTGTACTCGACGCAGCGGGGCAATGCGCTCGCGCCGATCAGCCTGCGCCAGCGCGAGATGGTGGCCCGGCTCGCCGCTCGTCGTGGCGCTCCGCGACGCCGGACCCCGACGGCCATCGCCGCCCCTGTCCCGGCAACCTTCGCGGCCCGTGCGGTGCCCCTCGTCGCGCGCGACTCGGTCCGTGGGAGCGCCCGCGCCCGCAGCGCGGCGATCGCGAGCTGCTCGTGCGATACACCAACGCCCCGCGGAGCCGGAGCGCGGCGCTCGGTAGCAGAGCAATCCCCCCGCCGACTATGGGGGTCGCCGCCGCGCGAACCCGCGTGGTCTCGGCGCCGGCTCCAAGACCGGCGATCGCTGCGCTCGCAGCTCCTGCCGTAGCGCCGGTTCGGCCCATGGCGCTCGGGCCCCGTTTCGTCCCCCGAGCGGAGACCCAGACCGCGAGCGCCTGGGATGGGAGTCGCGGCACGTCCGACCACGCAGGCCGGCGCCGGATCGGCGCATGGCGTCGGGCTGGACGCTGTACGCACCGCCGGGTATCGGCGCCGGGCTCCCGACCTCACGGCAAGTGGCCGTGCCACAACGCGTTGGACCGAGTCGCATCTTGACGCGTCTAGGATGGTGTTTTAGCTTTCGGCAACGAGCATCTCGTTCGTGGTGATGCGCCGTGCTTTGCCACCACGCCCGCGGCAGTCCTGCCGGGGCGTTTTTGTTTCGGGGGAATTTTGCCTGGAGCCGGAGTGACTCACGCGAAGGGTTTCGCCGCACGCCTGGACAGCCTGGGGACCGAGTCCGCCTACGTGGTTTTGGACGCGGCCCGGAAGCTCGAGGCTGCGGGCCATCGTGTCGTCCATCTCGAGATCGGCGAGCCGGATGTGCCGACGGCTCCGCACGTCATCGAGGCGGGGATCCGGGCCCTGCGTGAGGGGCGTACCCGGTACGCGGTGGCGGCCGGGGTGCCCGAGTTCCGCGACGCCATCGCCCAGGCGATGGTGCCGCGCGGTGTTCGCGTTGCGGCCGAGAACGTGATCGTCACGCCGGGCGCGAAGCCGATGCTGTTCTGCGCGGCGCTGGCGCTCATCAACCCGGGTGACGAGGTGCTGTGCCCCAACCCCGGGTTCCCGATTTACGAGTCGGTGGTGCGCTTCGCTGGTGGCAAGCCGGTCTACTACCCATTGGACAAGACGCGGGGCTTTGCGCCCGACGTCGCCGCGATCGCGGCGCTCATCACGCCCCGCACCCGCGTGATGATCCTGAACCTGCCCGCACAACCCGACCGGCGGCATGGCGACGCCGGATGACCTCGCGCGTCTGGCGCAGCTGGCCGAACGGCACGACCTGTGGGTGATCAGCGACGAAGTGTACTGGCACATCACCTACGGTCCACACGCGAACAGCATCGCCGCGCTCCCGGGTATGGCGCAGCGGACGGTGATCGTGGATGGATTCTCGAAGGGCTACTCAATGACCGGGTGGCGGCTCGGTTACGGGGTGATGCCGAAGGCCCTCGCGGGTCCGATGACCACGCTCATCATCAACAATCTCTCCTGCACCGCGACGTTCGTGCAGTACGCTGGGCTCGCGGCGCTGCAGGGTCCCCAGGACTCCGTGTTGAAGATGGTCGCGGGACTGAAGACCAAACGCGATCTGGTGATTGCCGGCCTGAACGCGATCGACGGGGTGACTTGTGCCTCTCCTGCCGGTGCGTTCTACGCGTTCCCGGACTTGAGCGGGTTGCTCGAGCGTACAGGCCTGTCGTGCGAATCCTTCGCGGAGCGGCTGCTCTCCGAAGCGCACACGGCTGTGCTCGCGGGGACGGCTTTTGGGTCGGCTGGGGAAGGGCACCTGCGCCTGTCATATGCGAATGAGCCCGCCAACCTCGAGCTGGCGCTCGAGCGGATCCGGAGCTGGGTCGGGAGCCTTGCCGCCGCGGTCTAACGGGGGCGCTTGACGCGCCGCGTACCCGGGCTATGTTTTCACGCACAATCGTTGTGCCGTGGTGATTTGCCGCGTATTGCCGCCACGTTAAATAAAGTGCTAAAATGCGATCGCCCGCGGCATTACTTGCCCGGGCCATTTTTTTTGAGGGTGCCATGCCTGCCTCCACGAAGGTCGATAGCGTGAACCTCGGCGCCAAGACGACGCGCCCGGCGGCGCCTAGGGCGCTGCCGCAACGTTGCCGCAACTGCGGCACGGAGCGGGCGCCGGCCCCGGAGTCCCTGTGCGGGGAATGTCTCGGACCGCTCGACCCCATCTACGACCCGAAGCGCTCTCTTCCCGATCGTGCGACGATTGCGGCACGCGCGCCCTCTCTCTGGCGCTACCACGAGTGGCTGCCGTTCGAAGGGGACCCGGTGTATTCGCTGGACAGCGGGTTCACCCCCCTGCTCGACGCGCCCAGGCTGGCGCGGCGGCTCGGCGTGGCCCGTGCCTGGATCAAGAACGACACCGTGTGCCACCCCTCGCTGTCGTTCAAGGACCGGGTCGTGGCCGCGGCGATCAACGCCGCGGCGGCGTTCGGGCTCGACACGATCGGCTGCGCCTCGACCGGCAACCTGGCGAACGCGGTGGCGGCGCACGCGGCGCGCAACGGGCTCACCGCCTGGGTGTTCATTCCCGAGGATCTCGAAGCCGGGAAGGTCTACGGCACGAGCATCTACGGCCCCAAGCTGGTGCGCGTCCGGGGCACATACGACGACGTCAACCGCCTGTGCGCGCAGGTGGCGGACCGGTTTGGGTGGGGCATCGTGAACGTGAACCTGCGGGGATACTACGCCGAAGGATCGAAGACGCTGGCGTACGAGATCTCCGAGCAGCTCGGGTGGCGGTTGCCCACGGCCGTGGTGGCGCCGATGGCGGGTGGATCGCTCGTCAACAAGCTCCGCAAGGGGTTCGGAGAGTTTCTGGAGGCCGGGCTGGTGAGTGGCCCCTCGCCTCGGTTGTATGGGGCGCAAGCATCCGGGTGCGCGCCGATTGTGCGGATGGTAGAGAGCGGCGGTACCCAGATCGTACCCGAGATCCCGCACACCATTGCGCGCTCGCTCGCGATCGGTAACCCGGCGGACGGTGTGTTCGCCGCCAAGGCGATGCGGGAGTCCGGTGGTTGGGGGGCGAAGGTGAGCGATGAGGAACTAGTGGCCGGGATGCGACACTTGGCGGAGGACGTCGGAGTGTTCGGCGAGACCGCCGGTGGCGTCACCGTGTCGGCGGCGCTCGCGCTGGCTCGCGCCGGCCGGCTCCGGCCGGACGATGAAGTCGTGCTGTGTATCACCGGGCACGGGCTGAAGACACTCGAAGCGGTGAGCGGTGTGCTGCCCGAGGCACCCGTGATCGCGCCGCGGTTGCGCGAGGTGGCGGCGTTGGTGGAGGCGAGTGGGTGATGGAACACGTTGCAGGCGGGAGGTCATGAGATGGCGATCACGGTGAATTTGCCTTCGGTGCTGGCGGCTCACGCAGGCGGCGCGCGCAGCATCGAAGCCACGGGGCGGACTCTCGGCGAAGCGGTCGCGGATGTGGCGGCGCGCTTTCCAGCGCTCGGGCCCAGGCTGCAGGACAAGGACGGCAAGCCGTATCCGTTCGTGGTGTTCTATGTGAACGACGAGGACGTGCGCTTTCGGGGAGGGTTCGCCGCCACCATCAACGACGGCGACGAGGTGACGGTTATCCCTGCGATTGCGGGCGGGTGAGCGCGCCCCGCTGCGAGAACCACAGCGCGCCCAGGTAGGCCCCGGCGGCGGTGAGGTAGAGCGCCTTCACGCCGGTGGCCATGGACGAGTACTCGAGTAACCCTCCCACGATCGCTCCCACGAGGTTGTAGGCCAGCGCCCGCGTCGGGTTCACGCGCGTGCGGAACAACATCGCGAAGATCGTTGCGGCGAAGAGAATCGGGAGCGCCACGAGCAGTCCTCCGACGAGCCATTGCCCCGCCATGCCGAGCCACAGAATGTCGCGCACCGGAACCACGTAGGCGAGTCCGAGCGAGGCGAACAGCAGCGCGAACGGCGCCGTCAGCGACGGCCAGGGCTTTCGCAGCACCAGCATGTTCGCGATCAGAATCGTCACCAGGATCGAGCTGAAGACCAGGAGGTTCACCGTCCAGGTCGATCCGAACAGCAGCGACATTTCGGTGACGCTCTTCGTCTCCACCAGCAGGAACCCGGCCCCCATGAAGAACATGGCGCCGTCGAACCCGCCCTTCAGCTGGCGTCCCGCCGTGGCGCCCACCAGCCCGAGCGCGATGGCCAGCACGATCCCCAACGCTTTGAGGTAGTGGCCGGGAATGGCGCGGCGTCCGAGGTAGAGGTACGGCCAGTCGTCCGTGGGGACCGCCACGTTGCCGACGCGCCCGGCCGGGATGGTAGGGCTGATTGTGACATCGGGGTCGCCGCCCGCGATGAAGCTGTAGTTGAACAGATGGGAGTCGGGTTGGTGCAGGACCACCGGTTCCTTCTCGAACGCCTCCGTCAGGACGCGGTGAATCTTCGCCGCGACGTAGGGGAACGGCGACATGTGGTACGTGACGAGTCGGCCCCCGGGAGCCAAGCGCGACCGCGCCGATTTGAACGCCTCCACCGTGTAGACGTAGTTGTCCAGCCGCAGCGAGCTCATCCCCGACAAGAGCGTCTGGCTGTCGAGCGTTCCCAGCACGATCAGATCGTAGTGGTGCCGGGTCTGCCGCAGGAAGGCGCGGGCGTCGTTGACGTGTGGCGGTCACGCGGGGGTCCGAGTACGGCTGCTGAAAGTGCAGCGCCCGCCCCAGGGTCAGGATCAGGGGATCGATCTCGACCGCGTCGATGTGCTTGGCTCCAAGCTGCAGCAAGAGCGACAGGTCGTTACCCGTGCCCGCCCCCATCACCAGCACGGAGTCGATACGGGGCACGAGCTTGAGCGGCTTCAGGTAGGCGTTGCGCTGGTTGCCGATCTCGGGGAATTTCGCCGCGGTCTCGGGCGACAGATCCAGCATGTACTGGTGCAGCGAGCCGTTGACGTCCACGGTGTAGATGTGCGGATCGGCAAAGAGATCGATGCGGTAGTAGGGCGACCAGTATTCATGGCCGCCAGCCCCGGCGCGCTCGATCTGCGCGCCGCCGCTCCAGTGTATCAGCCCCAGCACGGCGATCCCCGTCACGCCGATCGTGGCGCTGAATTTCCAGTCGTCCAGCGCCAGGAGCACCCAGATCGCGAGGGCGGCGCCGAACCACACCAGCGGGGGCGTCCACAGCGCGGAGGCGACCGCGAACGCGAGCACGCCGAACAGGCTCCCGGCCACATCGAGCGAGTAGGCGTGCAGCGGGGGAAACTTGCGGAACTCGTGGCCCAGCAGGCCGCCCAGCGGTATGAACACGACGACGCAGAACCCGAAGAGAATCGTCGCCACGGGAACGATGCCCATTTGGGTCACGTTGGGCGACGACGTCAGGAACTGGCCCCACAGGTATTCGTCGCGATCGATGTTGCCCCCGATCACGACGTTGGCGAAGTACTTCACCGCACCGAACAGGGCCAGCAGGGCGGGGACGGCGAGCCAGCGCAGTCGCATGGCATCGTCCGCTCGCAGCAGGCCGATGCCCATCCCCAAAAACGTGGCCATCAGCACGAAGTTCAGGAAGAACCCGAACACCCGTACGTGCCCCGGCACATAGCGGATCAGGGCCAGCTCGAGAAACAGAATCAGGAAGGAATAGCCGGCCAGCCGGACCGCAGCCGCCCGCGTCGCTTCAGGCCGGGCGGAAGCCTCGGCGCTCTGGGAATTCACGGCTACAAGGGTAGGAACAAGGGGTGTCGAATGCAACGGCGAGTTTGTCGGCCGGCAAGAAAAGAGCGGCGGGGAAGCCCCGCCGCTCGGATTCGCTCAGCGTTACCGGACCCTTACTGGCAGACCGGTGCGCCTTCCGGCGACGCGGCGGTCGCCGGAGCCGTCGGCGTCACCGCGCCGATGTAGATGCCGCAGCTCTTCGACGTGTTGACATTGGTGACGTTCGTCGTCCAACCCGCCTGCGTACCGACACCGGTCGTCACCGTGCCCAGCGTGTTGCCGGTCGTCGTACAGTACGAGACCGAACCCGCCGGCGCCGGATTGGCGCACGAAATGGCCGTGGTGTACTTGATCGAGTCGGCGAAGTACGCCTCCTCGGCGGTCACCAGGTTGCGCAGATCCGACTTCATGGAGGCGATGTACGCCTTTTCCTTCGTGTTGGCGAACTTCGGGATCGCGATGGCGGCCAAGATGCCGATGATCACCACGACGATCAACAGCTCGATCAGTGTGAAACCCTTGCGATTCATCTGAGTCTCCCCTCGTGCAGGACCGAATGCGGTCCGATGATTGGACCTCGGGCTGGGGCCTGCTCCCGCTGTCTCAAGTGTCCCTGGCAGCCGGGCTGTCTCGAGATTGGACCGAGACCCCTAGCTTTGCGTCCCGCCGTCACCGACGGTTTGCCCCATGCAGAGACCTTCCCAACAGCCTACAATCCTGGCAGTCAGCCCCCAGACTCAGGGCGCTGAGAGGGTGAACACCACGACCAGCGAATAGTCGCCCGGGGTGTCGGCCGAGTAGGCCCACAGCGTCTTGTAGTACATTTGCGCGGACGCGTTGCCCGTTCCCGTCGCCCCGAGAAGAAGGTGACGGGGTGGTGGTGAAGCCGGTGTACGTGCCCCCGGAGCTCGTCGCCCACAGCAGATCGCCCGCCGGCTTCCCAGCCCGCGCGCCGTTGGCTGCCGTCCAGGCGGCCGCATTGGCGCTGACCTTCAAGGTCCATGCGCGATTCGCCTTGATCCCCGCGATGGGGCCGTTGTCGTTCTGGAAGCCCGCGTCGTACGCCGCCTCGTTGGGCGCGGTCGAGCGTCGTGGCAGCCTGGCTCACGGTCAGTCGCAGGACGGTCGCGACGGTCACCTTCACCGTGTCGTTCACGCTGCACGGGTTGGCAGAGCACGTGTTCTGTGCCTGCGCCTGCACGCCGCTCAGAGCGAGCGCCAAGACGCTCAAGGCAATCTTCAGGGTGGTCCGCATGACGTTGATTCTCTCGATCCAGGAGTTGGTCCGTCACGTCCGGGTGACGGTCCCGGGAGCCTGCTTCACGCTCCGTTCTGGGCCACGCCTAGGGCAAAGGACGTGCCGCATGCGACTATTTGTTAAACAGATGTCATAATATCATACATTTTTTCTCTCACAACTGTTGATAAACTGGTCGGTCATGTTGTTTTCGACCTCGCCAACTGGGCCCCAATTTCGTGTCGCAGAACACCATCCGTCAGTGCACCGTGCATCGGGTGCCAGGCACGCCTTGTGCGATGTCGATCCGAACAGAGTTTGTTGCGCTGAGCTTGCGCGCAACCAGTTTTGATGCCGCATGATGCACTATTTCGTGCATTATGCGGCTATTCTCATTCTCGGCCCGCGCCTTTTGGCGTGGGCCGTTCGCATTCATAGGCGGGTCCCCTCGCAGCCGTTGTGGCGCGAGATTGTCGCATCCAAGGGAGGAAGACCTGCCTCGCGTAGTGGTAGTCGGTGCCGGCGCTGCCGGGACCATGGCGGCGATTTTCGCAGCGTCCGCGGGTGCGGACGTCCTGCTTCTCGAACGCACCGACGGATGGAGGACGAAAAATCCTCATCTCCGGCGGCGGGCGCTGCAACATCCTGCCCGCGCAGCTCGACGAATCCCGGTTCGTGACCGACTCGTCCCCACACACCCTGCGCAACATCGTGCGCTCGTGGCCGCTCGCCGAGCAGGTCGCGTTCTTCGAGCGGGACCTTGGCGTGCCGCTTGTCGAAGAGGCCGAATCGGGGAAACTGTTTCCCGCGTCGCAGCGCGCGCGGGACGTCCGCGACCGTCTGCTCGCATACGCCGAGGGCCGCGGTGTGCGCCTCCAGACGAACTCCAGTGTCTTAGACCTGTCGCCATCGCCGACCGGCAGTGGGTGGCGCGTCATGCTCGAATCGGGATCCCCGGTCGAAGCCGACGCGCTGATCCTTGCGACGGGGGGGCTGTCGGTTCCTCAAACAGGGAGTGACGGACGCGGGCTGATGCTCGTCGCCCGGCTGGGCCACACCATGCACCCCACGTACGCCGCGCTCACACCGATCACCGCGCACCCGGCGCCTTTCAGCCACCTGGCAGGTGTATCGCTCACAGTGACCATCACGGCCGAGGATGGTGCGCGGCGTGCGACTGCGACGGGCGGACTGCTGTGCACGCACCGTGGTTACAGTGGCCCGGCAGTGCTCGATGTGTCGCACATCGCCGTGCGATCAGGGTCCGACGCGCCGGCGCGCCTTCGGGTCCGTTGGGCCGGGCTCGAGGACGGCGTATGGGAAGAGCGTGCTGCAGCCGCAGGGAGCACGCAGCGTGGCGCGCGCGTTGCGCGACCATCTGCCCGAGCGGCTCGCGCTCGCGCTGCTCGGCGTTGCCGGCGTGGATCCGGCGCGTTCCGCTGGCGCAACTGCGGCGCGACGAGCGACTGCGGTTGTTGGAGCTCCTGGAACGCGGGGCGTTGCCCTGGACGGGACACGAAGGCTACAAGAAGGCCGAGGTGACCGGGGGCGGGGTGAGCCTGGCTGAGATCGACCCTCGAACGATGCAGAGCCGGCGGCACCCGGGGCTGTTTCTGTGTGGGGAGATGCTCGATGCGTTCGGACCGATCGGCGGCTACAACTTCGTGTGGGCCTGGGTCACGGGGCGCGCGGCCGGCCTCGGCGCGGCGCGGTTGGTCACGGCGAGCAGCTAGGGATTCGAAGTTCGCCGCTGGACCTGCTCGATTTCCGCCAGACATCTTCGGGCTGATCTGCAGCCCCAGATCGGCACGGCGCTCGCTTATGGTCCGGATGTTCCGCTCCAGCACGTTACTCAGTCGCCGGATTGTCGTCGGTGGCAGCCGTCGTCAGTGGGGGGCGTCGGGGCGTTACTCACGGGACGCATCCTAGGGTGCGCGTGCTACAAGTCTAGTGACATACTCCACCACCGCGATCCCAGCTGGTGCCGTTCACTCCCAGGAAGGCACGGCGATACGCGGCGGCGCCGAGGGTCAGCTTCAACACCCCGTAGTGGCCCTGCACCTGGTAGGCGCTGTTTGGGGCGGTCTTGGCCCGGAAGCCGCGCAGCACACCGCCCCCGGTCCCCGTGACGATTTGGGTGATGCCCTTGGTCGAATCCACGGTTCCTTCGGGGGTCTGCGGCAGGAAGCGCTCGTAGTCGTGGTCGTGACCGTTGAGGACGAGATCGACGCCGCCGGCGTACAGGAGCTGCCAGAAGGGCGCCACCCGTCTATCGGACCCATGCCAGCCCGAGCTGAACCGGGGATGGTGCCAGTATGCCACCGTGCACAGTTGTGTGTTGCTCTTGAGATCCTGCTCGAGCCAGTCCAGTTGTGCTTTCCGCTCCGCGTCAGCGAACCCAACGTTCACCATGATTTCGCTGTTGAGGACGATGGCGTGCCATGCCCCCACGTTGTAGCTGTAGTATCCCTTGTTCGACGGGCCGGCGCGGCTTCCGAAATACTGGTAGTAGGGGGATGCCCCGCCGGAGAGATGTTCATGGTTCCCTACCGCGGGACGAATATTCTTCATGATCAGCTTGGCAGAATCACCCCACGTTATCGCAAAGCACCTGGTGAAATCGCTCGCGGTGCCATTGGGGTAGGCGTTGTCGCCCAGCGTGAACACTTCGTCGTGAACCTTGGCCGCACTGTCGGCGCGCAGCACGCTGTCGATCAGCTTGGCGGTCTTTGCCGCTCCGATGTTGTTGTCGCACCCGATGTCGCCGGTACCGATCAGGACCGACGCGCCACTCAGCGCTACCTCAGCGGCGGGAGCCTCAGCAGGGGGGGGAGTCAACTCGACGGCGGTGCGCACGTAAGACCCACGCCGAGCAGGACGAGTAGCGCAGGGAACGAGAACGACCGCATTCGGGTGACCCTTTTCACGGTGTGAGCATTGCCGCTGGTAGGACGGTGTCGAGAAAAAACGAGCAAGCCGTGAATCAGCACCGTCCGCTCGTGTCCAGTCGCCGACACACCCTGATGGCGGTGGACGGGTCCGGAACGCCGATCCAGAACCCAACGCCCACCGTCTTGTGCCACCCACCGGGTGACGCCCCATCGACAAAGACCCGGCCGGCGTCCGCCATTCCGAAGATTCCCACGTCCCACGGGAGAATATACCCGAACCTGGCCAGCCGAACCCGAAGCTCGGCACCGCCGTATAGAGACCCATCCCCGGCGTACCGCTGCGTGTCGACACTCCGCAGCATGTTGCGGCCGCCGATGAACGCCGCATCGTGAAACGGGAAAGCCCCGTACAGCTTCTTGCCGACGCCGCGCAGGACGAGGATCGGATGCATAGGAATGGGGAACTTGAGATAGGTCGTGGCAACTCCCGCGATCGCGCCATACTCGCTGGTGACATCCCAGAGGGCAGGGTAGACGTTGCCCGTGAGGTCCAGCGTGAGCCCGCGGGCCGGGTCTCTGGGGACATCCCGCGTGTCGTGATGCAAACCGAGCTGCAGACCCACCTGACCGAAACGGCCGAAACCGTACGGCTGGGTGAGCGAGAGGAATTTGTCGGGTGTGCTGTCGGTGACAGTGAACTGGACCACGGGTCCAAAGTACAGCTCGCTGCGGAGACCGTATGAGCGCGCGATGGCCGGTTGCAGCAGCCACTGGCGGTGTCGTGCATCAAAGAAGGCGATGCTGCTGGCCGCGCTCGGCACATCGTTGCCGTAGCCGTAGAAGCTGACCATCTCGAGCTGTGACATTTGAGCGGTGAGGGCAAAATGCACCGGGGAGTCTTCGCGTCGCTTATCCCATAAGAACGCGACCTTGAATCCATTCAGGCCCGATGAGTAATCAGCCCTCAGTCCCACCATGCTCGAATACGGCCGGTGGCGGAAGCTGTAACGGTATTTCCTGAATCCCACACTCGGGACGACGCCCAGATCGCGGTACGTGCCCAGGCCCACCACGGGCGTGACCTTGGTCCCCCGATCGCGGCCCGGCAACAGGAGGTGACCGTCTTGTTTGACCCAGGGCCGCCGGTTGAAGAACGTGTCCTTGGGGTACTCGACACCCTTCGTGTGTTCAACGTCGTACAGGTTCGCCCGCTGACCGTGACCGTCCACCCTGGACGAATCGATCAACCCGTTGGTGCCGTTCCCGCCGATGATGCGGACGGGGATGCTCCGCTGAACCTTGCCGATGACGAAGGCGCTGTCATCGCCGCCGTGCAGATACACCCGGATTTCCGAAGTCTCCCGCGCGTCAAACCGCCGCAGGAAGTACGGCGCGTTCTCCCCCGACTGCAGGCGCACTTCGACGATCCCGTCATTGCATCGCGTGACGGTGACCCGGTCGGCGGCGTCGGTGGCATGGATGTCGGCGACCGCGGCGAGCGCGGAGTAGAAACGGTTCGCCATGTCCGGCAGTCCGTCGCGGCGCTGCTTGAGGGTTTGGGCCATCAGCGGCGCCGACGGCTGATACTCCGGGGGCAGGGCCTGCACGCCGGCATCGATCACCGCATCGGTGACCCGTCGCATCAGTTCGCCGACTACCGAGTCCCACACTGGTTTCTCCAGCCCGCCCAGCATCCGCCGGTCGAACTCGAGACTGTTCCATGTCATGGCCCGGACGCTCGGGAGCGAGCCCTCGAACTCGGCCATGTTGGGATACGGCTTCCGGGCCATGTCCATGATCACCCCGCCGGAGGCCGTAAACGCATGGTCCCGGTCGCGTGATATGGGCTCCCACAGGCTTCCGGCGCCCGGTTGGAAGCGAGCCCACTTCCATTGGCCTCCGTGTCGGTCCCAATCATTGAACAGCATGTCCATCAGGCGCGCGGTGAGGAGCGCGGGCGCGTCGAACCGCTGCACGCGGGTCGCTGTCGAGCAGCGCCAGCAGTTCGTCGCTGTCGATGATCTTGAGCGCGCCCGCAAAGCCGTCGCCGTGCTGCGGTTTGCTGGGGTATTGCTCGATCATGCCAAGGGTGCCGGCGAACTCCGCCCGAAACGTCCCCAGCGCAGGGTCGTCCGGCATGACCACGAAGACCGGCGTCACATGGAGCACGCCCGCGGCTTCGAGCATCGGCGCGGCGAGCAGGGCGCCCGCCGGATGGCTCGCGCTGACCTGATCGCGGAAAACCTTGTCCACCACCGTTCCCTTGAACCTCTTGGGCGTGGTGAGCTTGCTCTTGTCCACCATGCGGAAGACGTAGTCGACGCCATCCGGGTTGAGGAAGCGCAGCGACCGCGTTGTATTCCCGCCCCCCACCTTGTCCGGGCGCAGGCCGCCGGCGAAGGTGCGCAGGTTCAGGACCTGCACCCGCATCGGCCTCCCCCAGAGGTCCCGATAGGTATCTCCCAGGAGCCAGCGGTGAAAACCACCCGCCTTGTACCGGGTGCCGGCGGCGATCACGACGCTCTCGTCGCCCGTCCCGCGCGCCGTCTCGGTCTTCGCGCTGGCGAGCGACGGCGCGGTCTGCTGAGCGGCCGCGCGCGACGGCGCGAACGCCAGCAGCAGGGCCGCGAAGGCGAACCCGTGGTGCTTCACGGCGCCTCTGGTTGAGCGCCGGCCAAGGGCCAGCGATACAGCGTGATAGCGGCGGATCCGCCACCCTTCTTCTTTGTTGGGGGTGCCGACTCGTCGCTGACAATCAAGAAGCTGTCCGGCGTGATCACGACTCCTTCGGGTTGGGCATGCTCTCCCGGAATCAAGCGGGCGAGGACCACCGTGCCGGCCGGCGTGATTTCCACGAGCGCCTTCTCACGTCCAGCGATGATGACGTAATTGCCGTTGAACGGGTCGATCGTGATATCGGACGGGTGAAAGCCATCCCACCCGTTCGATCCGATCACCTGGGTGAGGGGCACGGTGATCTGGGAACGTTTCCCACTCCCGAGGTTCCAGCGAACGATGACCAGATCGTCCTTGAGACTCTTGGTTCGTACGACCTTGCAAGCGAGGAGCAGCGCGTGGCGGGCCGGCTCGAACGCCAGGCCCTCGAACTCGCACTCGCGGCCCAGCCCCGTGTCGTGGATGGTGTACTCCACGCGGGTGTCGTTGGCGCCTTCCTGGAGCATGTACAGCTTGCCGGTGCTGGCCAGCAGAATCACCGTGTCGCCGACGACCGTGATCGCTTCGAAATCGTCATGCACGGTCGGCTTCCCGAGCGAGAACTGCTTGACCACCACGCCGCGTCGATAGTCGATCTCGAGCACCTGACCCCGCTGGTCCCCATGCGTGAGGAGCCGCCCGTCGGCGGTCAACGCGAGTCCTGAAATCTCCTTGAGCTCTTGCGGCATGAGCCACCGGGCGATCGCGGCTCCGGCGTCGGGTTGGGCCGACGTTCTGGGCGAATCGGGCCTCCCGGGCCGCCAGCTCGGTGCTGTCCCCGCCCGGGGTTGCACTGCTGTCCTTGCGGCCCGCAGGCGGCTCCAACCAGCAGGGTGCCGAGGAGCCAGGCGGAACCGGGCAGCGCGGTCATCCGGCTGCTTCCGCCTTCTTTTCGAGCGCCCGCTTTTCGATCGGCGTGGGGTCGCTGATCTCCAGGTCGGCCGACACGATGCTGTCACCGGCCGTCGCGCGGATGGCGGTCAGGAACTCGTCCCGGGTGGCGGACTTCCGTATCCGCACGAGGTAGTAGAGCTCGGAGGGCTTGCCGTCGTTGCTCACGACGTCGTCCAGCTTCCAGCGTTTGGCGATCTTGTCGAGCACCACATGCACGAGCTGCTGCGTCTCGCTGAGGGCATTGGTGGTAATCGAGAGAATGGCATTGTACCGGGGCTTCTTTTCGTCGTGACCGAGGACATCGCCCACTCGTTTGAAGCGCGCCGCCAGGGAGCCGACCTGATTCGGGGTGAGCGCGAGCACCAGGTCGCGGTCCGGTATCGTGTTGCCGTTGCGTTTCTCCGCCAGGTTGGCGCAGCGGCCCGGTCCACTGCGAGGACGCCGTCGGCTCGAGCACATTGCGGCCGAAGTCGTAACGCCAGATCAGGATCAAGAGGAAGTTGAACACGACGGAAACCACCACACCGACCGTGAGCGATTGCACGCCGGCCGCGAACCCGACCGCGATCGCGAGAAAGATGAACACAACATCCCGCGAGTCCTTGAGCGTGGTTCGGAACCGTACGGCCGAGACCACGCCGGCGAGGCTGAACGCCAGCGCGAGGCTATTTTGGACGATGAGGATGACCCCCGCAACGACGATCGGCAGGATGATGAGCGTTTGCACAACCGACTGGTTGTATGTCCGGGTGCGCTGCGCCGACATGTACACCCACGACACCGGCAGCATCAGTGCGAGCGTGGCGAGCATGATCAGGAGAGTCGTGATCGCGAGCTCGACGGGAGGCGCGAGTTGCGCAGCCGGAGCCTTGGTCTGGCTCGACGTCAAACCGTCCTGCAAGAGCTGGGGGGCGGTCTGGGTGATCTGGTTCAACCGCTCGCCGGAAAACAGCGCGTTGCCGATCGGGAAGAAATGCAGGAGGACGGCGCCAAATGCGGCCAGCGCGATGTAGTAGGCCACGAGGCGCAGGACCGGCCGCTCGGAGCTCAAGGTGAAGAAGTCCAGGAACCGCTTGAAGAAGCCCATCCGTCCTCCTAATCAAATTGGGAGCGTCGCGCGGAACGCCGGGGGACACGGGGGTCACCGGTGCGCTTCCAGCCTTGCATGCTAGAATTCCCGCAGGATAGAGAAGAATGCACAGACGGCCGGGGGCCGGTCTATCGTTCCCTTGGATGATGTCCGGCGGGATGGGACGAATTCGCGGCGGGGCGGGGTATCACGCCAACCACCATTTGCGGAGGAGGATGTTGCATGCTGAAAGGCGCACGAGTGGTCTTCATGTTTGTCCTGAGTACTGTCGGCGCCGGCAGCGTCGGAGCGCAGGACCTCGCGCAGCTGTGCCAGTCCGCCGCCCACGTGACCGTGGGCCAGTGGGCATCGTACACCCACAGCGGAGCCCAGGACGACGGCGCGCAGGTGCGGTTCGCGATCGTGAGCACCGAGCGGCGCGGCGACAGCACGCTTCTACTGGTTCGAGGTGAAGCGCTCAGGGGCGGCCAACGCCTCGCACAACGGCGTCGTCCAGGTGCTCGTCCCGGGCTTCGGTGCTGAGATGATCGGGATCCGCGCCATGGTGATGCAGCAGGGCCAGCAGCCGGCGATGCGGTTCCCGGATGAGATGGTCGGCATGATGGGCCAGCAGGTCGGGCAGAACACCCCGGTGCTCGGCATCGTGCTCCACTGCGCCAGCGCGAAAGTGATTGGATGGGAAAACGTGGTCACGCCATCGGGAACCGGTCCGTGCGTTGCACGTGACGGATCCCGAGGGAATGGAGGCGTGGCGTGTGGCGAACGTGCCGTTTGGCTTCGTGAAGATGCGTATGAAGGACGGCTCGGGGATGACGCTGGCGAGCCATGGCGCGAGCGCGACGTCGTCGATCGTCGGGATGCCGTAGGCGCCGTCGAAGGTCTACCGCCGCGCTTCGCCGGCCAGGCGGGTCAGGCCCGCGCGGGCTTCGGCGACATAGGGTTGGAGCGCCGAGTCGGCGCGCGCCCACGCGGCGGTGACATAGCCATAGCCCGCGCGCGCGGTGTCGCGGTTACCCAGCTGCTCGTGCACCCTGCCGCGCTCGAGCTCCCATAGCACACGCACCGGCGACGTCGCCGAGCGCTCGTCCCAGTCGGGAGTTCTCGCGAGCCGTTGCGCCGCCTCGCGGTAGTGGCCCTGAGCGGCCATGAGCTTGATCCGCACCAGGCCGTCGAGGCTGCATTTCCAGAAGCACGCCGAGTCGGGAAGGGCGTCGAGCAGGTGCATGGCGGTGACGCTGTCGCCTCGCGCCAGGGCCAGGTAGGCCCGCGAGGACAGCGCAACGTACCCCAGGACGTCTCTCGCCACTGGGGATATGGGCACCGGCGGCCGCCGCAGCCCCGTCGCTGCCCAACGCTCGATACTCATGATCGCGGCCGTGTCGCGCCGTTCGGCCCACCACGGCAGGGACCACCACAGCCGCGTGTCCGCGATGTCCTGCCACCCAATCCAGCTGCGGAACACTGCCGCCACGGTGTCGGCCGGGATACTGCCGAGCAGGGCAGTCTGGGCAAACAGCATGTGATCCTCACGCCCGCCCAACCGATACGCTTCCTGCAAGTGCCCGCGATAGGCCAGCGCCAGGGACAGCCCCGTACCCCCGATGACGGTGTCCTTCCCCGTCGTGGCTTCGCGCAGCATGCGATCCCGGTGCCGCCGCGCGAACCACACACCCGTCTCGGCTGAGTCCGGCCAGGCGGCGACCGCGAAGAAGGCGAGGTGCTGGCCGTGCATTGGCATCGTGTCGATCAGGTGCACCGTCTCCTGGGACCGCGCGACCTGCGGATCGAGCAGCCGTAGGATCAGCTCCGTGCTGGTCGCGTAGTATCCCGTGGCGCCGGCGCGCAGGTAGCCGCGCGAATACCGGCGTGCCGCCTCGGGCCCGCGCAGGTCGAGCGCGAGCTTGATCGCGTGCACGTACGACGGCGTGAACGCCGAGTCGAGCGCGATCGAGCGATCGAACGCGTCCAAGCTGCTGCGCCGGTCCAAGCCGGCGTAGTCTCCCACGTGGTAGGTCGCGTCCCCCAGCATGTACCACAGCTCGGGATCGGTGGGGTAGCGTCGCACGGCGTCCGTCAGCGTCGCGAGCATGCGCCGGGCGTACGGGAAGGCCCGGCCCCCCAGCTGGTCGCCGCCGCCATACACGACGGCCCCGAGCGACTCGGACTGCACGATCAGGCTCTCGCGCGGAGCGAGCCCGTGGTTCAGGGTGCCGGCGCGCAGTTTGTACGTGAGCGACAGGGTATCGCCGGCCGAGTGGGCCCAACCGGCCGCGAGCCCGGCATGGCTCCATGCCAGTGCGAAACCGGAGTCCAGCGCGATCGCGTGCTGGTCGTACACGATCGCCGAGTCCCACTGCGAGCGCCGCAGGAACTGCTCGCCCTGGAGGAATGCTTTCAGGGCCGGCAGCGAGCTCGAGCCCAGGGGGGTGCCGCGCACCAGCCCGATCGGGCGAGAGCGCCCGACCTCACGCAGCACGCGCACCGCGAGGGAGTCGGCCACGCGGTCCATACGCGCCGAGCGGTCCCGCACCTCGATCTCGCCCAGGGTGGTACCGCTCGCCACGTCGAACACCGTCGCGCTCAAGCGTACGGAATCCGCGCCAGCTCCCACGAGCCCTCCGAATACGACCGTGCGCGCTCCCGTCTCTTTCCCGAGCTTCCGTGCGGATACGGCGTCGGCGCGCCCACTCCAGCGGCGCACCACGACCGTGGGGGAGACGGTGCGGAGGGGACCGGCGCCGTCGAGGCTTCGGGACAAGACATCCACCAATCCCTCGCGCCACAATGCGAGGCTGGGATCGAGCACGTCGAACGGTGCGACCGCGATGCGGTCGGCGTCGAGCGGCATCGCCGGCCGTGATTGGATCGCCAGCCACGCCGCGCCGGCGACGACGACCATCCCCAACCCGGCGAACACCGCACCACGCGGCCGGCGTCGCGGGATTTTCAACTCTACCGTGCCGGTCGCGCTCTCGAGCTCGTCGCGCACCTGGCCGGCGGTCTGCGGGCGCCGGGCGGGGTCCTTATTGAGGCAGCGCATGATCAGATCGGCGAGCGCCGCCGGGATGTCGGGCCGGTGCTCGGCGACCGGGGTGATGCGCTCCACCACGTGCGCCGCCAGCATCTGGTGGGGTGCGAGATCGACGAATGGCGGCCGGCCGGCGAGCATCTCGTATCCCATGGCGCCGAGGGCGTAGATGTCGGCGCGGGAGTCCACGTTGGGATCGCCCGCTGCCTGCTCCGGCGCCATGTACGCCGGCGTGCCGAGCACCACCCCGAGCGACGTGAGGGCGGCGTCGCCGCCGGACCGGCTCAACGCCTTCGCGACGCCGAAGTCCGTCACCAGCGCGTGGTGGTCCGAGATGAGCACGTTGTCGGGCTTGATGTCGCGATGCACGACGCCGCGCGCGTGCGCATACGCCAGCGCGCCCGCCACCTCGCGCAGCGCGCGCACGGCGTCGCGCACGGGCAGTTTGCGCTCGCGCGCGAGGCGCGTCCGCAACGACTCGCCCTCGACGAACGGCATGGTGTAGTAGAAGACCTCGCCCGAACCGCCCGCGGCGAGGAGCGGGACGATGTGCGGGTGCTGCAGCGATGCTGCGAGCTGAATCTCCCGATGGAAGCGCTCGGCGTTGATGCCGGCAGCGAGCTCCGGAGGAAGCACCTTCACGACGACCTTGCGGCCGAGACCCGTCTCCTCGGCCAGGAACACGCGGCTCATCCCGCCGCCACCGAGCTCCTGCTCGAGGCGGTATCCCGCTCCCAGAGCGGTCTGCACGCGGTCCCGTAGGTCAGCCATGACGCGGAAGATACCCCATGCCTACGGAGCCGTGCCGGTGTGGGTTCCGACGGTGCTAGATTAGGCGCCGATGCCCGCTACCGGGGAGATGCACCATGCCGCCAGCTCGTCGCGTTACACCCTATCCAATGGTCCTGCTCACCGGCGCCCTGCTCACCATCGTGGCGGCCATGGTCCATCCCCATCTGGGCGGCGACGGTGCGCATGAGCTCGCTACCATCGCCCGCTCGACTGCGTGGCCGGCGATCCACTGGGCGTTCCTGTTCGGTTTCGCGCTCAGTCTGACGGGGCTGGTCGGTGTGGTGGGCCGCTGCGCGGGTACGCCCGGCGAGGCGACAGGGCGGGGCGGGCTCATGGTGGGGGTGTTCGCCTACAGCGCCTGGATGGTGGTCGTGACCTTCATGCTGGGGTCCGGCTGGACGCTGGCTCGCAGCTACGCGGCCGCGGACGGGGGGACGGCCGCAACCCAGGCGGTGTTCGTGTACGAGATGCTGCGCCCGTTCGCACTGGCGGCGCAACGGACAGCCGGGTTCGCACTGGGTATCTCGACCGCCCTACTGGGGTGGGGAGTGCTCCAGGCACGCCTGGAGCCGCGCTGGCTCGGCTGGTTCGGCGTGGGGAGCGGACTCATCGCCATCGGCCTGGCGGTGCTGTTCGGGGAAGCGACGAAGGCCGACCAAGCGGCCTTCGTGCTCCCCGTCCTCTGGCAGTTTGTGACCGCCCTCCTGCTGCTCGCCGAACGGCGCGCCGGCTAGCGCGCGCGGAGCCGCACTACGCGGCCGGTCCACCCGTTCGAGCTCGAAGGATCCTGGCTGAGAATCTGGAGCGTGACGATGTCTCCGCTCTTGATCTTCGCCAGGGCGTCGTGGAACTCGGCGCGATTGCGGGTCGGCGTGGAGTTCACCTTGACGATGACGTCGGGACCGCCCTGGTCTTCGACCGTCGCAAGGCGTTGGAACGCCGGGCCGTCCGGCGAGACGTCCGTGACCGCCACCCCACCTCCCTGGTCCATCACCGCGCGGAAGCGCGGATCGCGGGCGTCCTCAGCCGTAATCGTTTGCACGGCGATCCCGACCGATTCCTCCATTGAGGTGCCTTCCGATGCGCCCGACTTGGTGGAGACCGTCGTCACTTCCTCCCCGATCGGTGCGCGGGCCAGCTTGACCGTGTAGGTCTTGCGGACGCCGCCCTGGCGCAGCACGGTCACCTCGACCGGTTCGCCGGGCTTCTTGAAGCCCACACGCTGCTGCAGCTGCGGGAGTGTTGCTGACGGGCACGCCGTCGAGCGCCACGATCACGTCTCCGGGCAGGAGGCCCGCGCGCTTCGCCGGTGAATCGTCCCCCGTGTAGCCGTTGACCACGACGCCGGTGATGTCCTTCAGCCCAACCGCTTCCGCGTCTTCCGGCTGCGCGTCGCGAATCGCGATGCCGATCACCGCGCGCTCCACGTGACCCGTCTTGATCAGCTGGTCCATCACGGTGTGCGCGAGATTGATCGGGATCGCGAAGCCGTATCCGGCGGACACGCCGGTCTCGCTCGCGATCGCCGAATTGATGCCGATCACGTCGCCCCGGATGTTGACCAGGGGACCACCCGAGTTTCCGGGATTGATCGCCGCGTCGGTCTGGATGAAGTCCTGAATGGCGTACTTGGACTGCTGCAAGCCCGCCAGCAGCCGGCCCTTGGCGCTCACGATCCCGGCGGTCACGGTGAAGGCGAACTGCTCACCCATCGGGTTGCCGATGGCCAGGACCCACTCGCCCACGCGGGTCGAGTCGGAATTACCCATGTGTGCCGCGGGCAGGCCCGTGGCTTCGATCTTGATCACGGCGACATCCGTCGCGGGATCGGCGCCGACGACCTTGGCTTTGAACTCCCGTTTGTCGTACAGGCGCACGATGACCTTCTCGGCCCCGGCGACCACATGGTTGTTCGTCAGGATCAACCCGTCCGGGGAAATGATGAACCCCGAGCCGCTACCCTGCTCGATCTGCGGGCGACGCTTGAGCTGCGGGAGGAAATCCTCGAAGCCCGGCGGCAGTCGCTGTCCTTCAGAGCGCCCACGATGCTCCGAGCGGATGAATACCACGGTGGGCCGCACCCGGTCGGTCGCGCCCACGAACGCGTTGCTCAGGTCCAGCACCGGTTTGGAGACCGACACGGGGGTCTGCGGGGCGGCCGTGTACCCCTGCAGGGTCGGACTGGTTCGGTGGCGCCCCCTCGCTTCGGCAGATTGAGCGCCGAGGCGAACAGCAGCCCGAATACGAAGGTGATGCCGACCAGAGTCCCGAACTTGAGCCAGTCCCGCGTGCGTGCCGACATGCGCGTCTCGCTTCTCGTTGAAGGGATCCAACCCATGACTACGACTTTTTCTTGTCGTCGTCCACGATCTCGTAATCTGCCTCGACGACGTTCTCCTGCCCATGGCCTTCCGCGGCGCCTGGTTGCTGCTCGCCGGGCGCCCCAGCACCGGGACCGCCTTCCGCGCCCGCCCCGCGATTGGCCGCATAGAGTGATGCACCCGCCGCGGAATAGGCCTGCTGGAGCGCATCAAGGGCTTTGGAGATCTCGTCGGGATTGCCGGAGCGAAGAGCCTGTTTCGCTCCTTCCAGCGCGCTGTCGAGCTTGGACTTGAGGTCCGCGTCGAGCTTCTCGGCCCACTCCTTGGAATTCTTCTCCACGTCATACACCGTGGTATCCAGACGGTTGCGGCGCTCGATTTCCTCGCGCCGGCGCTTGTCCTCCGTGGCGTGCGCTTCGGCATCCTTGACCATCTTCTCGATGTCTTTGTCGCCGAGACCCGAGGAGGCTTCGATCCGGATCTTCTGCTCCTTGCCGCTCGCCTTGTCCTTGGCCGAAACGTGGAGGATGCCGTTGGCGTCGATATCGAACGTGACCTCGACCTGCGGCACGCCGCGGGGGGCCGGCGGAATCCCCGTCAGCTGAAACTTGCCGATCGTGCGGTTGTCTGAGGCCATTTGCCGCTCGCCCTGCAGCACGTGGATCTCGACGGTGGTCTGACTGTCCTCCGCCGTCGAAAAGATCTCCGACTTCTTGGTCGGAATCGTCGTATTGCGGGCGATCAGTACGGTCGTGACGCCGCCCAGGGTCTCGATGCCGAGCGACAGCGGCGTGACGTCGAGAAGCAGGACGTCCTTGACCTCGCCCGCGAGCACGCCACCCTGAATCGCCGCGCCGATCGCGACGACCTCGTCCGGATTCACGCCCTTGTGCGGCTCCTTGCCGAAGAACTTCTGCACGATCTCCTGCACCTTGGGCATCCGCGTCTGGCCGCCGACCAGGATCACTTCGTCGATCTCCGACGGCTTGAGCCCGGCGTCCTTCAGGGCCTGCTGCATCGGCGGTAACGTCCGCTGGACAAGGTCGTCCACCAGTTGCTCGAGCTTGGCGCGGCTGAGGGTGATGTTCAGGTGCTTCGGGCCGGCCTGGTCCGCCGTGATGAACGGCAGGTTGATCTCCGTCTGCATGACGGTGGACAGCTCCATCTTGGCCTTCTCGGCGGCTTCCTTGAGGCGCTGCACCGCCATCGCGTCCTTGGCGAGATCGATCCCCTGGTCCCGCTTGAACTCTCCGACCAGCCAGTCCATGATGCGCGCATCGAAGTCGTCGCCGCCAAGGTGCGTATCCCCGTTGGTGGACTTCACCTCGAACACACCTTCGGCCAGCTCCAGCACGGAGATGTCGTAGGTGCCGCCACCCAGGTCGTACACCGCGACCTTCTCTTCCTTCTTCTTATCGAGGCCGTACGCGAGCGCCGAAGCCGTCGGCTCGTTGATGATCCGGACGACGTCGAGGCCGGCGATCTTCCCTGCGTCCTTGGTGGCCTGCCGCTGGGAGTCGTTGAAGTAGGCGGGTACGGTGATGACGGCCTTCTCGACCTTGTGGCCGAGATAGTCCTCCGCGGTCTGACGCATCTTTTGCAGGATCATCGCCGAGATCTCGGGCGGGGTGTAGCGCTTCCCCTGGATCTCGACCGAGGCGAGGCCGTTCGGGCCTTCCGCCACCTTGTAGGGGACGCGTTTCTGCTCTTCAACGACCTCGTTGGTGCGCCGCCCCATGAAGCGCTTGATCGAAAAGACGGTGTTCTGCGGGTTCGTGACGGCCTGGCGCTTGGCGACCTGCCCGACCAGCCGCTCCCCATCCTTTGTAAAGCCTACGACCGACGGGGTGACCCTCCCACCCTCGGCATTCGGTATGACGACCGGATCGCCACCTTCCATGACGGCGACAACCGAGTTCGTGGTGCCGAGGTCGATGCCGATGATCTTTTCAGCCATCCGGGTCGCTCCTGGAATCGCGTGAGAATGATGCTGCCACTGGCCCGATGGTCGCAGAAGCAAGCGGTGTGCCTGGGAATTGTGTCAATATGGCAGGGCATACGCGCCTACGGTAAGGAGCAGCCCAGGTCCTCCGAAGATAGATTTTTCGCCTGTGATTCCCTACAAAGACGAGAATCCCACGGTACTCACGCCGATCGTGACGGTCGGCTTGATCGCGGCGAATGTGCTTGCCTGGCTGTTCGTGCAGGGAGCGGGTTCCGCCCCGGCCCTGGCGGCGTCCGTCTGCCAGCTCGGGATGATCCCGGCGGAGCTGCTCCGCACTGCACCGCCCGGCACCACCGTCCCACTCGGTCGCGGGGTCGCCTGCGTGCTCGAAACCCCGCACTACGCCACCGTGCTGACATCCATGTTCATGCACGGGGGCTGGTTTCATGTCATCGGCAACATGTGGTTCCTGTGGGTGTTCGGGAACAACATCGAGGATTCGATGGGTCACGCGCGGTTCGGGGTGTTTTACCTGCTCTGCGGCGTCGTGGCGGCCGGCACCCAGCTGTTTGCGGATCCACAGTCGCGTGTACCGATGGTCGGCGCGTCAGGCGCCGTGAGCGGCGTCCTGGGTGCGTATATCCTTCTATATCCCCGTGTGCGCGTGCACACGCTGCTCACGCTTGGCTTCTTCGTCACGACGGTCGCGCTGCCCGCCTACGTGATGCTCGGCTACTGGTTCGTCCTGCAACTCCTGATGGGGGCCGTGTCCCGCACAGCCGGGGGAGTTGCCGTTTGGGCGCACGTGGGGGGATTTGTCGCGGGCCTGGTGCTCATCAAGCTGTTCGCGAATCCGCAGTTCGCCGAGCGACACCGAGGCGGCTAGTGGGCGGTGTCTTCCGCGTGGTGCTTGATCGTCTTTCCCTCGACCAGGAACACCACGTCTTCCGCGATGTTGGTCGCAAGGTCGGCCACGCGCTCGAGGTTCCGGCTGACGAGAAACAGCTCCATGGCCGCACCGATGATGTGCGGGTCTTCCATCATATGGGTCAGCAGGATCCGGAACACGGAGTGATGGAGGGCGTCCACGAAGTCGTCGCGCCGGCAGATTTCCCGTCCCAGCGCCGAGTCGCCCCGCACAAAGGCATCGAGGGCACCGGACAGCATGCTGCGCGCCTGGCGCGCCATCTCGAACAGCTCGGGCTCGGGGGCGATGAGGCGCGCGCCCAGCAGCCGCTCGGCGGATTGTGCGATGTTCACGGCGTGATCGCCCACGCGCTCCAGGTCGGTGGCGATCTTCATGGCGGCCATGAGCAGGCGGAGATCGCGGGCCATCGGCTGCTGGGTCGCGAACAGGTCGAGGACGGTCTCCTCGATCTCGAGCTCCAGGGCGTCGATCGCGCGATCCCCCGCGATCACCTGGGCGGCAAGGTCGCCGTCGCGCTTGAGGAGCGCGTCCAGCGCGAGACCCAGAGCGTCCTGAGCCTCCGCGGACATCGTCAGCAGCTTGTCTTTGAGCTTCGAGAGCTCGTCGTGGAAGTGCCTGTGGGTCGCAGTCGCGCTCATCCGAACCGTCCTGTGATGTAGGCCTCTGTGCGCTCGTCCGGGGCCGCGTGAAAATCTGTTTGGTGTCCCCGAACTCGATCAGCTTGCCGAGATAGAAGAACCCCGTGAAGTCCGAGACGCGGGACGCCTGCTGCATGTTGTGGGTCACCACCACGATCGAGTAGGTCTGCTTCAGCTCGACCATGAGCTCCTCGATGTGCTGGGTGGCCGCCGGGTCGAGCGCCGAGCAGGGCTCGTCCATGAGCAGCACGTCGGGCTCGTTCGCGAGCGCGCGGGCGATGCAGAGGCGCTGTTGCTGGCCGCCGGAGAGGCTCGTGCCGGAGGAATGGAGGCGGTCCTTCACCTCGTCCCACAGGGCCGCCTTGCGCAGCGCGCGCTCGACGCGCCCGGGCATGTCGCGCTCCGGCGCGAGGCCGTTCAGGCGCGGGCCGTACGCGACGTTCTCGAAGATCGTCTTCGGGAACGGGTTGGGCTGCTGGAACACCATGCCCACCCGGCGGCGCAGGTCCACCGCGTCGGTGCCCGCCGAAAAGACCGACACCCCTTCGAGCAGAATGTCCCCCGTGTGACGGGTCTTCGGGATCAGCTCGTTCAGGCGATTGATCGAGCGCAGGAACGTGCTCTTGCCGCACCCCGAGGGGCCGATGAGGGCGGTGACGGCAGCCCGCGGAATGGTCAACGTCAGGTCGAACAGGGCCTGCGTCTTGCCATACCAGAAGGCGTAGCTGCGCACGTCGATGACGGGCGTCGCCACCGGGGCGGGTCGCGGCGCGCTGCGGGGCTGCGCCGGGGCTTCCTGGCGTAACGGTTCCAAAGCCACGGTCATCCGAATCTCCCAGTAATGTAGGCCTCGGTCTGCTCCTTCGCGGGCTTGGTGAACAACTCTTCCGTCCGCCCGATCTCGACCAGCTCCCCGAGGTAGAAGAACCTGGTGTAGTCCGACACGCGGGCTGCCTGTTGCATGTTGTGCGTGACGATCACGATCGTGTAGCGGGTCTTGAGCTCGTGGCACAGCTCTTCGATGCGCTGCGTTCCCCCCGGGTCGAGCGACGCCGTCGGCTCGTCGAGCAGCAACACCTCCGGCGCCGGCGCCAGGGCTCGCGCGACGCACAGCCGCTGCTGCTGGCCGCCGGAGAGGGACAGGGCGCCGGCGCGGAGCCGGTCCTTGACCTCGTCCCACAGGGCGGCCTGGCGCAGCGCACGCTCGACGGCGTCGTCCAGGTCGCCGCGGCTGAGGCGGCCGTTCACCCGCAGCCCCGCCGCGACGTTGTCGTAGATGGACATGGTGGGGAACGGGGTGGGGCGCTGGAACACCATGCCGATCCGCCGGCGGAGCTGCACGGCGATCGATGCCGGAGTCGTAGATGTCGTGGCCGTCGAGCAGCACCTTGCCCGTGACCCAGCCGCTCTCCGACAGCTCGTGCATGCGGTTCAGGCAACGCAGGAACGTGCTCTTGCCGCACCCGGAGGGGCCGATCACCGCGGTCACGGTGCGGGCGGGAAAGGACACCGACACGTCCTTCACGACCGCCCGGCGCCCGAACAGGGCCGTCAGGCGGACCGCCTCGAGCGGCGCGCGCGGGTTAGCGGGCGGCGTCATGGCGTTGCCGAATGGCCCAGCGGGCCGCGAGGGCGAGCAGCAGCACGAGCCCCATCAGCACCAGGGCGGCGGCCCAGGCCATCCGATGCCAGTCCTCGAACGGGCCCGTCGCGTAGGTGATAGATCTGGAGCGAGAGGGTCTGCATCGGGTGGTAGATGCTGGTCGAGAAGTTCAGGTTGCCGAGCGCCGTGAAGAGCAGCGGCGCCGTTTCGCCCGCGACGCGGGCGACGCCGACCAGGCAGCCGGTGACGATCCCCGCCAGGGCGGTCCGGGCCACGATACGAAGCGAGGTGCGCCAGCGCGGGTACCCGAGCGCGAGCGCCGCTTCCCGCAGCGAGTGCGGCACCAGTCGGACCATCTCTTCGGTGGTGCGCGCGATCATGGGGACCATGAGTACCGCCAGCGCGACGCTGCCGGCGAGCGCGGAAAAATGGCCCATCGGCTTGACGAGCCAGGTCCACGCGAAGATCCCGACCACGATCGACGGCGTGCCGTTCAGCACGTCGGCGACGAAGCGGACGATCCAGCCCAGGCGGCCGGAGCCGTACTCCGCCAGGTAGAGCCCCGTTCCGATCCCCACGGGGAGGCCGAGCAGCGCGGCGAGCCCCACGATGATGCCCGGTCCCGACGATCGCGTTGGCGACTCCGCCGCCGCTCTCCCCCGCCGGGACGGGGTTCTTGGTGAAGAAGTTCCAGTCGAGCGACGACGCGCCCTTGGCGATGAGGTGGCCGACGATGAGCACCAGGGCGAGGACGGCGGTGAACGACAGCGCGGCGACCAGCCCGGTCATGAGGCCGCTCACCAGCCGGCGGCGCAGGCGGCGCGCGCTCACAGGGCGCGGCTCCCGACTGCCGTGCCGCGGGCCACGCGCCAGATCAGGAGGCGTGCCACCGCGTTCACGAGGACCGTGATGACGAACAGCAGGAGGCCGACTTCGAACAGCGCCGAGAGATACAGACTCGTAGTCGCCTCGCTGAACTCGTTCGCGATTGCGGCGGCCATGGTGTAGGCCGGCTGCAGCACCGAGACGCTGATGTCGTGGCGGTTACCGATCAGCATGGTGACCGCCATCGTTTCACCGAGGGCACGGCCGAGGCCGAGAATGACGGCGCCCATGAGGCCGGCGCGGCCGTAGGGCACGACGGCGGTCCACACGGCTTCCCAGCGGGTCGCCCCCATGCCGAGCGCGGCCTCGCGCTGGGTGGCGGGGACGGCCAGGAGCACCTCGCGCGACACGGCGGCGATGTAGGGGACGATCATGATGGCGAGGATGACGGAGCCGGCGAGCAGCGAGTTGCCGTAGAACACCCCGCTGAAGAACGGCGTCCACCCGAGCACGGCGCGCAGCGGCGGGACCACGTATCCGCGCAGGAAGGGAATCAGCACGAAGATGCCCCACAGCCCGTACACCACGCTCGGGATCGCCGCGAGCAGCTCGACGAGAAATCCGACCGGTTGCCGCAACCACTTGGGGGCGAACTCCGTCAGGTAGATCGCGACCCCGAGCGCCAACGGCACCGCGATCACGAGGGCGAGCAGGGAGGAGGCCAAGGTCCCGAAAATCATCGGCGCGGCCCCGAACACCTCTGCGACGGGGTCCCAGACGGAGGTCCCCAGGAAGCGGAAGCCGAACCGGTGAATCGACGGCCACGCGCTCACCAGGAGCTGACCGACCAAGAGCAGCAGAAAAAGCGGCAGCGCGAGCGCGAGCACGGTGACGACGGCCTTGTACGTCCGGTCACCAAGGTTGGCTCCGCGGAGCACCTGCATGCCCGGTTCCCGCGGGCCTTCATCTGCTTGGCGGGTCATCGGCTCGAGAGGGAGAGCGGTCATGGCGCGCGGAAACGTATCCGTCCTTTGTCACGACCTTGTAACGGCCGGACACGATGAAACACCCCCGCAGGCGAATGACGCCGTGCGGGGGCTGGCCGGATCGTCGGAAGGAGGGCCGAAGCTACCCGGCTAGTTGGTCCACGCCGGCTTGCCGCCGGCGGTGATGCTCTTCAACCTCGCCTGGATCCACGGCTGCAACTGTGTGGGCAGCGGTGCATAGCCGAGCTTTGGAGCCTGGGCTTGTCCCTGGGTGATACAGGACCAGACGAATTTTGCGAGCTCGCGGGCCTTGGTCGCATCAGGATAGTCCTTGCGCAGCAAGAGCCAGGTAAAGCTCGAGATGGGGTAGGCCGTGCGCGCCGGGCGAGTTCGTCAGCGAGACCCGGAAGTCCGTGGTGGGTCCCATCTCGGCCATCGCACCCGCAGCGGCGGCGGTGACCGCCTCGATGGTTGGGGTGATGAAGTTGCCGGCTTTGTTCTGAAGCTGGCCGAACGACATCTTGTTGATCAACGCGTAGCCGAGCTCGGTGTAGCCGATGGCGCCGGGCGTCTGCTGGACCGTGGCCGAGACTCCTTCATTGCCCCGCCCGCCGAGTCCCACCGGCCAGTTGATTGATGTGCCCTTGCCCGGCCTTCTGTGCCCACTCCGGGCTCACCTTCGAGAGGTAGTCCGTGAAGATGAAGCTCGTGCCCGATCCGTCGGAGCGGTGCACGACGATGATGTCCTGATTTGGGAGCGTGACGCCCGCGTTGACGCTCGCGATGCGCGGGTCGCTCCACTTGGTGATCTTGCCGAGGAAGATGTCCGCCAGTACGTCCGGGGTGAATTTCAGGGGGGCGGAGACCCCTTCCAGCTTGTAGATCAGCACCACCGCGCCGAGCACGGTGGGGATGTGGAGCACGTTGCCCTGGATCGCGGTGATGGCCGAGTCGGTCATCGGGGCGTCGGTGCCGCCGAAGTCCACCGTCTTGTCGGAGAACTGGCGGATACCACCGCCTGAGCCGATCGACTGATAGTTGATCTCGATATTGTCGAACTTCTGATTGTAAGTCAGGACCCACGTCTGGTAGATGATGTTCGGAAACGTCGCGCCCGCGCCGTTCAGGCGCACCTGCGCCGTGAGCGGCATTGCGACGAGCCCGAGCAGGCTTGCGAGAATGGCCTTACGCATGGTTCCGGGACTCCTCAGAAGTTGGATTGCCAGGAAAACTTGAGCTCTTTCGCGGTGCGCGACTCGCCCGTGATGTCCTTGTACATGTAGAGATCCAGGCCGGCCCGCAGCTGGACGCTGTTGGCGAAGTAGATGTTGAGGACAGGCGTGATGAGGACGCCCTGATCGTTGTCCGTGTCGGTGTTCGGGTCGGTGAAGTCGAGTCGGACGGCAGGCTCGATGATCTTGATGATGCGCGTGTCGGAGCCCTTGGTCGCGACGCGATACGCCACGATAAAATGCCAGCCCATGAACTTCACGATGTTCGAGTCCGCGCTGTTCCGCAGGTTGGCGGTGTTGCGGCCAGTGTTCACGCGGAGCTGGGCCGCGGCGGCGCCCTGGACGATCGGGACGTTGTCACCGGCCGCGAAGTCGGCGATGACGTGCAGACCCGGGCGGTAGCCACCCCATTCGGCGTCGATGCCGAACGCCGTGGTGGCCTTGGACGAGTCGGCGAAGAAGGTGGGGGCTGCCGGGATCGCGCCGGCCGGGCAGTTCGAGCAGATCGCACGGTCGCGCGAGCCAAACGACGCACCGACCTGGAGCATCGGTTGTTTGTCCTTGTTCTGTAGCGCGACGGCGGTGGCCCGTCCGAAGAAGCTCTTCGCGTTGTTGACGTCGGTGGCGCTCTCACGCGAGCCGCCCTGGACGACACCCTTGATGAAGAACTTGTGATCGTTGCTCTCGAGCTCCACGCCGGCGCCGAGATCGTGGGACGCATAGCCGTTTTGCGCCAGCACGTCGTTCAGGCCCTCTTTGCCAGAGAGTCGCAGAATCCGCACGCCGCGCTCGATCGACAGCAGGTTGTTGGAGCTGATCAGCTCGTAGCGCTGGAACGGCGACTTTTCCTGTCCCATCACGACGAACACGTTGCGCGTGAGGCCGACGCGCAGGAACGCGTCGCGCATCCGCAGCGCTCCCATTTCGAAGCTCGGCTGGATGACCAGGTTGATGTTGTCGCCGAACCGCACGTTGGTCTGGATGCGGAGCCGGCGGACTTCGAAGATGTTGTTCACGCCGGTCGAGTTGTAGCCGACCCCCCCGCTGAGGGTGGAGTCACCCGACGAATTGCGGTACTGCACCTGGACGCGGCCCTGCACCTGGATGTTCGGGGCCTGCGCGGCGAGCGATGCGGCGCCGAGCGACGGCGGCCACGACGATGATCGATACACGGCTAAACAGTCCTGTGTGCACGGTGAGCTCCCCAAGACAGAGTAGTAGACGGACGACACGCACAACGTGGCCGCACGCCATCACCGTCAGGTGGCAGCAATGTCACGGATGTGTAACGAGGGAGGCAGGTAGCGGAGCCGAGTGGCCACCGCTCCCGTGGGAAGCTGGCTAGAAGGTGAACTGAGTTTGAAAGAGCGCCTGCGAGCGGGCCGCTTCCTGCGCCGCCGTGGGCGTGCCCTGGTAGTCGACGATGTCCAGATCGACCAGGAGCCGCCAATTGGGATGGATCTGATACGACGCACCGCCGATGTAGCGGATCTGCTGATCGGTGCCGTTGCCGGCCTGAGGGTTGAAGATGTCAACGCGGCCGAGCACCGCGGCCTTCGAGTTCTTGAACTTGTACACCCCGAACGCGCTGTACAGGTGGCCGTTGGTCGGCACTCGCACGGGGGCGGTCACCGTATCGTGCGTGAGCGCCATTTCGGCGGCGAGGGTGGCCTGTTTCGAGCGGTAGGAGAGCATCGTCAGGAGGTAGCTTCGCTCGCCCCCCGACGTGGGCTTTCCGTACTGACCGTAGAGCGAGAGGCGGAGGCCGCCGACTCTGCTCGAATCGTCGGTGCCCATGAGCCGTGCGGACACGCGACCCATCAGGTCCTTGCCCTGATCCCCCGTGCCACGGTTGTAGTTGTCGCCGTTTACCAAGGTGACCTGCATGTTCACCTTGTCGGGACCCCACTTGCCGTCGATACCGGCGCCGAAGTCAGCCGACGCGATGTACCCGTTGCGCTCCATCGCGATCTGCCCCTGCATCCGGTAGTCCCACAGCGTTTCTTCCCAATCGACCCAAGGGGTGTGGATGAGGCCGAGCTTGAAGGTCAGCGGGCTCTTCCCGGGGGTGTAGGCGACATACGCGTACTTCAGTCGGTAGGCGCGGGAACTGTCGGCGTTGTTGAAGATGTCGGCCGTGACGCGCGTGTACAGGCCGCCCGAGAACTTCCCGATCACGTTGATGTAGGCGCGGGTCACCTCGAATCGATTGAGGTGATTCGCGGTGTCGTTGAGCTGGTACAGGAACTGGGTGTAGACCAACCCGCCCACGGTGATCGGCGATGGTGGGGACGGGGCGGGGGTTTGCGCAGCCACAGCCCCGACGCCCAGCGTAGAGAGGACGACCACAAGGGAACGCCAGCGAATCTGTCTTGCGTGCACGGTGATCTCCTCAGGGAAGGGGTCGTCCAGTAGTGCCACGGGATTCTAACGGCGGCCGGGAGGCAAGAAAACAGGTAGCGGAGCCGTGTTGGCCTCCGCTACCTGGCACCCGGACAGCACGGCCGTGCAACCGGTCGCCGGGCGTCGCTCGGGAACGTCTAGAGCTTGTTGGCGAAGCTGACGAACTTGAACCGTTCGCCGCGTTCGAGGATGGGCCCGAACAGACGCTCCTGCGTTGCGACCAGCGCACGACGTCCACACCGTATTCTCTCCCTGGTGGCTCGGCGCGTCGTCGCAGGCGTAGCCGACGTAGCCGAGCGAGCGACCGCCCCGCTGCTCAAGGGCGCGCATCAGTCCCTTGCGACTGCCTTCCTGCATCAGAGAACCACATCAGCCCCGGGCTGAGGTCGTACGGTGGCCTGGGCCTCGGGGTTGGTGGGATAGTACAGGTAGGCGAACTCGGCACGGTTGATGGCGAGGGCGGCGAGGGCGGCGGTGTCCGACCGCTCCAACGCGCGGACGTAGCGCTCGACCAGCGCGTCGCGGGTCGGGGCCGCGTCCACGAGTCCCGACGGTTGCTCGAGCCCGGCGCGAAACCGTGCGAGCTCGACGTCACGCGGAACGACGCTATCCACGTGCTGCGGCGGGGCGGCGGCGGCTTGCGCCGGCTGCCGCCGGCAGGCGCCGGCGGCAGCAAGCAGGCTGCAGCAGCATGCGAGCGGAGCACCGGTGCCTTCATCGCTCAGTTGATCGCGTAGGCTGGTCCACCCCTGCCACCACTTGGCACCGGCGGGGTCGGCGGCGCCGAGGTAGGTCGGTATTCACCCACGTGCCGCCGAAGTAGCTCGCGACGCGGGCGGCTGGAGCGGTGCCGCCGCCCGACGTCGCAGGTGAGCCGGCCTTGGGCGTCCAGTCGAGTCCGGTCGGATTCACGTTGATGCCGAGCAGCGTGTCCACCGCGACGTTCGCCGCGTACTGCTTCAGGGTGGCGAGGCGGCCGGCATCCCAGTTGGTGGTCTGCGCGAAGCCCGCGCCGACGGTGTCGAAGTTGAAGCCGTTCTGGGCGACCAGGAGGTTCGTGATCTGGAGCGAGTCCTTGCCGCCCGACGCGACGAACAGCGAGTCAGACCAGGCGTCGCGGATGTTGATCGCGATGCCCTTCCAGCGGGCGAGGACACCGTTCATGAACGTCCCGCCGGTGCCGCGGCGCCACACGCCGCCGTTCCCGTCGGCGGGAATGCTGGCGAGCTGCCCGGGGCCGATGAACGTGAAGTTCGCGACCACCGGGTTCGAGTACGGCGTGCTCGCCCCGGTCGCCGTGACGACGCACCCGCTCACGGTCGGGTCGCAACCGTCGCCCTCGAAGCCGCGGGGATCGGTCGAGAAGACGCCGGCGCCGGAGGCGGGAATGAGGCGCTGGGTTTGCAGGGCGATGACGAACTGGCTGCGTCCCACGTAGCCTTCGGTCCAGTCGAAGTGATCGTCGCCCGACTCGTACGACACGAGGTATCGGGTGTCGACGGCGCCACCCCAGAACTCGAAGGAGTCGTCGAGGCCCGCCATCGTCTGGATGTACTCGTAGGTCGTGCCGCGACCCACGGCGTAGGACGACAGCGAATTCAGCTCCTGCCCGGCGCCGTTCGAGATATCGTAGCCGGCGAACTCGATGCGGACGTAGCGCAGCACGCCGCTGTTGTCGTTGTTGTCGGTGCCGCCGGCGTAGTTCTCCGCCTGGCCGGCTGCTCCGCCCTCGGTGAGGATCGTGGCCCCGGTGCGGTTGATGATCCCGTTGCCGATGACGATGATCCCGCCCCAGTCCCCTGGTTTCCGGTTCCCGACGGCGCGCTGCGACGTGAAGACGATCGGCGCGGCGGCGGTGCCGCTCGCCATGATCTTCGCGCCGCGCAGGATCCACAGGGAGCTCCCGAGGACGGTGGTATCACCCACGATCTTCGTGCCTGCCGGGATCGTCAGGGTGGCGCCGTTCGTCACCTTCACGTAGCCGCTGAGCGTGTACACGGTGTCCTTCGAGAGCGTGCGGCTGGCGGTGATGTTGCTGTTGATGACCGACGCACCGTCGTCGGCGTCGGATTGGGGTTAGTGGGGGAGTCGTCATCTCCGCAGCCCGCCACGGCGCCGAGCAAAACGGCCGTGGCAACGGGAAGGAGCATTCTCGGCAGGCGCATCATGATTCAATCCTCTCGGTTGGGGTGAAGGACATCACAGCGTCCAGGTGACGCCCAGGCTGACCACTCGGCCCGTCGTATAGCGCAGCCGCATGACGGATCCCTGGACCATTTGATACGGCGAGTCGAGCAGGTTCTTGCCGTCGAGTCGCATCGCCAGCTGCGGCGTGACGAGCACCTGCGATGAGAAATCGACGACGTGCCGGGGCTGGTCGTACGCGTCCGGCACCGGCTGTTGCCCGACCTCGGCGACCCGCCGCCCCACGACGTTGTACAGGCGCGGTGGCGCTGATGCGGCCCCCGCTGCTGGCGTACGACATGCCGAGGTTCACGACGTAGGGGGCCTGGCCCTGCATCGGGCGCTCCGAGCTGGTATTGCTCGAGATGCCCTCGTTGCCCGGCCGGATCTGGCTGTGCATCAGCGTCGTGTTGGCGAACAGCGTGATTGGCGTGAGCGCATGGCGCGATCGCACGCAGGTTCTTGCGGACTTCCAGCTCGACACCGTAGTTCGAAGGCGCCGTCCGCGTTGACGAACTGCAGCGAGGACGTCCCCGTCGATCCCGACGATGACCTTCTCGATCGGTTGATCGAACGTTTTCGCAAACACGCCGAGACTCACGACCTCGGCGGACGTGGGATACCACTCCCAGCGGACGTCGTAGTTCTGAATGAGCACGCGCTGCAGGGACGTGTCACCGGCGATGATCAGCCCCTCGAACCCGTTTTGTGCGTAGCGGATGGGCGAGATCTCGCGGTATTCGGGCCGGGACAACGTCTGACTCGCCGACAACCGCAGGTTCTGCGACGGCGTGAGCCGGTAGGTCAGCGCGGCTGCGGGGAGGAAGTCGAGGTACTCGTGCACCGGGTCTGTCTTGGTCCCTTGCGCATCCTGCGTGTGCAGCTCCACGCGACTGTTCTCGGCACGCAGGCCGGTGATCACGCGGGTGCGCTCGCCGAGCGCGAACTCGAGCTGGACGTAGCCGGCGCCCAGGTGGTCGTTGGCGGTGTAGTAGCCACCGTTCGAGTTGAGGAGCAGCAACATCCGGCTGCTCGCGGCGTACGCGCCGTCGAAGATCGTCTCGGGCGCCTGGGCGCGCTCCTGATCGGAGAGGTCCAGGTTGTCGATCTCGAACGGGCGAGTTTCTTCCGTCCGGTCCACCGCGCGGTAGACGCCGCCGAGCTTGAGCGCGCTTCCGCGACCCGGCTCTCCCCAGGACAGCTTGTAATTCCCTGACAGCTCGAGTGCGCTTCTCGTGCAGGTCGCCGAACGTCCGTACCGCCGATCGGGATGCGCCCCACCACGCGATCGGCTGCGACGTGCGCGCAATCGTATCGAGCGTGGCGGTATAGATGATCTCGGAACGGTCGGGCTCATAGCGCCGTACGGACGAGCTCGATACCGACCAGTCCACCATGTTCCGCGCGCCCAGATGGTGTTCCGCGTGGAGCTGGGTCGAGCGGACGTAGCGCTCCGTGAACGTCAGGCGCGTGATGTCGAGGCCCGGTAATTGCGAGAACTCTTCGGTCGTCCCGGCCAACCGGGTGGCCTGGTTGTCGGCGGTGCGACTGTACGTATTGTTGAGCCCGACCTTGGTGGAGCCGAGCTCGGCGGTGACGATTGAAAATCCCACCCCAGAGCACCCCCGCCGTCGCCGGTGGAGCCGTAGTAGGAGTTCAGGGGTCGCGCGCCGCCGTTGCCGTCGGCTACAGCGACCGAATGCTGCTCGTCGGTACGCACGTCCTGGCTGGTCGAGTAGCTGAGCGATCCCAAGTAGCCCAGGGGGACGCTGCCGACCAGACCGCGACCGCCGGCGGAGAGACCGAGTGAGCCGATGCCGGGACCCGCGGCGTTGCGGGCGGACCAGGCGTTCCGGAACGACCCGATGACCGCGTCCATTTCGGACCGGCTGAGTCCGGCCATGTCGGGTGGGCCGTGCAGCGGATCCGCCGGCGCGCGGAATCGCGCGCGCGCTGCCGGCGAACCCGAGCCATTCGGGGCCGACGGTCGGGGCGATCGGAATGTCCACCCGGGTCGCTCCCGTGTTCCCGCCGCCCGACATGGAAAACGTGAGCATCCTGCGGAGCGGGAACTCGCGCGTCTTGAGGTTCACCGACGCGCCGCTGAAATCCCCCGACTGGTCCGGCGTGAAGGTCTTGGACGTGGTGATCGACTCGAGCAGGCTCGATGGGAAGAGATCGAACGGCACCACCTTGCGATCCGGCTCGGGGCTCGGGACGCGCGCGCCGTTCAGCGCCGTCGTGGTGTAGCGCTCGCCCAGTCCCCGCACGAAGACGTACTTGCCGTCCTCGACGCTCACGCCGGAGACACGCTGCACCGCCTCGCCCGCGTCGGAGTCGGGGCTCTTGCGGATCTGCTCTTCAGTTACCGCATTGGTGATCTGGTCGGCGTTGCGTTGCTCGTTCAGTGCGGAGCTCACCGAGCCGCGCTCCTGCTCGGCGGTCACCGTGACCGCCTCGAGCTCCACGGCCGCGCCCGCGAGCGTGACGTCGAGCGTCGTCGTCTGACCGGCCACGACCGACACACCGGTGACGAACTTCGCTGCGCGTCCGATCGTGCGGGCGCTGATCGTGTAGATGCCCGGACGCACGTCGGCCAGGATGTACCGGCCGGACCAGTTGCTGATGACGGTGATCGTGGTGCCTTCGACGGTCACCTGGGCGCTGGGGATCCCGTCGCCCCGCTCCGCGTCGACGACGCGGCCGGCGATACGGCCGACCGCCGCGCTCGAGTCCTGCGCGTGAAGCGGTGACGTGATCGCAAGGAGGCCCAGCAGCAGGATTGGGGCTCGGAATGACGATGGTGACATGACGCTCCCATGCACGGGTGGTTGCATGAAGAAGCGAACGCACGCGCGTCACGAGAGCGGTGGAAAGCGGTAACGGTTTGGTAACAGAGGCGACGCGCGGACGGCTCGCGCGCGTAGCGGCGGGGCTACGCTCGGTCGGAGCGGACGGCCTGACGCGGTGCTGAGCAGCAGCGGTGCGGCGGGGCGGGCCAGGGCGGCAGCCAGGCTCACGACCCCGGCTTGCAGCTCGGCCTGCGATTCGCGCTGCCGCTCTTCTCCGAACGCGCTGAACGCGTCTTGCTGCGCTTGTTGCGCGAGCCGCGCGAGGGCGAGCACGCCGGTGGTCGCCGCGAGCGGCCGCTTCCGCGAGGCGGGCGCGCGCCGGGGCGCGCGGGCGATGGTGAGATCGTGCTGCCGCCGCGCCCGCTCTGCTGCGGCGTCGGCCACGGCATCGGCCAGCTCCGCGCTCAAGACCTGGAGATCGTGCAGGTCGCCGAGCTGCGTCTGGATCGCCTTCAACCGGATCAGGAGGGCGGCCGCTCCCGGGTGGGCCTCCGCGAGCGGCTCCAGCAGGTAGCGCAGGTGCTTGGCGACGAGGCGGATCCCGTGAGCGGTCGATTCGTCGCCCGCGGACTGGAGCGTGGAGATCTCCTGGGCCAGCAGGGCGGCCTGCTCCGTCAGCAGGCCGGCGGCGACCGCACCGAAGGTTGGGACGACGCTCGCCGAGCCCGCCGGAATGTTGCCGGCGGCCCGCAGCGCCTTCCGCAGCCGGCGCTCGAGGCGTTGAAACTCCGATGCGAGCTCGTCCTGGATCTGTTCGTACGCACGGTCGCGGCGTTCGGCGAGTCGCGCCAGCAACCATGGGACGCCCGCGCGCTGGCCGCGCTCCTAACCTCCCCTCCAGCGTTTTCACCGCAGCGATCAGGACCTCGGCGTCGCGTCCCGCCGCCGTGGCGCGCGTCAGGTCGCGTAGACGATTGCGCAACTTCCTGGGAACGGCGTGATCGAGCTCGGAGCGGAAGCTGCGCAACGTGCTGCGCAGGCGGCGGACGGCGACCCGGAAATCGTGCAGTGCCTCCGTGTCGCTCGGGTCCGCGACGCGTTGCGCCGCGGTATGCGCGGCGTCGACGTGCACCTGACAAACGAGCGCGGCCGCCTCCGGGGCGGAGCGCGTGGTAAGGTCAGCCGGGTACTCAGCCACGATCGGCACCAAGCCGGCGCAGGTGCTTGGGGCCGAGAAACCAGTCGAGCGTTGCCCCGCCGCGGGCGACGGGGCCGGTGAACTCGAGCAGGCACGCCGCGCCTTTTCGGAACTCGAGGAAGGGCCCGTTGGTGCTGGCCAGGAGGGCGCAGACCATCCGGCTCAGGTCCGGTTCGTGGCCCACGAGCGCGGCCGTGCCCCGCCCCGGGAGCCCGGCGACCCAGGCGAGCACCCGATCGATCGCGGTGCCCGGCGCGAGCTCCGCCACCCGCTCGACGGTGAGCCCGCCGTACACGCGCGCGACGATGTCCGCCGTGTCGAACGCGCGTTTGAGCGGGCTCGACGCGAGCAAGTCGATGGTCGGCACGATCTCCTTCAGGCCAACGGCGCCGCGACGCATCTTTTCGCGGCCCTCAGGAGTCAGCGGCCGGGCTGCGTCATCGCGCTGCTCGCGCGCGAAGTCCTCCCGGTCTTCGGCAATGGCGTGACGGATGACGAGCAGGCGCACCGGAAGTCTCAGGCAGGAGCGCGGGTGCGCGCGGCGCCGCGAGCCGACACCGTGCGCGGGTGCGGCACGACCGGGCTGAGCGGGGGACGCGCGTCGCTCATTTCCCGCGTGGCCTCGCGGGCGAGCTGCTGGAGCGCGATCTGGGAGCGGACCGATGGGTCGTCCTTTCCGGGGAGGCGCCGGTGGTATGTCCCGTCGGATGCCAGCTCCCGTGCTTTCACGTTGTCGGCCACCTCGAGACGCAGGATCTCGTTGATGAGGCGAGCCTTGAGGGCCGGATCTTCGATGGGGAACACCGTCTCGATGCGCCGCCAGAGGTTGCGGGGCATCCAGTCGGCGCTCGAGAGAAAGACGTCCGGGTCGCCGTCGTTCTCGAAGTAGAAGATGCGGCTGTGCTCGAGAAATTTGTCCACGACGCTGGTCACACGGATGTTGTCCGAGACCCTCGGCAGCCCTGGGCGGAGGCAACAAATACCCCGCACCATGAGGTCGATGGACACCCCTGCCTGGGACGCCCGGTACAGCGCGTCGATCACCGAGGGCTCCACCAACGCGTTCATCTTGAGGATGATGCGCGCGGCGCGGCCCGTGCGGGCGTTCTTTTCCTCGCGCCCGATCAGCGCCATCAGGCGTTCCCGCAGGCCCCGGGGCGCCAGGATGAGCTTCTTCCACGTGTACCCTTCGGCATACCCGGTCAGCAGGTTGAAGAGCGCGCTCGTGTCCTCGCCGAACTCCGGCTGCGCCGTGAAGAGCCCGAGATCGGTATAGACGCGCGCGGTGGTGGGGTTGTAGTTCCCCGTGGACAGGTGGACGTAGCGCCGGATCCCATCGGGCTCGCGGCGCACGACAAGTGCTGCCTTGCAGTGGGTCTTCAAACCGACGATGCCGTACACCACGTGGACGCCGGCCTGCTCCAGCGTGCGCGCCCAGTTGATGTTGTTCTGCTCGTCCATGCGGGCCTTGAGCTCGATGAGGGCGGTCACCTCTTTGCCGTTCTGGGCCGCGCGGGTGAGGGCGGCGATGATCTGGCTCGCGCCGCTGGTGCGGTACAGCGTTTGCTTGATCGCCAGGACCTGCGGGTCCTTCGCGGCCTGTTCGATGAAGTCCACCACACATCCGAACGATTCGTACGGCAGGTGCACCAGGACGTCCTGCCGCCGGATGACGTCGAACAGGTCATGCCCCATCCCGAACGGCGGGGGCACGCGGGGGACGAGCGGCTCGTCCTTGAGGGCCGCGAGGCCCTCGAGTCCCGCCAGCGCCAGGAGCGCCGTGAGGTCCACGGGGCCGGCGACGCGGTACACGTCGCGCGCGCTGAGGTCGAGCGCCTCGCTCAACATCCCAACGAAGGCCTCGTCGGCGTCGGCGGAGATTTCCAGACGGACCGGATCGCTCCGGATACGCTGGCGCAGACTCTCCTCGATCATTTCGAGCAGGTCTTCAGCCTCCTCCTCTTCGAGGGTCAGGTTGGTGTTTCGCGTGACGCGGAAGACGGCGTGATTCAGCACGCGGAGGCCGCCAAACAACTCCTGCAAGTGTTGGGCGATGATGTCTTCCAGCAGCATGAAGCGTACGCGGCCGCCGCTGCGTGACACGATCACGACGCGGTCCAGCACCGCGGGCACTTGCACGACGGCGAAGTGCTTCCGGGGGGCGCTGCCGTTCGCGCGCTCGATCATGAGCGCGATATTGAGACTCTTGTTGTGCACGTGCGGAAAGGGATGTCCGGGGTCGATCGCGAGCGGCGTCAACACCGGGTAGATGCTGGTGTGGAACAGCGCCTCGATCTCACCCCGCTCGCTCTCGTTCAGGTCGTCGAACCGCACCCGCTCTACGCCTCCGGCGGCGAGTCCTGGAAAGAGATGCTCCGCCAAAATGAGGTATTGGGCGGCAACCAGCTCATGGGTACGCTCGGCGATCGCGGCGAGCTCCTCGGCGGGTGCCATCCCGTCGGCGCCGTAGTCCTGCGGCTCCACGCCCGCGAAGACCTGTTGCTGCAGTCCTGCGACGCGGATCTCGAAGAACTCGTCCAGGTTCGAGCTGAAGATGCCGAGGAATTTCAACCGCTCGAGCCAGGGGTTGGTCGCGTCCGCCGCTTCCTCAAGGACGCGTCCGTTGAACTCGAGCCACGACAGTTCCCGGTTGATGTAGTGATCCGGGGGATACGCGGGGATGGGGCGGTCGGTCATGCTAGCGCTTCCGCTTGGCGCGCGGCCATGAGAGCGACACCTGGGTCTCGAACGCCTTCTCGAACAGACCCGCCTTCCGCCTCGCGTCCTCCAGCTCGATGAGCGGGTCGTGCGCCGCGGTGACCAGAATCCGCATCCATCCGTCGCCAACCCGGCAGCGCACTCCCGCGACGACCTGGCCGTGGGCCCGGTCGAGGCCGTCCGCGACCCGCAGGATTCCCGCGAGGCGCCGCACGAGACGACGCTCGCCCTTTTCGAGTCCGGCGAAGTTGGCGTGCGCCTTCTTCGGAACCGCGCGCCGGTGATAGCGGGCGACGTTGGCGATCAGCTCGACTTCCCGCTTCGAAAACCCCCGCAGGTCCGCGTGCATGATCAGGTGGTATGCGTGCTTGTGATGCTCCTCGTGGTTGATGAGGTAGCCGATGTCGTGCAACAGGGCCGCCGCGCGCAGGATGTCGCGACCGTTCGGCGGCAGCGCGTACGCGTCGCGCAGCGCGTCGAACATCTCGGCGGCCAGGGCGGCGACGTGCTCGCAATGACGTTCGTTGGAGCGGCACTTGCGGGCGAACCGGCGCACCGCTTCGAGGCGGTCCGGCTGCAGGTCCTTCGCCGGCGCCGGGGTGCCGCCCCGCTCGTCGATCATCGACAGCAGCACGCCGTCCCGCACACCGCGGTCATTCACCATCACCCGTTGCGTGCCGAGCCACTTGGTCAGACGGGAGACGACGGCGACCCCCGCCAAGATGATGTCGGCTCGCGCAGGGTTGAGGCCTGGTATCCGGCGCCGGGCGTCGAGCGGCGTCTCCCGCAGCCGGTCGAGCGTGCGCTTGACCTCGGCGCGGCTGAGCGCGTAGTCCCGGGCGTTCGTCACCTTGCCGTCCCGCTCCGCCTGTGCCATCTCGGCCAGATTGGTAAACGTCCCGCCGCTCCCGATCATCAATGGGGCGGCGAACGGCGGCTTCCCGATCGCGTCCTTGATCGCCTGATCGATCGCGCGACGCAGCGCCTTCCAATGCTTGGGGCGGAGCGGGTCGGACTTCCCAAAGCGTTCCGTCAGCCGGACCGCGCCCAGCGGCAGCGAGACGACCTGCTCCACCAGGCCGCCGGCGGCAAGGACGACTTCGGCGCTGCCGCCACCGATGTCGACGATGGCGGTCAGGCGATCGTCGAGATCGTAGTGGCGGGTCACGCTCCGGAAGGCGAGCCGCGCCTCCTCCTCGGCCGGGACCACTTCGATGCGCAGGCGATGACGCCGCCAGGCTTCACGCACGAAGTCGCGCCCATTCGATGCCTCGCGCACGGCGCTCGTCGCGATCGCCCGCAGCTCGGCCACGCCGAACCCGTCGGCGATCGCTTTCATCTTGCCGAGCGCCTGCAGCGACTGTTCCATCGGCCCTTCACCAAGGTGGCCGCTGCTGTATAATCCGCGGCCGAGGCGCGTCATCTCGCGGTCCTCATCGAGCAGGCGGTAGCTCCCATCGGCATCGACCTCGACCACGGCGAGACGAATCGAGTTCGTGCCGATGTCGATCGCGGCCAAGCGGGGGAGCGGTGGCTGCCCGCCGGGCGCTGGGGGCGGGGCGGCGCTGGCCTTGGCCACGCTTGCGGGTGCTGCCGTCGGGGCGATCACCATGGAGATACCGGGTGCAGGTGAGTGGTCGAGCGTGAGTTGCTTTAGAATCTACACCATGTTACGTAACGACCGGGCAACGGCTATGTCTCGGTGTAAGCTCATGCGCCGCCGCGAGATGCGCGGCATGCGTCGTGCGGCGTTCGCCCCGCACTCAGGCTGGAGGGTCACGCGATGACGCTGCGCGAGCGGCTGCTGGTCGAGCCGGGGAAGGCGGTGATGCTCGCCGACTGGGACCCGGCGGACAAGCTCGGGTTCACGAAGGACGACGAGCACAAGGTCGCCCTGGCGGAGGACATCGAGCGCCTGGATGAACTCCAGTACCTGATGTATGCGGAGGACCGGCACGCGCTGTTGATCGTGCTCCAGGGAATGGATGCCTCGGGGAAGGACGGCACGATCCGGCACGCGATGTCGGCGTTCAATCCGCAGGGGTGCCGGGTGACTGCCTTCAAGACTCCAACCCCTGAAGAGTTACAGCACGACTTCCTGTGGCGCGTTCATCGCGCCGTGCCTGGCCGGGGCGACATTGCGATCTTCAATCGGTCGCACTACGAAGACGTGCTGGTCGCCAGGGTCCGCAAGCTCGTCTCGAAGGACGTGTGGTCGAGCCGCTACGGGCAGATCAACCAGTTCGAAGAGCTGCTGCGAGACAACGGAGTTACCATCGTGAAGCTCTTCCTGCACATCAGCAAAGAGGAGCAGAAGGCGCGTTTCGAAGAGCGGCTCAAGGACCCGACCAAGCAGTGGAAGGTCGCACCGGGCGATTTCGAGGACCGGAAGCATTGGGACGACTACCTCACGGCCTACGAGGACGCACTCACTCGTTGCAGCACCGATGCCGCACCGTGGTACATCATCCCGGCGGACCGGAAGTGGGTCCGCAACCTTGTCGTATCGCGCCTGCTCATAGAGATCCTCGAGGCGCTCGAGATGAAATTCCCCAAGCCGGCGTTCGACCTGTCCGACCTGAAGATCGAGTAGCGTGACCGGCTTCAGGTATCGGGGGTCAACGGCACCTGCTCCGCCGGGACCCCGGACGGAGAGAACCGGACCGCCAGGACTCGCACGCCGGCCAGGCCCCCGATAACGACGAGCAGCAACGCAAACGATTTCCAGTCGCCGCCGCGCAGCCACAACGAGATGATTTCGGTCAGCATCACCACCAGGATCGTGTCCACGATGAACGTCACCCGCACGCGTCCCTCGGCGAGGTAGGCGAGGGTGGCCTTGAAGACTTCGACCACGGCCAGCAGGATCAGGATCCCGATCAACACGTGCCGCAGCACCAGCTCCACGTCCTCGACGAACAGGCGTCGCAGCTCCCACCCCACGGCGAGAATCCCGCCCACCAGAGTCGCCAGAATCAGCAGTAACAGCCCGCTCAGGACGGCGCGAATGAACCAGACGAACGGTCGCGCGCGCATGTAGACTGCGGCTTGTTCGAGGTCATCCATTAGGTGTCAGGTGTTAGGTGCTAGGTGTCAGGTGGGAAACTCTGCAGGGTGGGTGCGGGGTGCTGGGCGTCATTACCTGACACCTCACACCTGGCACCTAGCACCTGCCCTTATCCCAGCAACCGCGTCGCCACGATTGCGCCTGCCACGCCAAGCAGCACGCCGGCGAGCACGTCGCTCACGTGGTGAACCCGCAGGCGCACGCGCGAGTAGGCGACGAGTCCGGCGAGCGGCAGAACGAGGGCCGCGTAGATCGGCTCCGCGAGCACTACGCTGCCTGCGACCGCTGTCGCTGCCGCGGCGTGGCCCGAGGGGAACGAGAAGGGGTCGGGGAGATCGACCAGCGCGAGTGGCCGCCCGAAGGGGTCGCACGGGCGGGTACGCACCACCGTGCGCTTGAGTACCTGCACCGCGGCGTGCGACATCACGTTCGCGAGCAGGACGGTGAGTCCCAACCGCGCCGTGTTGCCGCCGAACAGCAGCAGCACGATCCCCGCAGCGACGGTCGCGCGCGCACCGCCGAGATGAGTGATCCAGCGCATCAGACGGCCACCATCTCGGCCGGAGCGCGGTGGAACGCTCCGGTGAGCGGGCGCCCTTCGTAACAGCTCGGGATCTCCATCCCAAACCACCACAGGATCGTCGCGGGCAAGTCGAGCAGGGACACCGAGTGCGTCAGCTGGTGGCGGCGCATCACGCCCGGACCCGCGAGCACCAGCGGGATATGATCGTTCACGGGGTGCGGCTCGTCGTGCTCGTGCGACTGAACGCCGCCGCCTCCGTGATCTGCGGTGACGATGAACGTCACCTCGTCGGTCCACTCGGAGAGAATGCCGATCGCGCTATCCACTTCCGCCGCGGCCTCGAGGTACGGCTCCGACATCCAGCCATGCGCGTGACCGGCGCGATCGCAGTCGGGCAGGTACAGAAACAGCAGGCGCGTTCCGGGCTCGGCGAGCAGTTCCCCCGCGGCCGCCGCCGTCTCGCGGGCACGCTGGCCCGATGCGATCAGCCGCCGCGCGCCGGCCGTGGTGGCCAGCGCCCACGCCACCGGGTGGACCGCGCGCCCGAGCTCGGTGGTGACGATGTCCACCGGAATGCCGCCCGTGGTCAACTCGCGAGCGACCGGACGCAGCGTTCGCAGGCGTGGCAGGAAGCGCAGGCCGGGCTCGATCAGCCGGTGCGTCTCGGGCGCGACGCCGGTGGCGAGCGAGGCCAGCGCGGCGACAGTAGCGCTGGGCCGCACGGTGTGCGCCCGCGGGGCGTGGGTGAAGGCCCGACCCATTGCGTCGAGCGAGGGCATCACGCTCGGCGACACCGCGTCGGGCCGGAGCCCGTCGGCGAGCACGAACACTAGGCGGCGCATGCGGTCACCTGCTTCCCATTCCCATGCACCAGGCCCGCGTACTGCGCGAGGAGCCGGGCGTCTTCGTGCTCGCTGTCGCGCTGGAGCACCCATTCCCGTGCCGCCGCGGCGAGCGCGAAGCGGCGTCCGGAGTCGAGCACGAGGGCTTCGATCCCGGCCGCGAACGCCTGAGCGTCGTGCGGCGCCACCAGCAGACCGGTCCGCTCGTGATCGACGCTTTCGCGCAACCCGCCGGCATCGGCGGCGATCACCGGGAGCCCGGAGGCCATCGCCTCGAGGGCGACGAGGCCACAGGTCTCGGTGTACGACGGGAGCACGCACAGGTCGCAGCTCGCGTACAGGGTGGCGAGCGTGGTGCGCGGCAGGAACCCGAGCTGGCGGACGAACGGCAGCTCGGTGAAGATCCGCGGTGCGAGCGGACCCTCGCCCGCGATGACGAACGTGGCGCGCTGTCCCAGGCGCTCGCGCGCCAGCTTCCATGCCGCGATCAAGAACCTCCAGGTTTTTCTCCGGGGCGAGCCGTCCGACGTGCAGGACGATCGCGCTGTCGTCGCCCCCCGCCATCCAGCGGCGCCATCCCGCCTCGCGCCGCGAGGGGTGAAACTGTTTGGAGTCGACTCCTTGCCCCCACACGTGCGCCTGGCTCAAGCCGTGGCGGTGCAGCTCATCGCGAGTCCCGTCTCCGGGTGTGAGCGTGAGGCGGGCCGCGCCGTGGAACCAGGCGAGCCAGCGCCACACGAGCGGCGCCAGCGCGGGCACTCCGTAGTGACGCGCGTAGCGTGGAAAGTCGGTGTGAAACGACGTGACCAGCGGGAGACCGCGCCGCAAGGCGAACCGCCGGCCGGCGAGGCCGAGCGGCCCTTCCGTGTGCACGTGCACCAGCTCGGGCCCGAAGTCGTCGAGGAATCGCGCCACGGCGCCGAAGGCGGGCAGGGACAAACGGATGGCCGGATATGGCGGGAAGGGAACCGACGCCACCCGCAGCTCGTGGGTAATGGGGCGGTCGTTCGCGATCGGGGTACCGCGGTGCAACGATCGCAACATCGTGCCCGGCTTCGCCCAGCATGTCGGCGATGCGCCCCACGATCGTGCTCACCCCGTTCACCTGGGGCGCGTAGGTATCGGAGACTAGCCCAATCCGCACGCCCATACGATCGGGCGGGACCGTCAATACCTCGCGACGGGGGGGTGACGGGTTTGTAACAACCGGCAAGTGCAGCCGGGATCAGCGGTTGGACGGCTCTCCGGGGAAATGCAACTGGATCGTCGTACCGCGCCCCAGGGTGCTCTCCGCGGTGACGCGGCCCCCGTGCGCTTCCATGAGGTGTTTCACGATCGCGAGCCCCAGGCCCGTTCCGCCTTGCGCCCGGGAGCGACCCGCGTCGGCCCGATAGAACCGCTCGAAGATGCGGGGCAGGTGCTGCGGTGCGATGCCGGATCCGGTGTCCGCCACGGCGATCGTGACGCCGTCCGGGGCGGCGGCGGCCCGCACCGCGATCTCGCCGCCCGACGGCGTGTGGCGGAGCGCGTTGTCGAACAGGTTCGTGAGTATCTGCCGCAACGCGTCCGGGTCCGCCGCCACTGCGGCCGCATCCGGCGCGATCTCGACGGTGAAGCGCATGTCGCGGGCGCGCGCGCGGTCGCTGAAGGGCGTCCACGCCTCCTGCGCGAGCGCGGCGACATCGACCACGCGCTGCACCGGCTGCCAGCCGCCCGACTCGATGCGAGAGAGGTCGAGGAGATCGTCCACCAGGCGCTGCATGCGTTGCGCGTTGCTGAGGATGGTATCGGCGAATTTCCTGGCGCGCTCCTTGTCGGGCTCCTCGGTCGCGAGGGTTTCCGCGTAGCCGGCGATGGAAGTGAGCGGCGTCTTGAGCTCGTGCGACACGTTGGCGACAAAATCGCGCCGGACGGCCTCGAGGCGGCGCAGCGCCGTGACGTCGCGGAACATGAGCAGCGTGCCGCCGTTCGGGAGCGAGCGGCTGGTGACGAGCAGCGCACGGCCTTCGAGGTCGAGCTCCTGCTGGTCGAATTCGCGTCCGCCGAGTGCCGCGCGCACCAGCTCGCGGGCGCGCTTTTCGTGGAACAGCTCGGTGACTGGTGGAAGCGGCTCGGCAGGCCGGCGGACGAGGAGACGGCGGGCGGCGGTGTTGACGGTGGCGACGTTGCCCGCGGCGTCGGTGGCGAGCAGGCCATCCGCCATCGATTCGATCAACGTGTGCGTCTCTTCGCGCTCGCGCTGCAGCTCGGTAAAGCGCTGCAGCAACTGCTCGTGCATGTCGTGCAGCGCCTGGGCGTGCGCGGCGATTTCGGGGATCCGCGATTCGGGGAACACGGGTGACCCACCCGCCGCGATGGCGCGCGCGGCGTCGCCCAACCGCACGACATTCCGCGCCACGGCACGGCTCAGGATCAACGCGAGCAGCGCCGCCACGCTCAGCGCGGTGAGCCCGGCGAACAGCACGCCGCGCTGCACCGCGCCCACCGTCCGGTCGACCGCGACGAGGGTGGTCGACAGGCGCACGACCGCGAGGCCCCGCGGGCCACCCCGCACGGCGAGGTACATGCGGTTCTCATTCGTGGACGCGCTGAGCCGCTGGTCGCGACCCACCCCGGTTGCGATGGCTGCGCGTACTTCGGGACGGTCGGCGTGATTCTCGAGCCGCGTCAGGGCGGCGCGATCGAACTCGGTGTCGCCGCGCACGCGACCCTTGGGGTCGATCAGGGTGACGCGATGGCCCGACAGCCGTCCGAGCATGCGGGCCGCGTCGGGCCACGCGGAGGAATCGGCGGGCAGCAGGGCGGCGACGATGTGCGCCTCATGCTCGAGCCCGAGGGCAATCTCGGATTCGAGGTTGCGGCGTAGCACCTGGTCCGCAGCGACGATCAGGCCGCCCACGGTGACGGCGAGGAGCAGGCCCGTGCCGACGTAGACACGGCCCGCGAGCGTCACGCGCGCTTCCGGCCGGGGGTTGGAGCCTTGAACCGATACCCGGCGCCGCGCACCGTCTCGATCACGTCGCCGGCGGGTCCGAGCTTTTGGCGCAAGCGCTGCACGTGCATGTCCACGGTGCGGGTCTGGATGTCCGGCTGAGCCTGCCACACCGTCTCGAGCAGCTGCGCGCGGCTCTGCACCCGCCCCTGGCGCTCCATGAGCGTGCGCAGCAGCCGGAATTCGGTGGCGGTGAGCTCGATCTCGCGGCCGTTCACGGTTGCCTGGTGGGCGGTCTTGTCGAGCGCGATGGTGCCGGCGGCGAGCAGGCCTCCGGACGCGATGGCGGGTGCGGCGAGCCGCCGCAACACGGCGCCGACGCGCAGCACCAATTCGGGCGGCGAAAACGGCTTCGGCAGGTAGTCATCGGCGCCGAGCGACAGACCCTTGATGCGGTCGGGCTCGTCTTTGCGCGCGGTGAGCACGATGACGCCGATGTCCTTCGTCTCCTCCTGCCGGCGCAGCTCGGCCAGCACTTCGTACCCGGACAGGCCGGGGAGCATCAGGTCGAGGACGATCAGGTCGGGGCGCTCTTCCCGCGCGGCGCGCAGCGCGTCGCGACCGTTGGCGGCGGTGGTGACCCGGTAGCTCGCCTTGGCGAGGTGGTAGGCGACGAGTGCCGTAATGTCCGGCTCATCGTCCACCACGAGGATGCGCTGCCCGGCCGGCGGTGCGGAACTCATAGCTGCACGTCTCCCCCGGGGTCGCGGCGCTTGAGCTTCCGCACGGCGTTCGCAGCGCCGGCCTTCGCGCGCGCTGTGGCATCGGTGTCCCGCACCAGCGTCACGACGGCGCGATCGCCGTCGGCCTCGACCGTCACGGCGAGCACGTCGTCGCCCCGGGTGCCGCGGGGCAACAACCAGCGCGGCAGATCGAAAAATCCGGCGCCGTCCACTTCGACAACGGTCCGATTGTCCTCGTGGCGGTCCACGATCAGGCGATGGGCGTTCATAGGGGGCTCCCAGTCGTGGCTTCAGTGCGGGCGTGGCAGGCTTCCAGCGCGCGCGGCGGTGACACGCCACGCGCCCGTGGGGCGCACGCGTACGGTAATCGTGCCCCGGTCCGCCGTGCAGTAGACCGGGATGCCCCGCGCTTTGATCATGGCCAGCACTTCAGCGAAGGGATGTTGCCGCCCATTCGCGCTGATGAGCACGGCGCGCGGCTGCACGACATTCAAGAGATCGGCGGTGGTCGCATTGGTCGAGCCGTGGTGGCCGGCCTTCAGCACGTCGGCGCGGAGCAGCGCGGGCCGGGTCATCATCCACCAGCCGAACTCCGCCTCCTCGGCGTCGCCCGGGAACAGCATCGCGAACGTGCCATGCGTCAAGCGTACGCCGAGTGAGCAGTTGTTGATCGCGTCGCCGCCGGCGGTGGTGTCGAGCGTGCGGCAGCCCGGGGGTGGCGCGAGAATCCGGAGCGTGACCGTACTGCCGCCAGTCACCAGCGTGATCGTCCGCACCCCGGTATCGGCGGTGACGACGGTGATGTGCTTGGCGCTGACGGCCCGAAGCAGCGCGAGGTAGGTCTCCGCCGTCCGTCGGCGTTCCACCGTAGATGAAGGCGCGTACGGGAATCTGGGCGATCACCCCGGCCATGCCGCCGTAGTGGTCGGCGTGGGGGTGCGACAGAATCAGGGCGGCGAGGGTATCGACGCGAAACTCGTGCAGACGCGCGAGCACTGTGGCACTGTGATCGCTGGCGTCGATCAGGATATGGCGCGCCCGGCTCCCGACCGAATCGGTGATGAGAATGGCGTCGCCGCCCATGCGCGCGTCGCTCACGTCCAGCACCCGGATCAGGAGAACCGCCGAATCGCCGGGCGCCGCGAGCAGCGACGCGCAGAGGAAAACGGTCCACATGCGCCGTCAAGGTAGCGTCGCGAGCCGCGCCTTGGCAATTTTCGGGCATGCGCGACGAACGGCTGCGAGTGTTTATCAACGAACGGCCGGTGGACGTCGCTTCCGGCGCGACCGTGCGGGACGCCGTCGCTGCGTTCGACCGCGGCCTCTCCGACATGCTGGCCACGGCGGCGGCCTATGTGACTGACGGTGTCGGCCGCGTCGTGGACGGCACGGATCCCGTGGGCGAAGCCGGCGGCGTGTTTCGCGTCGTGGTCACGGCAGGCCGCGGCGCTCCGCTCTTGTCGAAGGACACCCTGCGCCGTTGGCCCAAGGCCGAGCTGCACGTGCATCTGGACGGCAGCCTGCGGGCGGCGACGATGCTCGATCTCGGGCGCGAGCAGGGCATCCGCCTGCCGGCCGACACGCCCGACGCGTTGACGCGAGCCTTGGCCGGGTCGAAAGCGAAGAATCTCGAGGAGTACCTCGCGCGGTACCAGCTGACGCTCGCGGTCATGCAGACCGCCGCCGCGCTGGAGCGGATCGCGTACGAGCTGATCGTCGATCTCGCTGCGGAGCACGTTCGCTACGCGGAAGTGCGGTATTCGCCCCTGCTGCACCGTCCGGCCCTGTCGCTGCCTGAGGCAATTGAGGCGCCGCTCCGCGGGTTCCGGCGGGCAGCCGCCGAGACGGGGACCAAGGTCGGGGTCATCGTGTGCGCGATTCGCACCCTCCCGCCGGCGCAATCGGTCGAGTTGGTGGAGGCAGCCGTGGACTATCAGGCCGCCGGGGTCGTCGGGTTCGACCTGGCCGGCGCCGAGCGGGGACACCCCGCGGAGGAGCACCGGGCGGCGTTCGCGCTCGCCGCGCGCCATGGGCTCGCGTGCACCTGTCACGCAGGTGAAGGGGACGGTCCCCGATCGATCCACCAGGCCATCCACGCCTGCGGCGCGCAGCGCATCGCCCACGGTACCCGGCTGGGAGAGGACCCTGCGCTGCTGGCGCACGTCATCGAGCGGCGGATTCCGCTCGACATGTGCATCACGAGCAACGTGCACACCCACGCGGTCGCGTCCGCTGCGGAGCATCCGCTGCGGCGCTATCTCGAGCAGGGAGTCGTCGTCACACTCAGCACCGACGGACGCCTGGTGGACGGCGTCACGCTCACCGATGAGTACCATCTCGCGCACACGGCGCTCGGGTTGGGCAGGGACGACCTCATGCGCCTGGTCTACAACGCCTGCGAAAACGCATTCCTTCCGGAGTTCGAGCGGGTGGCGTTGGTGGCGCGGGTAGAGAGCGAGATGGAGAGCATCGAATGAAGGGGAAGGGGGACGAGGGAGGGGGGACGGGTACTGCCGAGCATGCGGCCGACATCGTCGCGAAACGCCTGGCCGGACTCGAGCCCCGCGTCGCGATCGTGCTCGGCTCCGGTCTGGGGGGACTGGCCGATCAGATCCGTGACCCGCAGCGCATCCCGTATGTCGAGGTCCCGGGCTTCCCGGTTACCGGTGTGGCGGGCCACCAAGGCACGCTCGTAGTCGGCACGCTCGCGGGAGTCCCGGTGATCGTGCAGAGCGGCCGCTTCCACTTGTACGAGGGGTATGCCCCGAGTGTGGCGGCCCTACCGGTGCGCTTGTTTCACCGCCTCGGCGTGCGCACCCTGATCGTCACCAACGCGGCGGGGGGAATCCGCGCCACGTTCCGGCCCGGCACCCTCATGGTGATCGCCGATCACATCAATCTGATGATGCGGAATCCCCTCACCGGCCCGGTCGAACCCGGTGAGGAGCGTTTTCCGGACATGAGCGATCCCTATGACGCCGGGCTCCGCGCCCGCGCAAGCGATGCCGCCCGCGACGCCACAGTGCCGCTCGAGGCGGGAGTGTACGCCGGTGTGCTCGGTCCCTCGTACGAGACGCCGGCGGAGATCCGCATGCTGCAGCGCCTCGGCGCCGACGCCGTCGGGATGTCTACGGTGCCCGAGGTGTTGGTCGCCCGCGCGTGCGGCATGTCGTGTCTCGGCTTTTCCGTGATTGCGAACATGGCGGCCGGGTTGTCTTCGGAGAAACTGTCGCACGAAGACGTGGTGGCCGCGGGTGCGCGGGCCGTAGGTCGGTTGGCGGCGGTTGTGGCGGGAGTGGTGCGTCGTTTGTAGCTAGAGCCCTTCAATCGGCGGACGCGGCGGCCCCGGAACGAAGTGGTTCAGCGGCCCGTGTCCGCGCCCCAGACCCGGCGCGGCCGCGATCGCCCGCTGCACGAAGTCCACCGCATCTTCGACTGCCCGTTCGAGCGGCCGCCCATGCGCGAGCCCCGCGGCGATCGCAGCCGACAGCGTGCACCCCGTGCCATGCGTTGCGGTGGTGTCGATGCGAGGGTGGGTGAATACCCTCGTTACGCCCCCGTCTACCATCAGGATGTCCTGAATTTCGTCGTCCATCAGGTGTCCGCCGGTGACCAGCGCTGCCCGCGCGCCCAGCTTGAGCAGCGCCCGTCCCGCGCGCGCCATGTGCGCGGGGGTGCGAACCTCCTCACCCACGAGGATGGCCGCCTCGTGGAGGTTGGGCGTGACGAGGGCCGCGAGAGGGATGAGGCGCCGGACGATCTCGTGCTCCGCGTCGCGGTCGAGCAGGCGGTCGCCGGAGGTCGCGACCATCACCGGATCGAGCACATAGGTGCGCAGGCCGTGCCGCCCGATCGCGTCGGCGACCGCCGTGACGATCTCGGCGGAGCCCAGCATGCCGCTTTTCAAGGCGAGCGGGGGAAGGTCGGTGGCGACCGCGTCGATCTGTTGGACCACAAGATCGGACGGCTGGGCCTTCCACGCCCGCACCCCGAGCGTGTTTTGGGCCGTCACCGCCGTGATCACGCTGGTGCCGAAAACCCCGAACTGGTGGAACGTCTTGAGGTCGGCCTGGATCCCGGCCCCACCGCCCGAGTCCGATCCGGCGATGGTGAGGGCGATCCTCATCGGCTCACCGCGGCGCCCAGCGCTTGGCAAACCTCGTCGCTCCCGCGAGCTTTAAAGGCCGCACGCGGTAGCACAGCCCACAGGCAGGAGACGGGACGCATACCGAGTAATCTGCAGTCAACGCTGCTTGACTTACAGCGCCGCAAGGCGCGTGGCCGCCGGGGCCTCGCGTTGGTCGAGGGCGTGCGGCTCGTGGAGGAAGCGCTGGCCGCCGGCCTCAAGCTGCGGGGCGCCCTCGTGTCCCCCGACCTCGAGCGCACGGCCCGGGGCACGGCGTTGCGCGTGGAGCTCAAGCGCCAGGGAATCGTCGTCGAGGAGATTTCCGCGCGGGCGCTCGACAAGCTTGCCGATACCGAGACACCGCAAGGCATCGTCGCGGTGGTGGAGCCGCGGAAGTGGGTGGCCGACGAGCTGCCACTTGCCGGCGGCGGCGTGGTGCTCGTGATCGACGGGGTGCAGGATCCCGGCAATGTCGGAACGTTGATCCGCACCGCCCATTCGCTGGGCGCCGCCGGCACGGTCGTGCTCCGCGGCACGGCCGACATCGTGAGTCCCAAGGCGCTCCGGGCGGCGATGGGGGCCACGTTCCGGCACCCGGTGGTGGCGCTCGACGACGCGGGGTTCATCGCCTGGGCGCGCAAGCACGGCGTCACGCTATGGGCCGCCGCGGCGGACGGGACGCCGCTCCACAAAGCCCTTCCCGAGCCCGGGCGGGGCAAGGGGGATGTGGGGCGCGATTCGCCGATCGCGGTGATCGTCGGGAACGAGGGGGCCGGGGTTCGTCCCCAGCTGAACGCGGTGTCGACCAAGCGGGTTGCCATCCCGCTTTCTCAGGGCGCCGAATCCCTGAATGTCGCGGTGGCCGCGGGGATCCTCCTGTACGAGGTGTTGCGTGGCCATTGATGTCCTGGCGCTGTTGATCGCCGGGGTCGTGGGCCTGTGTTTTGGCAGCTTCCTCAATGTCTGTATCCTGCGACTTCCCAACGACGCGCCCAAAGACCGTTCCCTCATCCATCCTCCGTCGTCCTGTCCCAGGTGCAAGCATCTCATCGATTGGCGTGACAATATCCCCGTCGTGTCGTGGCTGGTGTTGGGCGGCAAGTGCCGCTGGTGCCAGGCACCGATTTCACGCCAGTACCCGATCATCGAAGCCATCGTGGGCCTGCTGTGGGTGAGCGCGGCGGCGAAGTACGGAGTCAGCGCCCACGGGCTCGCGGCAGGCATCTTCGGCACCGTGCTGCTTGGAATCGGCATCATCGATTGGCGGCACAAGATCATCCCGGACGAGCTCAGCTATGGCGGACTGGTGCTGGGCCTCGCGATCTCCCTCGCCGGCGGGGCACCCGGTTTCGTGCAGGCCGTGCTGGGGGCCGCGGTCGGCTGGGGCTTGTTTTGGGCGATCCGCGTGGTTGGCGGGTGGCTGTTCAAGCAGGAGGCGATGGGGTGGGGGGACATCAAGATGATGGCCATGGTGGGCGCGTTCGTCGGCTGGAAGAACGTCCTGATCACTCTGTTTCTCGGCGCACTCACGGGCAGCCTGGTGTACGTGCCGTTGCTGCTTCGCGACCTGCGCAACATGCAACGACACGAAGTCCCCTTCGGGGTATTCCTGGCCATAGCGGCGGCGATCACCTTCGTGTCGGGGGACTCCATCATTTCCTGGTACCTGCAGTTCCTCCACGGCAGCTGAGCCGATGAGCGATTCGCTCAGCGGCCTGTTCGAAACAGGCGACGTGCTGGAACGAGTCGGCGTCGATCTCACGGCACAAGCGCGGCGCGGCGACCTCGAGCCGGTGCGCTGCCGCGACGCCGAAATTTCCCGCGTCATCGATATCGTGCTGCGGCAGAGCAAGAACAACCCCGCCCTCATCGGGAGTGCCGGAGTCGGCAAGACGGCGATCGTCGAGGGCCTGGCGCAGCGGATTGCCGCGGGTGAGGTCCCACCGGCGCTGAAGGACGCGCGGATCGTCGCCCTCGACCACGTCGCCCTGCTGGCGGGAACCGCGTTCCGCGGCCAGTACGAGGAGCGCGTCCGCAAACTCGTCCGGGCACTCGGGGCGGACCCCGATCTCATCCTGTTCGTGGACGAGCTGCACAACCTGATGGGCCAGGGCACTGCCATGGGCGCCGCGATGGATGCCGCCAACATGCTGAAGCCGGCCCTGGTGCGCGGCGACATCCGCGTCATCGGCGCGACCACCGGGGGCGAGTACGACCGCTGGGTGCGGGGCGACCCCGCGCTCGAGCGGCGCTTCCAGCCCGTGCCGGTGGAAGAGCTCGACGCCATCCAGACGTGGGAAGTCCTCGTCGCACGCCGGCCGCGGCTCGAGCGCCACCACGCCGTCGCGATTACCGACGACGCGCTCAAGGCTGCGATCGTGCTCACCGACCGCTTCGTGCTCGACCGCGCGCGTCCCGACAAAGCGATCGACGTGCTCGATGAAGCGTGCGCGCACGCCCAGGCGACGGCCCGCGTGTCGCCCGAGCTCGACCGCTTGATCCGCGAGCGACGCAAAGTGGATGGGTTGATCCGGCGGGGAGGGGGAGGAGGGCAACGCGAGCGCTGAGCAAGGACCTGCCGACGACCTGGTGGCGGAGATCTTTCCGGTGCTGGAACGGATCGGAGAAGAGATCGAAAGAATGCTGGGCGGGCAGGCCAAAGCCGCGGAGCCTCCGCCCGCCAGCCCGGCTGCCCGCCCGACCGCCACACTTGCGGACCAGCGGGCAGAACTCGACCGTCTCCTCCGTACCGAGCTCGAGCGTCAAGGCATCGTCGTGGGCGGACAGGACGTCGCCCGGGTGGTCGCGATGGCGGTCGGAAAGGGGATCGAGTGGACCGGATGAAAACCGCATGGTTGTCGTTTACGCTGGCAGCGATCACGCTGGCGGCGTTCGGAGTGTTGGCGTGCGGTGAGCGGGCAAGGGAAGTGCAGGGCGAATCCGAGCTGAAGCGCGCGGTGGACCAGATGATGCCCGCGGTGGAGCGTGCCACGGGACTCAAGTTCAAGCGGCATCCGTCGGTGCTGCGACGCACCCGGGCGGAGGTGCGAAACTACGTCGTCCACAAGTTCGACGAGGACCTGCCGGCTACTGAGTTGGCTGACGCGCAGGCGGCCTACCGGCTCTTCGGGTTGCTCCCCGACTCGGTGGACCTGCTGCGCATGATGATCGACCTCCTGACGGAACAGGTGGCGGGCTACTACGATGCCGACTCGGCCGCCCTGTACATTCCTACGGATGTCGACCCCGCGCAGGCGCGGCTCGTCATTTCGCACGAGCTGGTCCACGCGCTGCAGGGACAGTACGTCGATTTGAATTCTCTCATCCAGCAGCCGCACCAAAACGACCGTCGCTCCGCCGCGCAGGCGATCCTGGAAGGACAGGCGACGCTCGCGCAGATCCTCGTCCTCATGCCCGAGCAGAAGGTCGAGAGCCTGCCGAACTTTTGGGAGCTGCGCAATGCACTCGGCACCCAGCAGGCGCAGATGGCTGTCTTCTCCCAGGCGCCCCAATGGCTGCGAGAGCGCCTGATCTTTCCGTACCTGGCGGGCGCGGAATTCATGCGACACTTCGAGCAGGCGCACCGGGGAAAGCAACCATTTGGCCCCCTCATGCCTGTGTCCACCGAACAGATCCTGCACGCCGACCGCTACGAAGCGGGAGACCGGCCCACCGAATTGGCGTTCATCTCGCCCACGGCCGACACCCTGCGATACGAGGACGACCTGGGTGAATTCGAGATGCGGCTGTTGCTCGCCCAGCTGCTCGAGAACGAGGCACAGGCGACCCACCTTTCTACCGGATGGGACGGCGACCGCTACGCCGTGCTCGGTGCGGCGGCCGATGCCCTGGTGTGGTACACGGTATGGGACGACCGCGCGACGGCCGATCGCTTTGCGGTGGGCCTCAAGGCCGCCTGGGTCAAGCGGCGGGCCGGCGGTCCCGCGGGGCGGCGGTCGGAAATCGTTCGCCTGCCGCTGGGGACCCTGCCGGCCGTGCGCCTGATGGACGCGCCGGAGAGCTGGGTTGGCTGGAAACACCCGCCCAAGGTGCGTGTCGCAGGTAAGTAGCCCCCACTTGGTTTCGAGCACCTCGCTAAGTAGCTTCACGGGCTTATGTTTACGGCGCTGTCCGAGCAGCTGACCGCGGTCCTCAAGAGGCTCACGGGCCGCGGCGTGCTGTCCGGGGACGACGTGACCGAGGCGCTGCGCGAAATCCGGCGTCATCTGCTCGAGGCGGACGTGAGCTTCGAGGTCACGCGCGGATTTGTGGAGCGGGTGCGCGAGCAGGCGATCGGCGCCGTGAAACTCGGCTCCGTGAGCCCGGGCCAGCAGGTGGTCAAGCTGGTGCGCGACGAGATCGCCCGGATGCTGGGCGCATCGGACGACGATCTCGCAGCCAAGGTGGCACGGCATGCCACGCCCCTCCAGCTCGCGTCCGTCGGTCCGACGGTCATCCTGCTGGTCGGGCTGCAGGGTTCGGGCAAGACGACGACCGCAGCGAAGCTCGCGCGCCGTCTGAAGCTCGAGCAGAAGGCGCCGGGGTTGGTGGCGGCGGACGTGTACCGGCCGGCGGCGCGCGAGCAACTCGCGCAGCTCGGCGGCGCAGGTTGGTGTGCCGGTGTTTGGGGCAGCGGAAGAGGGAAGCGGGAAGAGTGTCGTCGACGTGGTTCGCGACGCGCTCAAGGCCGCTGAAAAGGAACGCTGCCGCGCCGTCATCGTGGACACCGCCGGCCGCTCGCAGGTCGACGCCGAGCTGATGGACGAGCTGCGCGCGCTCAAGGCCGCCGCGTCACCGCGCGAGATCCTGCTCGTGGCCGACGGCATGACGGGGCAGGACGCGGTGCGGTTGGCGCGCGGGTTTCACGACGGGGTCGGGTTGACCGGCGTGATCCTGACCAAGCTCGACGGCGACGCGCGGGGCGGGGCGGCGCTCTCGATCCACGGCGTCACCGGAGTGCCGATCAAGTACGTCGGCACCGGCGAGCAGGTGGATGCGTTCGAGCCGTTCGATCCCGTGCGCATGGCGGGTCGGATCCTCGGGCAGGGCGACGTGGTCGCGCTGGTCGAGAAAGCGGCGGCGACGATCGACGCGGACGCTGCCAAACGGCTCGAGCAGAAGGCACGCTCCAAGCGCGGCATGGACCTCGCCGATTTTCTGGTGGCGTTGAAGCAGATGCAGGCGATGGGGCCCATCAAGAACGTGCTCGGGATGTTGCCGGGGATGAGCGCCAAGGTGCTGAAGGACGTACCGGCCGACGACAAGCGCCTCAAGCACGTCGAGGCGATCGTGTTGTCGATGACGCCGAAGGAACGGGCGGACCCGAAGATCCTGAACGGTTCGCGCAAGCTGCGAATCGCGAAGGGGGCGGGGCGTCCGGTGCAGGAAGTCAACCGATTGCTGGAGCAGTTCCAGCAGATGCGCAAGCTCCTACAGAAGGTGTAAGGACGACTCTATGGCAACTCGAATTCGGCTGCGCCGGATGGGGCGGACGGGACAGAGCTACTTCCGCATCGTGGTCGCCGACCAGAAATCGCCCCGCGACGGGCGGTTCGTGGCGACCATCGGCCACTACAATCCGCGGACCAACCCCGCCGAGATCAAGGTGAACGCCGAACAGGCCCTGGCGTGGCTCGCCAAGGGAGCGATGCCCACCGATACGGTGCGCTCGCTTCTCAAGAAGGCCGGGGTGTTCGGCACACGCCCCGCGTAGTCGGGAAGGTCCGCAAACCGCACGGCGAGCAGGGGGAGGTGGCGGTGCTCCCTCTGATCAAGAATCCGGGTGCGGTGCTCGTTCCCAAGGCGCGTCTGTACGTGGTGGACGAGGAGCGAAGGGTGATTGCCGGGCCGCTGGTGGTGGGGCGGCGCCGGGCGTACCATCGGGAATACCTGTTGGGGTTCGTGGGGGTCACGGGTCGCGCGGCGGTGGAGGGGTGGCGGGATCACTTCATCGCCACGGATGAGCCCGAAGCCAAAGATGCTGACGATTAATGTGGTCACGCTGTTCCCCGAAGTGTTCGCGGCCCCATTCGCCGCGAGCATCCTGGGGCGGGCCGCGGCGCAGGGGTTGGTGCGCTACCGCACGACGCAGCTGCGCGACTACGCGCACGACAAGCATCAGGTCGTGGACGACTCACCGTACGGCGGCGGCGCCGGGATGGTGCTCAAGCCGGAGCCGTTCTTCGAAGCGGTGGAGGATCTGCGGGCCGGTCCGCCGATCGTGCTGCTCTCGGCACGCGGTCGCCCGTTCACGCACGGCGACGCGGTGCGGTTCGCGGTGGGCGATGAGCTGACGCTGTTGTGCGGTCACTACAAGGATGTGGACCAGCGGGTGGTTGCAGGGTTGGGCGCGGAGGAGCTGTCGGTCGGGGACTTCGTGCTGTCGGGCGGTGAGCCCGCGGCGCTGTGTGTGGCGGATGCCGTGGTCCGGCTCCTGCCCGGAGCGATCGGCGATCACGAATCGGCGTCTTCCGACTCGCATTACGACGGACTGCTCGCTCCGCCGAGTTATACACGGCCGCCGAGCTATCGCGGGATGGATGTCCCCGCGGTATTGTTGAGCGGCGACCATGAGAAGATCGCGGCGTGGCGCGCGGCAGAGGCCGAGCGCCTCACACGCGAACGCCGACCCGATCTCTGGGTCAAGTACGCACAGGACGACTGAGGAAAAAAGGTTATGGAACGGCTGAGAGCGGTTGAGCGCGAAGGGCTCAAGACGGATATCCCCGAGTTTTCGCCGGGCGACACGGTGCGCGTCATGGTGCGCGTGCGCGAAGGCGAGAAAGAGCGCCTGCAGGCGTTCGAAGGCATCTGCATCGCCCGCCGGGGCGGGGGCATCAGTGAGTCGTTCACGGTGCGCAAGATTTCCGCCGGCGTGGGCGTCGAGCGGATCTTTCCGCTGCACAGCCCGTCGATCGCGTCGATCGAGATGGTCCGCAAGGGCCGGGTGCGGCGGGCCAAGCTCTACTTCCTGCGGAACCTCGCCGGGAAGGCGGCCCGTATCCGCGAGGATCGGGGCCTGACCGAAACGGGGCAGCCGCAAGCGTGAGACATCCCCGCCCCTCGCTCGAGCGTGAACGCGCGCTCTGGCTGGAGGGGCGGGGACTTGTCGCCGGAATCGACGAAGCAGGCCGCGGTCCACTCGCCGGTCCGGTGGTGGCCGCGGCCGTCGTGTTTCCGGCATCCTACCAGGCGATCCGCGGCGTGCGCGACTCCAAGCTGCTCACCCCCGCGGCCCGCCAGCGGCTCGCCGTCCTGATCCGCCGCCGCGCCCTGGCCGTCGGCGTCGGCGCGGCCAGCGTCCACGAGATCGACACGATCAACATCCGGCGCGCCACCATCCTCGCGATGCGGCGCGCGCTCGAGCGCCTGCCGGTCCGGCCGGCGCACATTCTCGTGGACGGCCTGCCCTGTCCCGAGCTCGGCAGTCCGCATGAAGCGATCGTGGACGGCGACGCTCTGTGCCACTCGATCGCCGCCGCCTCGATCATCGCCAAGACGGTGCGCGATCGCCTGATGGAGCGGCTCGCGCTGTATCACCCCGCGTACGCCTGGTTGACCAACAAGGGTTACGGCACGCCGGAGCATATGGCGGCGCTCGCGCGAGCATGGTTTCACTCCGCATCATCGCAAGAGTTTTGCACCGGTGCTGCAGCTCGAGCTCATCGCTCGCTAGGGGCCTCTCCCCACACGGCCCGGCGCGGGATACCTTTGTCGGCCCCTACGCCCTTGAGGGTGCCCTGCCATGAGTGTCGCCAGACGAGATCTCAAGACAGTCAAGGAATTGATGGAGTGGATCGACAGCCACGCGAGCAGCGCCGGTGTGCCTGACGAGGGAGCGGCGTACGTGATCGTCAGACGGGCGCCCAAGAGCACGGTGGCTGATTGGACTGTCGTGGCTGCCCCGACCAAGGATGGTGAGCGGCCGCGTTGGAGCTCTGCTCGGCGCCACGCCATCCACACCGCGCAGCTGCTATTCGACGTGCGTTAGGCGACCTGCCTAGTTGAACAGGTCGCTGTCCTCGAGGCTCGTGACATTGCCACGGGTACCGGTTTCGCGTCCGCACTCCAATGCCGCCAAGGGCGGACCAGAACGGTTGAAGACGGTCAAAGGTGGTCGAGGGCGCGAACCTACCGTCCTTGACCGTCCTTGACCGTCCTTGACCGTCCTCTCTTCAATCCCTTCCGAAACTCCGCCAAAGGCCGCGTATTCAGGATGTCCACTGCCTCCAACCCTGCTCGGCGCGCCAAGTCCACCGCGTAGCGCATGAACGACAGATTCCCCGGCTGGTGGCTGTCGGTCGACAGCACCAGTCGCACACCGTGTTGTTTCGCCGCTGTAGCCAACGTGTCGGGTAGGTCCATTCGCTCAGGGTGGCCGTTCAGCTCGAGCAGACAGCCTGTCTCGGCACAGGCGCGGGCCACCGCATCGAAGTCGAGGGGATAGGGCTCGCGCTTTCCGAGCACCCGGCCGGTGGGATGCCCGATCGCATCCACCCAGCGGTGCCGGGCCGCGCCCACCAGGCGCCGCGTGAGCTCCGCTTGCGATTGCGTGATCCCGTAGTGAATCGTCGCCACGACGTAGTCCGCTTCCGCTAACACGTCGTCGGGGAGATCCATCTCGCCGTTCTCCAAGATGTCCATCTCGACGCTCTTCAGGATCGTGAGCCCATGGGCGGCGGCGTTCCACTCGTCGATCGCTCTTCCATTGTTCCCGCAGTCGCTTGGGATCGAGGCCCAACGCCATCGTCACCCGTTTCGAGTGATCGGTGATGGCGATGTATTCGTAGTTGAGCGCCCGCGCCGCCTGGGCCATCTCGTCGATCGTTCCCTTGCCGTCGGTGGCCTTGGTGTGCATCTGCAGGTCCCCGCGGATGTCCTTCAGCTCGACCAGGGCGGGGAGGTGGTGCGCGCGGGCCAGGGCGATCTCTCCGCGGGCCTCGCGCAGCTCCGGCGGCATCAGATCGAGACCGAGCTTGGCGTAGATCTCCTGCTCGGTCTTTCCCGCCACGCGGCGTGCGCCCTTGAACAGACCGTACTCGTTCAGTTTGTATCCCTGATCCTGGGCGATCGTGCGCAGCTCGACGTTATGCGCCTTGGAGCCCGTGAAGTACTGCAGTGCCGCCCCGAACGCGGCCGGCTCCACGACACGCAGATCCACCTGCAGCCCGCTGCGCAACTTTACCGTCGAGCGCGTCTTGCCTTGCGACTCCACCTCGGCCACGTCGCCGTACTCCACGAACCGGCGCATCACTTTGGCAGGGGTGCTCGTGGTCACGAGCACGTCGAGGTCGCCGATCGTCTCGCGCCGCCGGCGGAAACTTCCCGCCACCTCGATCTGTCGCACGCCGCCGCCCGCCTTCAGGTGCCCGACGATGGCCGCGGCCTGAATCTCCGCCTCGTTCAAGAGCATCCGCCGCTCGGTGACGTGCGCCTGGCTGAGCCCCGCGCGGACCTTGGCTTCCATTTTAGGGCCGAAGCCCTTGAGCTTGGCCACGCGTCCCTCGTCCAGCGCCTTCCCGAGGTCCGCGGCGGATTTGATCTTGAGTTTCGAGTAGAGCTGCTTGACGCGCTTCGGGCCCAGGCCGGGGATGCGCAACAGGTCCAGCAGGCCGGAGGGGAGTTTTGCGAGCAGCTGGGTGCGGAGCGGCAGCTCACCGGTGGTGACGAGCCCGCTGATTTTTTCCGCCAGGTCGTCCCCGATCCCGGGAATCTCGGTCAGGTCTCGGGCAGTACGCACCCAGTCAGCGATCGCGTCAGGGAAATCACGGACGGTGCGCGCCGCGTTGCGGTAGGCGCGGACGCGGAACGGGTTCTCGTCCTTGATCTCGAGCAGGTCGGCAACTTCGTCGAACAGCCGCGCGATGTCGGGGTTTTGCATGGGAGTAAAGATGGCGGGTAGCGTCGGGACAGGCGGGTCATCGTTCGCGCCCGGTGGTGCCGACCACGCCCTCCCGCACCTCCCGCCCTCCCGCCACTACTCCACGTGATCTCCTGCACCATGCCGCGCGCCAGGTGCGACGTACCCCTGGCATCGGGAATGAAGCACACGAGCAGGTACTTTCCCTGAGGGAGCGTGACGGTGAACGTGGCGCTCTTGCCGGCATCGAGCGCCACGATACCCCCCAGGGGCCGCCCGGGCAGCGGACCCGGCATCAGGTGCGACGTCCATGCGAGCAGGTCGTGCACACCTTTGCCAGGCGCAGGCGCGAGAATCATGATCTCGTGCACCTCGGGGCCTTGGTTGGCGACGTAGATCGTGTGCGTGCCGGCGCTCAGTGGGTGCGCGACATCGAAAGTGAAGTCCGCAAGGGTGATGGTGTCATCCCCGGCGACGGTCACAGGAGCGGTTGGTGCCGGCTCGCGTACCACCATCATCCGGATCATTCCCTTCTCGAGGTGCATCGTTCCGTCTGGGCTCGGCAGGAAACACACAAGCGCATAGGTGCCGGGCGTGAGGACCTGCGTCGAGGTTGCCGTATCACCCGAGCCCACGGCGTTCGGGCCGCCGACGAACGCCATCCAGCGCGGCGGGACGCTGCTCTCGAGCCCCGCCGCAATCTCCGTCGTCGTTCTCCGGCCTTCGATCCGAACCACACCGGCCTGGTGCGGCTCGCGCCCTGCGTTGGCGAGGCGCAGGGTCACGAGGCCCGATGGGATCGTGTCCGGGACGTCAAACGCGTACTCGGTGGCCGTAATCAGGGTGGACCGCGCCTCGGTTGCCTCGTGGCGTTTCTCCGGTGTGCACGCCGGCGCGAGACCCAGGATGAGGGCGACTGTGGGAAGCCAGGGTGAGCGCATAGGCGCGAAATGTCTGTTGTCTCGAGGCTTGGGGCTAGGGTGGCATGTGAGGCGCATCACGCCGCGTTTCGACCCTCCACTACTTCATTGGGTGTAGCCGTTTCAGTGGGTGTTGCGCGCCTGCTACAGGTCTGAGCCCTCAGGCGCCCGGATTTTCCTTCGGTTCGTACTGCTTCGGGGCATAGGAGTTGCGCCCGGGCGTGCAGGAAAGCGCCCGGCGCCTCGGGGCCATGGCCCGAGGAAACCCCACAAGCGGAGTCGCGCATCTCATGTTCACGGTCCTGCAGCGGTATCGGGTGAGGCTTGGTACTGTCGCTGACGCAGCGGCGCGCGCGGAAGAGTCACTCGTGCCACGCCTCAAGGAAGCGGACGGGTTCGTCGCCTACCAGTTCCTTCATACGGGTGACGGCACCGTTGCCGCGCTGGCACAGTTTGAGACTAAGCCCGCGGCGGATGCCGCAGCCCGCCTCCTCACGGAGTGGTTCCGGAGCGACTGGCCGGCGTTCCGTCTCATGGCGCCCGACCTGAGCGTCGCCGAATCGCTCACGAGCGAGCAGGCAAACGGACGGCACCAGAGTGCCGGCGTGGCACTTCCGGCGAGCGGCGATGACGGGCAAGTGGTACCGTTTACGGACGGAATCACGGAGCAGGCGAGCCGGACCGCGGGTCGCCCGCGACCGGCGCCGCATCGGGGAACGTCGGCTCCTGGTCGCCGCGCGGGTACCGGAGCGGCGTTCGGGGATCGATCGCCGTGACAGCGATGAGGTCGCCTCGGATCCGAGCAGGGCGGGTGGCGGAGACCCCGGAAGCGGGTCGCGATGCCCGAGCGCCGTCGCATCGCTCCGGCCTGGAGCCAGCGCGAGACGCTGCACGTAGGGTAGCCCTTAGGAAGGGAGGACCATGGAAGTACGTCCGTGGGCGCGAGTCGTCGGGGACGTCAACGTCAGAGTGCGCCGCGGGGCCTGGTACGAGGTGATCCGTCTGACACAGGAGGCGGCGCTCCTGGAGGTGAATCGTCAGACGCTCAACGTGCCCCGGTCGGCGGTCCAGGTCCAGACGGTGCGGCCGCGCGAGTGGTCCATCGTGGCCCGTCCCCACGACGCCGTGGACATTCCTGTCAGCTGGGGTTCCCAGTACGCGGTCTGTCCACGTTGCAGCATCCGGGCGTCCCTCAGGGACCAGCGCGTCACGATGAAGTGCCCGGGGTGCCAGGGGGTGTTTTCGATCCGCTTGTAGGCGCGTGAAACTCCGACAGCTGGGTCCGCGTAGTCGGCGGCATGACACCGCTCACCGTTCAACTCCGGCCGCAACGGCTGGACAGAGGCTGGACTCAGGAGGAGTTGGCCCGGCGCTCCGGAGTTGATCAGAGCACCATCTCGCGCATCGAGAACGGCCTGACCCGTGGCGTGGGGTTGGGCATCGTGGAACGCCTCGCCGATGCCTTGGGTCTCAATCCGCGGTCCCTGCTGACTCCCGCCGACCAGTAGCCCTTTGATTTATTGGTATTCCCAAGCTAGCTCGCAGGCGTCCGAGGCTCCCGCCAACACCCCTCCGAACGTAAGTTGAACTCCGGTGTATTTTTGACCCGGTAGCTCAGCTGGTAGAGCAACGGACTTTTAATCCGTAGGTCGCGGGTTCGAGACCCGCCCGGGTCATCCGCGCCATGGACCGAGGCCGCACCCAGAACGGTGCTTGGATCGTATCGACAGGGCATTTTTGGGGAGGCACGACATGAAGTTCGGCGTTCTGTTTCTTCTTGCGGTTCCTGCAGTGATCGCCTGCGATACGACCACGGACACGGGCGACTTCGTGGGCACACCGTCGATCAGAATCGCAGGCACTTGGGCCTACAATTTCAATCGTGTACGACGCCGACAGCTCGGCGTACTGCACTGACGTCCGGGAATGTCATGCTCAGCCAGACCCAGAACGGTGACCAATTCACCGGCGGAGTGTCCGGCGTCTTCAACTGCATCGAAAACGGCTACCCGGGCGAGGAGCCTGACCGCGCTCGTGCCTGTTACGGCCGGGGAGCTCGCGGGTACATCGGTCCGGTTCATCGCGTTCGGCTGCATTCACCTGGGGGCGGTCAACGGCTACTCCCGCGAACCATTTCACCGGGACCCTGAACTGCACCTTCCCGCTCACGGAGTTCGGCCCCACGCGCCCGATTAGCGGGACGTGGGAAGCAACCCGCTAGAGCACGGTACGCTATCTTAGGCGCATGCCTGACCGGCGTGCGCTTGTTCGTCGCGACCAAACGCATCACCCATCCTGACCACGGGCTGCTTCCAGCCGTTCGACGAGTTTCGGGTGAACCCCCCACGTTAGCGCCGCGTGCGTTCTAGGGCCGCGCTCGCCTTTAGCATCGTTTTCTTCCTGTCCGGCGTCACCGGGCTCGTCTACGAGTTGCTCTGGGTCCGGCTCCTCTATCAGGCATTTGGCTCCACCATTCAGTCGGTGACGACCGTCGTGGCTGCCTACATGGGCGGCCTCGGACTGGGCGCCTGGCTGCTGGGCCGATACGCCGACCGCCACCCGAAGCCGGCGTGCGCTCTATGGCTGGCTCGAAATCGCCATCGGCCTGTTCGGGATCGTGTCTCCGCTCGTCCTTGACCCTCGCGCACCGGGTCTATGTCGCCACCGCGGGCGCGCTGGCGCTGGACGGCGCCCCGAGCCTGGCCCTGCGGTTCTTCCTGGCGGCGATCGTGCTGCTCATCCCCACGACGCTGATGGGGGGGACGCTCCCGGCGCTCACCCGCGCCTTTATGGGCGTCGAGCGCGATCGCCTCAAATCCTCCGTCAGCCGCCTGTACGGCCTCAACACGCTCGGCGCCATGGTCGGCACCGCACTCGCCGGATTCTTTCTCATCGAGCATGTGGGGATTCGCGCGTCGCTCTGGGGCACCGCCACCGTCAACGTGGTGCTCGGGGTGGCGGCGCTCGCGGCTGGCCCGTCACTCCGAGCCGAGCTGTCCGCCCGCCCGCCCCGGTCGGGCCGCGCGGCGCGGGGCACATACGGACCGTCGCGCTCGCTCTCCTCGCCGTCACGGCGTTTGCGTCCCTGCTCAACGAAATCGCCTGGACCCGCGTGCTCGTGATGATGGTCGGCGCCTCGACGTACGCGTTTACCCTTGTGCTGCTCGTCTTCTTGCTCGGGATTGGTCTGGGGAGCGCGCTGGTCGGCAGATGGGGTGCCGCGCGGCCCGCCACCTTGGTCGACGCCGCCCTGGCTCAGGGCATTACCGGCGCAGGAGCCGCGTTACTGCTGATCTTTTTCAACGCGCTCCCCCTGTATGTCATGGCTGTATTTCAGCATCACGAATTCGGAGCGATTACCCGCCTTCTCCTTTTGGGTGTGGCCGTCGGAGGGGTAATCCTGGTCCCGGCGATCGGCATGGGCCTCACGTTTCCACTGCTCACTGATCTCGCTGCCCCGCCCGATACGGCGCGCGGTGCCGATGTGGGTCGCGCCTACGCACTCAACACCCTGGGCAGCATCGCTGGCGCCGTGCTCACGGGTTTCGTCCTCGTGGTGGTGCTCGGCAGCAAGACGACGTTGCGCGTCGGACTGGTGATCAACGGCGCTGCCGCGCTCACGCTCGCCGCGCTCGCCGCTGGAGGCGTCGCGGCGGGGTCGGTGGGGTACCGGGGGCTGCGGCGCCGGGTGGTTGCCGCGGGCGCGCTCGCGAGCGTGGCACTCGGAGTCGCGATCGGCGCGCCGGGATGGAGCACGCGCCTGATCGACCTGGCACCCACCATCTACGCGCGTCAGGAGATGGATGCCGCGGCCCGCCGCGCGTTCATCGCGCATCGGGGTCAGCGCCAGATCGCCTTCCGTGAGGGCTGGAATGCGACCGTGAGTGTGTGGGATGGGGTGAACGGGCGCACGCTGCGCGTGAACGGCAAGGTGGACGCATCGGACGGCCCGGACATGAACACCCAGATCATGCTGGGGCTCGCGCCTGCGGCGGCGCGGCCGGACGCAGCGTCCGCTCTGGTGATCGGATTCGGGAGCGGGGTCACGACGCGGGTCCTCGCGGATGTCCCCGGGATGAAGCGGGTGCGCGTCGTGGAGATCGAGCCCGCCGTGCTCGCCATGCGGGGGTTGTTCGCGAGAGTGAACGACTCGGTGCTCGAACGCCCGAACGTTGCCGCTGTCGTGGACGACGCGCGCAGCGCGCTGCAGCTCTCGGGACGACCGGTTTGATGTCATCGTTTCCGAGCCATCCAACCCGTGGGTCGCGGGCGTCGCGACGCTCTATACGCCCGAGTTCTTCAAGATTGTCCGATCGCGGCTCGCCGAGGGCGGGGTGTTCGGCCAGTGGGTCCAGCTGTACCAACTTCCCCTGCCGGTGGTGGCCGGCGTGGTGCGCAACATCCGCACGGTATTTCCGCATGTGGAAGTGTGGTTTTCCAGTACGCTCGACATCATTGTCCTGGCCTCGGACCACCCCCTGCGCTACGAGCGTCCCTGGCTCGCGCGTCTCATCGGGCCGGGCACGAGCATCGGCGCGCTGGGCCGGGAGTGGTTGGGCATCGATTCGGTAGGCGATCACTTTGGCCGCCGGCTGTTGGGAGAGGCCGGCGTGGCACGCCTGGCCGAGCGGGGCGTGCTGGTCCATCGCGACGACCGTCCCCAGCTCGAGTTCGTCGCGGCCCGGCGATTTCTGGATCCGGATTGGGATGCTCACGTGTTCGACTCGCTCGTTGCTGTTGGAGACCGCGCGGGCGACACACCCGGGACGTCTCCCGTGCTGCTGGCGCGGGCGATGACCGTGTCCCGGGTCTCGTCTATCGAGATGGCGATCCTGGAAGGAGCCCATCGCGCGCGGCCCGACGACCCAGTGTGGACCATACGTCTCGCCGCGGCGAAGTTCGCTTTCGGCGATACAGCGTTCGCGGACAGCGTGGTGCCCGCTCTCCTGGCGCACGCGCGACATCCGGAGGTGTTGTTGTTCGCCGCCGGCCTGGCGGATCGCAGGGGTGACCCTGTCCGACGCGGTGCCCTGCTCGAAGAGGTCCTCGCGCGCGGTGGCGATACCGCGATGGCGTTGGCCAGCTTGGCAGGTCCAGCCGCCCGCGCCGGCCGGTGGGAGGAAGTGGGCGAACACCTGCGGGTTGCCTTCGCAGTGGCCCGCGGGAGCTACCGCCATCCATTTCCCGCGACTCAGCTGCGAGAAGCACTCGCGCAACTGGCGGTGAAGGGGCCGGTTGCCATGGCCGACAGCGTGCTGGTGATCGCGCACGACTCGCGCCCGGGGTGGGCGCCGATCTACGGATTGCGCGCTGTGGTGGCGCTACGCTCCGGCCGCTGCGACGTCGCCGCCGCTCAGTTCGAGGAGTTGTCGGAGTTCGGAATCGAGCCGGCCGACGTACAGCGCCAGCTCATGAAGTGTCGTCGTGGGGAAAAGGTCAGGGCCGAGGGACCCTAGCCTTGGGCGTCGCTTATTTGCGGCCCAGGTATTTCTCGTCCCAGGCGACCGGGAACAATCCTTCACACTGATGGCACCCCATCATCGGCGGGGATCCCTCGAGCGACTCGCGATGCCCGCAGTTCGGGCACGTTCCGTATACCGCGCCCCAACTCTCGGGGAGGTGCTTTGCTTGCAGCGGTCGCGGCACCACCGTCCAGCGCATTGGTCGCTCTTCGGTGATCTCGACGTCGGAGAGCGGGAGTCCCACCGGCGACCAGAGAATGTCGACCAGCACTTCGTTGGACTGAAACTCACTCACCCGATACCACGCACCGCGGCGCAGCGGGTAGGGACCGTCGGTCTTCACACGAGCCCAGTACTGTTCCATGGTGATTCCCTCCGATCCTCGATAGCGGTGTGCGTCGAGTGCGTCGACCGGGACCCAATATAGGGGCTGCCCGCTAGCGCGTCGCCGGTAGCCTCTGCAGCGTCGCGAGGTCGAGCATCGTCGCGCCATTCAGGAGCGATCCCGCGAGCGCGTGGCACGCCAGGCCGGGGTCGCCGAGGTGGTCGAGCACGAGCGCCGCGCCCCGGAAGTCGTGGGCGCGGGTGTAGTCGTTCACGGTGACCACCGTCGTGACGCCGGCGGCCGAGGGCCGACCGCAGCCCGTTTTCCGAGTCCTCGAAAGCGACGCATGCGCTGGCAGGGAGACCGAGCTGTTCGAGCGTGTACACGTAGATGTCGGGCGCGGGCTTCTTCGCGGGCACGACATCGCCCGCGGCGATGACGTCGAACCATCCGGCGGCGTCTGGCGCGAGCGCGTGGTGGAGCAGGGCGTCTACGTTTTCCGGAGTCGTCGTCGTGGCGATCGCCAGGCGGACCCCCGCGTGCCGCGCTTCATCGAGCAGGCGTCGCACGCCGGGCCGCAGCGGGATACCGGCCTCGGCCACGAGCGCTGTGAAGTGACGGGTCTTTTCCGCGTGCAGCCGGGCGACCAGCGCCTCGAAGTCCGCTGGCGGGCGATAGTCGGGGCGGTAGCGCTCGACGTAATGCCGGATTCGCTCCTTGCCGCCGGTCACGGCCAGGAGGTCGCCGTACAGGGGGACGTCCCACACCCAGTCCAGACCGGCTTCGACGAACGCCCGGTTGAACGCTACACGATGCCCGTCGCGCTCGGTGTCGGCCAGCGTGCCGTCAACGTCGAAAAGCAGAGCTTGGGGGAGAGGGACTACTTCGAATCCTCGTTGGCCGCCCGCGTGGCGGCGTCAACCGCGCGGTACACGTCGTCGACGTGGAGCGGAGGGCTCAAGACCCCGGACGCCCCGGCCTCGAGGGCCGCCAGGCGCTGGTCCGCCGTGGGTGGGTCGTCGCTCACCGTGATGATCGGCGTGCGCGGTGCGACCAGTGGATCGTCCCGCAGCGCGCGACATAGACTCCAAGTCGTCGATGTCGGTCAGTGTGGTATCGAGCACGATCAGATCCGGATGGCTCACCCGTGCTTGCTTCCGGGTTGCTTCGCCGGTGTGGGCGAGCAGCACTTCGTACCCCTTCGCTTGCAGCAGGCTGCCGAGTGCGCGGCTGGACCACTCTTGCGCGCTCCCGATGAGGGCGATCGGATGATGGATCGGTGCTGCGGATTCGGTCCCACGGCTGTTCCGTGTTCCCATGCGGTGAAGCTCCACTCTAGGGCTGGGCGACTTGCGTCACGGGCGATGGCGCTCGTGCGCCACCTATGACTGCACAAAGTATACATAAGTCAAGCTTCGTGCAGTCCCCCGGCCGAATTTGGGGGCGGACGCCCGGCCCGGAGCGTGGTGACGGCGGTCACGCCTCGACCCCGGCCGCGCCGATTGGCACGTAACGTCCTTCTCCGGGCTCGCGGGAAATGGCGTAGTTGCGCCGTCATCTCGCCCACACTTCACCAAACCCTGACCCTGGCGCATCTTTCACTCCCATGCCTACCACCATCTGGATCGACGGGCAGTATCACGACAAGGCGAGCGCCAAGGTCTCGGTGTTCGACCACGGACTGCTTTACGGGGACGGCGTTTTCGAAGGGATCCGCATCTATAGCGGGCGCATCTTTCGCCTCGACAAGCATCTCGATCGTCTGTACGACTCGGCGAAGGGGGCGTGGATCGAGATCCCCCTGGCTCGCAAGGCCATGGCCAAGATGATGGAGGAAGCGGTCGCCAAGAGTGGGTTCGTAGACGGGTACATCCGGTTGATCGTGACGCGCGGCATTGGTGACTTGGGCCTCGATCCCCGGAAGTGCCCCAAGCCGACCGTGATCTGCATCGTGGATGAGATCGCGCTCTATCCCAGCGATCGCTATGAAAAGGGTCTCACGGCTGTCTCAGCGGCGACGCCGATCCATCACCGCGAGAGCGTGTCGCCGCGCATCAAGTCGCTCAACTACCTGGCGCATATTCTCGCGAAGGTGGAAGGGATCGCTGCCGGCGTGGACGAAGTGGTCATGCTCGACCCGGCCGGTTTCGTCACCGAGGCGAGCGGTGAGAACATCTTTGTGGTGAAGGACGGCGTCGTGAAGACCCCACCCGTCTACAGCGGTATTCTGCTCGGTGTGACGCGCGAGGCGGTGCTGGAGCTGGCGCGCGAGGCGACCTACGGGGTCGAAGAGGTCCCCATGAGCCGCTACGATCTCTACACCGCCGACGAGGTGTTCCTTACCGGTACCGCCGCCGAGGTCATCGGAATGACCAAGCTCGACGCGCGGACCATCGGCGCCGGCGTGCCGGGCCCCGTGACCAAGGAGCTCGCCAAGCGCTTCAAGGCGCTTGCCACTCGGGGTGACTGACTAGCCCCAGTACCCCCCGCCCCCCCCGCCCCCCCATCGGTGATGATTCGCACCGACGCCTGAGGGGTATATCCCCATATTGTTGCAGCGGCGTTCTCGGGTTCCCTACCATCCCGGCGTCACTCGATTCAACGTTTCAGGCGTCCAACTATTGACCTGACTTCGGGTTAGGACACATATTGGCGCCGGTCTTTGCCGAGGAGGTACTGGGTGCCATGGAGAGTCATTGCACACGGTGACCAGGTATGGCATGTGGACGCGATCGCGGAGCGTCCAGCCAACACGGTCGCGTGGCAGCTGGCCCTGTCGTTCCGGGCAGCGGCTGAACGGTCGCGTGGACGCGCCTTTTGGACGCGCTACCCGCTCGAGGCGACATCCAAGACCTCTTTGTTCATCCAGGCCGAGCGGATACCGAATACAGCCTTGTCCGAAACTCCTGGCCCAGCGGTTGGCGTGAGCGCCATGGGGCTGAAGGACTTGCGCCGCATGGTGGCTGCAGTGGCCCGGTTGCGCGGTGAGGCGGTGCGGGACGTGACGGTGCGATCTGATGCCCGGCACCTCAAGATGGATCTCGAGAGCGGGCGCATCCTCGTCGTCTCGGCGGAGCAGGACGAGCAGGGACGTCCGCGCCTCGCGGTGGACGTTGTCGACGCGCCGCAGGACGCGTCGGCCAGGCAGCAGATCGAAGTGCGCTTCGACTAGTGACCCCCACGGATTCGTCTGGGGGAGGGGCCCAGCTCCCGGAACGTCTGCGGTTCGAGGACTTCACGTTCGAGCGGCTGACGAACGGCCGCTGTCGTGCCCGCGTGGTCCTGTCCTGGTCGGATGGACGGCAGTTCACCGGTGAGTCCGAGGGCGTGATCTCGCAGGCAGGGGAACTGCGCTGCTCGGCCGAGGCGGTGGTCCGGGCACTTGAGCGGGTGGTGCACCCGAAGTTGGGTTTCGAGGTGCTCGGCGTGAAAGCGGTAAAGGCATTCGATGCTACGGTTGTTATCGTGTCTATCTCGGCCCGGACAGAGACAGCGGTGTCACGGCTCGTGGGCTCGTACCTCACGGAAACAGACCCACCACAGGGAGCGGCATTGGCAGTGTTGAACGCGACGAACCGAATGCTCGGGAACTACTACTTCCGATGAGCCGCCCCACGATCTCATCCGGAGCGGTCGGTGCGATGCCGGCAATGCTTGCGATGTTGCTTGCGATCGCGGGGTGCGGCGGGGCCCGGGGTCCCGCGAGCACGGCCGCGGTTCCCGCCGCCAAGAGCGGCCCAATCGTCCCCACCGAGCAAGACTCGGCTGCCGATCAGGCCCTGCTGGACACGCTGCACCGTCGCGTGCCCGCCAAGTCCGACACGGCCCGTGGTACTCCGCCGGTTGCCCCCAAGGGCGAGGAGGTGGAGCGTGAGGCCGTGCGCCTCTTTGGGCCCGAGGAAGGGCGGGCGGCGGTTGGAGCGGCGGAGCCCACGTTCGATATCGATGTCACCACGTTCTCGGCGAACCGCCGCGTCCTCGAGTACATGGAGTTCTTCCAGGTGGACGCCCGCGATCGCTTCGCGATCTGGCTCACGCGGCTCGGGCGCTACGAGGGGATGATCCGCGAGCGCCTGCGCGCGAAGCGTTTGCCCGAGGATCTCGTCTACCTCACGCTGGTGGAGAGCGGCCTGTCGAACACGGCAGTCAGCAGGGCGCGGGCGGTGGGCATGTGGCAATTCATGGCCAGCACGGGACGGCTGTATGGCCTCACTATCGATCCATGGGTAGATGAGCGCCGGGACCCGTTCCGCGCCACGCAGGCGGCTGTCAACCACCTGGCCGACCTGCGCGACCGTCTGGGGGGTAGCGTGTACCTCGCGGCGGCTGCCTACAACGCCGGTGTGGGCCGCGTCGAGCGGTCCTTGAACCGTCTGCCGGGTGAGCCGGACTCGGTCACCGACAACACCTTCTTTCAGCTGGCCGATCGGCGCTACCTGCGGCGCGAGACGCGCGACTACGTCCCCAAGCTGATCGCGGCCTCCCTCATCGCGAAGCAGCCGGCGCGCTACGGGTTCGAGGATATCCAGCTGCTGTCCCCCCTGGTGTTCGACGAAGTGTCCATCCCGGACGCCACGGGCCTGGACGTTCTCGCGCGCCTGGCTGACACGACGGTCGATGCGTTCCTCGAGCTCAATCCGCAGTTCGTTCGCGGCATCACGCCCCCCGGTCGATCGGTGACCGTGCGCGTGCCGCGTGGTCGCGGCACCCTGGTCGCGGCGCGTTTCGACACCTTGCCCGTGACCGATCGCATCACGTTCGTGGATCACTACGTGTCGCGTGGGCAGACGCTCACGGATATCGCGCACCGCTACAAAGTCACCGTCGCGATGCTGCAGAGCGCGAACCCCCGGGTGAAATCGCGTGCTCTGCGGGTGGGAGACCGCATCATCGTGCCGATGAGCGGCCGCATCGTCCCTGCGTCTGCCTGGTCCGTGCCTCCGGAGCCGCGGATGCGCAGATCGCGGCCATCGGCGCGCGGTGGGCCGGTGGGCGCCAACGCGCATCGCGTGGGGGCGGGCGAAACGATGAGCGAAATCGCGCGGCGCTATTCGGTGTCGCTAGCTGAACTGCTCGACTACAACGACATGACGATGAAGTCGATTGTTCGGGCGGGCCAAGTCGTGAAGATTCCACCCCGGTAGCGCGTCGTTGGCGGTATCACACCGCGAGGTCTAGAAAACAATGGAGGGGCGCGACACGTCGCGCCCCTCCGTCTGTTTCGGCCACCAGGAGCTCGCCGTTACCGCTTGTATCCCCTCAGGACCGCGGTCGAGTAGCCGTTCTGCGGGTCCTGGCCGGCGTCGAGCAGCTCCTGCACGCGGCCTGGTCCACGATTGTAGGCGAGCAGCGCGAGACGCAGGTTGCCGTCGTAGCGCTCCAGCAGGTCGCGGAGGTAGCGGAACCCGAGGCGCAGATTCGTGGAGCGATCAAAAATCTGCTTGTTCGTCAGCCCCGGCTCATACAGCCGAGCCGTGCTGGGAAGCACCTGGGTGAAGCCGAGCGCGCCTGCCTTGCTCTTCGCCATCTGGGTAAAGCCGGACTCGGTCCGCACCAGGCGGAAGGCGAGGCCGGGGTCCACCCCCTCGGACAGCGCCACGTCGTAGATCGCGGCGGCTAAGTCAGCGGCGATGCTGTAATGGGTGGAGTAGTCGATGATGGCGTTGGCCCGCTCGAGCTGCAAGCGCGCAACCGCGAGTTCACCGCGCGTGGCCTCGAGCGACTGCGACAGGGCGCGCAGCTCACCGAGCAGCACGGGCGCCGTGACGGCGGTCGGCTGATCGTCGGCAGTTGCACGCCGCGCCCACCCTCCAATGCTGCTGATCACCAGGGCGCCGAAGAGGATGAAACTTCCCTGCAGCACCAATCGCTGTGTCTTTGTCTTCATCGCTTGCTCCTAGTCAAAAGGCGTCGTCACACCGGCACGACGTTACGGCACCACCGTCAACCCTCGGTCAACGGGGCCCTGCACTCGACCACAGGTCCTCAACCAGAACGGCGGTGAGGAGCTGCGGGTTCACGTTGCCCTGTGCCAGTTCGCGAGCGTCCAGCACTCGCGCCATGGCGGCAACCACTGCCTGGGTCTCGCGTCCGGACCGTGCCTCGCTCCGCAGCCGCTCCAGCAGATCGTCCAACAGCGCGGTGAAAGCTCCGCGCGCTTGAAACGGTGGCTGCCCCAAGGCGAGGGCGTACCGGTCCGCGGGGGACCGACGTGCAGCCGCTAATACTGCATCTACTGCCGATCCCGCAGAACGGTCCATATCTTCCGCAAGGAGCCTGCCAATACTTCCCTCGGAATACGTAACTCGTTGCTCTAGAACGCGTTGATCAGTAATGCCAAGCTCCACGCTGCGCGAATTGTGTCACGACACTATCAGGCAGTCTCCCCACCCTAATCCGCACGACGCGAGAGAGGACGGTCGGCAGCAGGGCCTCCGGCTCGGAACTGGTGAGCACGATCACCGTGTCCGCCGGGGGCTCCTCGAGCGCCTTCAACAGGGCGTTCGCCGCCTCAGGGTTGGCTGCCTGGACGGCCAGCCGCTCAGCGTCTCCCACCACGAACACCTTGCGCCGGGCCATTGCCGGGGTGAGCCGCAGCCGGCGCGAAAGGAGCCGTGCGGAAGCGATCCCGTGACTCGCGAGTCCAGACGCCGGCTGATAGAGGGGCTGGTCGCGGCGGGCCGCCATCTCCTCGCCAAGGGCCGCCTCGGCGAGGTCCACCTGCTTGTCGGCGTCCGCCCCTTTGCGCGCCAGCTCAATCGGCACGAGCCAGTGCACGTCCGGGTGTGACAGGGACAGGACCAGCTTGCAGGGCTGGCATGACCCACACGGCTCGATCGCACCCTGGGCGTCCTGACAGAGGGTGGCCTGGGCGAGCCAGAGGGCGAGCCGTTGCTTACCCACCCCGCGTGGGCCCTCGAACAGGAGGGCTTGGGGAAGGCGGCCGGAAGCAATGGCCCCGGCTAGGCGACGGCGTAGCCCCTCGTGGCCGTACAGCGGGCGCAGAGGCATGGCGGGAATGTAGCCGGGTCCCGGTGTTGGCCAGGGGTGGTGTCCCGTAACAGGCTGTGCATCTAGGCAGTTAGCGGTTTCGGCAGGGACTTGCGCCAACCTATAGACATTAGTAGCAACGCATTATAATTAAAAGTGAGCACACACTCACAATCCTCGTGCTCAACCGGGCGCCACTTCGGCACGCCCGAGGCCTATTTCTCAACGTCGCGCACCGGTGGTGCTGCGTAACCGCAACACCTGTAGCGCATTACACAACATGTGACCTCGGGCACGAAAGGGCCGTACCTGGCGCGATGGCACTTGGCTGGGTGTGGTGCAATGTTGTGGCGCTTCCACAACCAGCTAGGGGTTTTGACCAACGTCCGTATGAGGCTTGTTCGGGCCGTCGAAGACTTCTCCCTGGAGCAACCCCGGGCTGAGGAGACGCTTCGCGCGACCGCTCGCCAGCAGGCGGCCGTGGCGCATTTGAGCCAGCAAGCCCTGGGCGGCGCGCTCGTGCCCGCACTCATGGATGAGGCGGTTGCCATCGTCGCCCGCGCGCTGGACGTGGAGTTCGTGGGGCTCTTCGAGTTCCGACCGGAGAGCCGTTCGTTGCTGCTGCGGGCGGGCGTCGGCTGGTCGGATGGGTGCGTGGGTCGCACCGTGGTCCCCGCCGACGGCGACCACCACGGCGGCTACGCCCTCCGGTCCGCCACCCCCGTGGTCGTGGAAGATCTCGCCTCCGACCGGCGGTTCGGGTCGGCCCAGCTGCTCGTCGATCACGACATCGTGAGCGGCGTGACCGTCGTCATTCAGGGGAAGGACCGCCCCTTCGGCATCATCGGCGCTCACACCCCGCGCCGGCGGGAGTTCACGGTGCACGATGCCCACTGCATTCAAGCCGTCGCCCACGTCCTCGCCACGGCGATCGATCGCGCCCGCACGGAGGAGGCGCTCCGCAAGAGCGAGGAGCATTTCCGGTCGCTGATCGACAATGCGTCGGACATCGTCACCATTCTCGGTGAGGACGGGATCTTCCGCTACGCGAGTCCGTCCGTCCAGCGCCTCCTGGGGTACGCGCCGAGCGAGCTGCTCGAGCGCAACGTGTTCGAGCTGCTGCACCCCGACGACCTTCCCGTGGTGGCGGATGCGCTCGCCCGCGCGTTGGGAGAGCCGGGCACCCCGCAGTCAGCCGAGTTCCGCTTTCGTCACCGGGACGGCTCGTGGCGGGTCCTGGAGTCGGTCGGCCAGGCGCGTGTGGGGCAGTCAGGCGCCTTCAAGTTCGTGGTCAACTCGCGCGACGTCACCGAGCGTCGCGCACAGGAGCGTGCGTTGCGGGCGAGCAAGGAACGGCTCCGGACGGTGGTCGCCGGCGCGCCGCTCGTGCTCTTCTCCCTGGACCTGCAGGGGGTGTTCACGCTGGCGGAGGGCCGCGGTCTCGACGCGCTCGGGGTGCGGCCCGCGCAGCTGGTGGGCCAGTCTGCGTTCCAAGTGTACGCGGATATGCCCCAGGCTCTGACCGATGTGCGGCGCGCCCTCGCCGGCGAAGCGTGTTCGTCGACGGTCGAAGTGTTTGGCGTGGTGTTCGAGGTGTGGTACTCGCCGATCCGCGATGCGGCGGGTGCGGTCACAGGTGTGATCGGCGTTGCCAACGATATCACCGAGCGGCGCCGGGTCGAGGAGGCGCTGCGTCAATCCGAGGAGAGCAGCCGCGCGCTGGTAGCGAACGCGACCTACGGAATCTTCCGCGCCACTCCGGCGGGGCGGTTCCTCGCTGTGAATCCCGCCCTCGCCAGGATGCTTGGTTACGCCTCGGAGGCCGAGTTGATGACGCTCGAGCTGGGCCGGGATGTGTACGTCGACTCCGCGGCGCGCGATCGAGTAGTGGAGCGCGGCCCGACGGACGCTCCTCACAAGGATCACGAAGTGGAATGGAAGCGCAAAGACGGCGCGCGCATCCTGGTCCGGTTGTCCGGGCGGGCGGTGCGAGGGTCCGACGGCGCGGTCGAGAGCTACGAAATGATGGCCGAGGACATCACGGAGCGCCGCGCCCTTGAAGACCAGTTGCGCCAGTCTCAGAAAATCGAAGCACTGGGGCAGCTCACGGGCGGGATCGCACACGACTTCAACAACCTGCTGACGATCATCCTCGCGAATGCCGAGCTGGTCCGCAAAGCGCTGGGCCCGGAGTTTCTAGACCAGCAGGCCGACCTGCGGGACCTGATATCGGCAGCGTTGCGTGGCCGGGTGATGATTCGCGAGCTGCTCGGGTTTGCCCGACGCTCGAGCCTGGACCTCGAGGTGCTCGACCTGAACGACGTGGTCTCGACGCTGTCCGGCATGCTGCGCCGCATCGTCCCGGCCGACATCGAAATCGTCGTCGCCAACAGTGAGGAGACCCCCGAGTTCCGAGCGGATCTGCACGCGGTGGAGCAAGTCCTCTTCAACCTGGCGACCAACGCCCGCGATGCGATGCCAGCAGGGGGCGTGCTCCGGATCGAGACGCGCTGCGGTGTGCCGAGCGAGGAACAGCGGATCGCTGCCGGCGTGCGCCCCGCGTCGCTCTGGACCTGCCTTGCGGTCGAAGACACCGGCGTGGGGATGGACGATGCCACGCGGCGACGCGTGTTCGAGCCATTCTTCACAACGAAGTCCAGCGGCAAAGGGACCGGCCTGGGGATGGCCACCGTGTACGGGCTCGTCAAACAGCATGGGGGCGTCATCGAGGTGGACAGCGCTCCAGGGCTTGGAACGCGGATTCGCGTGTACTTCCCGGCCGTGGCGGCCACGACCCCCGCGGTGGGCGACGAACCAGTGGGGAGCCGTGACGTCCGCGGCGGGAACGAGACGATTCTCATCGTCGAGGACGAAAGCGATCTGCGGCGCGTGGCGAAGCGGATACTGGAACAGGCAGGGTACCACGTGCTCACCGCCGCCGACGGGCAAGAGGCGCTCGAATTGCTGCGGCGGCCACCGGCCACCATCCACCTCGTGCTATCGGACCTGGTGATGCCGCGCCTGGGCGGCCGGGGTCTCTTCGATGCCGTGCGCCGCGACGGGAACACCACCCCGTTCCTGTTCGCGAGCGGATACTCACCGGGCGACGACCGGGGCGGCCTGCCGCCGGAAGCGAGTGTGCCGTTGCTCTACAAGCCGTGGACTCACGACGACGTTCTCACGCGGGTGCGGGAGCTGCTCGACCGCGCCTGAGTCCGCTGCCCGGGGCCGCTAGCCCACGTCCCTGACGTCCTCCCGGTCCAGTACCTCTCGCACCTTGCGCACCAGCGCGTCCGGACTGAACGGCTTCTGCACGTACGTGACTCCGTGTTCGAGCACCCCGTGGCGCGTGATGGCATCGTCGGTGTAGCCGGACATGTAGATGGTGCGCATGTCCGGCCGCAGGACGGTAAGACGCAGCGCGAGCGTACGACCGCTCATTCCGGGCATGATGACATCCGTAAGCAGCAGGTGGATCCGGCCGGAATGGCGTTGTGCCACATCCAGCGCCGCCTCCCCGCTCGGAGCCTCGAGCACCGTATAGCCGTGGCGCTGCAAAGCCTGGCGGGCGACAGCGCGCACGGCCGCTTCATCCTCTGCCAGCAGCACGGTTTCGGTCCCATCCATCGCCGCGGGTTGGGCCGGCGCGGTCGACGCACGCCGCTCGGGCACCTGTTGGACGCGCGGCAGGTAGATCTTGAACGTCGTGCCGCGGCCCGGTTCGGAGTACACCCAGATGTAGCCGGCGCTCTGCTTGACGATACCGTACACGGTGGCAAGGCCGAGCCCGGTGCCCTGGCCCTTCGCCTTGGTCGTGAAGAACGGCTCGAACATGTGGGTTTGGGTCTCCGGGCTCATTCCGGTCCCGGTGTCGCTCACCGAGAGCATGACATATGAGCCGGGAAGGGCGGGGAAGTGCTCAGCGGCGTACGCATCGTCCATCTCGACGTTCGCGGTTTCAATCGTGAGCTTGCCGCCCTGCGGCATGGCATCCCGCGCGTTGACGGCCAGGTTCAGGATCACCTGCTCGATCTGGCTCGGGTCGGTCTTCACGGCTCCGAGGTCTGATGCGAGCGCGGTGGCGAGCTGGATGTCTTCTCCCAGCAGCCGCCCCAACATGCTCTCGGTCTCGCCCACGAGGGCGTTCAGGTCGAGGACGGTGGGCTGGAGCACCTGCTGGCGGCTGAACGCGAGCAGCTGGCGGGTGAGCCCGGCGGCGCGGTCGGCGGCCTTGCGAATCTCTTCCACATCCTCCCGGTGCCGCCCTGTCGGGTCCAGGTCATCGAGCAGCAGCTGGGCGTAGCCGGTGATCGCGGTGAGGATGTTGTTGAAGTCGTGCGCCACGCCGGCCGCGAGCCGGCCCACCGCTTCCATCTTCTGCGCCTGCCGCAGCTGCTGTTCGAGGCTCAAGCGATCGGTGACGTCGCGGGCGATGCCCAGTACGCCCACCAGGCGACCGTCGCGGAACTGTGGGGTCGCCGCGAATTCTCCCATGCGGTAGTCGCCCTTGCGCGTGTGGATGCGCAGCTGGCTGACCCGTCCGGTCTCGCCCCGCACGGCCCGCTCGACGAACTCGAACAAGAGCGCCAGATCGTCAGGGTGGACGAGCGGCTCGAACGGCTTTCCGAGCCACTCGTGCGGGGGCCACCCCGTCACGCGCTCGAACGCCGGGTTCAGCGACGTGACGGTCCCGTCCGGCCCCAGCGCGAACACGATGTCGCGTACGCCTTCGATCAGCGCGTGATAGCGCGTTTCCGATTCCCGCAACGCCAGCTCTGCGCGCTTGCGCTCCGTGATGTCGCGCACGATGCCCAGGATCCGGCCGTCCTCGAGGCGCTTCAGGCTGACTTCCACCAGGATTTCGGTGCCGTCCTTGCGCCGCATCCGCCGTTCCGCACCGACGTCGTCCCCGGCCGCGAGGGCGGCGAGACGTTGTGCCGCCGCCAGGCGGTCTTCCGTGGGATAGGTGTCGGCCATGTCCAGCCCCAGCAACTCCTCGAGGGGATATCCGGTCAGGTCGCATGCCTTGCGATTGGCGTCGATCAGGTGGCCCGTCGAATCCGCGATGAGGATCGCGTCGGCCGCCTGTTCGATGAGCGCGCGGTACTTGGTTTCGCTGTGCTGCAGCGCTTCGCGGGCGCGCGCCTGCTCGTCCCGGGCGCGGCGCAGATCCAGGGCCCGGCGCACCGCCGATGGGAGGCGATGCAGGTTGGATTTGAGGACATAGTCCGCCGCTCCCGCCTTGATGTAGTCGGCCGCGGCCTCCTCGCTGAGGTGACCGGTGACGACGATCACGGGCGTGTTCGGGGCATCGCGTCGCACGATGCGCAGGGTATAGTGGCCGCTGAACTCGGAGAGGGAGTGATCGGAGAGCACCACATCGGGCGCGAACTCGGCGAGGGCCCTGACGAGGCCTGCCTCGGAGTCCACCCGCAACACGTCTGCCGCAATGCCTGCGCGGCGCAGAGACTGCCGTCAACAACTCGGCGTCGGTCGGGGCTTCCTCGACCAGAAGAACACGAGGCGAGAGCGGGGCCGTCATGTGCTCACCTTATTGCACGACGTCATGACGACGACGAGGGGATGGTTTCGGTTACGGACGCCCCCTCCTGATCGTTCACGTCCAGACGGTATCGCTCGCCCCAGGGGAGCGCCACTCGGGGAAACCCCTAGGCCCCCAGCCCGGCGGCTCAGGATTCCTGGGAGATGAGCCCGACCCGTCAACGCGTAACGGACCAGTCCAGCGAGGTCGTGGATGGCGAGGCGGCTCATGACCGCGGCTCGGTGGGTTTCGACGGTTTTGACGCTGAGCGTGAGGCGCCGCGCGATGTCACGGGTGGTGAGACCTTCGGCCATCAGGCGGAGCACGTCGATTTGGCGGGGCGTCAACCGGCGCAGCGGTCCCCGCACCGACTGCGCGGCGGCAATCGCGGGGCCGAGCCGCGTCAGGTGCTCCTTGAGGAGGTAGTCGTCCACGCCGGCCTTGAGCGTATCGACGGCCGCCTCGCTCGTCGAGCGTGTTGGTAACGACGATGATCGGTGTTGCGGGCCGTTCGGCGCGCGCCGCCCGCAGGGCGGCCATGGCGTCGTAGCGCGCCAGGCCGTGGTCGAACAGGATGATGTCGGGTTCGAAACTCCGCAACGCGTGGACAAACGCGCCTTCCGTGTCTACGCGCTGGGTGACACAGCCGATCCCGGCCCGCTCGAGCTCGTGGGTGATCAGCTCGGCGTCCGCGGCACTGTCTTCCAGGAGCAGTATGCGAAGCGGTGGCTCAGCCATGGGCCGACCCCGGCCCTCGAAACGCTGCTCGCGCGGTGCGTGAGCGAGGGGGGCGACGTCGGTCGGCGGTCGAGGACGGTGATCCGTCCGGTGAAGCACCGGGCATCACGCCGTAGATATCCCCGGCCTGGGGAGGCGCCTAGGGCGTTTTTGCGGCACGGAGGGGTGTTTTTGCGGCATCGAGGACTTCCCGAACCTTGCGCGCCAGCCGGTCGGGCGTGAAGGGCTTCTGGAGGAACGCGGTTCCGGGGTCGAGCACGCCATGTTGGGCGATGGCATCCTCCGAATAGCCGGAGATGTACAGGACGGCTACCCCGGTCCGGAGCCCGGCGAGCTGCCGAACCAGCTCCCGTCCGCTCAGTCCGGGCATGACGACGTCCGTGACGCACCAGGTGGATGGGCCCACGGTGGCGCTCGGCGACCTGCAGGGCGTCCCAGCCGCTCGGGGCCGCCAGGACGCTGTACCCCAGCTTGTTGAGGGCCCGGTCGCTGAGCGTGCGCACGATTTCTTCGTCCTCGACGAGCAAGATGGTTTCGGTGCCGCGCGCCGGCGGGGAGCCGTCCCGGGGCTTACGGCCGGCTCCGGAGCGCCGGAGGTCTGCGGCAGCAGAATGGAGAACACGGTGCCGCGACCGGGTTCGCTTTCCGCCCAGATGTATCCGCCGCTCTGCTTGACGATCCCATATACGGTGGCGAGGCCGAGTCCCGTCCCCTTGCCGACCGCCTTGGTGGTAAAGAACGGCTCGAACAGGTGTGCGCGCGTCGCGGCGTCCATTCCGACCCCGGTATCGCGGACTCGCAGCTGTACGTAGGAGCCCGGGACGGCGCCCGGGTGAGCGCGGGCGAATGCGGCGTCGAGCTCGAAGTTCGCGGTGTCAACGGTGAGCGTGCCGCCCGCCGGCATGGCGTCGCGGGAATTGATCGCCAGGTTCACGATCACTTGCTCGATCTGTCCGGGGTCGGCGCGAACCGAGGCGAGCTGAGGCGCCAGTACATTGATCAGCTCCACGTCCTCGCCGATCAACCGGTGAAGCATGTGGTCGAGGCCGAGCACGACGGCGTTCAGGTCGAGGATGCGCGGCGCGAGCACCTGGCGGCGGCTGTACGCCAGGAGCTGGCGGGTGAGGTCGGCGGCACGCTCGGCCGCCATGCGGATTTCGTCGACATCGGCGTAGTGGGGCGAATCACGCCCGATCTCGCGCTGCAGCAGCTGAGTGGTTCCGAGGATCGCGGTGAGAATGTTGTTGAAGTCGTGGGCGATGCCGCCCGCCAGCCGCCCAACCGCTTCGACTTTCACTGCCTGTCGAATCTGATCCTCGAGGCGACGTTGCTCGGTGACGTCGCGCTGTGTGCCCCATGCCCGCACGACGTGGCCGTCCTCGACGATCCCGACCATGTTGTTGAGGAAGATCTTGGGGTGACCGTCGCGATCGCGCTCGTGAGACTGCACGTCGGTCAAGCGGAACCCCGACGCGACAAAGGCCTGAAGAAACTCGAGGTTCTTCGGATCCGACGGGACGAGCAGGGCGTCCAGCCGCGCGCCGATGATCTCTCGCGCCGAGCCGAACCCGTACATGTGCGCCATCGCGTCGTTGCACTCGGCGAGGTACCCGTCGCGAAACAGTCGTTCGGCCAGCTCGGCGGGCGGAAGATCCACCGGGACGGGGCGCTCGAGCTCGAACTGCCAGATTCCCTCGGTCGATTGCGCGATGAAGGCGCGATAGCGCTCCTCGGCGTGCCGCAACGCGTCGGCGGCACGCTTGCCCTCGATCGCGAGGGCGAGCTGTGTGGACACGAATGCAAGGATATCGCGTTCCTGCTCGCCGTAGCGGACGCCCTCGGTGTAGCTCTGCGTCACCACCACGCCGATCGTCCGCTCGTGCACCCGCAACGGGACGCCGAGCCAGTCGATCGAGGGCGCGCCGATGAGCTCGACTTCGCCGCGTGCCACCAGATCATCGTACACCTGCGGTGTGGCCAGCAGCGGCTGGCCGGTACGCAGCACGTACTCGGTCAGCCCCTTGCCCAGCCTCCGGGGCAAGTCGCGCGTGTCGAACTCGTCCACGAAATACGGGAAGCTGAGCGTCTCGGTGGCGGGATCGTAGACGGCGATGTAGAAGTTGCGCGCCGGCATGAGCCCTTCGATGATCTCGTGAACCCGGCGGAGCAGTGCGGGGAGGTCGGCGGCGGTATTCGCCGCCTCGGCGATGCGATAGGTGGCATCCTGGACCTGCTCGGCCCGCTTGCGGGCGGTGATGTCCAGCATCACGCCCACCAGCCAGCGCGGGCGACCGTCTTCCGGGAGCACCCGGACCACGTCCTTCAGCCATACCACGCGGCCGTCCGCGGCCACCATGCGGTACTCCATCTCATGCGGCCGGAGCAGATCGGTCTCGACGCGACAATAGTGGGCGGCCCAGTCGCGATCGTCAGGGTGCACGTGATCGAGCCAGAACGTCGGCTCGGTCGTCCAGCGCTCCACGGGATACCCCAGGAGTGCTTCGGCCTCGTGGCTCACGAAGTCGAACTGGAACGTGCGAGCGTCGCCGCGCCAGACAATCGCCTGGATCGACTCGACGAGCACTCCGTACCCCAGCTCCGTTTCCTGTCGCTCGGCGCCCGTGGGGATGCGGGGGACGCGCTTGGTGGACTTGGTGGAGCGGACGCGCCAGCGGGCCGGGCTTTACGAGCCACGACCGAAACGGCGTAGGGGTCGCAGGAAGCCCTCCACGCTCAGGACCGGTGCTGCGGTCGTCGTCTCAACAAGACTCCCGAGGAGGGACTCGAACCCCCGACCCGCCGGTTAACAGCCGGCTGCTCTACCAACTGAGCTACTCGGGAATGTGCGGGAGGGAATATCGCGGTCACACGGCGTGACTTCAACCCAGTTGCGGCTTGAGGCGAGTTTCGTAGCAGTCAGGACACACGCCGTGGCTGAACTCGGCCTTGGAATGCTGCTCGATGTAGCGCTCGAGCGAGCTCCAGTTTCCGTCGGAGTTTCGCATCCGTTTGCAGTAGCTGCAGACCGACAGCAACCCTTCCAGGGCGAGGACCTCCTCCCGCAAGCCCAGAATACGCTCGGCCACCCGCAGCCGGGCCCCGAGCTCGTGCGCACTGGCGGGTTTCGTGATGAAGTCGTCGACTCCCGCCTCCATCGCTTCGACGTACGATTCCTGGCCGTGGCGCGCCGTCTGGAGGATGAAGTAGGTGTACGGCCGCCCGAGTGTGGACCGAATCTTCCGGCACAACTCCAGGCCGTCCATTTCGGGCATCAGCCAATCCGCCACAACGACGCGGGGCGCCGAGAGCTGCCACGTTCCCCATGCCTGGCTGCCGTCCTCGGCTTCCGTCACCTCGTGGCCCTGCGCCTTCAGGAGCGCGCTCAGGGTGGCTCGGGTGACGAGATCGTCTTCAGCGAGCAGGATCACCATGCGCCGGGACGGGGTGTGCGAAGTGAGACTGGGCGGGCCACGCCCTCAGTATTGGAAGCGCCCGACGCGAAGTCAAACCGGATCGGCGTCCGTCCGCGCACGGGGGAGCTCCGCCATCACCATCCCGAGCCAGGATCAACCCGCCGCCGGTCCACTGCAGCACGGACAACCGTTCCCCGAACCACAGCCACGACGCCACGGCCGCGAACACCGGCTCCGCGCAAAAGATGAGCGCCGCGCGCGCGGAGGACATGAACCGCTGCGCGCGCATTTGCCAGACCAACGCCACCGCGGTGGCGAGCACGGCGGTAAATCCCAGTGCGCCCAGCCAGCGCGGGGGTCCAACTCATCCGAACATCCTCCACCAACGCCGCCGCGAACGCGGCGCCCACGGCCGTCACGATCGTCTCCATCCACACGAGGCGGAGCGGATCGTGTCGCCGCGAGAGGTGTGCCACGGCGACGATCTGCCCGCCGAAGCTGAGGGCGGTCACGAGCGTCCACAGGTCGCCGCGGTTCAAGCCGCCCGCGTCGGGCGCGGTGAGCAGATACATCCCGATCCCCGCCAAGACCAAGCGCCGCGACCACCCAGACGCGGGGGCGTTCGCGCACGACGAAAAACGCGACGACCGGCGCGAGCACCGACGAGCTGGCGACGATGAAGGCGGAACGGGCTGGGGTCGTGTACACCAGGCCCACGGTCTGCGAGGCGAAGCCGACGGCGAGCAGGCCGCCGAGCAGAGCCCCTGCACGAAGCTCGGCACGGGGGTACGGGGGCCGCAGATTGGTGAAGGGAAGCAGAACCAGGGCCGCCAGCGCCGAAACGGACGGCGGTGAACGCGAGCGGTGTGGCCGACTCCAGCGCGCCCTTCACGACGATGAAGCTCAGACCCCAGAGGAGCGCCGCGGACACCAGGACGAGGTCCGCCCGCCGGGCGTTCGGGGCCGATGGAGGTGTCACGTCAGGTCGCTCAGATAGCGGCCGGTGGGAGAGCCGGCCACGGCTGCGATCTGTTCCGGGGTCCCCTGCGCCACGATTCGTCCACCGTCCTCGCCGGCCCCCGGGCCCATCTCGATGATCCAGTCGGCCCGCTTGATCAGGTCCAGGTGATGCTCGATGACGAGGACTGTGTGCCCGGCGTCGACCAGCCGGTCGAGCACGCGGCACAGCACGCGCACGTCGTCGAGGTGCAGCCCGGTCGTGGGCTCGTCCAGAATGTAGAGCTTGCGCCCCTGCTTCCGGCGGCCGCTCGCCAGCGCGAGCTCCCGCGCGATCTTCAGTCGCTGCGCCTCACCGCCCGACAGGGTGGTCGCCGGCTGGCCGAGCCGCAGATAGCCGAGCCCGACTTGCTGCAAGTACCACAGGGCGCGCGTGAGCCGGGCGTGCCGGTGCAGGCGCTCGATGGCCTGGTTGACGGTCCAGTTGAGCACGTCATGGATCGAGCACCCTCCCAGCTTGACGTCGAGGACTTCCCGCTTGAACCGGGTACCGCCGCACATCTCGCACGGCACGAACACGTTGGCCAGGAAGACCATTTCGACCAGCACGTGCCCGGCGCCCTGGCATGCCTCGCAGCGTCCCCCCGCCATGTTGAACGAGAACGTGCTCGGCGAGTAGCGGCGCGAGCGCGCCAGCGGTTCCGCGGCGAACAGGGCACGGATCTCGTCGAACGCCTTGACGTAGGTCACGGGGTTGGACCGCGGCGTGCGACCGATCGGCTGCTGGTCAATCAGCGCAACGTCGGCGAGTCCATTCCATCCCTCCAGGGCTTCGACGGCGCCCACCGCTTCGCCGAGGTGCTGCTTGGCGCTGTGGCCGCCGTGCAGGCGTGCTTCGAGCTGGCGGTACAGAATGTCGTGCACGAGGGTCGACTTGCCGGAGCCCGACACGCCGGTGACCGCCGTGAGGGTGCCGAGCGGGATTCGCGTGTCGACGCCGCGGACGTTGTGGAGGCGGCCACCCCGCAACGTGATCCAGCGCGGCCCGATGGGCCGGCGGGCGGAGGGCACGCCGATCCGCTTCTCGCCACTCAGGTACTGCGCGGTGAGGGTGTTGCTCTCCCGTACCCGATCCATGGCGCCCTGGTAGACGAGCTGTCCACCGGCCTCGCCGCTGCCGGGGCCGAGCTCGACCATGTAGTCTGCGGCGCGAATGGCCGCCAGATCATGTTCGACCATCACCACGGTGTTTCCCTGGTCGGCCAGGCGGCGCAGCAGACCGAGCAGGCGGTCGATGTCCGCAGGGTGGAGGCCGATGGTGGGCTCATCCAGGACGTAGAGGGTGTCGACCAGATGCGAGCCGAGCGCATTGGAGAGGGCGATGCGCTGTGCTTCGCCGCCGGACAGGGTGCGGGTCTGGCGGTCGAGCGTGAGGTAGCCGAGGCCGACATCGGTGACGAACGCGATCCGCGCGCTCAACTCGCGCAGCACGTGGAGGGCAATGGCCTGCTGGAACGGGGCCAGCGACAGGCTGGCCGCCCACTCGCGCAGCGCCGCGGCCGTCAGCGCCGTGGCGTCGGCGATGGTGCGGCCGTCCACGCGCACGGCGAGCGCCTCGGGCTTGAGGCGCGCGCCGCGGCACGCGGGGCAGGTCTTGGCGAGCTGATACTGGCGCAGGAAGACCCGGATGTACTGCTTGTACCGTTTTGCCTCGAGCCGCTCGAGGAACGGAAACATGCCCAGATAGCGTCCCTTGGCGTTGTTCAGCAGAAAGGACCGGTCGCGCGCGGGGAGGTCGCGCCAGGGCGCGTCGAAGTCCAGGCCGCGTGCCCGCGCGGTCTCCCGCAGCAGGCGCCGCCGCCCCTCGTAGCGTGGCTTGGTCCACGGGTCGAGGGCGCCGCGCGCGAGCGAGCGGGCTGGGTCGGGCACGATCAACGACTCGTCGTATTCGAGCACCGCCCCGAAGCCGTTGCATCCGGGGCAGGCGCCGCGGGGGTTGTTGAACGAAAACAGGTTGGGTGTGAGCGCCGTGCCGGGGGCGCCGCAGCGCGAGCAGGTCGGGTGCTCGGAGAAGCGGTGCCGCGATCCGTTGTCGAGCGCGACCGCGACGCCCTCACCCTCGTTGAACGCGGTCGCCACGGCGTCGGCGAGCCGGCCGCGGTTTGCGTCCGAGGACGTCACACGATCCACCACCACCAGCACGTCCGCCGCCTCCCGCACCCGCTGCTCGGCGTCGGGCTCGTCCAGCCGGACGATGGCTCCGTCGAGCTGGGCACGGACAAACCCCGCGGCCAGGAGCTGTGCGGCGACCGCGACATCGGGCCGATGGGCGGAGGCGGGGAGCGGGAAGGTGATGACAATGCGGAGTGCGGATTGTCGAGTGCGGAATTCCGCTGCCGCGCTCCGCGATGAGCTCGTCCACCACTTCCTGCACGGTGTCGGTCTTCACGACCTGCCCGCAGGCGACGCAGTGCGGAGTGCCTACCCGGGCCCAGAGCAGCCGCAGAAAGTCATAGATCTCGGTGGCCGTTCCGACGGTGGAGCGGCTCGTGGTGGTGGGGTTCTTCTGCTCGATCGCCACCGCGGGGGATATGCCGTCGAGCCCGTCGACCAGCGGCTTCGGCATGCGCTCGAGAAACTGCTTGGCGTACGTGGACAGCGACTCGATGTAGCGTCGCTGGCCCTCGGCGTAGAGCGTGTCGAAGGCCAGCGAGCTCTTCCCGGCGCCCGAGGGGCCGGTGACCACCGTCAGCGCCCGGCGGGGCAGCGTCACCGAGATCCCCTTCAGGTTGTGCTGTCTCGCGTTGCGGATGACGATGTGGCCGGGAGACGTGGGCATAACCCGGAAAACTAACTAGGTGTCAGGTGCTAGGTGTCAGGTGTCAGGGGCCAGGCGTCCGCGCTGACACCCGACACCTAGCACCTGACACCGCTTCTTCTTAGCTTGCCACCCCATGGCTCTGACGCCACGCCTGCTGCGACGCGGGCTACAGCTCTTCGCAGTGATCTCCCTCGGCGGCGTCGGCGTTGTCCTCTGGGTCTACGGCGAAAACCTCGCCGGCGTGCTCCAGACGTTGCTGCACCTCCACTGGACATGGATGATCGTGGGCTTGGTCCTCGCCTCGATGGATTGGTTCGGGGGAGGGACCCGGCTGTGGGTGGTGGCCCGACATGTGCATCCGGGGGTGCGCTGGAGGGACATGGTGCTGGCGGGCGGCATGAGCGCCTGGGGCGGCTATCTCACGCCGTTCCAGACCGGCGCAGGGCCGATGATGATGTGGTCGATGCGCCGGGGCGGTGTGCGCCTGCCGGAAGCGATGACGTCGACCTTCATGACCTTCGTCGCCACGGTCGCGTTCTTTGCGATCGCGGGACCGATGGCGATCTACTTCGGCGCCGGTAAGTCGCTCGCGCAGCACAACGTGGTGCTCGGGATCTCGTACTACGACCTGTTTCGCACCAGCCTGACGATCTTCGGCATCATCGGCGCGGTGATGCTCGTGGCGATGGTGTTTCCCCTCTGGCTGCGCGACGTCGTGCACGGGGTGGCGACGCGGCTCGAGCGCCGCAGCCGGCGGGTGGCCGCGCGCATCGAGCACCTGCGCGCAGGGATCGACCGCGCGCACGAGTGCATGGTGGCCTTCGGCAGTCCCAAGGGATGGCTCGCGCTCTTCTGGGCGGTGATTCTCTCGGGGCCGTCGCACGCCAACAAGTTGCTCGCCGGCTACGCCGCCCTGCGGGCCCTGGGGATCGAGGCGAACTTCGTCGACATCCTGCTGCTGCAGACGTTCATCACGTTTCTTCTCTACTTCGCTCCTACGCCCGGCTCGTCGGGGCTCGCCGAGTTCCTGTCCGCCGCCGTGATGCAGATCTACGTCGGCCCGGCCCAGCTGCCGTCGTACACCCTGATCTGGCGCTTCATCAACAGCTACGCGACGGTGGTGTTTGGGTCCCTGTTGTTCTGGAGCTGGATCAAGCGCGGGGTCGTAGGGGTGGAGGAGCGGTGTCGGTCGATGCGGTCTAACCCTTGTTTCCTTGCGCGGTTACGGCGTCGGCCGTAACTTCGGGTCTCGCTTCCCCAGTAGGTCCTGAGACATGGCTCTGCTTGAGTTGGGCGGCAAAACGTTCCCGATACCGGTAGGTGAATTGGTGCTCGGCAGCGATGCCGCGTGCGGAATCGTGGTGTCGGGCAGTGGGGTGCTCCCCAAGCACGCCTTGTTTCATGGTCAACCCGACGGACAGGTGGTCATCCGCAAGGCCATCCCCAGCGCTGAGGTCATGATCAACGGCGTCCGCCTGGGCGCGGAGCCGACCCCGCTCCTGCATGGGGACAAGGTGGACGTGGGTGGCCACGAGCTGAACTTCGTGGACGAGCGGCGCAGCGGAAGCACCCAGTTTCTCCAGGCGGTCAAGGTGCCGGAGGCGATGGCTCAGGCCAGGAGCGCGGCTCAGGCGGCGCCCGCCAGCGCGAATACCGGAGGCCGGCTCGTGAGCCTGACCGACGGGCGCGAGTATGTGATGAGCGGGGCGTCCCTGGTATTCGGGCGCGAGGCGGCGTGCGACGTGGTGGTCGGAGGGAAGGACGTATCGCGCCGGCATGCGGAGATCGTGCAGACGCCCAAGGGCTACCTGATCGTCGATTCCAGTACCAATGGGACATTCGTCAACGAGGAGCGGGTCAGGGGCCAACGTATCCTGACGCGAGCCGACGTCGTGCGAATCGGAGACGACAACTTCCGATTCTATGCCGATGCCGCTCCCGCCGCCGCCGCCGCGCCCTGCCTCTCTCGTCGCCCCCACCACGCCTGCGCCTCCACCCTCACCTCCACCGGCTCCGCCCGCTCCACCGCCCGCACCCGCCGTACCGGCCGCCGCCAAGGCTCCTGCCGCGAAACGCGCGCCGCAGTCCGGCTCCCTGGCGACCTTCCTGGTGAAGAGTGGGGCGCTCAAGGGGACCCGGTTCGAGGCGCGGACGCCAGTCGTGAATGTCGGGCGCGCCGACTACAACGACCTCCCGCTGGCTGATCCGTCGGTCTCGACGTCGCACGCGAAGTTGCAGCGGCGCGAGGGGGTCTGGGTGCTGATGGACCTGGACTCCACCAATGGGACCTTCGTGGACGGCGAGCGGGTGCCGGGCGAGATCCCGCTTGCTCCCGGGGCGACCCTCAGGTTTGGGGACGTCGAGGTCGTATTCGAGCCGACGGATGACGCGTTAGGGATCGGGAAAGGGGGAGGGACGGTGGTCATGGCGGGGTTCAGCACCATTCCCGCGCCTGCGCCGAAGGCATCGGCCCCCGCCCCCGCGCCCGCACCCGCTCCGCGGCCGCACCTGCTCCAGCGCCCGCTCCTCCTCCTCCCTCCCGCTCCGGCTCCTGTGGCGGCCAAGGCACCTGCCGCGGCCAGGGCGCCCGCAGCTCCCGGCGCGCGAGCCGCCCAAGGCAGCGCAGCCGGCGGCAGCGCCGAAACCTGCACGGGCACCGGCGCGGGCCCAGAGCTCGACTCCGCCCGCCAAGAAGGGCAAGGGATGTGGCGCCAGCGTGGTCGTTTTGGTCGCGGGCGCGGGCGGGCTGGCGGCGTTGGCGCGCTGGCTTCTGGCGTAGAGCGATCCGAGTGCACATCACTTCGGCAGGGCGCAGCGACGTCGGCGTGATCCGATCCGGCAACGAAGACAACTACATCGTTGTGCCCGAGCGCGGGATTTTCGTGGTCGCGGACGGGATGGGGGGGCACGCGGCGGGTGAGGTCGCGAGCGAGATGGCGGTCCACTACATGACGCGGGAGCTCGGTTCCCTGTGGAGTCTGGGCGACGAGCAGGTGGCTGAGCGGATGCGCGGGGCGATCCGCGCCGCGAATGGGGCGATCTTCCAGCGCACGCTCACCGAGATCGACAAGCGGGGCATGGGCACGACCGTCACGGCTCTGGCGCTATACGGCACGCGGTTCCTGGTTGGGCAGGTGGGGGACAGCCGGGCGTACCTGTTCCGCGACGGCGCGCTTACGCAGATCACCAAGGATCACTCGTACGTCCAGGAGCAGGTGGACGCCGGGTACCTCACGCCCGAGCAGGCGCGCTCCCATCCCTACAGCAACGTGATCACCCGCTGCGTCGGCGCGAACAGCGACGTGGTGCCCGATGTATATGCGGGGGCGGTGCGGCTGCGGGACCTGTTTCTCCTCGCGTCCGACGGGCTCACCGGGATGCTCGACGATCCGGAGCTGGCCAAGGTGCTCATGTCGGATCGGACGCTGGCGGAAAAGGTCGACGATTTGATCAACGCCGCCAATCGTAACGGCGGACTCGACAACATTACGGCCATCGTCGTGCGCGTCGACTCCGTCGACACACCGAGCGGCGGGGCGTCCAAGACCCAGCCTATCCCCGCACGGAACTAATCAGACTCCGTTCCGCGGCGAGTCGGGCGCTCACCTCGTCGCCGGGGAGCATGATCAAATCCACGACGGCCTGCATCGGCACGCGCACCGGCCGCAGCACGAATACACGCAACCACCTGGCGCTGCGGTACAGCTCTCCGGCCACCCGCGGCAGGCCGAGGTGCGCCGTCGCATCGGCGCCCGCGAGCTGAGTCACCGAGCCGTCCCGCTTCACCAGCGGCAGGTCGAGCGCCAGCATCTCCCGCTTGGCCGGGAAGTCCAGAAACAACTCCCCCGGCGCCAGTCCCAGCTCCTGAGCCAGGCGGTCTTCCACACGCATGCACAACGCGGGATCGCTGCCCGGCCACGCGGCGGTGTCGGCGGGGAGATCGGTCGCGGGGATGTCGAGTGCGCGCTTGGCGAGGCGGCGTTCCCGTAAGCCTGCGCCAGGCCCGTGACGTCTTCACGCTGCAGCTCGTGGATCAAGCCATCGTCGGTGGCGAGGGCGACGTCTCCCAGGCGGAGCCGCTGCGCCGCGAGTGCCGTCAGCACCAGCCGCTTGAACATCGCCGTGGCGCTGCGAACGGCATGGTGCCAGTACACGTTGCGGTACATCTGGTACTTGGCGAACAGCAGGGATTCGAGCGCCGACAGGCCTTTGTCGTGCAACGCGAGCACCGGCCCCGCGGGTCCGGGGACGAACGTCAGAGACGTGAGCAGCCGCTCGACGTCGATGACGCCGTAGGGGACCCCGCACATCCAGGCGTCGCGCGACAGGTAGTCCAGCTTGTCCACGTCGAGCGAGCCCGACACGAGCCCCGCGAGCGGGCCGTCGCTCGTGCCTTGAATCAACGGCAGCAACGTCTCGGCCGGTGCGCCTAAACGCTCGAGGCGCAGCGCCAGATCTCCCGCCCCGAGATGGCGTGCGGCCAGGGATTCGTGGCGCGGCAAGCCCGCCTCCTCGAGCGCGTGGGAGAAGGGGTAGTGTCCGATGTCGTGGAGGAGCGCCGCGAGCTTGAGGCGCAGCACGGTTGCCGGGTCGAGCGCCGGACCGTCCGCCGTTTCCTCGAGGTGCGCGAGGACGCGGCGGGCCAGATGGTAGGTCCCCAGCGCGTGCTCGAACCGGGTGTGCGTGGCGCCGGGGTAGACGAGGAAGGCATGTCCGAGCTGGCGCACGTAGCGCAGGCGTTGCACCGCGGGGGTATCCACCACGGCGAGCGCCTCGGCATCGAGCCGAATGTTGTTCCACAACGGGTCGCGGACGACCTCGAACCGCGTCACGCGCGCGGGCCGGCGTCCCGCACGGCTGCCGGCGCCGCGATGTGCTCGAAGTTCTCCCGGAACAGGTGCGCCACGCGCGCCGCCTGCGCGTCGTAGGCCGCAGGGTCCGTCCACGTGCGCCGCGGATCCAGCATCTCGGCGGGCACCCCCGGGACCGCGCGTGGGATCGCGAGCCCAAAGACGGGCTCCGGCACCGTCGGCGTGCCTTCGAGCGCTCCCGACACGGCGGCGCGCACGATGGCGCGGGTCAGCTCGAGCGGAATGCGCTTACCCACACCGTAGGGACCGCCGGTCCAGCCGGTGTTCACGAGCCAGATCGCTCACGCCGTGCCGGGCGACCTTGTCGCCCAGCATGTTCGCGTACACCATCGCGTCGAGCGGCAGAAACGGGGCGCCAAAGCAGGTGGAGAACGTGGCGGCCGGCTCGGTCACGCCCGCGCTCGGTCCCCGCGATCTTGGCCGTGTACCCGGACAGGAAGTGGTACAGGGTCTGATCGCTCGACAGGCGCGCGACGGGCGGCATGACACCGTACGCGTCGCACGTCAGGAACACGATCGGAGGACGGGTGACCGGCCATGCCGCTCGCCACATGGTTCGGGACCACGTCGAGCGGGTACGCACGCGCGCGTGTTCTCCGTGATGGCGGCGGAGTCGAAGTCCACCGCGCCGGTCGCGGGATCCACGACGACGTTCTCGAGCACGGTCCCGAAGATCCTGGCGGCCGCGTAGATCGTGGGCTCGCGCGTGGGCGAGAGCCCGATCGCCTTGGCGTAGCAGCCGCCCTCGAAATTGAACACGCCCTGGTCGCTCCAGCCGTGCTCGTCATCGCCGATCAGGGCACGCTCCGGATCGGTGGAGAGCGTGGTCTTGCCGGTTCCGGAGAGTCCGAAGAACAGCGCCACGTCCCCTCCGGTCCCGCGCGTGGCCGCGCAGTGCATCGGCAGCACGCCGTGGGCTGGGAGCAGGTAGTTGAGTGTCGTGAACACCGCCTTCTTCAATTCCCCCGCGTAGCGGGTTCCGCCGATCAGGATCGTGTGCGCGGCGAAGTGGATGACCACAAAGGTGCCGGACCTGGTGCCGTGCCGCGCTGGATCGGCCTGCAGCTCCGGCGCGTGAAGAATGTGCCACTCAGGCGTGAACGTCGGGAGGTCGGCGGCAGCCGGGCGGCGCAACATGTTGGACACGAACAGCGCGTGCCAGGCGTTCGGGGTCACGAGCCGAATCGCGGTGCGGTACCGCGGGTCCACGCCGGCGAATACGTCGAGCACGAACAGCTCCTGTCCGTTCAGGTGCCGCACCACGTGCTCGCGCAGCCGCGCGAAGTGGTCCGGGCGCCATCGGCTGATTCACCGGACTCCAGTGCACGCGCTCGTTCGACTCGGGGTCGCGCACGATGAACTTGTCGCCGGGGCTGCGGCCGGTGTGAGGCGCGGTCACGACGCAGAGGGCTCCGTCCTCCGCAACCACGCCCTCGCCGCGACGCACCGCGTGAGCGTGCAGCTCGGCGGCCGCTTCGTTCCAGTGAAGCGCCCCCCGGGGTGCGAGTCCGGCGTCGAGGAGCGACGTCATTGTGGCGGCGGCGCCACTGTTGCGGCGGTGTGATAGAGGACTTCCACGGTGCGGCGGTCGGCGCTGCTCGGGGCGTAGACCGTCGGCGTCTGGTTCATGATGTCGAGCGGGGCCGGGCTGTGCTTGAGCAACCCGAGTGCATGGCCAAGCTCGTGCACCGCCACGCGTTGCAGGCAGGCGGCGACCTGGGCCGGGGTATAGCCCGCGAGCGTGCCCAGGGTCACCCGGACCGCCCGTCCGGGGCGCCGAACCGCTCACCCACGACGGGTAGTCGGTTGGCCCGGCGCAGGCCGTGACCGGCGGACCGGGATCGGGCGGCACGTCTGGAGGGACCCACTCGCCCACTGCACGATCACGTCCGCCTGGCTCGAGTCGGTACACCGCCACTCCGCCGCAACTCGCCGTACAGGAACTGTGCCTCCCACGCCTCAATACCCAGCGTCACGAGCGATGGGCATCGCGCCCTCGCGGGTCGGCGTAGAAGCGCACGGGCAGCGCCGTGGCGGGCCAGTGGAACACGAGGATGTCGGGCGGGACGGTGTCGGCAAAGTCGTAGGTGCATCCCGGACAATCGCGCACCGGGGTGGACGGGCTCGCAGCGGCCGCGACCACGGCGGCGCCGAGCAGGATCGCGGCTACGCGGCACGCCCGGGTCATTGGCCCGCGCGTCCGTGCGCGCGCACGGTGAGCGCCACGCGGTGGACGGTCTGAGAGGACGTCGAATCCCTCGTCGCGCAGGGCGGGCGTCGTGAAGCCATGGATGTCGTAGCGGAGCTTCGACGGCGCATCCGAACCGCCTGCCGACCGGCAGCGTGTGGGCGAGTGCGAGCGTTCCGAGGCCCGCGAGGATCCGCTTCCCAGGCGGAACAGGCCGGTCTCCTCGGCCGGGAAGTACTTGATCCCGCCGACGCCGATCCAGGTGGAGAAGCCCCGCGGGCAGCGCGCGCTCCAGGCCGACGGTGAATGCCGCGGTGCTCACCCGGCCGAGTGCGACGCTCGAGCCGTCGGCCTCATGCCGCTGGAGCTCGCCACTCGAAAAATCGACGGCGACACGCGCGGCCCAACTGCTGTCGAGCGGCACGACCAGCGCGACTGCGACGACGGGGGCGAGGGCGGGGCGTACGTCGAACGGCGTCACGATCGAATCGTGCACCAAGCGCGGTGCTGTAGCGCGCACCGGCGGAGATCTCCACCATCAAGTTGGCCGGTCCCCGGCCTCGGCGCGAACGCGCAGAGCGCCGCGACGAGCAGGACCACCGCGTTCCTGCGGCGTAACAATCCTCTACGTCCTCCTCACGACCACGAATCCGCTCACGACGGCCAGCAGCAACCCGCACGCACACACGATCGCCGCGCCCGTCGGCAAATCTAGCCGGTACGACGCCCACAGTCCCAGCAAGCTCGCGGCCGTCGCGATCCCGAACCCGATCAGCAGCCGTCCCATCCACCGTTGCGCCAGCATGACCCCGCACACGGCGGGCACGATCAGGTACGCAAACGTGAGCAGGACGCCCGCGATCGCGCACGAAACTCACGACCACCAGCGCAAACGCGGCGTAGAACAGGAAGTCCCACAGCCGCACGTGCAGCCCTTGCTGGTACGCCTGCTGGTGGTCGGACGAAATCAGGGCGAAGCGGCGGTGGAAGGCGCCGAAGAACGCGGCCAGCACCGCGAAGAGGGCGGCACGCTGGCCGACTTCGGCGCCGGTCACGTTGAGAATATCGCCGGTCAGGAGGTGCTCGAGCTCCTCCTTGCCCCCGGCGACCCGGCTCAGCAGCAGGATCACCCCGGCGGCGGCGACCACGAACGTGATGCCGATGATCGCCTCCTGCGGGACCTGGTGCTTCTCGCTGCTCCGGGACCAGCTGAAGAGCGCCGCCGCGGCAAACGTCACGCCGAGCGAAATCCAGAACGTGATGCGATCATCGAAGTGGTACCCCAGGATCAGCGCGACGCAGGTACCCAGCGTGGCCACCTGGGCGAGCGCGAGGTCCACAAAGATCACTTCGCGCTTCACCACGTGCAGGCCGAGATAGACCAGCAGGGGCGGCAGGATCAGGCACGCCGCCAACGGCCACTTCATCACCGCCCAGACGACTTGGAAGTCCACGGGCATCACTTGGTCCCTCCCAGGGCGGCCGCCAGGGTGCGCACGATGTAGTCCATCAGGTCGAAGTAGGTCTCGGTGCCCGGGATGGCGCCGGGCTGCTGCGGAATGTCCAGGACCTGCGCGTCGGTCTGCCGCGCCACCGTTTCCGCGGTCTTGCGATTCTGGAATGGTTGCACGAGGATCACCCGCGCCTTTTCGGCCTTCATCTTCGCGATCACCTTCGCCAGATGCGGCGGGCGACGGCGCGATGCCCGGCTTTGGCTCGAGCGTCTCGACGATCTCCAGGTTGAACCGCTCCGCGAGGTAGACGAAGTCCTTGTGGTAGGTGACGATCTTCGCCCCACGATACGGAGCCAGCTGCTTTTGCCAGTCCGCGAGCTTCGCGTCGAGCGTCGCGTTGAACGTCTGGAGGTTGGCCTTGAACAAGCTCGGCGTCTGCCGGATCCACCTGGGCAAGGTGGTCGGCAATCTGGCGGACGATCAGCTTGACGTTGACCGGGTCGATCAGGAAGTGCGGATTGCCGAGCGCGTGCACGTCGCCCATGGAGCGGTCCAGCGTGCTTGGCACTTCGAGCAACGTCACTCCTTGGGACGCGGAGATCCGTCCCGGCGCGCCGGCGGCGATCTTGTCGTTGCGCGCGCTCTCGAGCAGCGGCGGCAGCCAGCCGATCTCGAGCTCCGCGCCGCCCTCGATCAGCACATCGGCGCGGTTCAGCGTCACGATGTGGCTGGGCTTGGCGTCCACGAAATGCGGATCTTCGGTGGGTTTGGCGAGCGCTTTGACGTCGACGGCACTCCCGCCGATGGCGCGGGCCAGCGCGGCCAGGTCGGGCGTCGTGGCGACCACGTTGAGTTGGCGCGCGGGGGGCGTACTCGCACCCAGCGATGCCATCAGCGAGACGGCCGTGCAGGTCCGCAGGATCCATGATGGTCATGGGAGGTTCTCGCCTCTAGAACTTGTGAGCGGCGTGTGCGCCGAGGAGGAACTCGATTTGCAGCCAGACCGAGTGGTCGACGCCGAGTCCCTCGCGATGGTCGAGGTTGTACTGCAGCCGCACTTTCGAGAACTCGCTCGGATACCAGGTCACGTTGGGCGACACGCGATAGCGGTCGGCGCGCAGCTCCGAGTCGAAAGAGGCGGTGTCGCCGCCCGCGAACTCCCCCCGCAGACCCTGCCACGAGCAGCGGCTTGATTCCCCACAGGACCTGCGCGTATGCACCGCCGTCACGCAGCGTCTCCTCGGGCAGCGTGACGATGGGATCGGCGGCCGACGGGCGCTGCTGCCGCGTCATAGCGGCGCGTGAGCGCCTCGGCTTGAAATGAGACGAAGGGGAATCCCTGATGCGCTTTCAGGGACTTCCATTTCCAGTACAGGTCGGCGCCGTACACCTGCGTTCCGGCATCGGGCCCGGAGTTGTTGGGGCCGAACGCTCCGGAGACTCCCATCACCAGGGTCTGCGTGGCGGTCACATCGAACGAGGTCGCGAGGCGCGGGACGATCAGCAGGTCGCCCACCGAGCGTACCGCGCGCTCGATCGGCTCACCGCCGTGGATCTCCTCCGATTCGTCCGACCGAAAGCTGTACGCCGTTCCGCCGGCGCTGTTGAACACGCCGACCATCGCCTCGGCGTACCACGGGGTGGGCGCGAGCCAGGACACCCGCATCCCTGGCTGCGCAGTCCCTCGGGGCCGAACATGCGATTGAGGACGAGCGGCTGGTCTGCAAACGCCCAGGCGTGGGGGTGCTGGGCGTTCTGGCGGCCGAACTCCGCAAAGAATTGGCCGCCCTTGAGCTGCAGGTTCGCCGGGGAGCGAGGTGGTCAGGAAATACATCTCTTCCAGCTCGACACCCGTTTCCCCTTTGTCATCCAGCTTGTAGACGATGTTGGCGAATCCCTTGAAGTGGGAGTCGACGGTACCGTCGAGCGCGAGCTCGCCGTTGGGGATCGAAAAGCCGCGCACCTTTGGGTCGTGGTCGCCGAGCTGCAGCGAGCCCACATCGGGCTCGGTCGACCAGCCGACGTCCGCCAGCCCGACGAAGCTGAGGTTCATGTAGGACCCGGCAGCACGGCCCGGAGCGGTGCGGCTGCTGCGCGACGGCCGCACCCGCAGCACACAAGGCTACTGCCACCAGGATGGCGACGTAGGAAACGGGAGACATGTCATCTCTCCTGTGTTCGCGATGTATGAGCATCCGCCCCCGCTCGTTCCGAGCAGCGGTGGCGCGCGATGTCGGGACCCCGCGCGGGGCCCCGAGGTTGACTAGGAGAGGTGGAGCGGTGGGGCGCGGGGCTGGGAGGCGACGTAGGTCGCGCTGCCCATCCCAACGTGTTGCAGCCAGCGGCGCGGGGTGCGCCGGGACCGATGCCCGCAGGGCGACCTTCAAAGGCCGGCGGGGGCGCCGTGAGCGAGTTGGCGTAGAGACACAGCGCGCAGCGCATCGCGTCGTGGATGACGACGCAGCTCGCATCGTGGTGCGCTTCGATGGTCGTCGGCGCGGTCTCGCGCTCTCCGGCGTGCGCCAACGGCACCGCCCCGCCCGCTACGAGCTGCAGCAACAGCAGCAGGGCGGAGATGGGAGTCCGGATTGGCATCAGTCGATCATTGCTCTTGACGGTCGTCCTTGTCAACGGGCGTTCACGCGCGCCGGGCGCGCGTAGGCACGCAGTCTCCTGAGCATGCGCCGGTCATGCCGCACCGGATCGTCCGCCTTCGGGGTCTCGATGATCTTGATGACCGAGGCGAGCCGGGGGTCGCGCATGATGCGGCGAAATGCCGCCGCGCCGATTTGCCCCTCGGCGATCCACTCATGCCGGTCGAGGTGCGACCCCGGAGCCGCCTTGGAATCGTTCAAATGGAGACACTTGAGATGCGACAGGCCGATCTCGCGGTCGACCCGATCCCACACCCCCTCGACATCACCGGCCACATCATACCCCGCGGCGTGCAGATGAGCCGTGTCGAGGCAGAACCCCACGCGTGCGCGTACCGCGGCGGGCAGGGCATCGCGCAGTGCCCGCAGCTCCTCGAACGTCGCTCCCAGGGCGGTCCCGGCGCCGGCCGTACCTTCGATCAGCACACCGACGTCGCCGGGCACGGCCGCGAGGCAGGCCGCGTATTCCCGCGCGTTCCGATCCAATCCCGCCGCGCGCTCGTCCATGAAGTTGCCGGGATGCGATACCACCCAGGGGATGCCGAGCGCCAGGCACCGGCTCAGCTCGCCGACGAAACATTGGGCGCTGCGCGCGCGCAGCACGGGGTCGGGCGAGGCGAGGTTGATCAGATAGCTGTCGTGCGACACGACGGCGTGCACGCCGCTCCGGGCGAGCGCCGCGCGGTACTCGGCGACGTGCGCCGCCGTGAGCGTCGGCTCGCGCCACTGGTTGGGTGTCTTGGTGAAGATCTGCATCGCGGTCGCGCCGATCGCCGCTGCGCGAGGAGGGGCGGTGGCCACGCCCCCCATGGTCGATACATGTGCACCGAGCAGGTCGGCGTGGCGCCGCCGGGTCATTCTTGCTCGACGAATGCGTGGCGCGAGATGAGGGGCACGAACCGCACGCTCCCGGCGCTCCGCTCCTGCACCCCCTCGACGGTGCGGCGGTAGACCACCAGGTCCTGCGCGCGGCGATCGCCGATCGGAATGACCATCCTGCCGCCGATGGCGAGCTGCTCCAGGAGCGGCGCCGGGGTTGCGGGTGCGGCGGCGGTGACGACGATGACGTCGAACGGTCCGGCATCCGGCCACCCGTGCGCGCCGTCCCCCAGCCGGGTCTCAATGTTGGTCAGTCCCAGCCGACGGAACCGCTCCTCGGCCTCCACCAGGAGGTCCGGGAGCCGCTCGATCGTGTACACGCGCCCCCCGGACGCCAGGCGGGCGAGAATGGCGGTCTGGTATCCCGTGCCGGTGCCGATCTCGAGGACGCGGTCGCGGCGTCGCGGGGCGACCCACGCGGTCATCAAGCCGACGATGTACGGTTGCGAGATCGTCTGCCCGCTCCCGATCGGGAGCGGGGTATCGGCGTACGCCTCGTGCTGCAAGTACGGGGGGAGGAACCACTCGCGCGGCACACGGGCCATGACGGCGAGTACGCGCCGGTTGCGAATTCTGCGCTTTGCGAGTTGCGTCACCACCATACGGCGGCGGTGCGCCCGTGTTTCCGGTGCGTGCACGCCCATCCTTGAAGGTGTGAGGTGTTAGGTGTCAGGTGTCAGAAATTCCCTGGCACCTGACACCTGTCTTTCAATTGCCGTTGCATCCGCGTTGCTCGGGGTGGTCACTGCAATCGCCACTTCCGCCCGGTAGCGGGGCCTGGGCACGACTTTGGCCGGTGCCTGAGACCGTGTACAGGACTCCGGCGAAGCCGACGACGAGACCGGCCGCCAGCAGCATCGTGCGTCCCGGAGCCGACTCGCGGACGTGCAGGTGCCGGATCTCTGCGGTCGGCAACTTCGTACGCTGGCTGCCGACGTACCCCACCAACGTGTCTCGCACCACCCTCGGCTCATACAGGAGGACGACGGAGTGGTCACTCTGCGTCACCCAAATACACTCAGGTGCTTGCTCCGGGATCTGTTGCAGGGTACGGGGCTTCATGGTCGTGCACGCAGTGCAACAGAGGAGTACCGCGGGGCCGATCAGTGGACGCATGTTCTCAAGTATACCGCAACTCCGCGCACCTGACACCTGCTGCTAATCCAGCGTCTTATGGAACCGTCGCACCGCCACCACAATGAGCAGCCCCGCGAACGCGCCGAGTATCCCCACCTCCCGCCACAACGCATCGAGCCCCACCCCCTTTAAGAGGATGCCACGCAACACCGTCAGGAAATGGGTCAGCGGGAGCATGAACCCCACCCACTGAAACAGCGACGGCATCGCCTGCCGCGGGAACATGAAGCCTGAGAGCAGGATGTTCGGGCAGGACGAAGAAGAAGCTCACCTGCATGGCTTGTTGCTGGGTGCGCACCAGGGTCGAGATCACGAGCCCCAACGCGAGGCTCGCGATAATGAACAGCAGCGCGATCGCGTACAGCAGCAGCACGTTGCCCGTGAGGGGGACGTCGAACACGTAGCGGCCGATGATCAGCACCGCGGTCATCTGGAACAAGCCGACCCCCACATACGGGGCGATCTTGCCGAGCATCAGCTCGGTGCGGGTGATCGGTGTGACGATGAGCTGCTCCAGCGTGCCGCGCTCACGCTCGCGCACGACCGCCATGGCCGTCACGAGCACCATCGTGAGCGTGAGGATGACTCCCACCAGACCGGGGACGATGTAGTTGGGGCTGCGCAGTCCCGGGTTGTAGAGCGGGCGCACGCGGGCATCGATCGGGATGCTGGTGCGACCCGCGGCCGCGCTCAGAATCGCGAGGTTGCGGACCTGCGCCACGCCGGCCGCGGCCGCGATCGCCGACTGCGACGATAAGGGATCGGCGGCGTCGACCACGACCTGCACGGTGGCGGCCTCGCGGCGGGCCAGCCGCCGGGGATAGTCGTAGGGGACGATGATGCCGGCCTGAGCGTCGCCGCGCGCGATCGCCCGATCCAGCTCCGGCCGCTCGTCCACGAACCCCACAATGCGGAAGTTGCCGGTGTTCTCGAACGCCCGCACGAGATCCCGGCTCTCGGGCGTACGCGATTGGTCGAGCACCAGCGTCGGCAGGTGGCGGACGTCGGTCTGGATGGCGAAGCCGAACAGCAAGAGCTGGGCGACGGGGAGGGCGGTCATGATCATGAGCGTGAGCCGGTCCCGCCGCATCTGGATGAATTCCTTGCGGAACATCGGCCAGAAGCGGGGCATCATCGCTCGGGGCGTTCCAACTCTTGGTGCCATGTGCATCGGACCCGTATCCTCATCTAGTTGGAACGCCCCTCGCTGCGCTCCTGCAGAATGATGAACGCGTCCTCGAGCGTCTTCCCGCCCACCTGCGCCGCGACCTCGGCGGGTGTCCCCATCGCGATCAGGTGCCCTGCGCTCAGCATGGCCAGGCGGGTGCAGCGCTCCGCCTCGTCCATGTAGTGGGTCGTGACGAGCACCGTCGTGCCCTGCTGCGTCAGGTCGTAGATCGCCTGCCAGAACTTCCGCCGCGCGGCGGGATCGACGCCGGCCGTGGGCTCATCGAGGAACAGCACCGGCGGCTTGATGGATCAGAGCGCAGGCCAGCGCCAAGCGCTGCTTCCAGCCGCCCGACAGCTGGCCCACGAGCTGTCCCAGGCGCTCGCCCAATCCGAGGAACGCGATCACCTCCGCCAGGCGGCCGGTTTCGACTTTGCCGCTCACACCGTAGATCCCGGCATAGAACTCGAGGTTCTCGGCGACGGTGAGATCTTCGTACAGGCCGAAACGCTGCGACATGTAGCCGATGTGCTGCCGGACCTGCTCGGGCGCCTGCGCGACATCGATGCCCGCCACGGTCGCCGACCCCTCGGACGGTTCGAGCAGACCGCACAGCATGCGGATCGCCGTCGTCTTGCCGGATCCGTTCGGGCCCGAGCAGGCCGAACACCTCGCCGCGCTCGATGTCGCAGGTTGAGATGCTGCACGGCGGTGAGCGCGCCGAAGCGGCGCGTGAGGTCGTGCGTCTCGATCGCGCTTGGCGTCACGGCATCAGTGGGACGTCCAGTGTGACGGGCATCCCCGCCTTGAGGCGACCTCCCGCGTCGGCATCGGTGGGCTCCACTTTGATGCCGAACACCAGATCGGCGCGCTCACGCTCCGTGAGTGCGACCCGCGGAGTGAACTCGGCCTGCGACCCGATCTCGATGATCCGCCCCGGGAATGTCTGATCGGGATATGCGTCCACGTGCACCGAGGCTGTCCCACCCACCTTGAGCCGGCCGATGTAGCGATCGCCGATGTACGCCCGGATCCAGGGACGGTGTACCAGGCCCAGGGACAGGACCGGCGTACCGGTCGCGAGCGCCTCTCCCGGGTCCGCGTAGCGGGAGAGGATCACACCGTCCTCGGGTGCGATGATGGTCAGCTCGTCGCGCGTGGCGAGGACCGCGGCCACGGCCGCGCTCGCCACCGCCACCTCGCTCGACGCCGCGCGGCGGGCCGCGAGGCGGGCGGACGCCGCAGCGGCGGCCGTCTTCATCCCGTCGTATTGCTGTTGGGAGATGATGCTTTGCTGCAGCAGGCGCTCGGCCCGGGCGAACTCGTTGGCCGCTCGCTCGCTGTCGGCCTGCGCGGCGGCAACTTCGGCGACCCGCAAGGTGGCCGCTTCCACCTGGGCGCGCCGTTGGGTGATGAGGGCATCGAGTCCCGGCTGACTGAGCACGGCGAGGGTATCGCCGCGCCGCACCGTGTCGCCCTCGTCCTTGAGCAAGCGCTCCAGACGACCGTAGGTGAGGGGCGCGAGGCGGAGCTGGCGGATCTCGATCGTGCCGGACACCTGCAACCGGTCGGTCGCGCCGCGGCAGCTCGCGGACAGCAGCACGGCAATCCCCGCGAGGGTGCGGGCAAGGGGCGTCATGATGTCGACAGTCTCCGGCGCGTTAGCGCTGGCGCTTGAGCCAGTTGATCGGGTCGAGCGCGATCCCGCCCTGGCCACGGATCTCGAAGTGGAGGTGCGGACCCTCATTGCTCGTCTGTCCACCGACATGCCCGATCACGTCGCCCTTGAGCACGCGCGATCCTTTGGTGACGGACGCGTCGGCAAGATATCCGTAGAACGAGTAGTAGCCACCCCCGTGGTCGAGCAGCACCGAGGTGAGGTACGTGCCGAGGGGGCCGGCGAGGCTGACCGTGCCGTTCGCCACCGCCTTCACGGGCGTTCCGACCGGGGCGCCGATGCCGATGCCGTGCCAGGGAATGCGCGTGTTGTTGGGACCAGTCGCCGTGCCGAACTGATACACGATGCGTCCCGCGACCGGCCAGTCGAGCCGGCCCAGGTCGGCCGTCGTAATGGAGGCGGCTCCGACGGGAGCCCCCCGCGCTTCGGCCTCGCGGCGCGCGCGCTCGAGCGCGGCGATGCGGTCGCCCAGGGCGCGCTCGTTGCGTTCGAGCTCCGACAACCGCCGTTCTGCGGCCGTCGAGCTGCGGCGCGTGTCACGCAGACTCGCCTGCCGTTGCCGCTCGAGCGTGAGATAGCGCTGCAGCTCCTCGGTTCGCTCCGCCTTGCGCCGGGCCAGGGCGTCGCGCGCGTCGAGCAGGCCTTTGCGCTCGCGCGCGATCCGGTCCCGCAGCTTGAACATGTCGTTTGCGAGCAGCCGGTCCTGGCGGCTCACGAGGTAGAGGTACTTGTATCGTGACAGGAGGTCGCCGAAACTCTCGGCCAGCAGGAGTGCCTGATAGGCGTACAGGGTGCCGCGCTTGTAGATGTCCACGAGGCGCCGCTCGAGCACGGCGCGCTTCTCTTCCAGCGCGTCCTGGGCCAGCACCAGGTCCACCGTAATCTGGTCGATTTGGGTCGAGAGGCCGCCGATCTGGCGGTCGAGCTCATTGACGATCCGGTTGGTCGTGAGCCGCTGCCGCTCGATATTCGACAGCTCGTCCGCGAGGGAATGCGCCTCGGTGCGGAGCAGCTCGAGCTGTCGCTCCACCTCGGAGCGCTCGCGGCGGATGTCTTCGAGGCGGCGCTGGTCGTCGCGGAGCTGCTGCTCGAGAGGTTTGGGACGCTGAGAGGGAAGAGGGAAGGGGGAAGAGGGAAGGGTAAGGCATGCCAGGATCGCCGCGCGCAGCAGTACCCTTCCCCCGTCCCCCGTCCCCCTTCCCGGTTTCATACGCGCCGCAAATGCCGTCCGACACTCGTCGCGCTTCCAAGCAGTCCGATGAGGGTGCCGAATCCCACGATGGCAAGCGCCTGCTCGCGGGAGAAGAACGTCGCCTGAATCAACCAGCGGTTGATCAGCGCGTAGGCTCCGTACGAGAACGCCACGGCCACGAGGCCGCCCAGCATGCCCTTGATGGCGCCCTGGATCAGGAACGGGAGCCGGATGAAGCCGTCGGTGGCACCGACCAGCCGCATGATGGCGATCTCGCGGCTGCGCTGCAGCACCGCCATACGGATCGTGGTGCCGATGATGATCACCGCGACGATCGCGAACGCCGAGCCCACGACCAGACCGACGGCAGCAGCGATCTGCCGCAGGCGGTCGAGCTTCTCGACCCAGTCTCGTCCGAACCGCACGTCGTCCACGAACCCGAACCCCTTGAGCCGGTCGGCGACGTCGTTCACATGATCCGCGTCCCGCGCGGTGGGCTTCAGCTTGATCTCGATCGAGGCGGGCAGCGGATTGCGCTCGAGCTCCTGCAGTACGTCGCGGAACTCCACCAGCTCGCCGCGCGCCCGCGCCAGGGCTTCGTCTTCGGTCACGAAGGTCGCCGACTGCACCTCCGGGAATGCCGCGATGTCCTGCACGCCCAGGGTCACGGTCTCGATCGGCGTGCCGGGGAGCAGGTACGCCACGATTTCCACCCGTTCGGCGACGTCACGCAGGGCCCGCTCGAGGTTGACGGCCACCAGTCCGAACAGACCGACGACGAACAGGGAGAAGGCGATCGTCGTGACGGAGAGCACGGACAGGAGGGGGGCGCGCCGGAACACGAGCAGGGCCTCGCGGAGGACCAGCCTCATGTGTTCGCCGCCTGGTCGTGGCCTTGGCCCTCGTCGATCGCCGAGTCGTACACCAGGGCGCCTTCCTGGAGCTCGATGACGCGGTAGGGCGCTTGGCGCACGAGGTCGAGGTCGTGCGTCGCCATCACGACCGCCGTACCGCTGGCGTTGATGTCCCGCAGCAGCTGAAACACGCCGCGCGTGGCACGCTCGTCGAGATTGCCGGTCGGCTCGTCGGCGAGCAGCACGGTCGGCTCGTTGACCAGTGCCCGGGCGATCGCCACGCGCTGTTGCTCGCCGCCCGACAACTCGCGGGGGTAGGCCTGCGCCTTGACCGCCAGGCCCACCTGCGTGAGCACGCGCGTCACGCGCGCCGCGATGCTCGCGTGCCGCGCACCGGTCACTTCGAGTGTGAACGCGACGTTTTCTTCGGCGGTACGGTCCTCGAGCAGCCGGAAATCCTGGAACACGATGCCGAGCCGGCGCCGCAGCTTGGGAACGTCTCGCGGAGAGATCTCGGCGACGTTGAAGCCCGACACGCGCACCTCGCCGCTCGTGACCGGCTCCTCGGCGTAGACCAGCTTGAGGACCGTCGACTTGCCGGCGCCCGAATGGCCCGTCAGGAAGGCGAACTCGCCCTTGGCGATGTGGAAGGAAACGTCCTTCAGCGCCAGGCCGCCCTTGGGGAAAGCCTTGAAGACGCTGGTGAACTTGATCACTTACAGTTGCGCCAGCGCGCGCGCGAAATCGGCGATAAGGTCGTCGGCATCTTCGAGCCCGAGGGAAAATCTCAGGAATCCGTCGGGAATGCCAGCCTCCGCCCGCTGTTCCGGGGTCAGCGACACATGGGACGTGAGGCGGGGCTCAGATACGAGCGTCTCGACGCCGCCCAGGCTGGGAGCGTGGATTGCGATCGTGAGGGCGCGCAGGAAACGCTCCGCCGCCGCCGGGCCTCCCTTCAGCTCGACGCCCAGCATGCCGCCGTAGCCGTTGAACAGGCGCTTCGCGTCTTCGTGGTCGGGATGCGAGGTCAGGCTGGGGTGGTGCACGGCGGAGAATGCCGGCTGTCCGGCGCACCAGGCGGCCACCGCGGCCCCGGTCGCGTTCTGGCGCGCGACCCGCACCGCCAGCGTCTTCATCCCGCGATCGACCAGCCAGGCGGCCATCGGGTCGAGCGCCTGACCCCACACCTGCATCAGGCGGCGTACCTCCTCGATGACCGACTCGGTTCCCACCACCGCGCCGGCGATCACGTCGTTGTGGCCGTTGAGATACTTCGTCGCGCTATGGATCACCACGTCGGCGCCGTGCTCGAGCGGGCGGAAGTTGATGGGCGAGGCGAAGGTCGAGTCGACGATCAGCGCGATGCCTTCCGCCTTGCAGAGCGCCGCAAAGGGCTCGATGTCCACCACGCGCAACAGCGGATTGGTCGGCGTCTCGAGGAAGATCGCCCGGGTTGTCTTGCGCAGCGCTTTTTTCCAGGTGCGCGACTCCTGCGGGTTGATGAAGGAGACGTCGATGCCGAAGCGGCCGAACTCCTGGGTGAACAGCCGGTGCACGCCGCCGTAGATCCACTCGCTCGAGAGGAGGTGGTCGCCCGGCCGCAGCACGGCGAGGTGTGCGAGCGCGGTGGCGCCCATGCCGCTCGAGACGAAGATCGCGGACTCGGCCCCTTCGAGCAGGGCGAGGCGCTTCGCGATGGCGACCTGGTTGGGATTGTTGCCATACCGGGTGTAGAGCACCTGCGCGGTCGAGCCGATCGGGTTGCTGAACGTGCTGCTTTGCACGATGGGCGGGGCGACGGGGGTCCAGTCCGGACGCGCCGCCGGATCGCCGTGGATGGCCCGGGTGGCCAGGCCGAGGCGACGCGTCACATCCGGCTCACGTGGCGCTGAGCGCGAACGTGCCTCCAGGCAGGCGGCGGGCCAGACGCTGGGTCACGAGCTGCTCGAACAGTTCGACGGCCGCTGCAGGCAGGCCGAGCGCGTCCAGCGCGCCGTCGGGGAGCTCGACCAGGACCGCGAGGCCGTGCGCGGCCAGCACCGGCTGGATCGCTTCCCGATGCCCGTCGGTGAGGTTCCGCAGCAAGAGCACCGCGGGCCATTCGCGCACCAGCCGCGCCACGATCTCGTCGGCGCACGAGTAGTCCATGCAGCCGACGCCGTTGAAATCCATGCGCGCCAGGATGGGCACGCCGCCCCCGGCCGCGAACACCCGCTGAATACCTTCGCGCACCACGCGCCCGGTAGGGCGTGTGACGAGGTCGGTGTACACCCCGGCAGAGGATTCCTGCAGCACCGAATGGACGTCGATATGCTGGATCACCGCTTTGCGGACCCCTGCTCGGGTATGATGATGAGCACCTGCGCACCCGGAAAGTTGGGCAGCCCTTCCTTCAACGGTACGTCGTCGTCCCACTTGGGCACGATCGCGATGCGCGCGGTGCCGCTGCGGATCGCGATCTTGCCGTCCCAACGCGCCAGGTAGCGGCGGATGCCCGCGAGGCCCTGTCCCCGTCCGGGATCCCGGAACCGGCTCACCCCCTGGATGAGGGCCGTCTCGAGCGCGGCAGCGTCACCCCAGCGGTCGCCGAACCGTTTCGCCTGCGTCGGCTCGAGTGAATGACGGAATCCGACTCCGGCGTCTCCCACAGCGATCACCACCACCCGCCGCGCCAGCTTGCGCCGCCAATTGTAGCTCTGCACGGCAACCCACCCGCCGACGCCCGCGTGCTCTACAATATTCTGACACGCCTCCGAAAGCGCCATAGCGAATCCCATCGTCGCCTTGGGATCGAGTTGCAGCTCGGACGCCAGGATCGTCGAGGCGCGTTGTTGAATCTTGCTGACCACCTCGTGCACGTCCTCGGCCGCGCGTACGGCGGTGACGGGCAACAGTACATCACTCTCTTCCCGCGGTTTGCCCTTGGGCACGCGGCCGTGAATCTCGAACAACTCCGCCGCCTCCCGGAAGAATCCAGCCCGCACCCAGTAGCTCACCACGTCCGGGTTCGTCGGGGCCGTGAGCAGCGCCGGCTCGCCGCCCCGCTGACGCGCTGCTGCCCCGGCCACGAGCAGTCCCACCAGCCCGTAGGGCGATGCCCATTCCGCGGCGTGGGCATCGAACAGGAGCCGCTCCCCGTCCTGCGCCGCTTCGGCGAAGGCGGTCGTGAACTGGTCGAACGAACGGTCGTCGAGCTGCGTCGGGACGTCCACCAAGCGCGTCATACGCTTGCGAGGCGTCCCACCAGGTGGTCGCGGAGGCCGGTCGCGCCACGGTGCGTCACGTTGCGCGCTCCCATCTTCGTGCCGAGACGCAGGGCGTCTTCGAGATCGGCTCCCGCGAGCAGGGCAGCGACGACCGCTGCGCCGAATACGTCGCCGCAGCCGGTGGGATCGCCGCCCGCCGACGCGCCCCCCGGGATGGGGATCCGCGCCGTGCGGACCGGCCGCCCGGTGAAATACGCAGCGCCCAGCGGCCCCAGTGTGACGACAAGCGTCTGGCATCCTTGCCCCAGAGCCGATGCGGCGACCACGAGGGGGTCCTCGCCCAGGTGGCGCATCTCGTCCTCGTTCAACTGGACCACGTCGAAGCAGCCGAACCAGGCGGGGGCGTTGGGGAGCGGCTGCGGCACGCGCGTGCCGTCGGGCTCCTTGCCGAGGAACAGGCTGTGGAGGTCGGCGTAGAGCAGCCCGCGGAAGCCGTGCCGCAGCATTTGCGCGGTCGTGAGGTCCATCTCGTAACCGGAGATGAAGTTCACGTACACGGCGTCGAGATCCTGGACCATGGGTCCCAGCTCAGGCCACGTCCACGGGGGTACGCCGCCGGAGAGCTGCTCGGAGCGGCGCTGCGCCTGGGCGTATCGCAGCGTGACGCGATTGTTCGCCTCCGGCACCTCGAGAAACCGCGCTCCCGCGCCCACGCGCTCGAGCGAGCGCAGAAATTCGTTGGCCCGGCCCGCCAGGTCGCGTCCGACTTTCACCAGGGGCACGATCTCCCAGCCGGGCGCCAGCGTCGCGTCCAGCGCGGCGAGCGAATACGAGATGCCACCCCACTCCTCCACCGCGCGCTGGGCCGGGTCGCGGTCGTAGATGGTGTCCCACACCATCGAACCGACGACGCCCAGCCGTTTCACGGCTTTCCCCACGTCCGGCGCATGAACACCGCGGCCGCTCCGTAGACGCCGGCCGTGCCCGACAGCTCGCCCGGCACGATGCGGCACGCGTTCGCGGCCGGTTTGAAGGCGCGCCGCTTGACCTCGCTGCGCAGCGGCACGAACAGGAGGTCGCCGGCGAGTGTCACTCCGCCGCAGATCACCACGACCTGGGGGTTAAAGATGTTGATGATATTGGCGACCCCGGCGCCCAGCACCTTGGCGGTGTCGTGCACCACCTCGCGGGCGTACTCGTCGCCGTCATGCGCGGCTTCATACACGACCTGGGCGGTGATCTGCGTGAGATCGCCCTTCACGTAGTCCGGCAGCGAGGTATCCGCGCCGGCTTCCACTCCTTCGACCGCCCGCGCGGCGATGGCCGGGCCGGACGCATACGCCTCGAGGCACCCGTAGTTGCCGCATTTGCAGCGGCGGCCGGTGGAATCGATGGTCATGTGCCCGATCTCGCCGGCGATGTCCGAGGCGCCGTGGTAGATCTGGCCGTTCAGCACGATGCCGCCTCCGATGCCGGTGCCGATCGTGAGCCCCACCACGTGCTCGGCTCCACGCGCGGCGCCGCGCCACCACTCGCCGAAAATCGCGCAGTTGGCATCGTTGTCGAGGGTGCCCGGCAGTCCGAGCGCTTCGGTGATCCGGTCGCGCAGCGGGAAGTTGGTCCAGCCGAGGTTGGGCGTGAGCAGGACCAGCCCGCGCGCCGTGTCCAGCGGGCCGGGAGAGCCGATGCCGACTCCGGCGATCGCCTTCCCGTGCGCCGCCGCGATCGAGGCGCGCGCGAGCTTTACGATCCGGGCAACGACCGCGTCGGAGCCCTGTTCGGGGAGCGTCGGCTCCGATACGAGACCGATCAGCTCCGAGCCGTCCTCGGCGACCGTGCCGACGACGATATTGGTCCCGCCGAGGTCAATCCCGACGACGTAGCGCACCGGACTCCTCCAGGGCCGTTACCACTGTTGCCACGCGCAGCTCCCGCATGCAGCGGTGGTGGCCGAGCGGGCAGGTTGGGGGACCGTGATCCGAGCATGGCCGGCACACGAGTCCCATCACGCCGAGGGCCAGGTCCCCGTCACCCACGGGCCCGAACCCGAACTCGGGGACCGTCGGCCCAAACAGGGCCACCACGGGGGTCCCCAATGCCGAAGCGAAATGCAGCGGCGCGCTGTCGTTGGTGACGAGCACGCGTGCCCGACCAATCAACGCGGCGGATTGAAGAAGCGTAAGACGTCCACAGGCGTCCAGCGCCGTCCCCCCGGCCTGCTGCACGGCCGCGGCGATACGTCGGCCCAGGCCGCCGTCCTCGGCCCCGCCGACAACCACCACCGGGACGCGCTGGGCGAGCTGCACCGCCAGCTCCTCATAGTATGGCCACCGCTTGCTTCCCCAGATCGAGCCCGGTGCCAGGGCCACGAAGTCCCCGGCGATTCCGGCCTCGCGGAGGGACGCGGCGACGGCCTGGGTGTCGCGCGGTTCCGGGTACAGCTCCGGCCGGCGAGACCCCGCCGGCGCGCCGGCGAGCGCGAGCAGCCGGTCGATTTCGTGTCCGGTGCGCGGTCGCTGGCGCGTCTCGGTGTAGAGCCAGGGCCACCCGTCGGAGAACCCGACGCGCTTCGGCACCCCGGCGAGGAACGCGAGCGCCGCGCTGCGCAACGAGCGATGCGGCAGGTAGGCGGCCTCGTAGCGGGCGGTGGCGAGGCGCCGCGCGAGCTGACGCAGTCCGGCGAGCCCGTGATCGCTGCCGCGTTTGTCGAACGGAATCACGTGCCGCACCGCCGGATGGGCCGCGAGCAACGGCGCGGCGGCCGGCGTGGTGACGACGTCCACCGGTCCGTGTCGGTCCGCCAGCGCGGCGAGCAGAGGCGTCGTGAGCACCACATCGCCCAGGAACGCGGTCTGAATGACCAGGCTAGTCAACCTGCAGGACCGCGAGAAACGCTTCCTGTGGGATCTCCACCGTGCCTACCTGCTTCATCCGCTTCTTGCCTTCCTTTTGCTTCTCAAGCAACTTGCGCTTGCGGCTGACGTCGCCGCCGTAGCACTTGGCGGTGACGTTCTTCCGCAGGGGCCGGATGGATTCGCGCGCGATGACCTTCGTCCCGATCGCCGCCTGGATCACGACCTCGAAGAGCTGCCGGGGAATGAGCTCCCGGAGTTTCTCGGCGATCTTCTTGCCCCACTCGAACGCCTTGTCGCGGTGGATGATCACGCTGAACGCATCCACCGCTTCACCGTTCAACAGCATGTCGAGCCGCACCAGCTCCGAGGCGCGATACTCGAGGAACTCGTAGTCGAGCGACGCGTAGCCGCGGCTGATCGTCTTCAGCTTGTCGTAGAAGTCGAGGATGATTTCCGCGAGCGGAAACTCCCAGCTGAACTCCACCCGGGTGGGGTCGACGTAGTGCATGCCGCGGTACACGCCGCGCCGCTCCTGTCCGAGATTCATCATGGCGCCGATGTACTCGGCCGGTGCGAGGATCCGCGCCTTGACGAACGGCTCTTCGGTACGCTCGATCGTGGATCCATGCGGCATGCGGCTCGGATTCTCGACGACTTCCCGTGTGGTGTCGGTCTTGTAGACGTGGTACTCCACGTTCGGGACCGTGCTGATCAGATCGAGGTCAAATTCCCGTTGGAGGCGCTCGCGCACGATCTCCATGTGCAGCAGGCCGAGGAAGCCGCATCGGAAGCCGAACCCGAGCGCTATCGACGACTCGGGCTCGTAATGCAGCGACCCGTCGTTCAGCTGCAGCTTCGCGAGGGCGTCCCGCAGATCCTCGAACTGATTCGGCTCTGTCGGGTAGAGACCGGCGAACACCATCGACATGATGTCGCGGTATCCGGGGAGCAGCGGGGCGTCGCGGTGCTCGGCGTCGAGCACCGTATCACCGGGCCGGGTTTCGCGGACGCCGCGCACGTTGGCGACGACGTATCCCACCTCACCCGCCTCGATTTGCTCGGCGGGCTTGTGGCCGAGCTGGAGGTACCCGACTTCGTCCACGTCGTACAGGTCCTCGGTGTGCGCGCCGAACGCGATTTTCATCCCTGTGCGCAGCACGCCGTCCACGACGCGAATGCTCGGGATCGCACCGCGGTACCGATCGTAGTAGGAGTCGAAAATGAGGGCACGAAACGGAGCGTCGCGGTTTCCCCGGGGGGACGGGATGCGGTGCACCACGGCCTCGAGCAGATCGGGGACGTTGACCCCCTCCTTGGCCGAGATGCGCAGAATCTCCGCAGGGTTAGCGCCCAGCAGGTCGTGGATCTCCTGAGCGCGCCGGTCGGGCTCGGCACCGGGCAGGTCGATTTTGTTCAGGACGGGGATGATCTCGAGCCCAGCGTCCAGCGCCAGAAACAGGTTCGAGATGGTTTGCGCCTGGACGCCCTGCGATGCATCCACCACGAGGATGGCGCCTTCACAGGCGGCCAGCGAGCGGGACACTTCGTAGGTAAAGTCCACGTGGCCGGGCGTATCGATGAGGTTCAGCTCGTAGAGCCCCCCGTCCCGGGCCTGATAGTTCATCCGGACGGCGTTCAGCTTGATGGTGATCCCGCGCTCGCGCTCGAGGTCCATCGTGTCCAACACCTGCGCGCGCATCTGCCGCTTGTCGACCGTTCCCGTCAGCTCGATCAGCCGGTCGGCGAGGGTGGATTTCCCGTGGTCGATGTGCGCCACGATGCAGAAGTTCCGGATCTTGTCCTGGTTCATGTGCGGGGGAATATAGCTGGTCAGACGTCAGGCGTCAGCCATCGGCGTCAGTCGTGATCTGGCCGGCTGACGTGCTGACGTCTGACATCTATCTTCCACACTCACCACTCTCTCATGGCACCCATCACCGGCTGGTACGATTCCAACGCCAAAGGCGGCCAACTGCGCCTAGCGGAACACGGCTATCTCCCGATGCCCCGGGATCTCGCCGTTCGTTTGCCGGGCCTGCGGCGCGGGGACCGCGTGACGCTCGCTGACGGCCGCGTGACGGCGGTGAACGGCGGACCGCCCACCGCGCTCGCGGACCGCCCGGAGTTCGCGACGCTCGGCGCGGTGCACCCGTCCCGGCCGCTCTCCCTCGAAACCGCCCAGGCGTCGAGTCCGCGCTCCGCGGACATCCAGCGCGTCGTCGACCTCATCTGCCCGTTCGGATTCGGCCAGCGCGCCCTGATCGTCTCACCACCCAAGGCCGGCAAGACCGTCATGCTGCAGGCGGTCGCGGAAGGCGTCGCGCTCAACTATCCCGACGCCGAGCTGATCCTCTTGCTGGTGGACGAGCGCCCCGAAGAAGTGAGTGAGATGATGGACTGGGGGCGGGGCGAGGTGATCGCCTCGAGCTTCGATCTGCCGCACGAACGTCACGTGGCGGTCGCCGAGATGGTCTTCGACCACGCCCGGCGCCAGGTGGAGATCGGCAAGGACGTGGTCATCGTGCTCGACTCCCTGACCCGGCTGGCCCGCTCGCATAACACCGCCGGCAAGAGCAGCCGCCGCACGCTGTCGGGCGGTCTCGACGCGAACGCGTTGGCCAAGCCGAAGACGCTGTTCGGCGCGGCGCGTGCGGTTCCCGACGGGGGGTCGCTCACCGTGATTGCGACCGCTCTCGTCGAAACGGAGAGCAGGATGGATGAAGTGATCTTCGAAGAGTTCAAAGGGACCGGCAATGCGGAGCTGCGGTTGGCACGCGCGCTGGCCGACCGGCGCATCTATCCGGCGGTGGACATCGCGGCGAGCGGCACCAGACGGGAGGAGCTGCTGGCGGACCCCGCGACGGTGGCGGCCCGGCAGGCGTTGCGACGGGGGCTGGTCGGACTTCCGGCGGAGCAGGCGATGGCAGCCCTCCTGGCCCAGCTGCGAAGGACGAAGACCAACGCCGAGCTACTGGGTCAGTTGGCGCCCTCGACGACTCGCTTGTAAGCCGCAGGATCCCACCGCGGTCGCGCCGGCGCCGTCGCGATACTGAGCCCCACGTAGAACACCAGCCGCACGATCCGCGCCTCTTTCTCCGCGTCGATCTTCGAGACTTCGTCCGACACCATGTGATAATCCGGGTGGGTGCCGCTGAAGAAGAACAGGATCGGAACCCCGCGGCGCGCGAAATTGAAGTGATCGGACCGCCCATAGAAGTTCTCGTTCCGGCCAGATGTCCCCGATCGTCGTGAGCCCCAGCTCGGGATGCGCGGCGGCGACCCGGTCGAGCGTGGTACCGAGGTCGGATTGTTCCTTGCCGATCGCCGCGATCGTGTCCTTCCAGTTGCGCCCGACCATGTCGGTATTCAGATCGGCCACCACCGCACTGAGCGGGACGGTGGGGTGGGTAGTGAAGTACTCGCTGCCCCACAGGCCCTTCTCTTCGCCGCTCACGGTCATGAACACGAGCGAGCGCGCCGGACGAGGGACCAGCAGCGAGAACGCCTCGGCATTCTCGAGCACGGCGGCGGTTCCCGAGGCGTCGTCGTCCGCCCCGTTGCAGATCGAGTCCGCACCCCGGGCCCGGCAGGAGCCCCCCGACGCGACGCCGAGATGATCCATGTGGGCGGTGAAGAACACGTACTCGCTTTTCAGCTTCGGATCGCTCCCCTCGAGAATCCCGATCACATTGGGCGCCGACGAGGTTGACAGGACCCGCTCCCGAACGCGGAACGTCGCGCTGATCCCATTCAAGGGCTGCGCCTCGCGCGCCGTCTTACGCAGCGCCGCCGCATCGATGCCGAACACACGCGCGGCGGCCTGGTCCCGGATCTCCACGAGTCCGGGAGCGGCGGAGTCTTCCCGGGACGGCTGTCCCAATGCCACCGTGGGCGGGTAGCGGCTGCGCACCCGCGCTTGCCACTCGGCATCCGACAGGTCGGAGATGACGATGAGCCCGACGGCCCCGGCCGCGAACGCCGCCTGCACCGCCGGCACGTCGATACGCAGCCCCGGCCCGGCGCCGCTCGAGAGCGCCGCGACCCACGCGCCCCGAGCATCGAGGCCCGCGAGTGGCTCGGAAGGGCTGTTGGCGCGGGTGGGCAGCAGAATCACCGGACCGGTCAGGTCCCGCGGCGGCAGGGGAGTGCCAAGCTGTAGCACGTTCACATCCTGTCCCGCGGCGAGCGTGACAGGGGGTGCTCCGGCGCGCGTCACCGTGAAAGAGGTTTGGGCGATGTCGATCTGCTTGCGCACGATCGTGTACCGCTGCAGGAAGGTCCCGTCGCCGGCGCCGGGCTTCAGGCCGAAACGGCGGAATTCGGCGGCGATCCAGCTCGCCACCTTCTCGAGCTCCGGGCTCGGCGTGTCCCGGCCGCGCGTGGAGTCATCGGCGAGGATGGCGATGCGCCGCCGGACATCGTCGGCCGTGATGGAGTTCACAGCACGCGCGAGCGTCGCGGGCGTCTGGGCCGCGCTGACGCAAGGGTAGAACAGGAACCACAACGCTCTGAGCCGGGACATGGATTCCACGGTCGGGGGAGAGAAACGTAACGCGCCCGGCCGCGTGCGACTACGACCGGGCGCCCTGCTCACCCGCCAGGCGGCTACGACGGCTTGCGGCGCCGGAGCTCCGGTTCGCTGCGCTTGCCGCCGTCTCTCTGTCCGCCGCGCGACGGCTCCGCCCGCGGGGGTCGCCTCGGCTGCGCCCGCTCCGTTGACGGCGAGCGGCGCGTCGGCGCTGCACCGCTGCGCTCCGGACGCCGCGACGTGGCGGGCGGGCCCGAACGCTCTTGGTCCGCTCGGGCTCTGACCACGGCGCACCGTGCGGTCCGGCGGACCCGCGCGGTTGCGTGACGCGTCGCGCTCGCCGGGGTCTCGGCCCTCGGGAAAGCCGGGCAGCCGGCGTGGCGTGACCGCCCGGGGAGGCGGCACGGTGCCGGGACTGCCGATGTCGCGCCCCCGCACACCCACATCGCGGCGCCGATCGTCGTTCACCGGGCGCTCGCGGAATCCGGGTGAAAAAGGCATCGGCCGCGCCACGGTCCCTGAAAATGAAGCGGGGCTCGAGACGCTGCGGCCTCCGGATGACGGCTCTCGTTCCCCCGTACCAGCGGTACGGGTAGTAGTAAGGATCGTCGAACACGACGACCCGGAACCGCACGCACGTGTAGTCGTACGGGTTCCAGGTCCGGAATCCGGCGTAGGCATGACAGTCGAAACAAAGGAAGCGCGGATAGTCGTAATGCCGCTGCACGTGATACGGGGCGATGTCGTAGTCCCAGTCCTGGCTGCCTTCCGGGACGATGCGCGCCGCGAGCTCGGTGAGTGCGGCGTAGGGGTCGCCACGGATCCGGCCGCCGTCAGCGACCAACTCGTAGTTCCAGCGCTGCTCGCTCTCGATCGGATCGTAGATGAACGGTTCGGCGGCGACGACCGCGAACAGGTATCCCAGCCCGGGGTAGGCGTCGGCACGAAAGCCCGAAAACCCCCAGGCATCCCGCACCTCGTAGACGCGCCCGCCGCGCGCGAGGTTGTCCTCCCACGGCTCGCGCGGGAACAGGACGCGCACGCGACCGTCCGTGTCGACCCGCAGCACGGTGACGTAGCCGTCCTGCTCGGTTTGGAACATGACCCGGACGGCCTCGCCCGATGGATACGGATCCTCGCCCCGATTGGTCCAGACTGAGACTCTGTGGGGGATGTGGGGCCGCCATCGTGAGGGCGGTGAGTAGAGCGAGGTGTGTGAACATGGGACGTCCCGTCCAAGAGAGGCAGGTCGCGTGCCACGTCTTGAGCGTCGCGCGCTGCGTGCCAACCTTCAATCCGGCAGTCAGTTAGACCTTTGACGGCAGCGGGCCTTGCACTCCCGTGTCCTCTACCGGCGACAAGCTGTCGGCCATTAGGTTCCCCCCTGGCATGCCAGCTACGCGTATCGATCTGCTCGATCCTGCCGAAGTCGCCCTGCTCGGCGGAATCGAGATCGGGGCTTTGGGGGTGGTCGAAGGCTTCCTCGCGGGAATCCACCGCTCACCGTTTCGCGGCTTTTCGGCGGAGTTCACGGAACACCGGGCGTATCAGCCGGGCGACGAGCTCCGCTACCTCGACTGGAAGATTCTCGCGCGGTCCGATCGACTGTTCGTGAAGCAATTCCAGGAGGAAACCAATCTCCGCGCGGTCATCCTCCTCGATGCGAGCCGGTCGATGGCGTGGCGCGGCGCGCCCAATCGCCTCACCAAGCGCGCGTACGCTGATCGACTGGCGGCCGCGCTGGCGCTGATCCTCCTGCGGCAACGCGATGCGACGGGGCTCGTCACGTTCGATGAGGTCGTGCGCCAGGTGGTGCCCGCCGCGCGTTCGGACCGGGCACTGGGCCCGGCTGGTTCGAGCGCTGCTCGAGACGCCGGACGGGCAGGGGACCGCCGCCGAGACCGCCCTGCGTCAGGTCACGTCGCTGCTGGCACGCCGCGGTCTGGTCGTCCTCATCTCCGACTTGCTCCTCGACCGCCAGCAGGCGTTGACGGCGCTGCGGTACCTGCGTCACCGCGGGCACCAGGTCGTTGTGGTTCACCTGATGGATCCGGCTGAGATGGAGCTGACCGGCCCGCCGGAGGTGCGATACCGCGATCCGGAAACCGCGGCGAGCGTGGTCGTGCGCCCCCGCGAGCTGGCCCGCGCCTACGCCGCGACCGTCGCGCGCGAGATCACGGCGTGGCGAACTGCCTGCCGCCGCCACGGGATCGCGTACCATCACGTCCTGTCCGACGTGCCGTTCGGCATGGCGTTGCGGCTGCTCGCGTGACGTTCCTGAATCCCCTGGCATTGCTGGGACTCGTTGTCGCCGCGCTGCCGGCGCTGCTGCATCTGTTCGAGCGACGCACCCCGCCCGACGCCGAGTTTCCACCGCTGCGCTTTCTGACCGAAGCAGAGCGGCGGAGCGCGCGGCGGCTCGAGACTGCAGCACCTGCTTCTCCTTCTATTGCGCACGGCGTTGCTCGGGCTTGTGGTGCTGGCGGCCGCCAGGCCGGTGGTGCCGGTCCGTGCGAGCGACGCGCACGAGCCCACCGCGCTGGTGGTCATCCTCGACAACTCACTCTCGTCGGGGGTGGTCCAGGACGGCCGGCCGGCGTTCGAACGCCTGCGGGCGATCGCGCGGGGATCGGTCGCCGCGGCCGCCGCCGGGGACCGGCTCTGGTTGCTCCTGGCCGACGGCGTCGCGCGGGAGGGCTCGAGGCCCGCCCTGCTCGCGAGCATTGACGAGGCCGCCGTGCTGCCGCGGCGCCTCGACCTCGTGGAGGCGCTCCGCACCGCGACTCGCATCGTCGAGGGACAATCCTTAAAGGCGCGGGAGATCCACATCGTCAGCGATCTTCAGCGCAGCGCACTCGGGAGCGGTCGCGTGGCCGTCCCCGCGGGTGTGCGCGTGCTCGCGCTGGCGCCACTCGCGGTGCCGTCGCCCAATCGCGGACTCGGTCTGATTCGCGCCGACGATGGCGCGGTGTCGGTCCCGCTCGTCGGAACGCCGGGTGCGCGGCCCGGTGCGATCACGGTGCAGATGAGAGGAAAGGCGGTCGGGCGAGCAATCGCTGCTCCGCCGTCCGGCGTCTCAGTCCCCCTGCCGCCGCTCGGTCCCGGCTGGTGGGTGGGTGAGGCGATGCTCGAGCCTGACGAGCTCCGGGCGGACGATCGCCGGCTGTTCGTTTGGCACAGTGCCCCTCCGGCACGCGTGACGACTGCTCCCGACGCCGGTCCGTTCGTCACCGCTGCAGTTGCCGTGCTGCGGGATGCCAGGCGCGTGGCGGCCGGGAACGAGATCACGATTGGCGGTCGCCCGCAGGGTGGCGGCGGCGTCACCGTCGTGTTCCCGCCCGCCGATCGAGCGACGGTGGGTGAAGTGAATCGCGCGCTCTTGGCCAGGGGAGGCAGGTGGCAGTACGGTGCTCCAGGCACGCCGGGGCCGATTGCGGCGCCCGAGCTGGGCCGGGTCAGCGGTGCTCTCGTCTCGCAACGCCACCGTCTTGTAATCGGGACGGCGACCGGGGACCGCGAAACCGGACTCGACAGTGCGGTGGTGGCGACCGTGAATGGAGAACCGTGGCTGGTGCGGGACGGTGGCGTCGTGTTGGTGGGGAGCCGGCTCGACACGGCGTGGACCGCACTCCCGCGCGTGGCGGAGTTCGTCCCGTTCATCGACGCGCTGATCAACCGGGTCGCGCGCGGTGCGCGCGCGGTGCGCGCAGCAGAGGGTGAGCCCCGCGTTGTGTTCGACATCCGGGGTGCCGACACGGTGGGTGCCACCGTGTACGGCCCCGACCCCAGAGAATCGGACCTGACCCCGGCCGGGGACGATGTCGTGCGGGGCGCCCTCGGCGCTCAGCCGATCGCCGAGGCGCGCTTTGCCGCTGCGCGGTTCTCCGGAACCCGGCGCGCCGAAGCCACCAGCTGGTTCCTTGCACTCGCGCTGCTGGTGGCGCTCGTCGAGCTGGGACTCGCTACCCGCACGAGCGGATGACGCTCGACTTCCTGCTCGACCGCTTCGACGAGTTGCCGGCTACGCGCGCCCTCGCCGAGCAGCTCCCCGCGCGAGGCGTTCGTCTCGCGATCGGCGGCCTTCCCGGATCGAGTCCCGTCGTACTCGCCGCGACCCTCGTCCGGCGGCTGCCTCAGCGCGTGCTCGTTGTCGTCACGCCGACACCCACCGATGCGGAGCGGTGGCTGGCCGATGCCCAGGCGTTGCTCGGGCCGGTCGCGGCGCTGTATCCCCAACGGGAAGGATTGGGAGCGGAGGAGCCGCACCTCGAGATCGCGGGCGAGCGGATCGAGACCGTCGAAACCCTGTTGTCCGGGGCGGTGCGGGTGCTGGTGACGACCGCGCGCGCGAGCGCGGAGCGCACCGGCGTGCCCACGGCGCTGCGGTCGAAGCGCCTCGACCTGGTGGTGGGCCGGGTAACGGACGTTGGGGATGGGAACTCGCTGAGCGACGTCGTGCGCCGTCTGGGTGAGATGGGGTACGCGCGTGTGCCGACCGTGACCGAGGTGGGGCAGTTCAGCGTGCACGGCGGCATCATCGACGCATACGGTTTCGGCATGGCCGCTCCCGCCCGGCTGGAGTGGTGGGGCGATGAGATCGTGTCGCTGCGGAGCTTCGATCTTGATTCGCAGCGCTCGGGGGACGGCGTCGAGCGGGTCACGATTCTCCCGGTGAAGACCGAAGCCGCAGGGCGGGCGGGGTCACCGGGCGACGGCGCCGTGCGGTCGTCGCTGCTTCAGCTCCTGCCGCCCGACACGCTGTTGCTCTTCGATGGAGAGTCGGCGATCGAGCGGGAGGTCGCGCGCGCGTGGGAGGAGGCGGCGCATCATCTCGAGGTGGCACGCCGGCTCGGAGAGGAGGCTCCCGGGCGTGAGGCGTTGTGGCTCGACCCGAAGGAGTGGCGGGCACAGGCTCACGGGTTTGGGCTGCTCGTGTTGGATGAGGGCGGGGCGACGGCGCGGTTCCCCATCTTGCCCCCGGACGCGGTAGATCGCGACCTCAAGCGCCTGCGGCAGGTGGTGGCGACCGACCCACCAACGGTGATCTTGTGCGACAACAACGGCCAGCTCGAGCGGTTGGAGGAGCTCATCGGACCGGAGCGCGCGCGCCTCGCCGTGGGGGCGCTGGACGGCGGGTTCGTACTCCCCTCGCTCCGGCTCCTGACGGACCACGAGATCTTCCGGCGCGCGCGCCGGCTGCGCCGGCCGCGGCGCTACCGCACCGCCGCTTCACGCGCTGCCGCCAGGCCCCTGTCGGTGGGGGACTATGTGGTGCACCTCGAGCATGGCATTGGGATCTACCGCGGCCTCCAGACGATCGTGGTCGGGGAAGGGGAGCTCGAGGTGGCGGTCGTCGAGTACGAAGGGGGCGCGCGTCTCAATGTGCCGCTGTATCGACTCGACCAGCTCGAGCCCTATCGCGCGGCCGGGGACGGCGACGCGCCGCCCCCGCGCCTCCACCGTCTGGGGTCCACGACGTGGCAGCGCCAGCGAGACAAGACGCGCGCCGCCATCCGCGAGATGGCCACGGAGCTGCTCGATCTGTACGCGCGACGCGGACTCGCGGCCGGCTTTGCCTTCCTCCCCGACACACCCTGGCAGCGCGCGCTCGAGTCGGCGTTCCTGTACGAGGACACGCCGGACCAGCGGCGCGCCACGGACGAGGTGAAGCGCGACATGGAGCGCGCCCGGCCGATGGACCGCCTGCTGGTCGGGGACGTCGGATACGGCAAGACCGAGGTGGCGGTGCGGGCCGCGTTCAAGGCGGTGCAGTCGGGCAAGCAAGTCGCCGTGCTGGTCCCGACGACCATCCTGGCCGAGCAGCATGGCCGCACGTTCCGGGAGCGGCTCGCGGACTATCCCGGTCCGGATCGAAGTGTTGTCGCGTTTCCGCAGTCCCGCCGACACGCGCCGGACGCTGGCGCAGCTGGCCGGCGGCGAGGTCGACGTGATCATCGGGACGCATCGCCTGCTGTCGCGTGACGCCACGTTTCACGATCTCGGCCTGCTGATCGTGGACGAGGAGCACCGCTTCGGCGTGCGGCACAAGGAGCGCCTGAAGGCGCTGAAGCTCGCGGTCGACGTGCTGACGCTCACCGCGACGCCGATTCCCCGGACGCTGCACCTCTCGCTTGCCGGGTTGCGGGACCTCACGCTGCTCGAGACGGCGCCCAAGGACCGGTCGCCGGTGCTCACGTTCATCGAGCCCTGGGACGACGCGTTGCTGGAGGAGGCGCTGGCGCGCGAGCTCGATCGCGGGGGTCAGGTGTATTTCGTGCACAACCGGATCGAAACGATCGCGACGATCGCACAGCGTGTGGCGGCGTTGGCGCCGCCCCGCGCGCGTACCGCGGTCGCGCATGGGCAGCTCAAGGAGGACGAGCTGGACGACGTGATGTCCCGGTTTGTGCGCGGCGAAGTGGACATCCTCGTGTCTACGATGATCGTGGAGTCCGGGCTCGACGTCCCCAATGCCAACACGATGGTGGTGGACCGGGCGGACCAGTTTGGCCTGGCGCAGCTGTACCAGCTGCGCGGGCGCGTGGGGCGCAGCCACCGGCGGGCGTACTGCTATCTGCTCGCGCCCGATCTCATTGATCCGGATGCGGAGGAGCGGCTCCGCGTGTTGGAGCACCACACCGACCTGGGCTCAGGATACCGCATCGCCCTGCGCGATCTCGAGCTGCGCGGCGCGGGCAACTTGCTCGGCGGCGAGCAGTCGGGTCACGCGCAGGCGGTCGGTTTCGACACCTACCTGCGGTGGCTCGAGGAGACGGTGCGCGCGCTCAAGCGCGAGGGCGATCGCGCGCCGGCGAAGAGCGAGCCGCCGGATGTGACGCTCGATCAGCCGGCGTACCTCCCGGACGATTACGTCGGTGACGATGCGGCGAAGCTCGATCTCTACCGGCGGCTGGCGCGGGCCGACCAAGGGTGCGAGATTCAGGCGGTGCGCGAGGAGTTACGCGATCGTTTCGGCCCGGTTCCGGCCGAGGCGGAGTGCCTGCTCCTCGTATCCGAGCTCCGCGCGCTTGGCGCCCAGGTGGGACTGGCGACGGTCCTGATCAAGGGCGACGAGGCGCGGCTTACGTTTCGGGGTGGTGCACAGCCGCGGCTGGCGGGGCTCACCGCCGCGCTCGACGCGGTGCAGTTCGAGGCGGAGGTACGCCGGGCGATGCCGTTGTCCCTGCGGCTGCGCCGGCTGGGGGGAGAGGCGGTCGGGCCCGGACTGGTACGCGCCTTGACTGCCGTTCAGCAGGAAGACCGATCTTAGGAGACGGATGCGACAACTGGGTTGCGCGCTGTTGATGCTGGCGCTCGCGGGGTGTGGCGCGCTGCGCGATGCCTTCTCGGCGCATGAACGTATCGTCGCTTCGTCCGCAGGACAGGATCTCACGGTAGAACAGCTCGCCGACTGGGTGATCCACGCGAAGAAGATTCAGCCGAGGCCGGAGACGTTCACGGCAGTCGCGACGCTGTACGTCGACTACATGGTCTACGCCGTGCAGCTTGCCAAGGGCACGGACATGTATGACTCCCTTCTCGTGCTCAAGGCCAACTGGCCGCTGGCGTCGCAGCTCAAGTGGGATCAGTTTCACGAGCAGCTGCTGGCGACGCGCTCGGCGATCACGCCGGCGCAGGTGGATTCTGCCTACCAGGCGGGTACCATGCGCCTGTTCCAGCACATTCTCCTGCAGGTGCCCGCCGGCGCGGCACCCACGGTCCTCGATCAGAAACGCGCCGAGCTGGAGCGGGTGCTGCGGCAGGCGAAGGCGAAGCAGGGGAGCAATTTTGCGGCGCTGGCCAAGCTCCATTCCGACGATCCCGGGTCGAGGGCGGAGGGCGGGTACCTCCCGGCCTCGGGGAAGGGGCAGTTCGTGGTGCCGTTCGAAAACGCTGCCTGGGAGCTGCAGCCGGGGGGAATGAGCGGTGTGGTCCGCTCGCCGTTCGGCTTTCATATCATCCGCCGGCCGCCGCTCGAGCGAGGTGCGGGAGCACTTCGGTGCCACCCTGGCCCAGCTGGCGGTGCAGCATTTCGACTCGATCTACGTGGACAGTCTCGCCGCACAGCGAAATGTGAAGGTCAAGGATGGGGCCCCCGCCCTGGTGCGCCAGGTGTTCCTCGACCTGGAGGGGGGCCGGAGGAACACCCGGACGCTCGTGACGTACAAAGGCGGGGCATTCCGGGTGAAGGATTTCGTGCGTTGGCTCTTTGCGCTCAATCCGGAGGAAGTACGGAGTCTCCCCAAGGCGAGCGACGAGCAGCTGCGCAAGTTTCTCTTCGTGGCCACTCAGCGGGACCTGTTGCTCAAGCACGTGGACTCTTCCGGTGTGCAGCTCAGCGCCGACGACTGGAAACAGATCCGCACCAGCCATGATTCCTCATTGTCGATTCTCAACGGCCAGCTCGGGATCTCCGCGAGCATGCTCACCGACTCCGGGCCCACGGTCGAGGCGCGCGTGCGGGTGGCGGCGGATCACGTGAAGGCCTATCTCGGTCGGCTGCTCAGCGGTGACGCGCGGTTTTTCCCCGTGCCGCCGTTCCTGGCCGTCAGCCTGCGGGAGAAGGAAACGTGGACTATCAATGCGGCGGGCGTGAGTGAGGCAGTCGATCGCGCCAAGGCGCAGCGCGCCTCACAGGACTCCCAGCAGCCGGGCGGCATGCGGCCCGCGCCCGGGCCTGCGCCGATCCCGCTCGATACGACCCCTCGTCGGACGATTCGCTGACATGAGCCGCTCGGTGTGCCCCGTCCTGCTGGCGTTGCTCCTCGCGGGAGCCGGCACCGCGTCCGGCCAGGGCGAGACGACGGAGCCGCAATTCATCGACAAGATCATCGCCATCGTGGGCAACACGCCCATCCTCGCGTCCCAGGTCGAGGAGCAGATCCTCATGGCCCAGTCGCAGGGGGGGAAGCTCCCCGACGATTCGGCCGGACGCGTGGCGATGCGGCGGCAGATGCTCGACAACATGATCGACGAAGAGCTCCTGGTGCAGCAGGCCAGCCGTGACACGAGCATCCGGCTGACGGAGCAGGAAATCCAGGATCAGGTCGAGAAAACGGTGACGAACGTCCGCAGACAGTTCACCAACGAGCTCGACTTCGAGACCCAGCTGCGCGCGGCGGGGTTCGCGTCCGAAGAGGAGTGGCGTCGGTGGCTGGCGGACACACAGCGCCGCACGATCCAGCAGCAGCGCCTCATCGAGTCACTGCGGACCAGGGGGAAGCTGCGCCCGATCCCGCCCACCGATGAGCAGATGCGTGAGTACTGGGACGAAAGCGCCGCGCAGCGGCCCAAACACCCGCCGCTCGTTTCGTTCCGGCAGATCGTGATCGTGGTCCAGCCGGACCCCGCATCCGTGACGAGGACGCGCGCGCTGGCGGAGTCGCTCAAAGTGGCGCTGCGCGCCGGCGCCAGTTTCGCGGAGGTCGCGAGGGGATTCTCTGCCGATAGCGCCACGCGGTCTCAGGGCGGCGAGCTCGGCTGGTTCCGCCGCGGCGTGATGGTCAAGGCCTTCGAAGACGCCGCGTTCCGGCTCCGGCCCGGCCAGATCTCCGAGGTGGTGCAGTCGCCGTTCGGGTACCACATCATCCAGGTAGAGCGGATCGAGCCCGCCGAAATCCAGGCGCGACACATCCTGCTCCAGCCGCGCATCCTGCCCCCGCAGGTGGAGATCGCGCGCCAGATCGCCGACTCCATCGGGAGGGCGCTCACCAACGGGGCGCACTTCGACACGTACCAGCGTATCTACTCCGATCCCGAGGAGCCCCCGTTACGGGAATCCGTGCCGATCGGCGAGCTGCATGCCGACTACGTCAAGGCCATCGGCAAGGACACGGTGCCCGGCGTCCTGCCCGCGTTCGAGATCGACGCGAATACCGCGCGGCCCAGATTCGTCGTGATCGAGATTACGAAGTGGGAGCCGGAGGGAGATCTGAAGTTCGAGGACGTCAAGGAACGACTCCGCACCCAGGTGGGCCAACAGCTCGCCATCAAAGCGTACATCGCCAACCTGCGCCGCACGTACTACGTCGCCTTCTACCCCTAGCCGGCCGGCAACCCCGCCTCGCCGTCACGCTCGGCGATCCGCGGGGGATCGGACCTGAAGTTGTCGCACGCGCCCTCGCCTCACCGCTGAACGCCGACATCACCGTGATCGGGGCGGATGACCAGATCGCGGAATTCGCCGCGGTACGGAAGATCGGTGTCGGAGTTTGGGGAAGAGGGAAGGGGGAAGAGGGAAGGGTGGAGCTCGACGGTACTCCTCCCTCTTCCCTCGTCCCCCTTCCCGTTCTCGCCGGCCAGATCGCCGGCCGCAGCGTCGAGGCCGCTGTCCGTCTGGCGCTCGCCGGGGAAGTGGACGCCATCGTGACCGGCCCGGTGCACAAGCATGCGCTGCACCTTGCGGGGTTTCGCTATCCCGGACTGACCGAATTCCTCGCGCATCTCGCGGGCGATGCCGATGTGGCGATGATGCTGGCCACCGGCGCGCTGCGCGTGGTGCTCGTCACCACCCACCTGCCGCTCCGCGACGTCCCTTCAGCAGTGACCACCGAACGCACCGTGCGGATCGGACGGATCACCGCGGCGGCGCTGCAACGCTGGTGGGGGATCAGCCGGCCCCGTCTCGCCCTGTGCGCCCTCAATCCCCACGCCGGGGAGTCCGGGCTGTTCGGCGACGAGGACGAGCGCGTGCTCCGACCGGCGGCGCAAACGTTGGGAGCGGCCGGCCCACTGCCCGCCGATACGGTGTTCGTGCGCGCGCTCCGGGGAGAGTTCGACGCCGTGCTCGCGCCGTATCACGACGTGGGAATGACCGCGATCAAGGTCGCCGGGTTCGGCAAGGGTGTGAACATCACCCTCGGGCTTCCGTTTCCGCGCGTCGCGCCGGATCACGGAACCGCGTTCGACATCGCCGGGAAGGGAGTGGCGGACGCCGGGTCGATGCGGGCGGCCTTGGAGCTGGGGGTGGAGTTGGCGGGAAGAGGCTAGACGCCAAGACGCTAAGACGCGACGACGCTGCGACGTGCCGTCTAGCGTCGTCTTAGCGTCTTACCGTCGTAGCGTCTGACAGCTTCTTCAGCAACTGCTGGTGCAACTCTAGCTTCAGTTTCTGGCTCGCCCGATTCACCACCACCACCGCTCCCACGCGCAGGATTTCCGCCCGCTCCACGAGGCCGTTGTCCTTGAGCGTGCGACCGGTTTCGACGAGGTCGACGATCCAGTGGGACAGGCCGAGCAGCGGCGCGACCTCGACCGAGCCGGTCACCGTGATCACTTCCACGCCGAGCCCCGTCTCGGCAAAGAATGCCCGGGTGAGGTGCGGATATTTGGTCGCGACGCGCGTGGTCATCCCTCCCGGCAGCGATGGGAAGGGGACGTGCTCCGGGCTTGCGACCACCAACCGGCAGGCTCCGAACCCGAGGGCGAGCGGCTCGAGCACGTCACTATCGGCCTCGCGCAGCACGTCCGTGCCGACAATCCCCAGGTCCGCAGCGCCCGACTCGACATAGACCGGCACGTCGGCCGGCTTGACGAGCATGAACGCCAGCGCGCCGTCCGCCGACGGGACCAGCAACCGGCGCGTCGTGGCCAGGTCGGGGACGTCGACCCCCGCGTCACGGAACAGGGCGAGCGTCGGCTCGAGCAACCGACCCTTGGCGAGGGCGATGTTCAGCGGCTTCATGGCACGGCTTCCGTGATGGCGTCGAGGTCGAGCGCCAGCCCGACCGCGGGGAGCGGCCTCCCGAACCGGGCCACGAGGTCGTCGTAGCGCCCGCCTGCGCCGACGGCTGCGCCGGCGCCCGCGACGAACAGCTCGAACTGGATTCCCGTGTAGTAGTCGAGCCCCCGGACTTCACCAAAGTCGTACACGACGTGGCGCCGCTCGTCGGCGGTGAGCGCGGCATCGATCGCGCGCAGCCGTTCGATCGCGTCGCGGGCCTCCGGCGCCACCTGCGTGGCGCGGTCCAGCGCGTCGCGCCGGCCGATGACGAACGGGAGGGTGCGGAGCGCGCCGGTGGCGACGGCCGCGAGCCCGGCGGCATCCTTGCGGTCGATGAGCCGGCGCACCGCCGCGCGCTCGGCGGGGGGCAGCGCAGCCAGGGCCGGAGCGAGCGCGCCCACGTGGCCCAGGTTCACCTGGTATTCCTGGATCCCTGCGCCGCGCGTCAGCTCGAGCGCGAGCCGAATGATTTCCACGTCGGCCTTGACGCTGCCGTCCCCGAGCAGCTCGCCACCGGTTTGCAGGATCTCCCGCGGACGCCTGCCTTCGCGCCCCGGATCTTGCCGGAACACGTTGCCGGTGTAGCAGACGCGAAGCGGCGTGGCGCGGTCCGACAGCTTGGTCGCCGCCAGCCGGGCGGCGCTGGCGGTGAAATCGTAGCGCAGCGCCAGGAGCTGGCCGTCGAGATCCAGGAACCGAATGAGCTTGTCCGCCACGTCGGGCCCGCCGGCGCGCACGAACACCTCGGCGTATTCGAACGTGGGCGGGATGATCTCCTCGTAGCCGGCGGCCTCGAGGCGCTCCAGCATCTGGCGTTGCAGCTGTCGGCGGCGCCGGACCGCTTCCCCCGCCAGGTCGAGGGCGCCGGGCGGGATCGGGGCGATGCTCGAGCGCAGCTTCACGCCGACACCGCCCGCGTGAGCAGCCGCACCGTGCCGACCCGGCGGCCCTCCATCGTCACAATCTCGAATTCAGCGCCGGGCAACGCGATACGGTCGCCGATCTTGGGGAGGCGGCCCAGGGTCCCGAACAACAGGCCCCCGAGGGTCGTGTACGCCGCGTCGTCGAGCGCGAGGCCGTAGGCATTGTTGACCTCCTCGATCGCCATCGAGCCCGGCAGCACCGGCGCGGATTCCGCGCCGGGGGTCGCGGGCCGGGGCTCGGCGCGGTCGTACTCGTCGTAGATCTGCCCGACGATCTCCTCGAGCAGGTCTTCCATGGTCACGAGCCCTGCCGTGCCGCCGTACTCGTCGAGCACGATCGCGAGCTGAATTTTCTGGCGCCGCATGTCGGCCAACACGTCTTCCACCTCGCGCGTGCCGGGCACGAACACCGCCGGCCGCAGAATCGCCTGCAGGGTGTCGCCGGTGCCGGAGCGTACGACGGCGAGCATGTCCTTGGCGTGCACGGTGCCCACGATGTCGTCGAGCGACTCGCCGAACACCGGGTAGCGCGAGCGCCCGGCCAGGGCCACGCGATCCGCGGCCTCCTCGCAGGTGAGGGTGAGCGGCAGCGCGATCATTTCGGTGCGGGGCGTCATCACGTCCCGCGCTTTCTTATTGCTGAATTCGAACACGCCCTCGAGCAGCCGCGCATCGCCCGAGTCGAGGGAGCCGCGCTTCTCGCTTTGCTCAACCAGCATGCGGATCTCCTCCGGTGAGTGAATGCGCTCGAGCTCCGACGTGGTCCCGGTGAGACCGATCAGGCGCCCGGCGCGGCGCGAGCTCCAGTCCAGCAGGTTCGTGAACGGCCGCGTGACCCACGAGAACAGGATCAACGGGGCTGCGATCCAAAGGCTGGTCCGCTCCGGGTGCGTGATCGCCCAGGACTTGGGCAGCTGCTCGCCGACGACGACGTGCAGGAACGAAATTATCGTAAGCGCCACGGTGGAGGTGACGCCCGCCCGTGTGAGGAAGCTCAGCGCCGGCGGCAGTGCCGCAAACCACCCGCGAAACAACTCGGCGACCGTATCTTCAGCGACGAACCCCAGCATGATCGAGGCGACGGTGATGCCAAGCTGGGCGGCGGAGAGCTGACGGTAGAGGTCTTGCAGCGCCTTCAGCACCGTCTTAGCCTTCCGGTCGCCATCGCGGGCCAGCGCCTCGATCCGAGTACGCCGCGCGGCGACCAGTGCGAATTCTGCCGCCACGAAAAACGCGTTCGCCGCGACCAGCAAGACGACGGCGAGCAGACGGAGCGCGAGGGACCCGACTTCTGGTTCGGTCATGAGACTCGCGAAAAGCTAGCCGGTGCTCACTCGACTTCAAGCGCCGCCGTACGACGCCCTGGCGCCGCATCTTGCGAAAGCAGCCGCCGCTGATAGCGAAACGGCTGTCGCGGTGAGCGCCATCGTCGCCGACGTCCGGGCGCGCGGGGACGACGCCGTGCGGGACCACACCCGGCGGCTGGACGGCCGGGACCTCGCGCCGGCGGAGTGGGAGGTGCCAGGTGCCTGGCAGGCGGCGTCCGCAGCGCTCGCGCCGGCGCTCCGGCCGCGCTGCGTGCGGCGGTCGCCCGGGTCCGGGCCTACCACGAGCGCCAGGCGCAGGCGAACGCGGGCTTTCTCGACCGCGATGCGCAGGGCAACACCCTCGGTATGCGCGTCGTGCCGCTCGAGCGCGTGGGCGTCTACGTGCCCGGCGGCAAGGCTTCCTACCCGTCCACCGTCATCATGAACGTCGTTCCGGCCGTGGTGGCGGGAGTGACGGACATTGTGATGGTGACTCCGGCGGGCGGAGTGAACGACGCGGTGCTCGCCGCGGCCGAGCTCGCGGGCGTGACGCGCCTGTTCCAGATCGGCGGCGCGCAGGCGATCGCGGCGCTCGCATTCGGCACCCGCACGCTGCCCCGTGTCGACAAGATCGTGGGGCCGGGCAACCGGTTCGTCACCGAAGCGAAGCGCCAGGTGGCTGGGGCGGTCGGCATCGACATGCTCGCCGGGCCCACCGAGGTCCTCATCATCGCTGATCGCACCGCCGACGTGCGGTACGTGGCGGCCGACCTGATCGCCCAGGCGGAGCACGACGAGGACGCCGCCGCGTGGTGCGTCACGCCGAGCGCCGAGCTGGCCGCCGCCCTCGACGGGGAGTTGGCGCGCCAGGTGGCGCGCTCGCCGCGGCGCGCGATCGTCGAGCGGTCGCTCGCCGCGCATGGCGTGCTGGTCCTGGTTCCCGACCTGGAGGCGGCCGTCGAGGTCGCGAACCGGCGGGCTCCCGAGCACCTCGAGCTCATGGTCGCGGATCCCTGGCCGCTGGTGGATCGGATCCGGCACGCGGGCGCCGTGTTCGTCGGCAGCACCACCCCGGAGCCGGTCGGCGACTACCTCGCCGGCCCCTCGCACGTGTTGCCCACCGGCGGCACGGCGCGGTTCGTGTCCCCGCTCGGCGTCTACGACTTCGTGAAGCGGATCAGCGTCATCTCCTACACGGCGGAGCGCCTGGCGGCGGATGCTGGCCACATCATCGCGCTGGCGGAGGCCGAAGGATTGCCCGGGCACGCGGAGGCGGTGCGAGTAAGATTGGAAGGGGAAGAGGGAAGAGGGAAGAGTGAGCGCAACGCTGCCGTTCGAAGTGCAGTGCACGCACCGCGCGCCGCCCAGCCGCGAGAGCCAGCGGCGCATGGGGGTCGTGCTGGCGATTACTGCGGCCGTGATGGTCGCCGAAGCCGTCGGCGGTTGGCTGGCGCACTCGCTGGCGCTCCTGGCCGACGCGGGGCACATGCTCGCCGACGTGGCGGCCCTTGGCCTGTCGCTGGTGGTGATGGCACTCGCACGCCGGCCCGCGACAGCGGAGCGCACGTTCGGCCTGCTGCGCCTCGAGATTCTGGCGGCACTCGTGAACGGGGCGGCGCTCATCGCCATTTCGATCGGGATTGCGATCGAGGCGTATCATCGCTTCCACGCCCCGCGGGAAGTGCACGGCGGGACTGTTGATCGGCATCGCGGCGCTGGGCTTGGCCGCCAACGTAGCCGGCGCGGCGATCCTGCACCGCGGGCCACGATCACTCGCTCAACCAGCGCGGGGCCTACCTTCATATCCTCAGCGACCTCCTGGGCTCGCTCGGTGCCCTCGCGGCCGGTGCGATCATCCTCACGACCGGGTGGGTGCAGGCCGACCCGATCATCTCGATTGTGATTTCCCTCCTTATTCTTGGCGGCGCCTGGCGGCTGGTGCGGGAGAGCGCCGACGTGCTGCTCGAGGCGGCGCCGGCGCACATCCGCTGGGGGACGTGCACGATCGGCTGGCATCGGTGCCGGGCGTCACGTCGGTGCACGACCTGCACGTCTGGACCGTGACGAGCGGCGTGATCGCGATGAGCGGTCATTTGGTGGTGCAAAACCCCGCCGACAACCAGCGCGTGCTCGAGGCCGTGCAGCGGCGCCTGGGCGCCATGGGGATCGGGCACGTCACCGTGCAGATGGAGAAGGACCCGACATGTGAGTGACGGCGGCCCTTGACCGCCCTCCGCCGACCCCCCTATACTGCGCGCTCTCACAGCCTGCCCCCGAAGGATGCTAACTCCGTGCCGCTTCGCAATATCGCGATCATCGCGCACGTCGATCACGGCAAGACGACGCTGGTGGATGCGATGCTCCGCCAGTCCGGTGTCTTCCGCGCCAACCAGAACGTCGCCGAGCGCATCATGGACTCGAACCCGCTCGAGCGGGAGCGGGGGATCACGATCCTGTCGAAGAACGCCTCCGTCCGCTGGCTGGACACGAAGATCAACATCGTGGACACGCCCGGGCACGCCGATTTCGGCGGCGAGGTGGAGCGGATTCTCCGGATGGTGGACGGCTTTCTGCTGCTCGTGGACGCGGCCGAGGGGCCGATGCCGCAGACCCGCTTCGTCGCCGGGAAGGCGCTCGCGCTCGGTCTCAAGCCGATCGTGATCGTCAACAAGATCGACCGGAGCGACGCCGAGCCGATGCGGGTGCACGACGAAGTCCTGGAGCTGCTGCTCGATCTCGAAGCGTCGCCGGAGCAGTTCAACTGTCCGTTCCTGTACGCCTCGAGCCGCCAGGGGATCGCGACGCGCGACCTCGCCGTGCCGGGCACCGACCTGCGCCCGTTGTTCGAGACGATTCTCGAGACCACTCCGCCTCCGTCCGGCGACCCGACCGGCCCCCTCCAGATGCTCATTTCCACGCTCGACTACTCGTCCTATCTCGGACGGATCGGGATCGGCCGGGTCGAGCGGGGCCGCATTCGGGTGGGGGAGACCGTCGCGCTGCTGCCGCTGGGTGAGCCGGGGCCCGTGTTCGAGGGCCTGTACGAGCAGGCCAAGGTCGCGAAGCTGTTTGCGTTCGAGGGCGTGGACCGGGTCGAGGTCGAGGTGGCGGAGGCGGGCGAGATCGTGGCCCTGGCGGGGGTCGATGGCGTGGAGGTCGGCAAGACGATCTCCGCGCTCGACACCCCGGAGCGGCTGGCGGGGATCGCGGTGGAGGAGCCGACGATCTCGGTTGACATGATGGTCAACAACTCTCCCTTCGCCGGGCGGGAAGGGAAGTTCGTCACGGGGCGCCAGCTGCGGGAGCGGCTGTACCGGGAGGTGGAGCGCAACGTGGCGCTGCGCGTCGAGGATGGGGACAATCCCTACACCTTCACGGTGTCGGGCCGCGGGGAGCTGCACCTCGGCATCCTGATGGAGACGATGCGGCGCGAGGGGTACGAGTTCCAGGTCAGCCGGCCGCGCATCATTCCGCGGGAAGGGCCGAACGGCGAGCAGCTCGAGCCCTACGAGGAGCTGATGATCGACGGCCCCGAGGGTTACCTCGGCGTGGTCATGGAGAAGCTGGGGCCGCGGCGGGCGACCCTGCTCGATGTCAAGAATCCGGGGCTGGGCACGGTGCGGATGCGGTTCAAGGTGCCGGCGCGGGGGCTCCTGGGCTACCGATCCGAGTTCTTGACGGACACGCGCGGGAACGGGATCATGCATCATCGGTTCTTTGAGTACGGCCCCTGGGCCGGGCCGATCACGGGCCGGAGCCGGGGGGTGATGGTGGCGGACCGGGAGGGCGTGGCGGTCGGGTTTGCGCTCTTCAATCTGCAGGAGCGGGGGACCCTGTTCCTGAAGCCTGGGGACCCGGTCTATGAGGGCATGATCGTGGGTGAGAACGCCCGCACCGGGGACATGGATGTGAACGCGGCGAAGGAAAAGAAGCTCTCGAACATGCGGACCACCGCATCGGACGAGATGATCATGCTCGAGCCGCCGCGGCAGGTCACGCTGGAATTGGCGCTCGAGTACATTGAGGACGACGAGCTGATCGAAGTGACGCCATCGTCCGTTCGGCTCCGCAAGCGCGCGCTCGGCGCGACGGAGCGCCGCAAGCTCGCCCGGAGCGCCCGGTCGGCAGCCGAAGAGTGAGGCTCGTTCAACCACAACCTTAGCTGGGGGTGACAATGTTGTCCCGTGAGACGTCGGACTGGTCGCTCAAGCGTCGCAGCGGCGGTCATGACGATGAGAGTTTCGAGGAGTTCGAAGAGGACAAGGAACTCACCGACGACTTCGACGACGAGCTGGACGAGGACGAGCTCGACGACGACGATTCGGACGACCTGGACGAGTACGACGAGCTGGACGACGAGTTCGACGAGGACGACGACGACGACTCCCGCCCGAAGAAGGGCCCGCGGCGCGAGGGGTGGGAGTGACGACGTAGACGGCCGGCGTGCATCCGCCGGCCGTCACGCGTTTTAGGGCGAGCACTCCGGGTAGGCGGGATCAGACTCGGATCTGTGGAGGGTGCGCCCGGCGGGCCCGGATGAGCTTGTCGCGCAGCTTGGGGTGCACTTGCTGCACGTACGCGCTCATGACGGCGACCGCCAGTACGTTCGCGCTAATGACCTCCCAGATGCTCAGGCCGCTCCACTGAGCGCCCTGCGCCAGATTTACGACCGCCACCGATTCCAACACGATCGCGGTCATCACCGCCAGCAGCAGAAACGACGGCCTCCGCTCCAGCTGTTCCGCGATGAAAACAAAAACCCAACCAGCCAGGATGAACGCGACGGTATGGACCACCGTGTACGAGGCGATGATGCGGAGCGTCGCGTCGACCGGCATCGGCGCGTTGCGTCCGCCGACCATCACGAGACCGAGCGCCAAGGGAGTTCGGAACGGACGCCCCGCCATCAGGTCGAGACCAAAGAACCAAGCCGCCACCGTCGCCGCTCCGAGGAGCCCTGCGATGGCGCCGCGCTTCAGAACTGAGCCGGATCGTGTCATGTCACACCTCGGTTCTCCTCTCGGGCTCTAGCATCACGAGATCAGATCGTATCGTGTACCCGTTGATCTACCCGGCGGGCGCCGTGGCGTTGCGTGCCCCGGGGCGGTTGGGTTGTGACTCTTGTCACGAGCTTGTCGGGCACGCATCCTGATCCCCATGCAACTCCCCACCGTGGGATTTGTCGTCACCGGCGCGCTATGTGCGTCGAGCGGCACGCCGCCGGCGTCGGGGCCCTGGTGTGCTTCAAGCGGCTGGGGGGCGTCAAGCGGGATAGTGTGGCCAGGATCACCTGGCTCGAAGGCGAGGCGTTTCTACGGTTGCCCTAAACGACAAACGGCGAGCGTCCCTGTAGCGCTCGCCGCCTGTCTTCCCGAACCTCTACTCAACTAGCGGATTGTGAAGTCGATCCGGAACACGTCCCGCACGAAGTAGTCGCTATCGAGCAGAACGATGTTGCCGCCGATGATCGCGTAGCGATAGCCACGCGGGGCCGGACCGTAGAGGCGCACCAGATCGCCGGGCAGCCAGTACATCCGGCTGTAGAACATGCGATCGAGCCGCGCGCCGCGACGCAGCCGGCGCTCCATGCTGGGCGACAGCCGATCTCTGTGGCCCCAACCCCGCCCGAGGTGATTGCGGTTGCGGAAGTACCAATCACGCGTAACCTGGCGGTCCCGATCATCGAACTTCGGGTGATTCGAACGGTTCCAATCGTCCTTGTGCTGCGAGCCGCGCTTGTCATCGTTCCAGTCGCGGCCGCGGTACTGCGCGGAAGCGGTGCTGCCGGACAATGCGAGCAATGCCAAGGCCAGCGCACCGGTTGCGATCAGTCGTCTGTTCATACACCCTCCTGTCGAAGGACCTGCCGCATGGCAGTGTCTCTGGTTCGACGGCCTGTCCAATGCGAGAACCGTGCCTTGTTTGGGCCATGGCCAGGAATTGAGAGGGAACGGTGACGCAGCGCCCTTCGACCGGTGATGTAGCGCACGTCCTGTGAGGCGGAGGCGTATCGGGCGGAGGACGCTGCGGTGACACCTCCAGAGGACGGGTGCAGTACCGAGGTGCACGAAGCAGCACTATGTTAGGGGTCCGGTTGCGAGATTTTGGTGCGGTTTGCGGGCTCGTAGCTCAGGTGGTTAGAGCGCACGCCTGATAAGCGTGAGGTCGGTGGTTCAACTCCACCCGGGCCCACTGAAGGCAGGTGTCAGGTGCTAGGTGTTAGGTGTCAGGGCCTTGGCCCGCCCATCGCTGCGATCGGCGGGCTCTTTTTTTAACCGCCAATAGGGCAACCGGGGGGTTGCGCATCTTGGGCCCCCTCGGCTATCATGCAACCGTGCAGTTGCATGTTGGCAAGCCCGCAAACGAGGAGAATCTGATATGACGGCCACGGAGAGTCGGACCAATACCGATCGCATCGAGAAGCGCGTCACGCTGCGCGTGCCGCGCTCCCGGGTGTGGCGCGCCCTCACCCGGGCGGAGGAGTTCGGCGCCTGGTTTGGCGCGAAGCTCGAGGGTGCGTTCGCCGAGGGAGCAACCGTGCGCGGCAAAATCACCATCAAGGGCTACGAGCATGTGATGCTGGAGATGCTCGTCGAACGGATCCAGCCCGAGCGGCTCTTCTCGTACCGGTGGCATCCCTACGCGGTTGACTCCAAGGTGGATTACTCGGCCGAGCCGACCACCCTCGTCGAGTTCCATCTGGAAGAGGTGCAGGGCAGTACGCTGCTCACGATCGTCGAGTCGGGGTTCGATCGCCTCCCGGCCTCGCGCCGCGCCGAGGCGTTCCGCATGAACGACGCGAGGGTGGACCGGGCAGGCGAAGAACCTGGAGCGGTATGTCACCACGGGCTAGCGCGGTCCGGCGCGCGGATCCGGCTCCCGTCTTCGCCGCGCTCGGCGACCGGACCCGCCTGCGTCTGGTCACGCGTCTGTGCGATGAGGGCCCGCTCTCGATCGCTCGCCTGAGCGACGGCGCCGGCGTCACCCGCCAGGCGGTCACGAAGCATCTCAACGCACTCGGCCGTGCCGGCGTGGTGCGTGGCGCGCGGCGGGGACGCGAGCGCATCTGGGAGCTCGAGCCCAAGCGCCTCCAGATGGCGAGCCGCTATCTCGACGAGGTCTCGGGGCAGTGGGACGCGGCGATCGATCGGCTGCGGGCGTTTCTGGAGGGCGAGTCCTGACCAAGGGACGCCGGGCGGCGCCGGCTCAGAACGCGATCGCTGCCGCGATCTGAAAGGAGTACCCGAGGAACGTCGACGAGCCCGCGAACTCCCCGAAGTACCGGGCGCCCACGCTCACCCTACGAGGCGGCAGCAGCACGGTGAAGCCGGCGCCGAGCGCGTTGACCTGGTAGCGCGCGGCGGCCTGCTCCGGGGTCACCGCCGGCCCGCTCTTCGCCGTCGTTTGCCACTGGCTGTACCCCACGAGCGCGAGCTGCAGGCTCATGTCGGGTTGCAGCGGCACGGTGTGCGTCACGGAATAGTCGATGCTCAGCGTCTGACCGGGGTGAAGCTCGGTGCCCTCCTGCGTGCCGTGGAACTCGTAGATCTCGAAGGCCGAAAGGGCGGTGGTCTTGCTCTTCGACAGCCAGAAAGTCTCCCCGGCCGACAGCGTGTGCGTCCAGTAGCCGGAGCCGACATTGTCGCTCGCGCCGGCCTGGAACCGTCCCGTGGGGGCCAGGAATCCGTAGACCGCCTTGAGGTCCGCGCGGGGCAGCTGCCAGCCGAGGATGGCCACCTGGTAGTAGGAGTCGGCGAACCCGCCGCCCCCGCTCATCGCCCCTAGTTCGTCGGAGGAAAGCGAGTTGTTGGCGATGGGCAATGTTGCAGCCATGGAGAACTTCGCGTTGCCCAACGCGGTGAGCGGCTTGGCGCTCACCCACACGAAGGTATTCATGTCCATCAGGACCGAGTTCTGACCCGTGGCGAGCACCTCGCCGTCGGGGCCTACGGACTCATCACGCGCGTAGAACAGAAACGCGTTGACGTAGCTGAAGCCGGGCTGGGCCAGGACGCCCTGAGTTGATCGCGCTCATGCCGAGCGGGTACACGCCCGCGCACCTGCGCGACGCCCGGGACGGCGGGCAGCGCGGCGGCGCAGGCCAGCACCCCGGCCGTCCGGATCAGCGCGCGCGGCCATATCAAGCGGGCCCGCTCGGCGTGTGGAGAGGAACCGCGAGAGCCCCATCAGCACCAGGAGTCCTGCCAGGGCCACGACCGTGATCATCACGACCACCTGGGGATCCGTGAAGTTCTGACCGCCGACGACGAGGGCCGCCGCGATGTTGCGCTGCGCGGTCCCGAGCCCGAGGACCCACCGCGTATCGAGGTCGGGCCCACCGAGCAGGTAGCCGACGCCGACGCCCCAGGCGAGAAACAGGACCCCTGCGAGGATCGCCCCGGTGCCGAACACCGCGACCACGTTGCTCGAGATTCGTGATGGTGATCAGCGACATCACGAGGATCAGGCTGATGTTGGCGATCCGATCGAGGGTCGGCTTCACGGCCGGCGGCCGCGGTCGCGTACCGCGCCTTCACCGCGAGCCCGACGCCGAGCGGAAGCAGCATGAGCAGGACGAGCGAGCGGGCGATCCGCGCAACGTCCACCGAGACGCCGGCGAGCAGCATGGGCAAGACGAGCGGCATGTAGCCGATCGTGAGCACCATGAGCAGCACCATCAGGCCGACCGCGACGGCCTGGTTCGCTTTGGCCACGCTCGCGAGCTTGGGGAGAAACGGCGCCCCGGCCGCGGCTCCGAGCACCAGCAGTCCGGCGGCAGGGCCCGGCTCGAGGTGCAGCAGTCTCGCGAGCCCGATCGCTCCCAGCGGCATAGCCACGAAGTTGGCGAGCAGCGCGAGTGAGACGAGCCGCGCATTGCGCAGCGGCTCCACGATCTGGCGGACGGTGAGACTGAGGCCCATGGCGAGCATGCTGGACACCACAAACGCCAGCATCGCGATCGGGACGGCCTTACTCAGCAATTGCATCGGTATCTCCGACTGCCCGTCACTTCATGAGCGCGAGGTTGCGCCAGAAGTTGGCGAGGCTGTCCGTGCCGCCGAACAGCGTCGTGAAGTTGGTCGAATCGACGAGCAGGATGTGGCCGGCGCGCGGGGCCTTGGGCGGCATCCATAGCAAGGTTGTGAACTCCTTGTTGCCGGCCGCAATGAAGGGATGGGGCCGATCGAGGTCGACGGGCTGTCGTGCGAGCACTTGCACGGCCTTGCTCTCTCCGGCGGTCAGCTCGTAGTGCGGCAGGTGGGGGTGGAAGTTGAACGTGGTGACGTTCCGGAGCAGGCCGAGCGCGTCCAGGTCCCGAAACGCCGTCAGCGGTGCGATCTCTTTCGTGCCCTTCACCACCGCGGGCCGGAGCCCGTACTTGTTGGTGACGGGGACGTCGAGCGCTCGCATGAGCGAGCGGGTGTACTGGCCGAACCGCTGCTGACGCGGCACGAGCGGGTCGCCGTGGTGCTGGTACTCCACCTGCCGCTGTTGCATGTCGGCGGTGAAGCCGACGTCGTGATGGGGCGCGAGCAACAGGCACGTGCCCTCGCGCTTGAGCCATTCCTGGATCGCCGCGACCTCGTCCGCGGTGGCCTCCTGCTCGGACAAGAGGTGGTCGAGGCCGAAGACCATGAGCGTGTCGGTGTCGGCCAGGATCCGCTCGTCGATGGGCTGCCTGTAGCCCGCCTGATCGATGCGCTGGAACACCGCGACCGGGTGGCCGGTGGCTTCGCCGGCGAGCCCCTGGAAGCTGAGGGTGGAGCGGTGGAACAGCTCCAGCGTACCGGCAATGCCCTGGAGGAACTGCGCCGCGCTGTACTCCGGCGTCTCGTAGGCGGGCCAGAGCGCGTTGCGCACCTCGGTGATGGTGGAGAAGCGGTTTTCCATGGCCGCGGGATCGCGCTGCGCCTCCCACGGGTAGCTCCACGTCCAGTAGATGCTGATGCGCCGCTTGCCCTTCGCGTACTTCCGAGGGACGTGGCTCTGATTGTAGGTGCGTGCCTGCGGTAGCGTGCTCATGCTGCAGTCCTTCCCCAGGGCGGCGAGGTACCGGAGGGCCTTCAGTCCCGGCAGAAAGAAATACGCGCCGCCGCGCACGGTGGTGAACGCCGGCAGACCCTTGATCGTCTTGCGGATCGGACGTTTCGGGATCTTGTACTCGAGCGTGCCGTCCTGCAGCCCGATGATCGGGTCGCGCTCGTTGCCGAGCTCGTGGAAGTTGCGGTCGTTGATCCACACGTTCTGCGCGAACTCGAATTGGCGGATCAGGCTCGCACAGATCACGAACGCGGCGATGCCGCGCTCCACGCCGTCGTCGGGCGCATTCTCGGGCAGCGCGGGGCCGTAGGTGGCGCCGCGGCGAATCATGCGGCGGCGGTTCATGTTGGCGGCCGTGTCGCGCGGGTTCATGCGGCGGATATGGGAGCCGAGCGGCACGGCGTAGCCGTGCGGGTCCATCTCTTTGTAGTTGAAATCGTTGTTCCGGTTCGGGTCGGCGCCGAGCGCGGGATCGTCGTGGTCCGGCGCGAGCACGAGCGGCGCGCCGCTGCGCCAGCGTCCCATGAGCTTCGCGGCCACGAGCTCCTGCTCCTCGGGCGTGTTCCCGTGTTGACGCAGGAACTCGCGGAAGGCGCCGACGTGCTCCTCCATGCGGCGATACGCCATGAAGCTGCCGTTGCGGGACAGGATCTCGGGCTGCGGCAGCAGGGCCGGGGGTCCGTCTTCGTCGGGGTAGCCGAGGATGAACTCCCCCGGCTTGAGCGGCGCGCCGGAGCCGGGCGTCGGCTCCTCGCCGCTGCCTTCAATGACCGGCTGCGAGAGCCGATCGCGATAGCCGAAGTGGTCGTGGGCGTAGTCGAACGGCGGCGTCCCTTCGAGGTCCAGCGCGGAGAGCACCTTCACTCCCTGGCACCGCGGCGACGAGCTTCTCGTGCTCGCTCTGACACCGCCCGCGCTCGGCGGCGTCGCGCGCGAAGAGGATGACAATGGCATGCAGGTCGGGGCTCGCGAGGCCTCCCACCCACGTGGGCGGGGTCGTTCGCGCCCGTGTCGCCGAGCACCTCCGCGCGCGCCGCCATCCCCTGCTTGAACTCCTCCGGAAACGTCGCGAGCGATGTCTCATCGACGCCGAGCGCGCGCAGCCCGTTCGCCGTGAAAGCGACGGTGACCCAGCGAGCGTCCTTCTCCACCGAGGCCCGGACCTGGGCAGCCGACTGCACCTTCTCGAGAATGCCGCTCAGCCACTGCCGTCCGGCGGCGGCGTTTTGAAAGGAGAGAAACTCGTACCGTCCCGTGAGCGCGGGCACGCGGGTGAGGAGGATGTGCTGGATGTCGTCGAACTCGAGCATGCGAGACGCGCGCCGGCTACTGCATCTGGTCGAGCATGTCCGAGAACGCGGCCTTGAGCTTGAGCGCCTTCTTGATTTCGTCGGCGCTCACGTACGGGTACTCGCCGTACTCGAGGAAGCTGGGACGCTGATGCTCGCGCACGAACTTGATGAACGCCGGCGTGTTCGTCTTCCAGTCTTCCGGAAAGCCGTCGAGGTTCTCGAACACCGTGTTGAGCCCGTACTTCGAGAACAGGGCCACGGCGTCCTCGGTGTACTTGTCGAAGTCCGTGTCGAAGATGCCCTGATACATGAAGTAGGTGTCCTTGCCGATGTCGAAGAGCACCCAGCGCAGGTAGTGCAGCTTGAGCACGGCGAGGCCGTCCGGCAGGCCGGCGATCGTCTTCTCGATCACGTTGCCGTACTCGCGGATGGCGGCTTCCCGACCGGGCTTGATCTTGGCGATGATGGTGAACCCGTAGCAGGCCGGCGTCTTGGGGTAGATCGGCCCGTACCGACCCTGCTCGAGCTTGAAGTATCCCTCCTTCGGGATCGCCATGGCGGCGGGCTGGGTCCAGTCCTTTTTCTTCGGAGCCTCTGACATGGTGGTGCGCCTCTGGTGGTTGGGGGCCAGGGCGCAAGCTCATCTGGGCACGGGGGGCGGTGGTATTGGACGAAAGGGCGATACAGACGAGGCGGGATTGCAGGAGGGAACTACCGGCCGAAGTGATACCGGAGGCCCACGCGAGCACCCCCGTCGAATTCCTCCTTGGAGTTCCGCCATGAGGCGCCGAGCGACAGGTCCATGCGCGCAGCAATGGGAGCCTCAAGTTCGCCGAACACGCCACCCCCGAACCCCGACTCGTCGGAATAGGGGCTGGCGCTGAGCCCGGCGAACCAGCGCGTCCCGTGGTGCATGCCCTGATTGAATCCGACGCCGATCCGGAGCACGTCGCCGGTCGTGCCCATCGCTGTGGTCGGGTAGAACGTATCGGCCCGGAAGTGGAAACGGTCGCGACTGCCGAGCCGGAGATAGAGTGACGGAACGGCGCCCGTGATGCCCCCGCCGTTGATGTCCTCAAACTGCACCGATGCGATCCCTACGCCCACCCCGACGATCCTTGCCTCGAGGGCTGCCTGCGCGCCGCCCCATCCCGTGTGACCACCGCGTTGCGTCAGGAAGCCGCCAAACGCCGAGAAGCGGGCGGTGCCGGAGGGCCGGAAATCGAGCTGGGCGCCACCGGCGTTGAACGGCACTGGATTTGTGCTGAGCACGTCCCCCTCGCAGCTCAGCGAACGGTTCTCGAACTGGCCACCGCCCCAACCCAAACCGAGCTGGAACTTGCCTGTCGAATCGGGGCCGACCGAGACGGGTGCCACCTGCCAGGCGAGCAGGAGCAACGGGCCCTTGAAGGTTGCAAGGCGCATGGGGTCCTATGATGTGCCTGAAAGCACTGTGGACACAAGAACCCGCCCTGGGACCAAGCCCAAGGCGGGCTACATACAGGCGGGATCTTCCTCGTGCTCCTCGCAGTAGCTGGGATCCGGGCCGCCGTCCGGCCCACCGCCGGTGAGCGCGTAGGCCATGCCACCGAACCCGACCGCGATCGCGCTCACCAGCAGGACCGTTCGCGAGGTCGCCGGCCGCTCCACCTGTATCTGCTTGACGAGGTGGCCGGGAGCTCCTCGTACGCCCCGTTGATGTAGCCCACGACGGTGTCACCGACGACCTGCGGGTCGGAGATGATGACCACCGATTGATCGCTCTGCGTTAGCCAGGCGCGTTCGGGCCTAATGGCATTCAATTCGTCCAGGGTCACCGGCTTTACGGTATGGCACGCCACGCCCGCCAGCGCGGTGAGGAGCAGGGCACAAGTCCACGTCGGACGCATCGCTACACCTCCGGAATCGAAGACTGGATCACTCTCGCTCGTAGGTTGGCAGGAGCACGCTGGGATTTCAAGGGAGGGTCGATCGAGCGAATCGGCTGGTTCGGGGTAGAGGATGAACGTGCGTATGCGCACCCTTCCTCTTGCTTCGTTGATGTTCGTCTCGCTGCTCGGCTGCGCCGACCAGCCGATCGTCGCTTGCACAGAGTTGTTCGCGATGGTGCCGCTCACCGTACTGACCCAGGCTGGCGCCCCGGTGCCGGGACTGGCCATTTCGGCCACAACCCTGCGCACGGGGCAGAGCTTCGGCGTCCCTCAGCAGATCGGGATCGGCGAGCCAGGGGAGTACGTCGTGTTTGACGACGGGCTACACGCTCGGATCCGCGCGAGCGGCGACTGCCGTGCGCGTCACGGGTTCGGATGCCGCACCGCGGTTCACCGCGGATTTCGTGTTCGATATTCCCGACGGGTGTCACGTGCGGAAGGTGGCCGGGCCGGACACGGTCCGGGTGCCTTGAGCGAGCGCCATCGAATGGCGATCTAATGTCACGACACTGATCCACACGCGCAGGGTCCAGATTCTCCCGAGAGCGCAATTCGAAGCAAATCTGTGCATAAATTGCATGATATTAGTTACGTTCTGCAGATAGTCATAGCTATCGTAGTGTAGGACGTTGACAAATTCGTGCACGATTTGCATATTATTTGCGAGTCGACGCTGTTCGGTGGCAGGTCGGGGTCGATCGCATCGGTGTGATTGCTACCAGCACCGTGCTGGCTGGGGCGAAGGGTCAAATCGGAGGGGCCATGAAACTGATCACCGCCGTAGTTCGCCCTGAAAGCCTGCCGCAGGTGAAGGCGGCCTTGTTTCGCGCGGGAGTTACGGGGATCACGATCAGCCGCGTGAGTGGGCACGGCGGTGAGCGCGAGCTGCTCGAAACCTATCGCGGGACGACCGTGGTGCTGGAATTCAAAGAGAAGGTGCGCCTCGAGATGGCGTGCTCCGAGCCATTCGTGGAGCCTACCATCAAGGCCATCCTCTCTTCGGCGCGAACCGGTGAAGTAGGGGATGGAAAGATCTTCGTGCAGCCGCTCGAGCGGGTCATCCGGATTAGAACAGGAGAACAAGACAACGCGGCCCTCACCGCGGTGAATGCAACGGCTGTCCAACAACGCGCAATAGTAGACGAAATGACGAGATAGTCGGCCGGCGGGGATGGGGGGAGGGTGTGTATTGGACGTGCGCAATCTTCCCCCTCCCTGCGCGGCGCGAGGTGCTCCTCCCGGGCCGTTAGATTGGCCCCATGCGTTTCCTCCAAGTCTCCATTCAATCCGAGCAGTACATCGGCGTAGTTGCCGAAACTCCGACCCCGGTTGCGGGACCCGGCGAGGTCCTGATCCGCGTCGCGGCCTCCGGTCTGAACCGCGCTGACCTGTCGCAGATCGCCGGCCGCTATCCGCCGCCCCCCGGCGAGTCCACCATCCTCGGCCTCGAAGTCTCGGGAGCGATCGCAACAACCGGTGAGCCGGTCTGCGCGCTCCTCGCGGGGGGCGGGCACGCCGAGTACGTGGCGGTGCCCGTCGGGCAGATCTTTCCGGCTCCCGCTGGGATGGAGGTGGCGACGGCCGCCGGCATTCCGGAAGCGTTTCTCACTGCCTTCGTGAACCTGGTGCTCGAGGGCAACCTGCGCCCGGGCGGCACCGCGCTCGTGCATGCGGGGGCGTCCGGGGTCGGGCTGGCGGCGATCCAGCTGGCCAAGTTTCTCGGTGCACGGGTTGCCGCGACCACGCGCAGCCGAGAAAAACTCCCCGCGCTCGAACGAGCCGGGGCGGACCTCGCGATCCACGCCCCCAACGACGACCTCGTGACCACCATCGAGTCGCACTGGGGGGCGGGCGCGGTGAACGTGATCCTCGACCCGGTCGGAGCGGCAACGCTCGGTGCCGACCTGGCACTGCTCGCCACCGGAGGATCGGTGGTATTCCTCGCCACAATGTCCGGGGCCCGGGCGGAGCTCGACATCTCAGCGACTGATGAAACGGCGGGCACGCATCGTGGGTTCGACACTGCGGTCGCGCAGCCGGCCCGAGAAGGCGGCGATCGTGGCCCGGTTCCGCGATGAAATCCTGCCCGGGTTCGCGTCGGGACGGCTGAGCGTCACGGTCGACTCGGTGCTTCCCTCCCAACCGGGCGGCGGAGGCCTTTCAGCGGATGCGCGAGAACAAGAACACCGGCAAGATCCTGATCGACTGGGGAGGGCAGCAAAAAGCTCAGTGAGGCAGGCGAGGCCTCATCCAGCCGTAGGCGTAGGTCCCGGCCAGTGCCGCGAGCACCGGGACCAGGATGACCGTCAAGCCACTGCCGACCAGGGCGAACAGCGGACCCGGACAGGCGCCGGTAAACGCCCAGCCGATCCCGAACAGCGACCCGCCTGCCCAGTAGCGAACCCCGCGTCCCATCGCCTTCGGAGCGATCGCGATGTCTTCCCCGCGCAGCGTGGTTACGCGGTAACGCTTGATCAGGGCGATCGAGACGCCCGCTACGATGACCGCAGACGCGAGGATCCCATACATATGGAAGGACTGAAACCGGAACATCTCCTGGATACGGAACCAGGACACGGCTTCGGACTTCGTCAGCACGACGCCGAACAGGACGCCCAAAACAAAGTACAGGGTGAGATCGCGCGGGCCGTACCGGACGGGACGAGTGGGAGCGGCGAGGGTCGTCGTCATCGATCCGTCATCACAAAATGCGCGGCAATAGGACGAAGGTCGCGAGCAGGCCGCCGGCAAAGAAGCCCAGCACGGCGACCAGGGACGGCCGCTCGAGGTTCGCGAGCCCGGCGATGCCGTGCCCCGATGTGCACCCTCCGGCATACGCTGTGCCGAAGCCGACGCAGAATCCACCGGCCACGAGCAACACAAGACCTCGCGCGCTCAGGACGCTTGACCAGGTGAACAGCTCGCGCGGGGCGAGGCCGGCGAAGTCGTGAATACCCAATGCCGCGAGATCGGCTTGTGTGGCGGCCGAGATGGCGACGGCGGGGGAGGCGAGCAGGTTGCCGCCGATGAACCCACCGAGCACCACGCCCGCGAGGAAGATGAGGTTCCACAGGCCGGCTTCTTTCCACTCATAGCGAAAGAATGAAACCCGTCGGGGGGCCAGCGCGGCGCAGAGGTGCCGCAGATTGCTCGAGATGCCGAGCGACTTGTTGTCCAGCACGAGGAGCGCGGGAACGAAAAGCCCGATGAGCGGACCGGCGACGTACCACGGCCACGGGTGGTGAAGTAGTGTTGTCACCCGATGAACTTACCGCCCTTGCTTCGCAGCTTCCATCTTCGCAAACTCCCTGTCCCGTTCCCTCGGAGCTGACACCATGAGCCCCCGATTCACAACGATCGCCGCGTGCTGCGGCGCTTTCTGCTTCACCAGCCTGCACGCCCAGAATCCCGTCACCAGTGCCACGCAGCGGCTCGCCACCCGCGCGGCCGGCCATCTGATCGGGGCCGCCGAGGAAATGCCGGCCGACAAGTACGGCTACAAGCCGACGCCCGCGCAGATGACGTTTGGCGAAGTGGTCGTGCACCTGGTGGAGGGAAACCGCGAGATGTGCGGGTGGGTGGCGGGCACAACGCCCGCCCAGCCGGCGAAGGTCACGCCGCAAGACACCAAGGAGACCCTGGTGCCGCAGCTCAAGCAGTCGTTCGACTTCTGTAGCACGGCGCTCAGCGGTGTGGACGACTCGAAGCTCGCCGACAGCGTTCCCTTCTTCGGCGGCAAGAAGGTGACGCGTGCGCTGGCGATGCTGGTCGCTGATCGACGACTGGGCGGACCACTACAGTCAGCTCGCGATCTACCTGCGCTTGAACGGGCTGCTGCCGCCCTCGGCCAAGAAGAAGCAGGGCTAGCGACGTCCGTGAATCGCGTGAAGGGCAAACTGGCGCTCGTGACGGGAGCGAGCTCGGGGATCGGCGCGGCGTGCGCGCGTCGTCTGGCCGCCGACGGCGCGCACCTGGTGCTGTGGGCGCGGCGGCGGGATCGCCTCACCGAGCTCGCCGCGGAGCTCGAGCGGGCGCACGGCACCACGGTGCGGCTGGGAGCGGTGGACGTGCGCGAGCGCGCCGTGGTGAATCAGGCCGCGGCCGAGCTGGCCGCCGGCGGGCACGTTCCCGACATCCTCATCAACAACGCAGGGCTGGCGGCGGGCCTGAACAAGCTGCACGAGGGCGACGTGGACGATTGGGATCGCATGATCGACACGAACCTGAAGGGCTTGCTGAACGTGACGCGCGCCATCCTGCCGCACATGGTGGCGCAGCGGCGCGGCCACATCGTCAACATCGGCAGCACGGCCGGGCACATGTCGTATCCCAAGGGGAACGTGTACAGCGCGACCAAGGCTGCGGTGCGCTCGCTGACCGACGGGATGAACCTGGACGTCGCGGGGACGCCGATCCGCGTGTCGAGCGTGGACCCCGGCTTTGTCGAGACGGAGTTTTCGGAGGTGCGGTTTCGCGGTGACGCGCAGCGGGCGAAGGCGGTGTACCACGGCTTCACGCCGCTCTCAGCGGCCGACGTCGCGGACGCGATCGCCTACGTCGTGAACCTTCCGGAGCATGTCAACATCATCGACCTGATCCTGGTGCCGACGGCCCAGCGGAACATCTACGTCGTAGATCGGGAATAGCCCCGCCCGTCAGGGCGGGCATGGCGACATCGATAGCCCCGCCGTGAGGGCGGGGCCAGGGAATCAGGTCGGAGCGGTGGGGCTAGTCCGTCGCCCCATCCTCACGGATGGGGCGACCCGTTTGAGGGTGTCGGCCCTTCGGGCCTAGGTGGTGCGCCTCCTGGTTTCGGATGTACGCGATCAGATGCTCCTCCGAGAATCTCGACACCGAGAACGCGGAGTACCCTTGCTGCCAGGCAAACTGCCGCAGTCGCGGGAATGTCTCGTGGATCCAGCGCGATGAGTTGGCCTTGAGCGCGCTCACGAGCTGCGCGATGGACAGGTCGGCTGGGAGCGAGAGGTAGAGATGAACGTGGTCGCGGCATCCCGCCAGCGCAGATGAGCTTCGATCGCTTCCGTTGTGCCACCGCGCCGAAGTACCGGATACAGCCGATCCTGCCACTCCGGAGCGATCCAGGGCTGGCGCCGATACGTGCTCCACAGACGCAATGGATGCGGACGCAGAGATAGGTGTGCGCCACGCGGACAACATTGATGGCGGTACGAGGCTCGACGCATCGTTTGGACGCCGGTCGGGTCAGAAAATTGCGAGATCGATAGCCCCGCCCGTGAGGGCGGGGCCACGCGAGGGACGAGGGTGGGAGAGCGGATCTCACGATCGCGCGAACAGCAGCAGCACGTCGTACAGCGCGTGGGTCCAGGCGGTGATGCCGAAGCCGCGCAACAGGTAGAGCGCGCTGAAGAACACGCCCGCAATCATCCGAAACACAAACGAGTAGAGCGTCAGGCGGTCGCCGTAGGCGCCGATGTAGTGCGCGGCGGAAAACAGCACGGCGCCGAGCAATGTGGCCCACACGCCCGCGACCGTGGCGCGCCATCCCAGCACCGTGTGCCCGATCCACGCGAGTGCGGTCACCAGGACCACGCGGAACAACAACTCCTCGTAGATCCCCGCACCGACCGACAACATGATGCGGCTGCCCCAGCCGAGGGTTTCGGCCGGGGCCTGCAGCATCATTGTCGGGTGGGTGCACGAGCTGCGACGTGAGCGCCGCGACGGCCATGCCGAAGCAGAACGCGAGCCCGCAGGACTCGACGAGCATCAGGGCGAACACGGTGCCCCGCAAACTGCCGCCATGTTTCCGCATGTCGCGCACAACCAGCCATAGACCGCCGGCGATGAGGCAAGTCATGAACAAGAGCGGGCCCTGACGTCCCACCAGGGCGACGAACAGGCTCTCGAGCACGACGTCGGCGCCGTTGCGGAGCGACCCCTGGCGCCCCACCGGCTCGAGGGTCGCGAGGACCTGGTACAGCACAAGCAGCGGGAGTGCGAACAGCAGGCTGTACCGGGGCGCCCGGCTCACCTCCCAGTACGAGGCGCGCCCGAGCAGGCTGCCGCGCGGCGTGGTTGCCATTGTCAGGCTCCGGGTTTCTGCTCCTCGAGCCGCTGTCGCAGCCGAGTGACGGCTTTTTTCGTTTCAGGGTAACGGAGCGTGGGCTCGACGGCGCGCAGTTTCGCAATCGCGAGATCGCGCCGCAGGGTGGACCGGAAGGCCTGCAACACCCAGCGGCGCACATAGGAGCGCTCGTCGTCGAGGTGCTGACCCAGCACGTCGAGGGCCCGGGGGCTCCCGCGGTTCGCCAGCGCACCGAGCACATGCGGCGAGGCGCGCAGCTGCCCCATGGTCCCCTCGACCTGGCCGATGAAACTGGTGTCGTTCGACTGGGCGATGGCCCGCAACGCGGCCGTGGCGATCACGTCCTGGTAGGACGGCTGCGCGAGTCCGTGAGCGATCCACGCGCGCCGGTTGGTGGAATCGACGTGCGCCAGGGTCGCGACGGCGGCGGCCGCGCACCTGGTAGCTCGAGTCGGCGGTGAGGGCTTGCCGGGCGAGGGTGACGGCCCGGTCACCGCCGATCTCTCCGAGCGCCGCCATCGCGGCCTGCCGTACGTCGGCGGACGTGTCCCGCAGGGCGACTTCGACAGCGGGCAGGGCGACCGCGGGCGGGACGGCGGCGAGCGCCTCGACCGCGTGCGCCCGGGTGCGGAAGTAGTCCGCACCCGTCGCCGCCTGCACGAGCGCGGCGGCGGCGACCGTGTCGGCGCCGCGGGCAGCGAGCTGCTGAATCGCCCAGAGACGGTTCCACAAGTCGGGGTCGCGGCGCAGCTGGGCCGCGAGCCAGGCGGTGGGCTGCTCGAAGTTCAGCGTCTTGAGCAGCGTGTTGTCGTCGTCGAACACGACCATCGTGGGCGGCGTCGCGACGCCCGGGACGGCGATCGTCTGCTCGCGGGCATCGAGCATGACGCGCTTCACCACGTCGCCGGACGCAGTGCCGACGCGGATGGTGACGGGCATGCGGAACACGGCGGGCGTCGTGTATCGCAGGCCCGTGCTGTCGGCGGTGCTCGAGTCTACCTGCGTCTGTTGCACGGTCAGGTTGACTTGCCGGGCCGCCGAGTCGTACGCGGCGCTGACCGTGAACTGGGGATAGCCGGCCTGGTAGACCCACTGGTCCCAGAACCAGTCGAGATTTTCGCCGGTCGCGAGCAGCACCGCCTGCCGGAAATCGTCCGTGGTGGCGTTGCCCAGCGCGTGGCGCGTGAGGTACGCGCGCAGCGACGCCCAGAAGCGCTCGGGGCCGAGGTAGCGCTCGAGCATCCGCAGCACCAGCGCGCCCTTGGGGTAGATGTTGTTCGACGCGAGCGCGGCGAGCGGCATACGGCGCCGCGCGTCGATGTCCATGAACTGCGCGTACTCGTCCAGGTAGTAGTCGTCTTCCGCGCGCGCGCCGAGCTTGACGCGCCAATACTGTCCCGGCATGTACTCGGCGAACCCTTCGTTGAGCCACATGTTCGCCCAATCGGCGGTGGTCGTGTAGTCGCCGAACCACTGATGCGCGAGCTCGTGGGGGATCAAGACCCACAGGAACCAGGGCCGATCCTGGTAGGCGCGCGCGTCGGGGAGCCAGTCCACCAGCGTCGTGGCGCTCACGTTCTCCATGCCGCCGAAGAAGTCGGCGACGGTGGTCTGGGCGTACTTCGCCCACGGATACTTGACCCCCGTGAGGCGCGAGAACACGTCGATCATGTCGGGGGTGACCCGGAACAGCTGCCGGGCGCGCGCGGTGTCTTCGGGATAGACGTAGTAGTCCACGGGGATGCCGCGCCACGAGTCGGCGAGCCGCGTGAGCGGCGCGACGATGAGGGACACCAGGTAGGTCGAGCTGGGCAGATCCTGGCTCCACTCCACGGTGCGGGTGCCGTTCGTGTTGCGGCGGTCGAGCACCAGCCGGCCATTCGAGACGACCGAGTATTGCGCCGGCACCGTCACCCGCATGGCCCAGGTCGCGCGGTCGTTCGGGAAGTCGTACGTGGGGAACCAGTAGTGGTTGTTCATGTCTTCGCCCTGGCTCCAGATCTGCTGCGGGCGGTGCGGCTGTCCATCGGTGGTGATGAACGTCAGCCCGCGGCCGCTTTCCACTCGGCCGCGGTACTCGATCGTGAACCGCGCGGTGTCGCGGAACGCGACCGGTTTGGCGGGAAAGACCACGAGCGTGTCGCCGTGCGTCGCGAAGCGCAGGGTCGACCCCGCGGCGCCGGTGACGCGGCGGATCGTGAGCAACTTTCCGGCGTCGAGGATGATCGAGTCCAGGCCGGGCCGCAGGGCGATCAGGGCCGTCGTCACGCGGCCGTTGAACGCGGTCGAGTCCCAATCGAAATCCCACAGCTCGATGCGCTGGTGCACGAGATCGTAGTCGTGCGAGCGCACGTAGGCACCCTGCGACACGCGGACTGCGTTCGACTGCGCGGTGAGGGGCGCAGCCAGGAGGACGCAGCAGGCGATCAGTCGGGCGTAACGGGGCATCGGCGGACCAGGAGAATGACGTGAGTGATGGTGGACGTCGGAGAATCTAGTGGGCGGGTAGGCGGGAGGGCGGGAGGTACCACGCGATTCCCGCGTCGGTCATGGGGCTACGCGCCTTCCCGGCTACCCGCCTTCCGCCTGACATCCCGCAGGATCTCCCGCGCCGCGTTGTAGCCGCACGCACCCATCACCCCGCCGCCGGGATGCGTCGCGGCGCCGCACAGATAGAGCCCGCGGATCGGGGTGCGGTAGTCGGCGTAGCCGGGGAGCGGGCGCTGGAAGAACAGCTGGTTCAGGGTCATGGCTCCCTGAAAGATGTTGCCGCCGGTCAGCCCGAAGCGCCGCTCCAGATCGAGCGGCGACAGCACCTGCCGATGAATGACGGCGCGCTTGATGTTGGGCGCATACTCGGCCAGCACATCGAGGCAGCGGTCGGCGAACGCCTCTTTGCGGTCGTCCCAGCTGCCGTCCCGCAGGGCGTAGGGCGCATACTGCACGAACATCGACATCAGATGCTTCCCCGGCGGGGCCACGGTGGGGTCCACCACCGACGGAATGGTGCACTCGAGCACGGGGGACTCGGAGGGACGGCCGTACTTCGCGTCGTCGTAGGCGCGCTCCACGTAGTCGAGGGTCGGCGCGATGTGAATCGTGCCGCGGTGCTGCGGGCCGGGCGCCGTGCCCGGGAGACAGGTGAAATCCGGGAGCTCGGAGAGCGCCACGTTGATCTTGAGCGACGCGCTGGCGTAGTCCACGTTCCGCACCGCCGCGACGAACTCCGGGTCCAGCTCCGGCGGGGTCGAGCAGCTTGAGGAACGTCACGCTCAGGTCGGCGTTCGAGACGACGCGCGACGCGCGGAATTCCGTGCCGTCCTCCAACACCACGCCCGTCGCCTGGCCCTCGCGCGTGAGGATCCTCGCGACCGGACTCGCCACACGGATCTCCACGCCGCGTTCGCGGGCGGCGGCCGCGAGGGCCTCGCTGATGCCGCCCATCCCGCCGCGGGTGTAGCCCCACACGCCGCGCACGCCGTTCGTCTCGCCCATCACGTGGTGAAACAGCACGTACGCCGTGCCCGGCATGGACGGCGAGGCCATCGCGCCGATGATCGCGTCGGTCGCGAGCGTGACCTTGAGCTGCTCCGACTCGAACCAGCGGTCGAGGATCGGCCGTGCCGCCCCGGTCAGGATCTCGAGGGCGCGCGGGCCGTCGGCGCCGAGGCGCGAGAAGCGCCAGGCGAGGGCGGCGAGGCGCACCAGGTCACGCGGCCGGAGCGACCAGGGGTTGGGCGGAGTCTCGAGCAACGTCGGCTCGACAAAGCGGGCGATGCGCTCGAGCATCGCTTCGTAGCGGGGCAGGGCGTCGGCATCCCGGGCGGAGAACTTCGCGATCTCGCGCCGCGTGAGGGCTCGATCGGGGCCCATCATCAGCGAGCGACCGTCGGGGAAGGGCGTGAACGAGGAGGGATCGCGCGGCAGCAGCTCCAGGCCGTGGCGGGCGAGTCCCAGGTCGCGAATGATCTCGGGGCGGAGCAGGCTGTTCACGTACGCGGCGGTGGAGACGCGGAAGCCCGGCCAGACTTCCTCGGTGACGCACGCCCCGCCGACGACGTCGCGCCGCTCGAGCACCAGCACCCGCTTTCCCGCGCGCGCGAGATAACCGGCCGTGACGAGGCCGTTGTGGCCGGCGCCGATGATGATGACGTCGAACAAGGAAACCGACGCTTACTACGGTCGCGGCGCCTCGACCAACAGGTCGGCCAGCTCGGGTGGGAGGCCCGGGGGGAACACCTCCTCGGCCGGTACCGTGATGAGCTCCGGCCTGGGACCCGGCCGCCCGTCGCGGCCGACCGGGCCGGGCGCGCCCTTGCGACCCGCGACACCGGCCACCGCATCGGCGCACCGGGTGTTGTCACTACTGTTGACGCCCTGACCGCCCTTTCCTCCGTCGCCCCCCGCGCCAGGAGGACCGCCGGGCCCTCCCGGACCACCGGGCGAGCGCGCCACGACGAGCCCGGCGAGGAACGGCTGCTCTTCGGGGACGACGATCGTCACCGACCGCCCCGCCCGCCGGGCGCGCCAGGTCCACCATCGCCGCCGTCTCCACCGGGTCCGCCGGCCTGCGCCGGGCATCCCGACGCACCGGTGCGCCCGTCACGGCCGCGGGTTCCCTGGCTTCCCACACCTCCCCGTCCACCGCGCGATTCGATCGCCAGCCAGTCGGCGGGGGGGATGGTCCGGGCGTCGTACAACAGATAGAAGGGGGGAGCGATCCCGACTTCGACGCTCGCGACCAGGAGCTTTTCGTAGAACGGAGAATGTCCCATCCCGAGTCGTACGATCACATCGGGGCCGTTCAGGCCGCCCTGCATCGCGTCGCCCCCGCCGCCCGCGAACGCGAACGCGTGCGGCATGCAGCTGTAGTCGGGCGCCACCTCCACGGTGTGCGTGATGCTCGGTTTCGCCTTGAGCGTCGCGGTGAGCCGGAAGCCGTGGGCCGCCGACGCGAGCGGGTCACCCGACGTGACCCAGTTGCCCTGTTGTGTGCCCCCCGCTTCCGGGCTCGAGTAGCTCAGGAAGACCACGTGGAGGCGTGGCGGATGCTTCTTGTCGTACGACGTGATGAACGGCACGCGGGTGCCGTCGTCGATCACCGCCTGGTACGAGGCCTGGATCATCCCGCCCGGGCACACCGAGTTCTGCATCAGGGTGATTTCGATGTCGCGGATGTGTGCCAGGAGCCCCGGGTCGGGAGCGAAGTCGGCGGGAGGCGCATGCGAGCATGCGGCGACCAATGCCGCCAGCGGGAAGAACAGCCACGATCGACCGAGCAATTTTGCCATACCCTACAGTAGAAGTTGCCCTCGAACGCGCAAGCGGTGCGGCGTGCCGGCGGGTGCCGCCTTGCCGGCGTACCCGGGCGGGCCGTAGGTTGGCGCGATGGTACCGGTAGGTCTCATCGAGACCATGCGCGTGCGTGAGGGACGGATTCCGTTCCTCGATCGTCACCTCGCCCGGCTCGCGCGCTCACTCGACACGCTCGGCATGCCGCGTCCGTCCCGGGACCTCGCCAAGCTGGTCACACCGTTCGCAGGCACCGGGGACGCCGTGCTCCGGCTGGAGGTGTGCGAGGGCCGCGCGGCGGTGACGGTGCGCGAGCTGCCGTCGCTCGATCCACCGGCGGTGATCACCGCGTCCGAGCCCCATGCGCCGTATCCCCACAAGACCACGGAACGGGACTGTTTTGCGGATGCCGCGCGCGAGGCCGTCGTCGCCGAGGCGGACGACGCACTGCTGCTCACGCATGAAGGATGGGTCGCCGAGGGAACGGTGTGGAGCGTGTGCTGGTGGGAGGGAACTGGGCTGCAGACGGTGCCGCTCGCGCTCGGAGTGCTCCCGGGGATCGGGCGGGCGCGTGTGATCGAGTTGACGCGGGTCGAGGAGCGGCGCTGCGCGCGCTCGGAGCTCGAAGGGAAGGGGCTGCTACTCGTGAACGCGGTACGCGGCGTGGTGCCGATCGCGTCGCTCGACGGGGAGCGCGTGCCGGAGGACGCGCGCACGGAGGACCTCGCGCGACGCTTCTGGCCGGCACCGGCCTAGCGCGACAGGATCCAACTCACAATCGCCGTGACGTCGGCGTCGGCCAATTTCGGAAACGCCGGCATTGGGGTAGGCCCCCACACCTTGGCGCTGCCCTTCTTGATTCGTTCGGCGAGCAGCGCCGGGGCGTCTGCGTCCTTGCCGTATTCCGCCGCCATTTTCTTGAACGACGGGCCGGCACTCTTGGCGTCCAGTTTGTGGCACACGGTACAGCTATGCTTCTTGAGCAGGGCCTCCACGTCTTGCGCATGGGCGGGTGTGGCGGCGAGACCTGCAGCACAGGCAAGGATGGCGGCGGTGGCGACGATTCTCACAAGGACTCTCCTGGACGAGGTGAGCTGGGGAAGAGTACCACGGGGCGCTATTCGCGGATAGATTGGTGGCGCGTCGCGGGTCGACCCCGGCGTAGGTCGTTGCTGGACAACATGGTGGCTGTAGCTCAATTGGTTAGAGCGCCGGACTGTGGCTCCGGAGGTTGCGGGTTCAATCCCCGTCAGCCACCCCTTGGGCGGTTAGTCGGTCAGGCGGGCAGCCGGTGCGGCGCTTCCGGTTCTCCACTCAATTGGCGGTGAGCGGTGGCTGACTGATGAAGCCGGCATTCATCACGCTTGCACTGTTCGCAACCGCGTTCGCCTCGACACTGACCGCACAGGTGGAGGAGGGGGATGCACGGAAGACCCTCGCCGGCCTGCGGGGCGTCTACGTCTCGGTCGTGCCGGTGGTGGAACAGGCCCCAAAGAACGCGGCTCGTGGCGGAGCAGATTCAGGCCGAGGTGGAGACGCAGGTGCGGCAGGCCGGCATTACGGTGCTCAAGAAGGACGACCTGCGTCGCACGCCCGGGATGCCGTACCTCTTTGTCCTGCCAATCGTCCAGCGCCCGGACTCCGCCGGCAAGCCGGTACCCGTACCGCGTCGAGGTCGAGGTCTTCCAGCTGGTGGTGCTCTCCCGGAACCCCGACGTGTTTGCCCTCGCCCGCACCTGGAATTCCAAGGGTGGTCTCGGCACGGCGGCGGAAGAGAATCTCGTCACGTCCATCAAGGACGCGGTGCGGACCATGACGGACCAATTCATCGCGGCGTACCTGGACGCGAATCCCAAGCACTAGCCGACCGAACCCGAACCTCACACAGGAGACGGATGGCCACTCGAACCAATCTCCCCTGGGGTCGCTCGCTCGTACTCGCGGCGAGCCTTCTCGTGATCCTCGCACCACGAGTGACCGCCCAGGACGTGGCGGCCCAGACGCCGGCCGACACCAGCGCCGACACCACCGCCACTACCGACTCGGTTTATCAAACCAGCATCGCTGGGGAGTTTCGACCCGCCAAAGGGTTTCGACGTCGTCCGCACGAAGGTGGCCAGCCTGAACATCAGTTTCTACGGACTGTTCCGGTATGTGAATCAGCTCCCCGGGGATCAGGACTTCATCGATCACCTGGGGGGCGTCCGCACCGTCAAGACGCGCAACGATCTGTACTGGCACCGCACGATGGTGTGGCTCACCGGGTTCTTTCACGTCCCCAGGTTTCGCTACAACATCACGATGTGGTCGCTGACGACGACGCAGCAGGCGCTGCTGTTCGGGAATCTCCAGTACACGTTCGCTCCCGCCCTTACCGTCGGTGTGGGAATGCTCCCCAATCTGACGATACGTTCGCTGCAGGGTTCCTGGCCGTTTTGGGCGGGCAGCGATCGGCAAATGGCGGAGGACTTCTTCCGCGGGGGATTCTCGTCCGGTGCCTACGTCACGGGTCAGCCAGTGCCACGCCTGTACTACACCGCCTCGGTCAACACCAATTTGAGCCAGCTCGGCGTGACCGCGTCCAACGACACGCGCGACCTCGCGTACAGTGCCAGCTTGAACTGGATGCCGACCACGGGTGAGTTCGGACCGCGCGGCGGACTCGGCGATCTCGAGTATCACGAGCGTCTGGCCACTCGGTTCGGGATATCGGCGGGCCACAGTCGCGAGGGGCGCTACGCGAACGACAGCGTTCCGCCCAATGCCGCCCAGATCAAGCTCTCGGACGGCGTGAACCCATTCGACACGGGCGCGCTGGCCGCGGGGTGACGGTGCAGAAACTCGACTACGACGAGATGGCGATCGACGCGGGATTCAAGTATCGCGGGTTTTCGTTTCAGGGCGAGTATTACCTCCGCCGGCTCTCGAACTTTCTGGCCACGGGCCCCGTGCCACTTCGTCCATCACCGATCACGGGTTCCAGGTGCAGGGCATGCACATGGTGGTGCCGAAGCGGCTGGGGGTTTACCTCACCTACGGTGTGGTGATGGACGAGTTTGAACGGCACCCCTGGGAGGTGTCGGGGGGAACGACCATCTACCCGAGCGGCACGCGGTCCTGGCGCTTGAATGTGCACGTCATCCGGGTCGAGCGGTGTCCGGCGTCTTCCACGTTCGGGTACTACACGTCGGGTCAGTCCGGCACGACGATTTCCATCGGGACGGATATCCTGATGTGAGGTGCTTCATGCGCGTTGTCTCAGGGCTCGTGTTGATCGGTCTCGCCGTGGCGCACCCCGGCGCCGCGCAGACCGCCGATTGCGATTTCAACGACTCGCATTTTCATCTCACCAACTACGTACAGGAAGGCCCGAGCGTGCGGGACTTCCTGAAGATCATGGGGAAGCGCGTCTGCCGGTCCACGCTGTTCGGAATCCCGCTCCAACAGGCGTGGGTGTATGGGAACTCCGGGGATTACGCGCCGACGTACTACCTCCAGACCGACGCGCCGCTCTACTATTACTCGTTCACGGACGCGGCGACCGCCATGGCCTACCGCTCGCTGTCGCCCGAGGAGCGCGCCCGGTTCGATCCGATGATCACGGGCTTCAATCCGGCGGACATGTACGCCGCGGATCACATCAAGCGGGTGCTCCGCACATTCCCGGGCGTGTTCGAAGGCATCGGCGAGTTCACCATTCATAAGGAGTTCGTGTCCGGCAAGATCGCGGGCGGAGCCGCGAGCCTCCTCGACCCGGCGCTCGACCGGATTCTCGATCTTGCCGGTGCTTCCGGACTCGTCGTGCTGATTCACAACGACATGGACATGCCGTTCGCCAAACCCGGCACCGAACCGCTCTTTCTCCCTCAAATGAAGTCCCTGCTGCGGCGGCATCGCGACGCGACGATCATCTGGGCCCACATCGGCCTGGGACGCGTGGTGCATCCCACCGTGCCATCGGCATCGGTCCGCGCGGCCGAGCGCAACCCGACGTACGGCATGATCGTCGAGGGCATTCTCTCCGACTCGACGCTGCGCCACGTGTACTTCGACATCAGCTGGGATGAAGTCGCGAAGTATCTGCTCGCGAGCCCCGAGGTGACCCGCCGCTCAGCCGATCTGATCAACCGGTATCCCGACCGCATTCTGTTCGGCTCGGACGTGGTGGCGCCGCGCGATACCAGCGCGTACTTCGCGGTCTTCAACGACTATGCCCCACTGTGGGCGCTGCTCACCCCCGAGGCGAGCGCGAAAGTCCGTAAGGGCAACTACGAGCGGCTGTTCGACGCCGCTCGCGAGCGCGTACGGGCGTACGAACGGAAGCAGGGCTGGTCAAAGTAGGGGGACAGTAGGGAGTTGCCGGGGCAGGTTGAATTGCTAACTTCCAGCCGCATTACTTCCTAGGTCCGTAGCTCAATTGGTAGAGCACCGGTCTCCAAAACCGGGGGTTGCAGGTTCGATTCCTGCCGGGCCTGTTTGCAAAACGTCGCTCCGCGCACATGGGCTCACCTCGCTACGGCGGCCGTCGCTGCGTGTGTCATCCCCTCTACCGCACCAGCCCAGCCGGGGACCCCGGACTCGGTAGTGTACGTCCTCTCACCATCGAGCCGCTTCGAGGTAACGACCGGCAAGGGCGGTCTGCTCGGCTTCGCAGGTCACACGCACGTGATTCGCGCGCGGGCGTTCTCGGGGCGGGTCGTCTTTTACCCGCACAAGCCTGCCGCCTCCCGCGTAGAGATCGTGGTGCGCACGGACAGCCTCCAGGTCCTCACGCCTCCGGACACGGCCGAGATCCGCAAGGTGACGGAGGCGATGCGCACTGAGGTGCTCGACGTGCAGCGCTATCCTGAGATCCGCTTCGTTTCGAAGACACTGACGGCCACTGACGGTGGGTTTGTCATCGTCGGGGATCTGACCATGGCGGGCCGCACGCGGGAAGTGCGGGCGGAGGTGAAGGCGAATATCCACCCGGACAGTTTGCGGGCGACGACAACGTTCACCGTGAAACAGACCGACTTCGGAATCCGGCCGTTCCGCGGTGGCCCGGGCGGCACTGTCCGAGTCGCCGACCCGGTCGTGTTCGAGGTCGAGGCAGTGGCGGTCCTTGCGGACGGCGCGGCGGGACGATAAATCCGGTCTCCCAATTGGACAGTTCGCCAGCTACCAGGCATTTCATCCAAGGAGGACGCATGGGTGTCGCAGCGAGAATCTCCGTCGTGGCGCTGGCGGTCGCCGGCCTCTCACTCGGGGGGCGGACCGCGGCCGCGCAAGCGGCGTCGGCCGACGCGCAGATCGCGCAGGCCAAGGCGGCACTCGCCCAGTACCAGGACCCCATGGCTGCGGTGCGCGACGGCTACTTCTCGACGGTGGGGTGCATCGAGTTCCCGTCGGGGCACGGCGCGCACGGCGAGATGACGTTCAAGGCCGGCGGCATGGGCGTGCACTTCTTCAACTGGGCGACGATTGGCCCGACCATGGACCCCACGAAGCCGCAGGTGCTCATCTACGAGCCGGTCGCCGACAAACTGCAGCTCGTCGCCGCCGAATGGTTCGCTCCCGTGGAGCCTGGTGTGAAGGAGGCGCCCAAGATTTTCGGGCGCGCTCTCGAGGGTCCCATGGAAGGCCACGCGCCGATCATGGATCCGGGGATGCACCACTGGGATCTTCACGTCTGGCTGTGGAAGAACAACCCGAGCGGGATGTTCAGCCCGACCAATCCCGACCTGAAGTGTCCCAAGACCGGGTACTCCTACGTCGGAGAGCCGCCGAAGATGGTGACGCCGTAGCGAGGCTTGATGGTGCGTTATGCCGCGCTCAGCATCCTGGCACTTGGCCTGGCGGGATGTGAAACCCCCATAGAGGCCAACGCACCGGACGCGACCGTTCAGGTCGCGACCGTTCAGGTCACGGCCGCGACGGACACCGCGACCGCGCTCGGGAGCATCGTGCAGTTCAGCGCGCTCGTGAAGGACGCTGCGGGCAATATCCTTTCAGAAAAGACTGTGACGTGGAGCTCGACCGCTCCCGCGGTAGCAGTCGTGAATCCGACAAGCGGCCTGGCCACGACTGCGGCGAACGGCTCGACGAGCATCCGGGCCACGGTCGACGGCGTGACGGGGGCGCGCACCCTCACGGTGGAGCAGGAGGTGGCGGCGGTCACCGTCACGCCCGGCACGTCGAGTATGAATGCCGGCACCACGTGCCAGTTCACCGCGACGGCGAAGGACGGCAACGGGCACACGGTGGCCGGCGCCAAGTTTCTCTGGGTTTCCTCGAACACGAACATCGCCGTAGTCGATTCGACCGGCCTTGCCAGGGGCGTCGGCCGCGGAGGGGTCGTCATTACCGCCGCCGCCCAGGGTCAGCCGGGCAGCGCGCTGTTGAGCGTGGTGTTTCCCGCCGGCCGGCTCGTCGTGGCCAGTATGAGCGACAACGCCGTCTACCTGTACGATCCGATCACGCTGGCCCGCCTCTCGACATTCGCAGTGACGGCGCCCCTCTCGGCGGCGGTCGGACCGGATGGTCGCATCTACGCCGGCACCAACGGGGGCCAGGTCGTAGCGATCGACCCGGCAACCGGGGCGAGCAACGCCCTCGGCGCCACCATTCTTGCCGGTCCCATCTACGGCACCACGGTGAGCGCAGGCGGGGTGATCTACGCTACGGGGTACTCCATGCCCGATGTGCGGACAATGGACCTGACCGGCGCGTCGCTCGGGAGCATCGCTTCGCCTGGCGGCACGAATCTGCGGGGCACCGCGTTCGGGGCGGACGGCAGCTTCTATCTGGCCACCCTGGCGGGCGGTCCGGTGCAACGCTGGCTCGCCGGCTTCGTGTACGACACGGCGTTCGGGGCGGCCGGCCTCACCGGCGCCTTCGGCGTCGCGACGCGGGCCAGCGGCGAAGTGATCGTGACCGACCAGAACGCGGGGGCCTACTTTCGCTTCACCAGCGCGGGCGTCTTCCAGGACAGCGTGACCGTCAACTGCTCCGGACAGATTCGCAACCTGGCGGTGGATCTGGACGACAACCTGTGGATCGGCTGCTACGGGTCCAACGCGGTCGTGAAGTTCGACGCCTCGAACCACGAGGTTGCCCGGTTCACCGTAGCCTCCCCTTCGGGAGTCGCGTTCGAGCGGCCGTAGTTCTCGACGCGGCTCGCTCCGAGATCGTCACCTCCAAGGGCATCACATGATCGAGATCGCAGACCTGCATCACGTCAGTCTCGCCGTCACGAATCTCACCCGGTCCAAAGCGTTCTACGGCGACGTGCTCGGACTGAAAGAGATCGAGCGCCCGGCATTCGAGTTCGCGGGGGCGTGGTACGCCGTGGGCGATCGCCAGCTGCACCTGATCGTGCATGACAAGCCGACGCTGCGGACGCGCGGGATCGATTCGCACGACGTGCATTTCGCGCTGCGGGTGAAGAGCTATCAGGAGACGGTGGCCTACCTCAAGTCGCTCGGGTATTCGAGTGACACGCGGGATGACGTCAAGCGGCTGCGGGAAAATCAATGGGGCAAGGCGGGCTTCCCCCAGGTGTTCATTCTCGATCCCGACCGGCACGTGATCGAGCTGAACGCGGACCGGGTGGACGAGGGGACGACGCGCAACACGAAGGCGACGACGCACAGCGGCCGCGGGTTCGATTCCGCGCCCTGAGAGGGCGCGCTCGGCTGGGGGTGCGCCCTTACAGGGCGCACTGGCGCCGAGCCCGGGCTCTCAGCCCGGGGAATCCGATCCCGAGCGACACGTCGATCGAGCTGAACGCGGAGCGGGTGGACGAGCCAGCCCCGAGCGCGTAGCAACCCACCCTTTTACGGAGTCGTATTCCGCGCCCTGAGAGGGCGCGCTCGGCCGGGGGTGCGCCCTTACAGGGCGCACGTGGCGCCGAGCCCGGGCTCTCAGCCCGGGGAGTCTCGAAGCAATGTCCGACTCCTCCAAAGCAAGCTCGGGATGCCTCGTTGATTGGGTGCGCACGTAGCGAATCGCCTGCTTGAGATCCCGGACGCCCAGCGAGCGCAAGTCGTATCCATCGGCCCAGCGCAACTTCGCACGCGGCTGGATCCGGTCGCGGTTCGCGACGCGCGCGCTTGCGCCTTTGAGACCTTGAAGGAGGCGGGGGATATCGATTCGCGGAGGGAAGCTCGACGACCATGTGTACGTGGTTCCGCACGATGCCGATTTCAATCACCTTCGCGCCGTGGCGGGAGGCGATCGCGGGCAGCATGCGACGCAGGAACGCGGCAGTAGCTGTCTGGATGAGCGGCAGTCGCCGCTCGGTGGTCCACGTCACCAGCGCGTAGAGACGGAAGGGCATCGGACCAGTGTGTCGCGATGATGCATCCACACCAAACCATTCGATTGCGAGATGGGATCGGAGTTACGCGCCCTGAGAGGGCGCGCTCGGCCCGGGGGTGCGCCCTTACAGGGCGCACGAGCGCCGAGCCCGGGCTCTTAGCCCGGGGAATCCGATACCAGCTGCACGTGATCGAGCTGAACGATGGGTGCACGGACGAGTGGGGGACGACGCACGGCTGTCGTGGGTGATCACGCGCCCTGAGAGGGCGCGCTCGGCCCGTGTGCGCCCTTACAGGGCGCACAATGCGCCGAGCCCGGGCTCTTAGCCCGGGGAATCCCGCGTATACTTAGGCAGCCACGAACGTCGAGGCTCCGTGCGGAACCGTTGGATCGCAATCGCGCTACTCGCTGTAGTGCTCGCGTGTAAGTCGAACGACGCCACGGCCCCGGAAGTGTGTGCCGCCACCAACGGCGCGCCCGCACCGGTACCGGGGCCCGCCCATGCGCCGTTCTCGGTCCTCGTCTTCTCCCGCACCACCGGCTATCGCCATGCCTCGATCCCCAGCGGCATCACCGCGATTCAGGTGCTCGGTGCGCTCAACAACTTCACCGTCGAGGCGACCGAGGACCCCACCGCGTTCAGCGACGCGAACCTGGCGCGCTTCGGCGCGGTCGTGTTCCTCAGCACGACGGGCGAGGTGTTGGACGATGCGCAGCAGGCGGCGTTCGAGCGCTACATCCAGGCCGGACACGGGTCTGGTGGGCGTGCACTCGGCATCCGACACGGAGTATGGCTGGAGCTGGTACCACACCCTGCTTGGCGTCACGTTCGCGTCTCATCCCCCGATGCAGCAGGCCAGCGTGGTCGTCGTGGACACGGGCCAGCGGTCCACGCGCTCCCTCCCCGATCCCTGGGTGCGCACCGATGAGTGGTACAACTACACGGCGTTGCCGGTGAGCGTAACGGTGTTAGTCCGGGTGGACGAATCGACGTATTCCGGCGGAACGATGGGAATCCACATCCGATCAGCTGGCAGCGCGAATATGACGGTGGCCGGGCGTGGTACACGGCGATGGGACACTCGTCGTGCAGCTTCAGTGAGCGGCCGTTCCTCGACCACCTGCTGGGTGGTATCGAGTGGGCGGTGGGAGTCTCCCTGAGCGACGGCGCGACTACCGGCGCCCGAGGTACTTCTCATCCCAGGCGACCGGATAGCGTCCCTCGCATCGTTCGCAGCTCAATTCGTCGGGCGATTCCTCGAGCGATATGCGATTGCTGCAATTGGGACAGACGCCGTATTTGTCGCCCCAGGTCTCCGGCAGCCGCATCGCGTCGCGGGGACGCGGCACGACGGTCCAGCGGAGCGGTCGCCGGTCGACTACCTCGATGTAGGAACGCGGCACGCTGACGGTCCTCCACTGCACGTCGAGGATGATTTCGTGGCGCTCGAACTCCGTGACGCGATACCACGCGCCGCGGCGGAGCGGGTACGGGCCTTCGGATTTCAGGCGAGCCCAGTGGAGTGCATGCATGGATCGGGAGGTTAGACACTACAACGTAAGTCGCTTTTCGACAATGCGTTAGAAGCGACACGGCGCCGGCATGTTGGTCGTTCGCCCGGCGAATTGCATATTGTTCCCCCCTATGACGAGCAGCGTGAAGGACTTCTGGCTGTTTCGGATCGTCCACCAGGACACGGGTAAACCCGCCCAAGGGGTTCCCGTGACGGTGCTCGACGGGTCCGGTAATGCGGCCGGATACTGGGTCAGCGAGCCTGACGGCACGGTGCGGATTCCCCGTCGCGACGGCTCGCGGCTCAGGCTGCGGGTGGGGCTCCGCAACGAAGAGCCGATCGAGCTGAACACGGCCACCCTGGGAGATGGCCCGACCGACCTCGCGGCGCCGAGCTGGGTGCCGTTCACCTCGTCGCCGGCGAACGCGGCGAGCGCGAGCCGATCGGCGGCTCCCGCACCGCATGCCGCCGAGTCGCGCGAGGTGCCGGGGCACGTCCTCTACTTCCAGCGCCTCGCCATGTTCGGTGAGCCGGCGTCGCCGTCGCCCGCCGGACCTCAGGATAACGTCGCGGACTTCTTTGCGACGCCGACCGATCCGACCGCTGTGCTGCGCTACGGTGTGGTGATCGAAGTCGAGCAGCTGTGGCAGTCCACCGGAGTGCAGTGGGGGGAGCTGCTCTACAGCGTCTCGCTCACGCCAGGGGACGAAGCGCGGCTCACCGTGCTCGACGGCCGCTGGCGCCGCGACATCGAGGGCCGGGAGCGCCCGCTGCAAATTCTCGCCCGGATGGTGGGGACCTCCATGCTGGGCGACCTGGTGACGGCGCTCCGGCCCGAGCTGCAGGTCGAGTCGTGCACCCTCTCCGACCCGAATCTCGAGGCGGCAGCCACCGGCACGATGCACATGATCCGCGAGCGTACCGAGCGGATGAGCCAGGCGTTGCGCCGCCGTCCGTTGGGCGTGGTGGACGGCACGCAGGAGACCTCCGACCACGCCGCGATCCGCACCGTGCGCAACACGGCGCGGGACCGGGTGGTCACGTTCCACTTTTTCGAGCCGCTCGAGCACTTCCGGGTGGTGGTACGCAGTCCGCGGATCCGTCCGGTGATCTTCGTCCCGTTCCGGCTCCCCAACGTGGCGACGCCGGACGTGGTGCAGCGGTTCGGGTACATCTTCCGGCGCACGCTGCTCGACCGCGGCATGGTGCCGGATCTCGAGCGGTTGCTGAACGGCGAAAGCGCGGGGAGCGGGAGAAACCGGCTGCTCGAGCACGTCGAGGCGAATCTGCTGTACTACTCGACCGCGATCATCGCGGCCGGCGACCACGCGGCGCGCCATTCGGCACTCTCGAAGGTGCGCGACGCGTCGGGTGTGCCGCTGACCGACCTGGTCGAGAACACGGTGCTGGGGCGGGTGGGGAGCGCGATCGCCATGCCGCTGCGCTCGCTGGCGCAGCTGCCGCGGGAGTGGCGTGAGGCGCTCGCGGCCTACACGACGCGTCCCCCGCGGCTCACCGAGGAATTCAGCGTCAACATCCCCCACCCGGGCGTGTGGGTCACCGCTCAACCGCACGCGCCGATGCAAAGCTCGGCGACGGAGAGCGCCGCAGGCTGATCTCCCTCGGGCGGGTCAGGTACGGATGCGGTTCCGCCCGTCTTCCTTCGCACGATACAGCGCCTGATCGGCGGCCCGGATCACCTGATCCGGCAGGCCGTGGCGACTGTTCCGCTCGGCCACGCCGATGCTGACGGTGATCGCCGCCTGGCGGCGCTTGCCTTTGCTCTTCTCGCGCTTGCGCGCGACACGGATGCGGCCGCGGATCGTGAAGGCGGTGTCCGCGATCGCTTCGCGCACGGCTTCGAGGTGGGGCAGGGATTCGTCCACCGACTTGCCCGGGAACAGGATCGAGAACTCCTCCCCGCCGTAGCGGTACGCGCTTGCCCGCCGCCCTCGACGTGGGCCAGCTTCGCCGCCACCATCTTCAATACGTGATCGCCCACGTCGTGTCCGTACTCGTCGTTGAAGCGCTTGAAGTGATCCACGTCCACCATCGCGATCGCATACTGGCCGCCGAGGCGCTGCATCGCTTCGGTCAGAGCACGGCGGGTCGGCAGCTGGGTGAGCCCGTCCTGATAGGCCAGGAGGTAGGAGGCTTCAATGACCGAGACGACGAGCACCAACCCGGCGGTGCCGAGGTAGATCGCCGCCCCGGGGCCGGGGCGGTACGCGGTGAGGGCGAGAAACGCCGCCAGGATGGCCCAGAGGAATCCGCGCAGTGTGGCGTTGGTCTCGAACAGCAGCGGCGTGACCACGGCGCCCAGGGCGAGCGCGAACGCGAACAGCGCCGGCTGCCGCAGCGGCGCCCACGCCAGCAGCTTCGCCGGGAGCATCGGGTGCGCCAGCAGCGCCGCGGTCGCGGCCGGCGCGGTGCGGCTGAACATCACCACCAGGGTCACCTGCACCACGATGGCGCCGAGGCGCAGCAGGCCGATCGGCGTGAGCGTGCCGCGGTCGGGGAGCAGCGCGAGCGCGGCGAGGTTCAGGGGCAGGAGCACCGCGGTGGCGCGGATAATCACCTGGACCGTCGATCCGCGACCGGGCGAGCCGAGGGCGAGCGGTGGCGAGGGCCAGCACGACCAGGGCGAGCAGCAGGCGGTTGCGCTCGAACCGCCACGCCAGCAGCGCGCCCACCACGAACACGGCGTAGGGATAGAAGCGCGCGAAGGCGGGCAGCCGTCGCGCAGCGCATCGAGCTGCAGCACGACCACGGCCGCGAGCAGCAGCACCCCGTCGGGTGCTACCAGCGACAGCACTCGTTTCCACCAGCTGGCTTTCGCGCGTGCCATGGGTTCGCGGTTGCGGTGGCCATAAGGGTACGCAAGACGGCGTGACAGGTCAACACAGGGGAGGCGGGCACGCGGGTTGCGTGCTCCCGCGGCGGGTGGTGATATTCAGCCCGCCGGCTCCTCTCCGGCCGAGCTACGGCGGTATCGTCTAGGGGACTAGGACGGAGCCCTCTCAAGGCTCAAACACGGGTTCGAATCCCGTTACCGCTACTGTCAGCGCTCGCGTTTCCGCCCCCATCGTCTAACGGTTAGGACACCACTCTTTCAAGGTGGGAACAGGGGTTCGATTCCCCTTGGGGGCACTAAGAAAGAGGGAAGAGGGAAGGGGGAAGGGGGAAGGGTAGGAGGGTGCCGCCGTCGGCTGTCCAGGTCGAACAGATTGCGATCATCGTGCACGACGTGGACCGGGCTGTGACGTTCTACCGCGACGTGCTCGGCCTGCCGTTCCTGTTTCAGGTCCCGAACATGGCGTTCTTCCAGTGCGGTGAAGTGCGTCTCATGCTCGGGATCCCGTCAGCGCCCGAGTTCGATCATCCCTCCTCTATCATCTACTTCAGGGTTGCCGACATCGAGGCAGCGCACCAGGCGCTGGTGACCCGCGGCGCCAGCTTTCGCAGCGCGCCGCATCTGGTGCACCGTGCTGCGGATCACGAGCTGTGGATGGCGGAATTCCAGGATCCCGACCGCAACAACCTCGCGCTGATGAGCCGCAAGGCGCCGGGATCGCCAAGGGTTGCCTAACGTTTTGTGGGTAGCGATGTTTCCGCCGCGCGCCGATAGCTCAATTGGTAGAGCAAATGACTCTTAATCATTAGGTTCTCGGTTCGATTCCGAGTCGGCGCATGACGTCGTTCCAACCCCCCGGGCCTCCCACTCGGGGGACCTCCTGCTGCCAAATTGCCTGGGAGCATCGCAGCGTCCTCCTCTAATAGCCCTGCGGCGCTTCCACTAACGCCCTGGCGAACAAGGCTAGAACGAAGATGCCGAGCGCGAGCCCGATCGTTCTTCCAGCATCGACCTGGTGGATCGCGACCTGTATGACGTCCGAGACCGCGACCTTAGATGGCGTTCCGTGGAGGACCCCCGCTACGCTGTCGCCCGCAGCGATTCGGGGCTCAAGGAGATCCATCGCGAGCCGTCGGCCAGGGTCAGGCGCACGGCAGTGGGGTGCTTGGTGGAGATCATCTGCGACGGGCTGACCCCCTTCTCGACGTGCCACGTGGTGCACGCGGCGAGATACCAGAGGAGGAGCGCACAGGCGATCGGTCGGCGCAGCATGGGTGACTCCCTTGTGGGTTCGCCAGCAATAGACGCTCGCGCTCTCAAGCGAGAATCAAGGAAGCCAGACCGCGCGACTCACCCCATCGGGCGATCTCCCTACTCCACCCCTCCACCGAACGAGGCATGCCTATTGAGCCCCGCCCCTTACATGTTGCAGCAGGCCGGTCGTACGCCGTCGTCCACTGGAGGTTTCCGTGAAACGCTTCTGGGTATTCGTACTCTTGATCGTGGTTGCCTGTACCAGACACGTCGGGCCCGTCCACCGTGCCCGTGACAATCGTTGTCACGAACGACCTGATCGACCCCGTCACCATCAATGTGAATGGACATAGCCGTAGGGATTACTGCAGCGAGCGCTACTCAGCAGGTGACCGTCAACGTTGCCGGGAGCCTCACGGTTTCCTTCGATCTGAACCGTCCCACGACCACCGGGGGAACTCCGCTTGGTGAGCAGATGTTCGGCGACTTTGAGACAATCTCGAACCCCAGCGGCACCTACACGTTCACCGTGGACAACTTTGTAGGCACGCAAGAATACTTCTCCCCGTTGATTTCAAACTCCGGCGCATATCCAATCCTCATGGCAGTCAACTGGGGTCTCGTTTCAGAAAACTGGTGCAATTGCACCGCTCCTTCGGGTGGGTTGGACATCAACATCGGATACTATCGCTTGTTCGCCAACACCGAAGTCAGAGGTTATGGGACCGTGAGCGGCTATGGAAACGGCACCTATGCCTTCTGGAACGTTTCAACCTTTGGTCCCGACGTAGAGGTCGGAACCGGCGTCGTGCTGCTCGCCAATAGCTCGAACATCCTGTCGCCGCCGATCGGGGTGGCGGGAGTTGCCGGAACGGTCACAAGAGGGACAGGTCGCCCAACATTGGGTCGGGCACTGACGAATACGCCGTAAGCCGCATTCTTGGAGCGGACCCGGGCACCTAGCCCGGGGGAATGGCGCGTTCCGAGTGGGCCGCGTTCCCTGCTTCATGAAGACCCCTTCCTTGACAGACTGCAGACCGCCAGCAGCTTAGCCCCTCATCGACAACGAGCACCCTCCAGCCCGGGAGATCCAACCATGCGTCGCACGTTCGCTTCTCCACTCATTGGCATGGCGTTGGTCGCAGTCGTCTGTGCTCCCGTGGGAGCCCAGGCGAAGGGGAAGTCGCTTACGTCCGGCTCGGGGGCAAGACGGCCATCACCGCCGTGGTCAACGAATTTGTTTCCGGGTGGGCGCCGACAACCGCATCAACAGGTTCTTCGCGGCCACGGTGGCCGACACCGCTCGGTTGGCGGCCCTCAAGGGAAAGCTCGTGGATCAGATTTGCCAGGCGACCGGCGACCACTGCCACTACATGGGGAAGGACATGAAGACCGCCCATGCAGGCATGGGAATCACGCACGCCGACTTCGCCGCGCTGGTCGAGGATCTGTCGGGCGCGCTGGACAGTTACAATGTGGCGCCGGCGGACAAGGCCGAGCTTCTCGGCGCGCTCGCACCAATGGAAGAGGACATCGTCGAGGGCACCTGACAGCCCGGGAACCCCTCGGCCGAGTGGGCGCCCTGGTGGACGACCCCCGGCCTGACCTGTAGCTTGTCGGGTCTCTTCCAATTCGGCCCATCAATTGACGGATCGTGGCACCGCACGACCTACAGTCTGACGATCTCGACCCCGCACGCGGAGTCCTGACTGGCGTCCTCCTGGGCCTCGGGCTGTGGGCGCTGCTGATCGCCACCTGTTTCGCGGTGAGAAGGGGCTAGCCCCGCACTACTGCGGCGTGATGCGGTAGACCTCGCCGCTGCCTTGCGTGACGTACAGCTCGCCGCGCGCATCCTCGCCGAACGACGTGATCCCCCAACCGACCCGAACTCCGTGTGCTCCACGACATCGGTCGCGACGCCGCCCTGCATCTTCAGGCTCCGCACCCAGCCCTCACACAACTCGGCAAAGAAGTAGCGCCCGGCCAGGGCGGGATAGCGCGTACCGCGGTAGACATAGCCGCCGGTGATCGAGCAGCCGAGCGCGTTGTTCGAGCCGTGGCTGTACTCGTAGACCGGCGGTACCAGCCCGCTCATCACGCAACCGGTCATGGGCTCGTAGCAGTGCATCCCCTCCATCACGTCCCAGCCGTAGTTGCGGCCGGCCGGGCTTCCCGCTGCCCAGAAGTCGATCTCCTCCCACATGTTCTGCCCCACATCGGCGATGTACAGATCGTGGGTCGTGCGGTCGAAGGAGAAGCGCCACGGATTGCGCAGGCCGTAGGCCCATACCTCAGGGCGCCGCCGGCGGGCGGCCGACGAACGGATTGGTCGGGGGAATCGCATACGGGGACCCACCGTCCACATCGATGCGCAGGATCTTGCCCAGCAGCACGGTGCTGTCCTGGCCGTTCCCGTCCGGGTCGCCGCCGCCGCCGCCGTCGCCCGGTGCCGATGTACAGGTAGCCGTCCGGTCCGAACGTCACCAACCCGCCGTTGTGGTTCGTGTTCGCCGAGTGCGGAATGCTGAGGAGGACCACCGCCGGAGGATCGGTCGCGATGTTGGGGTTGGATGCGTTGACGAGATAGCGGGCGACGGTGAGCGCGCCGTTCGAGGCGGTGTAGTCCACGAAAGAACTGACGGTTGCTGGCGTAGTTGGGTGAAACGCGATGCTCGAGCAAGCCCGCGCTCGCCGCCGGTACGCGATGATCCCCGACAGATTCAGGAACGGCGTCGGTGAGCAGGGTGTCATGCCGCACCATGCGAATCGCGCCGCTCTGCTGTACGACGAAGATCCGGGTCGTGTCACTCGGCGGCGCGGTCACGTACAGCGCCGGTGCTGAGCCCCGACGCCACGCGGGTGAGCGCGAGGGTCGGCGTGGACTGATCACATCGCCACGCCCCGCACGCCTGCGCTCCTACGAGCGTCACGGCACCGGCGCGAGGCTCGTCCCGACACGTTGCGCATGGCTACCAAGCGAAGGATTCGACGTTACTGCGGAGCAATGCGAGACACGTCGCCGTTCGCCCGCGTGATGTACAGTTCGCCCCGCGTGTTCTCCCCGAACGACGTGAGGTTGGGAAGCAGCGCGAACTCCGTATGCGACACGAGGTCGGTCGCGACTCCACCGACCATCCTGCAGACTCCGCACCCGGCCGACGCAGTAGTCGGCGAAGAAATACCGCCCGGCGAGCGTAGGATTCCGGGTGCCGCGGTAGACGTAGCCCCCGGTGATGGAACAGTTCCCTGATGGCATGGCTGTACTCGTACACCGGCAAGACCAGTCCGGTCATGACACAACCCGTTGCGGGGGCGTAGCAGTGCAGCCCCTCCATCGTATTCCACCCGTAATTGTGCCCACCCAGGTCCCCTGCGGACGCGAAATCGATCTCCTCATACGCGATCTGCCCGACGTCCCCGATGTAGAAGTCCCCGGTGAACGATCAAAGGAGAACCGCCACGGATTGCGCATCCCGTACGCCCACACCTCGGGAGCCGCGGGGGGACGGCCGACGAACGGATTGGTCGGGGGAATCGCGTAGGGGAACGCCCCGTCCACGTCGATGCGGAGGATCTTCCCCAGCAGCACGGTGCTGTCCTGGCCGTTCCCGTCCGGGTCGCCGCCGCCCCCGCCGTCGCCGGTGCCGATGTACAGGTAGCCGTCCGGGCCGAACGTCACCAACCCGCCGTTGTGGTTGCTGTTCGCGGCATGGGGGATACTGAGCAGCACCTGGCCCGACGCCGCGTCGCCGACGTTGATATTCGCGGAGACGTGATAGCGGGCGACGGTGAGGGCGCCGTCCGGAGCGGTGTAGTCGACGTAGAAGAAGCCGTTGCTGGCATAGTTGGGGTGGAAGGCGAGGCTCAGCAGGCCACGCTCACCGCCGTAGCTGATGATCCCGGAGAGATCCAGGAACGGCGTCGTGAGCAGCGAATCGCGGAACACCACGCGAATGATGCCGCTCTGCTGCACGACGAAGACCCGGTTCGTGTCGCCCGGCGGCCCGGTCACGTACAGGGCGGAGCTGAGGCCCGACGCGATGAGCGTGAGGCCCGGAGCGCCCACACCGTTGCGGTGAGTCGCCGGGTTGAACGTGAGGACCGGGAGCCGCCCACGGTCGCGCTGCGCCGGTCTGACTCCCGGCGGTCTGGTCCGAGGGTCCAGGTGGTTTGCGCCTGCCCTGACGGCGTTCGTCGTAGCGGACGCGCTCCCCGTGCTCCCCGATCCGGCGGTCGCGGCGAATGCCACGGCCACGCCCGCGATCGCATGCCCGGTCGCATCGTTCACCTGCACGACGAGCGGTTGCGGCAGCACCTGGCCCACGGTGGTCGGTCTGCGCGTCCCCCGAGACCTTGATCAACTGCGCGGCGGCCTGCGCCACGGACACGGTCACGCTGGCGGTCAGGCTTCCAGAGGTCGGCCGTGACCTGCGCGCTACCGTTGGCGACGGCCGTCGACGAGGCCGGTGGCGTTGACGGTGACGAGCGCGGCGTTGCTGGTCGACCATGCGACCGCGGCATTCGCGAGCGTATCGCCGTTCTGGTCCTTCACAACGGCCGTGAGCTGCTGCGTAGCGCCGATTGCGGTGAGCGAGACGGTGGAGGAGGGAGTGATCGCGATCGTGGTGGCGACGCCGCGCCGGCTCGGGGTTCACCTCGCAGCCGCTGAGGACACCCAGCAGAGCGTGGCGAATCGACCCAGGCACGTCGTGGCACGGCGCGCATGGCTACCAAGCTAAGGGTGGTGCCGCGTCAGTTACCGGTCAGAAATCACACGAACGACGGTCCCTGTACGCATCCACCACATAGATGGGACCACGGCGGATGTCGTTACCCAGGGAGAGTGGCGGGGCGCCGCCCGTGCGGCGGGGCCGTGAAGATGTGCGTGTACGTGTCCGCCGCACCGTAATTCACGGTGTAGCCGATGTCCTCCTGCGCGGCGATGGATGCGATGCTCAAGCGGGTTGCTGCCGCCGTTCACGTACCCCGTCATCAGCTCGTTGCCGAGCACGACCTCGCGCCAATGGCCGTTGACGGTGCCGCCGCCGCACACGGGTGAGACAAAGGGCGACGTGCCGCAGTTCTCGACCGGCACCTTGTTGCCGGCCGGAGGACTGCTGCCGCCTCCCGTGTAGGTCGTGCCGCCTACGGAGTCGAAGGCGGCGCGCGCCTTGGGACAGCTGAAGTAGGTGTCCTGAATCGTGCCCGGCGGGCTGGACGGCGAGCGCCAGCAGGCGTTGGGCGACTGGTCCCACAGGGTTCCGAACCCGAGCACGTGGCCCATCTCGTGCAGGATGACCGTGTTCGAGCTGGCCGTTGCCGATCAAGCGTGGCGACGTCGGCCGAATCGAAGACCATGACGCCCGACCACGGTCAGGCCGTTGGACATCCTGATGAAGCACGGACCCGCCTGGCCCAGGATCTGGCCGGGTCCGTCGATCGAATCGAACTTCGCCAGGATCAGGAGGTCGGTCACGGTCTGGTTGATCGGCCGGCTCTCCGGCGCCGCACTGCGTCCCGCTGCATCGGTGACCGACGACCGGCGGACCGACGTGGCGGTAGATGATGGACTGCCACTTGGCGACCGCGGAGGTCGAACGCGGCCTGTCGCCCGCGGCGACGGCGTGGGACCGTAGTACTGGATCTGATGGTGTAACTGCGCCGCCACCCCCGTGTCCGCGAAGGTGACGGGATTGCCGGAGATCCCGCTCCCCGTGACGGTCGCGGTCATGGTATTGGTCGCCGGCGCCGCTGCCGAGCGTCCAGCTGCCCACCTGCGCCACGCCATTGGAGTTCGTGGTCGTCGTGCCCAGGGTGAGGCTGCCGCCGCCCGTCGCGACCGCGAAGGTGACGGCGGCGCCCGGGATGGGGTTGCTGCCGCCGTCCGTGACGCGCACCGCCGGCCGCGTGTTGACCGGATAGCCCACCAACCCCACCTGGTTGTTGCCCGACGAACGCGGCCACGATGGCTGACTGCGACGTGGCGGTGAAGATGGCAGGATTGCCGGTGATGCCCGTTCCAGTGACGGTTGCGGTCAACGTGTCTTCCCCGGCGTTGCCGAGCGTCCAACTGCCCACGGTCGCGATACCGAGGGCGTTGGTGGTCTGACTCGCCCCGGTCACCACGCCGTGACCAACGCCCGCGGCGAACGTCACCGTGGCGCCCGGCTTCACATTGTTGAACGCATCCTTGACGAGCACCGCGGGACGGACCGGGACCACCTGGCCGCTGAGACCCGTCTGCCCGTCTCCCGCCTGCTTCGTAACACTGGCGGGTGGGCCCGCGGTCGCGGTCGCGGTGAACGTTTGCGCCGGACTCGTACCCACGGTCGCGGTTGCCGACTGGTTGCCCGCGGTCTGGCCGAGGGTCCACGTGGTCTGCGCTTGTCCGGTCCCGTCCGCCGTTACGGACGCAGTCGCCACGCTCCCCGATCCGGTGGCTGACGGCGAAGGTGACGGTCGCGCCCGCAACCGGGTGCCCGGTCGCGTCGCGCGCCTGCACGACGATCGGCTGAGGGAGCGTCTGCGCGACGGTGTCGGTCTGCAGGTCCCCGGAAACCTTGAAGACCTGCGAGGCGGTCTGCACGACGGTGACGGCGACGTTCGCCGACGCGCTCCCCGACGTCACGCTCAGCTGCGCGGTGCCGTTCGCGACCGCCGTGGCGAGGCCGGTCGAGCTCACGGTGACTACGCCTGCGTTGTTGGTCGTCCACGCGACGCTGGCGCCCGTGATCGGGGTGCCGGTTTGGTCCTTGACGACAGCGGTGAGCTGCTGGGAGCCGCCGATCGCGGTGAGGGTGATGGCGGCCGATGGTGCGACGTCGATGGTGGTGGGGGCGGGCGGCTCGGAGCTTTCTTCGCAGGTGCTGAGGACCAGCGGGAGCGCGATCAAGACGGCGCCCAACCGAAGGGGGTAACGGCACAGCGTTATCACACGGGAATAATAGGTCACGTCCTCACCACACCCAAATAGCTAGATCATCCGACGCATGATGCGGTGCCGCCGCACCCCAATTAGGTAAATCCACTTTCATCCCGCCGACGGATGTACCCCGGCGCCCAGCGCGGACAGCTTGTAAGGAATCTCTGTTCACATCAACCGCTGGGAGCAACCATGTATTCTCTGCCACGACTGACGGCCCGACTCGCCGTCGCTGCCTCGTTTGCCGCGCTGCTGACCGCAGCGTGTAGCCCCGACTCCAAAGACGTCTCCTCACTTTCCGGCCCAACCCTGTCCGCGGCCCGCCAGGCCGGCGGTGGGGCAGCGGCGTCGGACTTCGTGGTGCTCGCAAACGCTGGGGTGACCTGCACCGACGGGACCATTAACGGCAGCGTGGGCACCTTCCTCGCTCCGCCGACCGGTGCGTTCACCAATACCCGGTGCGTGATCACGGGGACGAGTCACCTCGGCGACGCAGCGGCCGTCGCGGCCTACAACGCCTATCGCACCGAGTACGCAGCGCTCGCGCCCGTACTGGGGGACTGCGACGCCGCCCATACCTTGCCGAGCACGATCGCGGCCTCCCTGACGCTGGCGCCCGGTGTCTACTGCACCGGTGCGGCATTGACGGCAACGGACGTCACGTTGACCCTTGACGCGGGTGGTAACCCCAACGCGACCTGGCTGTTCAAGATCGGGTCGAGCGGCACGGCCGGCACGGGCGCCCTCACGGGCACCAACTTTTCGGTGATCATGGCCGGCGGCGGGCAGGCGTGCAACGTGACGTGGTGGGTCTCTCAGGCCGCGACGATCACGACGAGCATCGCCACTCCGACGACCTTCTCGGGCAACATTCTGGCGGGAGCGGCTATCACCCTGACCCAGGAGATCTTCAACGGCAACGCGTGGGCAGGAGCTTCCGGGGTCGGCGACGTGACGATGACCGGCACGACGATCAACGGCTGTGCGGACGGCGCCGCTGACAACGGCAAAGACTGCCATAGGAAGGGCCACCACCACAAGAACCATCACGACAAGGGCCACCACCACGACAAGCACCACGACAAGCACCACGATTCCAAGGGCCACGACTCCAAGGGCCACGACTCCAAGGGCCACGACTCCAAGCACTCGGGCCGCTACTAGCCCCCGCGGAGAACGACGCGGAGGGGCGCAGTCCCGCCCCTCCGCGGCACTCCAGGCCTGACGTTGGGAGGACGCATGAGTGATCCCAGGAAAACTTTCATGCTCTACGCCCTGATCCTCGTCATTATGTCGATCGGCGCGGTGGTGTCCGCGTCCGCCTGGCGGTGGTGATGACGGATGGTACACGAGCCCCGGCGCACCCCTCAGGTTGCCCGGTTGTTGGGAGGAGGTGGGCGGCCAAGACCGCCCTCTTTCTTTTCAACCGGCAGGGATGACACAGGGAGACACCTACCTCAAAGGAGCTAGTGCGTTCGGGCGACAACCGTCTCGCGGCGTCGCCCTTCGTTTCTAAATCCTCTTTCGTCCGCCTGAGGGATGGGCGCTGAAGCACGCGCCAGCGAGGTTTGAGACACTTGGGCGAGGAAGTTTCCGACCGCCACACGGATCCCGGGATGTATTGGCAGGGACACGAAATACTTCGGAGGCAGCAAATGTTCACTCTTTCCCGACACATGGCTCGACTCCTCGTCATCGTCCCGCTCGCCGTGGCGCTTGCCGCTGCGTGCGAGCACACCGAAGGCCCACCGGTTGCCGGTCAATTGCTGGCCATCACGGTCACGCCCAACCCGGTCACCCTGCCCCCCAGCGGCCCCCAGCAGTTCGCTGCCGCGGGCACCGACATCACGGGCGCGGTCGTTTCCATAACGCCGGTGACCTGGTCCGTCGTGGCGAGCGGGGGAACCATCAACAGCAGCTCGGGTTTGTTCACCGCGGGTGCGACGCTCGCGACGTTCCCCAGTACGGTGCGGGCGTGCAATAGCCTCGGTGACACGTGTGGCTTCGCGACCGTGATCGTAGCCAACACCGCCCCGGTCGGGCCAACCCTGGGAACGGCGGCGACCTACGGGATCCTGGCCGGCGCGTCGGTCACCTGTGCCGGCGCTCCGGGCACCATCAACGCCGATGTGGGCATCAGCCCGGGCAACACGCTCACGGGCTTCCCGCCGTGCACGATCACCGGCGTCCAGCACCTCGGGGACGCGACCGCGCTCACGGCGCAGAACGACCTCACCGCGAACTACAACGCGCTCGTCGCCCTGAATTGCACCAGCACCATTGTCGCCGATCTGGGCGGCACGACGATCACGCCGGGTGTGTATTGCGGCTCGTCGTCGGTGGCAGTGACGGGCACCCTGACGCTCGACGGCCAGGGCAACGCCAACGCGCTGTTCGTGATCAAGGCCGGGTCCACGCTCACGACCGGCACGGGCGCGAATATCGCGCTCACCAATGGCACCCAGGCGAAGAACGTGTGGTGGCAGGTCAGCAGCTCCGCGACGCTCGGGACCGGCACGACGTTCCGAGGCAACATTATCGCGTTAACGACCATCACCCTCGCCGGCACCGCCAACATGACCGGCAGGGCCTTGGCGCGTAACGGGTCCGTGAGTTTGGCGGCCACCGGCAACACCATCACACTGCCGTAGGCGTCCGTTCGCACGCTGGCGCGGGAGCCGGAGACCAATCCGGTCGCCGTCTCCCGCACCCGCCGGAAGCCGTGACTTTACACAGATTGGGGAGAAGACATGCGTGATCAAATGCTGAAGAGTGTGCGAACGCTGGCGGCGTTCCTGCCGGTGCTGGTGCTGGCGCAGCCGGTGGCGGCCCAGCAGGCGGCCCATCGCGAAGGCAGCTGGGAATTCAGCCTGGGCGGCGGCGCGATGTTCGCTCGACAACGGACCTCGCGACCTATCTCGGGAGCGCAGGGTTCGCCGACAACGCCGACCCGAGTGGCACCGTGCCCGGCGGGGTGGTGCGCTTGGGCTACAACATCGACAAGCACCTCGGGTTCAGCGGCGGTGCCGGATTTGGCACCGGGTCCGGCGTGAAGTACCTGACGCCGTTCGGCGACTTCACCTACACGATCAACCTGAACGCGAAGACGAGCCCCTTCCTCACCGGCGGCACGCAGTTCACCCGCATCACCGGCAACGACCGCGTCACACACCCCGTCTGGGGCGGGCGCGTCGGCCTCGGTGTCCGGCACATGCTCAGCGAGAACCTGGCGCTGCGGCTCGAGGCCCGGGCGGGGTTCGAGCACTACGCGGAGATTGCCGGGACCCAGATGAACCCTGTCGTGACGCTGGGCATCTCGTACTTCACCGCCGGCCGCCAGCCCCCGGTCGCCGTGGTGCCGCCGCCGTGTCCGGTGTGTGCGCACGCGCGGGTGGATACCGTGTGGCGGACGACGCCGGCGCCGGCCCCCATCACCATCGTGCTTCGCGATACGCTGGTGCTCGAGGGCGTCAACTTCGACTTCGACTCCTCGGCCCTGACGCCCGAGTCCCACTGGGTGCTCGACCGCGTGGCGCAGGAGATGCTCAAGCCCGAGTGGGTGAACACCCGCTGGGAGATCGCGGGTCACACGAGTAGCATCGGCACGCACGAGTACAACATGGCGCTGTCGCAGCGCCGGGCTGAGGCCGTGCGGGCGTACCTCGTGTCGCGCGGTGTCCCGAACACCCGGCTGACCCCGAAAGGGTACGGCGAGACGAGCCCCATGTACCCGAACGACAATGAGGGGCGCAACTGGCGGAACCGGCGCGTGGAGCTGCGGCGCATCAAACCGTAACGCCCAACGCAGTCTGATCGACGTCGAGCCTCGTTCCGGACCATCGGAACGAGGCTCGATGTATGTTCGGGGTGGGGGCGCTACCGTTCGAGGACCACCATTTGTTAGGGCCACTGTGCGCTGGTGAGTGCATGACCGACAACCGTTCGTAGCCGCACGCCGACGCCGACGCAACGAGCCGGAAACGGGAGCCGGTCTCCCAGGCGCCCGCTCGCCAAGGCCCCGACCGGCATCCCGGGGCTCGATGAGATCACCAACGGAGGCCTGCCCCGCGGGCGGCCCACGCTGGTGTGCGGCGGCGCCGGCTGCGGCAAGACGCTGCTCGCCATGGAATTCCTCGTGCGCGGCGCGCTCGACTACAACGAGCCGGGCGTCTTCATGTCGTTTGAGGAGACCGCCGAAGACCTGGTGGAAAACGCCCGGTCGCTCGGTTTCGACCTGCAGCGGCTGAGCGCCCGCCGGCGGCTGCTGCTCGATCACGTGCGCCTCGAGCGCACCCAGCTGACGGAGGCCGGCGAATACGATCTCGAGGGGTTGTTCATCCGGCTGGGCCACGCGATCGATTCGATCCGCGCCAAGCGGGTCGTCCTGGACACCATCGAGCTGCTCTTCTCCGGGCTCTCCGACGCGTCTGTGCTGCGCGCCGAGCTGGCCCGGCTGTTTCGGTGGCTCAAGGCGAAGAAGGTCACGGCCATTGTGACGGGCGAGCGGGCGGGCGATCGCCTGACGCGCCACGGTCTCGAGGAGTTCGTTTCCGACTGCGTGATCGTGCTCGATCACCGGGTGACCGAGCAGAGCGCCACCCGGCGGTTGCGTATCGTCAAGTATCGCGGCTCGGGGCACGGCGGCAACGAGATGCCGTTCCTGATTGACGACCATGGCGTGTCGGTACTGCCGATCACTTCGCTGGGACTCGCGCACCAGGCGTCCACCGCACACGTGTCCACCGGGGTGGCCGGGTTGGACGGGATGTTTGGAAAGAAGGGATACTTTCGCGGCAACAGCGTGCTCGCGTCGGGAACGGCGGGCACCGGCAAGTCCAGCTTGGCGGCCCACTTTGTGGCGGCCGCGTGCCGGCGCGGAGAGCGCTGTCTGTACTTCGCCTTCGAGGAATCGCCGAGCCAGATCATGCGCAACATGCGGTCGATCGGCATCGCCCTCGAGCCCTGGATACGCCGCGGCCTGCTGCGCGTGCACGCCGAGCGGCCGACGGCCCTCGGCCTGGAAGCGCACCTGGTGGCGATGCACCGGCTCATCGACCAATGGCAACCCCGGGTAGTCATCGTGGACCCGGTCACCAACCTGATCGCGGTCGGCAGCGAGCTCGAAGTGAAGGCGATGCTCGCGCGGCTCATCGATTTCATGAAGCTGCGGCAGATCACCGCGCTCTTTACCTCCCTGACCGAGGGCGGCGGCGCGGCCGAACGCACCGACCTGGGCGTGTCGTCGTTGATGGACATCTGGATGCTGCTCGGGAACCCGGAGGCGAACGGCGAGCGCAACCGGACGATCCAGATCGTCAAGGCCCGCGGCATGGCGCACTCGAACCAGGTCCGCGAGTTCGTGATGAGCGACCGCGGCATCACGCTGGTGGACATCAGCCGCCGCGCCGACGGGAGCGTAGCCATCGGGGCGGCCCGCGGTGCGCAACAACAAGCGCGTGCCGGCGATCCCAAGCCCAGGCGCGGGCGCCGGGTCGAATGAAGAACGGAGCGCGCCGGACTTGGCGGCTGCGGCTGTACGTGGCGGGGCAGACGCCAAAATCGATCGCCGCCCTGGCCAATCTGACGCGCCTGTGCGAGGGCCACCTCGCCGGCCTATACCGCATCGAAGTGATCGACCTGGTGAAGCAGCCACACCTGGCGCGCCGGGACGACATCGTCGTGCTCCCGACCCTGGTGCGACAGCTGCCGCCGCCGATCCGCAAGATCATCGGCGATCTGTCGAACGAGGAGCGGGTGCTAGTCGCGTTGGAGATGCTGCCGCATGATGACACGAAGTAGGCAACGCTCGCCGTGACGAAGAGACGCAAGGCGCCGCGCCGCCGCTCTCCGGCTCGACTGGCCAAGCTGCAGACCCGGCTCCGAGCGGCCGAGGACACCCTGCGTGCCCTCCGCGTCGGAGACGTCGATGCGCTGGTGACCACCCGCGGCGGGGACGAGCATGTGATCACGCTCGATGGTGCCGACCTCCCCTACCGCATTCTGCTGGACCAGATGTTCGCCGGCGCGGTCACGCTGACGCCGGACGGTGTCGTCATCTACTGCAATACCCGGTTTGCCGACATCGTGCGGACGCCAATTGCACGCGTCCTCGGCTCGGCGATGAGCCGCTTTGTGCCGCCCTCTGAGCGGCCAACCCTCGAGGCGCTGCTCGCACGGGGGCTGGAGGGCCGCGCGGGGAGCGAGCTGGAGCTCCGGGTTGGCGATGGCGCCCGGGTGGCGGTCTCGGTCACTTTCGCTCCCCTGCGGTTGGCGGGGAGCGCCGGGGTCAGCGGCGTGATCGGCGTGGTCGTGGATGCGACCGAGCGGAAACAGCAGGAGGATCTCCGTTCCCGGCTGATCGAGCAGGTGATGACCGCGCAGGACGAGGAGCGGCGGCGGATCGCCCGTGAGCTCCACGATGAGACCGGGCAGTCGCTCACCGCGATGTTGGTGGGGCTGCGGACGATCGAGGAGTGCAGGACCGCAGCGGAGGCAGCCGGGCTGGCGCAGCACCTGCGCGCGGTCGTCGCCCAAACGCTCGTGGACGTCGGGCGGCTCGCGCGGGGACTGCACCCGAGCGTCCTCGACGATCTGGGGCTCGCCGCGGCCGTGACCAACCAGGCGCACGATCTCGAGGAAATGCACGGAATCGCCGTGGACGTGCGCATCGAGGGACTCGATGCCGAAGCGTTGCCGCCCCTGCTGCAGACGACGGTGTACCGCCTCGTCCAGGAGGCGCTGACCAATGTGGCACGACATGCCAAGGCACGGCGGGCGACAGTGCGGCTGGTGCGAGACGAGGCGACGGTCGAGCTGCGCGTGCAGGATGACGGCATCGGCTTCGCTGCGCGAAATCAACGGGGCCTCGGCCTGCAAGGCATGCGGGAGCGCGCCGCCCTGCTCGGCGGCTCGGTCGCGATCGAGTCGCCCCCGGGAGGCGGGACGACCGTCGCGGTCCGCTTTCCCGTGCGCGGCGTCTAGCACGCATGCCGAAAATCCGCGTGCTCGTCGCCGACGACCACACCGTCCTCCGGGCCGGCCTGACGCTGCTCATCAACGCTCAGTCCGATATGGAAGTGGTGGGCGAAGCCGCCGACGGCGCCGAAACGGTGAGCCGGGCGCGGGACCTCGGGTGCGACGTCGTCCTCCTGGACCTCACCATGCCCGGCTCCTCCAGCACCGCGGTCATCGGATGGCTGAGGCGACTGGACCCAATGCCGCGCATTCTCGTGCTCACCGGGCACGACGATCCGGCCTACCTGCGCTCCGCGCTCCGGGCCGGCGCGTCCGGTTACATCGTCAAGAGCGTGGCGGACGTCGACCTGTTGGCCGCGATCCGCGTTGTTTACGACGGCGGCAGTTTCGTACGGTTGACGCGTTTCGGCGAACCGACGGGGGGGGATGTGGTCCGGCGTGGCTCCGGCGACTCGCCGGCTGTTGCGCCGTCCCGGCCGCTCAGCCGGCGGGAGGTCGAGGTGCTGCGACTCCTGGCGCAAGGGCATACGAATCAAGAGGTTGCGGATCGGTTGACCGTGAGTACCAAGACCGTCGAAACGCACCGCCGGCGCCTGACCGACAAGCTGGGGCTCAAGAGCCGCGCCGAGCTGTTCAGCTTTGCCGTCGAGGCTGGCCTGTTCGAGAAGTCGTAGCGGCTCGACGGTGTCAGGGATTTTCCCGACGCCTGTCTCTATCGCGTTACAGTTCCCCTATACCCACCGCCCCCCAGTTTGCTGTAGTATTCATGCTCTGTGAGCGCGTGTCACGCGGGCCGCGCCCGAATTGCCCCGCGAAGATCACTCAAGGATCCTGCAACTGCCGAAACGCCCTCAGGTCGAACGCATCCAGGTGGTGGTCATCGACGACAACCGCCTCGTACGCGAGGGGCTCAAGGCCCTGCTCGATGCGATGCCAGACTTGAAAGTTGTGGCGACCGCGGAAGATGTGACCGACGGACTGCGCCAGGTGCGGGAGTTGACACCCCAGGTCGTGCTGCTGGATGCGACGATGGACAACGGCGACACCGCTCGCTGCGTGGAAACGCTCCGCAAGACCACCCCGACAGCCAAGGTGATCGTGATGGACCTGCTGGCCGGGCCTGAAGACGTGATCGAGTTCGTCAAGGCGGGGGCCAACGGATTCGTCATGAAGGACGCGACGCTCGACGATCTCGTGCGCACGATTCGATCGGTCGCCGAGGGAGCGGACGTGGTTCCCCCCGCCTTGACCGGGACGCTGCTGTCGCACATCGCGCAACAGGCGGTGACCCGTCATCTGCCGGGCGTCGAGCAGGCCGTGCGCATGACGAAGCGTGAGCGGCAGATCATGGATTTGATTGCGGAGGGTCTGAGCAACAAGGAGATCGCGCAGCGGCTCAACATTGCGACCTACACGGTCAAGAGCCACGTGCACAACATTCTGGAAAAGCTGGCGTTGCACAGCCGGCTGCAGATCGCCGCGTATACCCACAAGGCCGGAGCTGTTCCCGCCGCGACGTAGTCCCCTTCGATTGGCCGACTGTACTGCGAACGCGCGGGTCAGGCCCCGCGTGGGCCGCCGTTTGCGGCAACGACTTTTTTCGCCGTGCGTGGGCCACCGTTTGCGGATGCGACTTTTCGCCGTGCGACTGCCTGCCCGGGCAACGGGTAACGCAAACGAAAACTTCGCAGGTCCCGTGAGGGCGAAGTCCATGTTCAGCTGCTTCAGCTGCGTCTCGATCGCCCGATCGACGTCGGGCACCTGCGCGGGGTTGTCGGTGACGACAAGGATGTGGGTGATGTTGGTTTCGAGCACGATCCGGCCGGTCCACAGGCGTCCTCCACGCAGCGCCGCCGACTGGGCCCGGCGGAGCAGGGCCTTGATCTTCTTGAACCGCATCTCGGGCTGAGGCGGATTGAGCTCATAGGCGTAGACCCAGCGGGTCTTGGCCGCTCGCCGCGGTCGCTTGAGAACCATCGAACTCCTCCTTCTCGTATTCATCAGCTATTCATCAGCCGCGCACTTCCGGCGTAATGCTGTCAGTACTCGCAGTACGCGCGCAGCATCGCAGCCTCTCCTACCAGATCGCAACCTATCGCGCCCGTGTTGTGTGGCGCCATCCATCATGAGGACGACACTCACCTCGGTCGAATAGACCTCCATCCTACGACGTAGTCCGTTCGATGCGCAGTGACCCCGTCCGCTCGGCAAAAATCTCTAACTCATTTCTCATCCCATCTGGGGATGTTCCCCGCGGGCCGGCATGCGCAGGTTGCGTGCAGGGATTTGGCAGTCCACAGCGGGACGAATTGCGGGAGCACACATGAACCCCATCACACAGAGCAGCAGCACGGGAACGATGCTGTACGCGGGAGACCGGGTATGAAGCCGTTAGCGCTGGCGGGAATCGTCCTGGCGGTACTTGGCGGCTTCATCGTGTTCAGAGGCATGAGCTACGGCTCTGAGCACAACGTGATGAAGGTCGGCGACCTGCAGGTCTCCACCAAAGAGCAGCACACAATTCCCGCCTGGATGGGCGGCGTAGCACTCGTTGCCGGCGTGCTGTTGGTCGCCGCCGGCGTTGGCAGACGGCGTAGCGCATAGGGAGATAAGAACATGATTTGGACACTCGCACTCGTCTTGGTCATTCTCTGGGCCCTTGGCCTGGTGACGTCGTACACGTTCGGGGGAATGATTCACCTGCTCCTGGTCGTGGCGCTCGTGGTGATCGTCATTCGTGCCCTCCAAGGTCGAAGGGTTGTGTAGGTCTCCGGACGGAGGACGTATGTCGAAGACATTGCTCACAGCGGTCCTGGTGCTTGGCGTTGCGGCGTGTTCGCCCGCCTCCGGCAAGAATGCGGAGGGCGGCGGCGCGTCCGCGTCACGCACCCTGGTCGAGGGGACGCGGATCGAAGCGACGACTGGGGATGCGCTGTCCTCGCGCCACAACGAGGCGGGCGAGACGCTCGCGGCAACCGTGAGCGCTGACGTCGAGGATGGGAGCGGCCACGTGGTCATTCCCGCGGGTTCCGCGGTGGCACTGCGGATCGTGCAGCTCGAACCGGCCACCAACAAGAGTCAGGACGATGGGAAGATCGCGCTCGAGGCGACTGCTGTGACGGTCCGCGGGCAGGTCTATAGCATGAACGCGCGGCTCGACCCCGTCACGCACCAGCTGCACGGGCGGGGTGTCACGACCGGCGAAGCCGAGAAGGTTGGTGCTGGCGCGGCGATCGGAGCGGTGGCGGGTCGGGTGTTTGGCGGCGACACCAAGGGCGCGGTGATCGGCGGCGCGATCGGCGCCGGTGCGGGAACGGCCGTGGCCGTGCATTGGGCGAGCCGGGACGTGGTCGTCCCGGTTGGGACGCGCGTCACGTTTTCGCTGCCGCAGTCGCTCACCATATCGACTCGTTAGAGCGAATCTCTCATCCAATCAAGGGAAGACGTCATGATCCGTGTTGCAACGATCTTGCTGGCCGCGCTGTGCACCGCCGGCGCCACGCAGCTCCTGGGTCAACAGCCCATCCTCGCACCGGTGGTGGAAGGGCGCATTCCGCAGGCGAGCGCGCCCGGCGCACCGTTGCCCGGCCCGCGTCTCGCGCCGGAGTTGCGCAGCTACGAGCCGACCTTTGCCGACAACCGCGCCACGGGGCAGCCGTTGCTCATGAGCAGCGGTTCCAATAACACCTTCGTGATCTCGACGCTGTCGCTCGTGCTGATCGCCGTCATCGTGGTGCTGCTGGTGGCGTAGTCGGAGCGGGGCGTGCCGGTTGAACGCCCCGATCGCACACTAACCCATTGGTACTAAGTCGAATTTCATCCTGCCGGGCGATGTGCGTTTGCCGCGTACGCGGGCAGATTTGCATCAGGCGGTGAACTCGGAGACAGAGTTCCCGGGTTAGCTGCATGACTCTCGCAGTCTTCATCAAGCAGTTGAAGGAGGAACCCCATGAACAAACTTCAGAACGCTTCGCGGGTGTTGTTGAGCGCGCTACTCCTGGCCGGGTTTGCGGCCGCATGTGGCGACGACGACACAACCGCCCCAACCAACCCATCCCCAACCACCCCGGGCGCAGGCCCAGGCACGGGCGGCGGCGGCCATGGTCCAGCGCCCGTCGTTCTGGGAGCGGCCGGCACGTATGTGATTCTGGCAAAGTCCGGAGTCTCCAACGTTCCGACGTCCGCGATTACCGGGAATATTGGCTTGAGTCCGGCCGCGGCGAGCTTCATCACCGGGCTGCCACTCACCATTGACGCGGGCGGGACCTTTGCGACCACGCCGCAGGTGACGGGGAACGTCTACGCAGCCGACTATACCTCTCCAACTCCGTCGAACCTCACGACGGCGGTCAGCGATATGCAAACCGCATACACCGACGCCGCCGGACGACCGACGCCTGATCACACGGAGCTGGCGAGTGGCAACATTGGCGGGCTGACGCTCCCGCCCGGCCTCTACAAATGGTCGAACACGGTTCTCATCCCGACCAACGTCACGCTTACCGGTGGCGCCAACGATACCTGGATCTTCCAGATCGCGGGCGGTCTGACCCAGTCCTCCGCAGCGCAGGTTATCCTGAGCGGTGGCGCACAGGCCCAGAACGTGGTCTGGCAGGTCTTCGGTGCGGTGGATATCGGAACGACCGGGCACATGGAAGGTCGGATCCTGTCGCAAACGTCGATCGTGTTGCGCACTGGCGCGGTGGCCAACGGCAAGCTGTTGGCACAGACCGCGGTCACGCTGGCCGGTAACACGGTTGTAAACAAGTAGGCACGATCGGTAGAACCTGCTCCCGCAGGGGATGCAGCTTGATGGGGAGCAGCTAAGGAGGCCGTCGCGAGACGGCCTCTTTTTGTTGCTGGAAACCTCCCCACACCAAAGTAGCTAAGTCGCAATTCACTCCGCTGGCCGATGTTCCCCCGGTGCACCGGCAGGCACATTGGTGCATGACGCGCAATGGCGATTGGCTGCTCTGGCCCGTGAGGACGCTGCTTGCGGGAATGCTGGGTCTGGGCCTGGTGGCGTGCACCAGTGCCGTCGCACGGGTGCCTGAGGGTCCTGACGCCGTCCGCACGACGGGCGGCATTCGCGCTGTGGACCGGACGCTGGTGGCGGGCACGCTGGTCGAGGCGACCATCACCCGCACGCTGTCCTGGCGCCGCAACACGCCGGGCGAGCCGCTGACGGCGATCGTGAGCGCGGACGTCCGCAATGCGCGCCGCTGGGTGGTGATTCCGGCCGGAAGCGCGCTGGCGCTGAGGGTCCCGCGCCGGCCGTCGACGACGATGCAGCTGGATGTGGTGTCCGTGACGGTCCGGGGGCGGGCGAATCCAGTGCGCGCCACGATGGACGTCGCGCCGGCGCCGGCCGGTGACGTGGCGGTGGAATCGGGGGCGCGAGTCCTGTTCGTCCTGCCGGAGGGGTTCACGGCGGCGGTGCGGCACGAGACCATCCCATGAATTTCAGACGCCTGATGTCGCTGGTGGGTGTGGTGCTCACCTCGCTGCTGATGATCGCGCAGACGGTGCAAAGCTTCGTGCTCATCGCGTCCGATGCGAAAGCGGCGAAGCAAGCGGAGAAGGTGCGCAAGCCGAATCGCCGCCTTCCTCCGAAGACGCTAGTTCATCTCACTGCTCGTTACGACGAATGGAGGGCGTTATGTCAGGCAGGATGCTCACGGGGGTGCTCGCGCTGGGTCTGATGGCGTGTTCACGTGCCCCGGTCAAGGAGAACGTTGTCGTCGACGCAGCCTGTGGTCGAGACGCAGAGTCTTGCCGTGTCCGCCGCGGTGCTCACGACGCTGCAGGCGCTGATCCACTTCGCCGATAACCAGGCGGGCTTGAGCGATTCGGCGCGGACGATCCTGGACGACAAGGTCGCCGTGTTCCGGGCGAACCCGAAACTGCGGATCGTCATCGTGGGGTACGCGAGCCAGCCCGGCACCGAGGCCTACAACCTCAAGCTCGGCACCCGGCGCGCCGAATCGGCCAGGAGCCACCTGGTGGCACAGGGTATCGCCGAGGACCGGATCGATATCGAGACCCAGGGCGAGAGCCAGCGGTTGGTTGAGGGCTCCGGGGAGGCGGCCGACGCGGAGAACCGCCGCGACCAGTTCCAGGTGATGGCCCTCACGCACAGCGACGTGTTTCTGGCGTCGCCCGAGAAATAGCGACTGCCACGTGCTCCGGGATCCGGATATCCCCGCCGTGCTCGCCTTGCTGCGGGACGACGACATGGACTGCTGTGACGTCTGCGCCATTCCCGCCCATCGAGAGTGACGCTCGACACTCGCCTGCGGCGCTGAGATTCCATGAAGGGTTCGGCTCAGGACAACACCGTCGTCCGGTTTGAGATCGCCCCGCGCTCGATCGCGTGGATCCTGGCGACGATCGCGGGCGTGTGGTTGTTCTTCCAGCTCCGGGTGATCGTGCTGCTGGTGGTGGTCGCGCTCGTCCTCGCGGGCACCTTCAATCCGGTGGTCGAGTGGCTGGAGCGCCGCGGGCTCAAGCGGATCTACGGGCTCGTGCTGGTCTTTGTCGCGCTGCTGGTCGTTCACCTGCCTGCTCATCTTTTTCATGGTCCCGCCCCTCACCGAGCAGCTCACCCAGATTGTGAGCGACGCTCCGCAGCATCGCGAACGGTTGATCGCGTTGCTCCAGCAGCGCGATGCCACCGCTCCCCTCGCCCGAGCGATGCAGCACGCAGATCTCGCGAAGACGATCGCCCGCCTCGAGACGTACCTGGTGGAGTACGTGCCCCGCGCCGCCGTCGGGCTGGGATACGCGGTGACCACCCTGGTGCTGGCGTTCTATATCCTGGCGGACGGCAAGCGGACCCAGGGCACGCTGTACGCCATCGTGCCGCGCGGCTACCACATGCGGCTGGCGCGCATCATCCAGAACATGGAGGTGATCGTCGGCGGCTACATGCGAGGCCAGCTCATCACGTCCGCGGCGGTCGGCGTGGTGACCTTTGTGCTCCTGGTGGCGTGCAAGGTCCCGAATGCATTGTCCCTCGCGCTGTTCGCAGCCCTGGTGGACGTGATCCCGTTCGTCGGCGCGGTGCTGGCGAGCGGTCCGGCCGTCCTGTCGGCGCTGTCCGTCAGCGTGCCCGTGGGCATGGTGGTGCTGGTGGTCCTGTTCGTCTACCAGGAATTCGAGAATCGCATCCTGGTTCCGAAGATCTATGGACGCGCGCTGCGGCTCTCACCAACGGTGGTCATTCTCGCGCTGCTGGCCGGCGGCATGCTGCTCGGCATCATCGGGGCGCTGCTCGCCCTGCCCATCGCGGCGGGGCTGCAGATGATGGTGGCGGAGCTGCGGGTGGACTTGCCTGGCGACGACAGTGACGACCGGGTGGCGCACGCCCGCGATGCGCAGACCGAGGCGACCTACGAACGCATGAGTGCCGGCGCCACGGCCCCGGAAGCCGGACGGATCGCGCGGAACCTCGCGCACGACATCCGGGACGCGGACGTCGTGGATGCCGCGAAGGAGATGGACGCGGCGAAGGCAAGGGAAAAGGAAATGGAAGCGGAGGGTGTTGGGCCATGACCACCACCGCACGCGCCCCGAGGGCCAAGACCGGCCGGCGGGTGGAGGTCATCACCGACCTGAAGACCGGCGCCCTCCAGGATGCCATTCTCAACAGCGCCAACTTCTCGAGTATCGCCACCGACGCGAAGGGCGTGATCCAGATCTTCAACGTCGGCGCCGAGCGGATGCTGGGCTATGCGGCGGCCGAGGTGATCAACAAAATCACGCCGGCCGATATTTCCGATCCGCAGGAAGTGATCGCCCGCGCCAAGGCGCTCAGCGTCGAGCTGGGCACGCCGATTACGCCGGGCTTCGAGGCGTTGGTGTTCAAGGCCTCGCGCGGCATCGAGGACATCTACGAGCTGACCTATATCCGCAAGGACGGCAGCCGGTTCCCGGCAGTGGTGTCGGTCACGGCGCTGCGGGACGCCCAGGACGCCATCATCGGCTATCTGCTGATCGGCACCGACAACACCGCGCGCAAACAGGCGGAAGAGGCGTTGCTCAAAGCGGGCGCCCTGCAGAGCGCGATCTTCCACAGCGCCAACTTCTCCAGTATCGCGACGGACGCGAAGGGCGTGATCCAGATCTTCAACGTCGGCGCCGAGCGGATGCTGGGCTATGCGGCGGCCGAGGTGATGAACCAGATCACGCCGGCCGACATTTCCGATCCGCAGGAAGTGATCGCCCGCGCCAAGGCGCTCAGCGTCGAGCTGGGCACCCCGATTACGCCGGGGTTCGAGGCCCTGGTCCACAAGGCGTCGCGCGGCATCGAGGACATCTATGAGCTGACCTACGTCCGCAAGGACGGGAGCCGGTTCCCGGCGGTCGTGTCGGTCACGGCGCTGCGCGATGCGCAGGACGCCATCATCGGCTATCTGTTGATCGGCACCGACAACAGCGCGCGCAAGGAGGTCGAAGAGGAGCGCGAGCGCCTGGATCAGGTGCTGCGGGAGAAGAACATCGAGCTGGAGAGCTCCAAGTCCGTGGCGGAAAAGGCCAACCGCGCGAAATCGGAGTTTCTGTCCAGCATGAGCCATGAGCTGCGCTCACCGCTCAATGCGATCCTCGGGTTCGCCCAGCTGATGGAATCCGACGCCACGCCGGCCACGCCGTCCCAGAAAACGAGCATCGACGAGATTCTTCGCGCGGGCTGGTATCTCCTGGAGCTGATCAACGAGATTCTCGACCTGGCGCAGATCGAGTCCGGAAAGCTGTCATTGTCGCGGGAGCCGACGTCACTGGCCGACGTGATGCTCGAATGCCAGGCCATGATCGAGCCGCAGGCGCAAAAGCACGGCATCCGCATGACCTTCCCGCCGTTCGACGTCCCGTTGTTCGTTCAGGCCGATCGCACGCGGTTGAAGCAGGTGCTCATCAACCTCCTGTCCAACGCGGTCAAATACAACCAGCCGGGGGGAACGGTGGTGGTGGACTGCGTCGCCGCTACCCCGGACCGGGTTCGGATCAACGTCCGGGATACGGGCGCAGGGTTGCCTCCGGAGAAGCTGGCGCAGCTGTTCCAGCCGTTCAACCGCCTGGGCCAGGAGCGGGGCGCCGAGCAGGGGACCGGCATCGGCCTGGTGATGAGCAAGCGGCTGGTCGAGCTGATGGGCGGCGTGCTCGGTGTGGAGAGCAGCGTGGGAGTCGGCAGCGTGTTCTGGTGCGAGCTGGAGCGCGGCGGCGGCGCCGGAGATCGACGAGACGACACAGGCCCCCGCGGCCGCCGCCGGCGCGCAGGCTCAGCCCGGCGCGCCCGTGCACACGCTGCTGTACGTCGAGGACAACCCGGCGAACCTGAAGCTGGTCGAGCAGCTGATCGCCCGCCGCCCCACGCTGCGCCTGCTGACCGCGGTGGACGGCAACCAGGGGATCCAGCTGGCGCGCGCCAATCTGCCGGAGGTGATCCTGATGGACATCAATCTGCCCGGCATCAGCGGTCTCGAAGCCCTGAAGATCCTGCGCGACGACCCGGCGACCGCGCACATTCCCATCGTCGCCCTCAGCGCCAATGCGATGCCACGCGACATCGAGAAGGGTCTCGAGGCGGGATTCTTCTCGTATCTCACCAAGCCGATCAAGATCAAAGAGTTCATGGAGGCGCTCGACGCGGCGCTGGAATCCGGGCACGCGCATGCTTGAGGCGTCCGAGATCCTCAAGGCCAGGATCCTGGTGGTCGACGATCAGCAGGCCAACGTCCTGCTGCTCGAGACCCTGCTGGCCGGCGCGGGCTATACGTCCATCACCTCCACGCTCGATCCCCGCGCCGTGTACGCGCTGCACGAGAAGCATCGCTTCGACCTGATCCTGCTCGATCTCCAGATGCCCGGAATGGACGGGTTCGAAGTCATGGAAGGCCTGAAGCCTCTTGAAACGGACGGGGTCCTGCCGGTCCTGGTGATCACCGCCCAGCCCGATCACAAGCTTCGGGCGCTCCGGGCCGGGGCGAGGGATTTCATCAGCAAGCCGTTCGAGGTCGCCGAGGTGCTGATGCGCGTCCACAACATGCTCGAAGTGCGGCTGATGGCCGCCGAGATCAGCCGCAAGAACGACGAGCTGAAGAAGCTGTTCGATCAGGTCGTGGCGGAGCGCAAGGTGTCGGAGCGGCTGGCCCTGCATGTGCCCCCGGACTCGATTGCCGCGCGGTTGCAGGCACGCCCGGATGTGGCGGCGGACAGCTTTACGGACGTGACCGTATTGATCGCGGACATCGTCGGGTTCACGGACCTCACACCGGCCGTGAGCGCTGAGCGACTGGCGCTCCTCCTGGATGGGATCTTCGTCACCTTCGACGGCCTGGCGCAGGAGCGCGGTCTCAAGAAGGTCAAAACATTGGGGAATTCGTACATGGCCGTCGCCGGCGTGCCCGACGCGGCGAGCGATCACGCGGTGCGGGCGGCGCACCTGGCGCTCGACATGATCGCCGGGCTGGAGCGCTTCAATGAGCGCAGCGAACACTCGCTGCAGGTGCGCATCGGGATCGCCAGCGGACCGGTGGTGGCCGGCGTCATCGGCAAGCGGAGGTACCTCTACGATGTGTGGGGGGACGCGGTGAACACCGCCAGCCGGATGGAATCCCACGGGGTGGCCGGACGGGTGCAGGTGTCGGAGAGCACCCGGCTGCTGCTGGGCGAACCCTTCGTGCTCGAGGAGCGCGGGGTGATCGAGGTCGAGGGCAAGGGCGAGCTCAAGACGTGGTTCGTCAGCGGACGGGATGGGGCGTCGCACGAAGGAAGGCGCGAGTCGTCGGAGCACGCACAGATCGCTTCGTGAGGGCGGCGTTCCGCGCCGCACGGCGAGCTGGAGAATGGGCGATGGTGGCGGCGCTGAGCGTTGCGGCGCTTCCAGCCCAACAGCCTCAGCAGGGACCGCAACCGCCATGCGGAACGGAACCCGTTCCGGCCTATCCTGGTCTTGGTGAGTCGGCCATCGTGACGTCGTGGAGTAAGGCGGATTTCGGCCGCGACTGGCGACCACCCGCCTGCACCGGTTGGGTTGCGGTGGGCTTTACCACGTTGGTGACCACCGTGGCGCGATTTCGCCATACGTCGGGCGCTGAGGGCTTGCTGCGCCACGTTGGGGCCATTTCCGAGCTCGCGGGCATGCGCTACTGGTCCACCTCCCACAAACGGTGGCAAACCCTGATGGTAGACGCCTCCGCCCTGACCGACTCGCAGCCCGGTCAACGCCGCAGCGACTTCACGCCCGATGAAATGACGGAAGGCAAGGTGCTCTACCTCGAGCAGGTCGATAACCTCTCAGGCAAAGCCATCTACCGAATGCACATTGCCGAGGCTTCGGCGAGCCGCCTCGTCTTCACCGTCGAGAATGTCAGCGCGATACGCTATCGCTTGCTGCGGATCTTTCACCCGGGCGAGATGCAGTCGCTGTACTGTCTGGATCGCGAATCGGATGGCGTCTGGCGCTACTACAGCATCGTGCGCACGGGGAAGAACGCCAACCACCTGATCGCGGGACATGGACCCGCATCCGTCAACCGGGCGGTTGCGTTCTATCGCCATCTGGTCGGCATTCCCACCGACCAGGAGCCGCCGGCGGCGCGATGAAGGCAGCGTGGTGGAGTGTGTTGCTCATCGCCGTCGCCTTCGCGGGATGCGGGCCGTCGCCCCGGACGGATGCCGGGCGGACCGAATCCTCCCGGCGAGCTCGTTGCGGAGCGCATCCGGACGCGCATCGAAAACGCCGGCGTCGTCACGGAGCTCCGCGCGGCGGGCGAGCCCGTGTACGAAAGCGTGGTGCTTCCCAGCTTCTACGAGCGGCGACTCTACCGCCCGGCATGGAGCGACCAGCGCGGCCCCACCCGGCTGGCCCGATGACCTGGTTGGCGCGCTGCGCCGGGCGGATCTCGAGGGGCTGCGATCCGAGGACTACCACCTCGCCGGCATCGAGGCCCTGCTTGCGGCGGTGCGTGCCGACGCCAAGCGCGGCCCGGCGATCGCCCCGGACCGATGGGCGGAGCTCGATCTCCTGCTCACGGACGCGTTCCTGGTCTACGGGGCCCATCTCCTCGCGGGGCGGGTGAATCCCGAAACCCTCCGTCCGGAGTGGCTGGCGAACCGGCGCAGCGCCGATATCGCCGCGGTGTTGGAGACAGCCCTCGCGTCGCGCAACATCGCCGGCGCGCTCGAGACGCTCGTCCCACCTGCGGGAAGGCTACCGGCGGTTGCGCGAGGCGCTGGCGCGCTACCGCGGCGTGGCGGCAACGGGCGGCTGGCCCAGCGATCCCGGACGGGGCGACGCTGGCGCGGGGCGACCACGGCCCTCGCCGTGGCGGCGCTACGCGAGCGGCTACGCCTCGAGGGCGACCTCGGACCGGCGGGGGAACCGGACGCGGCGCTGTACGACGAGCCGCTCGAACAGGCCGTGAAGAAGTTCCAGCGGCGCCACGGCCTTACGGCAGACGGCGCGGTGCGGGCCAGGACCCGCGCCGACCTCAACGTGCGCGTGGAACGTCGCGTCGAGCAGTTGGAGCTGAACCTCGAGCGCTGGCGCTGGCTGCCCAAGGACCTGGGACACCGGCACATCATCGTGAACATCGCGAACTTCGAGCTGGACGTGGTGGAGGGGGATTCGGTCGTACTGGCGATGCGGGTCGTCGTGGGACGCCTCTACAACCGCACACCGGTGCTGAGCGATACCGTGCGGTATCTCGTTCTCAATCCCTACTGGCACGTGCCCCGCAACATCGCGGCGGGAGAGTTGCTCCTGAAAGCCCGGCACGACCCGTCGTACTTTGCGCGAAACAAACTGCGGGTCTTCAGGAACTCGGGCTCGGACGCTCGAGAGGTCGATCCCAGAACGGTCGATTGGTCGGCGATCACCCCCGCCGCATTCCCCTTCCGCTTGCGTCAAGATCCGGGCCCGCTCAACGCCCTCGGGCGGGTCAAGTTCATGTTCCTCAACAAGTACAACGTCTATCTCCACGACACGCCGGCTCGCCCGCTGTTCGAGGAAACGCAGCGGGACTTCAGCCATGGATGCATCCGGATCCAGCAACCGATCGGGCTGGCCGTGTATCTCCTCCGGCAGGATCCGCGCTGGAATCGCGACTCGCTCCTGCACGCGCTCGACGACGCGGTGGACCGAACCGTGCCACTCCCGGAACCGATGCCGATCCACTTGCTCTACTGGACTGCCTGGGCCGACTGGGACGGTACGATCCAGTTCCGCCGGGACATCCACGGTCGCGACGCACCCCTCTTGAAGGCCTTGCGAGCACCCCCACCCACCACCCCGTAGCCTCAGCACCCGTCCCAGGGCTTGCATCAAAGGGATGAGTACGCCTACACTAAAAGGATGAGTACGCCAGCCCGACACGCCACACCTTCTTGACACGCCTCGCATACCTGGGGCTGGCGCTCGGCGCGCTCACCGTCGCCGTCGCTGGATCCGTCAGGCCACCCGCTGCGGCGGCGGGGTTCTCAGTACGATACCGGAACGTGAGCGTGTCCGAACGGGTGCGGGCGTTGACCGCGCTCCCAGGCGAGACCGTGACGTTCGAAGTGGCGAACCGCGGCCCGGGATCGGGCTACGTGGCGCGGCCGGCGGCCGGCCGGCTCGTGCCGCTCGGCACGGAACGCTGGGCATGGACGGCGCCCCCCGAGCCGGGCCTCTATCCCATCCAGGTGCATGCCCCACACGGGCGTGACTCGGTCACGCTGCAAGCGTTCGTGGTCGTCCCCTACGACCGACTCCAGGGGGGCGAATTCCTGAACGGCTATCGGATCGGCCGCTACCCCGAGCAGCCGCTCCGTGGGCTCGCCGGCTCGGGGCCGCCGGCCGGGTTCGTCGAGGTCACGCGAGCGAACGAAGACGTCCTCGTCTCCCCCCACTTCCGACTCAAGCAGTTCCTGTGCAAGCAGCCGGGGGGCTCCCGGAAGTACGTCGTCCTGAACGAGCGGCTCTTGCTCGCCCTCGAGTATCTCCTCGACCGGGTGGATGAGGCCGGCTATCGGGCGACCACCTTCTACATCATGAGCGGGTATCGCACCCCGGCCTACAACCGGTCGCTCGGCAACGTCCGCTACAGCCAGCATCAGTGTGGCACGGCCGCGGACATCTTCATCGACGAGAATGGCGACGGCAGGATGGACGACCTGAATGGCGACGGCCGGAGCGATATCCGCGATGCCGAGGTGCTCTATCGGCTGATCGACGGCGCCGCAGCCCGACCGGAGGCTCAGGGGCTGATCGGAGGGCTGGGCAAGTATCGCTCGACGGCGGCGCACGGTCCCTTTGTCCACGTCGACGTTCGGGACCGCAAGGCACGGTGGTGATTATCGGTCTTACCTTCAACCATCAGGCTTGACGCGCCACAGGTCCGGTGCACGGGTCGGCGCTCCGGGCAAACGTGTGCGCGGCGATCTGAAGCCGGCTGTGCAACGCCAGCTTTTCCAGAATGTTGTGCACGTGGCTCTTGACGGTGTACGTCGCGATATTGAGCCGCTGGGCCATCTCCTTGTTGCTCAGACCCTCTGCAATCAAGTCCATGATCTGCCGCTCACGCCTCGTCATGTGCACGCGCCTGCTCGATGCCCGGCATGTGGTGCGTCACCGCCTGCTGCGCAATGTGCGACAGCAGCGTCCCGGTCAACGCGGGGGGGGCCACGTCCGCTCCCTGGCCGACCGATCGAACGGTGCGCAAGAGATCGTCCACCGTCGCGTCCTTCAGGATGAACCCGGTCGCTCCCGCCTTGATGAACGCGATGACGTCGTCCTGCACGGCATGCACGTCCATTAGGACCACCCGAGTCTCAGGCGCCAAGTCCTTGATTCTCTTGAGAGCGTCCCCCTTACCCAGGGCTGCGTTGACCACCGTGGCATGCGGCTGAGTCTCCCGAACCGAAGCCAGCCCCAATGTGACGCAGGCGGCGGTCGCGGCGACCTTGAAGTCCGGGTGCCCGTCCAGCAGGGCGGCGAGTCGCTCGCGCGCCAGACGATTATCCTCGATCACCACCACGCGAACGGGTCCGGCCCCGAATGGTGAGGTCGTCTGACGAGTTCATGGGCTGCCGGCCGTTGGGGGCGCGTCCCGACCGACGAATGCGTCCCCAGGGAGATCCTTGGCGTCATCTTTGCCTATCACTGGGCCGCCTCCTTAGCGGTTGCCAGTATGAGTAACTGTTGCTGGATGAAGGAAAAATGAATCGGCCGTGACGAAATAACGTGGCTACCGGACCTAGGAGTCCCCCGACCGCCGCCCCGTGAACCTGCGGTGCTCACGGACCGGAGACAAATCGATCAGCAGCGCCACCACGAGGCCCGCAATGGGCCAGACCGTCCAGGCGCCGCCGAACCAGCGTTGGACCGCCGAGTACCAGAGCAGCGTCGTGGGCAAGAAGACGAAGCCGATGACCGGCCAGAGCAGGGTGGGGAAGAGGCCGCCAAACCAGGAAGTGAAGAACCAGAGGACGGCGACGGCGAGGCGCGGTGTGAAGAGCGCCAGGGCAACGAGGAAGCAGGGCATTGGATCCTCCCGATCCGCGATTACGCGCTTGAACTGATTGGCTCAGCCAGCAAAAAGGCCGTCGTGAAGACGGCCCCTCTGGTTCCTGCACATCACGGCACCGTGCCGTTTAGCTCTTCATGATCTTCAGGCCGGCTTTCCGTTTCTTGACGGGACCGCGTCCACCAGCCGACTTGGAAGCACGCCGCTTGGCTGCGGTCATTCTGCCGCCTCTGCTCTTCTTTGCCATAGTGAAATCCTCCTTCATTTGTTCGGGTGTCAACTTCCCAGAACAATGCCTCCGTGGGCCGCAGGGCGGTATCGTCCCGAAGGATGGAAAAGGACGTAACTCGTCAGCGCTTCTTCACAACGCCGGCGAATCCCACAAGAACACCAGCAACGATCGCGACCCAGCCGAATACCACCGGAACCGTGCTCTGGGCGTGGACTTTACTCTTGAAGGGGCCGACATGGACGACTCCCTCGGACTGAACGCGCGGTCCTTGCAACACAACGAACACGCCAAGTGCGACAATCAAGACTCCCGTGACCGTCAGGAGTCTCATGCCAGTGATTATGGTTGGACGCTTCATACACAGTCTCCAAAGTGTTGGGGTTCCGTCACGCCTACTGTTTGATGACCGATAGCAGTCCGCCGCGTACGCTGTGCCAGAGAAACGCGATCAGCGATTCCCGGCGCAGGTAGATGTGGTTGATCGCACCGGTGAGTGGTGGGTTTGTCCCATCGGGATTGTCGTTGCGCACCATCAACTGGTTCGCCGCAAACGACGCGATGCCCCGCGCGGCGCCGCCGAAGAGCCCGCCGTTGCCCAGGATCCCCGTGGACCCCTTGCGGGTGATCGATACCGACAGGTTGCTGAATAGCGGCGTGATGCTCCCGGATGCCACGCCGTTCTTGACGACGATGCTGAAGGTCCCCCCGGCCACCTCGCCGTTCTCGATCCGCACGCCGCCGAGCTGCGCGACGAACGGGTTGAAGTCCAGCGCCGACATCGGGCCCAGGGTGCCGCGGAGACGCATGTCGAACTGTGGCGCGTCGAGGGGTATTGAGACCCGCAGATCCAATTGCCCCGCGTGCTGGACCTGGGCCCTGACGCTGAGGGTCATGGGATCCTCGGTCGTCCGCCGCCCGACGAAGTGGCTCACGTTGGCCCCGGCCGCCTCGATGCTCGTGAAGCTGATCACTCCGGGGCGCACCCGGCCGACGGCGTGCTGGCGGTAGATCACCGCGCCATTCCGCACCCGGAGCGAGTCCACGCTGACGGTCTCGTCCAGATCCGCGATCCAGCGCTGCGGGGTGCGGTGCGCGGAGCCGGGGGTGAAATCCGGCAAACGCTTGTCGCTGGTCACATCGATCCGGAACGAGTCCACTTCCACGCGCCGCGCCCGTACCCCCTGGCCGAAGAACAACGCGCCGAAATCGATCCCGTCCGCGGTGATCCGGCCGACGGCGAGCTTGATGAGGGCGTGGCGGTCCCGCCGCCCCCGTCTGAACGCGGCCCCGCTCTCGCTCGGCTCGAACGTGACGTTGCGGATCTCCATGGTCGAGTCGGTGAGGCTGGTTCGCAGCAGGCCGACGCGTACCGCCGTGGCGCGGTCCGGGTGCGTGACGAAGTTGCTCGCCCCCAGCTCGATCCTGCGGCTGAACAGCGGCCGAGACGCTGCGCTGCTGTCGCTGGGATCGATCACCACGTCTGTCATGCTCCACTCGAGATGCTCGAGCTCGAGCCCGATCGCCCCAATGGCTGTCCGCGGCAGCCGAATGTCGAGGGCGAGGCGCGGAAACACGACCTGCGCGAGGCGGATGCGCGGCGCGTACGACGGCAACCGGACGGCCTGCTGGATTACGAGAAAGGCCTCCCGCTCTTGGAAATCGAGCTTGGCCCGCGCAACCACGCGCGCGCCCGGCACGACGCGAGGACGGCGCGGCATCTGGACCATGAGGGTCCCCGACTCGCACCCGAACGATTCGGCGATGAGGCCGCCGCTGAACACCAGGGCGAAGAAATCGACCCCCGTGATGCCGCAGCGGTACAGCGCCAGGCGCAGGCCCGGGAGTGGTTGCGTCCGGTGCTCGTTGAGGGCGCGCCGCGTCGCGAGCGCGAGGGAGTCCACCGCGATGCCGGGGGGGATCGTCCAGTCAAAATGCACCTGCCCCATCCGCAGCTGGTACACGCCGCCCGACCCCTGGTCGATCGCTCCCACGACCCAGTTGTGCAACAGTTTCCTGCCGATCCAGGTGGCGCGCCACACGAGGCCCCCGGCGGAAATGGCCACGAGCAGCACGGCGATGATGGCGAGGTCGATGGACTTGCGCCGTCCGAACACCAGCCGGAGCCAGCGGCGCGCCGTGATCGTTCTGGTCATCTGATCCTGCTGGGCAGAGTTCTCGACATTACGTATAGGTATGTCCGAACCACCCCCGGCAGGTATCGCTCAATGGGGGAATGGCCGAGCGACGTAGTCACTCGAACGAAGTAGTTCTTCATGGCGAGGCGTCGCGACTATTATTGAAGCGGCGATCGCTATCCCCCTCTAGGAGGTCTGCGTGCGAAACGTTGCGCCCATTCTCGTGGGGGCCCTGCTCGCGACGGCACCGCTCGTCGTGGCGCGTGCGCAATCGCGTCCCGCCCCCACGGCGGACCCCACGGGGACGGCGACGGGAGCGCGCCCGATCCCCGGGCCCGTGTATGAGTCGCCGGGATTCAGCCGCGCCGTGAAGCGCGGCACCCGCACCCGCAGCGGCGCACCCGGTCCCAAGTACTGGGTGCAGCATCCGCGCTACGAGATCGAGGCGACGCTGGACGTGGGAACCCACGTCGTGACGGGCCGCGAGACCGTGGTGTACCGCAACTACTCGCCCGACACCTTAGACCGGCTCGCCGTGCATCTGCGCCAGAACGCCTTCGCCGCAGGCAGCCCGCATCGCGACCCCGCGCCGATCACGGGGGGCGTGAAACTGGAACGAGTCGTGGTGAATGAACGCGCCGTGGTGCCGGTCGCAGGCGTAAAGCGGCCGCGCAATCCCGGTGAGTACGCGGTGGACGCCACCGTCATGTGGATCGCGCTCGCCACGCCGCTCCTCCCGGGCGACAGCCTGCGCTTCGAGACCGCCTGGTCCTACACGCCGCCGCTCGTCGCCGTCGGACGGCCGCCAGGGGCGCGAGGACCACCTGTATTTGATGGGTTACTGGTATCCGCAGATCGCCGTGTACGACGACGTGGACGGCTGGGTGGCGGAGCCCTACCTGCTCGAGGCGGAGTTCTACATGGATCCCGCCGACTACGACGTGCGGGTGACCGTGCCGCGCGGCTGGGTGGTCGGCGCCACCGGCACGCTGCGCAATCCCGCGGACCTCCTGACGCCGGCGGCGCGCGACAGTCTCGCCGCCGCGAGGGCGTCGGGACGTGTGGTCCGCATCGTCACGCCTGACTCGAGCGCGCGCCCACGCCTTCGCGCGCGGCGCCGGCGACCAGGCGACGTGGCACTTCACCGCCACCGACGTGCGAGACTTCGCGTGGGGGACGAGCGATCGCTACGCGTGGGACGCGACGCGAGCGCTGGTCGGCGTCCGACACGGTCGCGATCCACAGCTTCTTCCGCCTGTCGGCGCCCGCCGCGGCGTGGGCGCGGGGGGGCGCGCGCTTCACGCGCGACGCGGTGCAGCAGCTGTCGGCCGAGCTCTGGGCGTATCCGTATCCCCAAATGACGTCGATGGAGGGCGTGCTCGACGGGGGCGGGATGGAGTACCCGATGCTGACGATCATGCAGCCGTGGTCCGACACGATGTCGCTCGCCGGCGACCTGATGCACGAGACCGGGCACATGTGGTTCCCGATGCAGGTCGGATCGAACGAGACCCGCTACCCGTGGATGGACGAGGGGTTCACGCAGTACAACACGGCGCAGGCGATGCGGGTGTTGTACCATGAGCCCCGCGTCGGGGGCCGGGTCAACGATGCCGAGCCGGGGCAACGCGCCACGTACCTCCGGGCGGCGCGCGCCGGCGCGGAAATGCCCCTGATGGTACATGGAGACGACTACCCGCCGTCGCTGTACTACATCATGTACTACAACAAGACGGCGCAGGTGCTCGCGGCGCTGCGCGGGGTCATCGGCCCCAAGGTGTTTCATCAGGCCTTTGTCGAGTACGGCCGCCGCTGGATCGGCCGGCACCCCGAGCCGTGGGACTTCTTCAACACCATCGCCACTGCGGCGGGGCGCGATCTCTCGTGGTTCTGGGCCACCTGGTTCTATCAACCGTGGTCACTCGACCAGGCGATCGACTCCGTCAAGTCCGCCGGCGACTCGGTGACGATCACCATCGCCGACCGCGGCCTCGCCCCGATGCCCGTACTGCTCGCGGTGACGCGCGCTGACGGCAGCGTGCAGCGCCGCCTGCTCCCGGCCACTGTCTGGCTGCGCGGCGAGCGGCGCGTGCGGGTGCGGGTGGCGCGCGCCCCCAAGATCGTGCGGATCGAGATCGATCCCACGAGCGCGTTCCCGGACCTGGACCACGACAACCAGGTCGTGGGTGCCATGAAGGTCGTCCTGTTCGGCGCGACGGGCATGGTGGGGCAGGGCGTGTTGCGCGAATGCCTGCTGGCCCCGGACGTGGAGCGGGTCCTCAGCGTCGTGCGCCGCGCCACCGGGCAGCGACACGCGAAGCTCGTGGAGCTCGTGCACGAGAACTTTGCCAATTTCGATGCGCGTCGCGTCGCAGCTCACGGGCTACGACGCCTGCTTTTTCTGTCTCGGCGTGGCGTCGGCGGGAATGACCGAGGATGCCTACGCGCGGGTGACCCTCGACATCACCGTTGCGGCCGGGACCACGCTCGTCAGGCTCAACCCGGGGATGACGTTCGTGTTCGTATCCGGCGCCGGCACCGATTCGAGTGAGCGGGGGAGCAGGATGTGGGCGCGAGTGAAAGGGAAAGCCGAGAACGCGCTGCTCGCCATGCCGTTCAAGGCCGCGTACATGTTTCGGCCGGGATTGATCCAGCCGCTGCACGGCATCTCGTCCCGGACCAAGGCGTACCGGATGTTCTATGCCGTGTTCGGGCCGCTGTTTCCCGTGGCGCGGGCGCTGTTTCCGAGCTCCGTCACCACCACCGAGCAGATCGGGCGCGCCATGCTCCGGGTGGCGCGGGAGGGGGCGCCCAACCGGGTGCCCAAGCAGGTGTTTGAAGCCCGCGACATCATCGCGCTCGGGCGTCGAACGGAGACGGTCGCAGGGCATTGAAGCCTGAGCCATGTGTTGTTGCGGTCGCGGGGCTGCTCGCCGCGTTGAGTCTGATCCCCCCCCGCGCGCGGTGGCGGCGCAAGCGTGCCCTGCGCGGGTGACGGCGCTGGTGCTCTCGGGTGGCAGCGCGCGCGGACTGGCTCACATCGGCGTGCTCCAGGTGCTCGACAGCCTCGGCGTGCGACCCGATCTCATCGTCGGCACCAGCATGGGTGCCGTCGTCGGGGCGCTCTACGCCTCGGGCTTCAGGGCGACGCAAGTCGACTCGATCATCCGCGCGGCCAACCTGGGCCACCTGTTTCAACGCTACACCCCGCGCCGGCCGCAGGGGTTCGGCGGCACGCAACCGCTGGTGATGTGGTCCCGGGCGGCGGGGGGGATCACGCTGGCCGCGAATCCGGTTCAGAGCGCCGAGCTCAACGCCAAAGTGGCCGGTCTCATGCTGCGCGGGAATCTCCTGGCGCGCGGCGACTTCGATCGGTTGCCGATTCCGTTTCGCGCCGTCGCGACGCGGCTCAACGACGGGACCGGGGTGGTGTTCCGGGGCGGCGACCTGGGCCGGGCGGTGCGGGCGAGCATGTCCATTCCCATTGTGTTCGAGCCCGTATCGGTCAACGGCGTCCGCATGGTCGATGGGGGCCTCGTCGCGAACGTACCGGTCGGGTACGCGCGCGCCGAGGGCGCCGAGCAGGTGATCGTCTCCGACGTGTCGGAGGGTCTGGCCGATACGGTCGGACTCGCCGGCTCGGCACCGCCGGTGCGGGTCATCACCCACCTGGTGAGCCTGTTGTCGAGTCAGCCCCCCGACTCCCTGGGGCCTGACGACGCGATGGTGCGTATGACCCTCATGCACTATCCCATGCTTGATTTCGCGGACGCCAAGATTTCGGCGCTCATCGCGGAAGGGCGACACGCCGCCACGCAGGCGCTGGCGGGCGCGCGCTGCCTGCCTCGCGGTGAGCGGAGGGCTTCCGCCACCCAGCTCCCCACGACGATCGGCGCCGTTCACGTCGACAGCGTTGACGAACAGGTCGCGCACGAGTTCACGCGCATGCTCGGGCTGACCCCCGGCGAGCCGCTCGATCCCGGCAAATTGCGAGAAGAGCTGCTCGCCTTCCCCGTGCTGACGGATGCGCGAGCGATCTGGCTCTCGCCCACCGGGGGCGGCGACACGGTCGACTTCCGAGTCACGATCGAACGGCCCCATGACCTCGTGGTGGGGCTGGGCCTGGCCTACGATTACGATCAAGGTGGCCGTCTCTGGCTGGGGAGCGGCGGCCGGCTGCCGATCGCCGGAGGCATCACCGCCTGGTCGTGGCTTGCCGCCGACCGCTTCAAGCAGGCGCTCGCGATCGGATTCGCGCACAGCAGCCTGTGGCGCGGGGGCGTCCTGTCGCTGGGCCTGAACGCGCGCGGCACGAGCGAGCAGATCCGCGTATTCGACAGCGACGGTCTGGAAGGCGGTCCGCTGCAAACCAATGAGCTGCTCTGGTTCGCCGGCGTCGAGCCGCAGCTGAGCGAGCACTGGCAGGGCGCGCTCGGTCTGGAGGCTCGGAGCTGGAGCGAGCCCGGTCGCACGACCTCGGGTGGGGGCGCGCGGGTGCGGCTGCAGCAGGTGGACGGCAACGGGGCGCCGCTGGTGCAGATTGAGGCGAATATCACCAACGCCTACCAGCGGGTCAGTGCGACCGGTGAATTGCACGCGAAAGTGCTCGCGAGCGGCCGCCTCGAGGCGGTGCCATTCGGGCGCTACGGGTGGGGCGAGGACCTGCCGCTCCAGGCGACGTTCCCCCTGGGCGGCACCGATGGGTTCCCCGGCCTGGTCCTGGGCGAGCGGCGGGGGAGCCGCGAGGTGCTGGCGGGTCTGCGCCTGCAGTACGCGCTGGGCGGCGGGCTGTTCGCGGAGCTGAGCGGTCAGGGCGGCGCCACCGCCGATGAGGGGGGCGCCATACCGGATTCGATGTGGGTGTGGGGTGGCAGGCTGGGGTTCCGCGTCGACACCCCGGTGGGAAGCCTGCGCTTCGCCTACGGGCACAACTCGCTCGGCCGCGGCAACGCCTTCGTGCGCGTCGGCTCCTGGTGGTGATCCCCTAGGCGGGCCTCCCGGCCTCCGTCGCTTCCCGAATCTCGTTCAGACGTCCGGTCTTCACGTCGAAGATGTACCCGTAGATCGTCACCTTCCGGGAGACCAGTGGATGGTTGCGAATGCGGCGCACGTCCGCGGTCACGCTTTCCGTTTGATTCTTGATCGTGAGCCAGTCGATGTAGCCACCTTCCGCTGACCCCGGGCCGTTCCCCACATCGTGAAAGCCGTCCGGCTGGAGCGTCGCCGTCTCGAGGCTCTGGGCCAGGAGGGCGCGCATCGTTTCGTCGGTGAAGTACTCCTGGCCGCAATTCGTGTGGTGAATGACGAACCATTCCCGTGTGCCCTGCAGCTTGTACGAAATCACCAGGGAGCGGATCGCGTCATCGCTGGCTCGGCCGCCGGCATTGCGGATCACATGGGCGTCGCCTTCAGCCAGCCCGGCGAATTTCGCCGGATCCATACGCGCGTCCATGCAGGTCAGGATCGCAAAGCGACGGGCCGGCGGCATCGGGAGATTGGCCCGGTCCCCAAAGCTTGCGGCATAACGAGCGTTTGCCGCCAGGACTTCGTCGAGCACCTTGCTCACGTATCATCTCCCTTGGGTGACGTTGCACGATTCGCCAGCGCGGTCGCGAATCTACGCAGGGAGGAGTTTGTCGGACAAGGCGTCGAAACCGGCTGGCTGCGGGCGTCCGTATGGCGTCACACCTATGCGACCCTTCTTCACTATCTCGTGTGCCGCCGCTCTGCTCGTGTGGGGAGCCCTCGGCACTCCGGCAGCTGCGCAGGACACCGCGACCGTCGCGGAGCTCAACACCTTCCTGGATCGCTGGCATCACGCCGCGGCGATCGCCGATGAAGCGGCCTACTTCGAGGCGCTCGACTCGACCGCGGTGTACCTGGGGACGGACCCCGAGGAGCGGTGGTCGAAGCAGGCGTTCCGCGAGTGGGCCAAGCCGCAGTTCGCGAAGAGCTCCGCCTGGGACCTCACGCCCTTACGACCGCCACGTCACGCTCGGGCCCGGCGCCGACTTGGCCTGGTTCGACGAGAAGATCAAGTGGTTCGACAAGCGGCTCAATACCTGGATGGGGACCTGGCGGGGGACGGGAGTGGTCCACCGCACCGCGGCGGGATGGCGAATCCTGCAATACAACCTGACCATGGAGCTACCGAACGACCGGCTCGGCGACGTTGTCCATCTGCTGCGCGTATCCCGCGCCGTGGACCCGGGCGACCGGAAAGACATCTTAGCGGTCACCCATGAATACCTCCAGGCGCGCGAGACGCAGAATCCGGTGCGGCTGGGGAAGGTGATGGCCCCGGACGCGCGCGTGGGGCTCGTCAGGGGCGATTCGATCGCCCGGAAGGGTTGGCCCTTTGCCATGCGAGTGGCGCGCGACTCCATCCCCGAGGTCACCGTGCTCGGCGACGGCACCGTCGCCGTCGTCTGGGCGCCATTTTCGTCCTATGAGGGGGCGAAGGTCACGGGGTGCGGACTGGCGCAGTTCCAGCTGATGAAAACACCGCCGGGGTGGCGCATCGCGTCGATCCTGGTGCATCAGCGCGAGGCGTGCGGCGGGTCCGAAAAGAAGTGAATGAGTGTTAGACGAAGAGGTTGTTCACGATTACGCACGCCGGCCGAAGCGCGCGAGTAAACTCGCGGCTCGGCCGCTGCCCGTAAACGGGCGTAGTAACCGGTCGCTCGATCATCAATAAGACCTAGCGGAAGTGGAGCCCGATCCCTACGTACGAGATCGACTCGAAGAAGAACTGACCCCACGGCGTGGGTCCCTTGAATGCTTCGAGCAGCAGGCTCCAGGTCCGGCCCAGTCCCTGATGCGCCGGTCCCGGGGGCCCGAGCTCGACGCCCGCCCGCACGCTCCACGACAGCTGCAAATCCGGCTCTTGCCACGACTGCACGTCGAGCGCCGCGACCACGCGCGCCGCTTCGCGGACCCCGGCGTGAAACAGCGGCTGGTGACGGCGGTACTCCACGCCGGCCTGGAACACGCCGTCTTTCATCGGCTGGGGCGCGTGCACGAACACGTAGTCGCCGCCCGCGTACAGCCTCCAGTCCGCGAGGTTGTGCGACAGGAGCAGTTGAATGCCGTCGTATGACACGTTGAGCCGCTCGGGGTTTTCCCGCAGCAGGTATTCGTCGCCCAGGTGCGAGCTTTGATGGTGCAGCGCGAGGCGCGCGGAGAAGCTCCCACGCCGGTAGGTGACCGGAAGACCGACCACGTAGTCCGCGTTGACGAGGTCGGTGGACTGTGTCCCAATCTCGAACTGCGAGAACACCCCTCCCGACAGGTCGATCTGCCAGCCGTCGCCGGGCCGGCGGCCAGGCCACCGCACCAGGCCGAACGTCTCACCCGAGTCCGATGGCCCCGATCTGCCGGTCGAGCACGGGTGAATCGGTCCCCAGGTAGCTGGCCTGGAACTGCGGCTCTTTCAGATCGGCGATGAGGGGGGTGAACATGTAGCCCACGGGGAGAATTTCGGCCCCTCGCGGTGGAGCGCTGTCGGTGCCCAACGCAACGCCCTGCGCCGCAGCGCGGGGAGGAGCAGGCACGAGAGCAGGGCGAGGGCAAGCACGGCACCCTCCCCGCGCGTCACGGCCGCTTGGTCACTTTGCCGATGGCGTTGATCAGGTCGCCCAAGTCGTACGGCTTGAGGACCGACGGCTGGCCGCACTCCTCCAGAAAGCGGCGGGTCTCATCGCGCGCGCGGTCGCCGGTGACAAACACGAAGCGGCGCGCGAGCTGGGGCCGCTCGTCCACCAGCTGCTCCCACAGGGCCCGGCCGCCGAGGCGGGGCATCTGGAGGTCGGTGACCACCGCGTCGAATCCCGCGGTGGTGGGCCCGAGCCGCTCGACCGCCTCGAGGCCGTTTTCCACCGCCACCACCTCATGACCTTCGCGCTCGAGCAGCAGGCGCATGGCCTGGCGGTTCACCGCGTCGTCGTCCACCACGAGGATCCGGAGCTTGGGCAGCGACGGCGTGGTGGCGGTCGTCTGGGCCAGCGGCGAGAGCACGCTCTTCGGGAGGGTGACGATCACCTCCGCGTTGCCGATCGCACGCGGCCGCAGCCGCAGCGTGCCGCCGGCCGACTGCGCCAGCGCGCGCGCCAGCGCGAACTCGATCTCCCCGCCGCCGCCCTGGGTGAACCGGAACGGCGACACGAGCCGCTGCTCCGCCTCGACGGAGAGGGGCGCGCCCGAGTCGGACAGCCCGATCGTGAGGGATTGCCCGATATCCACCACGGCCACCCGCAGCTCGCGCGGCGGTTGGCTGTCCCGCAGGCGGCGGAGCGAGAAGTCGAGCAGGCGGGTGAACATCTCGGTGAGCTGCGCCATCGGGCAGGCGACCATCGGGAGGTCGTGGGGGATGCTCCGGTCGAGCTTCACCCCCAGCTCGCGCAGCGTCACCTCGCGCTCGGCCAGCACGCCGTTCAGCACCACCGCCGCGTCGGACGGCTCCGCCGCGCCGATCGGATGCTCGGCCAGCTCCAGGAAGTGCTGCGTGATCTCCGCCGCACGGCGGACCTCGCCGTGCAGCATCATCAGGGCGCGGGCCCGCTCCGGATCGAGCGGGCTGCCGTGCAGCAGGTCCGCCAGCGCGCCGATGGCCGCCAGGCGGTTGTTCAGCGCGTTCAGCACGTTGGCCGACCCCTCATCCAGCGCGACGCGCTTCACCTCTACGGGTGGGGCGGGACGGGTGGGCGCGGGTTTGGGGAGCGTGGGTCCGGTGGGGCGCCGCGCGCTCGCGCGCTGGCGCCCGACCAGGAAGCCGAGCACCCCGCACACCAGGCCGCCGAATGCGAACGAAATCCAGAGTTCCATGGCCACCTAAGCTACGCATCTTGGGACCGCGCGTCCAACAGCAAGCAGGCGATCGGCTTGAAATGGGGGGACCGGCGCTCTAGGTTTCTCGGCCCGCCCTGGTGGTGAAATTGGTAGACACGCTGTCTTGAGGGGGCAGTGGCGCAAGCCGTCCCGGTTCGAGTCCGGGCCAGGGCATTCCCAAATGACCGATCTCGGCAGCCCTTCGCGCCCGCCGGCGAATCGCCTCGGTGTGCTCGCCTACTTGCTGCTCGCCATCGGTGCCCTGGTGGGCGCGATCGGGTGGATCGCCGGCTCATCCCGCCGTCGGGTTCGTCGGCCGCTGGACCGGGCTGGTGGGGCTGGGGTTGTACGCCTGGCGGCGGCGGTCGCTGACGGCCTGGATCCTCGTATCGATGGCGGTCGGCGCCGAGGTCGGCCACGACTGGCCCGCCGTCGGCCAGTCGGCGCGGGTGTTGAGCCAGATTTTCCTCCGTCTCATCAAGACCATCATCGCTCCGCTGCTGTTTGCCACGCTCGTCGTGGGGATCGCGGGCCATTCAAACCTGCGCCAGGTGGGGCGCATGGGGCTCAAGGCGATCATCTATTTCGAAGTCGTGACCACGATCGCGCTGTTCATCGGGCTCGCGGCGATCAACCTGTCGCGCGCCGGGGTCGGCGTCACGGTACCCGCCATGGTCGAATCCGCGGGGGTGACCGCCAAGCCGCAGACCGCCGCGGAAGCGATCCTGCACGCGTTTCCGGAGAATGTCGCCAAGGCCGTGGCCGAGGGGCACGTGCTGCAGATCGTCGTGTTCAGCATTCTGTTCGCCATCTGCCCTGGCGCTCGTGACGGAGTCGAAGCGCCAGCCGGTGCTGGTGTTCTGCGAGGGGCTGGCCGAGGTGATGTTCAAGTTCACCAAGCTGGTGATGTACTTCGCGCCCATCGGGTGTCGGAGCGGCGATCGCGTACACCGTCGGGCATATGGGTCTCGGGATCCTCGTCAATCTGTTCAAGCTGCTCGCGACGCTGTACGTCGCCCTCATCGCGTTCCTCGTGCTCGTCCTGCTGCCGATCGCGTTGATCGCGCGGGTGCCGCTGCGGCGGTTCGCGCAGGCGATCGCCGAGCCGGTGTCGATTGCCTTCGCCACGACGAGCTCGGAGGCGGCGCTGCCGCTGGCGATGCAGCGGATGGAGCAGCTGGGGGTGCCGCGCCAGATCGTGGCGTTCGTGATGCCGACCGGGTACAGCTTCAACCTCGATGGGTCCACGCTCTATCTGTCGCTCGCCGCCATTTTCGTGGCGCAGGCCGCCGGGATCCACCTGTCCTTCGGGCAGCAGCTCGGGATCGTGTTCACCCTCATGCTCACGAGTAAGGGCGTGGCCGGCGTGCCGCGCGCGACGCTCGTGATCCTGCTCGCCACGGCGGCGTCGTTCGGCCTGCCCGAGTGGCCCATCCTCGCCATCCTCGGCATCGACGAGCTGATGGACATGGCGCGCACGTCGGTCAACGTGATCGGCAACTGCCTCGCGACGGTGGTGATCGCGCGCTGGGAGGGGGAGTTCCCGGCCGCCGCGACTCCCTCCGCTAGGCGTGCAGCACCTTGAAGGCGTGCGTCCATTCGTTGCGCAGGAATCCGGGGATGCACCAGAGGATGCAGAGCGGCTCGATCGCGCGCGCGGCCTCCACGCTCCCCATGTCGAGTGATTCCCACCCGAACTGATCGAGCACGCCCGATCACCGTCTGCTTGGCCGCGGCGTCGTTGCCGCAGATGAACATCGTGGGGCGCCCGGCCGCAAAGGTCGGATTCACCATCCGCGCATTGCCCACCGAGCTGAACGCCTTCACGAAGCGGACGTTCGGGTAGGTCTTCTGAAGCCGCTCCATCAGGGACTCGTCGAGCGTAGGTGAAGAATTTCAGCACGCCGTTCACCGGGGGCGCGGCGGCGATAGGGTTGGTCGCGTCGATCACGACCTTGCCGGCGAGCGCCGGCGCACCGGCCAGGCCAACCACGTCGACGGCCACGTCGCCTTTGACCGCGAGCACGACGATTTCGCCGAATTTCGCCGCGTCCGCGAACGAGCCGATTCTGGCGCTGGGATGCTTCGCTTGCCACTCCGTGAGCTTCGTCGCGTCGCGCGTGGCGAGCAGGACGGCGTGACCGTGCTTGAGGAAGCCGGCGCCGAGGGTCTTCGCCACGTCGCCTGAGCCCAAGATTCCTACTTTCATGATTGACGCTCGCTGTCGAGGATTCGCATCTGGTGCGCATCATAACGCGTGCCCGCGACCGCCCCGACGGGGACGGCCGCTTCTATCCTAACCATGTCGCTGGGGGACAGCCGCACCTCAAGGGCGCCCAGGGCCTCGGTGAGCTGAGCGCGCTTCCGGGCGCCAATCAGCGGGACGATGCCGGGTCCTTTCGCCAGCACCCACGCGATGGCGAGCTGGGTCGCGGTGCATCCGAGCTCCGCGGCGATCGTGCGGAGGTCGGCAACGACCTGCTGGTTGCGCTCGAGGTTCCCCGCGGTGAAGCGCGGTAGGTGGCCGCGGAAGTCCCGGGCACCGCCCGGGCGTGATCCCGCGAGGAGTCCGCGGGACAGCACGCCATAGGCGGTGACCCCGACCCCGAGGTCGGCCAGGGCGGGAAAGATCTTCGCCTCGGGCCCGCGACTGATGAGGGAGTACTCAATCTGGAGATCGGCGACGGGGTGTACCTTGTGGGCGCGGCGCACCGTGTCAGCTCCCACCTCCGAGAGCCCGATGGCCCGCACATACCCCGCCGTCACCATCTCGCCGATGGCGCCGATCGTGTCTTCGATCGGGACGGCTGGATCGAATCGGCCGGGGCGATAGATGTCGATGTGGTCCACGCCCAGGCGCTTGAGGCTGTACGCGAGCGAGGTCTTCACGGCGGCGGGGCGGAGATCGAAGCCCAGCCATGCGCCGTCGGGGCCGCGCAGCGCGCCGAACTTCACCGAAAGCAGCGCTCGACCCGGCCGGTCGCGCAGCGCGCGGGCGATCAGCAGCTCGTTGGCCCCGGCGCCGTAGTAGTCGCCCGTATCGAGCAGCGTGATCCCGGCGTCCAGGGCGGCGTGGATCGTCGCGATGCTCTCGCGCTCGTCGGCGGGACCGTAGAAATCGGACATACCCATGCAGCCGAGGCCGATCGGAAAGACCTCGGGGCCGGTGCCGAGGCGGCGGGGAGCGGGCGCTGGTGGAGTGGTCATGGGGCGATGTTGTATTGTAACCTAGTCGCGCAGCTTGGCGCCCTCACCTCGCTTGTAGCGAACGCCCGCGTCGCGGTTCAAGCCCGCCCTCCTGCTGCTTGGCGGGCGAGGTGCCAGGAATCGGGAACCCCAGCGCCATGCGCAGCCCGCGCCATTTCGTCTTGAGATCGGCGATGAAGTGGGACGGTGGCCGGTAGCCGTAGGCCCGGTACTGTCCCGGCTGCACCTTGCCCTTGCCGGCGACGTGTTGGGCGAAGCGGTCGGTCCACTCGTCGAAATCGCGCAGCAATCCTGGCTGGTCTGCCATGTGCTCGGCCTGGTTGTCGCTGTACTTCGTCCCGCGGCCGAACTCCACGTAGCGCCAGAGCGCGTCCGGCACCTCGATCCCGCTGTAGCGGCATTGCCAGACGATCGGGCCGTAGCGCATCGCGCATGTCCTCGAACGGCTCCTGGTCTGGATCGAACCACGCGTCGTGTTGCAGGATCTTGGGACGGCCGGCGTCGTCGAGCTCGTCTCCCCCTCCGTCCCCGTAACAGAAGAACGCGGCGGACCGTCCTTCGAGGTGATTCTGGCTGAGCTTGGTCCACTCGGGCGAATGCTCGAGCTGGATGGCGAGCGCGGGGTCCTTGTGACCGATCAGGTCCTCGCGCGGATTCCCGCCGTTCATGCACACCAGCCGGTCGAACATCGCCTTGAGGTTGCTGCTGGGCGCGTACCAGTTCACCGGGCCGATGATCGCCCACGCATCCGCCAGGTCGAGCCGGGCGTAGAGGTCGAGGTTCCACATCAGGTCCGGCTGGCCGTAGTTGTGTTTTTCGTAGCAGTTGCACGGCCAGACACACAACGCCATCGAGGTCGACACGCACCCGTTGCAGGTGCGGATCTGCTCGCGGTTCCAGACGTTGCCGAGATCCTCGACGTCGATTTCCCACTCCTGTGGCAAGCGATCGGCCATGCGGAACATCAGGGTGCGGGCTTTGGAGTCGGCGCCGGGGCAGTCGTACTGGCGGCGGTCCGATCCGGCGATGAGGAGCACGCGAAATGGCCGGTCCTCGGGTGCGCGGGCGCCGTTCGCATCGTTGGGTTTCATGACTCTCGTACCCACCTAGATGCGCTTCGGCTGCGTGGCGCTCGTGCCTCAGTGCTGCTGGAACACCCGGATGTAGTCGACTTCGAGCTGCCGGACCAGCGTAGGATCCAGTAATCCCTTGTTCCACGAGCGCTGCCAGGTGTTGTCGACCATCACGTCCAGAATGATCTGCATCGGACCGTTTTCGATCGTGGACGCATCGCCGTCGAACTGCGCGCAGCGCACGCCGTCGATGTACCACGCCACGTGGGTGGGTTGCCAGTCCACGCCGAAGCGGTGGAAGTCGGTGGTGTAGTCCAGCGCCGGACAGGCTCCGTTGTTGCCGACTCCGCTGTTCACGGCGTAGGACGAGCTCCGGTCATTGTAGTGATACGTCATGAACATCGTTACGGGATCGTGCCCGAGGTGCTCGAGGATATCGATCTCGGTCCGATAGACGTACGTCGGGTCGGCGGGCAGCATCCAGAATGCGGTGAAGAAACCCTGCGTGCCGATCAGCTTCAGCCGTGCTTCCACATACCCGTACGTGAACTTGTAGAGATAGCCGGATCCGTTGTCTGCCCGCGGGCGCGCGGTGGACAGCAACCCGGAGCGGTAGGTGCATGCTCCATTCTGGCAGGCGTTGGACGGGATCGCGGGGCTCACGGGCTCGGCGACGAGCCGGGCGACCCCGCCACTCACACGGATCTGCGAGGGGGCGTACTGCTCGCGTCCCTGGTTGAACGACGCGGTGCAGCCGCCGTAGTTCCAATCGAAGCAGGGTGTGAGCTTCACCGGATCGTAGCTCGTGCCCGCGAATTCTTCGGAGAAGGCGAGCTGCCAGGTGCGCCCCGCCGCCGCAGGCGGGAGCCACGAATTGCAGTCCACACACCCATTTGCCTCAGGCCCCGGCGGGGGATTACATGCCGCGACCGCCACCGCGACGAGTGTGAGCAGCCGGATCATAGGCCTGAACCTCGGGCGCGTGGCGACCGGGTGCCGTGTCCGACATCACGCGGTCCGGGGCCGCTGTGCAAGTGCTTTCACTGTGTGGAGGTTGCACAGTACCGCGCTGAGCGGCACGCCGCTAAGTTAGGGGCCGCGCCACCGTAGCTCAGTCGGTAGAGCACCGCATTCGTAATGCGGGGGTCGTCGGTTCAAATCCGACCGGTGGCTCCTAGACTGTGAAGGCGGGCAAGGCGGGCAGGCGGTCAGTGACAGCTGCTCGCCGACCGCCGCTTCTGACCGCCTGACCGCCCGACCGCCTCCCGCCTCTACTTCATCTGATTCGGATTCTGATACACCATCAGGTGCGCGTACGGCGTGCCCGCGAACATGATGTAGACGCCGCTCGGGTTCTCCTTCGTCGGCAAGCCGGTCGTCGCCGCATCGAAGCCCCACATCAACATCCAATGCGGCGGCTCCTTGACCATGTGCGTGTTGGCGCCGGGTGCCATCACCGACTCGCCCCCCGGGACCTGGAGCTGATTGCCACCCATCGCCATGTAGGCGATGCCAGGCTCCGTGTTGGGCGGCTTGGGGAGGCCGGACGCGGCTGCGACGATCCACGCCAACCCGTTCTTGTCCGCGCAGAACGGGGATTCCGGGTCACCCGGGACGCCGACCACGCAGGTGAAGCCGTTCGTGCCAGGCCGGATCACCGTCACCGCGCCCTTGGCGTCGATGCGGGCGATGGCGGCCTTGCTGCCGATCGCCGGCGCAGCCCCGGACTCGGCGACCTTGGTGTACTGCGCGTCGCTCATCGCGGGCGCCTGCGCAGCGGCCAGTGCCGGTGCCAGGAACGCCGCGCCACAAACTGCTGCAAGGAAACGCATGGCTTGCTCCGAGGGTGTAGGGTAGGGGAAGATTCTACGCCGTTGACAGGAGACGGGGAAGAAGGGACGTCCAGTATTAGAACGCCTCGCCCACGGAGAAATACAGCAGCCCGCCGTCACGCCCCCAGGCATAGTCGAGCCGCATATGCATGGGGTACTTGTTGGTGAGCTGGAATCGCAGGCCCAGGCCTCCCGCCGGGAGCACCTTCGCGCTGAAGATATCTGACAGAGCGGGAGCGACCTGTCCAAAGCCGCCGAAAACCGCACCGCCGACGCGCCCGTTCGTATGACCGCGCAACTCAAACTGCACGACGTTCCCATAGTGATCGCGGTAGCGTCCCTGGGTGTAGCCACGCAGTACGTAGCGGCCCGAGCCAAGAGCACACAGTCCGTAGAACGGCGGGTCGCCCGGCGCGGCGCAGGCGTTGATATTGGTGGCGAGCACGAGCGATCGACCGCGGAGCGTATTGAACCAGGACCACGCCAGCTGGTAGCGTTGAAAGGTCCCCGACGTTCCGGTCTGCGTCGAAAAGAACCGCGCCTTCAGCTCAGCCAGCGATCCGTGGTATGGCCAGTAATCGTTGTCCCGGGTGTCGAGCTCGCCTTGTATTCCGGGCGCGAGGAGGACTGCCTTCGACTGATTGGGAACGGCGGGTGCGCCCGGCACCGAGTCGCGTAAGGCGACCGTGGTTTCCATCCGGACGATCGATGCGCCGAGGTAGAGGGGCCCGAACACGCGCCGCAATACGGCGCCGCCGGCCATGAACAGCGTCTGGTCGAGCGGTACCGCCTGTCCCGATTCCCCCGCGTCGACACCGATGCCATAGAAGTCGTAGTGGAGGTCCAGGTACGATAGCATGCCGCGCACCCGCCACTTGTCGCTCGCGAATCGCGCCATTTCCATTCCCATCACGCCCCAACTGCCGTTCTCGCTCGCCAATGCGGCGATCGCGCCGGTGGACGGTTTGACGCTCGTGTCGGCGTCCAATCGGTGAATCAAGCCGAGCATCAGGACTCCACCCCATCCGAGCTGGGAATTCTTGAATGGAACTGGAGCAATGAGCGGGGTCACGCCCCGGCCGGTCTTGCGACTGGTCCCGTCGCCCGGTTCATCGGTGGGATCGAGTGACGGCACGTTCGCCGCTGTGGGGTCGAGGACCGGCTCGGAGACGCCTTGGGCCCGAGTCACGGTAACCATCCCCACAGTGCACACAACGATCAGCAGCGCGAGCCGCATGCGAGAATCCCGCAGGCCGAGGAAGCTGCACACTCGCCGCTCCGCTACTTCATGTGCCAGTAGTACTTTTGGGAGGGGTGGTCAGGCGTCATTGCTGCCCGCCCAACCGACCTCCTCACTAACCGTCTGACCGCCTAACCGCCTAGTTGTTAGTTGACACCGCAGCGCTCAGTTGCTACCGTACTCCCATGCCGCGCACGAACTATTATTTCGGGTTTTTTTGGTTCGGCCCCACGGGGTCGTCAGGTTCGTGCGCACGGGCGGCAGTGACCGATTGAACTGACCCGAGAGCGAAATGAACCGACGGCCCCGGCAAACTCCCGGGGCCGTTCGTTTTCCGGACCGTCTTGAGGAGCAGCCCATGATCATCGTCCTACGTCCGCACGTTACGGAGGAAGAGCTCACCCGCGTGGTGGAACAGGTGCGCGCGCTCGGGCTCACGCCGCATGTGTCGCGCGGCGCGACGCGCACCATCGTCGGATGCATCGGCGACGAGGACCGGCTGCGCGAGGTCCCGCTGATGTCCTTCCCGGCGGTCGAATCGGTCCTGCCGATCGAAAAGGCGTACAAGCTGGCGGCCCGGGAGTTCGCGGCCGGGGACACGCTGGTCCAGCTGGGTCAGGCCGCCATCGGCGACGGGGCCGTGCACGTGATTGCCGGGCCGTGCTCCGTCGAAGGTCCCGAGATGCTGCTGCAGACCGCCGAATCGGTGAAAGCGGCCGGGGCGATTGGGTTACGGGGCGGCGCCTTCAAGCCGCGCACCTCGCCCTACTCGTTCCATGGGCTGGGCAGCGGCGCGCTCGACATGCTCGCCGACGTGCGGGCGGCCACGGGCCTGCCGGTGATCACCGAGACGCTCGATACGCGCCACGTCGCCGCGGTCGCCGCCAAGGTCGACTGCGTGCAGGTGGGCGCGCGCAACATGCAGAACTTCGCGCTGCTCAACGAAGTGGGATCGTGCGGCAAGCCGGTGCTGCTCAAGCGGGGCATGTCGGCGACCCTCGAAGACCTGCTGCTCGCCGCCGAGTACATCCTGGCGCGGGGCAACTCCCAGGTAATGCTGTGCGAGCGGGGCATCCGCACCTTCGACCGCACCCTGCGCAACACCCTCGACATCAACGCCGTGCCCTATCTCAAGCGTGAGACGCACCTGCCGGTGCTCGTGGATCCGAGTCACGCGTGCGGGCGGCGTGACCTGGTCCCCGCGCTCGCGCTCGCGGCGATCTGCGCCGGCGCGGATGGTCTGGTGATCGAGGTGCACCCCGATCCCGATCATGCGCTCTCCGACGGGGACCAGTCGATGTCGCTCGAGGGGTTCGCCGAGCTGATGGAGCGGGTGCGGGACGTGGCGCAGGCGCTGGGGCGCGGCGTGGCGGAGACGTCGACGCCGGCGCGGCGCTAGACGGCGCCTAGACGGCGCCTAGACGGCGAGAGAAAGCTTGTGGCCCTTGGCCTTGAGTGACGCGACCAGGCCCGCCTTCTCCATCGACCGCATGTAGGCCTCGTCGGGCGTGACGAGCTTCTTCTCCACCAGCTCGAGCAGCGCGTCGTTCAACGTGATCATGCCGATCTGCTTGCTGGTCTGCATGATCGACGGGATCTGGAAGATCTTCGACTCACGGATCAGGTTGGAGACCGCGGGCGTGGTGATCAGGATCTCGCGCGCCGCGACCCGTCCGCCGCCGATCTTCTTGCACAGCGTCTGACACGACCACCCCCCGCAGCGATTCCGACAGCATCACGCGGATCTGTGACTGGCGGTCGGCCGGGAACTGATCGATGATGCGGTCCACGGTGGACGCCGCCGTGGTGGTGTGCAGCGTGCCGAACACGAGGTGCCCCGTCTCCGCCGTTTCGATCGCGATCGCGATCGTCTCGAGGTCGCGCATCTCGCCCACCAGCACGATATCCGGATCTTCGCGCAGCGCGGCGCGCAGCGCCGACTTGAAGCTGTCGGTGTGCAGCCCCACCTGGCGCTGCGTGATCACGCACTTCTTGTTCTCGTGCACGAACTCGATCGGATCTTCGATCGTGATGATGTGGTCGGTGCGCGTGCGGTTGATGAGGTCGATCAGACCGCTCAAGCGTGGTGGACTTCCCCGAGCCGGTCGGGCCCGTCACCAGCACCAGCCCCTTGGTGAGGTAGCACAGCGCCTGCACTTCCTTCGTGATCTCGAGCTGGTCGGCCGTCATCACCTGCGCCGGGATCACCCGGAGCACCGCCAAGGGACCCTTGCGGTCGCGGCCCGCGTTGACGCGGAACCGCGCCAGGCCCGCCACCTCGTACGCGAAGTCCGCGTCGCCGGTGTTGTTCCAGGAGGTGCGGTCCCGGTCCGCCATGATGGAGAGCAGGGTCATCTCGAGCTGGTCAGCCGTGATCGCCGGCATGGCGGGCTGGCGCTTCATTTCGCCGTGCGTGCGGAAGATCGGCGGCTCGCCCACCCGCAGGTGCAGGTCGGAGGATCCCGATGACACGAGCAGTTTGAGCAGCTCACCCAGGGCTCGCGCCGCGAGCTTGAAATCGCTAGCTGCCGAACTCGGCCGGGATCGCCGCCGGGGGCGGCGCGGAGGCCTTCGTCTCCGCCGCCGCGCGCTGCGCGGCCTTGACCGCCTGCGGGATCGCGCTCTCGGGCATAGGGGAGGACGCCATCGTGGCAGCCCCTTTGGCTGGTGCGCGCCCCATCGACGCCACCGCCGCGGCCGCGGCGGTGCGCTCTCCCGGCGAGATCACCGCGGTGAGGCGCCCATTGTCGGGCACCACGCGCACCTGCACGAGGCCCCGGTCGGCCACGTAATCGAACGCCGTCTCGGCCATCTTGTCGATCTGATCGGCGGAATCGGATGGCGCGACCTCGACGAGCAGCGAGTAGATGTGCTTGTCGGTGAGCGGCTGGCGGCTCACTTTGCGCGGCTTGCCGTCCTTCACCATCGTCACCGGCTCGTCCGGCAGCAAGTACAGCTGGTCGCCCCCTTCACGCAGGAGCACGTCCACGAACGGATCGAGGCTGGTCGGCATTAGGCTAGTCCAGGGGGCGGGCGTACAACACATGCGCCCGATTGATGTAGTGCGTGGCCGCGTGCGTCCAGACCGCGAAGAACCGATCCTGCGTGGAGTTGAGATAGTCGAGCAGGCGCGCCTGTTCGGGCGGCAGCTCGGCGCTCGCCCAGCCGTTGAACATTGTTCCCCCGGCAAGCACCACTTCGATTCCCAGCAGCTTCGCCGCCGAGAGGCGGGCGGGATCGGCCATCGGCGCCTGCCGGTCCAGGGTCACCGCCATGGTGTGCAGCTTCGCGATGAGCATCACGTCCGTGCCGGGCTCAGGCCGGAAGGCGAAGAACGCCTGCGGCCGGTTCAGCATCTCGAGCACGGATTCCGAGCCTTCGTGCTGAGGGACCCGCTCCATGACGTACAGCTCCCCAGCATGGGCCGCGCCCTCGGTCAGGAGGACGCGGGTCGGGACGGCGGTGCGGGGAAGGGCGAAGACTGACACGGGGAACAACTTACAAGCATTGGCCGGAGGAATCCACGAAATTAGTGCGGACGGCACTCCGCGGTCGCCGGAGGGATGCGGCCGCATTCGATTTGCTGGTCCATGCCCGAGGCGATCGGGCCGCACGCGGTGCTCTGCGCGCCTTCGTGCGCCTCCCGCTCGCTCGATCCGACCGCGGTAGCGCAGTTCGCGCGCCCGTGATAGTCCATGCAGACCTTGCACTCGACCTTCGCGCGCGCGGTCGTCATGAAGAAGAAGAGCGCCGCGACGGCGAGGACCGCAGCGATTCCGTAGAGGGTCGAGCGCTTCACGCGGGCTAAGCTAGTCACCCAAAGGAGGTTGTCAACGCACTCAGGGATTCCCTGATTGTGGCGCGCCCGCCACTATTGCGGTCCGTCCAATCGGCGCGCACGTTTTTTCCATCCGCTTCCCGTGGCTCCTCACTCTTCAAGCTGTGGAGGAATGTCCCATGAAATCTCTTGCCGTCACCTCTGTGGTCCTGGCCGGCGCGCTCGTGCTGGGCAGCTGCCTAGACAATACGGTCGTCGCCCCCGCGAGCCGGCCATCGCTCGCATTGTCGTCTTCGACGCATGCCGCCGGCAGGACCGGCCGGCACATCGTTTCCTTCAGTGGCCAGGTGCCGGCGGCCTTCGCCGCGCAGGTCATCGGGTTGGGCGGGAAGGTCCAGTGGGTGTCGTCGGGGAGCGGCCTCGCGGTGGTAAGCGGCCTCTCGGACGCGGCGGCGCTTAGCCTGGCCGCCAAACAGGGTGTGTCGGCGGTGGACGCCGACGAGGCGATCTCGCTCGAAATGCCGAAACTCAGCGCCGTGGATGCGGGCACGGACGCCGGCGCCACGAGCATCGACGATCCGACCACCGCGGTCCGCTACGCGCGCCAGTGGAACATGCGCGCCGTGCAGGCCGACGTGGCGTGGGCCCGCGGGTTCCTCGGCTCCCCGAGCGTATCGATCTTCATGCTCGATAGCGGCATCGACTATCTCCATGCGGATCTGGTGGGACGAGTGGACCTGACCCGCTCGGTGGACCTGCTCGGCACGTTCGATGCCGAAGTGGTCGAGGGGACGGACACAACCTTCGTGCCCTTCACCGAAGCGGATACGATCGCGATGTATTTCCCCGGTCTCGCGCCGTTCGGCGATCTGCTGTTCCACGGTACCCACACGGGCGCGACGGTGAGCAGCAACGCGGTGCGAGCGGCGGGCGTCACCTCCAAGACGAATCTCGTGGCCGTGAAGGTGTGCGCCTATCTCAACCAGTGTCCCTTCAGCTCCATCTTGAACGGCGTGATCTACGCCGCCGATCACGGCGCCGACGTCATGAACCTGAGCCTGGGCGGTGCGTTCCCGAAGCGGGGCAACCGGGCCCTCATCCGGCTCATCAACGCGACCTTCAACTACGCCCGGAACAAGGGTGTCACGATTGTGGTGTCGGCCGGGAACGAGGCCACGGACCTGGATCACGACTTCGGCATGTACGCTTCGTTCTGTGACACGCCGGGCGTGATCTGTGTGTCGGCCACCGGTCCGCTCGCCGACGCGACCGCGACTGACCCCGTCAATCCGCGCACCGGGCCGTGGACCGCGGTGGATGCGCCGGCCTATTACACCAACTTCGGGCGCCGCGCCATCGACGTCGCCGCGCCGGGAGGCAACAGCTCCTTCGGCGACCCGCTGCCCGCGCCGGCCGGCAGAGATACCTATGTCTGGGCCGCCTGCAGCCAGACGAGCGTGCTGATCGATTGCTCCGCGCTTCCAATATTCATCGTCGGTGCCCAGGGGACGAGCATGGCGGCGCCGCACGTCGCCGGCACCGCCGCGTTGCTCGTGTCGAAGCTGGGACGGCATCCGGGCCTGATCAAACAGCGCATCGAAGACACGGCTGACGAGATCAAGGGCAAAGGCCTGGCGCAGTTCTACGGTCACGGCCGGATCAACGTCGCCCGGGCGGTCGGTGCGCTGCACGAGCACTGGAAAGAGCACGCATCACGATAGGACCTCACCCCCTGACCCCCTCTCCACCGACGTGGAGAGGGGGGACGTGATCCCGGGACCTCCCGTTCCCCCTCTCCGCATTAGCGGAGAGGGGGTGAGGGGGTGAGGTACACGAACCCGGCGGGCGGGCATAGCTTGGTCCCATGCCGTTCGCCTTGATCGGTACCGCGCTGTGCTCGCTGCTCCTCGCCCTCTGGGCGTTCGTGGTCGCGTGGGGGGTGTTGCGTCGACGCCACTGGCTCAAGTGTGGTATAGCTGCGACGGGTGGTGTGCTGCTGCTCGGCCTCGCGGCGCTGGCCGGCACCATCGCGCTCGCCACGAGGGGATATCGCGTGCTCGCCGCCGAACAGCTGGCGGCGACGCTCCGCACCGAGCCCCTGCCGAACAAACACTTCCACGCGACGATCGTGCTGCCGGGGCAGCCGGTCGCGATGTACGATCTTGCGGGGGACCTGTTCTCGATCGATGCCCATATTCTCAGGTGGCACCCGATCCTGAGCATCTGGGGACTGGGGACGGCGTACAAGCTCAACCGGGTCACGGGTCGCAAGCAGGAGGTGGCGTACTCACTCGCGCCGCCCGAGGGCCTCGACATGTTCCGCCTCGTCAAGGCGTTTCCTTTGCTGGCGCTGCTGGTGGACGCCGACGAGCGGTCGGCGAGCGTCACCGCCGCGGGGCGGCCGGCCAACTTCGATGTGCTGGTTTCCGCTACCGGCCTGGTGATTCGACCGGCCGCACCGTGAGCGCGGCCGGTCGCGAGGTCATTTCACCGGCGTGTGGAACTGTGCCTTCTCGGTGGACCCCTCCATCGCGAGCGTGGCCGACGTGCCGTTGGTCGCGACCTGCGTGACCTCGTCGAAGTAGCCAACCCCCACGAAGTCCTGGTGACGCACCGCCGCGTAGCCGTGCGGCTCGGCGGCGAACTCCTCCTGCTGCAATGCGGAATAGGCCGCCATCCCGCGCGCCTGGTAGTCCCGCGCCAGCTCGAACATGCTGAGGTTCAAGGCGTGGAACGCCGAGAGGGTCACGAACTGGAATTTGTATTGCATCGCGCCCAGCTCGCGCTGGAATGACGCGATCTCGGCTTCGGTCAAGTGCAGCTTCCAGTTGAACGACGGAGAGCAGTTGTAGGCCAGCAGCTTCCCGGGGAACTTGGCGTGAATCGCCTCGGCGAACTGCCGGGCTTCCGCCATATCGGGCTTGGACGTCTCGAACCACAGCAGATCGGCGTGTGGGGCATAGGCCAGGGCGCGCGCGATCGCGGCCTCGATCCCGTCCCGGATCACGAAGAATCCCTCCGTGGTCCGCTCGCCCGTGAGGAACCGCCGGTCGTACTCGTCCGAGTCGTTGGTGAGCAGGGTGGCGCTGTTGGCGTCGGTGCGCGCGATCAGGACCGTGTCCACGCCGCACACGTCCGCGGCGAGCCGGGCCGCGACGAGCTTGGTGATGAACTCGCTCGTCGGCACCAGCACCTTGCCTCCCAGATGGCCGCATTTCTTGACCGACGCGAGCTGGTCTTCGAAGTGCACCCCCGCGGCCCCCGCCGCGATCATGTTCTTCATGATCTCGAACGCGTGCAGCGCGCCCCCGAACCCGGCCTCGGCGTCGGCGACGAGCGGCGCGAACCAGTAGGTCGAGTGGTTGTCCTTCAGGTGAGAGATCTCGTCGGCGCGCTTCAGCGCATTATTGATGCGGCGCAACACCATCGGGACGCTGTCCGAGGGGTACAGGCTCTGGTCGGGGTACATCTCGAGGGCATGATTCGCATCCGCCGCCACCTGCCAACCGCTCACGTAGATCGCCTGCAATCCCGCCTGCACTTGCTGGATCGCCTGGTTGCCGGTGATAGCGCTCAGGACCGCGAGATACGGCTCGTCGGCGAACAGCTGCCACAGCCGTGCGGCACCGTAGCGCGCCAGCGAATGCTCGATCTCGATCGAGCCACGCAGCCGGTACACATCCGCTGCGGTGTAGGGACGCGTGACCCCGGCCCAGCGGCGGTCGTTGGCCCATTCCCGTTCGAGGGTGGCAATGAAATGTTGGCGGTTGGGGGGGACGCTACGTGATGCGGTCATGTGTTCGGTCCTCCTGAGGCGACCTCGGCCCGAAACGGGTCCATCCGTGGCGCAGCTATCGATCGGACCGTTGCAAAAATGATACCCCCGGGTCGCCCCTTCGGGCCGTTGGGCGTAGCTTGAGCCCGCATGAGCACCGGCGGGGGGGTGTTGGTCACGGGAGCGAGCCCCGGGATCGGGGCCGCAGTGGCGCTGGAGTTGGCGCAGCGAGGATTCGTGGTATTCGGCTCCATCCGCCGGCCCGAGGATGCCGCCGCGCTCCTGGCTGCCGGCGTCGTGCCCGTGCGGATGGACGTCACTGACGCTGTGAGCATCGCCGCGGCGCGCACTGAGGTCGAGCGCGCGCTGGGCGGCCGACCCCTCGCCGGCCTCGTCAACAACGCCGGTATCCCGGCTGCCGGTCCGCTCGAGTTCGTCCCCATCGCCGACCTGCGACGAGTCCTCGAAGTCAACCTGATCGGTGCCGTCGCCGTCACCCAGGCGTTCTTGCCGCTGCTCAGGATTTCGCGGGGCCGCATCGTGAATATCAGCTCGATCGCCGGGCTCGCGGCCATGCCGTTCGTGGGACCGTACGCCGCGTCCAAGTTCGGGCTCGAGGCGGTTTCCGACAGCTTACGACGGGAGTTATTGCCGTTCGGTGTGGGGGTGATCGTGATCGAGCCGGGCAACATCGAGAGCAAGATCTGGGACAAGGTCGAAGCGATGGATGTGAGCCGCTACCGCGGGACCCCCTACGGCCCGGTGCTCGAGCGATTCCGTAATGATGCGCTGCGCCGCGGCCGCCGGGCTCCACCCGCCTCACTCGTGGCGCGCGCGGTGCTACGGGCGCTCACCGCCCGCCGGCCACCGACGCGCACGGTCGTGTCCAACCATCCGTGGATCGAACGGATTGTGCGGCGGCTTCCGGACAAGGCTTTGGATTGGTTGGTTGAGCGAAAGGTCTGGAAGGATCTCAGGTGATGTATTCCTCGCCATACATCTTCAACAGCTCAAAGAAGTACGACAGCGCGAGCGGGCCGATGAGCAGTCCCAGCAGCCCGAAGTAGGGTACGCCGGCGAGCGCGCCGACGAGCGTGATCAGCGGGTGGATGTTGGCCCAGCGCCGGAACACCATCGGCCGGATCACGAAATCCACGTTCCCCACCACGATCACACCCCACAGCCCGATGCCCAGCGCGGTCCCATAGCGATGGTCGAGGAACAGGATCAGCGCCGCCGGTCCCCAGATCAGCGCGCTGCCCACCACCGGCAGGATAGAGGCCACCATCGTCACGACTGCCCAGAAGACGGCCCCAGGGATTCCTGCGACCCAGAACGAGAGGCCGAGCAGCGCTCCCTGGGCGACGGCGGTGAGGCCGGTGCCGATGACGGTCGAAGTCGTCACGTCGCGAAACCGCACCCGCAGCGTCTCGGCGTTTTTGGCGGAGAAGGGGATGTGGGGTTGCACGGCCGCCCACGTGTCCCCGGGCTCCAACAACAAGTAGAAGAGGCCGAACAGCGAGATGATGAGATTCAGCACCCCGCGCGTGGCGGTGCCGATCATGCCGAACGCGTTCTGGCCGATCCACGAGACGATCCTGCTTCCCGCGTCCGCGGCCTGCGCGCCGATGTCCATCCCCCTGATACGCAGCTCCGACAGGCGGATGAGCAGCGTGCTCTCGCGCACGCTGGCGACAATCCCCTGCGCCTCATTCACGACCAACCCCGCGAAGGAGGCGCCCGGCACGAGGATCACGAACACCACGAGGACTATGACGAGCGTCGCGGCGAGCTTGGCCCCTACGTGCTGTCGCAGCCAGGCGTGGGCCGGCGCGAACACGACATAGAGGACCGGGATGCCGATCAAGCCGGTGGCGTACGGGAAGAGGCCGACCAGCAGAATCAGCGCCAGTACAATCAGCAGCACGCCGGCGCGCTCTTTATTCGTGGCGAAGACGGGCATGGGTTGCGAAAGTGTACCGGTGGCGCACCGGGTGCGCCAGAGATGCACAGGGCGCCTGACGGAGCCGGGGCGGGATATATTGGGTGATGATTTCCTCAAAACGAACATTCTCCCTGCGGATCCTGTTGCTCATAGTCTCGGCGCTGTGCGCGGTGAGCGCCTGTGCCCCGAATCCGACCCCCGAGATCTCCAAGCCGGCCCCGGTCACCGAGGCGGACGAGATCGAGATGGGGCAGGAAATCGATCGCTCCCTGATGGCCTCCCGTCGGTTCTACAACGATTCCGCCCTGGAGCGCTACGTATACGAGCTTGGCATGCGCCTCGTGGCCGGGAGCGGTCGAACGAAATTGCCGTGGACGTTCCGGGTACTGGACGACCCGGGCACCAACGCCTTCGCGTTCCCCGGGGGATTCGTCTACATCACGCGCGGGATGCTCGCGTTCCTGAACTCCGAGGCGCAGCTCGCGGCCGTCCTGGGGCACGAGATCGGGCACGTGGCGGCCGGACATGCCGTAGAGCGGGGTAAGCGGCTCGGCATCACCGGACAAGGGCTCGTGGTCGGCACGGTCGGGGGCACGATGACGCCGGTGTACGGCAGCATCGACCGGTTGCAGGCGCTGCTGCTCGCACACTCCCGCCAGTCGGAGCAGCAGGCCGACAGTCTCGGCCTGTACTTCATGTCCGCGGCGGGCTACGAGCCGAGGGAGATGCTCGTCGTGCTGCACAGCCTCCAGTTCACGGTCGGTGGCCCTGCGTGGCTGGCGTCGCATCCCAGTCCCGAGAACCGGGTCGCGAACCTCACCCACGCCTGGTCTGCCTTGCAAACTCCCGGTACCCTCGTCGAGCGCCGGGGATATCTGGCGCACGTCGATGGATTGGTCTTCGGGGTGGACCGGCGTCAGGGGTACCTCGCCGGCCGCCGGTTGGTCGTGCCCGACCGAGGATTTCAGTTCACCTTTCCTGAGGGCTGGACGTTGAGCCGCGACGGCCCGGCGGTCCGTGCGGTGAGCCCGGGACAGGACGCAACCGTCGAGCTGACGACCACGGGCCAGACGACGCTGGACAGCGCGGCGCGCCACTTTTTTTCGAAGGTCGGCAAGGCACGGACGCCGCCCATGCGGGACAACGTGAATGGCAACCCCGTGGTCACGGCGACGTTTTCGGCCCTGCCGCTCGAGATCAAGATGGGTGGGTCGGTCCGGCTCATCGAGCTGCGGGGACGCGTGTACCGGGTGATAGGCTACTGCCGAGACGACTTGTGGCCCGCCTATCGCGATCTGGTCGACACCACCCTGCTGACGTTCGAGGCGGTCCCCGATGCCGAGCTTCGGCGCGCGGAGCCGCTCCACGTGACGCTCGTCTCCCTCAAGGAGCCGAAGTCGGTCGTCGCACTTCGCATCGCGCGACCGTCCCCGCTGGGGCCCGCGGAGCTGGCGGGGCTCAACCAGGTTGGGGCCGATTCCGTCCTCCCGGCCGGGCAGGTCGTCAAATGGGTGGTGGGCCCGCCGACCCAATGACGTGTCCGGGGGTATCTCAAACCCGGAAGCCTTCGCACCTAATTGAGGAAAGAGGACACCATGCGGAAGATGAACGCAGTAGCCGTGATGCTGCTGCTCGGCGCCGCCTCGCTGCTCAATGCGCAGGGCAAGCCCCCGGCGGACAGCGACCGGGCGGCGAAGATGCAGAACATGGAAGCCCAGGTGAAGAAGGATCTGGGCTTGACCGACGACCAGGCTACGAAGTTCCACGCCACCCACGAGCGTTTCCATAACCAGCGCCGCGATATCATGCAGAAGGGGCGGACGATTCACGACGCGCTCCGCGGCCAGCTGCAGCCCGGCGTGGCGGCGAACGCGGACAGCGTCCGCAAGCTGCTGGACGGGTGGTACCAGAACCGGGCTGCGCTGCTGCAGGTCGAGCGGGATACCGACAAGGAGTTGGCGGCATATCTGACGCCGGTCCAGCGCGCGCGCTTGACGATGATGTATGGGCACATGATGATGCGCGGCCGGATGCACGGCCACGGTGAGGGAATGGACGACATGGACGGTATGGGTGGGCATATGGGCGACCCGCATCACGGGGACATGCATCACAAGGGCGAGGGTGGGGCACCGCCTCCGCGTTCGTAGCAGCCGTCCTTTGCCGGACAACCATGCGCCGCTACACCGCGTAGCGGCGTGTGTTTTTGCAGTAGCCGCCACCCTCTTGGCCCCGGGTGCGGGTCTCGCACAGACGGTGGATCTCGGGGGCCACGCTGGCTTCCATCTCCCAGTCGGGTCGCTGGTGGAGGGCCCGCCGATTGAGAAGCGCCTCCTGGCCTCGCTCAGTGTCGGCCTGGACGCGTTCTCGTGGGTGACGGGACGGGTTGGCTTCGCCGCCAAGGTTTCGTACTCGTCGGCTCGCGTCGCGGTCACCCAGCCGGGCAATGTGCAGGATCGGGATGCCTCGGTGATCCTTGCCAACGCGCGCATGCTCTTCGCCGTCACGCCGCTCACGCTGGCCGACGGCACCATGCCCCCGATGGCGTTCTTTATCGGTGCCGGCGCCGGGCTAGTGAATCGCAGCGGAGCGATCTGGGCGTATGAGTCGGGGCTCACGTCACCCGCGCTCGTGCTGAACGTGGGCGTGCAGACCCCGGCCGGGCCGCGGATGGTGATGCGGATCGAGGTGGAAGACTACATTTCAACCGCGCAGTTCAACGTTGGGGAGCCGAGCCAAACCGCAGCACAAACGCACCATGACGTCACGCTTTCCCTGTCGCTGTGCTACCGGGTGCTGCACTAGCGGCGCACTTCTTTTTGCCTGTCGGGCCGCTACATTTCCCGCTCCTCAACGGGGCACAGGGGTGGCATGCTTGATCCGAAAGTTCACGCAGCGTTGAACGAGCAGATTCAGCATGAGATGACATCGGCCTATTTGTACCTGGCCATGTCGGCGTACTTCGAGGCGGCCAACCTGGTCGGCTCCGCTAAGTGGATGCGCCGCCAGGCCAAGGAAGAAGTTGGCCACGCCATGAAGTTCTTCGACTATGTGAACGACCGGGATGCGCGCGTGACCCTGGGGGCCCTGCCGGCTCCCAAAGCGGAGTATGCCTCGGCGGTTGAGGTATGGGAGCAGGCCCTGGCGCACGAGCAGAAGGTGACGGGCTTGATCAACAAGTTGGTCAGCGCGTCGCAGGCTGCCGGTGACCACGCGACCACCGCCATGTTGCAGTGGTTCGTGACGGAGCAGGTAGAGGAAGAGAAGACGGCGCGGACGATCCTCGAGGAGGCCCAGCGGCTCGGCGTCTCGAGCACCGCGATTTACTTCCTGGATCGGCATTTGGGTAAGGAAGCGGATAAGAAGGAGAAGGAAGGGGCAGGGGAGTAGAAGGGGCGGGACAGTCTGTCCTGAGTACTAGGGACTGAGTACCGCCATCCGTCTATTACCTGCACCTGTTGACCATTGACCAGCTTTGACGGGACGTAGCGCAGTCCGGTAGCGCACCTGAATGGGGTTCAGGGGGTCGCGGGTTCAAATCCCGCCG
>CAWJMT010000006.1:0-63424 GCA_963844035.1 uncultured Gemmatimonadales bacterium
CCCTGCCAACCCAGGCTCTATTCCTCCAGCGCGGTTGGAGGCATGGACTCGAGAGGGAGTGGTGGAATGCTGGGGCCATCAGAGCGACATGGCCAGTGTGTTGGCGCGTGCCAACATCGTTGCACTCCCTTCGTACCGCGAGGGATTGCCGAAGGTGCTTTTGGAGGCGGCCGCTTGTGGTCGCGCCATCGTCACGACGGACGTACCGGGGTGTCGAGAGATCGTTCGCTCAGGCGTCAACGGATTGCTGGTTCCTGCGCGCGACTCCCGCAGTCTCGCCGATGCAATCGCGACGCTGCTTGAGTCGCGAGAATTGAGAGAACGGTTTGGACGTGCGGGCCGAACCATGGTGGTCAAGGAATTCGCTGAGGAGGTTGTGGTTGAGAAGACTATGGCGCTCTACCGTACCATCCTGCGCGATAGGTGGCCAAGCACGTTTGAAGTCAAGACTGAGGTTTGAGCAATGCGCATACTGGTGACCGGAGCTGCGGGATTCATCGGCTTTCACGTCGCGAGGCGGTTATTGGCGGACGGCCATGAAGTGGTGGGCCTGGATTCGGTTAACCACTACTACGACGTCCGCCTCAAGGAGGCTCGTCTCGCCCTGCTCCAACGGGAGCGCAGCTTTGAATTCGTCCGTGCCATGCTCGCCGACCCCAGGCAATGAATCAGTTATTTGACCGCTGCGAGTTCGATCGCGTCATCCACCTTGCCGCCCAAGCCGGGGTTCGGTACTCCCTCGAGCGGCCCGACGCATATATCGCGTCCAACGTTCTGGGTTTTCTCCAGGTCCTCGAGGAGTGCCGCTATCGCCACGTGCCGCATCTAGTGTACGCCAGCTCCAGTTCCGTTTACGGCGCAAACTCAAAGATGCCGTTCTCCGTCCAGCACGGGGCCGACCATCCCCTTTCTATGTACGGGGTGACGAAACGAACGAACGAATTGATGGCACACAGCTACTCCTACCTCTTCGGCCTGCCCACAACGGGCCTGCGTTTCTTTACCGTGTACGGTCCTTGGGGACGGCCGGACAGGTATTGTTCAAGTTCACCAAGGCGATCCTCGAAGGCCGCGTCATAGACGTGTTCAACAACGGGCAAATGAAGAGGGATTTCACCTACGTGGACGACGTGGTGGAGTCGATCGTTCGGATCACGAATGTAATTCCAGGGCCCGATCCGCTGTGGTCGGGCGACAACCCGGATCCGAGCAGCAGCTTGGCGCCGTTCCGGCTTTACAATGTGGGAAATCACGAGCCGGTGGAACTATTGGAGGTGATCAATCTCCTCGAGGAAGCTTTGGGAAAGAAGGCTGAGAAACGCTTCCTCCCCATGCAACCGGGCGACGTTCCTGCAACCTATGCAGACGTTACGAGTCTGGAGCTAGCCACCGGCTTCACTCCACGCACGCCGATGCGCGAAGGTATTCGGAGGTTCGTGGGGTGGTACAGGGAATTCTATGGTTTGGGGAGCGCCGCGTAGACCAGCAAGTAGCACATCACCCACCGGCTACGGGTGCTCGATGCAGTACCGCGCCATCGCTCGAACGCCGCCCGGGAGTACCCGATTCTACGAACCCCGGGGCGCGCGGCGCCCACACGTCCAGGACTGCGCTCGCGCTGATATTCCCGATCGCATCCACGCTGCGGTACTCAACTCGACACTGGCCCACCGGCAGGACGTCAGACGCCGCCACGGGTTGCCAAGCTCCGCCGTTCAGCTCGCCGTTCGAAGTGTTCGTGGTTCGGAAACGTCGACGAAAGCGTAACGACGTACACGGAGTCCTCGACCTGCAGCTCCTGCACGACGCACACCCAGCGTGGGGAAGGCGACCGTCGCCGTCACCGGGCGTAACGCTGAGGGGGTCGTTGAACGGCGAGTACAGGGCGAGCCGCGGCACATCGATCTGGACCAGACGCGTAGTCCAGCCGCCGATCCCACAACACGGTTGTAGAGCTGGCTCCCCATGATCACCATCCCATCGGGATGGCCTCGTTCATGTAGGTGTCGACCGCTATGTAAGGCTCGGGTCGAAGCTCGGACCGGCAACTTCTTGCGCGCGCAGGCGACTCGGCCTGCCCGTTTGTGCTGAGCGTAAGCAGGTCAGCGGGAGACAACGGGTCCCCGGTGCCGTCCAGGAGGTACTCCTCATTGAACGTCGGGTCTTCGTACACCCACCGACCTAGCTCGGGAATGAACACCACTGCAGGATCGTGATCGAGCGTCGCAGCCGAGCATACCGTGCAGCCCGGCGGCCGCCCACAGCGCGTTCGCGATGATCGCCTGATAAGCTGCAGAGCGTGTAGTGATAGGACTGGATGTCGCGGATGCGGTAGCGCGCTCCCGCGACGTGCACCATCATCCCGTCATCCGCCCGAGTCCCCGTGACTGGGTCGAGCGTCCCGAGGAGCCGGTCGAGCATCGCATAACCTTCGTAGTGCTGGCCGCCCCAGTACGTGCATGTCGCTCATCCCACTTCTGCGGGCGACCGGCACGCGGTTCACGTCGGCCCACGTCTTCCCCGGCGGAAGCACGCTGAGATTGCTCGTGCTGCCGTCCGGATGAATCGCCGGATCCAGGGTGAATCGCCGTTCGCGCCACCCAGTCGCGGATGCGCCCGGGCGCGATCCAGGTTGCTCGTGGGGTTGCCGTACGCCGCGAAAATGTCATTGACCAGGGGACGCAACGCGAGGATCAGCGGATTTGCCAGGTCCTCGCCAACGAAGGTGATCCGCGGGTCCAGCGGCTGGGACAGCGCCATGAAGCCGAGCGACAGCGTCAACGGATGAGACGCACCCGCGAGGCTGACCGAGTCCCCGGTCGAGACAATCACCGGAACCCGAGCCTGTACCGCTCCGAGCGTGAACACGAGCGTGTCGTACCCCGAGCGCGCGATGCGCGCGTCGCCGCAGCCGCCACTCGTCACCGTCCCGTCGAACACTGCCAACGAGCGTGGCGTGTTGAACAATCGGAAACCCGTTCCTGTCGAACGCCTGACAGGCGAGCGGCAGGGTCGCGCCGGCGGGCAAGGCCACGATCGGCTTGCCGGAGTCCACTGCCACCGTCAGCGCCGTCGCCACCTGGTCGACCACGACAACGGCCTGTCCTGTGACGCCACTCTCGGGATCTCGAGCGGTGAGCAGCGCCTGCCCGGGGCCTACCGATCTCACCCGCCCATCGGGCAGGAGCGCTGCGATTGTAGAATCGTTGACAGAGTAGTCGAGCTGTGCACCGGTCACGACTGACCCCAACCGGTCCCGCGCCGTGGCAACACCGATGCTTGCCGTATCGGCGATCGCGTCAAATCGAACCTGCGTCACCGGCAGCGTGATGGAGGCAACGCGCTGCTGCACCACCACGTCGGCGGTCGCGGTAATGCCGGTCGCGGAGTCCCGCACCGTCACCACCGCCACGCCGGGAGCCACAGCAGTGAGCGTCCGACCGGAGACGAACCTGGCAACCTGTGCGTTGCTCACCTGGTAGCTCAGCGACGGCTGCAGGACCTCGACGTTCAAGCTGTCGCGGGCGATCGGGTGAACGGTCGCCGTATCCAGCAGCGCGTCGAAGCGGACTGTGTCCAGCGTGAGCGACGTGATGCGCTGCCGCACGCCGACGACGATCGTCGCAGTCGCCGAGCCGATGGCGAGGCGCAGCTCGGTTGCTCCCGGTGCCAGCGAGCGAACCTGGTCGTTCGTGACCGCTACTTTGCTCGTGTCGACGATCGAGATCGCCGCCGTCGTGTCCGCGACGATCCGGCCGCGGTCGTCCCGGACCGTGTACACGACCGGCCGCTCGGCGCCCACGGCTGTGAACGAGATGGTATCAGAAGCGGGAACGATGGCGGCAACGTACTGGGTGACGTGGAGGGGAAACTCGGCGGCGATGCCGTTACTAGCCACATGGACATTGCTGCGACCGCGCCTTGCGCCGATCACGCTCGCGCCGACGACGGTGCCGATACCTGAATCCCCGAGCGAGACCGCCAGATCGGGCGCGGGGAACACGTTGCCGTAGGGGTCGATCGCGTTGACGCGAATCGGCAGCGTGTCGCCGAGCCGGAGCACTGCCGGCGTGTCGAGGGCAACGCGAAGCTCGGAAACAATGTGCGGGACGGCCCGGGCCTGGATCGTCGACCTGTGCTTCGGTCCCGGGCAGTCGCACGGCGACCTGCAGTTGCTGGACCTCGCCGGCATCAGTCCCCAGCACCCAACCCGTGAGCGCCACTCCCGCATCATCCGTTTGGAGCCATGGCGCGACGAGCTGCGCGCCCCGGCTCAGCACGGTCCACTCGACCGTCGCGCCCGGAATCGGAACGCCGTCGCCATCCGTCACCCGGATCCTGACATCGGACACCGGCTCGCCCGGCGCGCCGAGCATGATGACGCCGGGCCCGCCGTCCTCCACGGCAATGCGCACCGCCCCGGGGCCCATCGGGATCCCCGTGGCACGCGCATAAAGCCGCGAGCAGAACTAATCGGTGCACGCACTGCCTGGCTGTGGGCATAGCAACCAGCCAATTGGCAGGAAGCGAACCGCCCTAAGGGCCGGCAGTCATTGTGCACTTAAGTCATTGTCCTATTGAGTGTTACAGGCGAGAGCGGTTGATGTCGGAACACGCAGTCGTACCCCAAACTGCATAAACCTTTGCGGTTCACAGCCGGACTAAGCGTGAGCTACGTCACGCACGAGAAATTCGGATGGGCGGGGAGTAAAGTCGGAAGTCGATGAATTTGGGAGGAGGTCGTGTGCGCCCTTAGTACGCCCCCCGGCGCCGGACCACCACCGGCACAGTTAGAGCCAGGATCTCCACATCCAACCACACCGACCAGCGCTCGATGTATTCGCGGTCAAGCTGCACAACCTCCTCAAAGTCAACCACCTCACTTCTGCCCCGCACCTGCCACAAGCCCGTAATCCCTGGCTTCACGCGCAGCCGCTCAAAATGGTGCTTCTCGTACGAGTACAGGTCGGCCTCGAAGAATGGCCGCGGCCCAACGAGCGACATGTCACCCATCAGCACGTTCCAGAACTGCGGCAGCTCGTCGATGCTCCACTGTCTGAGCTTGGCGCCGAACCGGGTTACCCGTGGATCGTTGGGAATTTTGAAAAGACGCGGATCCCCCGTGTGATTCAAATGCGCCAACAGGTGCTTCTCGCCGTCCGCTCCATCCCGCATGGTTCGGAACTTGAGGAGGTTGAACGGCCTGCCGCGCAGTCCAACACGCCGCTGGGAAAAAATGATTGGTCCCAAGGACTCTGCCTTGATCAGCAAAGCCACAACGACAAATACCGGGCTGAGGATGAGGAGTGCCGCGACGGAACCGACGACGTCGATGGAGCGCTTGGCGACGCGCCGCCATCCCGTTAGGCTCGGCGTCGCCAGCGAACCAAACGGCAACTCTACAACCGGCTGCACCTCACGCCACACCTGGCGCAGCGCGGGGTCAGGCGAGCGATGCGGGAGCGCCAGAGGCGCCCACGCAACTGGCGCCGTCGTCTCGTTGCGCTCTGCCGGCAGAGATTCCAAGTGATCAGATCCGCTAGGGTGGCGGAGCAGCGGGACGAACAACCGCCCGCTCGTAACTTCGTGTGTCACCAGCACTACGACGTCTCACCCACAATATAGGAAATCGTTCCGGTCCGGGAAATACAACAGCGTCACCGGAACACGTCACGAAGATGTCACGAATGCGGTGAGAGGGCCGGATGCGGACGAGCGAGGGTCCCGATTCTGGCAGATCAATGAGTTGAGGCACAACGACTTAAGAGGGCGACTGAGGGCCATTGACTCGGCGCTCCCGCCGAGCCGACATTGCGCCGTGGATGCTACCTACCGCGCCGACCTGCGCGAGCTGAACGAGCTGAACTTCGCGCGCTTCGACGCGAAGCTGGAGCAGCGGCTCGCAGAATCCGACGCGAAGTGGGAGCGCCGGATCGCTGAGCTCAGGGCTGATCTCCGAGTCGAGATCCAGACGGCGCGCGCCGACCTCATCAAATGGATGTTCGCCTTCTGGGCGCCCACCGCCTGGGGATCGGGGTCCTGCTGCTCCGGCGCTGATCAGGTCGGGTCCCCCTTCGCATCGCGGAACGGGTCAGGGCGTTCAGCGGCAGGGTCGAGCCGCGGTCCAGCCGCGGCTCAGGGGGTGAGGTCCACCCGCTTCAGCACCCCGAGCTGCTCCATGCGCGCATGCGCCTCGGTCGCGGCGTCGTGAAAGTCCGGCGACGCCAGCGCCCATTCCACGTAGCTCTGTACGACCCCCTTGAGCTCGTCCTCCACGCTCCAGCCGCACGCCTTCAAGCGCGACAGGTCGGATCGTACGTGGCGCGTGTCGCCCACGCGGTACATGCCGCTCGGCCGCGGCTCCGAGGGCGCCCCCACGACCTGGGCCACCAGGGCGGCAAGCTCCAGGACGTTCACCGATCGATCGCCCCCCACATTGAATGAGCGGTACGCCATCCCGGGGTTGTCGAGCGGCAACAGGTTGGCACGCACCACGTCGCGGATCCCCACGTAGTCACGCAGCTGGCGTCCATCCTCGTAGATGAGCGGTGGTGCCTTGCTGCCCATCTGCACGGTGAAGCTGCGCAACGCGCCCGAGTACGCATTCCTGAATGACTGCCTGGGTCCCTGCACGATGGAGTAGCGGAACGCCACACTGGGAATCCGGTAGCGACGCGCCAACAGCGTCGCGAGGTCGTCCTGATCGCGTTTCGAGAGTCCGTACGCGTTGTGGGGATGCATGACGGCTTCGTCGGTCCACGCCGGCTCGACCGGTCCGTCGCACTTGGGGCAGCGATGCTCCCACTCACCCTTCTGCAGCTGCTCCTCCGGGCGCGGCCCGGGGTAGACCGCCTGGTGCACCGCGCACGGTACTTCCCTTCGCCGTACACCGCCTGCGACGAGGCGACGACGACGAGCTGCACCTGGCGGAACTCGGCGAGGATCAGCTCGTACAGCAGCGCCGTTCCCCCGGAATTGGTGGTGAAGAACGTGCTGAAGTCGGGCAGATAGTCCTGGTAGGCCGCCATGTGGTACACCACGCTCACGTCCCGCAAGGCGCGGCGCATGCACTCGGGATCCCGCACGTCCCCCTTGATGAAGTCCACGTCCTTGGGGACGTAGGCGGGCACGCGGCCGTCGTGCACCGGGGGCTTGAGGAGGTCGACCACGCGAACGCGAAACCCCCGCGCCAGGAGGGCATCCACGGTGTGGGAGCCGATGAAGCCCGCTCCGCCGGTGACCAGCGCTATCGCCATCAGTACGCTCCACGCCTGCCCAGGACTGCGGCGACGGTCTTGAGAAGAATCGCGCCATCGAGCAGCAGGCTCCACTCCTCGATGTAGCGAATGTCCAGTTTGACCCACTCATCGAAGTCCCGGATGTCGGCGCGGCCGGACACCTGCCATAAACAGGTCATCCCCGGTGTGACGGCCAGTTTCCGGCGCTGCCACGGCTGGAACTGCACCCATTCGGACTGGAGCGGCGGCCGAGGGCCCACCAGACTCATGTCACCCTTGAGTACGCTCCAGAGCTGGGGCAGCTCGTCGAGACTGTAGCGCCTGAGCACGCGCCCGATGCGGGTGACGCGCGGGTCCGCTTCCATCTTGAAGACCGGCCCGCTCATCAGATTGCGGCCCGCCAGCTCGCCCTGGAGCGCCTCGGCGTTCCGCACCATCGTCCGGAACTTGTAGCCGGTGAAATAGCGCCCGCCCCGGCCCACGACCCGCCACGGATACAAGACCGGACGGCCCGAGTCGATCACAACGAACAGCGCGATGGCGGCAAACAGGGGAGCAAGCACCAGCAACCCGACGCCCGCGATCACTACGTCCGCGAACCGCTTGATCGCGAGCTGCGCAAGGCCGGCAACGGAGTGGTAGCGGGGTGGCAGCTGCTCCGTGCTCACACCGCGCGGATTGATCGTCGCGTCGCGCCGGACGCGGCGTCCCGGAGCGCGTACGCCAGAACGTGATGCAGCACCGTGTGCACCGACTCCACCCAGCCATAGTCCCCGCTGGGGACCACCACGGGCACATCGACCAGCGCGGCGGCGCGGCCGCCATCGCGGCCCAACAACCCGACCGACGTCATCCCCTTCTCCCGCGCCACCTCGAGCAGCGCGATCAGGTTGGGAGAGGAGCCGCTCACCGAGATGACGATCAGCCCGTCCCCGTCGCGCCCGAGGACTTCGAGCTGCCCGGCGAACACGCGATCGAACGAGGCATCGTTGCCCCACGCGGTGATCAGCCCCGGATTGTCGGACAGCGACACCGCGCGGACACCCGCCGCCTTTTGCAGGTCGAGCGCGAGGTGCGACGCCGTGGCGGCGCTGCCGCCATTCCCCGCCGTGTAGATGACCCCGTCCCGACTCCGCACGTCGGCGAGTGCGTTCACCGCCCGCACCAAGGACCCGACGTCGACGGACTTCAAGGCCGCCGCTGCCTCGCCCAGTAGCCCCGCGAGATCGCTCTGCCGCTTCGTGCCCCCGCTCACGGGCGAATCCAGACCGACCGCGAGCCGTCTTCCTGGACCACCGGCTCCGTCGCGGGAACGGAGGGAGCGGCCTCGGGAAGCGCCCGGGCAGACGCGCCGGGCTCCGGCTGCGGCTGTTCCCAGCGCGCCAGTCCATCCTTGCGGCCCAGCAGCCGCCGCGTCAGCTCGCGGGCGGTTTGCAGCAGAATCTGCGCGTCGAGGGTGACGGTGTAGTTGCGGATGTAGAACAGGTCGAGGGCGACTCGCTCTTCCACCGGAAGCTCACGGCCGCGCAGCCGCCACAGCCCCGTCACCCCCGGGCGCATCGCGCACAGATTCGCGAGCCACGGCTCATGGGCCCCCAGCTCGTCCAGCAGCATCGGGCGGGGCCCGACCAGGCTCATGTCGTGGCGCAACACGTTCCACAACGCGGGCAGCCGGGCGACCACGGGAGACGGCTTGAGGCGCCGATCGAAGCCGACGACGTTGAACGGCTTGCCCTGCACACCGAGCACGGGACGCCGTTCGAGCAACGGCACGCCGCGCACCCACGCCTTGATCCTCCAGTACGCCCAGACCGGCAGCAGCAGTACGAGCAGCGTCGCCGCCCCAAGCCGGTCCATGGCGCCCTTCGCCACCCCGTTCACACCCGAAAGCCGCGTATGGTTCAACGACAGCATCGGGACGTACCCGATGTGGCTCAGCTCGGCCGACGTGGTGAGCAGATCGTAGAACGTCGGCGAGATGCGGGCTTCGATCGGCGAGTCGGGGCGGGTCACCAGCTCCGCCAGCAGGCGCTGGCTCTCCCACGCGAGCGCGCCGCCGATGATGATGACTTCATCGGCGCCCAGCTCGGCGGCCTGCTCGAGCACGTTGGCGGGATGGCCGACGACGGTCAGCCCCGCCACGATCTCGGTTCCGGGCCGCTGGTAGTCGTCGAGGAAGCCTAAGACCCGAGTCCCATGCAATCGAGGATTGTGCAGCTGCTCCGCCACGGCGATGCCCTGCTGGTTGGCGCCGGCGATGAGGACCTTGCGGACCAGGTAGCCCCGCCGCCGCGCCCACAGCGCCGCCTGCCGCCACAGCAACCGGCCGAGCGAGAGGCAGCCGATGGCGCTCGCCCATGCCGCCACGAGCCAGCCCCGCGAGACGAGGGGCGGCCCGCCGCCGAAGTAGCTCAACACGATGACGGTCAGCACGCCGTACGTCGCCACCGTGGCGATCACCGGATACACGCGGTGGCCGCCGAACAACGCCCAGCGCCGGTACATCCCGAGCTGCCAGCCGAGCGCCACCGTGAGCACCGCGACCGCCAAGGCGAGCAGCGGATACACCGGCCACAGGACGCCGGCGACCTGGATTTCGCCGAATCCAAACCGCGCCCCGGCGGCCAGGGTGTAGGCGACGATGACCGCGAGCACGTCGCCCGCGATGACGCCTATGCGGAGGCTGCGCCAGTGACGATCCATCGTCCCTCAGGATAAGTGAGGCCGGGCACATCCGGCATCGAATTCACGAGCACCTGGGCTCCGCCGTCGTCGAAATGGAATCCGAGCCGTGCCAGACCCTCGGCTTCGAGCACGCGGGTCACCGCCGCCTGATTCTCAGGCTCACAATAGAGAAGGAAGAATCCTCCCCCACCCGCTCCGGCGATCTTGCCGCCGACCACCCCGTGCTCGAGCGCCAGCTGATAGAGCCGGTCGATGCGCTCGTTCGAGACGCCGCGGGCGAGCTGCTTCTTGCGCTGCCATGAATCGTGCAGGATCTCGCCCACGCGCCGCAAGCGTCCTTCCTCGAGCGCCTCGCGGACCTCCAACGCGTCCCGCTTGATGCCGTGCAAATTCTCGATCACTCTGGGGTCTTCGCTCGCCGACGCCTGGCGCTGCTCGGTGAGAATCGTAGCCGCGTTGCGTGAGGATCCCGTGAAGAACAGTAGAATGTTCTGCTCGAGGCGGCTGCGAATCTCGAGCGGCAAGCGCAGCGGCGTGACGGTCGTGCCGGTGGGCTCAAAGTGGATGCAGTTGAGCCCCCCGAACGACGTGGCGAACTGGTCCTGCAGGCCGATCGGCCGGCCCAGCTTGACGATCTCGATGTACGACGCCAGCTCGGCGGTCTCCTGCTTCGATGCGCGGCGCTGACACAGCGTAGCGAGCGCTTTGACCAGCGCGACCGCGACGGTGGACGAGCTGCCGAGCCCGGTGCCCGGCGGGATTTCACTCGCGGTAAAGACGGCCAACCCCCGGCGCACTCCAAATTCGTGCAGGATCGCCTTCAGGTAACCGAGATCCCCTTCGAGGGACAGCTCTTCACCCGCGGCGCGGCGCTCGAACGTACGAAAATCGGAGGACGTGATCTGCACCGCATCATCGTTGGTACGGCTCAGGAATACGTAGAAGTACTTGTTGATGGTGGCGCTGACGACGAGCCCGCCGTGCTTGGCGTAGTACGCCTCGAGGTCCGTCCCTCCGCCCGCAAACGAGATCCGGAGCGGCGCGCGCGCGATCAGCACCTCAACCCCCGCGCCAGCTCGAGCCGCTCATGCGAGCCGAAGTCGAGCACCATCTCCTCCGTCGGGCTGGCGAGCAAATGGCAGCCGCCGCGCAGCATCGCGGGGAACAGGTCGTGGGCAAAGTCTTGCGCGCCGGCGGGCGACAGGTACCGCAACACGGCGGGGCCGCACACATAGATGCCGGCGTTCGCCCACGGGGAGAATACTGCGTCGGCCCGGGGCTTCTCCACGAACCGCGTGATGCGTAGCGTCTCGTCGAACGCGACGATCCCGGCACGGGTCGGATCGTCCACCCGGGTGAGTACGACGGTCGCATCGGCGGCGGCCGCGTGGTGCGCCTGGAGCACGGGAGCGAGATCGAGATCGGTGAGGACGTCACCATAGAGCACAACGAAAGCGTTTGCCGGCCGCAAGAACTCGCGCAACGGCCGCAGCGCGCCGGCGGTGCCGAGGATCTCGGTCTCGAGCGAGTAGGTCACCTGAACGCCGAACCGCGACCCGTCGCCCACGAACTGGCGCAGCACGTCGGGATGCGCGTGGAGGTTGATCGCGACGTCGGTCACGCCCTGACGCCGCAGCCAGCGCAGCGCGTGCGCGATCGCCGGCTCTCCTCCTATTTCCACCATCGGCTTCGGCCGGTCGTCCGTCAGCGGGCTCAGCCGCGTTCCGTGTCCCCCGGCGAGCAACAACGCCTTCACGCGGTCGAGCTCTCCGGTCCGGTCGCCGGGAACTCGTGCTGCAGCGAGCGGTCCTCGCCCACGCGCCGCGCCTCGAACCGGGCGTGATCGATCACCACCCCGTCCCCGTTCCCCATGTGCAGTCGTTTGTATTGGTTGAGCGGCAAGCCCAGCGCCGTCAGCACCGCTACGCGGATCGGCGCGACGTGGCTGACGAGCAGCACCGGGTGCGGCTGATGGGCAGCGTCGCGTACGGCAGCGTCAATCCGGGTGGCAACGGCGGCCAGTGTCTCGCGTCCGTCCAGCACCAGCCGGTCCGGGAGCTCGCACCACACAGCGTGGGCGCTGGGGAACTGGCGCGCGACTTCTTCTTCAGTCATCCCCTCCCAGGGGCCAAGCTGCATTTCGTTCAATCTTGCGTCGGTGCGAATTGGTGCACCGAGAACCCGGCCCACGACGTCTGCGCTTTCACAGGCCCGGGGGACTTCGCTGGTCCAGATTTCCGCGACACCGCAGTGGGCCAGTCGCGACGCGAGGGCTCGCATCTGAGTGCGGCCCGCGTCCGTGATCGGCTCACGACTGTATCCGGCGTAGCGACCTTCCAGGTTGGACTCGGTCTGGCCGTGGCGCGCGAGGTACACGAGCGAGGAGGGTTGCGAATTTGGACTGGCGTGGCGCGCGCGCCCCGTCGGTAGGGACCACGTCGCCGTTTCCCGTCTCACGTCGCCGGGCAGAGGGTCCACGAAGCTCAGGCCTCCAACTCGTTGTCTTACATGGCCGAAAGGGCACGGCGACGTTACAGGATCGTTTCGCAATATACCGCCTAAGGGAGCGGGTGACAGCCCCGCTCGATTCTGCAACGCACGGCGGACAGGTGCACCAATACCTTGACGTACCATCACTTGCGGCTAGGTTACGCCGCTTGTCGCGCGCCCTGAGCGTTCACGCCCCGTCACGCCCTGACCGCATCAGAAGCCCTCGTCCTCGACGGACACGCTAGCGGTGGGCAAATGAACGCCGAACCAACCCGCAAGATGAAGCTAGTACTTCCTTTCGCCGTTACCCCGCTCGTGCTCGCCGGTGCCCTCGTCATCGGATGGGGTACGGCCGCTGGCGCCCAGCAACTTCCCCCCGCGTCCCAAGTACAGGAGCTCCTTAAGAATCCGCAGGTTGCGGAGTTGCTGCGCGACCGCCTGAAACAGTCCGGTATGACCGCCGACCAGGTTCGCGCGCGGCTCAAGTCGGCGGGATATCCCGACACCCTGTTGAACAGCTTTCTCGGCGGTGGCGGGGATGCGGAGATAACTGCTATGGAGCTCGAGGCGATGCAGGTCCTGGGCGTCGCTCCCATGGCACAGCCATCCCAGCCCGTTGACACCGGGCTCGTTGCCGGGACAGGAAACAGGATCTCGCCGCAGGACTACGCTGCCGGCAACTACGTGTTCGGTACAGACGTGTTCATGCGCGGCGACGCCGCGTTCCTTCCCCTGCTCGCCGGTCCGGTACCGCCGGACTACCGGCTCGGGCCCGGGGACGAGATCGTGCTGATCCTCACGGGAGACGTCGAGCTCGCGTACACGCTGCCGGTGACGCGCGAGGGGTTCATTCTTATTCCCCACGTCGGACAGGTGTTCATCAATACGCTGTCCTTCCAGCAGGCTGAAGACTTGTTGCGCTCGAGGCTCAGCCGGGTCTACTCCGGGCTCAAGGGAGGCGCCGGCGCCACAACGCGCATGTCTATCTCGATGTCGAACGTGCGCGTCAACCAGGTCTACGTGCTCGGCGAAGTGTTCCAGCCCGGCGCCCAACAGATCAGCGCCCTCGGCACCGTGCTCACGAGCTTGTACGCAGCAGGCGGGGTGACAACCAACGCCAACCTGCGCGAGATCGAGGTGCGGCGACTCGGGAAAATCGTGGACACGCTCGATCTGTACGACTACCTGCTCCAGGGCGACAGCCGCAGGGACATCCGGCTCGAGATGGGAGACGTGGTGTTCGTGCCGATTCGCGGCCGGCGGGCCCGCGTGACGGGCGCGGTGAAACGGCCGGCGATCTACGAGGTGCGAGCACGGGAGACCCTCTCTGACCTCTTCAAGGCGGCGGGGGGCTTTCGACACGACGCCGCGGTGCGGCGCGTATCGGTGTACCGCCTCCTGCCGCCCGCCGCCCGCTCGAACGCGACACCGGTGCGCGTGGTAATCGACGTCCCCCTCGCCACCGACCCGTCGGCGGCGGCGGCACGACAGCCTGCGGGGGGCGGGGCAGGTCTTGGGGGCGTGATCATCCCCGCGCTGGGGCTCGAGGATGGCGATTCGGTCGTTGTGGACGCAGTGCCCCCCCCAGGGGGCGAATTCTTTGTGGTGGTCCGAGGGATGGTGCAACAGCCCGGGATCTTCCCGTGGCACAATGGAATGACCATCCGGGACGCCATTCTTCTCGCGCGCGGCCCGGTGGTCGGAGCGGACCTCCGGGAGGCAGAGGTCGCACGCATGCCGCAAGACCGCTCCAGCGGACAGCTCGCGACCACGATGCGCGTGCCACTCGACTCGAGTTATCTCTACAACCGCGATTCGAGCGGACGCTACTTCGGCCCGCCGGGAGTGGCCTTCCCGCAAGCAGGGGTTCCCGAGACCGAGCTGCATCCGTACGACATCGTGCTGATTCTGAAGCAGCCGGAATTCGACTATCAACGCACGGTGCTGGTGGTGGGTCAGGTTCGCTATCCCGGCGCCTACTCGCTGCGTGATAAGGGCGAGCGTCTGGCCGATATCATCGAGCGGGCCAAGGGCCTCACCGCGCAGGCCTACCCGCAAGGAATTCGTTTTGTGCGGCAGGTCGGTAACGTCGGGCGGGTCAACGTGGACCTGCCGCGCGCCTTGAAGGACCCCACGTCGCGCTACAACATCATCCTGCAGCCGGGTGACTCGATCGAGATCCCGGAGTACCAGCCTGCCGTCAAGGTGACCGGCGCCGTGAACTCACCGGGAAGCGTGCTCTGGAAAGAGGGCGAACGCCTCGAGTATTACGTCAACGCGGCGGGCGGGCTCAGCTACAAGGCGGACAAAGGGCGGGTGAGCGTGCGCTTCGCGAACGGTGAGGTCCGTACCAGGCACCGCTCCCTCTTCCACTTGAGTGACCCCAAGCCGGGACCCGGATCCGAGGTGATGATCCCGGAGAAGGACATGACAAAGGGCGTTAACTGGATCGTGTTGACGAGCGCGATCAGCGGCATCGTGACGAGCCTGGTGGCACTCGTCGTCCTGTTGAACCAGCTGTGACCTCCGCGGACAGCCAGCGCGAGATCACCCTCAGCGAGCTCGTGTTGCTGATATGGCAGCACTGGCGGCAGCTCGCCTGGGCGATGGTCCTGGGGCTTGTCGTCGGTGGTGGCGTGTCGAAGTTTTTCCTGCCGCGATGGTTCGAGGCGCGGGCGTTGTTTGTGGGCGTCGGCACGAGCCGCCTCAACCTCATGCAAAACCTGGGCGGCCTCGGCGCAATCGCCGGCCAGCTCGGCCTGTCGGGCCTCGGAGGCACGGACGCGACCCTGTCCCCGTACTTCTACGCGGACCTCGTCAAGACCGACACGATCCTGCGCCAGCTCGCGAACGTTCAGATCCCGGACTCCGCCAACCCCGCCGCGCCCGGAAAACCGCTCCGCGTCATTCTGAAGATCGGCGGGAAGTCCACCGCTGACAGCATCTATCGCGCGACACGGCGGCTACGCGGCATGATCGTGGTGGACCTCACGACCCGTACCGGCGTCATCAAGGTCACGTTCACCGCCCGTCGCCCCTATGTCGCGGCCCTCGCTGCGGACACACTGCTCGGCCTGGTCAACGGGTTCGTGGGGCGAGACCTGCGGACGCGAGCCGGGGCGACGCGCCGCTTCCTGCAGGATCGCCTGGACCAAATCGAGATCGAGCGGGTCGAGGCGCAGAACAAGCTGCAACGCTTCCTGGAGACCAACCGCGAGTACAAGAACTCCCCGTCGCTCTCATTCCAGCAAGCCCAGCTGCAGCGTGAAATGGAGCTGAAGCGAGACCTGTATACGTCCGTCGCGAGGTCGCTGGAAGAGGCTCGAATGAATGAGGCGCGCGACACGCCCGCAATTTCCGTGATCGACCGGCCCCGCATGCCTACGCGCTCCTCCAGCCCCAACTCCCGGCTCAACGGTGCCGTGCTGGCGCTGCTCGCCCCGCTGGTGTGGCTCGCGATCATCCTGTTCCGCCGCCTGGAGCCCTTGCACGCCCGCCCGCCCCCGGTGAGGAAGCGCACCACCGCCAGGGTCAAGCGAGTCGGATGGCAGCTGGTCCTGGCCATGCTCGCCGCCCTGCAGGTGTTCGGCACGTTTACCGCTTTTACCGACAGCTTATACCTCTTGAAGTGGGTGGCGGGAGTCGGCATCGGGTTCTGCTTTTTCCTGCTGGGGCATTGCCGCATATCGCGCGAGCTGTCGCGTGAATTTGCGATGCTGACCGCAATTCTCGTGATTGGTCTGGTGGCGCAGTTCGGGGACGCGATCGATGGTCGAGCGTTTGAACTCGCATTGACGTACACCCTGACCGGATGCGCCACGTTTCTCGTGGCTCCCGCCGCATTGCGTCGTCGCTCAGTGCAGCGGATCGTGTGGCCCGGACTGCTCCTGGGCGTGACGCTGGGCACGCTCGTCGGCGAGTATCTGGGCATGCAAGACCTCTTGAGCGCGATCTCGACAACCTCAGGCCGGTTGCGTTATTTCGGAGCGTTCTACCAGCCGAATGCGGCCGGAACCGCCGGGCTGATCGGACTGACGCTCGCTGCGGCGTCGATCGAAGCCAGGCGCCGGTGGTGGTACCTCGGGACCCTGCCCATCTTCGTCGCGGTCATGATTCTGGCGGACTCTCGCGGATCCCTCCTCGCCGCGATGGCATTCGCCGCTGCGTTGCCGCTGCTTCGCCTGGCACGATGGCCCCCGCAACGGGTCGCGATCACGCTGTGCCTGGGCGCGATCGGCATGGTCGTGGTTGGTACCTGGATCGCAGGCAGGATGCATTGGCCCGAACCGGGACAGTGGCAGCCTGAGTTGAACCGGATCAGCACCGGGCGTCTGACCAACTGGGGCGAGGCCCTGGGTTATCTGGAGAGCCCGTTCCGGTGGATGTTCGGATTGGGATTGAGCAGGAATTTCTCGTTCACCTTCCTGGAGACGGATTTCCCGGTACCGGTCCGGGGGTCCAACGCCGACAATTTCTTCGTCGACCTGCTGGGGCGGACGGGCCTCGTGGGTCTCGGCCTGTTCCTGGCCATCATCGCGTCCCTCGCGCTGAAGCTGTGGCGCGGCCTGCGGCAGGGCCCGCCGCGCAGCGTTTCCCGCTGCGTCCTCGGTCTCGCGGTACTCATCTCAACCGTTGTCCTCGGCGCCACCAACAGCATCATCTTCACGTGGGCGTGGTTGCAGGCGATTGTTGCGTGGCCCCTGATCGGGGCCACCGCGACTCATGCCGCCCGCGCGGCGCGGACGGATCGCGTGAGTCGCGCACCGGCCGTCGAGAGCACCTTACGCGCGCCACCTCGCCCGTGACGTCACCACCGGCCGCTGCCGTACGTCGGGAGCGGCTCGACGCCGCGATCTACTTCGCGGGCACCCTGTTTCAACGCCTCAGCCTGTTCTTGGCGCTGCCGCTGCTGCTCCGCACCCTGTCAGCGGCCGAATATGGTACGTTCGGGTTGCTGCAGAGCGCGGTGAACCTCCTGCCCGCCATTCTCACCCTCAACCTTCCCGCTACTGCCACTCGGCTTTTTTTTGACGGCGCTACCGAGGGCGAGCGCCAGGCGATCGCCACCAGGCTCACCGTGCTGTCGGGATCCGTCGGCCTCGTCGGCGGCGCGGTGGTGTGGCTGTGCGCCCACGCGTACCGCGGCCAAGCCGCCGCGTTCCTGGGAGTACCGGACGACCAGGCGATGCTGGTCACCACGCTGGTCCTCGTGGGAGCGCTGGGCGCCAACCACCTCCAGGTCGCCTGGGGCCTGTGGGTTGCGCAGAACCGCGCACTCCACACCGCTACTGCGCTTTCGCTCAACGGCCTGCTCTTTCTCGGAGGGGTAGCGGGATTGGCGGCCACGCATCGTCTCGGGGCGATCACCGCAATCGGCGCCTACGCGTGTGCGACGGCCCTGGTGGGAATTATCGCCAACATCCTGGCACTCAAACGGTGGACCGGTGGCGGCGGGTCGTACGGGGCGCTGGGCCGCGAGGCGCTGCGGGTCAGCCTGCCGGTACTGCCCTACTTGTTCGCCGTTTGGGGGCTCGGTGCGGGCGGCCGCTGGATCGCCCGCGCGACGCTGACGTTGGAGGATACCGGAAACTTCACCCTCGCCTCGCAAGTCGCGATCATGCTCGGGCTGGTGGGTCGCTCAGCCTACGACGCCTGGTCGCCCCGCGCCTTCGCCATGTTCGCAGATGGCCGCTTCGTCGAGGCACGGGAGTACTTGCGCACGCGCGCGCGGCTGACGCTCGCGGTCGTGGGCGGGTTGGGCATCGTGACCGCCCTGGGCTTCGTCGTGTTCCTGCCACGGTTCGCGCCCAGCTATACCCGAGTCGCAAGCCTCGTTCCCATCGTGGCGTTCGCGCCGTTGTTCGACGTCGCCCACATGTCGTACCACACGGAGCTGATGGGGCTCAAGGTCGCGAGACCGATCGCCACCTACACGATTGCGACGCTGCTAGTGTTCGTCGTTCTGGGGGTCGGGGGCGCGCACCTGCTCGGTCTGTGGGGACTGGCCGTGGCGTACGTGCTCGCGTACGCCGCACAGTGGCTCCTCGCGGCCCGCGCCGTTCACCAGGTGCGCCGCGCCGCGGCGGTTTCCCGGGCACCGACGGACGCGCCGAACGAACTAGAGACCCCGCCCTGGATTGGCTAGCGCGCGACCTCAAACATGTGGTGGTCCTTCACATTGTGCGCCGGCCATCGTGCTACGACACGAAACCCGTGTTCGCGAAGGAACCCGTAGAATTCCGCCTCGTCCACGAGGCGTTCATGCAACTCACCCACGATCACGCCGACCCGCTCGATGCGATCGCCCAAGCCCCGGAGGACAGCCATTTCGCTCCCCTCCACGTCTAACTTGAGCAGGTCCACCCGCTCGATCCCGTGCTCCGCCAGGTAGTCGCCGAGCCGGGCGCTGGCCACGTGCTCGACGCCCGCGGGAGCTCCGGTTTCGAATATCGAATGGATCGACCCGTTCGCACTCACGAACAGGGACACCTCGCCCACACACTCTCCCAGGGCGATCTTCTCACACCGCGCCCGCGGCAGCTGCTGGAGATTGTGGCGCAGCAGCTCGAAGCTCCGCGACTCGGGCTCGAAGCAGTGGAGATCGGCGTCGGGGTACCGAGACGCCAGCCATAACGCGGCGACCCCGATATTCGCGCCGGCGTCCACGATGACGGCGTTGCCCGGCAAGGGACTCTCGATGCGGTAGGCGCGATCGTGCAGGATCTCCCCAACCACGTAGATGTCCTGCTGCCGAAACCGGAGCGAAACCGTGGACCCGTTCATGCGCAGCCGCAAGTCGATCTCGCCGGGGCTCCAGGCGCGCCGCGCCAGCGCCGCGTACGCCCCCAGCAAGCGGCGTCGCGAGCTCGCGTCAGCGGCGCACCAGCCTACCACGTGCGCCGCTTCGACGGCGCGTCGCAACACTCGACTCAAGAGCATAGCCAAAGGTAACCTTGACTCACAGGAGGTTGGCCAACGATCTTTTCGCCGCAAGCGGAAAATGTCCAGCGCGTCCGAATTTTGGCAAAAGCATCGCGTCGTCGTGACCGGCGGACGCGGATTCCTCGGGTCCTGGGTCGTGGCGCGACTGGCGCAGCTCGGGGCGCGCGACGTGCTCGTTCCTGCCCGCGCCGATTACGACCTGCGGCGGTTCGACGCCGTCGAACGCATGTACGACGACATGCGTCCGGATATCGTCATCCATCTCGCCGCCGTGGTCGGCGGGATCGGCGCGAACAGCGAGCGCCCCGGCGAGTTCTTCTACGACAACCTCACCATGGGCGCGCAACTCATGGAGGTGGCGCGGCAGCGCAAGATCGCGAAGTTCGTCTCCATCGGCACCGTGTGCGCCTACCCGAAGTTCACGCCGGTCCCGTTTAGAGAAGACGACCTCTGGAACGGCTACCCCGAGGAGACGAACGCCGCCTACGGCCTGGCGAAGAAAATGCTCCTGGTCCAGGGGCAGGCGTATCGCCAGCAATACGGCTTCCGGTCCATCTTCTTGTTGCCGGTGAATCTGTACGGCCCCCGCGACCATTTCGACCCCAAAGTGTCCCACGTCATTCCCGCACTCATCAAGAAGTGCCTGGACGCACGCGACGACGGCGCCGGCGAGATCGAGGTGTGGGGCGACGGATCCGCCACCCGGGAGTTCCTCTACGTCGAGGACGCCGCGGAGGGCATTCTGCTGGCGGCGGAACGCTACGACAAGGCCGAGCCGGTCAATCTCGGCGCTTCATTCGAGATCCGCATCCGGGACCTGGTGGCCCTCATCGCCGAAATCACCGGGTTCGCAGGCCGGATCCGCTGGGACGCGACCAAACCGAACGGGCAGCCCCGGCGCAAACTCGACACCAGCCGCGCCGAGCGGGAGTTCGGGTTCAAGTCGCACGTGGACTTCCGCACCGGGCTGAAGCAAACGGTGGCATGGTACGAAGCACAGCGAAAGGCCGCACTGACTCCCTCGTCTGCGTCTGCCTGATCCCACGCCGGCGCCAATCGGCCGCCGCGCGGTCTTCTTCGCCAGCAACTATCGGCCGGAGCTGTTCGGCATCGGCCGCTACGTTCCCCACTACGTGGATGCCCTCGCCGGCGCGGGGTGGAGTGTCGAGGTCTGCGTCCCCTACCCCTTCAACCCGGGGTGGAAACTCGATCGCAGCGTGCCGCCGATGGCGCTCGAGTGCGGCGGGCTGGTGCGCGTCACTCGCTATGCGCCGTTCGTCCCGCGGCGTCACTCGGCGCTCACTCGCGGCCTGCACGAGGCCTCGATCGCCTGGCACGCACTCCGCATGCTGGGGCGCCCGACACGCAGCGCCGACCTCGTGGTCGTCGCGAGCCCGCCCGCCCTGGCATCGGCGTGCGCCGTCCGCATCGCCCACCGCGCCCGCAAGCCGTCCCTGGTCCTGGCGTACGACTTGGTGGCCGACCTGGCCTCTGATGCCTACGGCGTCGCCGGGAAGGCAGCGGGCCTCGTGCTGCACCGCGTGGAGGCCGGGCTGTACGCGCGCGCCGACCGCGTAATCGCGCTGACCGATGATATGGCGAGCCGCATCCGCCAGGTGGCGCAGCGCGCGGCGCCGTTCCGGTGATCAGAATCTGGGCGGACGATGAGCTGTTCCACCTCGATCACACCGCGGCAAGTCGAAGCGCCCGAGGGCGCCTCGGCATCCCCGGCGACCGTGCACTCATCGGCTTTGCGGGAAGCTTCGGCTCCAAGCAGCGCCTGGGCGAGGTCGCGGCCGCGCTGCGGACTCTGCCCCCGGCCTACACCAGCATCTTTGTGGGTGACGGCCCCGATCGACCGGACCTGGAGCGACTGGGGAAAGACGGCCCGGGCGACGTGCGCGTCCTGCCGCCGCTCGCCGTAGACGATCTGCATGCGTTTCTCAGCGCGTGCGACCTGTCGATCGTGGTTGCCTGGACGGAGCACGCGGGAAGCCTGTTCCCGTCCAAGGTGGCCAACATCCTCGCCGCGGGCTCACCGATCCTGGCGATCACGCACCACGGCACCGAGCTCGCCACACTGATCGAGCGCGAACGGCTCGGCGTCGTATGCCCAAGCCTCGATCCTGAACAGATCCGGGTCGCCGCCCGCCGCGGCGCCGAGCTCGGACGCGACCCCGCTTGTCGCGAGCGGTGCCGGCAGTACGCCCGGACCAATCTCGCTCGGGGCCGAGCGATGGAGCGGTTTCTGGAAGAGGTCGCTGCGACGCTAAGACGCTAAGACGCTAAGACGCGCTCCACGTCGACCGCGGCCTTGTCCCACGTGTAGTGGGACCGCACCCGGCTTGCGGCCGCGCGCAAGACGTCGGGAGCGTGCTCGCGCGCGCAGCGCCTGCGCACCGCATCGGCAAGCGCCGCAACGCTGAAATCCGGCGGCGACCCAGCCGCAGCCCCCCAACACTTCGATCACCGCTTCGGCCGGCGAGGCGGCCACCGGACAACCGACCGCCATCGCCTCGATCATGGGGATCCCGAATCCTTCGAACTCGCTGGCGGAGACCAACGCCGCCGCGCCGCTGAACAACCCCTGCATCGCCGTCCGCGCCAGGCGCGGCAGCACGCGCACCCGCTCGGCCACGCCCTGGCGTGCCGCCGAGGCGAGCAGCGCCGGCACCGCATCCCGCTCGCCCGCGTACGTTCCGGCAATGACGAGATGAAGGTCGGAAAACTCGCGGCTGAGGGAGGCGAATACGTCGAGTACGACGGGTAAACGTTTATGCGGGTACGTACCGGCGACCGACAGGAGGTAGCGCGGCGGCAGTTCGAGATCGCGCACCGTTGCATCGGACTCCGCCACAAACTCGGCGTCCAGACCGGGGGACGCGACTGACACCCGTTCCTCCGGCACCGCGAGGCGTCGCACGATGTCGCGCCGGCAAAATTCGGAAATGGTGACGATGTGCGCGGCCCGCTCCGCGATCTTGCGATACGCCCAGCGGTGGTACAGCCGCTTGTGCCATGAGAAGTCGGTCAGGTTGGACAGCAGCAGCAGATCGTACACGGTCACCACGGCGCGGGGCGCCTTCCACCGGGGCACGAACAGGTGGGGAAAGAACACGGTGTCGAGACCGCGCTCGAGCGCCAGGCGCCTCAGACCGGTCTGCTCGAACGCCACCCGCAACGCCCGCCGGTCCGGATCGGGGCCGCACAACACGATGCTCGCCGCCGGCGGCAGCGACTCCCTCCACAGGCGCTCGTAGCGGGGTGGCACGAACAGGGTGTAGCGATTGGGGGCCCGTACGGTCAGCGCCTTCGCGAGACCCACGGTGTACGTCCCGGCACCCGCGATCCGGTGCGGCGAGAACGCCAGCAGACTGATCCCGATCAAGGGACTCGAGCGGGCGCCGTAAACGAGTAGCTGCGATCGTCGAGGTAGAGTGCGGTCGGCTCCTCGCCCTCATTCTCTATAGCGTGGCCGCTCCGCGCATATCCGATGGACTCGAGCAGGTTCAGCAGCTCGGCGCGATCCACGCCGCGGTGCACCTCCACGACCAATCGCGGTGTGAACTCGCGCAACAACCCGGTCATCCCTCTGAGGGCTTCGAGCTCCATCCCCTGCACGTCGATCTTGATTCCATCGATCCGCCGCTGCCCCCCACACAGGTGGTCCCAGGCCCAATCGAGGCGGGTGGTGAGAAACGCGGCGACGTGGTTGCCGTCCGCCGCGACCGTGTGGTCGAGCATCCCACGCACCGTGGGAAGAGAGTTCACCGCCAATGCCTCCGGAGCGCCCAGGCCGAGGGGCAGCACGATCAGCTGCGGGAGATTGTTCACCTGTTGCGTCTGCGCCAAACATCCGGCGGTCCGAAGTTCCGGCTCGAACGCGAACACTCGTCCGCGCGATCCCACGAGCCGGCTCAGCGCAACCGCGGTATAACCATAGTGCGCTCCGACATCGAGCCAGGTCTCACCCGCGCCCACGTTCTGCTCGAACCACTCGAGCAGCGCGCGCTCGGTGCGCCCGAGGATCGCGCCGGGGTAGTCGTGCCACGAGGTCACGATTTTGAACCCGCGCAGGCGTCCACCGAGGATGCGATGGGCGCGCAGCGACTTCGGCATGAAGCGACGAATCTGTGCTTTGAGACCGGAGTGGCTCACAAGGGCGAAATATGGGTAGGCCCGCACCACAATCCAGGCCCGGACGCTTGACGGAGCAATGTTTGGACGCGAACGTTGGCGCCGTTTCCGGGCCACAATTCGTGCGAGGAGATGCATGGACGTAAATGGAACGCCGCACGTCGAGCACATCGGGGACCGGGACCGGCCGTTCGCCATCATTCTGCGGGCGGAGTATGAGCCGCAGTCGATCGAGTTCCTGACGACGAACGACCAGACGCTCCAGCTCGGCGTGATGCGCAGGCCCGGGGGGTACGTCATCGCCCCGCACCTCCACAAGCCCGCCCCCCGCACCGTCTCGGACGGGTACGAAGCTCTGTTTGTCGCGCGGGGTCGCGTCGAGGTCACGTTTTACAATGAACGTCGCGAGCGTGTGACGACGCGGGAGCTGGGCCAGGGCGACACCATACTCCTCATGACCGGGGGACATGGATTCCGGGTGCTCGGAAGACTGCAAGATGATCGAAGTGAAGCAGGGGCCCTACTAAGTAGCGACCGCGAACGGTTCACGCCCGAGCCATGAGCGCTCCCGCGCCGGGTCTGCGCCGCATCCCCGTGTGCGAGCCATTTCTCGGCGCGCGCGAAGCCGAGTACGTGGCCCAGTGCCTCAAGAGCACCTGGATTTCGTCCGCCGGACAGTTTCTCTCCCAGTTCGAGGCGGACTTCGCGCGCTACTGCGGATGCGCGCACGGCATCGCCACGACGAGCGGGACCACCGCCCTGCACCTCGCGATCGCCGCCCGGGGTCTCGGGCCCGGTGACGAGATCATCATGCCGACCTTTACCATCGCGGCTCGACCGTGTTCGCCGCGCTGTACGCCGGCGCGACGCCGGTGCTGGTGGACGTCGAGCCCGATACGTGGACGATCCGCGTCGATGAGGTGGCGGCGAAAGTGGGACCGCGCACCCGCGCGATCCTCCCGGTCCACATGTACGGCCACCCCTGCGACATGAATCCGCTGCGGGAGCTGGCGACGCGCCACAACCTCTGGGTGCTCGAGGACGCCGCGGAAGCCCATGGCGCCGAGTACCACGGACGCAAGTGTGGCGGCCTGGGCGACGCGGCCTGCTTCAGCTTCTACGCCAACAAGATCCTGTCGACCGGTGAAGGCGGGATGGTCGTCACCAATGACGCGTCCTTCGCCGAACAGTGCCGCTCGCTCAAGAACCTCGGGTTCAACCGCGAGCGGCGCTTCCTGCACGATTCGGTCGGCTTCAACTACCGGATGACCAATCTCCAGGCGGCCATCGGGCTCGCACAACTGGAGGCGGTGGAAGCAGCACGTGGACGCGCGACGCCGTCACGCGGCCAAGTACACCGCGGCGCTGCGCGGACGTCGAAGGCCTGCGCCTCCCGGTGGAGCGCCCGTGGGCCCGCAACGTCTATTGGATGTACGGCGATGGTGGTCGAGGACTCGTTCGGGTGTTCGCGAGACGAATTGATGGCGGGGCTGGCCGAGCGGGGCGTCGAGACGCGGACCTTCTTCATGCCCATGCACGAGCAGCCGGTATTTCACGAACGGGGGCTGTTCCGCGGTGAGCATTACCCCGTCGCGTCCGACATCGGGCGCCGGGGCCTGTACCTGCCGTCATCCACCGGCTTGAGCGACGCCGACCTCACCTACGTGGTGGACGCGGTTCGCGACGTTCAGCGCGCGGCGCGCAGCCGGGCCTTGGTCGTCTTCCAGCGCCCCCCTGAGCACCCGCCGGTAGTCCTCCGGCGTATACCGGGCCAGCACCTCCGCTCCACGGCGGATGAGCGCCGCGCGCTCATCGCTCGAACGTCAGCAGGCGCCGCAGGCCCTCCGCGATCGCTTCGGCAGCTCCGCGGATCGACCAGAATCGCCGCCCCATCGGTCTGCTCGCGAATTCCCGCGAATGTCCGACGTCACCACCGGGCATCCCATCGCGAACGCTTCCACGCACCGGGATATTGGTAGGCCCGAAAAACGTGGGCATGACCAGGCCGGCAGCGTCGGCGTACAGCGCGGACATGTCTGGATCGGGAATGAATCCCAGGTAGCGCACCTGACCGGCCACGCCGAGCCGGTGCGCGGCACGCATAGCGGCCGCGAACGTGCGCCGCCGCAACGACCCCGAGTGCGAACCGCCGAGTACCAGTGTCGGCGTGAGCCGCGCCGTCTGCTTCAGATGGTGCAACGCCTCGATCAAACGCAGGTGGTTCTTGTGCGGCCAGAACTGCGCCGGGTAAAACAGGTAGCCACTGCTCAATCCGTACCGCCGCCGGACGCTCTGGCGCTCGTCCTCACTGACCCCCGGCCGCACGGTGGACGCCGGAAGCACCGGGAGGACCACCACGCGGTTCGCATCGAGCCCGGTATCCCCGTAGAACTCGAGCAGCTGATCTCGACCGGTCTCGGAATCGACGAGGAGGGTCTGGGCCGTCCGGGCGGCGTTGCGGAAATAGTACTCGCGCCGCTCGAACTCACCCCACGCGGTGATTTCGGGGAACTCCGTGTACACGCGATGATTGAGGTCGGCAATGCTGACCATCGCCGGGATCCGGGTCTCAATCGCCGGCCGCGGTGCGGACCGGGTAGACCACCAGGTCGAGTCCCCGGTCCCGATACCACCGCTCCAGTGCGCCATCGAGCGCGCGGCTCGCGCGTCGGGTTTCTCACCACGCTGTTCGCGCGCAGCAGCGCCGCGCGATACCACACCTGCCGAGCCAGCTGCTCCCCCACCAGCGCGACGCCCGCCTCCCGCACCAGGTCCTTGGGCCCGGTCGGTAAGACGCCACTCGACCACCGGCCGCCGAGCAGCGAGTGCAGCGGAACATCGGTCCTGCGGCGGTGCAGCACGACCACGTCGTCCTCCAGCTCGAGCCCCCGCAGCATCTCGAGCAACGTCATCATGTACGGGAAAATGCCGCCGCTCGATCTGGATGCGTGGGCGTAGATGCCGATCCGCATCACGTTGCCCGCCGCATGGGCGCGCCATAGATTCTGCCGCGCCTGTGAGTATCCCCCCGCCTTCGACGCTGTTCGGCGACCGCTACGCCGAGATGTACGACGCGGTGTATGCCTCGAAAGACTACGCGCGCGAATGCGACCGCATCGAAGCGGCGTTCCGGCACACGACGCGCCCCGTGCAATCCATCCTCGACCTGGGCTGCGGGACCGGGAATCACGCGATCCCCCTGGCCGCCCGCGGATACCGTGTCACGGCGTGGATCGCTCGGCGGGGATGCTGCAACGCGCCCGCGACAAGGCCGCCGACGGCCCAGCGGGCGTCGAGTTCGTGCTCGGCGACCTGCGCGACCTGCGCCTGGGCCGGATGTTCGACGCGTGCATCGTCATGTTCGCCGTGCTGGGATACCAGACGACCAACGAGGAGGTCGCCGCGGCGCTCGACACGGTGCGGCGGCACCTCGAGCCGGGCGGAGTGCTGGTCTTCGATGTCTGGAACGGCATGGCCGTGCTCACCATCGGGCCGAGCGACCGGACGCGAATCGTGCCGAGTGAGGCGGGACAGATCGAGCGGCACACGTCGGGTACCCTGGATCTGCGACGGCACCTCTGTCACGTCCACATGCGCCAGATGCTCGTCGCAGGGGACAGAATCATCTCCGAAACGGAAGAGACACACGCCATGCGGTACTTCTTCCCGATGGAGTTGGACCTGCTGCTCGATCACGCGGGCTTCGACGTGGCGGAGATGACGCCGTTCGACCACCCGCAACAGCCGCTCGACGCCAGCGCGTGGAACATGCTGGTCGTGGCGCGGCGCCGCTGAGGCCAGGCGGGACGCGGGCCCGCACGATCCGCCGCAGCGCGCGCTGCACGCGGCGCCACTGGGCCGCGACGGCTTTGTGCGGGGCGAGAAGCTTCTCGCGGTCGCGCGGCCACACCAGCCAGAGCAGCGCCGCCAGCACCTCCCGGGGCGACGCCAGCCAAACGAACCGCTCCCGCAGCGCCGGATAGGGGTGCAGCCGCGGCGCCGTGGCGGGCGTCATGCCACGCACCAGCCGCCGCAATCGCCGCGGTGCGGCTCCCGCAATCCCCGCCAGAACGCGCCGGTCGATCGTGCCGGGCACCAGACGCTCGGCGAGATCGAGCGCGGGATACACGAACCGGCCCGACTCCGTTCGGGCGACGAGATCGGCAAACGCCTCCCAGCGATCGGGGTGCCCGGCGAAGTCGCGCTGCGCGACCAGCACGAGCTCGATGAGCCGCATCAGCGTGATGCTGTAGAAGTGGCTCGACGCATGCAACGCGAGGTAGGTGAACAACAGCGGCTGCGCCAGCACCAGAACCGGCCGGGAAAACTCCTGCCACACTTCGCCGGCCGACAAGTCTGGAGTGCCGAGTCCGGTCTCCAGCCCCTCGAACACGAGGCGATCGAGCGACTGATGCATGTCGATGGCCCAGGGCGCGTCGGCGTGCACGTACTCGAGGGTCGGGATGCGCCGGCGCCCCGGCGGCGCCCATGCGCTGTGGCGTGGTTGGCTGGGATGGTTCGATTCAACGAGACCCAGGCCGCGCAGCACGTCGCGCGCCGGCGACCAGTCGTCGGGCCGCACGAGCAGGTCGATGTCGGATGACAAGCGCGTGCCGGGCTCCGGGAAGTAGCAGTATCCGGTGTGCATCCCCTTGAGCACCCAGACATCCACGCCGCGTGCCGGCGAGGGCGACGATCGCTCGCTCCAGCTCGTAGCGCAGCGACGCGGCGCGGCGGCGCCCGTGATCCAGGTGCGTGGCGAACAATGCCGCGACATCCGGCTCGGCGGTCACGCGGCCGGTCTCGCACCAGAATCCCGATCAGCGATCCCACGCCGGCCGGGAAGGCCGCGATGCCGAGTGCGCGGGTCCCCGGCCACGCCGGGGAGTGTAAGGTCACGGGGCCCGGCGCGCCGCTCAACACCGCCGCGACGACCCGAGCCAGCTCTACCTCCGCCGCCCGAAATGCGGACACGGGAACGTCGGGCCAGAGATCCCGTGCGTGGAGCGTCCTGCCAGACAGCGCGATCCGCCGGTCGATTTCCTCCTGGGGCTCTTCCTGGCGTTCCGTTAGGAGCCTCCTCCCCCGATGAACCCTTCCTTCTCGAGATACAAGAGGATCTCCTGCGCGGCTTCCGCGGGCGTGTTGTTCGCGGTGTCGATCACCAGTTCGGCGTCGGTCGGCGCCTCGTAGGGATCGGAGATCCCCGTGAATTCCTTGACGAGGCCGGCCCGGGCTTTGGCATACAGTCCCTTGCGGTCGCGTCCTTCGCACACTTCGATCGACGTGGCGGCGTGCACAAGAATGAATCCGCCCGTGGGATCGATCATCGCGCGCACGTCCTTGCGGGTCTTGTCGTAGGGCGCGATCGGCGCGCAAATCGCGATGCCGCCGTTCTTCGTGATCTCAGAGGCCACATACCCGATGCGCCGGATGTTGATGTCGCGGTGCTCCTTCGAAAATCCGAGCTCCGAGGAGAGATTCTTGCGCACCATGTCCCCGTCCAGCAGCGTCACCGCGCGACCGCCCAGCTCGAGCAGCTTGACCAGGAGTACGTTGGCGATCGTGGACTTGCCCGACCCCGACAGTCCCGTGAAGAACACGGTGAACCCCTGGCGGGCGCGGGGCGGTGAGCTGCGGCGCAGCTCCTTTTCAACCGCGGGGAACGTGAACCACGGTGGCAGATCGATCCCCAGCTGCAGTCGGCGGCGTTGCTCGGTCCCCGAGATGTCGATCGTCTCCGCCCCCGCCGGCACCGCATCCTCGGGGACGTAGGTGTCCAGCTTGGGCACGTACAGCATCTGCTTGAAGGGCACCATCGCGATGCCCAGCTCCTTCTGGTGCCGCTCGAGCAGCTGCTGCGCGTCGTACGGGCCGTAGAACGGCTTGCCGCTCGAGTCCTTGCCGGGCCCGGCGTGATCCCGCCCGACGATGAAGTGGGTGCAGCCGTAGTTCTTGCGGATGATCGCGTGCCACACCGCCTCCCGCGGCCCACCCATCCGCATCGCGAGGCCGAGCAGCGACAGCATCGCGGAGTTGGGCGGATAGCTCGACATCAGCGCCTCGTAGCAGCGCACGCGCGTGTAGTGGTCCACGTCCCCCGGCTTCGTCATGCCGACGACCGGATGGATCATCAGGTTCGCGCCGACCTCCTTCGCCGCCCGCAGCGTCAACTCCTGATGCGCCCGATGCAACGGGTTCCGGGTCTGGAACGCCACCACGGTACGCCAGCCCCGGCGCGCGAATTCGGCGCGGACTTCGGCGGGGGTGCGCCGCAGCGCCTGGAAGTCGTAGTGCAGCGGAGGTTGCAGGCCCTCGATCTTGCCGCCCACGTACACCGGATGCGCGCGGTCGAGCAGGTGTGCCACGCCCGGGTGTTCCTTATTCGTGGTGCCGAACACCGCCTGCGCCTCTTTCTCGCGATCGGGGCTCCACAGGTCTTCGATGTGCAGCGCCGCCAGCATGACCCCCTCGGCATCCCGCAGCGCCAGCATTCCTCCCGCCTGGAGCTTGTCGGCGAACTCCTTGGGAACGTCGAGCGTGATCGGCATCGGCCAGAGCGCGCCGCTCGCGAGCTTCATCTCCGCACACACCCGCTCGTAGTCGGCCCGGCGCAGAAACCCCGTGAGCGGCGAAAACGCGCCGTCCATCAGCAGCTCCAGGTCGCAGATCTGGCGGGGGGTGAGGTCCCAGGAAGGCCAGGCGCGCGAGCTGTCGCGCAGCTCCGCCTGCCGCGCGGCGCCGGCAATGAGATTCACGAGCGCTCCGCCGTGGGGCGCGATGAGATGGTCGGTCATGATAAGGAATCCACTGCTACTCCCGGATCTCTAGGGGTTGATGACGGGACGTTGTTCACGTCTGACGCCGCGAGTGATCCGCGGCTGAAGCCGCGGCTCGGCGTCTGCCGCTCAAGCGGCGGTGCTACGCCCGTTTACGGGCAGCGGCCGAGCCGCGAGTTTACTCGCGCACTGCTACGGGGGACAAACTAGTGGCGTCAGCCCCGCAGGGGAATCATCCGAGAATCTCGACTCCCACCCCTTCGTGCCGGAGCCTGCCGAGCAGGCTGGCCTGCACCCGGGCCGTGACGACCACGACCCCATCGACGTGTTCCTGCCCCATCACTTCTGCGTCCCGGTGCAACGCCGCGAGCAGCTTCCCGTCGCCCAGCGGCACTCGCACCTTGGCAATCGGACGGAGGGCTTGGGCAGAGGCACGGAGGGCGTTGCGGAGTCCTTCGATGCCGAGGTCGGTCGACGACGGTTGAGGACGGTCGGGGGCGACAGACGTGAGAACCGCATGTGGGAATCGCTCGCGGGCACCCTCCAGGAAAGCAGGTGGGTCGGGAAGGAGGTCAGCTTTATTGAAGACGTAGATGACGCGCTTTCGCTCGAGCGGTACCCTTCCCTCTTCCCTCTTCCCTCTTCCCTCTTCCGCATTCCGCAATAGTTCCAGGTCAACGACCCTCGCCTGGTCTTCCCATGCTGCATGCGACGCGTCGATCACGTGGAGTAACAAGTCCGCCTCCGAGGCTTCTTCGAGGCTGGCGCGGAACGAGGCGACCAGGTGGTGGGGCAACTTACGAATGAAGCCCACGGTGTCCGTGATGCGCACCCGGTACCCGCCGCCGACGTCCACTTCGCGCGCGACGGTGTCGAGGGTGGCAAACAGGCGGTCCTCGACGAACAGGTCGTCCCCGGAGAGCGCGCTGAGCAAGCTCGACTTGCCCGCGTTGGTGTAGCCGACCAGGGCAGCGCTGGGCAGCATGCGCCGGCCCATCCGTTGATTCGCCCGATGATCGGCGACGTCCTCCAGCCGGCGTTTGAGCACGCCGATCTTGCGCCGGATCGCGCGCCGGTCGGTCTCGAGCTGCGTCTCACCCGGTCCCCGTAACCCGATGCCGCCGCGAATGCGCGACAAGTGCGTCCACATGCGTGTGAGCCGGGGCAGCAGGTACTCGAGCTGCGCGAGCTCCACCTGCATCTTCGCCTCGGCGCTGCGTGCGCGGCTGGCGAAGATGTCGAGAATGACCTCGGTGCGATCCATGATGCGCATGCCGAGCGCCTTCTCCAGGTTGCTGCCCTGCACCGGCGACAGCGCCTCATCGAATAGCACCAGCGTCGCGCCCGCGTTTTGGAGCACGTCCTTGAGCTCGTCGACTTTGCCTTGACCGATGTAGTAGTTCGGGGTGGGAGCTTCGATGCGCTGGATCGCCCGGCCGACCACTCCGGCGCCCGCCGTATCGGCGAGCCGCGCCAACTCGTCCAGATGCTCTGCGACCTGTGCGGCGTCGTCCGAACCCTTGCGTGGGGCGCCGACGAGAAAGGCGCGCTCGACGGGGGGATGGACGTCTATGAGTTGGCGGATACCGGGCGACCTCCAACGAGCAGTGGCGCGCTAGCGAAACCTAGTGATCCCCGAGCGGCGGGGCGAGCGTGCTGGGAAGTGTAACATATCTGCAACAGTGCGGGCTCGGGCTCCCAGCCGGGTGAAAAAATTTGGCCAGGCAATTCCGCTTCGGAGTCGCCTGTTTCTTGCAATCCGCGCCCGGCATGTGGAACGCGGGAAGAAGGGTGAAGAGCTACGTCGGCCGGCCCCAGGCCGCCGTGAGTCCGGCTCCGCTGCCCGCGCCTGTCGCCGCGGGCAAATGCCCGGGTCCTGTTCCCGGACGAATTCACCAAAGACGACGAACGATCTGCCGGCGGCCCCCACCAGGCGCCGCGCCTTTGGCAGGGTCTCGGGCGCGTCTCACGGCTACAGCGCGTTGGGACTGCTCGCGGGGTCGGGCCTGATCTACCTCGGTGCCGTGCTGGCACCCGCCATCGCACATCCCCTCACCCCCGACCCGGCCAAGCCGGCGGCGCTGGTGCCGACGCCGCTCGAGCGCCTGGATCGGACTCGCCGACACGCTGGCCCTGGCGACTGGCGCGTTCGACCTGCGCCTGCGCCTGTTCCAAGGCCACCAGATGCAGTGTTCCGACCTCGCCCGCGGCCTCGTGGTCGTCGAGGAACGGTGGGCGGAATACAGCGCGGCGCGGGCAGGAGTCGGAACGGTTCAAGACTCGGCCCGCATCACCCTCGACCGGACGCTGTACGCCGGCGTGGACGCCACGGAACGCCAGTTCGAGCGCTCCAAGTGTCCGAGACCGTGAGCCGGCCCTCATGGAGCCGCGCGGCGCGAACCCTCGTGCTGTGCGGCATCGCGGGCGGGTGGGCGCCAGGCGGCGGCTCAGGGTACTGATCCGCTGCGCAAGACCGACGTGGTTCGCCTGCTCGCGAGCCCCGTGATCAGCCGGAGCGAGATTGCGGCGCTGATTCGGCGCAACTGCCTCGCGTTCAGCCCTACGGAGCGGGACTGGGCCGATCTGCAGAGCCTGGGAGCGGATCCGGAAGTCCTCGGCAGCGTCAGCGCCTGCACGGACCGGAGCAAAGCTCGCGAGATCGCACCCGCCAGCGCGTTCACGGTTGTCCCTCTCACCACACGCATTGTGACCCCGCCCGACACGGACGCGAGCGTTCGCATCCAGGTCAAGCGAGGCGGCATCGCAGAAGCCGGCGTCGCGCTCATACTGCGTGGTGCCAGCGACATCCAGGGTGTCACCGACCAACGTGGTATGGCTGAGTTCGCCCTGCGGGCGGGACGGGTGGCAGGCACGTATTCGCTCAGCGTCCGCCTCGCGGGGGCGGCGCCTTCGTCCCGGGACCCCGTCGTCGAACTCGTCGTCCAACCTGCCGCACCCGCAGTGGCGGAGTTCGCGCCGACCCGGGTGACCATGGACTCGGCCGACGCTGGGCCGGTGAATCTCGAGGTGGTGGTCAGGGATGCCTTTGGAAACGCGGTGCCGGGCGAGGCGGTGGGGCTGCGCGGTGAAGACCCCGAGATGAACCTGAGCCTCGAGGGGGTGCGCACCGACTCACTCGGTCGCGCCGTATTCGTGATCGCGCCCCGGACAATCCGGCGCGCGGGCCCGGTGGCGATTGTGGTGCGTGAAGCGACGCTGGCTTCACTGCGCGCGGCGTTCGCGGTTCCGGCCAGCTCGCAGAGTCGCTTTGTCGCGGGGAGCGAGCAGGTCGGCATGGCGGGAACGCAGGTGAACGCTCCGCTCGTGTTTCAGGTGAGAGCCGGGTCGGGGCGGCCGCTCGCCGGCCGCGTGGTGGCATTCACCGCTCAGAACGCCGAGGTCACGCCGGACCATGCGATTTCGGACGGAGCCGGCCTCGCTCAGGTTCAGGTGACGCTGGGGCCGAAGGCCGGCGCTGCCGTCGTGATCGCGTCCGTGGATTCAGTGCAAACGAAGGCGACGCTCGCAGGTCCAGCCTGCGGGGCCGGCCACCGTGATCATCGAGCACAATCAGGGTGCGGGTCGACGGTGGGCACCTCGCCGTTCCCGCCGATGCGCCATTCGCGCTCAGTATCTCCGCCCAGGACGAGTACGGCAACGCGGCACCCGTCGCAGGCCTCGCGCGTGTGCTCGAGCAGATGCGGAATCGGTTCAACGCGCGTTCGACGCTGCTCAGAATGGAAAGCGTGCAGTCGGACAACTGGGTGACGACGGTGACGTTCAGACCATTGCGACGGGGTACGGCGGCGTTGACGCTCGCGGATGCCACCGTATCGGTGGACGTGGGGGGCCGCGCCGGCCCGGGTTCTAGCCGCTAGGCGCGACGGTCGGTCGCCGGACGCTCCGCCGCCCGCGACACCAGGGCGAGCCAGGCCGTGATCTGCGGTAGGGAAAACGGCTTGCGGAAGGTCGTGTGGTGTCCCCGTTCCAACCACACCCGCACGTCGGGGGCGTCGGCCTCGCCCGTGATGAACGCGATGCGCCCTTCGAGGTACGGCCAGCGGTGGATGATGACGAGGTACAACGCCAGCCCCGAAATCCCCGGCAACCGGACGTCCAGCAGGATCCCATCGGGCGACTCCGAGGCGAGCCGCGCATAGGCCGCATCGGCGTCGGCCACCGTCAGCACGCGATACCCCATCGGGGTCAGCACACTCTCGAGCGCCGACCGGAGCGATGCGTCGTCGTCCACGATCAGGAGCGTATGCGGGAGGCCGAGCAGCGGGCCGCTTCGCCGGGGAGTGGGGGCACATTATTTCTGGGGGCGGCGCGTCCGCGCGCCCGCCGGGGACGCGGTGCGCGGGGGCTGACACATCGGAAGATTCAGATCGAAGTAGAAACGAGTGCCCCACCCGCGGCGGGTTTCGACCTGTAGCTGGGAGTCCATCGCGGCCACCAGCTTCTGGCACATCGCGAGCCCGAGGCCGGTCTGCGAGAACGCCTGCTCGCTGCGCCCGGAGCTGCGCCGCAGCGGTTGATACAGGCTGCTGACGATCTCTGGATCGATGCCCCGTCCACTGTCCCGCACGGCGAACTGAATGCCGGACGGCTCCCTTCTCCTCCGTCACGATCTCCACGTACCCCTCGCCCGTAAACTTGAGGGCGTTCGTGGTGAGGTTGAGGAGCACGCGGCTCAACGCCACGGGATGACCCATGCGATAGTCGGAGGTCGGAGGCAGCAGCCGGACGGCCAACCGCTTTTCTTCCGCGATCGGTCTCACGATATCGCGCACCGACTCGAGCATGGCGGTCACGGAGAACGGCGTCGGCTCCTTCTCCATCAGCTGGTCCCCACCGCGCGCCAACTCGATGACGTCGCTCGCGACCGAGCTGAGACCGAGTGCCGCACCGTAGATGAGGCCCAGCTGGCGACGCTGCACATCGTTCACCGGGCCGCTCTGCTCTCGCTGCAGGGTCTCCGCGAGAAACAGGATGGACGTGAGCGGTGACCGAAGGTCGTGCGCGATCGCCACGAGCAAGTCGAGCCCGTTGGTCCCCGATACGCGGTCGGAGAAATGCTGGGCCCAATCGCCCTCGGACGCTTCGCGGACGCGCTCGAGGCCTGTGAGGATCGCGGGGATCTCGGTGTGTGTGGCCCTGGCATCCGACCAGCCGCGGATCACTTCGGCGCGGAACAACTCCAGCACGCGGCGTCCGTGGACCGAGCGCAGTCGCTCGTCCACCGCGACGGCTCTGTCCTCATCGGCCTGGATCTGTTGCAGGGTTCCGGCGAGCAGGCTGACGAGGCACGCCACCTCGGCGGCATCGGCCGTGTCGCTTCCCGCGGCGTGCCAGGCCTCAATGACTCCGTCGGCCGCTATCTGAAGTACGGGCGAGAGCGGGCCGACCGGGTCGTCGCCGGCCTTGACCACCTTCGAAAACGAATGGCCGCCCCCTCCCGAACCGGCAGCTCGGGCGCGCGCGACCTGCGGACCTGAACTTCGATTTTGCGGCATTGAACCGTGATAAGGGCAGGGGTGAATATGTCCCGGCCCCGGCCAGTCCGCTAGACGGGAGCTTGGGGTCCACCACCCAGGAGGGTGGGATCCTGACCACGAAACCGGGGGGGGTGGAGAAACCGGTCCTGGTGGGACATGGCCGGGGTGTATTGGCGAATGTGCGGCAAGCTCGTCTCGACGCAGGCAGTCTGGAACGCCGTGGAGGCTCGGGTGAGCAGGTCCTGAGCCCGAACCCGGGTGGCACCCGCGTCGTCCACGGCCTCAAACCCTCCCCGCACCTTCACCGGCGGCACATCCGAGCCCGCGGGTGTGCGCGTCTCAACCAGCCACGCGAGCCGCTGCGCCAGCCGTGCAGCCCCGATCGCCCGGGTGCCGGGAGCGAGTACCGCGAACTCCGTCTCGCTCCAGCGCCCGATCACATCCGACAGGCGGCCGTGGTTGCGGAGCACTTTCGCAACGTGCTGCAGCACGCGCGCTCCACCGGGCGTATCCTGCTCAGGACTGGGGTCAACGCCGAGCACGACGCATGCAAGTGACTGGTGGTGCCGCTCCGCCTCGGCCAGCAGCTCGCGCGCCCGGTACTCGATACCGCGCACCGCGTAGAGCCCGCTGACGGTGTCGAGCAGCCCGTCCGTGCGGGCCCGGTCCGCCTCCACCTTCACGCTCACGAATCCGTCGATCCTGGCGATCAGCTCCTGCGCGTTCAGCGGGAACGCCAACACGTCCCAAGCGCCGGCACGCAGGCCCGCGACGCGATGCTCGACCAAGGCAGGGGCGCCGGAGACGATGATAATCGGCGTCCCCGCCGGAATGGTCGCGTCCTGACGGAGTCGGCGGCACGTCTCGACGGCATCGGCCTGGGGTGACCCGACGAGAATGATGTGCCACTCGCCCCCGGGGCCGACCTCCGGGGCAGGCGCGTCATCGGCCGCCTGCACCACGTCGTAGCCGGCCGGTGCGAGGATGCTCTCCAGTGCGCCCCCGCACCACTCGTCTGCCCCGACAATGAGCGCACGCCGAACGGAGGGCCGCGGTTGGTGCGAGCTCAGGATCTCTCCCCAGGCAAAAAGGGTGGTACGTGACGACGGCGCAGCGCGGGCGCGCAGCCGATAGACACTCCGTGGGGGAGCGGCTCGGCGAGGAGAGTCGCTGATACTCACGCGTAACGATGAATAGCGGATCGGGCACTGCGATACTAGGGGAACTACCAGGGGGGCAACAGGGGAATACCCGGGTGGCGATCAGGCGCTGATCATGCCCTCGCGAATCGCGTAGCGGACCAGGCCCGCGGTCGTGTGGATGTTCAACTTTTCCATGACTCGCGCTCGATGAAACTCGGCGGTTTTGACGCTGATCCCCAGCTCACCGGCGATTTTCCGTGTTGCCTTCCCTTCCGCCACCAGCTTGATGACCTGTTGTTCCCTGGGAGTGAGCCGGTCCCCCGCCGGCGTATTCGCCGCCAAGCAGGCGTCGATGACCGCCTGAGACGCACCGGGACCGAGCGACATCCCCCCGTCCCAGACCTCCCGAATGGCCCGCAGAAGCTCGTCCGCCCCCTGGCTCTTGTCCACGAAGCCGCGCACGCCCGCCCGCAGCGCATCGAGCGCGAACCGGCCGTCCAGTGCGGTCAGCAGCAGAACCACGGTCCGCGGGGACACGGTGGCGATCTCGCGCGCGGCATCGACCCCGTTCAACACGGGCATGGCCACGTCGAGCACGGCCACATCCGGGCGCACCTTGCGGGCCGCGTTCACCGCCGCCCGGCCGTCCGCCGCTTCGGCCACGATCTGAAGCCCCTGGAACTCCAGTAGGGCCTTCAGGCCCTGCCGGAGGGTCTGATGGTCATCGGCGAGCAGGACGCGGAGCGCTTTGCCTTTACGCGCCGCGTCGCTGCTGACGCGTCGTCGGGGTGCCGGATACATGGGTGTCTCGGAACGGTATGTGCGGAGCGAACTACGGGCAAGCAGGGGGCGGTGCACAGCCGTGTAACTGGCCGGGCTGTGCTCGCTTACAAGATCTGTCTGACGGTGTGGGCGGTGATCAGGGAGTGATCACCAGATCACCGTGATGGTGTAGATGGTGATCGGGATCGTCAGCAGAATCGCTACCGTCTGGACGGTGGTGTACCAATCGCGCTTGCCGCGGAATGTACAGCCGGTCGCCGGCACGGAGGTTGAGCGCGTCGAAGGTGCGCCCGGAGCGCACCGCGTTCTCCAGCGTGAAGCCATGCAGCACGGTCACGCCGGCGCGCTCGACGCGCGCCTTCCCGAGGTGCGCGTTCCGGGTCAGTCCGCCGGCCGCCGTCAGCGCATCCATGATGGGCATCTCCGGCGCGAGGGCATAGAACCCCGGGTGGGCCACGTCGCCTTCGATGGCCACGCGAATCAACGGCTGCACGCTCACCACCGGCGTCCGAATGTAGCGCGCGAGTGCATAGGTCAGGCGGTCCGGAAGCTCGGTGCGCAGCACGCCCGTCAGCGGGATCACTCCGATCTGAGGCAGGCTCAGACTCGTTCATCATCCCCACCGTGAAGGTGTCGGAGAGCTCCTTTTCGCCCTCCACGATGATCAGGATGCGGTCGCCCGGGCGGAAATCGCCGCTGTCCAGGCGCGCGCGGATCAAATTCGCTGCATCCCCGGACGCCCTCGCGCAGCTGCTGTTCCAGCATCGCGCGCGTGGCGTAGGCGGGGCCAGGATTGCCGCTGCTGCGCGGCGGCGGCGGGGAGGAATCCGAGCAACAGGCACCCGGCCACCCCCACCCACCGGGTGCCGACGACGAGGCTGCTGACAATCCCGGGCAGGACTCGGCGGCCCACCATCATTCGACGGTGACGCTCTTGGCGAGATTTCGCGGGCGGTCGACGTCGCAACCACGCAGTACCGCAATGTGGTACGCGAGGAGCTGTAACGGAATTACCGTCACGAGCGGAGACAGCAGTGGGCTTGTCAGGGGAACCCGGAGCTCGTGGTCGACCAACCCGCGAAGATCGCCGTTGCCCTCGGTGGTGATGGCGATGATGCGGCCGCCTCGCGCCTTCACTTCCTGCATGTTCGACACAACCTTGGGATAGACCTCGTCCTTCGGGGCGACGAAGACCACCGGCATCTCCTCGTCGATCAAGGCGATCGGCCCGTGCTTCATCTCGGCCGCCGGGTAGCCTTCGGCGTGGATGTAGCTGATTTCTTTCAGCTTCAGCGCCCCCTCCAACGCCACCGGGAAGTTCACCGCCCGGCCAAGATACAAGAAATTCCGCTGGTGTGCGTACTCCTGCGCCACCGCCTGGACTTCGGATTCGAGCGCGAGTGCCTGACCGATCACGACGGGCAGATTGTTCAGCTGATCGGCGAAGGCTTCTCCCTCCGCCACCGAGAGACCGCGCTGGCGGCCGAGGTAGAGGGCGAACAGGGCCAGCGCGGCGATCTGCGAGGTGAACGCCTTGGTGGACGCCACCCCGATTTCCGGACCGGCGTGCAGGTAGATGCCCCCGTCCGCCTCCCGCGCGATGGTGCTCCCCACCACGTTCACGATGCCCAGCACGCGGGATTGGCTGGCGCGCGCCGCCCGCATCGCCTCGAGCGTGTCCGCCGTCTCTCCCGATTGGGAGATCGCCAGCGTCAGGGTGCCCGGCTGCTCGGGGTGCCGGCGGTAGCGGTACTCCGACGCATACTCTACGGCGACCGGAATGCGCGCCAGCTCCTCGATGAGGTGCCGACCCACGAGGCCGGCGTGCCACGACGTCCCGCACGCCAGAATGACGATGCGCTGCACGTCGGCACACGCCTCGGGCGTGAGGTTCAAGCCGTTCAGCCGCGCGCCTCCCTGCACCAGGCGGCCGCGCAGGGTCGCCCGCACGGTCTCCGTCTGCTCGCTGATCTCCTTGTGCATGAAGTGCTCGAAACCCCCCAGCTCGATGGCTTCGAGGTCCCAGGCAATGTCGTCCACCGCGCGCAGCTGCACGCGCTCTTCGCGGTCCAGCACGTGGTAGCCGTCCGGGGTCAGGACGGCCACATCCCCGTCGTCGAGGTAGACGACCGAGCGGGTGTGCTCGAGCACCGCCGAGGCGTCCGAGGCGACGAAGTACTCGTCGTCGCCCACGCCGAGCAGCACCGGAGAGCCGCGCCGCGCGACCACGATTTTTCGAGGCTCATCCGACGAGATGACGGCGAGACCGTACGTACCGTCCACGTGCTGCAGCGCGGCGATTACCCGCGCCTCGAGCGAGTCCCCCGGGGCATCCTCGATGAGATGCGCAAGGACTTCCGTGTCCGTGTCCGTTCCGATGTGGTGGCCGGCCTGCTGCAGTGCCGCCCGCAGCGTGTCGGCGTTTTCGATGATCCCGTTGTGCACGAGCGCCAAACGCCCGGTGCAATCGGTGTGCGGGTGCGCGTTGCGTCCGGTGGGCGCTCCGTGCGTCGCCCAGCGCGTATGGGCGATGCCGCACGTCCCGATCACCGGCTGCTGCGTGAGCAGCTCGTCGAGCCCGCGAACGCGTCCGGCGAGCTTGCGGGTCACGACGCCGACGCCGTTTTGGATCGCCACGCCCGCCGAGTCATAACCGCGGTACTCCAGGCGGTTCAGGCCTCTGACGAGAATGGGAGCCGCTTGACGAGATCCGAGGTAGCCGACGATGCCGCACATGTCAGTCCATGTCTCCTTTGGTGGTCTCGAGCAGCGGACCCGCCGCGCTCACGAGTCCGAAGCGGGCGAGCTGCAGGTGCTTCCGCAGCAGGCGCTCCGCGAATCCCTCCGCCGTGACAATGGCGCCGCAGGCGCCGCATATCAGATCCCCAAGACGCCGCGCGCCCCACACGCGCGCCCCGGACGCGTCATCCCGCCCGGCCACTCCGTCGTGGCGATATGGCTCTCACACCGTTCACAGAACATCCGCGAGGTTTTGTCTCCTTCCCATGCGCGGCCATGTGTCAAGATTTGGGCCCACCACGCCCGGGGCGGTTCCCCCTCGGAAACTGACTGGTGTCGCAGGACTTACGGGCGGACGGCCGCGCGCTGATCGACGCCCCGCCCCGATCGCGTTGCAGGTTCGTGTCAGGGACCGCCGGTGCTGTGGTCGCGGCGCATCAGTTTCACGATGACGCCGCGCGACCGGGCCCCGAATCGTCTGCTCGCGACGCGGCGGGGTCGTGCGCGGCTCGCGCATGAGTCCTGCATGCAGTAGTCACGCGCGGCACCCCGGCACGGCGAGCACCAGTCCCTCTCCACCGCTGCCCGCGCAATTCACCATTTGAGGAGATGGGACCGTGCAGACAAAGATGGGCCCCGCTCGCCCGGCGGTGGTTCTCGTCGCGAGCAAACAGGAATGGACCAGCCGCTCGCTCGAGAGCATTCTTGCTCCCAGCGGTTACGTCGTCCTCGCGAGCTACACGGCGCAAGGCACGCTGCTCCGCGCCAAGCGCGACCAGCCCGATGCGATCATCGTCGACGCGCACCTTCCCGACTCGAGCGGCCACGACCTGTGCAAGCGCTTGCGCTCCGAGGGACTGATCACGCCCAGCACGCCGCTCCTCGTCACCCTGCCCAAGCCCGCGACCCGGCGCGACCGGTTGGCCGCACTCCGTGCGGGCGCCTGGGAGTGCCTGAGCGAGCCGTTCGACGCGGAGGAGACCCGCGCCATCCTGGACGCGCTGGTGCCGGCCAAACTCGATGCCGACCAGGCGCGCTCCGAGGGTCTGATCGACGATGCGACGGGGCTCTACAATATTCGGGGGCTCACGCGCCGGGCCCGCGAGCTCGCCTCGCACGCCACCCGCACCCGGGCGCCGCTCGCCTGCGTCGTCCTCGCCCCCGAGCCGAATCCCGACTCGACGCCGGCCAGCGGAGAAACGCCCTGGCCGGTCGTGCGGCAAGTCGCACGGCACCTGAAAGCGACCGGGCGGCGCTCCGATGCGATCGGACGCCTTGGGGCCGGTACGTTTGCCGTGGTTGCGATGGATACCAATGCGGGACAGGCGCGCCAGCTGGCGAGCCGCTTGTGCGACGGGCTTCTCGCCGCGAACGAGACCGGATTCCAGATGCACGCCGGGTGTCACGGCGTGAGCGACTTCCATGCGGCGTCGATCGACGCCGTCGAGCTGATGTTTCGAGCGACCGCCGCGCTGCGACAGGCGCGGACCGATCCCGCCGGTGGCTGGCTGCGGGACTTCGAAGACAGCGACGCCCGGCCCCGCCCCGCCTAGAGCATCCCTCGGCGCCCGCGGGCCTCGACCGCCGATCCCTCATCCGTAGCGGAGTACCCGGTCAAGTAGGTGTAGTGCTCGTACCCGCCCCCGGGCCGTACATCGTTCACAATCGCGCCCAACAGTCTGATCGGCAGGTGCTCCAACGCTCCCAGCTTGGTCCGGGCGAACTCGAGGTTCGTCGTCCCGCTGCGGAGCACCAGCAACACGCTGCCCGTGATCGAACCCAGCGTATACGGGTCGACGCCCGAGCCGAGCGGCGGGCTGTCCACCAGGATCACCTGGTACCCGCTGCGCAGCCGCGCCATGATCTCCACCATCGCTTCGGAGGCAAGCAGCTCGGGTGAATCGCGAAACCGACTGCCGGCGCCGATGAAGTCGAGCGACGGCCACGCCGTCTTCTGGATGATCCCGTTGAGCGGTACCTGACCGGCGAGCGCGTCGGTCAACCCCGACTTGCGTGACGCCCCGAGCGCGCGGTGCAACGCTCCGCGACGGGCGTCGCCATCGATGAGCAGTGTGCGATATCCAGCTTCCGCGTAGGCCAGTGCAAGATTGGCGGACACGAGGGATTTGCCGTCTCCGGCGCCCGGACTCGTGATCGTGCACACAATCGGCGCCGTCGGGCCAAAGGCGTGAGTCAGATTCAGCCGGATGGTGCGCATCGCTTCGATGACGTGGTGGACATGCGCATCGTCGGGCCCGGCTCCACGATCCTGCACGTGGGGCAGCACCCCCAGGATCGAGAGCCCCATCTTGCTCGTCACCTGCGAGGGGTACCGCATCCGTGGATCCACGTTGTCCGCCAGCACAGCGCCCGCCAGCCCAAGGCCCAACCCGGCGGCAAAGCCCATGACGATCAACCGCGAAGCAGTGTCCTTGAGCGGCTCCTGAGGAGGCACCGCCGCATCGAGCACGCGTATGTCCGCGACGCTGCTCGCCTCCGCGAGGCGCGCTTCGTCGTATCGTTGCTGCACGCTCGTGTAGAGACCGGCCGCCATGTCCATGTCGCGATGCAGCCGCGCCTCTTCGAGCATTCGCTGCGGGACTCCCTGCAGCTCGCGACTCCCGAGCGCGATCTGCGGTCCCAACGACCGCTCGCGTGCGGCAAGCTCTGTCAGGAGCAGCGCGGGCCAAATTGGGAACCGTGCCCCGCTCCAGGACCTCGATGCGCTTCGTCGCCTGCTGTACGGACGGATGATCCTCGGTGTAGGTGTACAGCAGCGCGCGCCGCTCGGCCTGCTTGACCATCAACTCCCGCAGGGCCTGACTCAGGTCGCCGGAGCGCTGCACGGCTCCGATGAAGGTCAAACCCTCGATGGAGCCGCCTGAATCGCCCAACTGCGCCAACACACGTTCGATGGCCTCCCGGTCACGATGCAACTGGTCGCGCTCGAGCTTCAAAGCGAAGAAGTCCCCGTACGCCGGGGATTTGCCCTGCGGTGCCGCCGCCACGTTGACGTCGGGAGCCAACGTGATCGTGCGAACGCGGAATGCCTCAAACGCACGCTCCGCGCGATGCAGGTCCATGCCGGCCGCTCCCAATTGGTCGCTCAGGAGCTTTGCCACCTCGGTCAGCTTGGCCCGCTTCAAGTCCGTCGCGACCGCGACGTAGCGATGCGCGACCGCATTGACGGTCTTCGCGACCTGGGTCGGATCCTGACCCGTGAGGGACAGTCGCAGGAAGGTCGCCGTCCGGATCCATCGTGACGGTGAGACCCTCCCCCAACGCCTTTGCCGCATCGCGCAACGGCCGAACCGTGAAGGTCAGCTCGCTGCCCGGTTTGAGGACGTCCGCTGCCGGGGCCCATTGAAAGCCGAGCTCCCGGCCGATCGAGTCTCCAACGCTGCCGCGCTGCAGCTCCGCACCGTCCCGGTTCTGCAGCGAGAAGGTGTCTCCCGCCTGCGCCACCACCAGCCGATACACGCCAGGATGGAAGACTTCGCCGACCGTGAACGACGAGAAAGACCGCGCCGGTCCCAGGCGCAGGCCGCAGATAGAATCGGAGATCCCGGGCTACTTCGTCGAGCACGACGTAGGATCGCAGCAGGTTCACCCAGGCGTACGAGTCGAAAAGCTGGTTGCTCCCGATCGGCCCGCGACTGCCACCGTTGCCACCGTTGCGAGGCTCGCTGGATTGAATCCAGATGGTCGCCTGCGCCTGATACTTGGGAGGAAGCAGGTGGGCCCCGCCCACGCCACCGAGCGTTCCCAGTACGGTGACCGCGAGGATCCACCACTTGAACCGCCATACCGCCGCCACCTAGCGCCGCCAATCGAGGCCTTCCTCCGGCGCGACGCCGACCGGGTCGAGCATCGCCGCCCGAGCGGCGTGCGGCACGTAAGGGGCGAGACTGCGCGAGGTGTCGGGATGAGCGTCGTCGGACATGATTTCTGGCATGCCCAACCTCTACGCAAGGGCGATGCCTTGACGTGGGCGGGCGGCTGGGACCTGCGTCACAGCGGCCTTGGTCAAGCATTGCGATTATTGTGGCACACCAGCGACATTGCCGAGTGAGGGCCGGATGACCTGTCGTACATCCGCCACATCGCTCTTGACAGCTGGCCGAACTGCCTATATGACATTGACTTACTGAACCGATCCTCCCGGCGCGAACCGGCCCGATCCGTGCCAGAGAGTGTCTCAGTGGCCCCGTAGTAAGCGCACTCGAGCGCTTACCCCTGGCATGGAGGTTGTGGAAGCTGATGCGCGCAACGACGCCGGACACCGAACCCGCAGCCGGCCAGACCCGGACTGCCCCCTCGCGCGATGTGGTGGGGTTACCGCAGTTGACCCCCGAGATGAAGGCGAGCTATCCGCCTCCTGGTGGCGGACGACGAGCGCACGCTCCGGGAGAGCTGCGCGAGCGTGCTCGAGTACGAGGGCTACCAGGTCAGCGTATGCGGCCGCGGCGACGAGGCGCGCGAGATGTTGAAGCGCAAGAAGTTCGATGTCGTGCTGCTGGATCTCTACATGCCGGAGGTCCCCGGCATGAAGCTGCTGCGGACCTGCCTGGAGGCGCACCCCGACACGATCGTCATCGTTATCACGGGCAACCCGTCGGTCGACTCGAGTCTCGAGGCCCTGCGTGCCGGCGCCTGGGACTATCTCCCCAAGCCGTTTTCGGCGACGCACCTGCAGATCCTGCTGGGCCGGGCCGCTCATGCGATCATGGTGGCCCGCGAGTCGCACGCGCTGCAGGCCGACTTCGCCCGTGAGCACGGGAACAGCGAGCGGGTCACGGTACTGGGAGCGGCGCCGGCGTTCCGCCGGGCCGTCGATCTCGCGCGCCGCGTGGCGCCGACCGACGCCTCCGTCTTTATCACCGGCGAAAGCGGCTCCGGCAAGGAGCTGATCGCGCAGTTCATCCACCACCACAGCCGGCGCAGCAGCCGGCCGTTGGTGGCCGTCAACTGCGCGGCGCTCCCCGAGGCGCTGCTCGAGTCGGAGATGTTCGGTCACGTGAAGGGCGCGTTTACCGGCGCCGTGCGCGACAAGCCCGGCCTGCTCGAGGCGGCGAACGGCGGCACCTTGCTGCTCGACGAGCTGGTCGAGATGTCGAAGCCGATTCAGGCCAAACTGCTCCGCGTGATCCAGGACGGCGTGGTGCGGCGCGTGGGCAGCGAGACGACGGACGCGGTCGTGAACGTGCGCTTCATCGCCGCGACCAACTGCATTCCGGAGGAGGCGGTCAAGGCCGGGACGCTGCGCGAGGACCTGTACTATCGGCTGCGCGTTGTCCCGATCCACGTGCCGCCGCTGCGGGAGCGTCCCGGGGATGTGCGTCTGCTGGTGCAACACTTCCTGGGGCAGTACTGGGTCCGCCACCGGGGACCCGGCACCCCCCTCCCCCAGCTCACCGACGCGGCGGTTCGCTCGCTGCGCGCGCGTGCCTGGAAGGGCAACGTGCGCGAGCTCGAAAACGTCGTCGAGCACATGGTCGTCCTGCTGGAGCCGGGCGCTCCGATCCGGCCCGAGGACATCCCCGCCTTGGGAGAGCAGGTCAGCGACGAGGGCCGCCCGTATCTGCCTTCCGAAGTGACGACCGAAGAGCCCTACTACGCCGCCCGGGATCGCCTGGTCGCGGCCTTCGAGCTGCACTATCTCACGCAGCTGGTGACGGAAGCGGGTGGGAACATGTCGCGAGCCGCACGCGTCGCCGGCGTGGATCGCACCACGTTGTACCGTCTCATGGAGCGGCACGGGCTTGCAGCGCAAGATTCCGACGTCGGAGGAGTGACGGCGGACACATTTCTTGTAGCACCCCACCCACAAGCGCCGTGGCGCCGTGCGACAAACCGGTGCCGACCCTGCTCCAAATAGCGTTGATTTGAGCCTAGCCGCCTCATCGGCGGCAGAGGCACGGCGCCTGCATATGACACCGCCGTGCCCATCGATCGAGTCCCCTCGTGACCAGTGTTCGGATCCCCCAGGCGAGCGCCCGGTACCGGCGCGTGTCCCAGCGCGAGCCGTCCGAAGGGGTGCGCCGTGCCTTGAACGTGACCGTCGCGGCGACCGGCGTCATCCTCACCGCCCCCGCCATGGCGGCCATCGCGCTGCTCATCAAGCTGACGTCGCGCGGCCCGGTCTTCTACACGCAGCTGCGCGTCGGTATCGACCGCCGCACGCCGGGAGAGCCCACGGGCAACTCCCGCCGCCACGTTGACCACGGCGGCAAGCCCTTCAAGATCTACAAGTTCCGTACGATGACCGCTCGCGACGAAGCCACAGCGCGACGAGGTCTGGGCCGCGCGCCAGGACCCGCGGGTGACGTCCATCGGCCGGATTCTCCGCCAGTATCGGCTCGACGAGCTGCCGCAGCTCCTCAACGTGCTGCGGGGCGAAATGGACGTTGTCGGCCCCCGGCCCGAGCAGCCGTCGATCTTCGCCCGGCTGCGGCAGGAGATCCACCGCTACGAAGAACGCCAGCGCGTGCGGCCGGGCATCACCGGCTGGGCGCAGATCAACCAGAGCTACGACAGCTGCGTGGACGACGTGCGGCGCAAACTCCAGTACGACCTCGAATACATCCACCGCCAGTCCGCCCTCGAGGACCTGAGGATCATGGTGCGGACGCTCCCGGCAGTGATCCTCAAGCGCGGCGGCTGGTAGTCGGCTCGCTCCGTTCACCTCGTAGACCATGACGTTGAGCGCGGACCTGATGCAATGATGTGACACCCGCGCCCGCCAAAGCAGGCACCCCCCCCTGAGAACCCGTGTCCTCCAAGCACAACCGTGGTCCAGTTCCTGCGTTGCTCGCCCGCATGAACGAGATTTCCGCGCCGCCAACGCTCGCAGGTCGCGCCCCCGAGGCGAACGTCGCGCAACGCACGTTCGCCAAGTCCAAGGTGCTGCAGGCGATCGCTCACGAGCTCGTCCCGGGCGGGTGTCACACGTACGCCAAGGGGGACGACCAGTACCCGGAGCTGGCCCCCGGATTCATCGCGCGCGGCCGCGGCTGTCACGTGTGGGATGCGGATGGCGACGAGTACATCGAATACGGCATGGGGCTGCGTTCGGTCACCCTGGGACACGGCCACCCCTCCGTGGTGGATGCCGCGTACCGGGCGATGCTCAACGGCACCAACTTCACGCGCCCGTCGCCGTTCGAGGTCGAGTGCGCGCAGGCGTTCCTGAGCCTGATCGACGGAGCGGAGATGGTGAAGTTCGCCAAGAACGGCTCCGATGCGACGACCGCCGCCGTGAAGCTGGCCCGCGCCTACACCGGGCGCGACATGGTCGCGATCTGCGGGGAGCACCCATTCTTCTCGACCGACGACTGGTTCATCGGCAGTACGCCGATGGCAGCGGGGATCCCCCAGGCCATCCAGCAGCTGACGGTCAAGTTCCACTACAACGACCTGGAGAGCGTGCGGGCGCTGTTCGACCAGCATCCGGGGCGAATTGCCTGCGTGATGATGGAAGCGGCCACCTCCGTCGGGCCCGCGGATGGCTTTCTCGATCAGGTCCAGACCCTGTGCGCCGCCCACGGCGCGTTGTTCATTCTCGACGAGACGATCACCGGATTCCGTTTCCACCTGGGCGGCGCGCAGAAGCTCTACGGTGTGACTCCGGATCTCTCGACGTTCGGCAAGGGGATGGCCAACGGGTTCCCGCTCGCCGCCCTGGCCGGCAAGCGCCACATCATGGAGCGGGGCGGCCTGCGCCACACGGAGCGAGCGGGTGTTCCTGCTCTCCACCACGCACGGCGCGGAGACGTCCGCCCTGGCGGCCGCCATCGAGACGATGCGGATCTTCCGGGACGAGGGCGTGGTGGACGTGCTGCGGGCTCAGGGCGAGCGCCTGCGGCGGGGCGTCACCGAGGCCGCGTGCGCCAGCGGGCTGGAGCAGCACGTCGGCGTGCTCGGCAATCCGGCGAATCTCGTGTACTTCACGCGCGACCGCGACGGCCTGCCGTCACAGCCGTTCCGGACGCTGTTCCTGCAGGAGCTCATCCGTCACGGCGTGCTTGCGCCGTCGTTCGTCGTGAGCCATGCGCACCAGAACGATGACATCGACCGCACCATCGACGCGGTGGCGGAGGCCCTGACGGTCTACCGGAGAGCACTCGACGACGGGGTGGAGCACTACCTGGTCGGCCGAGCGGTCAAACCTGTTTTTCGGAGATTCAACTGATGGCAACCGCAGTCCAGGCGCCCGCGGGCGCCGCCGAGCCCGTCTTGGCCGCACCCACGTCCGCCGCGTGCCGCGCCTGCGGCACGCCGCTGCAACACAGCTTCGTGGACCTCGGCATGTCGCCGCTGTGCGAGAGTTACCTGCGCGCCGACCAGCTCAACGGGATGGAGCCGTTCTATCCGCTCCACGTCTACGTCTGCGAGCGCTGCTTCCTCGTGCAGCTCCAGGAGTACGTGAGTCGCGAGGCGATCTTCAGCGAGTACGCCTACTTCTCGTCCTACTCCGACAGCTGGCTCGCCCACGCGCGCGCGCTACACGGACCGGATGATCGAAGAGCTGCGGCTTGACGTCCGCGAGCCGGGTCGTCGAGCTGGCGAGCAACGACGGCTACCTGCTCCAGTACTTCGTGCAGCGCGGCATCCCCGCGCTCGGCATCGAGCCCGCGGCGAACGTCGCGGCCGTTGCGGTCGAGAAGGGCGTGCCGACGCTCGTCGAGTTCTTCGGGCGGGAGACCGCCTCGAAGCTCGTCCGGCGGGGAGAGCAGGCCGACCTGTTGATCGGCAACAACGTCCTGGCCCAGGTGCCCGACCTCAACGACTTCGTGGCCGGGATGAAGATCGCTGCTCGCGCCGCGCGGGGTCATCACGATCGAGTTTCCGCATCTCATGCGGCTCGTCGAGGACAACCAGTTCGACACGATCTACCACGAGCACTTCTCGTATTTCTCCTGCTACTCCGTCGAGCAGATCTTCGCGGCGCACGGGTTGAGCGTCTTCGACGTGGACGAGCTGACGACGCACGGCGGCTCGCTGCGGATCTTCGCCTGCCACGCCGAGGACCCGATGCGGCCGGTCACGCCCCGGGTCGACGGGCTGCGCGCCCGCGAGCGCGAAGCCGGCCTCGACACGCCTCGACGTACTACGCTCAGTTCGGCGAGCGCGTGCGAGAGACCAAGCGGAAGCTGCTCGAGTTCCTGATCGACGCGAAGCGCGCGGGGAAGACCGTCGTCGGCTACGGCGCGCCCGGGCAAGGGCAACACCCTGCTCAACTACTGCGGCATCCGGACGGACTTCCTCGACTACACGGTCGACCGCAACCCCTACAAGCACGGCCGGTACCTGCCCGGCACGCACATCCCGATCTACGCACCGGAGCGGATCGCGCGAGACCAGGCCGGACTACGTCTTGATTCTGCCGTGGAACCTGCAAGGACGAGATCATGAGCCAGCTGGCCTACATCCGCGAATGGGGCGGGCAGTTCGTCGTGCCGATTCCCGGAAGTTCACGTCAGCCCCTGAGGCGATTCGCATGATCTTCACGGAGACCGCCCTCGCCGGCGCCTACGTCATCGAGCCCGAGCGGCTCGAGGACGACCGGGGCTTCTTCGCCCGGACGTGGTGCGAGCGGGAGTTCGTGGCGCACGGGCTCGAAACGCGCATCGTGCAGTGCAGCATCTCGCTCAACCGGCGCGGCGGCACGCTGCGGGGCATGCACTACCAGGCAGCGCCCCACGAGGAGGTCAAGCTCGTGCGCTGCACGCGCGGGGCGATCTACGACGTGATCATCGACCTGCGGCTGGAGTCGCCCACATTCGGCCAGCACGTCGCGGTCGAGCTGACCGCCGACAACCAGTGCTCGCTGTACATCCCGCAGGGGTTCGCGCACGGATTTCAGACGCTGGAAGACGGGACCGAGGTCCTCTACCAGATGTCCGAGTTCTACGCGCCCGGGCTCGGCCCGCGGCGTTCGCTGGAACGACCCCGCGTTCGGCATCCGCTGGCCCGCTCGCCGACCCGATCATGCTGAATCGCGATCGGAACTACCCGGACTTCCGCCGGGCGGACCTGGTCGCGCTGTGACCGCGTCGCTCCGTCGCTGCCCCGGCGGTCACCCTCGGCGAGCAGATGCACGGGCTGATCGCCGAGCTCTATCCCATCTGCCGCAGCATCACCGGCGATGGCGTACGCGAGACCCTGCGCCGGCTGCAGGACGACATTCCGCTCGAGATCCACGAGGTCCCGACCGGCACGCGCGTGTTCGACTGGACGGTCCCGAAGGAGTGGAACATCCGCGACGCGTACGTCCGGAACTCGCGCGGCGAGCGCGTCGTCGACTTCCAGCAGTCCAACCTCCACGTCGTGAACTACAGCGTGCCCGTGCGAGCGCACGCTGACGCTCGCGGAGCTGAGGCCGCATCTCCACAGCCTGCCGGACCATCCCGACTGGATCCCGTATCGGACGACGTACTACCAGGAGAACTGGGGCTTCTGCCTGACGCACCGCCAGCTCGCCGAGCTGCCGGACGACACCTACGACGTCGTGTATCGACTCGACGCCTCGCGCCGGGTCACCTGACCTACGGGGAGTGCTACCTGCCCGGGCGAGCGGCGGACGAGATCCTGATCTCCTGCCACGCCTGCCATCCGTCGCTGGCCAACGACAACCTGTCGGGCGTCGCGGTGGCGGTCGCGCTCGCGCGGCACCTCGGCACGGCGCCACGGCGCTACTCGTACCGCTTCCTGTTCATTCCCGGCACGATCGGCTCGATCACGTGGCTCGCCCTGCACGAGGCCGAGGCAGCGCGGATCCGCCACGGTCTCGTGCTCACGTGCGTCGGCGACCCCGGCACGCCCACGTACAAGCGGAGCCGCCGCGGCGACACGCTCGTCGACCGCGCCGCGCAGCACGTGCTCGAGCGCGCGGGCGGCGAGCACGAGCTGCTCGACTTCTCCCCGTACGGCTACGACGAGCGCCAGTACTGCTCGCCGGGGTTCGATCTCGCCGTCGGCTGCTTCATGCGGACCCCGCACGGCCGGTACCCGGAGTACCACACCTCCGGCGACGATCTCGCCTTCGTCTCGCCCGAGAGCCTCGCGGACACGTTCGCCAAGGTGCGTGACGATCCTGGAGGTCGTCGAGCAGGACGCGCGCTATGTCAATCAGAACCCCAAGTGCGAGCCGCAGCTCGGGAAGCGCGGGCTGTACACCGCCGTGCGGGGCGGTGCCCTGCCCGACTACGAGTTCGCGCTGCTGTGGGTGCTCAATCTGTCCGACGGGCGCCACAGCCTGCTGGACATCGCGGAACGGTCGCACATGCCCTTCGGCGCGGTCCGGCAGGCCGCCGAGGCATTGGTGGCACATGGCTTGCTTCGGCCGGAGCACACCGGCGCATGACCACACTGCGGGTGGGGGTCGTGCAGATGGAGATCGCCGACGGGCTGGCCCAGCGCAACCTCGATCGCGCCGTCGCGCTGATTCACGCTGCGCCGCATGCCGACCTGTACCTGCTGCCCGAGCTGTGGTCGACCGGATATGCGCACGCCGCGTGGCGCCGCAGCGCGGAGACGGAGACACCCGCCCTGGGCGAGGCGCTGCAGCGCTTGAGCACCGAGCGGGGCGCCCGCATCGCCGGGAGCATGATCTCCCTCGACGAGCAGGGGCGGCTGACGAATCGCCTGTGGCTGTTTGCACCCGATGGTCGCGCGCCCGCGACCTACGACAAGGGGCACCTGTTTTCGCCGCTCCAGGAAGACCGCTACCTCGCCGCGGGAACGCGCCGGGTGCGGGTCGACATCGACGGCTGGACGGCGGCGCTGAGCATCTGTTTCGACCTCCGCTTCCCCGAGATGTACCGCGGGGATGCACTCGACGGAGCGAACCTGTTTCTCGTGGTGGCGGAATGGCCCGCCGCGCGGTCCAGCGCGCTCCGCGTGCTCGCACGGGCTCGCGCGATCGAGAACCACGCGTTTCTGGCGCTGTGCAACCGCTGCGGGGTCGCCGCCGACGGGATGGCATTTGGCGGCGGATCGGCGCTGTTCGCACCCGACGGCTCGGTGGTCGCGGACGCCGGTGCGCACGAGCAAGTCCTCGTCGGCACGCTGGATCCGCAGGCCGTCGCTGCGGCGCGCACCCTGGCCCCTGTGCTCGAGCTGCGGCGGGCGGGCCTCGACTGGTGAACCCGACTCGACCGGAGGTAGCGACGTGAAGGTCTTGGTGACAGGTCACAACGGCTACATCGGCTCCGTCATGGTCCGCATGGTGCAAGCCGCGGGGCACGACGTCGTCGGATTGGATACCTACTTCTTCGAGGACTGCACGCTCGGTCCGCCGACGACCGACGTCCCGGCGCAGCGGCTCGACCTGCGGGACGTCGAGCCGGCGCACCTCGGGGGATTCGACGCGGTCATCCACCTGGCGGCGCTCTGCAACGATCCGTTGGGCGACCTCGATCCGGAGATCACGTACGACATCAACCACCGCGCCTCGGTCCGCCTCGCACGGGCCGCCAAGGCCGCGGGGGTACAGCGCTTTCTGTTCGCGTCCTCGTGCAGCCTGTACGGCGTCGCCGGAGAGGACATGCTCGATGAGCAGGCCGCCTTCAACCCGATCACGGCGTACGGGCGATCGAAGGTGCTGGTGGAGCAGGACGTGGCTCCACTCGCCGACGACCGCTTCACCCCGACGTTCCTGCGCAACGCGACGGCGTACGGCGTGTCGCCGCGGCTGCGCGCCGACGTCGTCGTCAACAACCTGGTGGCGGCGGCGCACACGACGGGCGAGATCCTCGTCCAGAGTGACGGTACGCCCTGGAGACCGCTCGTCCACGTGGAGGACTTCTGCCGCGCGTTCCTGGCGGTGCTGCACGCCCCGCGGCCGCTCGTGTCCAACGTGGCCTTCAACGTCGGGCGCAGCGAGGAGAACTACCGGGTCAGCGAGCTCGCCGAGTTCGTGCGGCAGGCAGTCCCCGGCAGCCGCGTGACGTACTCCCCGAATGGGGCGCCCCGACCCGCGCAGCTACCGGGTCGACTGCTCGAAGATCGCGGCGACGCTGCCGGAGTTTCAGCCGCAGTGGACGGTGCCACGCGGGATCAAGCAGCTGGTCGAAGCGTACCGCACCAACGGCCTGACGAGCGAAGACTTCGGCGGGAGCCGGTACATGCGCGTGAGACAGATCCAGGGATTGCAGCGAGCAGGGCGAGTGGACGGCCAGCTGCGCTGGCAGCCCGCCGCGACCGAATCGCTCGGCGGCGCCCTGGCCACCAGTGACACGGGAGCGGCGATATGAAGGTCGTTCTGTTCTGCGGGGGTCTCGGCATGCGGCTGCGGGACTACGCCGACAACGTGCCCAAGCCCATGGTGCCGATCGGGTATCGACCGATCATCTGGCATGTGATGAAGTACTACGCCCACTTCGGGCACAAAGACTTCATTCTGTGCCTCGGCTACCGTGGAGACATGATCAAGCACTACTTCCTCAATTATGAAGAGTGCGTCTCGAACGATTTCGTCTTGACCGACGGTGGCGCGAAGCGCGAGCTGTTGAACAGCGACATCAGCGACTGGCGCATCACGTTCGTTGAGACCGGCCTGAATTCCAACATCGGGCAGCGGCTCAAGGCGGTGGAGCCGCACCTGGCCGGCGAGGAGATGTTCCTCGCGAACTACTCGGACGGGCTCTCGGACCTCCCGTTGCCCGATCAGATCGAGCATTTCCGGACGCACGACGCGGTGGCGAGCTTCCTGTCCGTCAGGCCGAACCTGAGTTATCACTTCGTGACCACGGACAATGGTGGTCGGGTCACGAGCTTCCGCGACATCGCGCAATCCGGTCTCCGCGTGAATGGCGGCTTCTTCGCCCTCAAGCAGGACATCTTCCGCTACATGAAGGATGGCGACGAGCTGGTGCTGGAGCCCTTCGAACGCCTCGTGCGCGCGAAGCAGCTGCTCGCCTACGATTACGACGGCTTCTGGCTCCCCATGGACACCGCCAAGGACAAGAAGCGCATTGACGACCTGTACGCGCAGGGGAACCCACCCTGGGAGGTCTGGCGCAGGGATGCCGCAACGCCCCGAACCGACGGCCTCCGGCTTCCCTCGCGTTCTACTGCATTGCGGCCGTTGGTGCATGCTGCCTCTGACGCTTAACACGCCGGCCGGCCGAGCCACACGGATCTTGTGCCTCGGCGCGCATTCGGACGACATCGAAATCGGCTGCGGCGGGACCGCTGTTGCGGCTGCTCGCTGACCGCCCCACGACGGAAGTCCACTGGGTGGTGTTCAGCGCTGCGGGCCCGCGTGCCAACGAGGCACGCAAGAGCGCGCGGCTGTTTCTCGCCGGCGCCAAGCGGCGGCGCGTGGTGGTGAAGCGGTTCCGCGATGGCTTCTTCCCGTACGACGGTGCCAAGATCAAGGACGCCTTCGAGGCGCTGAAGGCCATTCCAGAGCCGGACGTGATCTTCACGCACTACGGGGCCGATCGGCACCAGGATCACCGGGTGATCTCGGAGCTCACGTGGAACACGTTCCGTAACCACATGATTCTCGAGTACGAAATCCCCAAGTACGATGGGGACCTGGGCTCGCCCAACGTGTTCGTACCGCTCGATGAGGCGACCCGGCCGCCGCAAGACGAGCCACCTCTCGTCGGCGTTTGTGTCGCAGCGGGGCAAGCAGTGGTTCTCGGATGACACGTTCGCTGGGCTGATGCGGCTGCGCGGCGTCGAAGCGTGTGCCCCGAGCGGCTATGCCGAGGCGTTCTACGCGCGCAAGGTCGTGGTCGGCGCATGACCGGTCTACTCTGCGGGAATTGATCCAGCGTCGCGAGCTCCTCTACATCCTCGTGTGGCGGGAGATCGCGGTGAAGTACAAGCAGTCGGTGATGGGATTCCTCTGGGCGATCCTGATGCCCGCGCTGATCGTGATGGCGGGGATCGTCGTCAAATACGCGTTCGCCACCGTGTCCGGCCAGCCGCTCAGCAGCGCCGACATCGCGAATGTGAGCGTGAAGGCGGTTCCCTGGGCGTTCTTCGTGTCTTCGATCCGGTTCGCCACCAACAGCCTGGTCACCAATCGTGACCTGGTGACCAAGGTGTACCTGGCCCGGGAAGTCTTTCCGGTCGCCTCGGTGATGGCCCAGTTCGTGGACTTCGCCGTTGCCGCCGCCCTCCTGGCCGTGGTGCTGGTCATCGCCGGAGTGGGGTTCAGTCGTCCAGCTCATCTGGGTACCGGTCCTCGTGCTCCTGCTTGCCCTGCTCTGCATCGGCCTGGGGATCTTTCTCTCGGCCGCGAGCCTGTTCTTCCGGGACGTCAAGTACATGGTCGAGGCGGTCATTACGTTCGCCATCTTTTTCACCCCGGTGTTCTTCGACGTGGCCATGCTTCGGCAGGTGGGCGGACATCCTCATGCTGAATCCGGTCGCGCCGATCCTCGAGGGCCTGAGCGCCGCGGTCGTCTATCACCGCGTGCCGCCCGTCGGGTGGGTAGCGTACAGCGCTGCCGTCGGCCGCGCTGATCTGGTTCCTGGCGAACGCGTTCTTCCGGCAGGATGGAGCCCTATTTCGCGGAGACGATCTAGGACATCCTATGAGTGACGTCGTACTCGAGATGGATCACGTCTCCAAGAAGTTCAGGCGGGGAGAGATTCACGATTCCCTGCGTGATCTCATTCCGGCCCTGACCGGCGGCATGTTGCGACGCAGCCGGCAGGGCCCACCCGACAAGCGGGAATTCTGGGCCCTGGACGACGTGTCGTTCCAGGTCCGCCGGGGAGACGCCTTCGGCATCATCGGACGCAACGGCGCCGGCAAGAGCACGATCCTCAAGCTGCTCAGCGGCATCATGAAGCCCACGAAGGGCGCGCTCCGCGTCAAGGGCTCGCTCTCGGCTCTGATCGAGGTGAGCGCCGGGTTTCATCCGGACCTGACCGGTCGGGAGAACATCTTCTTGAGCGGCGCCATCCTCGGCATGTCGCGCGAGGCGATCCGCGCGAAGTTCGACGAAATCGTGGAGTTCTCGGGACTCGCTGAGTTCATCGACACGCCGGTCAAACGCTACTCGTCAGGGATGTTCGCGCGCTTGGGGTTTTCCGTCGCGGCGCACGTCGAGCCGGATGTGCTGATCATCGACGAGGTCCTGAGCGTGGGCGACTACCTCTTCCAGCAGAAGTGCGTCGAGCGCATGCATACCGTCCTGGCGAATGGCGCGACGATCGTGTTCGTGTCCCACAATCTGCGGGCCGTGTCCGACCTGTGTACCCGCAGCCTGTTGCTCAATCGCGGTCGCGCGGTGATCGATCGGGCCGACCAACGACGTCATGCAGCGCTACCTGAACGGCAGCGACGGCCCCCGGCGGCCCGCCGACCGACCAGGAAGCGTTCGTGGCTCGCACTACGGTTCGGGATGAGACCGGCGAGGGCTTTGAACTTCGAGTCCGGGACAGAAGGTCTGGGTGGACGTGGAAGTCGCCGCCCGCGTTCCGTGCCGCGGCCTGGCGGTCGTGCTCGAGTTCAGGGACGAGAACCACTACGAAGTGTTCAACACCTCGACGGAGCGTCTCGGGCATCCTGCCTTCGCGATGGAGGCGGGGGAAACGGTCCACTGCAGCTTTCGAGCTGGACCTGCACCTGGCGCCCGGGCACCTTCAACCTGGGAGTGTCGGTATACCGGTACGACATCGCGAAGGCATACGATCGCGTGTGCCCCGCCGCGACCATCTTCGTCACCTGCGACCGCGACGTCCGCGGCGCCGTGAACCTCTACCCCACCGCGGTGGTGCACGCGGACGCGACCGGCGACTCGCCCCGGCTGTAACACGCCTGCCACACTTCCAGGGAATGCCTGACGCAGGATAGCCGCACCACGGCCCCGCTTGCGGGCATGGACCTTGCCCCCCCGTGTGGACAACTCAAGTGGACAGTCGGTCTCGAACATCCCACAGGGCAAGGAGTTGTCGTTATGGAACGCGGACGCCTGATCTCCAAAGTCCTCACCGTCGCATGCCTGATGGCGCTAGTCTCCTGCGGCGACCAGAGTACGGTCAGTCCGCCGCCCCCCGGCACGACGGCCACGCTCAGCGTCACTGCCGACCTGTCGGGCACACTGGTGGCGACCGTGGTGGTGGACGTGTCGGCGGCCGACATACCGACGGCCCTGGTTTTCAACATTCCCATCGTAAACGGTGTCGCCTCCGGCACCTTCACCATCCCGGCCGGCTCGAATCGGACCATCGTGATTCGAGGCTTTGATGCCGGAGGGGTGCAGACACACACCGGGACGGTTACCACCACCGTTCAGGCGGGCAACAATGCCAGCCTGTCGCTGGTCCTGACGCCCCTGACCGGCGATCTGCCGATCACCGCGACCCTCGGGCACTACGTCGTCACCGTGACCCCGGCCTCACCCAGCTTGTTGGTGAACGGCACGGTGCAGCTCACGGGGACGATCAAGGATTCCAATAACCAGCCGGTGGTAGGGGTCGTCTCCTGGGCCACGAAGAATCCCGGTGTGGCGATCGTCGATGCCGCGGGGCTCGTAACCGCTACCGGTGCCGGTACCACCAGCATCACGGCGGTTTACCAGGGCGTTGCGGGTACCGCTACCGTCACCGTCACCCCGTAGGGTGGAGCGCCATGCGCCGAGGGTTCGCCGGGGCGCTCGTGGCCCTGCTCGCGCTGAGCGCGTGCGTGGACCACGAGACCGCGGGGCCCGACATCAACGCGGGACGCGCGGTGCTGTCGATACGGGCGAACGTCGCCGGTACCGCCGTCGCGATGGTGGTGGTCGAGGTCACGGCACCCGACATCGCGACGCCGGTCGTCACGAACATCGCGACGGTCGGAGGTGTCGCCGACGGCGCCATCAGTGTCCCCGCGGGCTCGAATCGCACCATTACGCTGCGCGCCTATGATGCGGGCGGCGTGCAGACGCACACCGGATCAGCCACCCTCAACGTCCAGGCCGGGACGAACCCGGCCATCTCCATCGTGCTGGCGCCCCTCGCGGGGAGTGTGCCGATCACCGTGACGCTGGGAAGCTTCAAGGTGACGGTGACGCCGGCCACGGCCACGCTGGCGGCCGGAGACACGCTGCACCTCACCGCGACGGTGCTCGACGCCACCAACAACCCGGTCGCGGATCAGGTCACGTGGGCCACACTCGGGGCGAGCGTGGCCACGGTCGTCAGCACGGGACCGCAAACGGCCCGCGTCACCGGCAGTGGGATCGGGACAGATCACGGTGGTCGCCGTGTATGGCGGAATCGCCGGGTCGGCGACGATCACCGTCCACACGACCGGCGGCACTGTACCCGGTCCACGTGGAAGCGGGCAAGCGCTACCTGATCGACGCCCACGGGAATCCGTTCTTGATGCAGGGCGATGCCGCCTGGTCCCTGATCGTGCAGCTGACCAACGAGCAGGCCGAGCAGTACCTCGAGGATCGGCGGCAGAAGGGGTTCAACACGGTGCTCGTGAACCTGATCGAGCACGAGTATTCCGCCAATCCCCCGAAGAATGTCTACGGCGACGCGCCCTTCCTCACGCCGGGCGACTTCTCGACACCCAATGAGGCGTACTTCGCCCACGCCGCATACGTGATCAATCTGGCGGCCCAGAAGGGCATGCTGGTCCTGCTCACCCCCGCCTACATGGGCGGCGGCGGAGGGTCCGAGGGCTGGTATCAGGAGATGGTGGCCAACGGGACGACGAAGCTGAGCAACTACGGGACCTACCTGGCCAATCGGTTCCGGTTCTACGACAACATCGTCTGGGTCGAGGGCGGCGACTACGACCCACCCGACCTCAACCTGCTGCGCGCGATTCCCAACGCGATCCGCGCGGTGGAGCCCGAAGTGGCTGCACACCTTCCACGGGTCCCGAGGCACCTCGGCCCTGGGCTTCGCTGGGTCGCGGTGGAGCCCTGGCTGCAGCTCAACGACATCTACACGGACAGGACAGACGTCATCGCCAACGCCTTCCAGGAATACGGGCGCTCGACGATGCCCTTCTTCCTGATCGAGGCCATCTACGAGAATGAGAATGGCGCCGGCGAGTGGACGGTGCGGCAGCAGGCCTATCAGACGGTGCTGTCAGGGGGCACGGGGCACGATCATGGGCAATCGCCCGATCTGGCTCTTCGACACCGGCTGGCAGCTGGCACTCGATAGCCCCGGCGCGCAAGCATCGCTCGCGCACCTCCCGGCGCTCCTGGCTGGCCGCGCCTGGTGGACGATGGTGCCGGACACCAATCACACCGTGCTCACCGCCGGCGTCGGCACCGGAGCCGACGAGGCCGCGACCGCCCGGGCTAGCAACGGCTCGTTCGTCCTGGCGTACTTGCCCAGCGCGCGCGCTGTGACGATCAACATGGCACAGCTCAGCGGCCCCAACGTGGTCGCCCGCTGGTACGATCCCACCAACGGCGACCTACACGCCTGTCGCCGGCTCGCCCTTCGCGGCGAGCGGGTCCAGCAGTCTTCCCATCGGCCGGAGCGAACAGCAACGGGGACGACTATGACTGGGTGCTGGTGCTGGAGTCCTCGCCCTAACCCGGGAGGCAGTCAACTCCATATTGCTCAAGTACTTCTCCATTGCCATGGCCGCCGTGTTATGGGTCACCGACCCAAATCCACACCGCGGCCATCTTTGCACCCAGAGCACGCTGCCTCAGAGCATAGCCGCCGAAAGGCGGTGACGCAGAGCCACGGGGCTACCGCGAGCCACGCTCGCCATGTCCGCCGGGCCGCCAGCGATCGACGAAGCTCAACCCACGTCGAATGGTGGCCTGACGATGACCTTCAAACACAAGCTGTCGCGTCGACTCGCCTCCATGAGGGGTGCGCCATGGCTCGTTGCATCCACCGTCGCGCTCGGGTCGTGCGAGGTGCCCATCGCCACCCCCACTGATCCAAGTCACCAGGTCGTCCAGGTCGTCGTCGTCCCCGAAAGTGTCAGCGTCGATCCACTGCAACAGATGAAGTTTGCGGCCTATGGCCGCACCGCGCAGCGGCGACAGCTCGGCTGTCACCGTCACCTGGAGCGCAACCGGCGGCCAGCATCACGCCCGACGGAATGTTCGCCGCCGATACCGCGGCCGGAGACTTCGTGGTCTCGGGTGCCAGCGCCCCGCTCCAGCTTTCGGCGTCTTCACGGGTACGCGTCCGGCAGCGCGCCGTCGCAACGGTGAGCGTGAGTCCGGCGTCGGCGAGTGTGCCAGCCGGGCAGACGGTGCAGCTCACGGCGACCCCGCGGGATGCGAGCGGGAACGCGCTCACGGGCCGGGTCGTGACGTGGGCCAGCAATAGCACCGCCGTCGCGACGGTGAGTGGCGAGCGGGCTCGTGACCGGCGTGAGCGCCGGGTCGGCGACGATCACGGCCACGAGCGAAGGGAAGAGCGGCACGGCGGCGGTCACCGTGACGTTGGCGCCGGTCGCGTCGGTGAGCGTGAGTCCGGCGTCGGCGAGCGTGGCGGCGGGACAGACGGTGCAGCTCACGGCGACGCCGCGCGATGCGAGTGGCAACGCGCTGGCCGGGCGGGTGTGACTTGGGCGAGCAGCAACACGGGCGGTGGCGACCGTGAACGGCAGCGGCCTGGTGACCGGCATCGCCGTCGGGTTGGCCACGATCACGGCGACGAGCGAGGGGAAGAGCGGCACCGCGGCGCGTCACCGTGGTGCCGGTCGCGTCAAACGCGGCCTTTCCGCTCCACGTGGATGCGGGGAAGCGCTACCTGGTCGACGCGCAGGGGAATCCCTTCCTGCTGCGGGGCGACGCCCCGTGGTCGCTGATCGTGCAGCTGACCAACGCAGAAGCCGAGCAGTACCTCGAGGATCGGCGGCAGAAGGGGTTCAACACCGTGCTCGTGAACCTGATCGAGCACCAGTTTTCCGCCAATCCTCCGAAGAATGTCTACGGCGACGCGCCCTTCCTCACGCCGGGCGACTTCTCGACGCCCAACGAGGCGTACTTCGCCCACGCCGCCTACGTGATCAATCTGGCGGCCCAGAAGGGCATGCTGGTCCTGCTCACCCCCGCCTACATGGGGGCCGGCGGAGGGTCCGAGGGCTGGTATCAGGAGATGGTGGCCAACGGGACGACGAAGCTCAGCAACTACGGGACCTATCTGGCCAATCGCTTCCGGGCCTACGACAACATCGTCTGGGTCGAGGGCGGCGACTACAACCCGCCCAACCTCACCCTCCTGCGCGCCATTCCCAACGCGATCCGCGCGGTGGAGCCCGAAGTGGCTGCACACCTTCCACGGGTCCCGGGGCACCTCGGCCCTGGGCTTCCTGGGCACGGCGGAGCCCTGGCTCCAGGTCAATGACATCTACACGGATCAAACGACCGTCGTGGCCAAGGCCTTCCAGGAATACGGCCGCTCGACGATGCCCTTCTTCCTGATCGAGGCCATCTACGAGGGCGAGGGTGCCAGCGAGGCGGCGGTGCGGCAGCAGGCGTATCAGACGGTGCTGTCAGGGGGCACGGGGCACGTCATGGGCAACCGCCCGATCTGGCTGTTCGGCAGCGGCTGGCAAACGGCGCTCAACAGCCGCGGGGCACGCACACTCTCGTACCTCCCGGCGCTGCTGACCGGCCGCGCCTGGTGGACGCTGGTGCCGGACATCGCTCACACCGTGCTCACCGCCGGCGTCAGCACCGGGAGCGACCAGGCCGCGACCGCCCGGGCGAGCGACGGCTCGTTCGTCCTCGCGTACCTGCCGAGCGCGCGCTCGGTGACGGTCAACCTGGCGCAGCTCAGCGGCCCCAATGTGGTCGCCCGCTGGTATGATCCCGCCAACGGCACTTACGCGACCATCGCCGGCTCGCCCTTCGCGGCGAGCGGGACACGCACCTTCGCATCGGCCGGGGCGAACAGCAGCGGCTTCAGCGACTGGGTCCTGGTGCTCGAGTCCTCGCCGTAAGGCGCTAAGCCTCGCATCACCGATCGCCCGGCGGGGCGTCCGTTGATCGGTCACGCCGTCCCAGTAAGACCCCCGACACATTACCACAACGATCGTGTTGTGGGTCACTGATCCAAACCTCCACTCATCGCCATCTTCGCACCCAGTTCTTCGCAAGCAGGTGGCACGCCGATGTCGATAATCCAGTTGGACGACATCCACACGGGCGATTGGACGCCGCAATTCCTCAGGTATCTTGCGTGCGTCGGCGCGCCACGTGCTCCGCGATGTGCCGATCATCGCTTGAGACGGTGCCTAGATCGTAGGTCGGAGTTCTTCAGTACTACCGCTGCCAAGAGCATAGCCGCCGAAAGGCGGTGACGCAGAGCTACGGGACTACCGCGAGTCACGCTCGCCATGTCCGCCGGGCCGCCAGCGATCGACGAAGCGGGAAGCACGTCGAATGGTGGTCCGCTTCTTTTCTTGGTGGACAACGGTGGGAGCCTACCATGACCTTCAGTCGCACGCCGTCGCGTCGTTTCGCGCTCATGCGGGATGCACTGTTACTGCTTGTGTCCGTCTTCGCGTTCGGGTCGTGCGACACTCCCACTGCCCCACTCCCAGAGTATCGGTGGTACCTACCAGCGTCCCGTCGCAACCGTGCGCGTGAGCCCGACCTCGGCAAGTGTGATGGCGGGACAGACGGTCCAGCTCACTGCGACCCTGCGAGACGCCTACGGAAACAGACTCACCGGCCGCGTGGTGACCTGGACAACGAGCAATGCGGCCGTAGCGACGGTGAGCAATATCGGGTTAGTGACGGGCGTGGCTGCCGGCTCAGCCACGATCACCGCCACGAGCGAGGGGAAGAGCGGGACCTCGGCCGTTACGGTGACGGCGGTGCCAGTGGCATCGGTGAGCATGAGTCCGGCCTCCGGCAGTGTGCCGGTGGGACAGACACTCCAGATCACCGCCACCCCGCGGGATACGGGCGGCAGCGCGCTCACCGGCCGAGTGGTGACCTGGACCAGCAGCGATGCGGGCGTCGCAACCGTGAGCGGCAGCGGGTTGGTGACCGGCGTGGCCGCCGGATCCGCCACCATCACGGCGACGAGCGAGG
>CAWJMT010000007.1:0-13435 GCA_963844035.1 uncultured Gemmatimonadales bacterium
CGCCGCGGCGTGCGGCGGTGACAAAGGCAAGGCGGCGCCCAGCGTCGTCGATGTCGTGGTCGCGCCGGTACAGGTCCGTGACGTGCCGATCATCCAGGAGTGGGCGGCCCAGACGTTGGGCGCCACCGACGTGGAGATCCGCGCCCGCGTGCGCGGGTTCCTCACGGAGCGGGCATATCAGGAGGGCACGCTGGTGAAGCGCGGCGCGCTCCTCTTAGGAGTTCGATCCACAGGAGTACCAGGCCACGATCTCCCAGGCGCGCGCCGCGCTCGCCGAGGCTGAGGCGGGGCTCTCCAAGGCCAACACCGACGTCGGCCGGCTGCGGCCGCTCGTCGAGCGCAACGCCGTCAGCCGGCAGGACCTCGATCATGCCGTCGCGTCGCAGCAGGCTGCCGAGGGGCAGGTGAACGCGGCGCGCGCCAACCTGCGCACCGCCGAGCTCAACCTCAGCTACACGCGCGTCACGAGCCCCATTATGGGTCTGGCCGGCGTGGCGCAGGCGCAGGTCGGCGCGCTCGTCGGCAGCCCCGAACCGACGTTGCTGACTGTTGTGTCGCAGGTGGACACGATCAAGGTCAAATTCCGGATCTCCGAGCAGGAGTACCTGCTCCTCGCGCGGGCGATCGGCGACACGGGCCGGAAAACGAACCGCGGCGAGCGACAGCTCGAGCTGGTCCTGTCGGACGGCTCGATCTTTGACCACAAGGGTCGGGTGGTCACCGTCGATCGCAATATCGATCCGGCGACCGGGACGCTCGGCATCGAAGCGCTGTTCCCCAATCCCACGCGGGCTGCTGCGCCCCGGTCAGTTCGGCCGGGTGCGGGCGCCGGTCACGACGCGGATGGGCGCCACGATCGTGCCGCAGCGCGCCGTGCGCGAGATGCAGGGCACGTTCAGCGTCGGCGTCCTCAAGCCCGACAGCACGGTCGAGATTCGGCCGGTCAAGGCCGGGGCACGGGTCGGGAGCGACTGGGTGATCGACACGGGACTCGTGGCGGGCGACGTGATCGTGATCGAGGGAATGCAGAAGGTGCGGCCCGGTGCCAAGGTGAAGGCGACACCCGCGCCTGCCGCCCCGGCTGCCGCAGCGGCGACGTCCGACACCTCAAAACCGCACTGATCCGTGGCTGATTTCTTCATCCGACGGCCCGACGGTCGCGATCGTCATCTCGATCGTGATCGTGCTGCTCGGCCTGGCCACGTTGCAAAAGCTCCCCATCGAGCAGTACCCCAGCCTCGCGCCGCCCGACCATCCGCGCGGAGACGACCTATCCCGGCGCCTCGGCCGAGGTCGTGGAGCAGTCGGTGGCGACGCCGATCGAGCAGCAGGTCAACGGCGTCGACAACATGATCTACATGAAGTCGCTCAACACGAGCGACGGCCGCATGCTGCTCGACGTGTCGTTCCAGGTCGAGATGGACCGCGACATGGCCAACGTGCTGACCCAGAACCGGGTCTCGCAGGCCCAGTCGCGGCTGCCGCAGGAGGTGACCCAGCAGGGCGTGACGGTCAAGAAGATCAACCCCAGCATCCTGAACGTCATCTCGCTCTACTCCCCCAACGGGACCTACGACGCGCAGTTCCTGAACAACTACGCGATGATCAACGTCCGGGACGCGATCCTCCGCGTTCAGGGGGTGGCGCAGGTCGATCTGTACGGTGGCGCCGAGTACGCCATGCGCATCTGGCTCCGGCCCGACCGGCTGGCGACGCTCGGGATCACCGCGGCGGACGTGATCTCGGCGATCAAGGAGCAGAACCTCCAGGCGCCCGCCGGGAAGGTCGGGGACGAGCCGGCCCCGCCCGGACAGGAGTTCACCTATACGGTGCGCGCGCCGGGCCGTCTGGTGACCCCGGAGGAATTCGACAACATCATCGTGCGTCAGACGCCGAGCGGCGGGATCACGCGGATCAAAGACGTCGGGCGCACCGATCTGGGAAGCGAGAACTACCGCTCGTTCGGAAGACTCGACGGAAAGCCAGCCGGCGTGCTGGCGGTGTACCTCCTCCCCGGGGCCAATCAGATCAAGTCCGCCGAGGGCATCTACCACACGCTCGACGAGCTGAAGACGTTCTTCCCGGCGGACATGGACTACAAGATCACCTACGACACCACGCCCGCGGTCGAGGCCTCGATCGAATCGATCCTCCATACCCTGATCGAGGCGTTCATCCTGGTGACCCTGGTGGTCTTCATCTTCCTCCAGAGCCTGCGCGCCACGCTGATCCCGCTGCTGACGGTTCCGGTGTCGCTGATCGGCACGTTCATCTTCTTCCCGCTGCTCGGCTTCTCGCTCAACACGCTCACCATGTTCGGGCTGGTGCTCGCCATCGGGATCGTGGTGGACGATGCCATCGTCGTGGTCGAAGCCGTCATCCACCACATCCAGCACGGCAAGAACCCCCACGACGCGACGGTCCAGGCCATGAAAGAGGTGTCCGGGCCGGTCGTCGCCATCGCGCTGATCCTGTCGGCGGTGTTCGTGCCGGTGGCCCTGCTGGGCGGACTCACCGGACGCATCTACCAGCAGTTCGCGCTCACGATCGCCATTTCGGTTCTCCTCTCCGCATTCAGCGCGCTGTCGCTCTCGCCGGCGCTCGCGGCCATGATTCTCAAGGCGGAGAGCGGGCCGCCCAAGGGACCGCTCGGGGCGTTCTTCCGCTGGTTCAACAAGCTGTTCGACCGCACCACGACCGGGTACGTGAAATGGACCCGGGTGTTCGTGCGCCGCACCGTGCTCGCCTTGCTCGTGGTGGCCGGGTCGGGCGTGCTGTCGGGAGTGTTCGCGAAGATTCTGCCCGGCGGCTTCGTGCCCGACGAGGACCAGGGCATTTTCATGATCAACGTCCAGCTGCCGCTGGGCTCGTCTCTGCAACGCACCGACAAAGTGCTCCGGCAGATCGAAGAAATCCTGGCGAAGACCGAGGGGGTGGATGCCTGCAATGCCATCGGCGGGCTGGGCATGCTCACCAACAGCTTCAGCCCGGAGTTCGGCTCATTCTTCTGCCGGCTGAAGCCGTGGGATGAACGCAAGGGCGCTGCGCTGCACGTGAAGGGCATTCAGCGCACCGTGGGCGCGGCCCTGGCGCAGCTGCCGACCGCGGTTGCGTTCCCCTTCATGCCGCCCACGATCTCCGGGTTCGGCGCCGCGGGCGGCTTCAACTTCCTGTTGCAGGACCGCAGCGGGACCATGACCGTCGAGGACCTGGGCCGCCAGTCCCAGGCGTTTCTCGCCGACGCGCGCCAGCGGCCTGAGCTGGCGAACCTGTTCACGTCGTTCAATCCCACGACGCCGCAGACCTCGGTGATGCTCGATCGCGAAAAAGCGCGGCCAGCTCGGTGTGCCGATCAACGAGGTGTTCCAGGGGCTGTCGGCCTTCATGGGTGGCGACCTACGTCAACGACTTCAACCGGTTCGGCCGCCTGTACAGAGTGTACGTCCAGGCGGAGCCGGCGTTCCGGGCGCGGCCCGAAAACATCGGCCAGCTCTACGTGCGCAGCAAGACCACGAACGACATGATCCCGCTGTCCACGATGCTCCACGTCACGCCGTCATCGGGGACCGAGATTACGACTCGATTCAACCTGTTCCGTTCGGTCGAGATCACCGGCGTGCCGGCGGCGGGCTACAGCTCCCAGCAGGCCATGATGGCACTTGAGGCCGCTGCGCACGCAGCGCTGCCGCCCGAGATGGGCTTCGCCTATTCCGGGATGTCGTACCAGGAAAAGGTGGCGCCGCCCGCCGCGCCCACCTTCGTCCTCGCCATCGTGTTCGTGTTCCTGCTGCTCGCGGCCCAGTACGAGAGCTGGCGGCTGCCCTGGGCGGTGCTGCTGGAGACGCCGCTCGTCGCCCTGGGGGCATTCTTCGGCGCCTGGGCCCTGCGCTACGACAACAACGTCTACGTGCAGGTCGGCCTGATCATGCTGATCGGGCTGGCGGCCAAGAACGCGATCCTGATCGTCGAGTTCGCGAAGGCGAAGCACGAGGAGGGAAAGAGCGTCGAGGACGCCGCCCTCGAAGCGGCGAAGGTGCGGTTCCGCCCCATCCTCATGACCGCGTTCGCGTTCATCCTCGGCGTGCGTTCCGCTGATGCGGGCAAGCGGATCCGGCGCCGCGTCCCAGAACGTGATGGGCACGGCGGTCGTGTTCGGCATGATCGTCGCGACCGTCGTGGGCATCTTTATCATCCCCGGCCTGTTCGCGTGGACCCAGAGCTGGAGATTCGGTAAGGCAAAGGCGGCGCCGCCAGCGGCGCCGGCCGTCCCCGCGAAGGCGGCGGCGGGCCACTGATGGCCATCTGGCGTCGCGTTGGGCCCGCCGTGCTCGCGGCAGTCGCCGCGGCCTGCGCCATGGGCCCGAACCACACGGTGCCACCCACCGCGGTGCCCGTGCACTGGCGGGACACGACCATCTCGCTGCAGGACTCCTCCTACGCCAACCTCACCTGGTGGCAGGTGCTGGGCGACTCCACCCTCCAGGAGCTGGTCCGGATCGCGCTGCGCGAGAACCGCGACCTGCGCGTCGCGCTGGCGCGCGTGAATGAGGCGCGCGCCCAGCTCGGCATCCGGCGGCTCGAGCTGCTGCCGCAGATCGACGCCAGCGGGACGGGGGGCAAGATTTCGGTGAACGACAGTCTGTTGGGCCTGCGCCAGGGCACCTACCAATTCTGGTCGGTCGCCGGCAGCGTCTCGTGGGAGATCGACCTGTTTGGGCGTCTGCGGCGGCTCAACGAATCCGCCAAGGCGAGCCTGCTCGCCACCGAATACGGCCGCCGCGGGGTCATCGTCACCGTGGTGGGCGACGTGGCCCGCACCTATCTCGAGTTGCGCGATCTGGATCAGCAGCTCGGCGATCGCCCTGTCGACCGTCGAGACCCGGCGGAAGTCGCTGGAACTGGCGCGCGCGCGCTTCGAGGGCGGCCTTGCATCGGAGCTCGACCTGCGGCAGGGCGAGGCGGAGCTGGCGCGGACCGAGGGCAGCGTGGCGAGCATTCGCATGCAGGGGAGTCAGAAGGAGCAAGAGCTGAACGTGCTGCTCGGGCGCATGCCCGGGACGGTGCCGCGCGGCGGCACGCTCATGCAACAGACCTTCCCGGCCAAGGTCCCGGCGGGCCTGCCGTCCACCCTGCTGCTGCGGCGCCCCGACATCAGTCAGGCTGAGCAGGAGCTCAAGTCGGCCAACGCCTTGATCGGCGCGGCAATCGCGGCGCGGTTCCCCACGATCTCGCTCACCGGCGTGGGTGGCACCCGGAGTGACGCCGTGGATCTGTTGTTCAAGAGCGGCACCGGCTTTTGGCACCTCGCGGGAAACATGCTCCTGCCCATTCTCAACGCTCGCCGCAGCGGGAAGCAGGTCGCCGTGGAGCGCGCGCGGACTGAGGCGGCCGTGGCGCATTACGATCAAGTCGTGCTCGAGGCGTTCCGAGAGGTCGAAGATGGGCTAGTCGCGCTGCAGCAGCTCCAAATACAAACTGATGCGGCCGGGCGCCAGGTAGCCGCCGCCCGGCGCGCGGTCGAGATCGCGGCCGACCGCTACCAGGGGGGCGTGGACAGCTACACGACCCTGCTCGATGCCCAGCGCGTGCTGGCCGATGCCGAGCTGGGCGAGTCGGCCCTGCAACGCCAGGAGCGCGTGGCGGTGGTCCAGCTGTACCGGGCACTCGGCGGAGGGTGGGACCCGCAGACCGACGTGATGACGGTGCCCGCGCCGAAAAAGTAGCGAACCGGAGGTTGGAACCTATGAGCGCAAGAATCTTGCGACGCAGCGCCGCCGCGTTGTTCCTCGTGACCGGAGTCGCCGCCGCTGGGGCGCCCAAAACCCAAGTCCAGGTCACCTGGCTCGGTCACGCGTGCTTCCTCGTCGTCTCTCCCGGCGGCACCCAGCTTCTCATCGATCCCTGGATCAAGGGCAATCCCGCCACTCCGGACTCGCTGCAGGACCTGAGTCGCTACAAGCCGAACGCCATCCTCGTCAGTCATTCCCATTTCGACCATTCCAAGGACGCGAAAGAGATCGCGCTCGCGAGTGGTGCGTCGGTGGTGGGGACCTATGACTGGGTCGGGGCTCAAGGTCTCCCCGAAAAGCAGGTGCTGGGCGGCAACGTCGGGCGGAACGGTGAAGGTTGGGGACGTCGTGATCCACCTGGTGCCGGCGGTGCACGGCAGCGCGCCGGACGGACGGCCCATGGGCTTTGTGCTCGAGTTTGCCGGCGGCCGGACGCTGTACCACACCGGTGACACGTGGATCTTCGGGGATATGGCCCTGATCCAGGAGCTCTATCACCCGAACATCGTGCTATTGAACGTGGGGGGCGGGCCCTACACCGAAGACCCACCGACGGCGGCACTCGCGATCAAGAAGTACTTCACACCCGAGGTGATCGTCCCGATGCACTACGGCACGTTCGGCGCGCTCGCGCAGGAAGCCGCGGTGCGGGCCGCATTTCCCGGCGACGCGCGTCTTCGCGTGCTCAAGATCGGCGAGCGGACGGCCCTGTAGCACCCGTGGCGTCGGACAGCGCCCAGGAAGGTGCGGGTTCTCCTCCTCCTCCTTCCAGGGCGCCCCGTCCGGCGTCTCCAGCACGAATCCCATGTCGCGGATCATCGCGAAGTCCGCCCCCGGAGCTTGTCCCGGGGTCGTGAGGTAGTCGCCGACGAACATGGAGTTCGCAGCATAGAGGCCGAGCGGCTGGAGCGAACGCAGGTGTACCTCGCGCCCGCCCGCGATGCGGATCTCCTGGGACGGCAGCAGGAAACGAAACAGACACAGCACGCGCAGGCAACGCCGCGGGTCGAGCTGCTGCGTCGCCTCGAGCGGTGTTCCGGGAATCGGGATGAGGAAATTCACCGGCACGCTGCGCACGTTCATCTCCCGCAGCGTCAGCGCCAGGTCGATGACGTCGTCGTCCGATTCGCCCATCCCCACGATCCCGCCCGAGCAGGTCTTGATGCTGGCCGCCTGCACGTTGCGCACGGTCGCCACCCGGTCGGCGAAGCGTGTGAGTGCTGCAGATCGCGTCGTAGTGCCGCTCCGAGGTATTGAGGTTGTGATTCACGGTCTCGACGCCGGCCTCGGCGAGGCGTCGCGTGTGATCTTCGCTCAACAGACCCAGGCAGACGCAGATCTTGAGACTGTGACGCTGCCCGCACTTCCCGCACCGCGTCGAGCACCTTCTCGAACACCCGCTCACCCGGCGCGCGACCCGAGATCACCAGGCAGAACGTCCCCGCCTTGAGCTCCGCCGCCCGGCCCGCGGCCGCGAGGATCCGCTCCTGCGCGAGCATCGGATACTGCTCGATGTCCGCGGTCGACACCTTCGATTGCGAGCAGTAATTGCAGTCCTCCGGGCACAGCCCGCTCTGTGCGTTCAGGAGAAAGTGCAGCCGCACGCGGTTTCCCCAGTGGTGGCGGCGCACCCGGTACGCGGCCGCGAGCTGATCGAGCAGCTCCGTGTCGGGAGCGGTGAGCACCGCGCGCGCGGTGTCGCGATCGAGCACGCGGCCGGCCAGGCTGGCATCGGCGAGCGCATTCCAACTAGTCACCGTCATGTGGTCCGTTCCGTTGTGTGGAAGTGTGCGGTGGCGGGCACCGCGCCGTCGACCAGGGCCCCGAGTCCGAGGCGCGCAGCGTGCGCGCCGAGCGCCTCGCCCGTGACATCCGGGAGCCACGGCCATGTGAGGACGGGCGTCCCCGGGAGGAGCTGGGCCAGTGCCGCAGCGTTCGGTCGTTGCCGCCAGGTCCGGCGCAGCGCTGCTCAACGTATTCACGACCACCCCCGCGATCCGCAGTTGGGCCGCACGCGCGGCATCCACGGTGAGCAGCACGTGATTGATCGCGCCGAGCCGGTTCGCCGCGACGATCACGACCCCGAGCCGCCAGCGTGCGAACAGCTCCGCGAATGATACCTGCTGCGTCAGCGGCACGCGCAGCCCGCCGGCGCCTTCGACAATGATCGCGTCGCGCCCGGCCGCAAGGCGCGCGAAGGCGGCCTCGATGACGCTCGGGTCCACTGGGCGCCCCGCCCGCGCGGCCGCCACCAGCGGCGCCAGCGGCTCGGCGTAGCTGACGGGGCACACGTCGGCCGGCTGGTCTTCTCCTCCCGCTGCGGCGCGGAGCAGCGCCGCGTCGCTTGCCGCGCCCGGTACGACGCCGGTCTCGACCGGTTTCATCGCGGCGACACGCAGGCCGCGCGCCCGGAGCAGCGCCACGAGGGCGCTCGCGATCACCGTCTTTCCCACGCCCGTGTCCGTGCCTGTCACGCCCAGGCGGATCATTGGCGCTCCAGAAATTGCGCGATCACGTCGTACGCGTGTTCGAGGTCGTTCGCGGTCGCGCAGTAGGGCGGAAGCAGATACACCACGTTGCCGAGCGGCCGCAGCAACACCCCCGCGCGCAGGGCGTACGCCGCCAGCTCGGGACCGACCGGGCTGAGATAGCCCGGCTCCGCATCGAGATCGAATGCCGCCACGGTACCGAGCCCGCGGCACCGTCTAACCCGTGGATGGGAGGAGAGGCGCGCCAGACCGGTCGCATGCGCTCGCTCGACGCCCGCACGCGCGCGGGCCGACGTGTCGTCCAGCAGTGAGAGGCTGGCCATGGCCGCCGCGCACGCCAAAGGATTCGCCGTGTAGGAGTGGCCATGGAAAAGGGTGCGCCGCCGGTCGGGGCTCGAGAACGCGGCGAAAATTTCCTCCCGTGCGACCGTGGCGCCCAGCGGGAGAAATCCCCCCGTGAGGCCTTTCGAGAGACAAACGATGTCCGGGACGACGTCGGCGCGGGCGCACGCGAATGTCGGACCCGTGCGCCCGAAGCCCGTCAGCACCTCGTCGGCGATCAGCAGCACGCCGGCTGCTCGCGTGCGCTCGCGGATCGCACGCAGTATGCTCGCGTCCCATACGCGCATCCCTCCCGCTCCGAGCAGCAGCGGCTCCACGATGACGGCCGCCAGCTCCCGGCCCCGCTCGGTGAGCAGACGGTCCAGCTCCGCGATCGTCGCGGACCCGCCCGCCTCGGCACTGGGGTCGGGGAGCCGGGCGACCTCGAACAGGTGCCCCGCGAACGGTTCTGTGAACACACCCCGCTCGCTCACCGCCATGGCGCCGAACGTGTCGCCGTGATAGGCGTGCTCGAGCGCCGCGATCAGCGGGCGCCGCTCGCCCGCGCCGGACCAATATTGCAGCGCCATCTTGAGCGCGACCTCGACCGCGGTGGACCCGTCGTCCGAGAAGAACACTCGCGTCAGGCCGGGCGGCAGCAGAGCGGTGAGGGCGGCGGCGAGGCGAGCCGCAGGCTCGTGGGTGAAACCCGCGAACACCACCTGCTCGAGCGTGCCCGCCTGCCGGCCGATCGCCGCGGCAATCGCAGGATGCGCGTGCCCGTGCAGCGTCACCCACCACGAGGAGATCGCGTCGAAAATGCGCCGTCCCTCGTCGTCATAGAGATACGCGCCCTCGGCGCGGGTGATCACGCGGGGCGGGGGTGCGTCGAAATGCTGGGTGTAGGGATGCCAGACGTGGCGCCGGTCGAGCTCCTGGACGGGCGTCGTCATGGAGCCGGCGCCAGCGCCACGGCGAGGGCGTCGAGCAGTGCGTCGATCACCGCGGCGTCGTGTGCCGCGGAGACGGTGATCCGCAGGCGTGCCGTCCCGTCCGGGACGGTGGGTGGACGAATCGCGCCGACGAGGAACCCCGCGGCATCGAGCGCCGCGCCGACGCGCATCGCGACGTCGCTGGCGCCGATCACCACCGGCACGATGTGGCCATCCTCCGGCCCGGCGAGCCCCAAGCCGCGGGCCGCCAATCCGGCACGCAGATGACGCGCGTTGGCGCGCAACCGCTCGCGACGTTCCGGTTCTCGCGCTAAGATGCCGAGCGCGGCCAGCGCGGCCGCCGCCAGCGCCGGCGGGCTTCCCGTCGTGTACACGAAGGCTCGTGCCCGGTTGGTGAGATAGTCCACCAGCACCCGTGACCCGGCCACGTACGCGCCCGCGACGCCGCACGCCTTGCCCAGTGTGCCCATTGTGACATCGATCCCGGACGCAACGCCCCAATGCTCTGCGCTGCCACGGCCGCTCGGTCCAAGGACTCCCATCCCGTGCGCATCGTCGAGATAGATCCAGGCGTCGTGCCGGCGCGCGAGCGGCACCAGTGTATCGAGCGGGTACAGGTCGCCACCCATCGAGTAGATCCCCTCGATCACGATCAGGCGGCGGCGATGCTTCCCGCGCTGCCGCTCGAGCGCGCGCTCCAGGGCGGCGACGTCGGCGTGAGGGACCACGTGCAGGTCAGCGCGTGACAGGCGGCAGCCGTCGATCAGCGACGCGTGGTTTGCCACGTCGGAATAGATCGCGTCCCCGCGTCCCACGAGCGCCGGAATCGCCCCCACGTTGGCCATGTAGCCGCTGGGGAACAGCAAAGTGGCCTCCGCGCCGGTGAACTGTGCGATGGCGCGCTCGAGCTCCGCGTGCAGCTCGTGGTGCCCGGAGATCAGGCGGGCCGCCGCGGCTCCGGTACCCGCGGTGCGCAACGCCCGAGCCGCAGCGTCGGCGAGCCGAGGATCGGAGGCGAGGCCGAGGTAGTCGTTCGAGGAAAAGTCCCGCAGCCCCCGGGTCTGGTGCGCGATGCGCGCACCCTCGCGTGCATGCAGCGCCCGCAGGGTGCGTTGCAGCCCGGCACCGGCCAGGGCGGCAAGCTCCTGCGACAGCACACCCTCGAGCGACGAGGGCGCGGCGGTTTCGGGTGGTCGGTCAGAGGCGGTCAGCACGGCACCTGCTATTCTAATCCCGCGGGTTTGGCTCGGCACCGGCCCCCTAGCCCACAGGCCCCGCGCCGGGCTACGTTGAAGCAGGCCGTTGAGGTGACCACCATGATGCATGCCCTGTTCGTCGTTCTTGCCCTGCAAGCGCCCGCGCCGTCCGCTCCCCCGCCGGTGCGCGTTTGGCTTGGCCCCGCTGCTGCTTCGGCCTCGGGGGATCGCGTCCGGGTATACGTCCAGACGGCGGCCGAAGGACACCTCGTTGTGCTGCACGCCAGGAGCGACGGGCAGGTCGAGGTGCTGTATCCCGCCGATCCCGCCCGCGACCCCTTCGTAAATCCCGGCACGTACGAGATTCGCGGACAGGACAGCCGCGATGGGGTAGCGGCCTCGGGACCCCAGGGACGTGGGACGGTGGTGGCAGCTTTGTCCCCCGATCCAATCTGGTTCGACGAGTTCGTGCACCGCAGCATGTGGGACGCGACCACCTTGACGGGTGTTGGAGCGGGCGGGGACCCCGAAGGCGCCCTGACCGAGATCGTCCAGCGCATGCTGGGCGACGGATCGTTCAGCTACGACCTCGTCGCCTATGATGTCGCGCCGCCTCCGGCCCCCAACGTCGTGGCGGCGCCCGAGCCTAGCCCCGAGTCCACGGGTGGATGCGTCGACTGTTTCTATCCCCGCGTGGACTATCTCGTCTATCCGTACGGCATGAACTCCCTGGGCTATAGCTATAGCTATGGATATGCCGACGTGCCACTCCGCCCCTATGTCGACCATCGCGGGATCGGGCACGCGGGCCGCGGTTTATACGGTGCTCTCCGGGATCCCCCGGCAATCGCCGTGTACTCGACGCAGCGGGGCAATGCGCTCGCGCCGATCAGCCTGCGCCAGGGGAATGTGGCCCGGCCAACCAGTGTCGTGGCCCCCCGACGCCGGACCCCGACGGCCGTCGCCGCCCCTGTCCCGGCAACCTTCGCGGCCCGTGCGGTGCCCCTCGTTGCGCGGACTCGGTCCGTGGGAGCGCCCGCGCCCGCAGCGCGGCGATCGGAGCTGCTCGTGCGATACACCAACGCCCCGCGGAGCCGGAGCGCGGTGTCGGTAGCAAGCAGTCCCTCCGCCACTATGGGGGTCGCCGCCGCGCGAACCCGCGTGGTCTCGGCGCCGGCTCCAAGACCGGCGATCGCTGCGCTCGCAGCTCCTGCCGTAGCGCCGGTTCGGCCCACGGCGCTCGGGCCCCGTTTCATCCCCCGAGCGGAGACCCAGCCCGCGAGCGCCTGGGTGGGAGTCGCGGCACGTTCGACCACTCAGGCCGGCGCCGGATCGGCGCATGGCGTGGGGCTGGACGCTGTACGCACCGCCGGGTATCGGCGCCGCTGACCTCACGGCAAGTGGCCGTGCCACAACGCGTTGGACCGAGTCGCATCTTGACGCGTTAGGAAGGTGTTTTAGCTTTCGGCAACGAGCATCTCGTTCGTGGTGATGCGCCGTGCTTTGCCACCACGCCCGCGGCAGTCCTGCCGGGGCGTTTTTGTTTCGGGGGAATTTTGCCTGGAGCCGGAGTGACTCACGCGAAGGGTTTCGCCGCACGCCTGGACAGCCTGGGGACCGAATCCGCCTATGTGGTTTTGGACGCGGCCCGGAAGCTCGAGGCTGCGGGCCATCGTGTCGTCCATCTCGAGATCGGCGAGCCGGATGTGCCGACGGCTCCGCACGTCATCGAGGCGGGGATCCGGGCCCTGCGTGAGGGGCGTACCCGGTATGCAGTGGCGGCCGGGGTGCCCGAGTTCCGCGACGCCATCGCCCAGGCGATGGTGCCGCGCGGTGTTCGCGTTGCGGCCGAGAACGTGATCGTCACGCCGGGCGCGAAGCCGATGCTGTTCTGCGCGGCGCTGGCGCTCATCAACCCGGGTGACGAGGTGCTGTGCCCCAACCCCGGGTTCCCGATTTACGAGTCGGTGGTGCGCTTCGCTGGTGGCAAGCCGGTCTACTACCCATTGGACAAGACGCGGGGCTTTGCGCCCGACGTCGCCGCGATCGCGGCGCTCATCACGCCCCGCACCCGCGTGATGATCCTGAACCTGCCCCACAACCCGACCGGCGGCATGGCGACGCCGGATGACCTCGCGCGTCTGGCGCAGCTGGCCGAACGGCACGACCTGTGGGTGATCAGCGACGAAGTGTACTGGCACATCACCTACGGTCCACACGCGAACAGCATCGCCGCGCTCCCGGGTATGGCGCAGCGGACGGTGATCGTGGATGGATTCTCGAAGGGCTACTCAATGACCGGGTGGCGGCTCGGTTACGGGGTGATGCCGAAGGCCCTCGCGGGTCCGATGACCACGCTCATCATCAACAATCTCTCCTGCACCGCGACGTTCGTGCAGTACGCTGGGCTCGCGGCGCTGCAGGGTCCCCAGGACTCCGTGTTGAAGATGGTCGCGGGACTGAAGACCAAACGCGATCTGGTGATTGCCGGCCTGAACGCGATCGACGGGGTGACTTGTGCCTCTCCTGCCGGTGCGTTCTACGCGTTCCCGGACTTGAGCGGGTTGCTCGAGCGTACAGGCCTGTCGTGCGAATCCTTCGCGGAGCGGCTCCTCTCCGAAGCGCACACGGCTGTGCTCGCGGGGACGGCTTTTGGGTCGGCTGGGGAAGGGCACCTGCGCCTGTCA
>CAWJMT010000008.1:0-9448 GCA_963844035.1 uncultured Gemmatimonadales bacterium
TCAAGGTACCGGTCGAGCTGGCGAGTCCGTTGCAGCGGCTCAAGGTGCGGGACTCGGTGTTCGAGGCCGTGTCGGTGGATGAGCTGGCGCCGCTCCTGATGCTGTCGGTGGGCCTCGCGCTCAGGCGCACTTCATGATTGAAATAAATCTCCTACCCGGCAAGAAACGCGCGGCGCCGGGTGCCGGCTTCAAGCTCAAGCTTCCGGATTTCCGGGCGCTGCTGGCCAGCGTCACGAACCCCTGGCTCCTCGCAGCCAGCGCGTCGTGGGTGCTGCTGCTCGTCGGCGCCGGGGCCCTGTTCGTCACCAGCAAGGCGCGGCTCGCGGTGCTGAATTCCCGGCTGCAGGAGGTGCAGGTGGAGAAGCAGCGGTTCGACGCCGTGATCGCGCAGAAGCGCCAGTCGGAGAAGATGCGCGACTCGCTGCTGGCGGAGATCACGGTCATCCGCCGGATCGACAGCGACCGCTACGTGTGGCCGCACATTCTCGACCAGATCACCAAGGCGCTGCCACCGTACAGCTGGCTGACCGGCATCGCCGTCGCGACGGCGCCTGCTTCGCCGAATGCTCCGCCCGACACGAGCGCCGCTGCCGCAGCCCCGGCCGTGCGCTTCACCGTCACGGGGAGCACCGTGGACATCCAGGCGTACACGACGTTCCTGCGCCAGCTGTCCGCGTCGCCCTGGTTCACCGAGGTGGTTCCGGCGAGCTCCCAGACCGTGGTGGAGCAGGACCGGCCGGTGACCGCGTTCAGCGTGACGGCGCGGTATCGCGTCGCTGACTCCGTGTACATCCACACGGCCCCCCTTTCCCAGTCGCTGAGGTAGCCCGTGGCCCTGCTCCCCAGCGATCAACGAAGCCAGGTCATGATGCTGCTCACCCTCATGGCGCTCGGGGGCGGCTACCTGTTCTGGAATTACTACTACGACGGGGCGAGCAAACAGATCGCGGCCACATCGCAGCAGATCGACAGCCTGCGCACCATCGTCGAGCGGGCCAAGAAGGACCTGGCCGCGGGCACGATGGAAGATCTGCGGCAGAAGGTGGAGCGCTACCGCTCGATGCTCGGCTTGATGCGGCGCCTGGTGCCGGAGCAGAACGAAGTGCCGGCCATGATCGACGACATGTCCACGCGGGCCAAGGTGCGCGGCGTCACGATCGGGAGGATCGAGCCCATGCCGGTCGAGCCCGGACCGCCGTTCGACACGTACCGGTACAAGCTCGAGATCATGGGGCACTACGATCAGCTGGGTGAGTACCTGTCCGACATCGCCAGCCTGCCACGCATCGTCGTGCCGCAGGACGTGGTGGTGAAGCCGGCCTCGCAGGGCGCGCAGCGGCTGCTGAACGACACGCTGGGCACGCTGCTCCAGGTGAATCTGGCGGTGCGGACCTTCGTCAAGTCGCCGCCGCCGGTCAGGCCGGTGGCGAAGCCCGGCGCCAAGCAATGAGAACGACCACGTGGTCCTTCGGGGCGTTCGGTCTCGCCTGGCTCGCGGCGGGGGCGCTCGCGGCCCAGGCGGCGGCGCCGGACACGACGCACCGCGATTCCGCGTCGGTCGCGCTGGTGCGCGAGGTGTTCGCGTACGAGGGCGGAGGGCGGGATCCGTTCGTCTCGCTGCTCAAGTCGGGGGACATCCGGCCGCTCCTGACGGATCTCAAGCTGGTGGGCATCTACTATGACCAGCGCTATCCGGTACGCAGTGTCGCGGTCATGCGCGACGTCACGAATGGGAAGCGGTATCGGGCAAAGGCCGGCGACGTCATGGGACGACTCAAGGTGACGCAGATCCGGCCACGGGAAATCGTGTTTACGGTGCAGGAATTCGGCTTCGAGCGGCAAGAGAGTCTGCAGCTCGCGAAGCGAGAGGAGATGCCATGAAGTACATCGCTGCCATCGCCGCGCTCGGACTGTTCGTCGCGGCCCCCGGAGCCCTCGCAGTCGCAGGTGGTGGACAGGACGGTGGGGTACGGGCCGTCAGTGTCCTTCCGGCGCCGGGCAAGGTCGCGGTCGTCGTCGACCTTCAAGGCGCGGTGGAGATCCAGGACTTCACGCTCAGCAATCCCGCCCGCCTCGTGATCGATTTCACGGGCGCGCGTCTGCTGGGGCGCACGATGTTGTACGACGGTCGGAATCGCGGCGGGATCAAGAACGTCCGCTATGCGCAGTTCCGGCCCGATGTCGTCCGCATCGTCATCGAGCTGGACGCGTTGAAGGACTATCAGATCAAGCGCGGTGACAAGCAGGTCCGGATCGAGCTCAGCACGGACCGCGCCGCGTTCGACCCGTGGTCGAGTCAGGCGGTGGCGAGCGTGCCCTTGCCCTCGTCACCGCCTGTGGAGCCGGAGGAAGGCGTCATGGTCATGGCGGAGCACGCTCCGTCGCCCATGAGCGGGTTCCAATCGGCGTCCTCAAGCCGGCAGTTCACCCCGGACCCGATCGTCGTCAACCAGTATCTGGCGGCGCACGCAATCGAGAGCGCCCAGTCCCCCGCACCGCGCATCACGGTCCGGTGGGATGGCGCGGACATCGAGGACGTGGTCGCGGGATTCGCGGCGTTCAGCGGCCGCACGATCGTCGTGGGCAAGGATGTGCGGGGCAAGGTGACGGCCGAGATCAAGAATCAGCCGTGGGACCTCGCGTTCGCGGCGGTGCTCGAGTCGCAGGGGCTCACGTACCAGATTCTGGAAGGCGGCATCATCAACGTGCTCGACAAGGCGGACTTTGCACGCGCCGACTCGACCGTACCGGTGGAAACCCGGTTGGTGCGCATCAACTATGCGAAGGCGACGTCGCTGGTGCCGGCCGTGCAGTCGATCGTCTCGAGCGGGCGCGGCAAGGTGGTGGCCGACACGAGTCATAACGCGCTCGTCATCACCGACACCCGCAACCGCATCAACGACATCGAGCAGTTCGTCCGCGGCCTCGACATCCGCACGCCGCAGGTATCGATCCAGGCGAAGATCATCTTCGTCGACCGGACGGACATCGAGCAGATGGGCGTCAAGTACGACCTGGGCTCGCAGACGCAGTTCTTCAACTCACTCGTCCAGCGTCCCATTCCGTCCTCGGCCGCGCCGGGCGCCCCGAACCCCAACGGCGTGCCGACGGGATCGGTTCCGACGCAGTTCTACTCGGCGGATCAGACCGTCGTGGATCTCGGCGGGAACTCACTCTCGGCGACCGGCAACGCGAGCCAGGCGGTGATCAATCCCGCATTGAACCTCATCTTCTCCACCGCGATCGGGAACTTCGATCTCACGGCGTTCCTGCAGGCGCTGCAGTCGCTCTCCCTGGATGACATTCAGGCCGAGCCGACGATCACGACGCTCGACAACCGGCCCGCGCAGATCCTCGTCGGCGACCGTGTGCCGATCCGCGTGATCGACGCGAGCGCCGGTGCGGGTGTCGCGAATGCGCCGACCGCGACGGTGAGCTTCGAGCAGACCGGCATCAATCTCCGGGTTACGCCGCACGTCACCGCGAACCGGCAGATCCTCATGGAGGTGCATGCCGAGCGCTCGAACGTGGTGCCGGCATCGGTGGACATCGGATTCACCTTCCAGACGCAGCAGGCGGACAACCAAATCCTCGTTTCTGACGGTGAAACGGCCGTTATTGGCGGCTTGACCGTGACTGAGGTCACGGTATCCAAGACCGGAATACCGTTTCTTATAGACCTGCCCATTGTCGGAAAATTGTTCGGATTCACCAATCAGCAGGAAACGCGGCGCGACCTCCTGATCCTGATTACGCCGCACATCATCGACGACCTGGTGACGCCCAGCGCCGGGAAGTGACGCCGGGAGCGCATATGCTACACGGACGAGCGGTCGCGATAACGTGGGTGGGCGTGGTCTTGGCGCTGGCCGGTTGGGCGTGTGAATCGTCGCGCTCACCCGGTGGCTTCCTGCCCGACCTTATCCCACCGACGATCAGCCTCACCAGCGGCAAGACGCCGCCGGCGATCGACACCCAGAAGATCGCGTCGGGCATGCACTTCACGGCGAGCGCGACCGACAATCTGGCGCTCAACGACATCCGCCTGATTTTCTCGGGCGGCCTCATCGATACTACCGACACCATCTTCTTCAATCAGACGCTGCCGGCCGTGACGCTGCCGGTGAATCTCGTGTTCCCGCCGAACTCGGGCGCCGGCGGCCTCATCACGATCGTCGGCCGCGCGACCGACGGTATCGGGAATTACGCCGAAGACACGCTCGTCATCTTCCTGGACAACGTCAACGCGCTGAGCGTCGTGCTGCTGTCCCCGGCGCCCGGCGCGCTCGCGTCCCAGGGCAGGTACGTCCCGATCCACATCACGGCGGATCAGACGGGTGGGATCCAGCGCGTGGGATGGATCGTCGGCGGGGTGGCGGGTCAGACCGCGTCGGCCGGCGACTCGTTGTCGCTCGGCGTTCCGTTCCCGCCGACCGTCGACTTCATCGACTCGGTGCTGGTCACCGGGACTACCGGGACGTTTACCATCACCGGCTTCGCCGTTGACGCCGGGAACCGGCGCGGCACGAGCGCGACCGTGGTCGTCACCATCCAGTCCGCGGCGAACGACGTTACGCCGCCACGGGTCGAGCAATTCGTCACGCTCCGCGCCGAGTCGACGGATTCGATCACGGTGCACGCGACCGATCCGAGCGGCATCACGCGCGTCGGGTTCCTCGTGTTCGACACCCTTGGAGTCGTCATCGGCGGGGACTCGGCGAACTACGCCGGTAACTCGACCGACATTTCGCGCAGGTTCTCGCTGAACCTGATCGGGATCACCACGATTCCCCCCCTCGGAGTGCGGGTGGTGGTACAGGCGTTCGGCATCGACGGCGCGACCGCCCTCAACCGGGGCGTCGCCGGCGCGACGTTCACCGTGCCGAGTCCTACGGGCCCACCGCGCGCCGATACCGTGACCATCGTGGCGGGGATCACCAAGACTTTCCCCCGCGGCGGCAAAATGGCGGACGCCATCTTCAATGCGACCCGCAACGAGCTGTACTTGACCAACCCGCCGCTGTCGAGGGTCGAGGTATTCCAGGTGGCGAACACGTCGTTCGTCGCCAGCGGCATCCCGACGGCGGGCCCGCAGCCCTGGGGGATCGCCCTGTGGCCGCGCGACACGCTGGGGAACTACGGCGACTCCATCGTGGTCGCTGACGCGGGCGGCACCGAGTTCTCTGTCATCGACGTGGCCGCGCGGCGGCTGCGCTGGCGCCAGGACCTGCCGAACTTCGAGATCGAGAAGTACCAGGTGGTCCAGGTCGCCGGCGGCGTCTATGTCGCGCACATCTTGATCCACGATTTGTCGGACCGGCCCCAGTACCTCGCCACGGTGTGCAGGTCAGGGGGCGGGACGCTGTGCCACGCGGACTCGATCTTCGCCATCTACTCGACGACGCCAACGGTGAGCTCGAGCTCGCCGTTCAACGGCCGCGGCACGCTGCGGATGGAAAAGCTGATCAACACGAATGCGCTGACGTTCCCGGCGGACAACAACAGACTGTTCGGGCATTTCTTCTGGGAGATCGGCGGCCAGGGGGCGAGCGACATTACGGATACGCTGCGCATCTTGCTGCGCCGCGGCCTGCCCTACAACGACACGCACGTCGTTCTGTCGGCGTGCGCCGGGGTCACGATCAACTTCGAAACGTTCGGGATGGGTGATTCCACCTTCGCGCGCAACTCGGGCAACTTCACCCATGCATTCGTGGGCGAGGGTGGAAACGCGGGCGCGGCGTACCGGCGCGTCATGTCCTACACGAGCAAGGCCCTCCTCGATCACGGCGCCGGCACTCTGGTGCCAGGGAGCGCATACGGCGTTCCGGGAGCCTGCTACACGTCGCCCGACACGCTCAACGGTCCCGCGGATTACGGCTTCAACGAAGTCGACTACGGCATGTCGCCGGCCGTGGACGTCCGAGACTTCATCTCCAACACGGGCGTGCACGTCGCGTCGATCGCCACCAATTTCAACGGCGGCACGAACATGGTCCGCGCCGACTCGATCTACGTCCTCGACGAGGGGCTGCGGTTGAAGGGGATTTCACCGGCACCCACGGGGGCGCCCGGCATGGACATGAACTACCTCCACGATTTCGCCGCGGGCCAGGGAGGCAGCACCGGCCTGGGCGGGACGCGGGATTCCACGCTGCGCGTCGTGTTCGCCGCGGACCCGAACGGGAACATCCTGGTGTTCGACACGTTCTTCTACAACCAGATCGGCTCCATTCCGGTGCGCGATCCGATCACTGGACCGCTGCGTGTCGCGAAGGACCTGTCAGGGAATCAGCTGCTGTTCGGCGTCACGGCGCGCGGCCTCGTGATGGTGAGGCTGCCCGTGTTCCCGAATCCGAACCCCGCACCCCCCAGGATGAGCCGGGTGCGCCGCAGTCCGTGACGGACAACGAGGTGGCAGCGAACGACACAGGTGCGAGCCCGACGGTAGGTCGGGCTCGCGTGTTATCGGAGGCTTCGCAGACACGGTGACTTTCCGCTTCACAACCGCCGGGGAATCGCACGGGCGCGGGCTGGTGGCCGTGCTCGAAGGGATCCCTGCGGGACTGCCGGTTTCCGCGGAGCGCATCAACAGCGAGCTCAAGCGGCGCATGGGCGGGTACGGGCGCGGCGCGCGGATGAAAATCGAATCGGACCAGATCGAGTGGCTTGCGGGGGTGCGCGCCGGCGAAACACTCGGCTCGCCCATCGCCATGCTCGTGTGGAACCGCGATTGGGAGCACTGGCAGGACGTCATGGCGGCCGAGGCCGATGCGCCCGGCGCCGAGCGGCGCCGCCAGGTCACCCGGCCCCGTCCGGGGCACGCCGATCTTGCCGGCGCCCTGAAGTATGACCGGCGCGACGCCCGCGATATCCTCGAGCGCGCCAGCGCGCGCGAGACCGTGTCCCGCGTCGCCTGCGGCGCCGTCTGCAAACTCCTGCTGGAGCAGTTCGGCATCGAGATCGGAAGCCACGTCGCCGAGCTGGGGGGTATCCGCGCGAAGGTCCCCATGCAGCTCCCCACGCCCTTGAACGAGGCCGCGGATGCGAGCCCGATTCGTTGCCTCGACCGCGAGGCCGAGCGCGAGATCATCGCGCTGATCGACGCGGCCAAGGCGGCCGGGGATACGCTGGGGGGCGTCGTGGAGGTGGTCGGCCTCAACCTTCCGGTCGGTCTGGGGTCCCACATCTCGTGGGACCGGAAGCTCGACGGACGCCTGGCACAGGCACTGATGTCCATCCCGGCGGTCAAAGGCGTCGAGCTCGGGCTCGGGTTCGAGGCGGCCCGCCGCAAGGGCTCGGAGGTGCATGACGAGATCCTGCCGGGCCTGAGCCGCGCCACGAACCGCGCCGGGGGGACGGAAGGCGGCATGACGACCGGGGAGCCGCTGGTGGCCCGCGTGGCGATGAAGCCGATCTCCACGTTGATGTCGCCGCTCCGCACGGTGGATCTCAAGACGGGCGGGCCGGCGCAGGCCCAGTCGGAGCGGTCCGACGTGACCGCCGTCGCCGCGATGGGCGTCATCGCGGAAACGATGGTGGCGCTGATGCTCACGGAGGCGATGCTCGAGAAGTTCGGCGGAGACTCATTGAGCGAGATGAAACGCAATTTCGAGGGATACCAGGCTCAGCTTCGCACGCGCGCGCAGCAGGGGGCAGCGTCGTGAAGCGGCACGTCGTGCTGGTGGGACTCCCGGGCTCCGGGAAAAGCACCGTCGGTGGTCTGGTCGCGGAGCGGTTACAGGCGACGTTCGTGGACATCGATGGGGTGCTGGTGCGGCGCGAGGGCAAGCCGATCACGATGATCTTCGCCGAAAAAGGCGAAGCCGCGTTCCGCACCCTCGAGCGCCAGGAGATGGAGACGACGCTCACGCACGACCCGGCCATCATCGCCAGCGGCGGCGGGTGGGCCGCCCAGCCGGGCGCGATCGACGCTGCGAAACTGCGGGCGCTGGTGATCTATCTCCACACCCGGGCCGACACCGCAGCACGCCGCGCCGGGTCCGAGGGAACCCGCCCGTTGTTAATGGGAGGTGATGATCCCACAGAGCGGATGCGGCAGCTGCTCAAGGAGCGCGACGCGTCGTATGCCTTGGCGCACGAGAAACTTGACACCGATCGTAAGACCGCGGCGCAGGTCGCGGCGGATGTGGTCAGGCTTGCGCAAACCAAGGCGGGATGGTAAGGATGCCGATCGCGTCTGTTGATGAAAGGTTGATGCGTGATGGCTAACGAAGACGGCGTGAAGCTCGACGCCACGGACATAGCAGCCTCGCCGGTCCCGGCCGAGACCAAGCCCAAGCGCCGTTCGCGCGCGAAGGCGGGGGCGGAAGCCTCTGCTCCGCCGGTCGAAGCTAGCCCCGAGCCGAAGCGCCGCGTTCGCGCCAAGCCTGCGCCCGAGGTTGCGGATGCAACCGAGGCGGAGGCCGCGCCGGCTGAGGCCGACGCCAAGCCCAAGCGGCGGTCCCGCGCCAAGGGGACCACGGGCGGGAATGGCGCGGGCCACGGCCTCTCGCTGGTCATCGTCGAGTCTCCCACCAAAGCGAAGACGATCGGGAAGTACCTCGGGCAGGGGTACACGGTGAAGGCCACCGTGGGCCATGTGCGCGACCTTCCCAAGCGCGAGCTTGGGGTCGACGTGGAGCATGGCTTCGTCCCGAAGTACGTCACGATCAAGGGCAAGACCAAGACGCTCGCGGAGATCAAGAAGGCCGCCAAGGTATCGGACCGCGTACTGATCGCGACCGACCCCGACCGCGAAGGTGAGGCCATCGCCTGGCACGTCGCCGAGCAGGTCGGCAATGGCCCGAACGTACGGCGCGTCTTGTTTCACGAGATCACCAAGGACGCGGTCGCCCTGGCGCTTGCCCATCCGGTGGACATCGACCAGAGAAAGGTCGATGCCCAGCAGGCGCGGCGCGTGCTCGATCGTTTAGTGGGCTACAAGGCGTCGCCGATTCTCTGGAAGAGTCTGAAGACGGGGCTGTCAGCCGGACGGGTGCAGACCGTGGCGCTGCGGCTCATCGTCGAGCGTGAGGATGCGATCCGGAAGTTCGTGGCGCAGGAGTACTGGACCATCGAGGCCGACCTCGAGAAGGACGGCCAGACATTCCAGGCGCGGCTCCACAAGCTCGACGGGCACAAGCCCGAGATCAAGGACGCCGCGACCGCCCAGGCGATCGTCGACGAGGCGCTGAAGGTCCCATTCGTCGTCACGGAGGTGGCGCGCAAGGAGCGCAAGAAGCGCCCGTCCGCCCCCTTCACGACGAGCACCCTGCAGCAGGAAGCCGCCAAGCAGCTCGGGTTTTCCGCCAAGCGGACCATGCGCGCCGCCCAGGGCCTCTACGAGGGCCAGGAAGTCGGCGCGGAAGGGCAGGTCGGCTTGATCACCTACATGCGGACCGATTCCGTCCGCGTGGCCGATTCCGCGATCACCCAGGCACGCGAG
>CAWJMT010000009.1:0-145797 GCA_963844035.1 uncultured Gemmatimonadales bacterium
TAGTACAGGAAGTGCCACTGGAGGTTCCAGCTCCAACCATTGCGCCAGTTCTGGTCGAGGCGCAGCGACTGGTTGTTGCTGAAGCCGAACTCCCAGGCAAAGTTCATCGCCTGGCGATAGACGAGCAGCACGTTGTAGCCCAGATCCGACGGGATCGGGTGCACCACGCCGCTGGCATCCGTGAAGTCATACGTCAAGCGCTTGTTGAGGCCGGCGTTGATGCCGTAGGTACGATCGTACCACACGCGCACCGTCGAGCCGATACCGACCAGCGTGCTGCCAGCGCCGTCGTTGTAGGTCTCCTTGTTCCAGGAATAGCCCGTGGCCGAGTTGAAGCTCCAGTGGCCATGGTCCAGGAACCCGAACCGAACGTCAAACAGCGTCCGGGTCGCGTCGCCCATGCTCTGCGACGTGTAGCCAGCGCCACCCTTCGACAGGGCTGCGACACCAGGCGTACCGCCCGCCGTCGGGGCCATATCGTTGCCCGCCAACATCGAGAACGTGGGCATCAACCACATACCATCGGTGTTCATCGGCAGGAAGCCGAGCACAACACCGTAGGTCATGCGCTTGTAGTCCAGGTTATCCACGCCCGGGGCGACCGCGAGCTGTACGACCACGCGATCCTTGACCCATGCCGCAACACCGGTGTGAATGAACTGGCCCTGACCGCCGGCGGGGGTACCGCTGCCGAACGCCCCGAAGAACGGCGAGGTCTGGCCCTGATTGTTGATGAACACCGAGACGATGTTACCGCCCTCGCCCGGGTTCCAGCCCATACGGACGTCGAACTCATCGTTCCGGACCGCGCCGAACTGATTGCCGACGCTGCCGGCCCCGGTGGTCACCGGGTTGAAGTTCGTCGAATACCACTCCGTCCAGATACCGACGTTCTCGGCGATCGGGCCGGTGTAGTCCCACGCGAGGCTCGAGAACGGATTGCTCGTCACGGGCCCTGCGGTGGGCTCCGGAAGGGTCGGATCACTGGCACCCTTCGACTGCTGGAACAGGTTGGAACGCATGTGATAGCTCAGGTAGCCCGTCACGCCCAACAGCAGGCGACGGCCGCCCAACGCGCCTTCCTGACCTGCCTCGATCTTCTCAGCCACCCACGGCGTACGATAGCCGTTCATGCGGAACTTCACCGCGGTGAACGTCAAGTCAGGCGTCGGGGTCCAGGTCACGTGACACTGGTTGCACACCAAACCCGTCTGCCGTACGTACGCGGGGACGCGCGCGCTTGCTACCTGCGCGACGCCAACCCCGAGCGCTGCCAACACAACTGCTCCTCTTAACCAGCGCATCTAATCCTCCTTGCGTCAGGGAACTTCGGGAACACAAGAAAACAGCAACTGCAACTTACTTCTCCTTCTCCTGAACCACTCTTCACTATCCACTTCACTACGGCTTGGGATTCTCGGCAAAGTAGGCGATCAGCGACGCAATGTCGGAAGCCCCCAATTTCATGTTCGGCATCTTGACGTTCTTGTTTTCGGCCAAGATCGCATCCGCGGTCGAGTCGTTTCCGAACATCGCGGTGGGATCCTTGAGCCAGCGCTGCAACCACTCGTTGCTTCGACGTTGCGTAACGCCGCCCAGGTCCGGGCCCGCCATCTTGCTGGCGGGCTTATTGACTGCGTGGCAAGCACCGCAGCCCTTATTGGCGAAAACGGTCTTGCCCTTCTTCGCATCCTGCGCCTGAGCGACCGAGGCACTCAATCCGAGAGCCGCTACGACGACCGCGCAAAGCCCGAGCTTTGGAAATACGAATCATGGAGTCGACACCCTTGAAGAGTATGTTAGGACGTCAAACCGTAACGGGAAACACCGTCCTCAAACTACCCCGTACTCCATAGAATAGCACTAGCCCCGGGCTCAACGCTCGTAGGGCTGCGAGGGTACAGTGTCGGTCCCGCAGAACCACTTGTCAATCACCCGTTTGGGCGGGCAAGGACACCGTCTCCATGCCTGCGTCGACCGGGAGATCATAAGCGATTGCTGGGTAATGATTTAACCACAAGAACCGGGGGTCGGACGAAATGCTTCACTCACCGGTCAAGGATCACCGTGTTGGTGGTCATCCTGGCTTGCGGCTGACCACGCCCTCATGCGTCAGGCGTGGCTTCGCATCATCACGCACGGCGAAAGATGCGCAGCAAAGAGCGCATGTCAAGCACTCGTTTCAATTGAATTTCGAATTTCGCAGCGCTTGCCCGCGTCATTGGGCGCGCGTAGCTTGCGCACCCCTTGAGCAGCTCAATGGCAACACCCGCGGTCCGTGTGGTTGGCCTTGCCAAGCGGTACGGGCACAACTGGGCGCTGCGCGGGCTCGACCTGACAGTGGCGCCTGGCGATGCGGTCGCGCTGCTCGGGCCGAACGGATCGGGCAAGAGCACGCTGTTTCGGATCCTCGTGACGGCCGCCCGTCCGACGTTCGGCGACGTGCAGGTGTGCGGCGTGCCGATCACCGACGGCGACGCAGTGCGCCGCCACGTCAGCATTCTCTCGGATCGCCCTCCCGTTTACAGCGAATTGACGGCCCTCGAGAATCTCAAGTTTGCCGCAGCGATGTACGGGCTGGAATCCTCAGAGAGCGAGCTGCGAGATGCGCTCGCCGCTGTTGGACTTGCTCGAGCGGCCGATGCCCGGGTCGGCACGTTCTCCCAGGGAATGGGACAGCGTCTCTCGCTGGCGCGGGCAACGTTGCAGAACCCCGACCTGATACTGCTCGACGAGCCGTACAACGCCCTCGATGCGGAGGGGCTGCGGCTCGTGGACCAGCTGCTCGCCAGAGTGCGCGCGGCGGGGAAGACCGCGATCCTGGCCACCCATCATATCGCGAAGGGCCTGGCGTTGTGCGACCGGGTGATCGCGCTGCAAGACGGGCGCGTGGCGTTCGATGGGCCGACCGCGGCGTTTTGCCGCGTCGCCACTGGCGCAGGAAGCGGGGGCGTGGGCATGACGCCCTGGCGGCGTGAGCTGGCGGCGTGCCTTGGCGGTCGCGCGCAAGGACCTGTTGATCGAGCGGCGGGCCAAGGCGGCGTTCAATTCGATGGCGTTCTTCGCCGGGATGGTATTGCTCACGTTCGGCTTCGCCCTCGGCCCCGACGTGCCCGCGGGCGCGGCGCGCGAGGGGACGCTGTTGCAGCAGCTCGCGCCGGGACTCCTCTGGGTGACGATCTTGTTCGCCGGCGTCCTGGCCCTCGATCGCTCCTTTCAGGTGGAGACTGGAGCGCGGCGGCCTCGACGCCCTGCGGCTCTATCCGGGTGACCGCAAGGCCATCTACCTCGGCAAGTTGATCGCCAACGTGACGATCATGTTGATCATGGAGGCGCTGGTCTGCCCCTTCGCCGGCGATCCTCTACAGTCTGGACCTCTGGGGCAAGCTGCCGGGCCTCGCAGGCGTCGCCATTCTCACCACGATCGGGTTCGCCACCATGGGCACGTTCTACGCGGCCCTCACGGCGAATCTGCGGGCGCGCCAGGTGCTGTTGCCCCTCCTCATGTTCCCGGTGCTCATTCCGGTGATTCTGGCCGCAGTGAAAGCCACGGGCTGGTCCTGCACGGTGACCCGATGGGCGAGATCGGGTCGTGGGTCAAGCTCCTGGGCGCCGTAGACATCCTGTTCTTCACCACCTGCCTGCTCGTGTTCGAGTACGTGCTCGAAGAATAGGGAACGCAGCAGGAGATGGGGAACCAGAGAACACGAAGCGCACTGGGAAGGAGACCAGTGCGCTTCGGCTTATGCTCCCGGGAGTTCCCTGACGAAGCCCCGGTTCCTACACCTGCACTAGTGCCAACGTCACACCAGACCTGCGTGGAGCGGGACTAGTACAGGAAGTGCCACTGCAGGTTCCAGCTCCAACCATTGCGCCAGTTCTGGTCGAGGCGCAGCGACTGGTTGTTGCTGAAGCCGAACTCCCAGGCAAAGTTCATCGCCTGGCGATAGACGAGCAGCACGTTGTAGCCCAGATCCGACGGGATCGGGTGCACCACGCCGCTGGCGTCCGTGAAGTCATAACTCAAGCGCTTGTTGAATCCGATGTTCGCCCCGTAGGTGCGATCGTACCACAGGCGCACCGTCGTGGCGATACCCGTCAACGTGCTGCCAGCGCCGTCGTTGTAGGTCTCCTTGTTCCAGGAATAGCCCGTGGCCGAGTTGAAGCTCCAGTGGCCATGGTCCAGGAACCCGAACCGAACGTCAAACAGCGTCCGGGTCGCGTCGCCCATGCTCTGCGACGTGTAGCCTGCGCCGCCCTTGGACAGCGCTGCGACGCCCGGCGTACCGCCCGCCGTCGGGGCCATGTCGTTCCCCACCAACGCCGAGAACGTGGGCATCAGCCACATACCGTCGCTGTTCATCGGCATGACGGCGAGCACCACACCGTAGTTCATCCGCTTGTAGTCGAGGTTATCCACGCCCGGGCCGACCGAGAGCTGCACGGCCGCGCGATCCTTCACCCATGCCGCGAGACCGGTGTGGATGAACTGGCCCTGAGCGCCGGAGGGAACGCCGCTACCGAACGCCCCGAAGAACGGCGCGCTCTGGCCCTGATTGTTGATGAACACCGAGACGATGTTACCGCCCGTGCCCGGGTTCCACCCCATGCGGACGTCGAACTCATCGTTCCGGACGGCGCCGAACTGATTGCCGACGCTGCCGGCCCCGGTGGTCACCGGGTTGAAGTTCGTCGAATACCACTCCGTCCAGATACCGACGTTCTCGGCGATCGGGCCGGCGTAGTCCCACGCGAGGCTCGAGAACGGATTGCTCGTCACCGGACCAGCGTCGGGCTCCGCCAAGCGTCGGATCACTCGCACCCTTCGACTGCTGGAACAGGTTGGAGCGCATGTGATAGCTCAGGTAGCCCGTCACGCCCAACAGCAGCCGACGGCCGCCCAGCGCGCCTTCCTGGCCTGCCTCGATCTTCTCAGCCACCCACGGCGTGCGATAGCCGTTCAGCCGGAACTTGGTCCCGGTGAACGTCAGATCCGGGTTAGGGGTCCAGGTCACGTGACACTGGTTGCACACCAAACCCGTCTGCCGGACGAACGCAGGAACGCGCGCGCTTGCGATCTGCGCCACGCACACGCCGAGCACCGCCAACACGACTGCTCCTCTTAACCAGCGCATCGCTACCTCCTTCTGCGCAGCTAAGGGAACTAGGGAACAGCCCACCTCACTGCGTCCTCTCCCTCCCAACGACCGGACAACTGCCTGAGGAAGGGGAGGAGCCCTTCCTGCACCACCGACCTTCGGTGCTGAAGAGCGGGGCTACAGTCGAACGCCGCGATCCCTTAGCGTGGGAGGCGACGGTCGACTCCACCCCACTACTGTTGCTACGCGCAACGTCGGGGGAACATTACCGGAAGTGTTGCAGCGTGGAACGGTCTCATAGTGAGGCGGATCGGCGCAGATCGTTCCCGAAAACACGAAGCGCCTTGGGGCCTAACCCAAGGCGCTTCGGCTCATGCTCCCGGGAGTTCCCTGACGAAGCCCCGGTTCCTACACCTGCGCTAGTGCCAACGTCACACCAGACCTGCGTGGAGCGGGACTAGTACAGGAAGTGCCACTGCAGGTTCCAGCTCCAACCATTGCGCCAGTTCTGGTCGAGGCGCAGCGACTGGTTGTTGCTGAAGCCGAACTCCCAGGCAAAGTTCATCGCCTGGCGGTAGACGAGCAGCACGTTGTAGCCCAGATCCGACGGGATCGGGTGCACCACGCCGCTGGCGTCCGTGAAGTCATACTTCAAGCGCTTGTTGAGGCCGGCGTTGATGCCGTAGGTACGATCGTACCACACGCGCACCGTCGATGCCGATACCGACCAGCGTGCTGCCAGCGCCGTCGTTGTAGGTCTCCTTGTTCCAGGAATAGCCCGTGGCCGAGTTGAAGCTCCAGTGGCCATGGTCCAGGAACCCGAACCGAACGTCAAACAGCGTCCGGGTCGCGTCGCCCATGCTCTGCGACGTGTAGCCAGCGCCGCCCTTGGACAGCGCCGCAACGCCAGGCGTACCGCCCGCCGTCGGGGCCATGTCGTTACCCACCAACACCGAGAACGTGGGCATCAGCCACATACCATCGGTGTTCATCGGCAGGAAGCCGAGCACAACACCGTAGTTCATCCGCTTGTAGTCCAGGTTGTCCACGCCCGGGGCGACCGCGAGCTGTACGACCACGCGATCCTTGACCCATGCCGCAATACCGGTGTGGATGAACTGGCCCTGACCGCCGGCGGGTGCGCCGCTACCGAACGCCCCGAAGAACGGCGAGGTCTGGCCCTGATTGTTGATGAACACCGAGACGATGTTACCGCCCTCGCCCGGGTTCCAACCCATGCGGACGTCGAACTCATCGTTCCGGACGGCGCCGAACTGATTGCCGACGCTGCCGGCCCCGGTGGTCACCGGGTTGAAGTTCGTCGAATACCACTCCGTCCAGATGCCGACGTTCTCGGCGATCGGGCCGGTGTAGTCCCACGCAAGGCTGGAGAACGGATTGCTCGTCACGGGACCCGCGGTGGGCTCCGGAAGCGTCGGATCACTCGCACCCTTCGACTGCTGGAACAGGTTGGAGCGCATGTGATAGCTCAGGTAGCCCGTCACGCCCAACAGCAGGCGACGGCCGCCCAACGCGCCTTCCTGACCTGCCTCGATCTTCTCAGCCACCCACGGCGTGCGATAGCCGTTCATGCGGAACTTCACCGCGGTGAACGTCAAGTCAGGCGTCGGGGTCCAGGTCACGTGACACTGGTTGCACACCAAACCCGTCTGCCGCACGAACGCAGGAACGCGCGCGCTTGCTACCTGCGCGACGCCCACGCCGAGCGCTGCCAACACAACTGCTCCTTTTAACCAGCGCATCTAATCCTCCTTACGGCTACAGGGAACTGAAGGGACAGCCTACCTCACTCCTTCTGTTCTTCTGCTTCTTCTGACTCTCCCGAACAGCGAACAACTGTGGTGCGGAGAGCAGACCCTTTGCCGCGTGAGCGGCCACCGGTGATATCACGAAGGCGTACCGCAGACGACCGCACCCCACGACGTGGGACGCGATCGTCGGCTTCCCCCACTACTTGAGCTACGCGCAGGCTCGGTGAGAAATTCAAATGGCGTTTCAGAATGAAAGGTGCAACATGGAACGGTGAATTAGGGGCTCACCGAGGGTTCGCTAACGGGGAAGGCGCGCTTGGCGGTGGTTCTGCGACGGTGGTTGGTAGCGGCTGCTGGGCGTTGCTTTCTTCGGCCGCGCGACGCTCGGCCAGCTCACATGACAAAACACAAGCGCACCGTGGGACTCCCCACGGTGCGCTTGTTGTTATTTCAAGAAACGACTAACGACGCCAAACCAAGCGTCACGGAGCGCGGAACTGACCCATGTAGGCGATGAGCGACTCGATCTCGCCCGGGGCCAACCGCAGGTTCGGCATCTTGACGTACTTGTACTGGACCAACATCGCGTCCGCGATGTCGTCGGACCCAAACATTGCCATCGGGTCCTTCAGCCACTGCTTAAGCCACTCGTGGGTGCGGCGGTCAGTGACACCGGCCAGATCCGGGCCTTCAGCCGTGCGCTCTTCCTTCCTGCCGATGGTATGGCAGAAATTGCAGCCGCGGTTGACGAAGACCTTCCTGCCCTGCTCCGCCTGCGCCGGATCGACACGCGAGTTAGCCTGCGCGAGACTCTGACGCGCGCCGAGGGTCAGTGCGAACATGGCCACGGCACCGCCACACAGTACCAAACGCGAGATAGGTTTGAACATGGAAGTAGGTTTCAATTTGAAGGACGCTTTCATGGGGCCACATACCCCCTCAGAGAATGTGGAACGGCCAACACAGCCAACAACGCCATGCAAACATACGCGGTCGGGCACAGAGTGCTAGACCCCGATCGCCCATATGCTACCCCCTAGACCCCCTCCCGGCAACCTTGCCCGGCCGGCTTGGGGGTCCGTTGAAGGAGTGTCTCGCGGGGGTTAAGTTGCTGGGGGCCTCAGATCTACAAGGTTCTTGACCAGCTACGCCCTGGCGCGGGACCGCCGACCGGGGACGGAAAGGTATTGACGTGAGCACGAAATGGCTGGGCTTTGAACCCCTGGGGCGGCTCGCAGGCATCCTGGCCATCCCGATCCTCGCCGTGGGGCTGTACCTGGGCCTCGTGTGGGCGCCGACGGACGCGATGATGGGAGACGTCCAGCGGGTGATGTACGTCCACTTCCCCAGCTGGATCGCGACCGCGCTCGCGTACACGACGGCCTTCGTCTGCAGCGTGCTCTACCTCGCCCGCCGGAGGGAGACCCTGGACCACGTGGCCCAGGCAGGCGTCGAGGTAGGCGTCCTTTTCAACACGACCGGCCTGATTACCGGCTCGATCTGGGGCCGTCCGACGTGGGGGGTCTGGTGGACCTGGGACCCGCGCCTGACCACCACCGCAATCATGCTTATCATCTTTGTGGGGTATCTCCTGGTGCGGGCGTTCCTGGACGACCCGGATGCTCGTGCCCGGGTGGGTGCCCTGGTGGCAATCATGGGGTTCATCACGCTCCCGATCGTGTATTACTCGGTGCAATGGTGGCGGACTCTCCACCAGCCACAGTCGAGTCCGAACACGGTGGATTCGCGGATGGTCGTCGCGCTGCGCGTCATGATGATCGCATTCACGCTCGTCACCATCTATCTCATGTCGCGACGCGCCGAGGTCGCCCGGCTGGAGGCGGCCGCGGAGCGGTCGCTGCTCGAGCCCGGAGTGAGCGATGGATAACGGGGGATTCGTCTTGGCCGCGTACATCGTTACCGCGGTCCTGGTCGGTGGGTACACCTGGCGGCTGACACGGCGCCTCGGCCACGCACGGATGGCCGCGAACGGTAAGCCACGGGGGCTTGGGGGCAAACTATGAAATGGAACGGGCGTAAGACAACCGTCGCCATCGGCAGCGGCGTGGTCTTGTTGACGTTCGCATACCTGGTCTGGGGCGGTATCGGCAACAACCTCGTCTACTTCCTGACGCCGACCGAGCTCCTCGCGAAGGGCTCCGCGGTGTATGGGACGAGCGTCAGACTCGGCGGCATCGTGGAAGCCGGCAGCATTCGCTGGGACGCGGACAAGCGAGAGCTGCGGTTCCGCCTCGAGGACGACAATGCCCACACGGTCGAGGTCGTGAGCACGGGTGTCCCGCCGCAGATGTTCAACGGCGGCATCGGGGCGGTGGTCGAAGGAGTCTGGTCGCCTGACGGCGTCTTCCGGTGCCACAACCTGATGGTCAAGCACTCGAACGAGTACAAGGCGCCCATGCCCGGCGACAAGCCTCCCGCGTACTACCGCGAGCTGTTCCGGAAGCAGCAGTCATGAACGGCGTAGTCGGGCATGCAGCAACCCTGAGCGCCCTGGCGCTCTCGGTCTTCGGGGTGGTCGTTGCATTCGTTGGTGGGCGGCGGCGCGACGCCCGGTATGTCATCGCCGCCCAGCGGGCCGGGGTGGGCGTCTTTGCCCTCGTTGTGCTGGCATTCGTGATGATGGAGCGGGCGCTGATCACGCATGACTTCAGCGTCAGTTACGTCGCCCAGGTGGGCAGCCGGGCCACACCACTCTTCTACACGATCATTTCGGCGTGGAGCGCACTCGAGGGTTCCATCCTTTTGTGGGCGCTCATCCTCGCGACATACACGGCGCTGCTGGCGCTCTGGACCCGACGTCAAGGCGACCCCCGCGCCGGCGTCGATCCGCAGCTGCCCTATGCTCTGGGAACCCTGTTTTTCGTCAATATCTTCTTCCTCCTCCTCATCTCGTGGCCTGCGAATCCGTTCCGCGCCATGAGCCCGATTCCACCGGACGGCCCGGGGCCGAACGCACTGCTGCAGAACAGCCCCTTCATGGGCGTTCATCCCCCGCTCCTCTATATCGGATACGTGGGCATGTCGGTGCCGTTCGCGCTGGCGACGGGCGCGCTGCTCGCTGGCCGCCTGAATCCCGATTGGCCGAAGGTGATCCGGCGCTGGACGATGATACCGTGGACCTTCTTGTCGCTTGGCATCGTGGCCGGCGCCTGGTGGTCGTACGAGGTCCTCGGATGGGGCGGGTACTGGGCCTGGGACCCGGTCGAGAACGCCTCCTTCATGCCGTGGCTCACCGCCACGGCGTTTTTGCACTCGGTGATGGTGCAAGAACGGCGGGGAATGCTGAAGACATGGACGATCACGCTGATCGTGTCCACGTTCCTCCTGACGGTGCTGGGCACGTTCCTCACGCGCAGCGGAGTACTCGCCAGCGTGCATGCCTTCACGCAGAGCCCGATCGGCCCGTTCTTCCTGACCTTCCTCGGGATCGTGCTGCTGGCCTCACTGACGTTGCTGGCGTGGCGCAGTGAGGCGTTGAGCAGCGAGGGACGGTTCGATGCCGCGCTGTCGCGCGAGTCGGCGTTCATGATCAACAACCTGCTGTTCGCCGGCTTCACGTTCGTCGTGCTGCTCGGCACGATGTTCCCCCTGATCGCTGAAGCCGCGCGGGGAGTCAAGGTCAGCGTCGGCGGCCCGTACTTCAACCAGATGAGCGTGCCGATCGCCCTGATGCTCATTTTCCTGGCGGGCGTGGGACCGGCCCTCCCCTGGCGCAAAGGCTCGCTCGAGCTGTTGCGGGGCAAGTTCCGCTGGCCGACGATCGCCGCCCTGGCAGCGGGCGTGGTGCTCGCCGTCGCGGGCGTGCGTGCCCCGCTCGCCTGGCTGGCGTTCGTGCTTGCGGTGTTCTCGACGGGGCTCTTGGCCGTGGAATTCCTCGGCCCGGCGCGCGCCCGCCGCTCGACCACCGGCGAGTCGTGGCCGCTGGCGCTGTGGCGGGTGTGCGCGAGCAATCGCCGCCGCTACGGCGGGTACGTCGTGCACGGGGGCATCCTGGTGCTCGCGGTTGGAGTCGCTTCGTCCGCGACGTTCCGGAAAGAGCAGGAGTGGAATCTGGAGCGGGGCCATACCGAGGCGTTCGGACGCTACCAGATCCGCTTGGACTCGGTCTGGGCCGTCCATGAATCGAACCGGGACGGAGTGATCGCGGCCACCACGGTAACAGTGGGTGGCAAGGTCCTGACCCGTCTATCTCCCCGTCTCAACTACTACAAATCGGCCATGGAGCCGATCGGCACGCCGGCGGTGCGGGAGAGTCTGCGGGAGGACATCTACCTCGTGCTGATGGCGTACACCGCCGACGGGTCGCACGCCACGATCAAGGCGATCGCGAGTCCGCTCGTGGCGTGGATTTGGCTTGGGGGGGGCATCGTGGGGCTGGGAGCACTGTTCGCTCTTTGGCCTGGCGGGGCTGGAGCGACGCGCCGCGACCCGATTCCAGAGCCGGGTCGCGCCCGGGCCCGTCCCGTAAGTGAGGCGAGGGTATGAAATGGAAGCAGTGGGCGATTCCGGCTAGCGGTGTACCGGTCGTCGCCTTCCTTGCCTGGGGACTCACCCAGGACCCTCATACGATTCCCTCTCCCCTGCCCGGCAAGCCCGCACCGGAGTTTGCACTCGAGACACTCAACGGTGACTCGCTGCGGTCGGATGCCCTCAAGGGGCACGTCGTACTGGTGAACTTCTGGGCGTCATGGTGCCTCGCCTGCCGTGCCGAGCATCCCGTCCTGGTGGAAGCGGCCAAGCGCTACCACGACCAGGGGCTGCGGGTGGTGGGGGTGGTGTATGAAGACTCGCGCGACAACGCCCGGGCCTGGATCGCCGAACGGGGTGGGGATTGGCCCAACGTGCTCGACGTGGGGAGTCACACAGCGATTGCGTATGGGTTGTTCGGGGTGCCGGAGACTTTCTTCGTTGGTCGCGATGGCCGCATCCTCTACAAGCAGATTGGTCCGCTGGACAAGGAAGTGATCGACCAGTGGGTGCCCAAGCTCCTCGCGGCCGGGGCTGAGGCCGCGGCTGCGCCGGCTGACACCTTTGCCGAGGGCCGGAGTGCAGGGCACGTGCGGGCTTCCCCTGAGTTCCCGACGGCGCGCGGGACCGCGCGCCCCAAGTAGCCATGCGGTTCCAATCGCCCATCATCGCCGTGCTGACGTGGTGGCTCGCCGCAGCCGCCCCGCTCGCGGCGCAGGCGCGGCCCGATTCCGTGGTGATCCCCAAGGACGCCGCGTTCGAAGCGAAGGTACGGGACGTGGCATTGTCGTTGCGATGCCCGGTGTGCCAAAACAATTCCATCGAAGAGTCCCCGCGGTCCTCGCGCAGGACATGAAGCGGGAAGTCCGGCAGCGCCTCGCCGCGGGTGAGTCGCCGGACGAGATCCGCCGCTACTTCGTCTCGCGCTACGGTGAATGGGTGCTCACCAAGCCTCGCGCCGCGGGCGTCAACCTTTCGGTCTGGCTGCTACCGGTGGTCGCGCTGTTTGCGGGCGCTCTCGTGGTCTGGAGCGCCGTACGCCGTTGGGTACGGCAGGGCGACGCCGCACGCGTTCAGGCCGCGGTCCCGGCGGCGCCGTCCGTCACGGAGCCCGTGGCCGCGCTCGATGCGGGCGAACTCCGCGCCCGCAAGGCGACGCTCCAGGCATCGCTCCAGGAGCTCGCCTCGGAGTTCGAGGCCGGGCGGCTCGACGCCCGCGACCTGGCGATCCTCAAGGAGCGTGACGAAGCCGAGCTGGCCAAAGTGGTGGAGTCTCTGAAGCGGCTGAAGAAAGAGACCGCGGATGCCGGCAAGACCCGCGCCGAGGCCCGCCCCGCAACGGCGGGGCCCGGCGGAGTCTGGCTCGCGACGGCTCGGCTGGAGCGTCGGGCTCGCGGGGTTCGCGCTGATCCTGGTGCTGACGCTACGGGGCTCGGTCGCGGCCCGACCCGAGGGAGCGGTGATCACCGGGTCGCAGGTGGCCAGCGTGGCGCCGGTCGACATGGAGCTTCAGAAGATTGGTCCCCTCGACTCGCTGCGCATCGCGCAGCTGGAGGCGAAGGTCGCCGGGGATTCGACGAACGTACCGGCGCTGATCGAGCTGGGGCACCTCTATCTCGCGCAGGGATTGATCGAGAAAGCGACATTGGTGGATACGCTTGCGATCCGGTTGCAGCCGGATGCGCCGAGCAGCGCCGAGGCATTCGCGCACCTCGGCATGATTCTGTGGGGCACGGGCGAGACCGAGGGCGCGCTTCAGTCGCTCGACAAGGCAGTGTTCCTGCGTCCGGAGCTGCCCGAAGCATTGCTGTACCGCGGGATCATTTTGTTTCAGGGGATGCAAGACATGGCGGCCGCCGCCGACGCATTCGATCACTACCTCGCTGTGGCGCCACCGGATGCCAACACCGGACGCATACGGGCCCTGCGCGATGCCGCACGGCAGGCAGCCACCGGGAGCTAGAACGACAGAGCTCGCAAGCAGCTACCGTTGCGTCCGAATCAGCACTCCTGCAGCAGGTCGCCGTACCCGTCGTCCCGCTTGACGCGCTCCGGCGACCGATCAGCATACCCGTCCGTTCCGCAGCCCCTCCAGGCCTTCGGCAGTCCTGGATCGGGTCTCCATTGTGGTCGAGTCCACAGTTTCTTCGTGTCCATTCGGCCCGGCGTCAGAAATGAGCCCAAAGTAGAGCCCAGCAACCGTGGCGACTCCCAGCGTGGTAAGCAGGATCGCCGTCCTGGTGCCATCGTGGACCTTCGCTTCGACGCTGCTGATCTCGCCGAGCGGAATCTTGACGCGTGCCCCGTCGAGCACACCTCGCAACGTGTCCCGCCTGACCTCGGGCTCGCCGACCGAAACGACGGTGTTGTTCTTGTAGGTCACCAACACGAAGGGGGGAGCGTTGTCTTGGAGGTAGGAAACGGGCTCGATGCGCCGAACCGACTTGCAGGAGGCCACGGCCGCGACTTCCAGGACAGCGCCGACCATCGCGATACGACGGTTGCGCACCATCATCAGGCGTCCCTCGGAGATCGTGGGAGCATGCTTGACCATACAGTGGCACGGACAAGATAAGGCGGGCGTAGTCACTCCGCTACGCCCGCCTTTGACTCACCCGACGCCCGCTGGTGCGATTGGCAGGCCGAGCTTCACTCGGGGTCTAGCGGACAACAGTAGCCGGTCGGGGTGCCCTTTCACGACCGGACAACCAGTGAAGTTCGGGTCCCCGCCGTTACCAGCCGTCGAGATGGTGTACGCCACGCCCACGGTGGCCGCGGTCAGCACGGTCGCCAGCAGAATGGTCCTCTTCGGCGACGGCATCTTGGCCTGGACGGTCTGGATCTCCGTCAGATGAAATCGCGACCGGCTCCGCGAGCCCCTGCCACGTGCCCAGCAGGCTGTCCCCGACGATCTTCGGGTCCGGACGACGGGAACGAATGAGTTGTCGGTGTAGGTGACCCACACGATGGGCGGGTTGTGCTCCGGGATGTACACGGTGGGCTGCACCGGCTTGACCACGTGACAGCCGGCGACGGCGACGACCAGCCCAGCCAATGCGACGCTGTTCAGTTTCATAACCTCGTGTCCTCTCGAGGGGTGTAGATTTGCAGACTCTACGTTCGCAGCTTGAAGCGTCCCTGGGGAATTGTCAAGGGTCGGCGGGTCGTCCCAAGGCAAATCGTTGCATTTAGCAAGACGGGTGTGGCACCCACAGGACTGGGGGTTCGCTTCGAAGCTAGATAACGGAAGCACGAAGGTGGCGTAGCGATCACCGTTACGCCACCTTCCACAACCTGCTCGGCCGTGTGCCGTCAACAGCTTCGTGTTTCTCTCCGGGGTCAAGCGGACAACAGTAGCCGGTCGGTGTGCCCTTCGTAGCGACGACGGTGAAGTTCGGGTCCCCCGCTCCCAGCCGTCGAGATCTGTATAGGCCACGCCGACGGCCGCCGGTTACGACGGTGGCCAGTAGCACGGTCCGCTTCGGGACGGCATCTTGGCCTGGACGGTCTTGATATCCGATCAGAGAATCGCGACGGGTTCCGCGAGCCCCTGCCACGTGCCCATCAGGCTGTCGCCGACGATCTTCGGCTCGGACACGGGAACGAATGAGTTGTCGGTGTACGTCACCCACACGACGGGTGGGTTCTGCTCCGGGATGAACACGGTGGGCTGAACGATTCCTGACCACGTGACAGCCGGCGACGGCGACGACCAAGCCCAGCGCACGGCGACGCTGTTCAGCTTCATAGACTGCCATCCTCTCGAGGGGTGTACCTCTACACGGTTGCTACGTGTCAGGCTCGAAGCCTCCCGTAGGGAATTTGTTCAGGAGCCGATACAGAACCGTTCCAACGAGCAAGTACGGGACGGCACGGCCATGAGGACAAGAAAGAAAGGCGGGCGTGGTCACCGCTTCACCACGCCCGCACCTTCTGTCGGACCCGGCGGTCGCTGAACGGAACGCGCCGGCGGGGTTCTCTTACGCCGCTCGACGGCGCTCGGATCCACTGCGGACAATGCCGGAGTCGGCGTACCCTTCACGACGCGGACAGCCGGAGAAGTTCGGGTCCCCGCCGTTGCCGGCCGTCGAAATGGTGTAGGCAACGCCTACGGTGGCCGCGGTCAACACGGTGGCCAGCAGAATGGTCCGCTTCGGCGACGGCATCTTGGCCTGGACGGTCTTGATCTCGCTCAGGTGAAATGGCGACCGGCTCCGCGAGCCCCGACCACGTGCCCATCAAGCTGTCCCCGACGATCTTCGGCTCTGACACTGGAACGAAGGAGTTGTCGGTGTAGGTCACCCACACGACGGGTGGGTTATGCTCGGGGATGATACACGCGTGGGCTGAACCGGCTTGACCACGTGACAGCCGGCGACGGCGACAACCAACCCCGCCAACACGACGTTGTTCAGTTTCATAACCTGTCCTCTCGAGGGGTGTGCTCTACAGTCTACGTGTACCTTGAGGCGTCCGTTGGGAATTGCAAGGGGGGCCGTTTCAATCTAGCAGGAGGGTTGCTTGATTGTACCCGCCAGACGCCGATTGGGTTCGGTGCCGTCGCTACAGGCATCCCCAACCGCTAGGACGAGCTGCAGCTAGCAATACATGGAGGGGAAACCCCCGCACGTCGTACCCGCAGGTCGTACCTGGGTTCGAGCCAGCCTTCGAAATGGAGCCAAAATAGAGCGCCGACACGCGCCGCCACTCCCAGCGAGCCGACCAAGAGGGCCGTCTTGGTGTGGTCCTTGACCTTCGCCTCTACGCTCTGGATCTCGGACCAGAGGAATCCTCACCGGAGATCCCTGCACCGTTCCCCGCAACGTGTCCCGTCGGACCTCGGCTTCGGCGACCGCAACGACGATGGTGTCGCGATAGGTCACCCATACCAATCGAGGGGCGTGATCTTCGAGGTACGTCGTCGGGTAGATGGGCCGTACCGACGTACAGCGCGCCGACGCCAACAAGTCCGCAGCACAGACCGACAAGGCGACCCGGTCGAGCATCCTGCCGGAGCCGGCGACGCAGCGAGCATGACGCCATCCCGGGGGCTACATGCACTGCGGACTTCGCCTCGGGGTGTTCTTCCACGGCGTCGTTGGCGCAGTCGATGGTCACTCCCTCGGTCCCGACTGCGAAATCCACAGGCGACGTAGATCGCCGGAAACAGCACCTACCCCCAGGGTAGCGAGCACAGAGCCCGTCTTGGTACCGTCCCGCACCTTCGCCTGGACGCTCTGAATCGTCCGCCAGCGGAATCTTTACGCGAGCCCCTTCCAACGTTCCCCGCAGGGTGTCCCGCCGCACTTCAGGCTCGGCGACCGAAACCACCGTGTCGTTGTGGTAGGTCACCCACACCACCGGGGGGGCGTTCTCCTCGAGGTACGTCGTGGGATGGATGGGCCGTACCGACGTGCAGGCGCCGACCGTCACGAGTCCCAGGAGCAGACCGGCCACGGGCAACTTGTGGAGGGAGGTCAGCAATAGAGTTCGTTCCTCCCCCTCTTGTCGACCCCACAGTAGACGCGTCTCCGCCGCCGTTCGAAGACCCCGCCTGCGAAATGAGCCCGACGTAGAGAGCCGACAGCGCCGCCACTCCAAGGGTGCCGACCAACAGCGCCGTCTTCCCACCGTCGTGCACCTTCGCCTGGACGGTCTGGACGTCTGCGAGCGGAATCTTTACGCGAGCTCCGTCCAGCGTTCCGCGCAGGGTGTCCCGCCGCACTTCGGGCTCGGTTGACCGGAACCACCTTGTTGTCGTTATACGTCACCCACACGACCGGGGGGGCGTTGACTTCGAGGTACGTGGAGGGATGGATCGGCCGTACCGACGTGCAGGCGGCGGCGACGGCGCAGAATACTCCGACCAGTGCTACCCGGTTGTGCATCATGTTCGCTTGTCCCCAGAAGTTTGGAAATTTCATGTGCAAGGCACATACCAGCGACCGCCGCGCGGCGACCGGTCCAGGACCCTCACTCAGAATTCGCATTCCGGATGCTCATCGGGGTGCTTCGTGACCTCGTCGCCGGTGCAGTCCACGCCGACCTTGCTCGTCCCACCCGACACGAAGGCGAAGTACATGGTCGTGAGTGACCCCCGCCCCCACGCCGACCGCCAGGAGGGCCGTCCCGGTCTGGTTCGGCACCTTGGCCTCGACGGTGCGGATTTCCGACAAGGGAATCTTGATCCGCGCCCCCTGCAGCAATCCCCGCAGCGTATCCCGTTTGACTTCAGGCTCGGCAACGGGAACGACCGTGTTGTTTGCTGTAGGTCACCCACACCACCGGGGGGGCGTGCGTCTTCGAGGTATACCGCGGGTGGGACCGACCGCACGCTCGTGCAGGCGGCTACGCCGATGAGCAAACCCGCCGCGGCGAATCGACCACACCACATGGTCCGGAAGCCCCCGAGAGTAAAGAAGGACAGCTACGGCAACATTGACCTGCCCCCAGGCGGCGTGTCAAGCTCGCGAGCGTGGTGGTGCTGCAAACTGTTACCGCGGCCGCCGGAACAACCGGTTCCAGCGAATCCGGAATGGATCCGTGGCGACGCTCATATAGATGAAGAGGGTGCGCCCCAGGATGTGCGACCGGGGGAGGAATCCCCAGTAGCGACTGTCGTACGACTCGTCCCGGTTGTCCCCCATGACCCAGTACATGTCCTGCGGGAACAACGATCGGGCCCCAATCATGGGTGGTGGGACGGTAGTTCGCCGCGTCGCGCCCCACATAGTGGGGCAGGTGCAACGCACGGATCTGCTGGAGACGGAATCCTTCATCGGTGGCCGTGCCGCTGCCGAGGTGCAGGGTGTAGGGCTCGTCCAAGCGCCGACCGTTGCGAAACACCGTGTCGTGCACCATCCGCAGCGTGTCGCCCGGCGCGCCGATAACGCGCTTCACGATGTCGAGGTTCGGAGTGGAGTCCTCAACCGATCGAAAGATGACGACGCGATCGCGCTGCGGCTCGGCGTATCCGGGGACGTGGAGGAAGCGAAGGCCGGTCAGCGGGATCTCGAGCTCGCCGCCGTAGGCCGCCTTGTTGACGAACAGGAAATCGCCCACGAGGAGCGTGTTTTCCATGCTGGCGGACGGAATGCGGAATGCCTCGACGACGTACGACCGGAGGAGAATCCAAATGACCAGGGCCGCGCCGATCGACTTAGCCCAGCCGAGCGCCCACTCCCGAAAGCTTTGTGGCGTCTGGCTCAGGGGTGCTCGACCCAGTCGGCGATGAAGACGTTGGTTTCGCGGGGCTCTTTGCGCCCGCGGCCCGAGACCCACATCAGCTGCTTGCCGTCAGGCGAGAACATAGGGAACGCATCGAACTGACTGGATGTGGTAACACGCTCGAGGCCCGTTCCGTCCAGGTTGACCAGGAACAGATCGAAGTCGTAGCCCTCGGGGTGGAGATAGTTGGACGCAAAGATGATACGCTTGCCATCCGGGTGGAAATAGGGTGCGAAGCTCGGGCCGGCGAAGTGGATCACCATGCGCTGGTTCGAGCCGTCGGCGTTCATGACCCAGATGTCCACGTCCCACGGTTTCACGAGGGGGGGCCGCTCGGCCAGCCGCGAGGCATACTGAACGGAGTCCGCGCCGTGGGGATGGAAAGCGCGATACACGATCATCTTGCCGTCGGGCGAAAACGCGGGGCCGCCGTCGTACCCGAGCGTGTGCGTCAGGCGGCGGACGTTCGACCCGTCGATCTTCATCGTGTAGATCTCGAGATCGCCGTCCCTCAGCGACGTATAGACGATCGTCTTACCATCCGGTGAGACCGTGGCTTCGGCCGTATAGACCGAGTCTCTGGTCAAGGCGCGCTTGTCCGAGCCGTCGGCCTTGGCCGTATAGATGTTGTACGGGTACAGCGCCCACACGTAGCCCTTGGAGTGGTCCGGTGGCGGTGGGCAGGCCGAGTCGGCTGCTTCGGTACTGGCGTAGAGGATGCGATTGCCCTTCTGGTAGAACCACCCACACGTATTACGCCCGCGACCGCTCGAGACACGCCGCATCCCCGAGCCGTCCACCCCCATGGTGTACATCTGGTCGCACTTCTCGTCGGGCCCGGTTCGCTGGAAGATGATCTGCTTTCCTGAGGCGGAGAAATAGGCCTCGGCGTTCTGGCCCCCATGGGTCAACTGCCGGATATTGCGAAGGTGGACCTCGCCCGAGTCTGGGCGCACGGCGCCCTGAGCGAGGGTCAGCAGCAGGAGTGCAGTCGCGCTCATAGGGCTGGGAAGCTAGAGAACACGGGGAGTTTGGGCAACGGGCGGCGGGTTCCCCTGCGCCCGTTTGGAGCCAAATCCTAGTATAATTGTGGCTTCCATGAGCGATCTGAACGCCCGCCGTCCCCGCGCGCCGTTACTGGACGCGCTCGGCAAGATGTGCGTCGAGGGCAAGCAGCTGGCAGAGTACTTGTGGCAGGTGCCGGATGACGCCGGGGCACGCCAGCAGATCGTCGCGCTGCTCGACAAGATCGCCGCCGAGGGCACAAAGCAGGGCCGGAAGGAAATGCCCCGCATCTGCGAGGAGCTGTCCCTCGCGGCGAAAGCGACAGCCAGTCCCCAGCAGGTCGATTTGTTGGTGAACGGTTTCGACCGGCTGTACCAGTTGTGGCAGGCCGCCAAGTCCGGCCTCCTTTGACCCGCTGACCGGAGATCAACAAGAATGACGCAAGGTGTCGCTGCCAAACCCATGAGCCTGGACCTGCTCTGCATCAACACCGTCCGTGCGTTGTCGATGGACGCGGTGCAGAAGGCGAACTCGGGCCATCCCGGTACCCCGATGGCGCTGGCCCCGGTCGCCTACGTCCTGTGGCAGCGCCACATGCGCTACAACCCGGCGAATCCCGCGTGGGCGGGGCGAGACCGGTTCGTGCTGTCCTGCGGTCACGCGTGCATGCTGCAGTATGCCGCGCTCTACCTCACCGGCTACGATCTCTCGCTCGACGATCTGAAGCAGTTCCGGCAGTGGGGGAGCCACACGCCCGGCCACACGGAGTACGGGCACACCCCCGGGGTCGAGGTCACGACCGGGCCGCTGGGTCAGGGCATTGCGAATGCCGTAGGGATGGCGCTGGCGGAGGCCCATCTGGCCGCGACGTTCAACCGCCCCGGGCATGCCGCCGTCGACCACTACACGTACTTCCTGTGCTCCGACGGCGACTTGATGGAAGGTGTGTCGCACGAGGCCTGCTCCTTCGCCGGGCACTTGAAGCTGGGCAAGTTGATCGGGATGTACGACGACAATCACATCACGATCGACGGCAAGACGGAAATCACGTTCTCGGACGACACCGCCAAGCGGTTCGAGAGCTATGGGTGGCACGTGCAGCGGGTGGCCGACGGCAACGATATCGCGGCGATCGATGCGGCCCTCGTGGCGGCGCGCCGCGTGACCGACAAGCCGTCTCTCATCATCCTGCGGACGCACATCGGGTTCGGGAGCCCCAACAAGCAGGACACCCCGGGCGCCCATGGCGCTCCTCTGGGAGAGGAGGAGGTCAAGCTGACCAAGCAGAACCTCGGCTGGCCAAGCCTCGAGCCATTCCACGTGCCCGAAGAGGCGCTCGCGCACTGGCGCCAGGCGAAGGCACGCGGCGCGCAGCTCGAAGCCGAGTGGAACAAGAAGGCCGCCGCCTATCGTCAGGCCCATCCCGACCTCGCAGCCGAGCTGGAGCGCAGGCTTGCCGGCCGGTTGCCCGACGGCTGGGATGCCGACCTCCCTGTGTTCACGCCCAAGGATGCGCAGGCGACGCGGGCGGCGTCCGGAAAAGTCCTGGCGGCGATCGCGGCCAAGGTCCCCGAGTTGATCGGCGGATCGGCGGATCTCGCGGAGTCGACGAACGTCGTGTTCCACAAGGCGGGCGAGCTCGAGCCCGGGAATCTGGCGGGCCGGAACATGCACTTCGGCATCCGCGAACACGGCATGGGCGCGATCATGAACGGCATGGCATTGCACGGAGGCGTCCGACCACTCGGTTCGACGTTCTTCATCTTCTCGGAGTACATGCGGCCCCCGATCCGGCTGGCGGCGTTGTGCAACCTGCCGGTGATCTACGTGTTCACCCATGACTCGATTGGGCTCGGCGAAGACGGGCCGACACATCAGCCGATCGAGCAGCTCGCCTCGATGCGCGCCATCCCGAATCTTCTGGTGCTCCGGCCGGCGGACCCGACCGAAGTGGTCGAAGCGTGGCGGGTGGCCCTCACCCATCGGACTGGGCCGGTCGCTCTGGTGCTCACGCGCCAGAAGCTGCCTGTGATCGATCGCGCCAAGTATCCGCCCGCGAGCGGGCTGCGGCAGGGCGCATACGTAGTCGCCGATGCCCAGGGAGGCGATCCGGCCGTGATCCTGATGGGGTCCGGCTCGGAGGTCGAGCTGGTGATGGGCGCCTACGAGAAGCTCACGGCCGAGGGCATCAAGACACGCGTGGTAAGCGTGCCGTCAATGGAGCTGTTCGCTCAGCAGCCCCAGAAGTACCGCGACACGGTGCTCCCACCGGCGGTACGGACCCGGGTCGCCGTCGAGGCGGCCATCGCCCAGCCGTGGTACCGGTGGCTCGGGGATCGCGGTGTAATGTTGGGAATCGAGCGGTTCGGTGCCTCGGCGCCGGCTCCACGGATCTACCAGGAGTTCGGCCTGACCGTCGATAACGTCGTGAAGAAAACGAAGGAACTGCTGGGGAAGTAGGCGGTTAGACGGTTAGACGGTTAGACCGCGGCAAGACGCTAGAGGCACAGTAGGGGCACGACATGTCGTGCCCCTACGTCGTTTCAAGCGTGTTGCATGGCGCCGATCCGTCCCAGCACCGTGCGCGCGGCCTCGCGCCCAGATCGGACGCATGCCGATACTCCCGCGCCGTCCACCCCCGCTCCTGCGATTGCGATGGGCGCCAGCGTGGCGAGGGTGCGACGCAAAACGGCAACCTGCTCGGCGTGTCCAGGTTTGTAGCGCGGGAGTCCCTTCACCCAAGAAAAGACACGAGCCCACAGGGGCTGGCCCGCGACGTTGAGCATCTGCGCGAGCTGCGCGTGAGCTGCGGCGGCCGGGTCACCCTCGCCCGGCGTGAGGAAGGCCCGCAGGAGCACCGATCCTGCCGGGGCGCGGCCCGGAAATTTTTGCGACGCGTACGTGCACGCCCGCACGACGCCCCCGGCTTCGGGGCTCGCAACGAATCCCGTTCCCGAGAGCGAACCCGGGACCTGGTCGCGCCGATAGGCCAGCGACACGGTCAGGCTCGGGTGGTAGACGACGTCCTCCAACACGCGCGCTGATGGAACGCCGATGCCGGTCAGCAGGTGCGCGGCGACCCACGCCGGCGCTGCAAGGATCACCCCGTCCACGTCGAGGTTCGACCCACCTACCAGCGTGAGGCGATACCGGCTCCGCAGCGGCGCAATGGCTGTAACGCCGGTCGCGAACCGTACCGCGGATCCGACTCGAGCCGCGACGGCGTCGATGATGTCCGCCATGCCGCTCGCGAAGCTGCGGAACCCCTTGTGAAGCTCCTCCTGAGCGATTCCCGTGATTCCGAGCACGACGGCGGCCTGACCCTCGGCGAGAGGCTCGAGCTGCGTGCCCGGTCCACAGGAACGAGCCTCGCGTCGTCTGGTCGACCAACCGGTCCGCGATTCCGACTTCGTCGGCAAGCCGCTGCAGCTCGGGCTCGGCGGCGAGGAACCCATCCGGTCCCCCTTCGATCACGAAACCCTCGCGCCGCTCCGTGACGATGACACCGCCCGCGTGCTGCTCGGTCTCCAGCACCACGGCCTCGGCGCCGCCCTTGGTCAGCTCCCATGCCGCGGCGAGTCCGGTAAGGCCCGCTCCCACGACCGCGACGCGTGTCACGGCACCGCTGCGCGCTGGTGCACGATTTCCACGACGGCTTGCAGCGCCTCGACCGGCGTCTCGGGGAGCACGCCGTGGCCCAGATTGAAGATGTGCCCGGGCCGCCCGCCGGCCTGGGTGAGCACGTTGCGGACCCGGGCCTCGAGGACGGCGCGGGGCGCGAGCAGCAGGGTCGGATCGAGGTTTCCTTGAATCGCGCGCCCGGGACCGATCCGTTGCCACGCGACATCGAGCGGGATCCGCCAGTCCACGCCAATCACGTCGCCGCCGGCGGCGGCAAAGTCTTCGAGGAACCCGGCGGTGTCGGTGGCGAAATGGATCACGGGCACACCCCCGGCGCGCGCGAGCTCGAGCGCGCGGCGGCTGTAGGGCTGCACGTGCTCGCGGTAGTCCTCCGGGGTCAGGCAGCCCACCCAGCTGTCGAACAGCTGCAGCGCGCGCGCGCCGGCGGCCGCCTGCGCGGCCAGGTACCGTCCGACCAGTTCGGCGAACCGGCTCATCAGAGCGTGCCAGGCCGCGGTCTCGGTATGCATGAACTGCTTGGTGACCGCGAAGCTCCGGGTGGCACCGCCCTCGATCGCGTAGCTCGCCAGCGTAAACGGCGCGCCGGCGAAGCCGATGAGCGGAATGCCGGGGGGCAGTGCCCGGACGGCGAGGCGCACTGCCTCGAGCACGTACCCGAGGTCATGCGCGGGCTCCACCGGCGGCAGGGCGGAGACGTTGGCGGCGCTCCGGATCGGATGTGCGATGCGCGGCCCCTCGCCGGCCTCGAACGACAGACCGAGGCCCAACGGCTCGAACGGCAGCAGGATGTCGGCGAAGAGGATCGCGGCATCAACGCCCAGCCGCGCGATGGGCTGCAGCGTCACCTCAGCGGCAAGCTCGGGGTGGTGGCACAGCTCGAGGATGGTGTGTTTCTGCCGCAGGGCGCGGTACTCGGACATGTAGCGGCCCGCCTGCCGCATGAACCAGACGGGTGTTACGTCGGTCCGTTCCCGGCGGCACGCCTGCAGGAAACGGCTGTCAGCCGGCAACCGTCGGCTCGCGTGCCTCGGCGGAAGCGATGAGGATGGTGTCCCCTTCGAGCTTCACCCGATAGGTGACGACCGGCAGCGCGGGCGGTCCGTCCAGCACCTGCCCGGACTCGAGCGAGAACACCCCTGCGTGCCAGGGGCACGTGACCGCGCAGCGCGCGGGGTCGACGGTGCCCTCGCTCAGGGACGCGCGTGCATGCGAGCAGCGGTTGGCGATCGCGTAGACCGTTCCGTTGACGTTGAACAAGGCGACGGCTTCGCTCGAGGCATACACCCGCTTGGAGGCGCCCGGGGGGAGATCCGCGAGCGTGGCAACGGGCGTGTAGCCGTCGGCGCGCGCCGCGCGCCGCGAGACGGCCTGCGTCGACCCCGCGCCGCCGAGCGTGTCCAGCATGTCCCACAGCGACATCTGGACGCAGGTGAACGTCGGCGTGTCCTTGGACGTGTACGAGGAGGCCTTGCTCTCGCGCAGCTCCATGACCAGGTCGAGGAACTCGCCGGGTTTGTCGCCTTCGAAGGCGACGATGAACTCCTGGTCGTCGAGCCCGTAGGAGTAGGTGGTGTTGAGCCGGATGGTCGGATACTTGCGTCCGATCCGCACGTGTTCGTCCATCATCACCTGTCGCTCCGGCTTGGGGAGCAGGTACCAGGCGCGCGACTTGATGAACGGGTAGACGAACAGGTAGCGGGCGTCGCTCGGCTTGATCACGAGACGGGACGCGTGGTTCGGATCGTCGGGGAACTCGTAGATCGACCGCCGCGTCATCGCGAGGTAGCTGAACGGCACCGAGAGGTACGCCCCGAAATCGGTCCGGTTGAGCGCAGTCTGCAGAGCGACGAGGGAGTCGAGATCTTCCGCGACCTGCCAGAGGAGGAAGTCGCAGTCCCCGCGGATGCCGACCAACCCGTACGGGCGGAGCAGCAGGTGTCCGTTGAAACCTTCGATCGTCTCGCCGAACTCTATTTGCGAGCTCGCCTGCCGCTCGGCGGAGAGACGACGCCAGGCGGGGTCGAGTTTGTAGAAGGCGAAACGGACGACTTGGCGTCGTTCAATAGGCTGGGTCATGGTCTAGGTTCCAATCTAACCTGGAAAAGCGGCGGTTCAGAGCCCCGCAGGTCCGGAGACAGTGCGCGTCATCATCGACCGAGGAACCGCTTGAGGTGACGTAAGTAGTACGTAAGCCCAATAGCCGCTGCTGCGAAGGCCACCGTCGCGGCCAGCGTGCCGATATTGCGGGACTGGCGGAAATCCCAACCGCACCAGACGGCGAATCCCGCACAGAAGAAGATAGCTGTAGTGATGAGCAGGCGATGAAACGGGATCATCCCCGCCTCAGGCCACCATCTTGTCGACCACCATCAGGGTCAGCAACGCCGGCAGGTACACGACCGACACCAGGAACACGCGCCACGCCCGTGCGGTGGTGACCGCCCGCGTCATCGCGGCCGCCGCCACGGTGTAGGCGACACCGAGCACGAGGGCACCGAAGAAGTACCACGCGCCGGTTACGCCGAGGACAGTCGGGAGCAGGCTGACCGGAACCAGGGCGAGGGCATACAGCAGCGCCATCGAGCCGGTTTGCCGTCCGTCCGGGTCCTGGACGGCGAGCATCGCGAAGCCGCCGCGGCGGTAGTCCTCGCGGTAGATCCACGCCAGGGCAAGGAAGTGCGGCAGCTGCCAGAGGAACAGGATCCAGAACAGCGCGAGCACCGCGGGGCCGAGCGCGCCTCCTGCGGCCGTCCATCCCCCGACGATCGGGAGCGCTCCCGGGACCGCTCCAATCAGCGTGTTGAGCGACGTGGTGCGCTTGAGGGGCGTGTACAGCAGGACGTAGCTCGCGAGCGTGAGCGCCGCGAGCCCGGCGGTCAGGAAGTTGACCGCCACCGCGAGGTAGACGACGCCGGCGAACGAGATGACGCCGGCGAACACGCCGGCCGCACGTGGGCTCACCCGCCCCGACGGCAACGGCCGGCCGCGCGTGCGATGCATGCGCGCGTCCAGGTCCCGCTCGCGGAGCTGGTTGAACGCATTGGTCCCCGCCGCGACGAGCGCGGTGCCCAACAGTGTATGGACCAACAAGCCCAAGTCCACCGCGCCGCCGGCTCCGAGATAGAAGCCTGCGGCGGCGGTGAGGAGCACCAACTGGGTGATGCGCGGCTTGGTCAGCTCAAGAAAGGCTACCAAATACTCTCCGACATCCCTGCAAAGAGCAGGATCAGGGCCAGCGGGATCGGGATGATCGCCAGCATCCGCAGGTTCCATTTCTCGAACTTCAGGTGCATGAAGTACAACCCCACCAGCAGCGCTTTCCAGACCGCCAGGAAGAGGAGGAGCGCAAGCTTCACGTTCGCCGTGATCGGCAACTCGAAGGCGAGCCCCAGCTCGGCGGCCGTGAGGACCGCAAGGTAGATCCAGATGAGGATGTAGTTGGGACGCTTGTGCGCAGTCTCCATGTGGTCCTCAGACGAGGTAGACGATGGTGAACAGGATGATCCACACCAGGTCGACGAAGTGCCAGTACAGGCCGACGACTTCGATTCCCGCGAAGTCCTGCGACGTGTACTTCCCCGGCAGGGCCTTGAACAGGTACAGGTAGAGCATGGAGATGACGCCGCACGTCACGTGGAAACCGTGGAACCCGGTCATCGTGTAGAACGTCGACCCGTACAAGCCCATGGTGGCCGCCGGCAACGTGCCGTTCTCCACGAGCTCGGCCAGATGACTTCCTTCGGTGAACCCGGACGGCACGAATCCGTGCTCGATCAAGTGGATGTACTCGTAGATCTGAATGCCGACAAATGCGGCGCCGCCCAGGATCGTCATCAGGAGCCAGAACTTCATCTTGTCCGGGAAGCCGTCCTGAATCGCGGCGTACGCTTTCACCATCGACACTGACGAACAGATCAGGAGGAAGGTGTTGAACGCGGTGATCTGGATGCTGAGCACGATACCCGGCTTGGCCCATTCTCCAGTCGCCCCGAAGCGCAGGATCACGTACGAGCCGATCAACGCCGCGAAGAACATCACCTCCGACGCCAGGAAGATCCACATCCCCAGCTTCTTGTTGTAGACCTCGATGCCCCGTTCCGCTGGGAACGGTGGACTCATCGCACCGGCCATCGCTTGACTCATCGGATCGGTCCCTTTCGGCGTCAGTGGCCAGCGGCCGGCGTCAACACCGGATCGCGGTCAGTGGGCAACTTGAGATTCTGTGGCAGATAGTCCTTGCTCGCCCCGGGCGCGCTGAACTCGTACGGACCACGGTACACCGTGGGCAGCGTCTCCCAGTTTCCGTGCGGCGCAGGGGACGGGCAGGACCACTCGAGCCCGTTGTCCTCCCACGGATTCTCCGACGCCTTCTTCCCCTTGAACAGGCTATACCAGAAGTTCACGAAGAAGATGATCTGCGAACCGTACAGCAGGAACGCGTTGATCGAGATGAACTCGTTCATCGGCTGCCACGGCTTCAAGAAGTCGTAGATCGTCGGGTCGTACAGCCGGCGCATGTGCCCCGCCATGCCGATGATATGCATGGGGAAGAAACAGCCGTTGTAGAAGATGAACGTGAGCCAGAAGTGGACCTTGCCCCACCCCTCGTTCATCATGCGGCCGAACATCTTGGGGAACCAGAACACGATGCCGCCGAAGATGGCGAACAGGCTGCCGCCGAACAGCACGTAGTGGATGTGGGCCACGATGAAGTACGTGTCGTGGATGAACATGTCCACCGGCGTGGCAGCCATGAAGATTCCCGACAGGCCGCCGATCGTGAACATCGCGACGAACGCGATGCCGTGCAGCATCGGCACGTGGAACCGCAGGTTCCCTCGCCACATCGTCCCCATCCAGTTGAACACCTTGATGGCCGAGGGCACGGCGATCAGCAGGGTCGACACCATGAAGGACGACCCCAGCGTCGGGTTCATCCCGCTGACGAACATGTGGTGGCCCCAGACGATCCAGCCGAGGAAGGCGATCCCGGCGATCGCGAACACCATCGAGTGGTATCCGAAGATCGGCTTGCGGCTGCCGTTGGCGACGAGCTCCGACACAATGCCCATCGCGGGCAGAATCAGGATGTAGACCTCGGGATGCCCGAAGAACCAGAACAGGTGCTGCCACAGGATCGGCTGGCCGCCGGCGGCCGGATCGAAGAAGTGGGTGCCGAGGATCTGCTCGAACAGCAGCATGATCGCCGCGCCCGCCAGGACCGGGACCGCGAGCAGGCCGAGGATGGCCGTGATGAACAGCGCCCACACCGACAGCGGCATCCGGAACCAGGTCATGCCGGCGGTGCGGTTGTTGATCACCGTCGTGATGTAGTTGAGCGATCCGAGAATCGACGACAGACCGAACAGGATGATCGAGATCGACCACATCTCCTGTCCAAAGGACGCTCCCGAGTAGTCATGCCGCGCCGAGAGGGGCGCGTACATCGTCCATCCGGCACGGGACGAGCCGTCCTCCACGAACAGGCTCGCGAGCATCACGGCACCCGACGCAAACGCCGACCAGAAGGAGGCCATGTTGATACGCGGGAACGCCATGTCGTGCGCGCCGATTTTCAGCGGAATCAGGAAGTTCGCGTACACGCCGACGAGCAGCAGCATGATCGCGAAGAACACCATGAACGTCCCGTGCATGGTGACGAGCTGCAGGTAGTACTCCGGCAGGAGTACCCCGCCGGGGGCCATGGTCTCGGGGAGCAGGCTGCCACCCGGCATCGGCTTGCCCGGGTACGCCAGCTGCCAGCGGATCTGCATGGCGAGCAATCCGCCGATGGCCAGGAAGAACAGAGTCAGGAACAGGAACTGAATCCCGATGACCTTGTGGTCGGTCGAGAAGATGTACTTCTGGATAAAGCTCCTGTCGTCGTGATGCGCGTGAGTAGCGTGCGCTGTTGCGGCGACGGTCGTCATGACGTGGGTTCTCCTTGTGCCTTCGCGGTACGCTCCTGCAGCCAGGCGTCGTAATCGGCCTGCGTGTGAACGGTGACCACCGCCCGCATCTTATAGTGACCGAGCCCGCACAGCTGCGAGCAGCCGACCTCATAAGTCCCGGGAACCGTCGCCTCGAACCACGACTTGATCTCCATGCCCGGCACGACGTCTTGCCGCACGCGGAACTCAGGCACGTAGAACGAATGAATGACGTCCTCCGCTGTCATGATCGCGACGACGGGGCGGTTGACCGGCACGTGCAGCTGGTTGCGGACGACGATGTCGTCCGTGCCCGCGGGGTCGGCGGGATCGCGACCCGTGGGGTTCGAAGTCTTGTCGACGAGCGACGGGGACACGCGGCCGAGCTTGCCGTCGGCACCGGGATACGTGAACCACCACTCGAACTGTTTCGCGTAGACCCCGATCGGGTACGCGTTCGCCGGCACGCTGTTGCGGCCCTTGATCTTGACCCAGAGGCCGTTACTCATGAGGCCCAGGATGACCATCGTGACCGCCGGGATGGCGGTCCAGATAACCTCGGCGGTCGTACTGCCGTGGGTATAAAAGGCCTTCCGCCCCGGGCGTTCCCGGTACGCGAAGAGGAACCAGATCAGCCCCACCTCGACGAGCACGAACGTGATCCCGGTGATGATCAGGATCCACGTAAACATGGTGTCGATCGGTTGGGCGAAGGTCGAGCCTTGGGGCGGAAGCCACCAGTGCATGAGCGTCTCCCTATTTCGCCGTGAACGTGAAGTCTGCGGTCTTCGTATCGCTGCCGGTCACCGTCACCGTCGCCGTCTGCACGCCGTACTTCTCATGCCACGCTTCGAGCGTGTACGTCCCCGCCGGCAAGCCGGTGATGCTGAACGTGCCCTCGGCGCCCGTGGATGCGAAGAAGGGGTGGGGCAATACGCCGATATAGGCGTGCATCCATCCATGCACGTTGCACTCAACCGGGATCGGCACTTCCACCGCGGTGAACGTCCGAGTCGTTTTCATCCCGGCGGTGGGCTGGCTGATGTTGAACGGGCGATTCTTCTTGCCCAGCGCCTTGATGTTGTGCAGTAGCGGGTCGCTGTTCTTGATGTCGAGATTCTGGCCGACCTGGATGCCGAGGGTGCGCGGATGGTAGGTGCAGCCGTTCTGGTCGATCTCGACGGGGGTGGTGGGCGCCGGGTACTTCGCATCGGCAGCAAGGCCCGTCTTCACATAGACGAACACGTTGCCCAACGTCCCGTTCTTGTTCGCCATGACGACCTGTTCCGTCGGCGTCGTCGTGTACTTCGCCTTGCACTTGGGCTCTTCGCTCATGTCGATCGCCGGATTGGCAGGCGCTTTGCCGACAAATTTCACCTTCCCGGTGACCGTGGACCCGGCGAGTGCCGCGCCGCCCCGGTTGCTGAATCCGAAGCGCCAGGGCCAGGAGACCCGCTCCGACCACCGCGACTGAACTGAGTCTGCGCATCGTCCCTCCTCTAGGGTTCTTCGCGAATTCCACGCTCATCCTCGCCCGCCTCGCTGCCGCTTTTGGGCCCGCCCCGCAACCAGGAAGCCCAGACCCAGCGTGATCAACATCGCGATCACGGGAGAAATGAATGCCCCGGGCGGCGTGGGTTGATCGAGTGCAAGGAAGTACCAGGTACTGACGGCCATCCGTCCACCCCGCTCGGCGTTGGACCCGTCCCACGCGAACAACGCGAGCGGGATAGGCCGGCCAAGAGCGAACTGAAGTTCGTTGGCAGAGTCGGCGGTCGCAAGGGCGCGGGTAAAGGTCACACGCCACTGCCCATGGTCAAATACCGCCTGGGTCGCCGGTGCTTTGGCGGTGGGGAGCGTGTCAAACCGCTCAATCCCCCGGGCCGTGCCCGCAATTCCGCGCCGGGGGGCACTCGACCAGCGCCACTGATAGACCGGGTCGGAGCTGCCACCCATCAGGAAGTAGGGTCGCTCGGTCCCCTCAGGGACCTTCATGGGGAACTGGACCGCCACCTGGTCAGGCCACTGTCCCACTACGGCGGGGACCGAATCGTCGCTCATCATCCCGGCCAGGATCGCGCTTGGTGAACTGATTCCAGGCCGTGTCCGGGCTCTGCGAGCGGTCATCCCAGGTCACCCGCATGGCGATCGACTTGCCGTCATGGACGGCCTGCACCCAGACCGCGGTCACCGCCGGCGCGAACCAGCGCGGCTTCCGGATGATCTGTCCCACGAGCGGGACGTAGTAGCTCTCGACGTGGCTCCACGCGGAGTCGTCCGGGGACTCGGGCAGTGCGCCCGTCATCTGGCGGGCGTGAATCACGTCTTTCACCTCGGGCGGCTTTTCGGGCGACAGGCTCCGGACGTACTTGGCGCCCCGCCACATCTCGTCCTCGGTGATGAACTTTTGGTCGAGCAGATCGGAGAACGAGGGCATCGGCGTGCCGTCGACGCCCGTACGCAGCCGGTGGTAGATGTCCTCGGCGGTCGGGACCGCCGCGGAACAGCCAGTTCTGATGCAGGTTCGCCGCGAAAATCGCGTGGCCGGCATCGTCCTTGAGCGTCGGGGCCGAGGGCCCGTCGCCGCGTCCCTGGTCGCCGTGACACTTCCGGCACTTGATCGAGTCGGCTATCTGTTGCCCGATCTTCAGCGCTTCTTCGCGCGAGCCACTCGCCGCCCGGCTCCGAGGCGAACTTCAACGGCTCCACGTGCTGGCTCGTGTCGGCAAAGAACGAGGAGAACGTCTTGATGTACGCCACGAGGTCGCGGCGTTCGCCGTCCGACAGGCGCTCCTTCCAGGCCGGCATCGCCGTCCCGGGAAGGCCCTCGTCGATCGCGCGCAGGATGTCGGCATCGGTCGGGATCTGGCCGCTCGCGGTCGTACGGATCTTGTAGATCGCACCCGTGAAGTCGCGGGGACGCGGCTGCATGTACGTCGCCGCGTAGCCCTGTCCATCCCCGGCGTCGCCATGGCAGCCAGCACACCAGCTGACATAGACGGCTTTGCCCTTCGTCGTGTCCTGGGCCGCGAGGGCGGGCGAGGACGCGAACAGCAACGCCGCGCCGAGGCCGACCGCCCAACCGCCCAGCCGCCTAGTGGCCGCCACTTTTCTCTCCTCCCTCATGCTCCTCCTCCATGACCCGCGGCTTCCACCCTGTCTGCTGGTAGATGAAAATGATCACCTGCCAGATCTCGCGCTCGGTGAGGAAATCTTCCCACTTCGGCATCGCCGAGTTCCAGGGCGTGGCCTCGCGCGGCAGTCCGGGGCCGCCCTTCGCCACGCGCCAGAAAACGAAGCTCTCGCTGAGCTGGGCGATGGTGCCGTTGTCCTGGAAGTTTGCCGGGAGCGGATTGAAGCCGTGCGCATAGTGGCCCAGTCCATCCAGGTGGTCGCCATGGCACGCCATGCAGTTCTGATAGTAGATGCGCTTGCCTGCTTCGGTATGCGCGGCGAGCGACTCGGCATGTTCCCGCAGGGGGTTCTTGAGCGCCTTCATGTTGAGCGACTTGCCGCGGAAGGTGATCTCGGTCGGCGGCGCCGGGTGAATCGAGCGCAGGTTGGGCGGCGCGGACACGGTCGTGCGGGCCTGCGCCAGGGTGATCCACCCGATCAACAACGTCAAGACCCCGAGCACGCCGCCGCGCAGCATCCGGAGCCGGGGCTCGATCAGCAGCGCGGCGATCGGCTCCTGGAAACGCGCCCAGCGGTCCTCGCTGTCGCTGACGTAGATCAGCACGCCCACCAGGACGGTCAACATGTACTGCAGGGCGACGCTCTTCGGGACGATCGCGCTCCCGGGAAGTGCGGGAACGAGCACTTCGATTACGAGGAAGGCAAGCACCATGATCCCCAAGGCCTGCCAGAACGGATGAGCGAGGTAGCCTCGGTTCTTGGTCATTTGTGACTCGCTAGGTAGGCAACCAGCGCCTCGAGCTGCGTCGCGTTCATCCGGGTTCCGAAGTCCTTGGGCATGACGCCCGCCATGGTTTCGAAGCCTTTCGTGATGGACCACTCCGGGTCGAGGATCTTGTGGCGGATCGACGCCGCATCGCGTCGCGCGCCGAGGTGGGCCAGGTCGGGACCGAGCTCACCACCCTCACCGTCGACCTTGTGGCAGTTACCGCACTCCGCCTCTTTGATGATCGCTTTGGGATCGGTGCTGCCACCGGCAAACGCGGCCGGTGCGCCCCCTGCTGCCGGAGCTGCCCCACCAGCCGGCGCAGCGGACTCGAAGTCCGCGGCAGTCACGTCCACGGTGCCCCCGAGCGACTCGAGGTACGCGACCAGGGCCCAGATCTGCTCGGGAGGCATGAGCTTCGTGATCACCGGCATGATCGGCTGGTAGCCTGGTACGACATAATCCGCGGGCTCGGCCAGCGATTCGTACAGATACTTCTTGCAGTTCTCTCCCGATTCGCGCTTGCCGCAGCGCGCGCCGATCGGCCCGGTGCCCTTTTCGTCAGTGAGCAGGTTCGGAGCGCGCGACCCGAGGCCGTGACACGCGGTACAGCCACCGACGCCGTTGAACACCTTCTCTCCCGCAGCGGCAAGCTGCTCGGGGGTGGCGTTCGCACCGAGGCTCAGCTTCTGCGGCACCTCGGACTGCATCTGCGGAATCTTGTTGCAGATCAGCGTATACACGAACAGCGTGCCGAGCACGACGCCGATCACCTTCAGGTTAGTGGCCCACATTGCTGCCTCCCTTCCCTGCGGTGCCGAACGTGGACTTTTCGGCGAGCCCGCCGAGCCAGAACACGAAGCCGACCAGGCTGAGGAAGATCAGCACGCTGAGGCTGATCATCTTGGAGGCGTAGCCGAGCGCGGGTGTCGCCGCATACTTGCTCGTGTCTTCCATCACCTGCCACACGTGCCAATACTGCCGGATCCCCGAGCGGGCGAAGCCCATGAGCGCCATGAGCCACGTGAACGTGACGGCGAGGATGAAGAGTGCATACTGGGACCGTGCGGGCATCTTGCCCCACTGGATTTCGCCGGCCGACTTGGCGCCGCGTCCCATCATGCTGTCGATCACGGTGACGAACACGATGCAGCACAGCACCGCGCCCACCTGGTAGACGCTATAGCCGATCCGGACGATCGCCTCGACGAAGTAGCCCCGGATCCCGTAGAAGAGCACGATCGCGGCGGCGATGGCAAACATGGCGCCCTGAATCTTGGTCCCCGTTTTCTCCCATGGCACGACGAGCTGTTTGTTGCCGCGGCGATACATGAGGAACGAGAGGAACGTCGCCAGGATCATCAGATTGACGGCGGTGTTCTTGGCGCTCATCACGCCGAGCGCGCCGAGCAACGGATGGTGCGAGCCCCCCATCGCGGCGAGCTCCTTGGTGTCCGCGATCATCGTATGCGGTGTTCCCCACACGATCGCGCCGAGCACGAGCACGATGAGCAGATACTTGATGTACGGGCGGAACCGCTCGGCGCCTGGGATACGGCCCATGCCGATCCAGAGGTAGTAATTGCCGGCCAGGAACAGCACAGCGATGAGGAACGCCTGGACCACCCAGAGCCAGCTCATGAAGCCGCCCATCATGGTGATGCCCATCGACTGATCGTACATGTAGATCTCGCGGCCCAGCCAGTACCCGGCGAAGGGCAGGACGATCAGGGCGGCCATGGCGATGAAGTTGCCGACGTAGCCCATCCAGTCGTAGTGCGCGCGCTCTTCGTCGGTCTTGGCGGCGAGGAACCGATAGCTTGCATACGCCGCCGCGATCGCGCCGCCGAACACGACGTTCGCAATGATCCGGTGGATGTTGATCGGCATCCAGCTCGCGTTGGCGATGGCGTGCCAGAGTTTGATCGTGGTGGGGTCGGTGCTCGCGTCGATGTCGCGCGGGGGCGTCATCATGTAAGTGAGCCACGAATTCGCGATGAGCATCACGACCGTGCCCCACACGTTGAGCATGATGCCGAGCACCCAGTGCACGATCTTGGCGCGGCCGTACTTCCAGCGGTCCCACCCGTAGTAGTACAGGTAGAGGGTGAAGGACTCGAAGAAGAACAGCCCGGCGTACAGCCACATCGACGGTCCGAAGATCGTCGTCAGGTACGCCCAGAACTTGGCGTACAGGGTGGCGAGCAGGAACACGAGGATCGCCCCCCAAATCGCGGTGGCGCTGTACGCCACCAGCAACAGGCGGGTGAATTCCTTCGCGAGGCCGTCGTACTTCGATTCGCCGCCGAAAATCCCGATCGCCTCCGCCACGACGGCAAACATCGGCACGCCGAGGACGAAGGCGGCGAACATCAGGTGCACCTGGGCAGCGATCCAGATCGCTCCCCGTGACCCGACCACCGGGAACTCCCCGTAGGAGCGGATCGAATCCGCGACCGCGGTGATCATCAATAGGCCGTCAGCCATCAACCGTTAGCCTCCGTGAAGAACGGCCGCCGCTTGGAGAAATCAATCGGCATCGCGCTGCGTACCTCCGCCAACATGTCGAGCGTGATTTCGCGCACGCCCTGCTTGCGCGCAAAGTCTTCCATCCGCTGCATCACGACGCCGCGCACGAACGAGGGAATGCGCTGCATGCGCTCCCGCGCCGCCGGGCTCCAGGCGAGTACCGGCTCGAAGTCCGCCCCGTACATCACGGCCCGTGCCGGCTCGATCAGCGTCGCGCCGGGCCGCGGCTCGTAGTCGCACGACGGATCCTCGGCCAGCACATCACCGGTGACTGCAAATGCGCGCGCGCGGCAACCGCCGCATACCTGCCGGTATTCGCAGCTGCCGCACTTCCCACCCAGGGTGCCCTCGCGCAGCTGGCGGAACAGCGGCGACGCGCGCCAGATCTCGGCGAACGACCGCGTGCGCAGGTCCCCGGCGACCTCCGGCATGTAGGGACAGGGCGTGAGCTTGCCGTCGGGGGTGATGCGGCAATACTGCGTCCCGCACGGGCAGCGCGTCTCGTAATTGAGGACCGGCGACTCGGGGTCCGCCTGGTGGACGTGCCGCATGAAATGCGGCGCGCACTTCGAGCGGACCAGCATGCGGCCGCGGAAGTCGCGCTGCCAGCGGGCCAGGTCGGCGAGCACGGACTCGTATTCGGAGGGCGAGAGGTCGGTCAGTCCCGCTCCCCGCCCCGTCGGCACCAGGAAATAGCAATTGAAGGCGACCGCCCCCTGCTCGGCCGACCATTGCACCAACCGCGACAGCTCATCGCGATTGCCCTTGGTGACGGACGTCTGAATGATGAAGTCGAGCTTGTGCGAGCGGAGCCGGCCCAGAGCCGCCTGCGTATCCGCGAGCGATCCCTTGAGGTGGCGAAAGTTGTCGTGATACGACGGGCGCAGCGAGTCGACGCTCACCGCAACGCCGCGTACGCCAGCCTCCTTGAGGGCGGCGATCCGCTCGTCGGTGAGCAGCGTGCCGTTCGTCCCCACCACGACCGTCGCGCCCCGCTCGGAGGCGCGCCGGGCGATCACGGTCAGATCGTCGCGCAGCAACGGCTCGCCGCCGGAGAGGATCAGCAGGGGGGAGGGATTCACCGCGAGCAGCTCGTCAACGATGCGCAAGCAGGTCGCCGTGTCGAGCTCCGACGTCGCCTGCTCCGTCGGGCCGGCGGAGATATAGCAGTGGGCGCACTCGAGATTGCAGCGACGAGTGAGATTCCACGCAACTACGTGCGGTACGAAGTCCACTCAGTCGCCCGCCTGCTCCTGCAGCATCCGCTCCATGGCTTCCTTCGCCTCTTCCGGCTTCATCCCCTTGAACTCGACCGGACACTTGCCGGCCTTTTCTTCGATGTCCCGGATGGGGCAGCGCGTGATCCCCTGCGCCTTGGCTTCTTCGATGAAGGCCCGCATCTCGGGCGTCATGCCGTCGCGTCCCTCGGCTTCGGCGCGGATCTGCTTGGCGCGGAGCTCGGTGAACATGACCATCATCGTCTCGACGTCGAACTCGTCGGCCTCGATCATCTTCTGCTTGTTTTCGTCCATCACCATGGTGGTGACGCGCCAAATGTCGTGGCTGCGTGCGAACCGCTCGACGGTGTTGCGCGCCAGCGGCCGCGCGATCAGCGGAACCGCCTGCAGGCGCTGCCACCCTTCCTCCGTCCAGATGATCGGATCGGTGGCCACGCGCGCCCGCCGGCTCACGTTTCCGGTCACCGGACACTTCACCTCAATCTCCGCGGTGGCCGGCACGAGATCGCTGTCGTGCCCCTGGACCTTGGTGGTCTGGAGCTGCTCGGTCGCCTTCTCCTCCGCGAGCACGATCTCCTCTGCCGTGCCGATGCCCATGATGAGCTGCATATGGGTCGGCAGCAGCTTCTTGATCGCTTCGTCGAGCCACTTGTTGGTGATGATGGTTGCGGCCCCGCCGGTCTGCTCGAGCGTGTACTCCTCGACGGCGCGCCGCGCGATGCCCTGCGCGAACGGCGGCACGCGAAGGATGCGCACTTCGGCATCGGGCGCCCACGGCATGCCCGCCTGGCCATCTTCTTCAATCCAGGGAATGTCTTCCGGACGGATGCCCACGGTGCCGATCATCAGGGTGTTGCACGGCGCGAGACGAACCAGGTTCTCCGCCTGCGAGCCCAGCTGGGTGTTTTCGATCCGGTGCGCTCCATGGCGCGACAGGACGAGCAGTGACGGCTTGATCTCCTCCGCCCACTGCATCACCACCTGGAAGGGCTTCCCAACGAGGATCTGCGTCTTGATGGGAACGTCGGGGAACTCCTGGGCCATCACCTCGGCGCGCTTCAGGTTCGCCTGGCAGAGCTTGAGCAGCCCCTTGTCGATGATGTTGTTGTGGAGCTCCTCCTGCTCCTCGAACTTGAACACCTTCGAGGCCTGGTAGGACAGCACGTCTTTGATGTTGTTGAAGACGACGTGGTGATACTCCACGTCGAATGCGCTGCAGACATAGAGCGAGCCGCCGAACTCCTTGGCCAGCTCGAGTGCGACGCGCATCGCCTTGTAGCTGTAGGACGAGCCGTCCACGCACACCATGTAGCGACCATCCGCGAACGGCTTGTCGTCGCGGACGATCAGCAGATCCTTTTCGATGCCGCGCAGGATGCGCGCCACGACCCCACCGAGCTGCGAGAACGGCTGACGGCCGAGGCCGTGCGCGCCGATCGTGAGCAGGTCATACTGGCGACCCGACGTCCCCACGAGACGCGCCGCGGTGTCTTCCTCCTCCGCGATGAGCCGGCCGTTTTCGCCGACCTGGACGTCGCTGCGCACGGTGGCGCCGCCGTCGTATGTGGCGGCGCGATTTGGATCGAACCCGATCAGCCCGGGCAAGCGGCCCGCGCCGCGGTTCACTTCCGCGACGATTTCCTCATAGTTGATCCCCTCGAGCAGCTGGCGCGTCAACGCCACGCCCGCCGCCTCGCACCGCTTCCCGACCTGATCAAGGAAGCTGTCGGCGATGAGCTGCAGGCCCTTCTCGATCAGCTTGTCGTGGATCTTGCGCTGCTTCTTGATTTCTTCCGGCGTCTGAAACTGCGCGGGGAGACCGGTCTCGAGTTGGCGGAAGCGAACGTCGTGGAGGCGTGCGGCGTAGACATGGTTACCGGTGATGCGCCCGCCGGACTGACGACACAGCTCAAGCGCCCGATCAATCGCCCAATCCGAATGCTGTGAATTGTCGACGGGCGCAAATATCTCGCGATACACCGGCACCTCGGGCGCTAGAGTCATGTCGGGCACACACCGCTCTCTCGCCGAGCTCCAGACGAACTCGGTCCTGACAGAGATCCAGCAGCTGTGTGCTCAACCGCGTCGACCCGTGGGCCGCCGCATGAGCTATGGTTCGATTTTGACCGCCGCGAGTATGCTCCGTGCAGCCTGACCTGTCAAGGCTCGCGTCCGCGGTTCATTTGGGGACGATCTGGCTCCCGGATTCGTCCCACACGGTGATCGCATCCACCGGACACGAATCGCAGGCGCGCAGCAGGCGCTCCCGCTCGACGGCCTCAGGATCTGTGAAGACAGCGATCGTATCTTCATCCAACTTGAATGCTTCGGGTGCTTCCTTCACACAATCCCCGAAGCCCACACACTGCTCGCGGTCGATCACTACCCGGAGGCCGTGCACCACGCGCTCGACCAGCTGGCTCACATCCCCTCCAGGCCGAGCTCCGTGCGCGCGGTGTCCATCACCGCCGGTGTGATCTCGGTGATCCCGTGGTCCCGGGCGTATTCCGTGTAGATCCGCTTCACCATACCCTTCACGAAGTTCGGTACCTTGGCCAGCCGCTCCACGGCATCCGCGGACCACGTCACGCCCAAGACGGTTTCCGGCCCCCGGCTCTCGCCGAACGCGTTGTCCTTTCCGGTCGCGACGGTGCTGCGGACCATTTCCATCGGTTGCTCGGGCACCGTGCGGCCGCCGATCACCACGCCGAGGGAGCTGACCAGCTGGGTCTCGAACGGGTTCGTGAGCATGCCGACCCGGCGACCGCAGCCGGGACAGGAGAATGCGATCGCGAGCGTGCCGTCCCCCGGGAGCTCGCGCTCCTCGAACGTCATCTGCCGGTCGCACTCAATGCAGAGAAATTTCACAGGCGTGCTGCGAGGTCGGACCAGACGGCATCCGACGGGTGAAACGGGATGCGGGCCAGGACCGGGATAGCGAACTCCGCTGCCAGCGAATCGGCGGCATCGCCCCGAAACTGCTCCCCGACCATGTTCTCGACGATGCCGAGCGCCGGTGCGCCGCGGTCCACCGCCGCCCGCAACGCGCGCCGCACGGCGTCAGCCGACTCCGGGGTCGGAATCGTCACGGTGACCACCGCCGGGGCGGTCGGCAACAGGGTGGCGAGCTCCGCGAACCGCGCGATTCCGGGCGGCAAGTCGACGAACAGCACATCGAGCGCCCCCCACGCAACGTCCGACAAGAACTCCCGCAGCGCGGCCACCTCCTGGGCTCCGCGCCAAATGAAGTTTTCGGCCTCCGGGCCGCGAAACGCCAACGGGCGGCCGTCCTCCACGAGCTGCGCCATCGAGATCAGGCGTACCCCATCCGCGGCCGTCGCTGGAACCACGGCATCGTCACGCACGGTCAGCGGGATCCGGGGCGCGTCGAGCAGGCGTGCGGCGGTGGGGCCATTCAGGTCGGCATCGAGCACCCCGACCGCGCGCCCGGCGCGTGCGCAGGCACGGGCCAAGTGGGCCGTCACAAAGCTCTTGCCCACGCCACCCTTGCCGCTCATGACGGCCACGACACGGCCCACACCGACCAGCCGGGCGCCAACCCTGGCCCGTTGGGCCACGACCTGGTCCAGCAGCCCCGATGCGTCCGGGTCGGTCAGATCGTGATAGGTGCGAATATTGAGTGGCATAATCCGCCAATTATGCCTAGGTTCTCCCCTTCCCGCTATGCTCGACGAACTCAAGAACAAACTCCAAGCCGAAGTCGAGCGGCTCAATCACGAGATCAATTTCATCCTCCCCAAGGAAATTGAGAAGGCTCGTGCGCACGGTGACCTGCGCGAGAACTCGGAATACAAGGCCGCACTCGAGCGCCAGCAGTTCACCCAGGCCCGCGTGCATCACCTCCGACTGCGGCTCTCCAAGTTGTCCAGCGTCTCGGAGAAGGACATTCCGCGCGACCGCGTGGGATTCGGGTCGCGCGTGACGGTGCAGGACCTCGACACCAAGAGCACCGAGATCTACGCGCTCACGCTCGGAGAATTCGTCGAAGGCGGCGAAGAAGACGGCCAGGAGATCCATGTGTCCATGGCGTCGCCGCTCGGCAAGGCGCTGCTCGGGTGCAAGAAGGGTGAAACCGTGAACCTCGCGCTCCCGGTGGGGAAGCGACGTCTCAAGATCATGCAGGTCCTCACCGTACACGACTTGGCGGCCGGCCATCGGGACTGAAGCGCCCAGGAACAGGGAAATTCCCGCCTCTTGACTAAGCCGTTTGCCCGGTGTCACTTAGTTGCGACAAATGTCATCATTGGCGGAGCGTAGCTCCGCACGTCGTAACGCCGGGGTCCATTTGGCAGCGCACACTGAGACGAGCGAAGAGCGGTTTTCTTTCACTCCCTTCACGCGGCACGCATTCTTCACTGACGTCAACCGTTGGATTGTGGAACGGGTTATCAGCCCGGGCCGACGTACTATCGTGGACCTGGGGTGCGGCCCCGGCGCGGTTACGCAACTCATCGTTGATCAGTTGGGAAAGCGGGCCGATGCGCGCGTCATCGGCGTGGATCCGTCCCCTTCAGCACTCGAGAAGGCGCGCGTTGCGGTCACGTCCCGCGTCGCCGAGTTCGTGGAGGGCAGTGCCGAATGGGTGTCGCGCCTGGTGCCATCGGCCGATGCTGTCATTTTCTGCAACGCGATCCATCTTGTCCCGGACAAGGCGAAGGTCATCGGCGAGATCCGCAAAGTCCTGAAGCGCGGTGGCGTGCTGGCCTTCAATTCCACCTTCTTCAACGGTGCCTACGTCGAGGGCACGACCGGGTTCTGGCGGCGCTGGGTGGTGCGTGCCGTACAGGTACTGCGCGAGCGCGGGATTGCGGTCAACCACCAGGAACGGGCGACGGCGCGAGAGTTTCTGACCGCCGAAGACTACGCCAACCTCTGCGTGCAGGAGGGGTTCCGGCGCCCGACCGTCGAACTGCTCCGTGTGGAGATGACGCCCGAGAGCTTGGAAGACATCGGACGGTTCTCGCTCTTCATTGAGGGTGCCCTCCCGGGCGTACCCCTCGAGCAGGGTGCCGACGCACTGAGCGAAGGGCTGCGAAGAGCGCTCGATGAGACCGGGTTCAGTGGCGTGCCCCGCAACTGGCTCGAGTGCGTGGCGGTCGCGGCTTAACTCAGGACGAATCGCAGCCGGCGGTGCGATTCCCGTAACGCCGCTTCGACCTGCTCCGGACGGTCACCCCGCGCGAAAATGAATCCCGGATAGCGAGCCCCCTCAGGCAGCGGCACCAAACGTTGCCCGCGGTGGGCCGTGATCACTACCGCCTCGACCAGCGGCACCGCACGCGCTTCGTCCAATCCCTCCACCTCGCGCAGTTCCCCTGCCCCGGGAACCGGAATCATCATGACCCCGGACGCCTGATCCTCTCGTCGTAACGCCGGCAGGTCCATCGCGAGGGCGTGACACACGATCAGCTCCTCCAGCGACGACCCTTCTTCTTTTCCACTTCCCTCTTCCCCGACGTTGAATCGAAGCGCCGCGCTGCAGCGCCCGCCGATGGGACGAGCCGCCAGCTCGATCAGCCAGGGACCCCGATCGTTGTGTCGCAGCTCCGCATGCACCGGACCCTCGACCAGACCCAGCGCCGTCACGGCCGCCTGCGCGGTCGCCGCGATCGCACGCAGCGCACCATCCCCCAGGCGCGACGGGGTTACGTAGATCGTCTCCTCGAAGAACGGCCCGTCGAGCGGATCGGGCTTGTCGAACACCGCGAGCACCTGCAGGCGCCCACTGACCAACAATCCTTCGAGTGCGACCTCGGGTCCCGGGATGAAGTCTTCGACCAGCATGCGCCGCGCGGGCTCACCGCATGCCGCGACTTCGGGGGCGGCCAGGATGGCACACAGGCGGCGGAACGCGGCCGTGAACCCGGTGGGCGTGTCGGCGCGGATGACGCCACGCGAGGCGGACAGACGCAGCGGCTTGAGCACGCACGGGTAGGCGACTTGGCGCGCGAGCGCCTCGGGATCGGCGTCGCTCGGGAACACGGCGAAGCGCGGCACGGGGACGCCGGCCGCGGCGAGCCGCTCGCGCTGCTGGTGCTTGTCACGCGCCGCGAGCGCCGCCTGCACCGGATTGCCGCGCAACTCGAGCCGGGCTGCGACCGCCGCCGCAACGATCGCGGTGTCGTCGTCCACGCCGACCACTCCGGCGACCGGATGCTCGAGCGCAAAGGCGCCCGCTTGCTCCGCGGCGCGAGCGGGGTCGGCGAACGCGAGGGTGAGCAGGCCGCTCGGCTGCGCGCTCTCGAACGTACTGGGGAACTCGGAGGCCACGGTCAACTCGACACCGAGCCGCCTGGCGGCTTCGACGAACGCTGTGGCGCGGTACGTGGTGGTGGGCAACAACAACAGCAGGCGAGGCGAATCGGGGCGCGCCATAGCGCGCGCTACTTCTTGGCGGAGGCGAAGTAGGGGTTGGAGCCGGAGGAGTGGTCGGTCACGTCGACCAACCCTTTCACTGCGGGCGCGTGCTCATGCAGCATCGCTTCGATGCCCTGGCGGAGCGTTACGTCGGCCATGCCGCATCCCTGGCACCCGCCACCCATCCGCAGCATGACCACCCCGTCCTGAACGTCGATCAGTTCCACGGCACCGCCGTGGCGTGCGACCATCGGGTTCACCTTGGTCTCGAAGATCTGGGCGACCTGCTCGTACAAGGCGTCATCGTCCGTCGATGCCGCCGCTGTCTCGCGGGGCGTGACGGCGGGAGCGCTGGTCGAGAGCGCCGCGCGAATCGCCGCGCCGACCGACTTGCCGATGGCGGTCCAGGGGGTGGGGCTGCGCTTGACGACGGTGACCAGGTTGCCCGACACAACGACCTCGGCAACCCCCGCCGCTGGGATGCCGAAGATCGCCGCCGCGAGCGGCGAGCCGGCCGCTTCGTCGGCCGAGGCAAAGCGCCGCACCCCGCCCGCGTGCACCGGCTGGCTGACGAGGAACTTGCAGCGATCGTTGTCGATCGGCTCGGCGGTAATCTTTACGTCGGGACCGCTCATATAGCGAAGTATGCCCGCCCAGTGTGAAGCGGTCAACGGCGCGGACTGCGCTCAATCCGCGGGCGCCTTGCTCCCGGTCCGGAGCCGGCGGGCCGCCTCGACCATGTTCCGCAGGGAAGGCAATGTCTCTTCCCACCCGCGCGTTTTGAGGCCGCAGTCCGGATTCACCCAGATCTGCTGGCGATCGAGTACGTCCCGCATCCGGTTCAACGCATCCACGATTTCGGTCGTGCTCGGAACGCGGGGGGAATGGATATCGTAGACGCCCGGTCCGATCTCGTTCGGATACTTGTACTCCTTGAACGCCTCGAGCAGCTCTGAGCCCGAGCGTGCGCTCTCGATCGAAATCGCATCCGCGTCCATTCGCTCGATCACGCGGATGACGTCGTTGAACTCGCTGTAACACATGTGGGTGTGGATCTGCGTCTCATCCTTGACGCCGGCGGTCGCGAGGCGGAATGCGTTGACCGCCCACTCGAGATACCCGGCCCACTCGGCCCGTCGCAGCGGCAGCCCTTCCCGTATCGCAGGCTCGTCGATCTGGATCACCCGGATCTTGGCGGTCTCGAGGTCGCGCACTTCGTCGCGGATCGCGAGCGCGAGCTGTTTCGCGGTCTCCGACCGGGGCTGATCATCCCGCACAAACGACCACTGCAGGATCGTCACCGGACCGGTCAACATGCCCTTGACCGGCTGGCTGGTTTGCGACTGGGCGTACGAGGTCCACCGCACGGTCATCGCCTTGGGGCGCGACACGTCGCCGAAAATGATCGGCGGCTTGACGCAGCGGGTGCCGTACGACTGCACCCAGCCGTACTCCGTGAACGCGAACCCCTGCAGCTGCTCGCCGAAGTATTCCACCATGTCGTTGCGTTCGAACTCCCCGTGGACCAGCACGTCGAGTCCGATCTCCTCCTGCACCTTCAATGTCTTACGGATCTGCTCCTCGATGAACGTGTCGTATACGGCGGGCGTCATCTTGCCGTCGGTCAGCTGGCGGCGCGCGTTGCGCACCTCGGCGGTCTGCGGGAACGAGCCGATCGTCGTGGTCGGGTAGAGTGGAAGCGCGACCTGCGCGCGGCGCCGCGTGGCGAACGGCGACGTCCTGCGGTAGTCGGGTTCGGCGACCGCCGCCGCGCGCTGCTTCACGGCCGCGTTATGGATCCGGGTCGACGTACGCCGTCCGGCGATCGCTTTGGCGTTGGCCTCGAGCTCGGCCGCCACTGTGGCGCGACCTTTTCCCACCGCGCGGGTCAGCGTGGCTACTTCGGTCAGCTTCTGCTTTGCGAACGCCAGCCAGCCTTTGAGTTCGGGATCGAGCTTCTGCTCCAGGTCGAGGTCGACCGGGACATGCGCCAGCGAGCTGGACGGCGCCACCCACAGATGTTCGGCTCCAGCCTTCGCCTGGCCGCGCTCCAGCAAACTGAGTGCGGCGCCGAGATCGCCCTTCCAGATGTTGCGCCCATCGATCACGCCCAGCGACAGCACGCGGCCGGAGGGCCACGCCGCCAGCAGCGCGTCGAGCTGCCGTGGCGCGCGCGTGAGATCCACGTGCAGTCCGGCAGCCGGCAGCGCGAGCGCGGTGCTCAGGTTGTCGTCCAGACCGCCGAAGTACGTCGTCAACAGGATTTTCGCCTTCGGAGCCCGCTCCGCCAGCAGCGTGTACGCCCTGCGATAGGCGTCCCGTTCCGCCGCCGTCCGATCGAGCACCAGGCAGGGTTCGTCCAGCTGCACCCAGGTTGCTCCCGCCGCAACGAGGCCGTTCAGCACCTCGACGTAGATCGGCAGCAGGCGGTCCAGCAGCTCGAGACGATCGAACCGCGCGCCGCGGCTCTTCCCGAGGAGCAGGTAGGTCATCGGTCCGACGAGCACCGGCTTCGTGGTGATGCCCAGCGCCTTTGCCTCCCGGAACTCGTCGATCGGCTTGGTGGACGCCAGGCTGAACTTCTGGTCGCGGTCGAACTCGGGCACGATGTAGTGGTAGTTGGTATCGAACCACTTCGTCATTTCCATCGCGATGACGTCGCGCCCCGCCCGCTGCGCGCCGCGCGCCATTGCGAAATACGTGTCCAGGTCCACCTTGCCGCCCGTCCACCCGTAGCGCTCGGGGACTGCCCCGACCAGCGCGCTCGTATCGAGGACGCGGTCGTAGAACGAGAAGTCATTCGACGGAACCAGGTCGATTCCCGCCGCCTGCTGGAGGCGCCAGTGCGCCGCGCGCAATTCGGATCCCGCTCGCAGCAAGTCCGCCTGGGACGCTTTGCCGCTCCAATAGCTTTCGGTGGCGCGCTTTAGCTCGCGTTTCGCGCCGATCGACGGGAACCCGAGTGTGTGAGAGGTTGGCATAGGGGGGAGAATCTACCTAGGGGGTGAAGTGGGGGAAACCGGTTATCTTCCCCGCCAGGCCCGGAACGACATTCTCGACACGGAGGATTTGTGCGTCTTGCTACACTCGCGATAGCGGCCGTCGTGGCCGCCTGGGGATGCGCCTCGACGTCAACCGCGAGCAAGTCGGCGGTGATCGTCAATGCTCCCAAGCCCAGCAGTCCAGAAGAAATCATCATCTATGAGTACAAATACGTCCCGTCGACCCTGACCGTCCCGGTCGGCACGACCGTCACATGGGTCAACTACGACGTCGCGCCCCACACCGCCACGTACCGGAGCTTCACCGACGAGGCCTTCGATACGGGCAACATGGCGGCCAATGCGCTCTATCGCCACAAGTTCCGTACGGCCGGGACCTACGGCTACATCTGCGTCTACCACCAGGGGATGCGCGGAACCGTCGTCGTTCAATAGTCCCGCCCGCGGCGACTCTACCGCCGCCGCATCACGAAGTTGACGGTATCGACGACCCACGGCTGCAGCGCGACGTGGTCCGCATCGGCCAGCACTGCGATCAAGCGATGGGGCCCGTTCGCCACACCTTCGAACGTGTACTCCGATTGTCCCTTGCCGAGGTGCACGATGTAGGGATTCCCTGAGGGGATGCCCTGGTCGGGCTTGGTCACATCGACGTCGAGGAACAGATGGTGGTGCGCCGTTCCCGCGCGATGCTCGGCCGCGGGGGCGATCTCTACACCCTCGGCTTCGAGCTTCACGAGAACGCTGCTGCCGGTGATGGTGTCGTTTTCAGCCGGCTGGACGATCCGCACCTTCGGAGCGTGGGCCGCGTGCGGGGCAGCCTGGGCTGCGGCAGCGCCGAACCCCGACGCGACCAGCGCAACAGCGCCGACACCACTGGCCAGTGTGCACATCCTGCTCATCATAGAGAGATGACCCCCGTCCGAAGGGTGTGATAGGTTGATCGCGGAACGAGCGCCCGCGGCATTGTCAGGAAACATACCCGGTGAACGGGGACCCCGGAGCACCCAGGGCGCCAGGGCCGTTCCACTGTGGAGCGCCCCCCGGGTTGAGTCGACCAACACTGTCAGCCGATCATGCCGAGTTTGCGCTCGAGCGCCTGGTGCCGTGATCGACTGACCTTTAACCGCGTGCCCGATTTGAGCTGCACTTCGTAGTCGCCGCCGGGCCGCCGCCGCAAGGAATCCACCAGGTCCAGCCGGACGATCCGCGAGCGATGGATGCGCATGAATCGCTCCGGGTCGAGTTGCTCCTCTAGCGTCTGCATCGAAACACGGATGATGTAGCGCTGATCGACTACGTGTAGCCGCGCATACGGTCCGCTCGCGGCGATGAACTCGATCTCCGCCACCGGTACGACGCGCGTCTGGCCGGCGAGTGTCACCGGAATCCGTTCGATGTACCGCTTCCCGGTGGCGGATGCCGACGGTGTGACCGCAGCCGCTGTCGCTTCTGCCGTCGGACCGCGCGGCATGCCCGGGCTCTGGAGCACCGTAAGAAGCCGGTCACGCAGCTGGCCGATCTCCTCATAGGCGATCAGGCGTCTAGCCCGGCGGAAGGCTTGCTCGAAGCGCTCATCATCGAAGGGTTTCACCAAGTAGTCCACTGCCGCCACATCGAAGGCCTGCAGGGCGTATTGATCGCCGGCCGTCACAAAGACGGTAGCCGGCATTGCGACCGGTCCGATTTCGCGCACGACGTCGAGCCCGGTCTTGCCCGGCATTTGGACGTCTAGGAAGACGAGGTCTGGGCGGAGCGTGCGTATCGCTTCGACGGCGGCGGCGCCATCGCCTGCCGTGCCCACCACTTCGACTCCCTCTTCGTGTGCGAGCAGATCTTCGACCCGCATGCGTCCCAAGGGCTCGTCGTCCACGACCACTACGCGGAATACGCGATCAGTGGGCATGACTCATCGCTTCCATTGGGGCGGGCGTGGTCAACGCCACGCGTTGCGGAACGCGCACTTCGGCGATCATCCCTCCGCCTGCCTGCGGGACCAGCCTGAATCGGCCCGCCGTGCCGTGCAGCTGCTCCAGACGCGCCACAGTGTTGCGGAGTCCGATGCCGCTGCGACGCGCGGGTTCCTCACCCACAGCCGGCGTCGACATGCATGGCGAGGTCTCAACGGGCCCATTGTCTCGCACCCGCAACACGAGCTCCGTACCCTCCAGCCTCGCCTCGATATCGATCCGTCCAGTGTCGGTCAAGCGCTCCACGCCGTGCGTGATCGCATTCTCCGCAAGCGGCTGTAGGATCAAGGTCGGCACTAACAGGTCGAGCGCGCGTGTCTCCGCGTCGATCTCGACCTGTAGTCTGTTCTGAAAACGCACCTGCATGATGTCCAGGTAGTGCCGGAGTAGCACCAGTTCCTGCCGCAGCGGAATTTCAGGGGCGTCGGCCCCCTCCAAGCTGAAGCGCAGTAGCTCACTGAGACGGGCAATCATCCGCCGCACGACTTTGGGGTCGCGCTCCACCATCGAAGCGATGGCGTTCAACGTGTTGAAGAGGAAGTGAGGATCGAGCTGGCGCCGCAGCGCGTCGAGGCGAGCTTGCGCGAGTCGGGCCTGAAGGTGGGCCGTCTGTGCTTGGCGTGCCCGGTAGCGCAGCGAATAGGCCCGCGCGAGCCCCGCAGCGACAACCCCGAGATAGAGGCCCAAAGCGTTCATGAAGCCGAACCAAAACGGCGGGGGCAGCCGCCGCATCCCGAGTGGTGGCTTGAAGGCTATCTCGCGGAGTGCCGTTCCTAACTCGGCGAGCCCTCCAGCGATGAGCGCGCCAAGGGCCGTGAACAACAACAGCTGTCCAGCAGGACTCCGACCTTCACTGCTCGCACGGCCGGTGATCCAGAAGAGAAGAGGGGTAAGCAGAGCCCAGCAGAGCGACTCGACCACGGCGATCAGCACCGGCCCCGATGCCAAATCGAATCGCGCGCCGGCCCAACCCACGCCGAACACCCGATTCGCGACGGTCAGGAAGGCGTACAACGTCCAGAACGCGGCGATAAACGCCAGCTCGCGCCGGGTGAGCGGAAGCTGTTCCGTCGGTGCTATGCCGCCACGTGCATCGGATCCGCGCATGCCCTGCCGTAGTGAAAGGTCCCCTTCAGCATACCCGCACCAGCGCGGCTTGCCTAGGAATTCTATCACTGCTGGCACAGCCGGCCGCCCGTCCCGCGCCGAGTCTGCGGAGCAGGGTATTCCAGCGCTCCATTCGTTTCACGCACGTGCCGTTCGCGACAGCCGCGTGCAAGTCGTGACAAGACAAACACTTCGGGTCCTGCTCCGCGGTATGTTCGTCTCAGGCGGTCGCGTTGCAGGGTGGCGGACTAGCAGTCAGCGCAGTGCCGCCTCGAATGTGAGGACACGATGATGATGAAGCAGCGAATCATGGCCGCGACAGCGGTCATCGGTAGTAGCGCCTTGGGGCCTGGGGATATCAGCGCGCTGAGGCGAACACGGAGCCGACCTACCGTCTCGCTCCCGTCGAGCGCGGTACGCTGCAGTGGACGGTCGAAGTTGGCACGCAGGTGTCCGGACAGGTGTCAGCAATCCACGCCGACTATAACGACACAGTGAAACAAGGGCAGCTCTTGGCGCGCATCGACCCAACGCTGCAGCACCAGGCGGCGCAGGACGCGCAGCCTGGCGTTGCCCGCGCGCAGGCGCAGCTCACGCAGGCACAGCCGGAGTACGAGCGGACGAAGACGCTGCACGATCAGAAGATCCTCACCGACACCGAGCTCAACACGGCTGCCTCCAACTATGCGGTGGCACAGGTGGATGCAACCGTCGGCCCGCTCGATGCCGAGTGTTGCACGGCATGGTAACGCGATGACCGAGCCACCTGCCGCGTCCCCCGGGCGCCCGTCCGCACGGGTGTTCGCCAGTCTCGTCCTGGCGTTGGCCTTGGCGGTCGGGGTGCTAGCAGGGATCGCGCTCGACCGTCTCGTGCTACTCCCCCGGCCGTTCCGTGGCGTCATGCGGCCTCCCGGCTGGGTTGGCGGGCCACCGCGAGGCGGTCCTGAGCTCCTGGGAGGTCCCGCGCCGGAGCGCGACGACGTCACGCGTCGCTTTCTCGGGGAGCGCTTGGCGCGGGAACTCGAGCTCACGCCGGCGCAGCGCGTCCTACTCGATTCGATCGTGGCGCGGCAAGTGACGGAGCTGACCGCGTTCCGGAACGACGTTCAGCGACGGCTCTGGCGCAGGTTCGAGTCTTGCCGCGATACCCTGGAGGCGATCTGACGCCCGAGCAGAGGCGCGCTTCCGCCTGCTGCGCAAACGAGAATGGTTCGGCGAGTAGTGGTGGTATCGTGCCCTGTGACCCCCACTGGTGCAGTTTCCAAGTCACGATCAACAACAAATGATGAACAACAAATAAGGAGGAAGTGTGCGTACACGGACTGTGGCTCTGTTCTTTGCCGCGCTACTCGTGGTCGCAACCGCTGCCGAAGCTCAAGGAGGCGGTTCTGGGGGCGGCATGGGCGGTGGCGGCATGGGCGGTGGCGGCATGGGAGGCGGAGGGATGGGTCGGCCGATGGGACCACCCCGGGGCGAACATCCTGATCCCCTGCTCCTCGAAGGGCCACCGGCACCCAAGGAGATGGGGACGATCGTCACCCTCGACACCACCCAACGAGCTCGATACGCGACGCTCTACGAAAACTTCATGAAGGACACTAAGGCCGATCGCGAAGAACTGCGCAATCTCCACCAGCAGATGCGGGAGGCTATGGAGAATCAAGACCGGTCCAGCGGCATGCGGTTCATGGAGACGACGCGGGAGCTGACCGATCGTCTTCACACGGGACAGGAGGCGTTCGACAAGAGCCTGAAGTCGCTCTTGAGCAAAGAGCAGTGGAAGACGTACGACAAGTGGCGAAAGGATACCCGGAAGAAGATGGAAGACGCGCATGGCCCGCAGCGAGGGCACCCGTAAGTGGGACGGCGTTCTGGCTGATGCCTTGCCCGTGCTTGACGCGGGCCGTCCGTCTCGCCGCCGGGGGACAATAGGGGACAATGCGCCAAAACGACGGGATGCGCTCTTCGCTAACTGCTTGTGCGACAAGTGGCCAGGGGCAGAATCGAACTGCCGACACGCGGATTTTCAGTCCGCTGCTCTACCAACTGAGCTACCTGGCCGGGCTATGCAGGGGAAGAACTTAGCGGGCTGCGGGGTGCGGTGGGAGTGCTGGTGCTAGTGTGCCGGCGTATACCAGATCGGGCTGGTATAGGCCCGCTCCTGGAGGGTGCGCGCCAGGTTGGCCGGCGCCGCCAGGCCGGTGCGGAGGTGCTCCCAGGTACTCCAGCGGCAGGTCGGGTCCTCAAGCACGCGTACGTAGTAGAAAGCGCTCTGCGCGCCATCGAATGAGGGGTCGGTCCAGAACGCGGCCAGCTCGGCGTCGCCCTTCTCCTGCGAGAAGGCACAGTTCGTCGTGTCCACGGTGGCGCCGTTGTCGGGGCAGCGATTGGTGCCGGCGGCCGGCCGGCCGCCGTCGGCGCAGGCCACATCGAACACCCGCTCGTGCGTCTGTCCCGACGCATCGAGCCAACCCTTGATGATCTGCGCGCGCTGGAGCGGTGCGCTGTTCGGATCGCGCGCGGCCCACAGCATGAACGTCGGGGCGCCGGTGCCGGCGCGGGCCGGCAGGTCGCTGCCCATGGGAACGCCGCCATGATAACCACGCTGTACCATATCGGCTGCCGCGGCGTCAGCGGCCGAGTATGACCAGCCGCCGAAAAAGCGGACCCGGATGCGCGGGCCGGTGGTGCCGAAGGTCTCTCGGCGCGCCATCGCGTCGAACAGCGACTCGCGGGTGTTCTCCTCGGCCCACACACCGGCCAGCCCGGCCGCACCGTAGGACCTGAATATGTTGCCCACCAGACTCGAGTCGCCGAGACGCACCTGCGGGGTGTCATCCTTTCGTCCGAGCATCCCGAAGTAGTTGCTCTCCTCGTATGGGCCGGCCGCGTTGTGCGTGTCGGAGGAACCGACCACGCCGAACTTGAACGGATTCACCCCCACGCGAGCTTCGACCGCAAGGCCGGTACGAAGCGCTTCGCGCACGTAGCTGCCCGACGACCGGCCGTGCACGGTGCCGGTCTGTTTCACCGGCCGGGATGAAGTCCGAGATCTCGGCACTGGCAAATTCATCGTTGGGCGAGAGGGCCGGGTGCGTTTCCGACCAGCCCTTGATCTGCGCGATCTCGACCAGCGGCTCGTTGCGGATGCGCGACTCCGCGTAGGCGCGGTCGATCGGGCGACCTTCCGAGTTGGCGTCGGGGAACATCAGCCCGTCGCTGAAATTGGAGTTGTGTGGAATGGCCAGCAACTGGATGCCGCGGGCCCGCGCGGCATCCATGTAGCGCCACAGGTCCTCGGGGCGCCGGGAGTCGAACGCCGTGAACGGGACCTCAGTGACCTGGTTTCCCCGAAACAGCACGTTGCGGTGCAGGTTGCGGTTCTTGAAATTCGAAGTCCATTCGTACCCAATGAACGTCGTGAACCTTCCCGGGCGGTTGTAGCGTTCGGCCGTCTCCTGGATCCGCTGCCACGCCTGCCGCACCAGCGCGGGGGCCATCAAGGCGGGATCGGTTTGGCGGAGACGATGCTACCGCTGATCCGCTGCAGGGCTTGCTGCTGGCGCTCGGCGTCGCCGCTGTTCAGGTCGATTGCGATGGGGTGCCGCGCGAGCGGGTTCGCCGAGTCGAGCATGTCCGGCAGCACGCTCATGTACTCGGAGTGGTCGGTGACGGCGTAGAAGTCGAGCGGGCCACCGTGCAGGCGCACGTACCCGGTGCCGACGTGCGGGATAGAATCGCCCAGGGCGTAGTGATACGCATCGTCCGGCGTCACGCGCACGTTGCTCATGAACGCATCCGGCGACCAGCTCGTATGCACGTGAGTATCGCCGAAATAGGCGTTCCGCAGGGGGTTTCTGGCCGGGCGGTCGGCCTGCCCGGGCGGGCCGCCGCTCGTCACGGAGGCCGACCTCTCCGGGCGACTTGTGCATGCGGCAAGTGCCACGAGTAGCGCGACGGCGAGTGTGGCGCGTGGAATCGGGAAGCGCATCACCACGGGGTCCAGAACGAGACGGTGCGTTGCACGGCCCAGAATGCCGCCGTGGTGCCGATGCCGTAGGCCGGCAGGCGCCATGCCCGGGCAGGCAACGGCACCGCGAGGCGACGGGCCAACGCCGACACGGCGAGCACCGCCGCCACGAACAGCAGCTGGCCTAGTTCAACCCCAATGTTGAACTGGAGCAGCGCCAAAGGGATCTGCCCCTCCGGCAAACCGATCTCGGCGAGCGCGCCGGCGAACCCCAGACCGTGCAGCAGCCCAAAGGTGAACGCCACCACCCAGGGCGCCCGGCTGGTGAGTCCGGGCCGGCCTTGCTTGAGATACGCCAGCTCCGCGGCCAGGAACACCACGCTCAGCGCGATCGTGGCCTCTACCGGCCGGCCGGGCACGTGCACGGCCCCCAGCGTGGCCAGCGCCAGCGTCATGCTGTGGGCCACGGTGAATGCGGTGATGGTCTTCAGCAGCACCACGCGGGTGGGCACGATGAGTATCAGCGCCAGCACGAACAGCAGGTGGTCCACGCCGCCCAGGATGTGCTCAACGCCCAGCATGAGATACGTGCGCGCCACCTGCCAGGCGCTCGGCACGGCGGGCACGACGAGCGAGGGTGCCGTCGGCTTGACGCGCTGGATGATCGTGCGGCCGTCGCGCGTCTCGATGCGCACCAGGACCTCGATCAACGTACCGGAGAGACCCTGGATGGAGATGGTCTGGCCCGCCAGCGAACTGGCGCAGGCCACGGTCCAGCGCTCGAGAACAGCGGTCTGTGTTTCGTAGGTCGTCGCGGGACCCTGGGAGCGACACCCGGCCGGCAGCACGGGCCGCAGGTTGAACCGCATGCCGCCGAGCATCGGCATCTTGAACAGCACTTCGAACACCCCGGGCGACGCCTCCCGCAGCTCGAGATAACCCGGTCGGACTTCGTGGGCACTCGCCGCCCCGGCGGCGAGCAACAGCGCCGCTGCCAGCAGCGGCGCGGGTGCGACCCTCATCGCGTGTTCCCGCCGAGGCTGAGACCCCGAAACGCGGCGCTGTCGATGGTCACCGTGTAGCGGCGCCGCAGCGACGCGTAGCGCTGGGCGTTGCCGTCGTTGCGGCGCTGGAGGTCGTAGTCCTGGGTCACCAGCGCCGCGACTTCGTCGAGTGCGGGCAGGCGCCCCGGAGTGCGCCCGATGACGCGGACCAGGTGCAGGCCGAAGCTGGAGGTCACCGGGCCCTGCCATCCCGGAACCTGCGGCAGTGCGAACAGCGATTCGGCGAACATGCCGCCGAACAATTGGGCGATCTCGTCGGGCGAGCGCTCGGCGAAGTCGTACTGGAGCATGAACCGGTCGCCCAGGTCCGGGGCCCGGGCTGGCGCACCGGCGCGGCGCAGCCCGGCCAGGGCGCGCTCGGCATCAGCGCGGGCCGCGCCGCCGCGCCGATCGGTGCTGAAGTAGACGTGGGTGAAAGTGAGTCTCAGCGGCAGCCGGTAGCGTTCCTGGTTCGCCGCGAAGAACCGCTCCAGCTCCTGACGCGTCGGGGGCCGCTGTGTGGCCACGTCTTCGGTGAGGAACCCCATCTTCTGCACCATGCGGCGCTTGACGATGATGTCGTCGCGGTCCAGGTGCATCGCGAGAGCCTCGCGATACAACACCTCTTCGCGCACGTAGTCATCGACCAGACCGCGGAGCTCCGAGTCGGTGGGGGGCCGGCGATACTGCTGGAGCCACGTCGTGGCCATCCACGCCAATTCGTCCGGGCCGACGTCGATCCGGGTGGTGCGGCGGCCAATTGCCAGGGGGTTGACCAGCGCCTGGAGCACGAACAGCCCGGCCCCAAGGACGATGAAGTGCACGAGTGGCTCACGGACGAGGCGACCCAGGAGGCCGCGCCCTGAGTGTTCCGTCATGTCGCCGCCCGTCAGGACGCGCGCAGCGCTCCCACGATGCTCAGGCGCGCGGCACGAATCGCGGGGAAAAATCCGCCCACCACACCCATGATCACCGCAAACGCCAGCGCGCCAAAGACGACTTCCGGCGACATCGAGAAGCCGAACGCGATCTCCGAGAACGAGGTGAAATTCACGGTCGAGACGCGCGCGAACGAAAGCAGCGACGCCAGCCCCACGCCGATGCCGCCGCCGATCACGGCCAGGACCATCGACTCCACGAGGAACGCGGCCAGCACGCTCCGGCGGTGGAACCCCAACGCGCGCAGCGTGCCGACCTCCACCACCCGGTTCGCCACGGCGGCGTACATCGTGATCATGGCGCCGATCATCGCCCCGACGCTGAAGATGATGGTGACCATCAATCCCATGATGCGAATGAACGTGGCCAGGGCCTGCGACTGCTCGTTGTAGTAGGTCCGCTCGGGCTTGAGTTCGATGTACTGCGTCCGGGGATCGGCTTGCATGCGCGCTTTGAGACCGTCGAACTGGGCGCCATTGCGCAGCCGCAACGTGACCGACGAGTACGAGGGGCGTCCGAACGATTGCATCAGCTGGTCCACGTCGCCCCAAATTTCTGAATCGAACCCGGTGCCCCCTGCGTCGAACAACCCGACCACCGTCCAGCGATCGCCGGCGAATGACAGCTCCGCGCCAAGCGCCACTCCCTGAAACCGCCGGGCGATGTTGCTGGCCACGACCACTTCGTGAGTGCCGAACTGGAAGGGGCGTCCGGCGGTGACATGCACTCCCGGTCGCAGCTCGAAGCGCCCGCGGCGATACGCCGCGAATCGACACGTTGCCGAGCCCATTCGTCTGCTTGCGGTACAGCCCGGCCACGAGCATCAGCTCTTTCGAGATGAGCGGCCGGCCGTCGGCTGCCGCCGCCACCTCCGGTTGCGATTCCAGAATGGCGGCAGACTCCCGATCGACCTGACTCACCAGCTCCGATGTCGCCGAGCGGCGCAACACGATGACGTTGTCCGGCGCCCCCGTCTCAACCAGTGTTTCCCGGAGGCCGCGAGCAAGCATCAGGACGCCCGCGAACACGAACACCACCAGCGACACGCCGCCGATGGTCAGGGCCGTGGTCAGGCGGCGCGCCCACAGGCTGCGCCAGATGTATGAGAAGGGAATGCGCATGGCCCCGCCCTAGCCGATCATCCGGAGCCCGGACACGATCGGTGTCCGGAGCGCCCGCACGGTAGGAACAGCCGCCGCCGCCAGGCCTGAGAGCAGCGCAGCGCCGAGCGCCAGAACGATCGTAAGCGGTTCCACACGGACGATCGGGAAGAACCCCGGCAGCGCCGCGCCAAAGCCGCCCACGATCGGGAACGTGAGCGCCAGCCCGAGCAACCCGCCGCACACCGCGATCAGCAGCGATTCCCCGATGATGAAGCCGGCGATGTGGCGCCCCTGAAATCCCAGGGTCTTCAGGACCGCGTACTCCCGGGTCCGCTCGCGCGCCGTCATCAGGATCGTGTTGGCCAGCACCAGCAGGATGATGCCCACGATGACGAACGAGACCACCTTGAGCGACGTGATGATGGCGCTCGACATCGACACGAAGCTCTGCTGGAACTCGCGCTCACTTTCCGTCTTGGTCGGGGCGCGCGAGTTCGTGAACAGGCTGTCCACCGCTGCGCCGATGCGCGCCATGTCTGCCAGGGCCGCCCACCCGCAACACGAAGAATCCCGCTTCGGTCGACCGTCCCGGCTCCCGCTGCTTGACCTGCTCGTACAGATACTCCCAGTGGAAGAACATCTGCGTCTCGTCCACCGCCGGGTCCCGACCCGTGTAGATACCGCGCACCACGAACTGCCAGGGACCGGGATAGATGTCCCCTTCCATCGTGATCACGTCGCCGATCTTGAAGCCGTGGTCCGTCGCGACCTTGCGCGCCGAGGATGCACGCGCTGCGCTCCTTGCGGAACGCGGCGAGCTGGTCGGGAGGCACCACGAACTCAGGGTAAAGCCCGAAGTAGGATTCGGCGTCCACCGCGAACCGCGGCCAGAAGTTCTTGAAATCGCTCGGGTCGCCGTACACGCCGCCGAACCAGTTCGCCCAGGAGACTCCGGTCACGCCGGGGATCCGGCCGATCGCGTCGCGGTCGACGAGCGGGACGGGAAAGATGATCGAGACCTTGTGACGGGTGATCATGCGGTTCGCGGCCGAGGCCTCGACCCCTGCGTTCCACGCCGTGACGATCGTGCGGATCAAGCCGAACGCCATCACCGCCGTCGCGATCCCGACCATGGTGAGAATGGTGCGCAGCCGGTGCCGGAACGCGTTTCGCAAGACGATCTTGACGATGGCCATCGCTCCCCCGTCCTACTGCAGCTCACCCTTGTCGAGGTGCCGCACCGTGTGCGCCCGCTCGGCCGCGTGCGGGTCGTGCGTCACCATGACAATGGTCTTGTGGAACTCGCGATTGAGCCGCTCGAGCAGCGTCAACACCTCGTCCGCAGCCTGCCGGTCGAGGTCGCCGGTGGGCTCGTCAGCCACGATGATCGTGGGATCGGGCACGATCGCCCGCGCGATCGCGACGCGCTGCTCCTGTCCACCGGAGAGCTGGCGGGGGTAGTGATGCATCCGGTCCGCGAGGCCCACCAGACTCAGCGCCGCTTCGACGTGCTGCTTGCGATCGGCCTTGGACAACGGCGTCAGGAGCAGCGGCAGCTCGACGTTCTCGTACGCCGTGAGGACCGGGAGCAGGTTGTAGAACTGGAACACGAAGCCGATGTGCCGTGCCCGCCATTTGGCGAGGTCGGACTCGCCCAGGCGAGTGACGTCGGTTCCGCCCACCGTGACGCTCCCCGCGTTCGGGCGATCGATCCCGGCGATGAGATTGAGCAGGGTCGTCTTGCCGGAGCCGGAGGGGCCCATGAGGGCGATGAACTCTCCGTCCGGGATGTCGAGCGTGATGTCGTGCAGCACCGGGATCGCGAGGCTATCGCGACGGTACGATTTGGCGACGCCGCGAATTTGAATGATCGGACTGGTCATGGAGGATTCCTTACCGGACCGTGACTTTGACACCGGGCTGCACACGGTCGCTGATGCTGTCGATCACCAGCGCACCGGGCGCGAGGCCCTGAAGAATGCTGACGGCACTTCCCAGCCGCTTGCCGGTGGCGACCGGTATCTCGGCCGCCCGGCCCCCGTTCACCATATAGACGACGGTGCGCCCGCCGCGGTCCGCCACCGCGCTCGCGGGCACGGTCAGGACGGACTGCGTATCCGCCTCCGTCGCTTGGACCGATGCCGGGAGAAAGTGCACCTTGGCGGCCATTTCTGGCAACACGCGCGCATCGTAGGAGCGGAACGCCACCTTCACCTGGACCGTAGCCTTCGCACGATCCGCGGTGGGCACGATCATCGCGACCGATGCGGGATACCGCTGGTCCGGGTAGGCATCGAGCACGATCTCGCTGGGCTGCCCGACGGCGACTCCTTCAAGATTCGACTCCGAAACATCCGCCTCCACCTCGAGCGAGCGCAGGTCTGCAATCGACACCACGGCCGCTTTGGAAAACGCGCTCGCGGCGAGTGGCGCAACCACTTCGCCCACGTCGGCGTCCTTGGTCAGGACCGTCCCGTCGAACGGGGCACGGATGACCGTGTTCTCCAACGCCACCTCCGCGCCCTCGACCATCGCCTGGGCTACCGCGATCCCGCTCTTCACCTGGAGATAGCGCGCTTCCGCCGAGTCGACGCTCGCCGACGTGGTGTACCCGCTGTCCTTCAGCACCCGCGCACGCGACAGCGACTGCTCCACGTTGTGAAGATCGGCCTGGCTGAGCTGCAGGTTCGCGCGGGCCTGCGCGAGCTGCGCTCGAACATCCGCGTCCTCGAGCCGCGCGATCACCTGGCCCTTTCGGACCCGGTCCCCTTCCACCACGCCCAGATAGACGAGCCGCCCGGTGCCCTTCGACGCCACCGCCGCGCGGCGCTGCGCCACGACGTAGCCGCTGGCCACGAGCGTCGCGCCAAGTCGCCTCGGGGAGACCATGGTTGCAGGAGCCATGCGCACTTCGAGTGTGGAGTGGAACATGCCACGAGCGAGGAGGACCAAAGCGACGAGGAGCACTGCGCTCCCTGCCATGATCGCCATGCTCCCCCGCTGCCGCGCGGGAGCGGGTGCGGCCGTCGGCTCGGCACCCCGGTTGATCCGCAGCGCGGAGAGATCTGCGTTCTTGGCATCCATATTCAATCAGCGCTGGCTCTGAATCCGGGGTGGCCGGGCTGGTGAAGATAGGCCGGACGCACGGGGACGCCAAGTGTGGCGTCGTCGAGGCACGGCGCATAGGTTCTCGCGCATGCCGCACGTGGACTTCCCGAACCTCACCGTTTTGAACCACCCCCTGATCCAACACAAACTCACCATTCTGCGCGACAAGCGAACGGGCACGCGCGATTTCAGGCAGCTTGCCGGTGAGATCGCGATGCTCATGGCGTACGATGTGACGAAGGACCTGGACCTGGAGCCGCTCGAGATCGAAACACCCCTCGAATCGATGCGCGGCGTCGAGGTGGCAGGGAAGAAGCTCACCCTGGTGCCGATCCTCCGGGCCGGGCTCGGCATGGTGGACGCAATCTCGCAGCTCATCCCTTCGGCTCGCGTCGGTCACATCGGTCTCTACCGCGACCATGAGAGTCTTCGCCCCGTGGATTACTACTTCAAGATCCCCGGGAGCGAGCAGGATCGCACCTTTTTCGTGCTCGACCCGATGCTTGCGACCGGAGGCTCGGCGGTCGCGGCAACGACCGCGCTCAAGCACGCCGGCGCGCGGCGGATTCGCTTCCTGTGTCTGGTCGCGGCCCCTGAAGGCGTACGGCGCATGCTCGCCGCCCACGCCGACGTGCCGCTATACGCCGCCGCGCTCGATCGCCAGCTCAACGAACACGGCTACATCCTTCCCGGCCTCGGTGACGCGGGCGATCGGTTGTTCGGCACGGGGCGGTGACGCTGGCGCGCGACACCTCGGAGCGGTTCCCCCAGTCTCTATATTCCCCCCATGACGTTCTGGACCGTACGCCGGCGACTGTTCGTCACCGCCGTACTCGCGGTGCTGCTGCTCATGGGCTGGGCCGCCCTGATCATTGCCGTCTCAGTCACTGGCGAACGCGATCAGGCGACCACCACCGACGCGATTGCGGTCCTCGGCGCCGCCCAATACAACGGACGGCCCTCTCCAGTGTTTCGGGCCCGGCTCGATCACGCGGCGGCCCTGTATCAGCGGGGGTACGCACCGGTCGTATTGGTGACGGGGGGTGTCGGCTCCGGGGAGACCCAGAGCGAGTCCGACGTCGGCCGGCGCTATCTGCTCAAGCTCGGGCTCCCCGACCATAGCCTCGTCGCCCTCAATGCGGGCTCGAGTACGTATTCGTCGTTGGTGAGCGTGGCGGGTTGGTTTCGCGACAAGCAGAGTCGCCGCACGTTGCTGGTGAGCGACGGGTTCCATATGCTCCGACTCAAGATCATCGCCGCACGCCTAGGCCTCGTCCCCTTCACATCGCCCGTCCCGAATTCGCCGATCGGCGCGAATCCCCGGCTCCACGCCAGTTACCTGCTGCTCGAGGGCCTCAAGGTCCCCGTGACCTGGCTCTTTCAACACTAGGGAGGAAGCGCATGCTGCTCGACACCCGCCGAGTGTACACCGGAAAGGTCGTGCGCTTGGATGTGGACACGGTGGGCTTTCCCGACGGATCGACGGGGGACCTCGAGCTCATCCGGCACCCCGGCGCGGCGGCCGTCATCCCCTGTGCGAGCGATCCCGCTGGGGGGGACCCGAGCATTCTGATGATCAGACAGTTTCGCCATGCGGCCGGTGGCCCGCTGTGGGAGATCCCTGCCGGGACTCTCGCCCCGGGCGAGACGCCCGAAGCGTGTGCGCACCGCGAACTGCGGGAGGAGACGGGCGTTGTGGCCGAACGAGTCGAGCGGCTCACCTCGATCTACACCACCCCGGGATTCACTGACGAAGTGATTCACCTGTTCTGGGCCCAAGGCCTGACGATGGGGGAGGCGGCGCGCGAGCGGGACGAGTTTATCGAGGTGGTGCCACAGCCCCTGTCCCAAGTCCTGGCGGGCATTCGTGGGGGGGAAATCCGCGACGCGAAAACGGTAGTCGCTATCCTTTATATGGCGGGATTCATTTTGGGTGTGTAGAGCCACAGGTGTAGCCCGAGGGGGACAGGCCCCCTCCCACCCTCCGAGGGAACAATCGTAAGTCGTTCCCAGTTAATAACCTTAAAGTGGGCTGCGACGGGTACGGTTCCTGCCGTATCTATACATATGGAGGGGCTGGTCAGGATGTGCCGGTAAGTTTCTTTCTGCAACGCGGGAGTCGCCATGCGAACGGTCCTATGAAGAGCAAGTCGCAGCCGGTTGAAAGCCCACGTGCGGTGGAGCGCCAGACGCTCCATGAACTCGACGACAGTCAGCTCGTACAACGCCATCTGAGCGGTGACGCCCAGGCCTTTGGCGCTGTGGTCGACCGGTACCAGACCAGGTTGCTGAACTTCATCAATCGGACGATCGGGGATCGCGAGCGCTCGGAAGACCTCGTACAAGAGGTCTTTATCCGGGTGTTCCGGCATCTGCACCGCTTCGATCAGACGAAGAAGTTCTCGACGTGGATCTACACCATTGCCTCGAACCTCGGCAAGAACGAGTTGCGGAATCGGAGTCGCAATCCCTTGGTCCTGTTTCAGACCATCAAGAAGAACTGGGAGGCAGACCACCGACCGCTGCAGTTCGAAGACACGGCGGCACGGCCCGACGACCTGTACCGCAAACGGTTTCTCAAAGAGGCCGTCGATCAGTGTGTCGGGCAGCTCCCGGTCCATCACCGGGCCGTCTTCGTACTCCGCGAGCTCGAGGGAAAGAGCTACGCCGAGATCGCCGACATCACCGGCTGCAACCTCGGCACGGTGAAAAGCCGGCTGAATAGGGCCCGGAACAGCTTCGCGCAAACGATAGCACCGCTGCTCGAATAGCCCCCTCCCGCCCCTCCCCCCCTACACCGGGGCGGGAGGGGGGCGGGGAACCCCACGCCGATCCGTATGGTAGTACATTTCCCAGCCATGACTTGCGCAGAGTTTCTACACCGCTACACGGAGTTCCGTGACGGCCTCCTGACCAGCCCAGGGGAGGCACGGCGCTTCGGACGCCACTTGGCGGAATGTCCCAACTGCCGCAACTACGAAGGGACGCTACGACGCGGCGTGCAGGCGCTGCAGACGGTGGAGGTCCTGGTGCCGTCCGCGGACTTCCGTGCCCGTTTGGACTCGCGGTTGCGGAGCGAGGGGCTAGGGTCGGGACCGAAGCCGTCGGCGCGCACCGGCGTCGCCGCGGCGCTGTTCATCGCGGTCGCGATTGCGCTCCTGGCCCTCGCCGGAGTGAAGCGGGTCGGGGTGGCCCACGCACCGATGCTCCCTCCAGTGCCGTTCCCCAAGCCGGTCGCACAGGCCGGGGTTCCGTTCGTCACATTCCAGGATCCCCGCGCGAGCGTGGTAATCAGCAACCCCAATCCCTACGGCACCGCTCTCGTCGAGCCTGCCGTCGCACGACGTTAGCGACCGCTCCCGCACTTTCTTCGAACCCGTCGCAGCGATAACTTCCGCCGCGTATGGGAGCTCTCACCTTCGACGCGCTCCTTCGGGGCCTCAAACGCAGCACGCCCGATCCCGTCTACTATCTCCATGGTGACCAGGACGTCCTGAAGGACGAAGCGATCCGGGCGCTGCTCGATCGAGCACTCGAGCCCGGGGCACGTGATTTCAATCTTGATAACCGCAGCGCCGCGAGCCTGGACCCGGAGGCGTTTCACGCCCTCGTCAACACTCCCCCGATGCTCGCCCAAACGCGCGTGGTCATCGTCCGGGGGGTGGAGCAGGTCAAGAAGGCGTCCGCGCTCTACAAGGAAATGACTCGCTACTTGGCCGCTCCGAATCCCACCACTGTGCTGATCCTCGTTCAAGGTGCCGGCGAAAGTCCTGATGGAGGCTTCGTCAAGGAAGCAACTTCGGTCGCGGTGGAGCCCCTGCCTCCGGAGCGGGTCGCCAAATGGATGGCGCGCAAAGCAGCTGAATTGCGGCTGGCATTGGAGCCCGACGCCGGTACGCTGCTGCTTGATGTCGCGGGACACGATCTAGGGTTCCTCGGGCAGGAGCTCGAGAAACTTGCAGTCCTGACCGGCGGCCGGCCGGGGACGAGCGCGGACGTCGCGGCGCTGGTTGGGGTGCGGCACGGTGAAACGTTGGCCGACCTGGTCGAGGCCGCGCTCGCGCGTCGCGGTCCCGCAGCCGCGCGGCTCGTCGAGCCGGTGCTCCAGCAGTCTGGGATGTCGGGGGTTCGCGTGGTGACCGCCCTGGGAACGGCGTTGGTGGGGACTGCCCTGGCCCGGGCCGAGCTGGACCGGGGGGTGGGAGCGGCCCGGCTTGCCGACGTCCTGTTCCGCCACATCGTCGCGGCCCGGCCGTTTGGTCTCGGCAACTGGAAAGAAGAAGCGGCACGGTGGGCCCGCTGGGCTACCGGATGGCAGCTGGCCGGGCTGCAGCGGGCGCTCCGTCGCACGCTGGCCGCCGACGGTGCACTGAAGACGTCAACCGTGAGCGACGAGGGGGCGATCGTGATGGAGCTGCTGCTCACGTGGGCGGTGCCGGAACGGGAGGCCGCGTGAGAACAGCGGCGGTCGGGCGGTCGGCCGGTCAGGCGGTCGGGCTCGCGTTGATGCTGTTGACCGGCGGACCGCCTGACCGCCTGACCGCTCAACGGGCGGACTCACTTCGCCGTGCAGCGCTCAGCGTCGCCCAAACTCGGCCCGATTCCGCGCGCGCGATCCTGCGGCGACTGCTCGCCTCCCTGCCGCCAAGCGACTCGCTCTACCCGGGCGTGCTGTTGACGGCGGCGCGGCTCGCAGCGGATGCGCCGACAGTCGCGACCTACCTGCAGCGCGTCGCGATCGAGTATAGCCGCTCGGTGTGGGCCGACTCGGCACTGCTCCTGCTCACTCAGCTCAACTTCGCCCAGGGCGACCCCGCCGCCACCGTGCAGGCGACCGAACGCCTGCGGCGTGACTACCCCGATTCGCCGCTTAAGCCCAGGGGCGCGTTCTGGGGTGCGCGGGCGTACTTCGATTTGAAGGACGATGCACGCGGGTGCGCCTTGATCCAGGAGGCCCTGGCTGGCGCCGGCAGCGACGTCGAGTTCAGAAACCAGGTGTTATTCTACGCGTCACGCTGCACCAACCTGCCCCCGCCGGTGGCCGTGGTGCCGCCGGACAGCGCTGGTCTCCCTGCGGGGTCGACGTACGCCGTCCAGGTTCTCGCCGTGAAGAGCGCACCCCAGGTGGACGACATGTTGAGCCGCCTCAAGGTCATGGGTTTCGCGGCGCGGGTGGTGCGTGACACCAGCGGCCTCTTCAAGGTGAGAGTCGGCCGCTACGCCACTCGCGAGGAGGCGCAGCAGACGCAGCGTAATCTGAAGACGCGGCTGGGAGGCCAGCCTTTCGTAGTGGTCGAGCCGTGACGGCGCGCGTCGAGGCCGGGACCCCGCTGATGCAGCAGTACCGTGAAATCAAGGCGCGGCACCCCGACACCATTCTGTTCTTCAGGATGGGCGATTTTTACGAAATGTTCGAGGACGACGCGCGTGTTGCCGCGCGCGACCTCGGGCTCACACTGACGTCGCGGAACAACGGCGGCGCGGCGGAGGTGCCGCTCGCCGGCGTGCCCGTGAAGGCGGCGGCCGAGTACCTTCGGCGTCTGATCGCCAAGGGACACCGCGTCGCGATCTGCGAGCAGACCGAAGACCCCAAGCTCGCCAAGGGCCTGGTGCGGCGCGAGGTGGTGGAGACAGTGACGCCGGGAACGGTCCTCGCCGACGAATGGCTGGAGCGCAACCGCAACAACTATTTAGTCGCCGTCGACCCCCGGGGGAGCAACGCAGGTATCGCCGCTCTCGACCTGATCACCGGCCAACTGATCCTCGAGACGGTGCCGGGCGCTGAATTGGGGCCGGCGCTGGGGCGCTACGAGGCTTCCGAGGTCGTGCTGCCCCAGAGTACGGCGCTGCCGCTGACCGACACGCCGGCACGCACCGAGCGTGACCACTGGGAATTCGATGCCGAGCTGGCGCGCACGGATTTGAGTCGCACGTTCGGACTGTCGTCGCTCGACGGCCTCGGGGTGGGGCCCGGGGACGAGCCGGCGCTCGGCGCGGCCGGCGCCCTGCTCCGCTACGCTCGGGAGCTCAAGCCCGGCGGCCTTCCCCACATCTCCCGACCCACGATCGTACGGCGCGGCGACGTGCTGCCGCTCGATGACATGACACGCCGCAACCTGGAGCTGGTGGAGTCACTACGCCCAGGCACCACCGGCGCAACCGTGCTCGACGTGCTGGACCGCACGCTCACCCCGCTGGGTGCACGGCTGTTGCGGCGCTGGCTGCTTGCCCCGCTGGTGGCGCCGGACGCGATCAACGCGCGGCTCGACTGCGTTGCCGTGCTGGTGGCGGACCAGCGCGGCCGGGACCGTCTGCGGGAAGCGCTGGACGGCGTGCGCGATCTGGAGCGTTTGGCCGGGCGGGCAGCCCTGGGCCGCGCGACCCCCCGAGAGTTGGGGGCGTTGCGCGACTCGATCCTCCGTCTTCCCGACGTGCAGGCGGCGCTCGACGGGCTCGAGGCGCGCGGCGGGGCCGCCCTGCTCGAGCAGACCGCGGAGCGCTTCGATCTGTTGGGGGACGTGGGGAACGAGCTCGCTCGCGCACTCGTCGACCGGCCACCCGCTCAGTTGAGCGACGGCGACGCGATTCGGGCGGGGTTCGATCGCGAGCTCGATGAACTCACCGACGCACGCGACGGCGGCAAGGAATACATCGCGTCGCTGCAAACGCGGGAGCGGGAGCGGACCGGCATCCCTTCCCTCAAGGTCGGCTTCAACAAGGTGTTCGGCTACTACATCGAGGTCACGCGGCCGCATCTCGCGCGCGTGCCGGCGGATTTCGAGCGCCGGCAGACCGTGTCGGGCGCCGAACGATTCGTCACCGCCGATCTGAAGGAGCACGAAGCCAAGGTGCTCGGGGCGGAGGAGAAAATCGGAGCCCGGGAGGCGGTGCTGATCGAACGGCTCCGCGCCAGCGTGGCAGCCGCAATCGTGCGAATCCAGACGACCGCAACGCTGCTCGCCCAGCTCGACGTTTGGGGGGCGCTCGCGGACCTGGCGCACCGCGAGGGGTACGCCCGCCCGACGGTCGACGACGGGTTCGTGATCGAGCTCGAGGGCAGCCGCCACCCGGTCGTAGAGCGCATGATGCCTCGGGAAACGTTCATCCCGAACGACGTCCTGCTGGACGACGCCGGCCGGGTGATCGTCCTTACGGGGCCCAACATGGCGGGCAAGTCCACCTTGCTGCGGCAGATCGGCCTGTGCGTCCTGCTCGCCCAGATGGGCGCATTCGTGCCTGCGCGCCGGGCGCGCATCGGAGTGGTGGATCGCCTGTTCACACGCGTCGGCGCGTCGGACAACCTCGTGCGCGGCCAGTCCACGTTCATGGTGGAAATGAGCGAGACGAGCGCGATCCTCCACGGCGCGAGCGCCCGGAGCCTCGTGCTGCTCGACGAAATCGGGCGCGGCACGTCCACCTATGACGGGGTCGCCATCGCGTGGGCGGTGACCGAATTCCTGCACAGCGCGATCGGGTGTAAGACGATCTTCGCGACGCACTACCACGAATTGACGCAGCTGACCGAGGAGCTGGCGCACGCGCGGAACTACAACGTGGCGGTGCGCGAGGTGGGAGACGATGTCGTCTTCCTGCATCGGCTGGAGCCCGGGGGAGCCGATCGTTCGTACGGGATCCATGTGGGCCGGCTCGCCGGCCTGCCGGCGCCGGTGTTGTCGCGGGCACGAGAGGTGTTGCGGCTGCTCGAGGCCGGCCACCGCGTCGCGCACCAGCCCGCGCCGCCGCCGCCGGACGCGCAGCAGCTCGCCCTGTTCGTCCCGGCGGCGCGGCACCCGCTGCTGGCAGAGCTCGATGGGCTGGACGTGAATGCTCTGTCACCGCTCGAGGCGCTGAACCGCCTGGCCGCGTGGAAAAAGCAGCTGGGCGGAGCGGCGTGACGTTACGGTATGGGCGGGCGATCGCGGTCGCGGCATTCTGTGCCGGCGCCGGCTGCGACAAACCGGCCCCGCCTCCCGGACAGGCAGCGACTACCCCGGCCCCCGCGGCCGATCAAGAGCCCCCGGTGGCGTTGAACGCGGACTCGCCCATTCAGTATCCGCCACGGCTGTTCGATCGCAGAGTGGAGGGCGACGTGGTGTTGCGGCTGTTCATCGATTCAACGGGTAAGGTGATACCGGAGTCATCGCGGGTGGGCGAGTCGAGCGGCTATCCCGCCCTGGATTCCGCGGCGCTCGCCGGGGCGAAGAAGCTGCGGTATGCGCCGGCGCGCCGGCGGGGATCGCCCGTGGCCACCGCGTTCCTGCAACGCATCGAGTTCCGCCATCCGGAGGGCAACGTGCTCCAGGGGAGTCCCGATGCCTCCGCACGCTAGACCTTACGCGAACATTCTCGAAACGATCGGGTGGACGCCGCTGATCCGTTTGAACGCGGTGGCCTCAGGGATCCGCACGCCGGTGTACGCGAAGGCCGAGTTCTTCAACCCCGGCGGATCGGTCAAGGATCGGATCGGGCTCGCGATGATCGAAGCGGCCGAGCGGGAGGGCCAGCTCAAGCCGGGAGGGCTGATCGTCGAGGCAACGTCGGGCAACACCGGCGTCGGCCTCGCCATCGCGGCCGCTGTGAAGGGGTACCGGTGCATCTTCACGATGCCCGACAAGATGTCCCAGGAGAAGGCCCGGCTGCTCCGGGCACTGGGCGCCGAGGTGGTGATCACGCCGACCGCGGTCCCGGCGGATCACCCCGAGAACTATATCGTGAAAGGCCGGGCCATCGCCGCCGCGCACCCGAACGCCGTGTTCGTGGACCAGCACTACAACCCGGTGAACCCCGAGGTCCACTATCGCACGACCGGGCCCGAGATCTGGGAGCAGACTGAGGGCCGCGTGACGCACTTCGTCTGCTCCCCCGGAACCGGCGGCACGGTGAGCGGCGTCGGGCGGTACTTGAAGGAGCAGAACCCCAAGATCCGGGTGATCGCGGGCGATCCGGTCGGGTCGATCTACCTCCAGTACGCCAAGACCCATCAGAAGACCGACGGTCACCCCTATAAGGTCGAGGGGATCGGAGGCGATAAGATCCCGTCCTCGCTGCATTGGGACGTCATCGACGAGTGGCAGGCGGTGAGTGACCAGGACGCGATGCTGATCGTCCGGCGCCTGGCGCGGGAGGAGGGCCTGTTCACCGGCGGGTCCACCGGGGTGAACATCGTGAGCGCGCTGGACGTGGCGCGTCGCGTGAATGACCCAGCCGCGCTGGTGGTCACCGTCCTGGCCGATACCGGCGAGCGGTATCTCTCCAAGGTGTACAACGACGAGTGGCTGCGCGAAAATCAGATCCTCGAAGCGGAGCGGGTGACGGCTGGGCGGCTGGTGGGCGCGAAGGGCAACGGTGCCCCGCCACTGATCCACGTCGCTCCGCAAGCTACGGCGCGGCAGGCGCTCAATCTCATGAGCACGTACAACGTGTCGCAGCTCCCGGTGCTGGACGGCGGGGACGGGGTGGGCGCGGTGTCGGAGCAGGCGTTGATGGCGAAGGCCCTCGCGGAGCCGGGGACTTTGGACCGGCCGATCGGCGAGCTGATGGACCCGCCGTTTCCAGTTGTGGATGCCGATCTTCCCGTCGACCGCCTGACGACACTGCTGTCGCGCGGCACGCCGGCGGTGTTGATTCGCCACATGGGAACCATCACCGGAATCGTGACCCGGTATGACGTCCTGCATCAGCTCGCAGGGATTCAGTGATGCGCATAACCGTGCTGACGGGCGGCGCGACGCCCGAGCGCACCGTCGCGTTGGCGGGTGCGGCACAAATCGTCGCAGCGCTGCGGAGCCGCGGCCACACGGTGCGGGTAGTCGACACGACCCAGGGTCTCATGTCGGAGGGGGAGGAGACCCGGCTGCTCGCGAGCACGGTCGGCGCGGGCCCGAGCGACGTGGGAGACCTGGAAGATCGCGAGCGCGCGATGCTGGGCAGCGGCCTCGCAAACCTGCCCGCGGTGCGCGATGCGGAGGTGCTGTTCCTGTCGGTGCACGGGGGCGCGGGGGAGGGTGGCGCGCTGCAGGCGGCACTCGACCTGCTCGGCGTGCCCTACACGGGAAGCGGGCCGCTCGGGAGCGCGCTCGCGATGGACAAGGACCTGGCCAAACGCCTGTTCCGGGCCGCCGGCGTACCCGTACCAGCCTGGTTCATGGCCCCGGTCAGCCCGGAGGACGTGACCACCGCGCTCGGATGGCCGGTCATTGTGAAGCCGTCCCGCGGAGGATCGACCGTCGGGCTCTCGCTCGTCCAGAACGCGAAGGGGCTGGACCAGGCGCTCCACCTCGCGGGGCGCTACGACGACGACGTGATGGTGGAGCAGTTCATCCCCGGGCGCGAGTTGACGGTTGGCATCCTGGGAGACGTCCCGTTGCCGGTGGGCGAGATCATTCCCAAGCACGAGTTGTTCGACTACGAGTGCAAGTACACGCCCGGAATGTCCCAAGAGATCTTTCCCGCCGACCTCGAGCCCAGCCTGGCGCGCCAGCTCCAGGAGCTGGCGCTGACAGCGCACCGCGCGCTGAAACTCGGGGGCTATTCCCGCGTTGACTTCCGTTTGAGCCCCGAGGGCGACATCTTTTGTTTGGAAGCCAATACGCTTCCTGGTATGACACGAACGAGCCTTCTCCCCCAGGCCGCCCGGGCCGCGGGGATCGAGTTTCCCGAGCTGTGCGAGCGTCTCTGCCGACTCGCTCGCACCCCCGGGAGTGGGCGCGGGAGATAAGCTGTGATAGACGCGCCGCGAATGTTTGGCATGACCCCGTGGGTGCGACGGTTGCTCGTCGCCAACCTCCTCGTGTTCCTGTGCCAAAAAACGGTTCTGGTGGACCCGCGCTTCCAGGTGATTTTCGGCTTTCAGCCCCTGGACGCGGCGGCACGACCGTGGACGTTCGCAACGTACATGTTCCTGCACGGCGGCCTGCTGCACCTCGCGTTCAACATGCTCGCGTTGTTCATGTTCGGACCGCCGGTCGAGGAGCGGATGGGCAGCCGGTCGTTCCTGACCTACTACGGCCTGTGCGGCCTTGGTGGGGCGGCGTTTTCCTTCCTGCTCATGCAGATCCGCCCTGTGGACCATCCGATCGTCGGGGCGTCAGCGGCGATCTACGGTGTGCTGCTCGCGTTCGCGTGGGCGTGGCCCGACCAGCCGATCTACGTCTTCCCGTTCCCGGCGCCGATCCCCGCGAAATGGCTGGTGACGTTCGCGGTGGTGATCTCGCTCGTGCTCGCGCTGCTCGACCTGTCGAGCGGGGTCGCGCATCTCGCGCACCTGGGCGGGTTCGCCACAGGGTTCCTCTACCTCAAGGCGTCGGACTGGCGCCTGGCACAAGCGGAGCGCCAGGTGCGCCGCACGGCCCAGCCGAGCGTGGTGGTGCAGTCCGCGCGCACGGCTGGCGGGGGCGACGCGAGCCGCAAGCCGCGTCCGGCATCGGAGCGGGACACCTCGGCGGCAGAGATCGATCGCGTGCTCGACAAGATCTCGGCTCGCGGCATCGAGAGCCTCACGCCGGCGGAGCGGAAGTTTCTGTCGGAGACCAGTCGCAAGATGCGCGGCAAGCCGTAAGGCGCGCCGCACAGAATGTCAAGGCGGCGCCGCGCGCGCCCGCCGACACGCTCCCACAACACGTGCTTGTCACTCCGGCGACCGCTTCCCAGATTGGAGCGGCCAATCGCTCCATGCTCGTCAACCTCGTGCCGGAATTCCTCGCGGTGCTCGCCGCGCCCGACCCCACGGTCGCGTATCGGCGCTATATGGAGCGCCATCGACCGATCCTCGCCGCGTACTGGCAGAACTACGTTCTCGATCCGGAGTCGCCGCACGCCGCGGATGTGATCGCCGGCACGCTCCGGGCCGACCGCAGCGATCTGCATCGTCTGCTCGACGACGTGGACGTCGCATCCATCGCCGAGGACGCGCTGCAACGCACGCTCGCCCAGCTCGAGGCCGACTGTCCGGTGGACTTGTACCTCACGGTGGGAGTGGGCGCGGCCAACGCCGGTGAGCTGGTGGTCGGCGGCCGCGGCATCGCGGTGGTGTGCCTGGAGCATTTCACCGGACGGGCCAACCCCGAGACCTTCGGGTTGGGGCTCGCTCCGCATCTGCTGCCGCTATGGATTGCACACGAGGTGGCGCACGCCGTCCGCTACACTTCGCCGACGAGCCGTGCCGACCTGAAGCGCCTGGTCGCGGAGGCGCGCGGCAATTACGACTACTGGGACACGGGGAGCCGGGCCACGCTGCGGGAGCTGCTCGTGAACGAGGGGGTCGCGGTCGCCACCGCGCAGGCGGTAGCGCCCGGATTCGAGCCGTGGTCGTACCTCGGCTACACGCGCCGGCAGTATCGGCGTTGCCGCGAGCTGGACGCGTTCCTGCTGCGGGTGGTTGGCCCCGAGCTCGATCAGCAAGGCCTGGGGCTGCGGCTGCGGTACCTGTCGGGCGGCATGCGGCCCACGGCGCGAGTCGCGAGCGGTAAGGTGCTCCCCGAGCGATCCGGGTACTACGTCGGGCTGCGGTTAGTGGAGCCCTTCCTCGCCGAAGCCGGCCTCGCGTCCGCCGTGCGGGCCGATGCGAGTGAGTTCCGCCAGGCGGACAACCGGGCTTTGGGGATCCAGTCCGCGTGAGCCCGAAACCCCGAGAAGAGCGCCGGCACAACCGGCCGCTGCGCGAAGTGTTGGACGAGCTGATGCATCACTCACGCGATGTGGCCAAGCGTGCCAAGACGATGACCGCCGCAGAAATGGACTACGCGCAACAGCGTCTCGAGTGGCTGGCGGACGAGGTGTGGCGCCTGGCCGCGGGAACCCCGCCCCCCGATTGATTAGCGCCGGCGACGTGCTCGTTTCGGAACGCCGCCGCTCTTGACACCCCCAGAAGGCGCGGGCACGTTAGCTCCCTCTCCAAGGATTTCTGGAAGGGCTACCCGCAGCAGCGGGACCGCGTGGCTTCGACGTCACACCATGCCACGCCGCTCCAATATTCAGATGGGACTCAAAGCCCCAGCGCAGGTTTAGCGCATCACCTCGGAATCGGGAGGGGTTTATGGCCGCGGATTTCTTTTTGGGAGAATCGCTGGTGGGCGAGGGCAACGAGGTCGCCCACGTTGATCTGATCATCGGATCCAAGATGGGCCCCGCAGGACAGGCATTCACGCAGGCGCTGTCGCGCAACAGCGACGGGTTCACCACGTTGCTGGCCGTCGTGGCGCCAAACCTGCCGGCGAAGCCGGACACGCTGCTGTTCAACAAGGTCACGATCAAGGGTGCGGCCCAGGCGGTACAGATGTTCGGACCGGCACAGGCGGCGGTCGCCCGCGCGGTCGTGGACTCCGTCGCGTCGGGGGTGATCCCGCGCGCCAAAGCGGACGACTACTGCATTCTGGTGGGCGTGTTCATCCATTGGCAGGCGAAGGACGACAAGAAGATCTTCAAGTACAACTATCAGGCGACCAAGGAATCGATTGAGCGCGCCCTGAAGGGCCAGCCCACGCTGGACGCCGTGATCAGCGGCGCGAAGACCGCCACCCATCCGTTTGCCGGCGGCGCCGACAAGAGCTGACGCTCACGGCAGATGCGCAGGATTCTGGTGCAACTCGACAGCTCCCGGCTGCCGAGCGTGTTCGACCGCGTTGTCGCGTACGATGCCGGCGCGGACGAGGTGCTGAGCTACGGCGCCGTCACGGAAAGCGATGTTCGCGATCTCGTGCACGGATGCATTTTCACCCGTGGCCCCAAGGACCTGAAGCACACCGCGGTGTTCATCGGGGGGAGGGACTTAGCGGCGGGGGAGCGCCTGCTCGCCGCCGCGCGCAAGGCGTTGTTCCCGCCCTTCACCGTCTCCTTGATGCTCGATTCCAACGGCTCGAACACGACCGCGGTTGCCGCGGTAGCGCGACTGCTCGAGGCCGCGGGGGGCGCGCGCGGTCAGCGCGCCGTGGTGATCGCGGGGAGCGGCCCGGTCGGGGCGCGAGCTGCCGGGCTGCTCGCGAAGGCTGGGGCCGACGTGCTCATCACGTCGCGCCATGCCGATAGCGGGGAGCGGGCACGCGATGCGATCCTCCGGCGGTTCGGGGGCAGTGTGCGATCGGCCCCGGCCGGCACGCCCGACGAGATCGCACGGGCGCGTCGAGGGCGCCACGCTGCTCCTGAACGCCGGTCCCGCCGGCGTGCCGGTCGTGGGCAAGAGCGCCTGGGCCGGCCGACCCGGCCTGCGCGTCGCTGCCGACTTGAACGCCGTCCCACCCCTCGGCATCGAGGGGATTACCGCCGCCGATGACGGGGTGACGAAGGACGGCGTGATCTGCCTGGGCGCGCTCGCGATCGGCAACGTGAAGATGAAGCTGCACAAGGCCTGTATCGGACGCCTGTTCGAGCGCAACGACCTGGTGCTGGACGCCGAAACAATTGCCGACGTCGCGCAAGAGTTGCGGACGTCCAAGGCGTAGCGGCCGTGACCGCGCGTCGGGTCCTGATCGCCGGCGTTTCCACGCGCGCGTTGGCCGAATCGGCCGCGCGGGCGGGATATCGGGTGCTCGCGGTGGACGGGTTCGCAGATCTGGATCTGAGCGCCTGCGCGGACACGGTGCTTCGGGTGCGCGACGCCGCGGGGCGGTTCCAACCGCGGCTCGCCGCTCGCACGGCCCGCTCGCTCGCGACGCCCGCCGTGTGCTACGTCGCGAGCTTCGAGAACGATCCGCGCGCCGTCCGGAGCCTCGCGGCGGATCGCGCGCTGTGGGGCAACGCCCCTGCGGTGCTCACCCGCGTACGCAATCCGGAGCGCCTCGCCCAAACCCTCGAGCGCCGGGGCTTTGCGGCACCGCAGGTGCGCGCCACCCGGCCCACGCGGGCGAGCGCCACCCGCTGGCTCATGAAATCACGCGCCTCGGGGGGCGGGCACGGCGTTGTGACTTGGCGGCCTCGGCGCCGGCGCGCGGATCCCCCCGGCGTGTACTTCCAAGAGCAGATCGCGGGCATTCCGGGATCGATCGTGTTCGCGGCCGACGGGCATCGCGCGGTCGCTCTTGGGTTGTCGCGGCTGCTCGTGGGAAAACGGGCGTTCGGGGCAGCGGGATTTCGTTACTGCGGGAATATCCTGGCGGACGCGCGCCACCCGCAGTTCGCTCGCGAAGCGGGTTTGCTCGCCTGGGGCGTGGCACTGGCGGCGAGCCTCACGCAGGCGTTCGGGCTCGTGGGCGTGAACGGGATCGATTTCGTCGCCCGCGCCGGACGCCCGTACCCGCTCGAGGTCAATCCGCGATACACCGCGTCGATGGAGCTGGTCGAGCGCGCCTACGGCCTGTCGATGTTCGACATCCACGTCCGCGCATGCGCGGGCGACCTGCCGGCGTTCGAGCTGTTCAAGGCGCGCGCAGTGGACCACGGCGCGGTGGGCAAGGCCGTGGTGTACGCACGCCACGACATGGTCGCAGGAGACACGCGGGCGTGGCTCGAGGACGACACGGTGCGGGACATCCCGGCACCGGGCGAGCGCATTCCGCGGGGGCATCCGATCTGCACCGTGTTCGCGCGGGCGCCGGACGCGGCTGCGTGCCTGCGCGCGTTGGAGACCCGCGCCGCGGCCGTGTACCGGCGTCTGGCATGACGCCGGCCGCGAAGCTGGTGACGGAACACGCCACGTGTCTCGGCTGCGGTTGCGCCTGCGACGACATCTCGGTGGTCGTGCAGGGCGATGCGATCGCCGAGGCCGGCAACGCATGCGCGCTCGGCCGCTCCTGGTTTGGCGACGGCACGGTCGCGGCCGCACGTGCGCTCGCATGGCCGCGCGGTTCCCCTGGACGAAGCGGTCGCGGACGCGGCGACGCTACTCGGAGCGGCGCGCCGTCCGCTGGTTTACCTGGCGCCGGACATCACGGTCGGAATGCCAACGCGTGGCGGCCGGTATCGCCGACCGGCTGGGCGCGGTGCTCGACAGCCCGACGTCCCAGATCGCGGACGGAGTTCTCGCGGCGCAGCGGCGCGGGCAGGCGGGTGCGACGCTGGGCGAAATCCGGCAGCGGGCCGACTTCATCGTGTTCTGGGGAATCGATCCGGCGTTACGCTACCCGCGGTATTCCTCCCGCTACGCTGCCCTCCCGGCGGATGCCCAGACGCCCGAAGGACGCAGGACCCGCACGGTGGTCGCGGTCGACGTCGGTCGCTGCCCGGGGCGCTGGGGACGCGGATGAGCGCATCGCCATCTCGCCCGAGGAGGAGGTAGACGCGCTGGGCGCCATGCGAGCGGCGGTCCTGGGGCGCAGCACGGGCGTGCCAGAGCTCGACCGCGTGGAGCAGCTCGCCCGGCGGATGGCGCAGGCGCGGTATGCGGTGATCGTGCACGACGCCGAACCGGGCGACCTGGCCGCCGATGCCGGGCGCGTAGAGGCGTTGCTCGCCCTGGCGGCGGAGCTCAACGGGCCGAGTCGATGCGCGGTGTCGTTGCTGCGGGCCGGCGGAAACCGGTCGGGGGCCGATCTCGTGCTCACGTGGCAGACCGGATTCCCGATGGCGGTGGATTTCGCGCCCGGGTACCCGTGCTATCGGCCTCGAGACGGCGCGGCCGTGTGGTTGCAGCGCGGCGAGATCGACGCTGGCCTAGTGGTGGGCGCAGCGGCCCATCTCCCGGCGGAGGTCGCACAGGGACTCGCCGCCGTGCCCGACTGTCCTGATCGGCCCTGCGGCGACGACCGCAGCGCTCAAGAGCGCGGTCGCGATCGATACCGGCGTCGCCGGAATCCACGAGGGCGGCACGGCCTTCCGCATGGACGGCGTCCCGCTCCCGCTGCGTCCCGCCCGCGGCGTTACCCCCGCTCCTGCGGCACTCGGGATCGTGCGGGCGCTCAGCGAGCGGCTGGAGGACCGATGACCGCGCCCACGCGGCTCCGCATCGCAGGTGGGGCGGTGTACGATCCGGCGAACGGTGTGGACGGCGTGGTGCGCGATGTCTGCATTGAAAACGGGCGCGTCGTGGCCGAGCTGCCGAAGGATGCACCGCGGCTCGATGCCAGCGGCATGGTCGTGATGCCGGGCGGCGTGGACATCCACGCGCACATCGCCGGGTCGAGTGTGAGCCATGCCCGTCACCTGCTCCCCGAAGAGCACGCCGCGGATCCGGCACCGCGTCCCGCGCTCTTGGACCACGAGCCCGCCCGCTCAGGGACGGGGGGCACGGTGCCCAGCACGTTCACGACCGGCTACCGCTACGCCCAGCTCGGCTATACCACGGTGATGGAGGCGGCGATTGCGCCGGTCGCCGCGCGGCACGCGCACGCCGAGCTCGACGACACACCGCTTGTGGACGCGGGCTTCTTCGTGCTGCTCGGCAACGACGATTACTTGCTGGAGCAGCTGGCCAAAGGCGAGCAGCGACGGGCCCGCGACTACGCCGCCTGGCTGCTCGGCGCGGCGGGCGCCTACGCCATCAAGATCGTCAACCCGGGCGGGATCGCGGCCTGGAAATCGGGGGCGCGCGAACGTCGCGGGAATCGATGACCCGGTGGGATCGAGCGCGGTGACGCCACGCAGGATTCTGGAAACACTGGCCGATGCGGCGAACGCGCTCAACCTGCCCGCATCCGGCGCACATTCACTGCAACAATCTCGGCCAAGCCGGGAACGTCGCGACCACCCTCGATACGATGCGCGCGCTCGCGGGACGGCGGGCGCACTTTACGCACCTGCAGTTTCACAGCTACGGAGGCGAGCGCGGGGGCGCCTGGAAGTCGGGGGCGCGCGAGGTCATCGAGTACGTCAACAGTCACGCCGAGTTGAGCGTGGACGTCGGTCAGGTGATGTTCGGGCCCGCCACGACGCTCACGCGCCGACGCGCCGGTCGAGTACCACCTGCACGCACGCACCGGCCGCAAGTGGGTGAACCTGGACGTCGAGCTCGAGAGCGGTTGCGGCATCGTGCCGTACGAGTACAAGGAGAAGGCGGCGATCGCGGCGTTGCAGTGGGCGGTGGGGCTCGAGCTGTTTCTGCTCGCGCGGAATCCCTGGCAGGTGGTGCTGTCCACCGACCACCCGAATGGCGGCTCGTTTCTGGCCTACCCGGAGCTGGTGCGGCTGCTCATGAACCGCACCTACCGCGACGCGTGCCTCAAGCGGGTGAATCCGAAACTGCTCGGGGGCAGCGCGCTGCTCGACGGCCTGGCGCGCGAATACTCGCTGTCGGAAATCGCCATCGTCACGCGCGCCGGTCCGGCGAGGCTGCTCGGCCTGCGCCACAAGGGGCACCTCGGCGTCGGGGCAGACGCGGACGTGACTCTGTACAGCAGGCAGGACGATGCGGCCGCGATGTTCGCGGCGCCCCGCTATGTCGTCAAAGCCGGGACCGTCGTCGTACGCGACGGACAGCTGCAACACGCGCCCGCCGGACGGCGGCTCCACGTGCACCCGGAATACGACGCGGCCGTGACCCGGGACGTGAAGCGGCACTTCGAGCGTCACGCCACCGTCTCGTTCGAGAATTATCCCATCGGGCCCGCTCGCCGATGCCCCCGTAGGCGGAGCGTGAGATGAAGATCAACGGCGTGACGATCGAAGACGCGTTCGCGGAGGCGTTCACGATGCGCGCCGCACGCATCGTGATCACGGCGAAAAACGCGAAGTGGGCGCGCGCGGCGGCCCAAAGCCTGACGGGATTCGCCACATCGGTGATCGGTTGCAAGTGCGAGGCGGGAATCGAAGGTGATGTCGCCGCCACGGACACGCCCGACGGCCGACCCGGTCTCAGCGTGCTGCTACTCACGATGGACAAGGAGAGCCTGCCGGAGCGCCTGATCGAGCGACTGGGGCAGACCGTGCTCACCTGCCCCACGACGTCCTGTTTCGACGGTCTCCCGGCCGCGCCGAGACCGGCTGGCGGTCGGGAAGGCGCTGCGGGTGTTCGGCGATGGGTTCCAAGGGAGCAAGGTGGTCGGCGGCCGCCGCTACTGGCGCGTGCCCGTGATGGAGGGTGAGTTCCTGATCGAGGAGTCGTTCGGGGCGCAGAAAGCGGTGGGGGGCGGGAATTTTCTCATCCTCGCCGAGGATGCGGACGCGGCGCTCGCGGCGGCGGAAGCGGCGGTCGCCGCCATGGACCCGCTGCCGGGCGTGATCACGCCGTTCCCGGGCGGCGTGGTGCGGAGCGGGAGCAAGGTCGGCTCGCGGCGCTACAGCGACATGATTGCGACCACCAACGACGCGTTCGCCCCGACCCTGCGGGCGGTCACGGATACCGCGCTCCCGGAGGGGGTGAACTGCGTCCTCGAAATCGTGCTCGACGGCCTGGACGCGCCATCGATCGAGGCCGCGATGCGCGTTGGGATCCACGCCGCGTGCTGCCCCGGAGTGCGCAGCATCACGGCGGGGAACTACGGCGGCAAGCTCGGGCCGCACCATTTTCACCTGCGGCAGATCATGGGAACGGCAGGGTGAGCGACGAGGTCGTGCTGACGCTGCGCGCGCCGCTCGACCGCGCGCTCGAGGCGTCCTGCATCGCGCCGGACCGGTTCGCCGACGCTCGGCGAGCGGGAGATCGCGGCCCTCCCGATGCGCCAAGGCGGACGCGCGGCCGTGTTAGGTGATTTCTTTGCGGTGCGGGGCGCGCGCGCGGCCCGGGTCCGTGTGGCCGGGAAGCCTCGAGCAGGCGGACGGGATCGGGACGGGAATGACAGGCGGCGAGTTGGTGATCGAAGGCAATGTCGGACGGGATGTGGGGCTCGCGATGTCGGGCGGCAGCGTCGAAGTGCACGGCGACGCGGGGGTGAACGCCGGCGGCGCCCCTCCGGGGGCTGCGCGGGGGGTCACGGGTGGAGAGATCGTCGTACGCGGGTCGGTCGCCGGTGATGCAGGGGCTGGAATGCGCAGAGGGCTGGTCGTTGTGATGGGGGACGCGGGACGGGGGACGGCGCAAGGCGTGATCGCTGGCACGGTGGTCGTGTTCGGAACCATCGCAGCCGGAGCCGGCCGGTTCATGAAGCGCGGCTCCATCGTCGCGCTCCACGAGATCGCGCGGCCGGCGACGTTTCGCTACGCGTGCACCTATCGGCCGCCGCATCTGCAGCTGCTGTTTCAATACCTGCGCCGGCGCTACACGTTGCCGGTCACGGAAGCGCACGTCACCGGCCGGTATCACCGCTATTCGGGCGACCTCGCGGAGCTGGGACGAGGCGAGATTCTGCAATGGGCGGGGGAATGAGCGGCGCAGGCGCCGGGCTCAACGCGCGGGCGTGGGCGATCGCCGACCGGCTCGCGGCCCCGGACGCGTTGCAGCGCGTCGCGGTGCGGCACGCTGGCGAACGGCGCCCGCGTGATCGATGCCGGGATCGCGGCGCAGGGTGGGCTCGGAGCCGGGCTCGCCCTCGCCGAGATCTGCATGGGCGGGCTGGGCCGCGTGAACTACCGGCCGGTGACGATCGGCGGCGAGGCGTGGGCCGGGGTGCAGGTGTGGACCGACCATCCCGGCGGTGAGCTGTATGGCCTCACAGTACGCCGGCTGGGCGATTCAGGTGGACAAGTACTTCGCGATGGGCTCCGGCCCGTTGCGGGCACACGCCCGCGTGGAAAAGGAGCTGTTCGCCAAACTCGGCTATGCCGAGCAGGCCGAGCGCGGGGTGCTGGTGCTCGAGACCCGGACTCCCCCAGGCGACGCCGAGGCGGCGTGGGTCGCGCGAAAGGCGGGGCTCGAGCCCTCGCAGCTCACCCTCGTGGCCGCGCCCACGGCGAGCATCGCCGGCACGGTGCAGATCATCGCCCGCATCCTCGAAACGGGGCTCCACAAGATGGACACGCTCGGATTCGACGTGAACAAGGTCGTCGAGCGGGATCGGCACGGCTCCGCTGCCGCCGGTCGCGAATCACGACCTGCGGGCGATCGGCCGCACGAATGACTGCATCCTGTACGGCGGGCAGGCGCGCTACACCGTGGACGCGGGCGACGCCGAGCTCGCGGCGCTCGTGCCCAACCTGCCGGCCTCGGCGTCCAAGGACTACGGCACGCCGTTCGCCGAGATCTTCGAGCGCTACGACGGCGATTTCTATCAGATCGATCCGCTGCTGTTCAGCCCGGCGGAGGTGTGGCTGACGAGCGTGAAGAGCGGCAAGACGTATCACGCGGGGCAGCGTGAACCCCGAGGTGCTGCGCACCTCGCTGTTCGCGGACTGACGCGGCGTGCGGATCGCAATTCTGGCCGCGCGGGAGGGCTGGCACACCGCCGAGTTGTGCCGGGCGCTGGTGGCTCGGGCGTGCCAGCCCTCGGTGCTTGCCTACGAAGCGCTCGTCGGGCGCCTGGGCGCCGGGCCGGGATCCGGGCTGACGAGCGGCGGCGAGGATCTCGACAACGCCGCGGCGGTGCTGCCGCGCATTATTCCCGCGGGCTCGCTCGAGCAAATCATCTTCCGAATGGACGCGCTGCACCGCCTGGAGGACCGTGCCATTCCGGTGATGAACTCGCCCCGCGCGCTCGAGCGCACCGTGGACAAGTTCTGGACCACGGCACTGCTCGAGCAGGCGGGGCTTCCCGTCCCGGAGACGATCGTGTGCGAGCGCCCCGAAGACGCGGTGGCGGCGTTTCGCGAGCTGGGAGACGTGATCGTCAAGCCGCTGTTCGGCTCGATGGGACTCGGCATGGTGCGCGTGAGCGACGAGGAGATGGCGTTCCGCGTATCGCGCACGTTGGAGGCGATCCGAGGGGTATATTATCTCCAACGCGCGATCGATCATGGCGGTTGCGATGTGCGGGCGTTCGTGGTCGGCGACCGGGTGATCGGCGCGATCGAGCGGCGGGCCCCCGGCTGGCGCACCAACCTGGCCCGGGGCGGCGAGGCGCACCCCATTACCCTGAGCCCCGAATGGACGGCGCTGGCACTCCGTGCCGCCCGCGCGGTGGGGGCGGAATACGCCGGGGTGGACCTGCTCCCGGCGCAGGACGGCTCGGTGTACGTCGTCGAGGTGAACGGAATCCCGGGATGGCGCGGCCTGCAGGACGCGACGTCGGTCGACGTCGCCGGAGCGATCGTCGAGCATCTCCTCGAGCGGGTGGTGCGGCGGTGAGCCGACGCGAGCGATGTCGCCGCGCTGGCCCAGCTCGCGTGCCTGCTCGAGGTCAGCGCGCCGAAGCCCGGCAACGTGTCCCCGGCGGCCCCGTTCCACGACACGCGCTACGAGGACTTCCTCGCCAGCGCCGTGGCGATCGGCCCGTCGCTCGCCGCCGCGGCCGTCCAGCCCCTGGGTGTGACCATCCGGAACGCCGTCGAAGCCACGCGCCGCTGGACGCGCGACCAACACGAACCTCGGCATCGTGCTGCTGTTCGCGCCGCTGGCCCGAGCGGCCCTGACTCGCGACGCGGGCAGCCTGCGCGACGCGGTGCGCGCGACCCTCGCCGCTACGACGGTGGCGGACGCACGCGAGGCGTATGCCGCGATCCGGCTGGCGTCCCCGGGTGGATTGGGCACCGCGCCGGAGCAGGACGTCGCCCGTTCCCCCACGGTGTCACTGCTCGAGGCGATGGCGTTGGCGCAGGGGCGCGACGCCATCGCGCGTGAATATGTGTCGGGGTTCGAGACGATCTTCGACGCCGGCGCACCGGCGCTGGACCGCGCCCGCGCTGCCGGGCTACCGTGGCGCGATGCGATCGTCCACACCTACCTCACATTGCTCGCCGGCGCCGCCGACACGCACATCGCGCGCAGGGCGGGCGCCGCGGCCGCCCGCGACGTGCAGCGGAGGGCGCAGGCGGTGCTCGACGCGGGAGGGATGCACCAGCCGGCCGGCCGGGAGGCGGTCGCCGAGCTGGACCGCGCCCTGCGCGACCCATGTAACACCAGAAACCCGGGCGCCACCGCCGACCTCACGGCCGCGGCGATATTCGTTACGCTGCTCGAGGGCGGCTGGTCCGAACGGACGGAGGAGCACCATGCCGGGGCGTAGCCAATTCAAGGTGTCGCTCACGAAGGACCACATCGTGTTCGCCTCCGCGCATTTCATCACGTTTCGCGGCCACCGCTGCGAGACACTGCACGGCCACAACTACCGGACGCGTGTGTCGGTGGAAGGCGGGCTCGATCCCGAGACCGCCTTCGTCATCGACTTCGCCGAGTTGAAGCAGCTGATGAAGCGGCTCGTGGACGAAATCGACCATCGCGTGCTGTTGCCGCTCGAGAACGCCAAGCTGCAAATCACGGAAGAGGGCGACTCGGTGATCGGTCGCCTACGAGGGCGTGCGGCGGTACGTGTTCCCGAAGCGGGACTGCGCGCTGTTGCCGATTCCGAACACAACCGTCGAGATGCTGGCGCAATATCTCGCGGTGCGCGCGCGGCGCGAGCTGGAGCAGGCCGGCGGCGACGCGGTCGAGCTGACGTCGATCGAGGTCGAGGTGGAGGAAAACTTCGGCCAGTCGGCCACCTACCGCGAATCACTCACGTGACCGGCGTGCTCGGCTGGGACATCGGCGGCGTGAACACCAAAGTCGCGCGCGTCGCGCACGGCGAGGTCGTCGACGTGCAGGCCCGGCCGTTCGAGATTCAACGGCACCCGCATGCCTTGCGACCGCTGCTCGTAGAGCTGGGCCGTGCGGTGGGGATGCAGCCGGGCGACGTGCACGCGGTCACCATGACCGCCGAGTTGTCCCAGACCTTCCGCACCAAGCGGGAGGGCGTCGGGTTCGTCCTCGATCACGTCCTCGCCGCCTTCCCGGACGAGGCACATCGGGGTCCACACGGTGGACGGTCGCTTCATCGACGCCGCCGCCGCACGCGAGGCGCCGCTCGCGGTGGCCGCCGCGAACTGGGCGGCCACGGCGCGTCTCGTGGCGCAGGAGTGGCCCGACGGTGTGCTGATCGATGTCGGATCCACGACGACGGACATCACGCCAATCGTCGCCGGTGCCATCGCCGCCCGGGGCCGCACCGACCCCGAACGGCTGCGCGAGGGTGAGCTGGTGTACACCGGGGCGCTGCGCACGCCCGTCGAGGCGATTGCGCCGACCGTTCCGCTCTGGGGTGGGGCAGCCGGAGTCGCCGCGGATGGCTTCGCGCTGGCGGGGGACGTACACCTGTGGCGCGGGCAACTGGTCCCCGACGACTATTCCGTCCCCACGCCCGATGGACGCCCCGCCACGCGCGAGTTCGCCGGCGGGCGTCTGGCGCGGGTCGTGTGTGCCGACCGCGAAATGCTTGACGAGAGTACCATCGATGCGATCGCCGACGGCTTGTGGGAAGCGCAGGTGGAGCGGATCGCGCGCGCGCTGGCGCGCATCGGTGGACCGCCACGCGACGCTGGCGCGCGGCATCGCCATCGTCACGGGACTCGGCGATTTCCTGGCGGCCGAAGCAGCCCGCCGGGCAGGCCTTCAGGTGACCAACCTGTCCGCACACTGGGGTCGTGGGGCGCGGCACGCTCCCGCAGCGGCCGTCGCGTTGCTGCTCGACGCCAAACTTGAGCTGGAGACCATAGCGCGATGACGGCAGGGCGGAGCGGGGTTGAGACGATTGTGAAGGTGGGCGGCGGCCTGCTGAGCCGGGCCGGTGCGTTCGAGCTCGTCACCGGGGCGTTGGCGTCGTTCGGGAAAGGGCGTCGCCTGCTGGTGATCCCGGGCGGGGGACCGTTTGCCGAGGCGGTGCGCGAGCTCGTACGGCGCGTGAAAGTCGGCGACGAGGCGGCGCATTGGATGGCAGTGTTGGGCATGGACCAGTACGCCCACGCCCTGACAGAACGGACCGCCGGCGCGGTTTTGGTCGAGCAGCTGCCCGAGGTCCACGCGGCTCTCGACGCCGGCCTAATCCCGGTGCTCGCCCCGTACCGCTGGCTGCGTGCCGCCGATCCCCTTCCCCACTCCTGGAATGCCACGAGCGACAGCGTCGCCGCCTGGGTGGCCGGTGCGGTGAACGCCAAACGCATCGTGTTGATCAAGCCGGCCAAGGGCGAGACATCCAGGCTGGTCGACCCCCTGTTTCTCAAGACGCTGCCGCCGGGGGTCGATTGTGTGGTGCTCACGGCGCATGAGATGGAGAAACTCGGCGAGGTTCTAGACAGGCGCGCCGCAAGCAAGGTCTGAGAGCGCGGCCGCACGGGCCACCGAGCACCCGTCCGGTGCGCCCACCGTCGCACGCGGCACCACGCACCCCAACAATGTCGGCACCGGCCTCCCGGGCCGCAGGCAGGTCCGCCCCGCGGAGGCTTCCCGCCAGAGCGACGAGCAGTCCGGCTGCGTGCGCCGTCGCTGCCCACGTTGCGACGTGGTCCTGTGGGATGAGCTCGAACAGGGTCGCGTCCTTGATGGCGGTGTCGAGCAGTACTCCGGTGGCGCCCACGGCAGCGGCGACTTCCAGGATCACGTCGGGCCGCGGTGCATGCCGACGCGGTCCCAGTCGGCATAGCCCACCAGGATCACGTGCCCGTCCGTCCCTGCCCCGCAGGCGTCGGCAAGCTCACGGACCCGAGCGGCCGACCCGGTGCCGCGGAATCCGATTTTCACATAGGTGACGCCAGCGGCCACCGCCGCCCGGGTAGCGCGCCCGATGTGCGCGCTGTCGGTCGCATCACCCAATGCGGCGCTGACGGGCCGGTGAGCACCCACGGCCCTGCAGATCGCGCGCAGGCGCTCAGGCGCGACGGCACCGAGGGCGCCACGACGCGGCTCTTTCGCGTCGATCAGGTCGGCACCGCCCGCGAGCGCCGCACGCGCATCACGTACATCCGCAACGCTCACCAGGAGTTGCATAGCTTGGGCGTCCCTTGTGGCTGCCGCGAAATCGCCGGTAGGTTAGGGTTTGGGAAACCCGATGCCAAAACCTAGCGCCGAAGGGCCGGTCGTGCGATCCACGCCGGCTGAATCTCCCCCGGTCGGGGAACTATCACTCGCCGGGAAAGTGGTGCTCGTCACCGGCGGCTCGACGGGGATTGGCCGCGCTACTGCCGTCGCGTGTGCGGCGGCCGGAGCGGACCTGGCGATCACGTATGCGTCGAACCAGGCGGGTGCCGCGAGCAGCGCCGAGGAGATCCGCGCCCTCGGACGGCGTGCCGAGGTATTCCATGTGGATCTGGCGAATGCCGCCGGGGTCACAGAGCTGGCGGCGAGTGCGCGCGCCGCGCTCGGGCGCGTGGACGTATGGATCAACAACGCCGGCGCGGACATTCTGACGGGCTCCGCGCGCAACCTCACCTGGACCGAGAAGCTCGACCGGCTGCTGAGCGTAGATCTCCGGGGCACCGTGCTGGCGTCGTGGGCGGCGGTGGAGCTGATGCGCGCGCAGCAGGCGGGGGGCGTGATCCTCAACATGGCCTGGGACCACGTGGCGGCGGGCGGGATGACGGGTGAGTACGCCCAGGTGTTCTGCGCCGCGAAGGGCGGCGTCCACAGCTTCAGCCGTGTCCTGGCGCGCTCGGTGGCGCCGCACATCCGGGTGAACGTGCTCGCCCCCGGCTGGGTCGAGACCGACTACGGGGCTGCGCTCGATCCCGCGGTCAAGCAGCGGATCGCCGGAGGCATCCCCCTGCAGCGCTGGGCCCGTCCGGAGGAGGTCGCCGCCGCCGCGGTATTTCTCGCGTGCGACGCAGCTGGCTACATCACCGGACAGATGCTGATGATCAACGGCGGCGACGTGATCTAGCCGCCTCACCAGGAGGTCCCGATGGCGACGAAGGAACGCACCTACACCGAAGCGGAGATCGAGGGGAAGCTCAAGGACTTGCCCGGGTGGTGGGTCGAGAACGGCTGGATCCGCCGCATGTACAAGACCGACGGGTGGCCGATCACGCTGATGCTGGTGAACGCGATCGGCTATGTCGCCGAGGCGGCCAATCACCATCCCGATCTCACCGTGACGTGGGCGAAGCTGACGGTCAAGCTGCAGAATCACGCCGCGGGCGGGATCACCGACAAGGATTTCGAGCTGGCCCGCAAGATCGAGGACGTGGTGCTGTGGCGGCCGCAGGGCGGCGCGCTCGAGGGGACACCCAACAAGTTCGTGCGCTCCGGCGACCCGCGGTGAGCAGCGCGTCTCGCGCTCCGCGGCGGGTGCTGTTCGTCACCGGCAAACTCGCAGAGCCCGCGCTGCGCCGCACCCTCGAACAGCTCGCCCCGGAGTTCGTCTACGACGTCGCCGTTCTCAAGATCACGGTCGCCGCGCTCATGACGGCGTCCTGGATCGCGCGGTTTCTCGAAGTCCCGCCCGGCACCGACCTGGTGCTGATTCCCGGCCTGTGCGAAGGCGACCCCGCGCTGATCACCGAGCAGGTAGGCGTTCCGGTGCGAGAAGGGGCCCAAGGATCTGCGCGAGATTCCCGAGTACTTCGGCCGGGAGAAGGTCGCCGGTACGTACGGCGCCTGGAACATCGAGATCGTCGCCGAAATCAACAACGCGCCGCGGCTGCCGCGCGAAGCGGTGCGCCGCGAAGCCGAAGCGTTCCGCGAGAGCGGGGCCGACCTCGTCGACATCGGATGCACGCCTGGGCGCGCGTATCCCGACTTGGGCGGGGTCGTCCAGGAGCTGGTGGGTGCCGGGATGCGCGTCAGCATCGACTCGTTCGATCCGGGAGAAATCCGGACGGCGGTCGCGGCGGGCGCAGAGCTGGTGCTGAGCGTGAACCGGTCGAACCTCGAGGTCGCGCGGGAGCTTGCCGGCACGAGCGCGCGCGTGGTGGTGGTGCCGGATTTCGGCGCGGGGCTCGAGACGCTCGAGCCCAGTATTGCCGCCCTCGACGCCTGGGGGGTGCGCTACCTGATCGACCCGGTCATCGAGCCGATCGGGTTCGGCTTCGTCGCGTCGCTCGAGCGCTTCATCGAGGTGCGCCGGCGCTACCCGAGTGCCCCGTTGTTCATGGGCGTGGGAAACATCACGGAGCTCACCGAGGCCGACTCGACGGGTATCAACGCCATTCTCATGGCGATCTGCCAGGAGCTGGGCGTCGGTGCGGTGCTCACCACGGCGGTGATTCCCTGGGCCCGAGGAGCGGTGCGCGAGCTCGCCGTGGCGCGACAGCTGATGTACCACGCCGTCACGCAGAAGACCTTGCCCAAGGGCATCGACGACCGCCTGCTCACGGTGCGAGACGCGAAGGTGCTCGCGTACCAGGAAGACGAGTTGCGCGCGATTCAGGCGACCGTGACCGATCCCAACTTCCGCATTTTCACCGACGCCGACACGATCACCGTCTTCAACGACGAGATCTTCGTGCGCGGCACGGATCTCGATGAGCTGTTTGCGCAGCTGCCCGTCACGGACCCCGCGCATGCCTTCTACCTCGGGCGCGAGCTCATGAAGGCGAAACTGGCGATCACGCTCGGCAAGACGTACCGCCAGGAGGGCGCATTGCGGTGGGGCTATCTCACGCCGCCCGACGACCGCGCTCCCAAGCACGTGAAGCGCCGGCGGGCCCGGGCCAAGGGCGGCGTGTGAGTGGGTTCCCCCTGGTCGAGGAGCTGATCCCGGCTCCCGATCCGCTGGAAGCGTGCGCGCAGCTGGCCGACCTTCCGTATCTCGTCTTGCTCGACAGCGCGACCACCGAGACACCCGTCGGGCAGCACTCATTTCTCACCGCCGATCCCCCAGCGCTGGTTCGCAGCAAGGGCGATCTGACGCAACAGCGCACCCCGGCGAGCGAGGTGTGGACGCGCGTGGACGGCGATCCGCTCAGCGCCGCGCGGCAGCTGCTCGCGCCCTTCGCTGCGGCGCCCGTACCCGGGCTGCCCCCCTTTCAGGGAGGGGCAGCCGGTTACCTGGGCTACGATTGGGGCGCGATGCTCGAGCGTGTGCCCCGCGCCGCATACGACGACCTCGCCATCCCGGACGTCTTGCTCGGCATTTACGACTGGGTGATCGCCTGGGACCATCGGACGAACCGCGCCTGGCTCGTGTCGACGGGGATGCCCTGAGACGGGACCGGCTCGGAGCGAGCGCGCGGCTGAGCCGCATGGCGTTCGTGAAGGAACGGCTGGCGGGCAGGCGGGCAGGCGGGCAGGCGGGCGGCGAAGGCAAAGCCCGCCCACCCGCCGACCCGCCCACCCGCCCCTCCGCCCCGACGTATCCCGTCCCCGACATCGCGGACGCCTCCCGTCTCGGGCTCCGCTCGACGTTCACCCGCGCCGGCTACCAACACGCCGTGGCGCAGGTGATCGAGTACATCTGCGCCGGGGACATCTTTCAGGCCAACCTGTCGCAGCGGCTCGAAGCCCCGCTTGTGGGCACGCCGTTCGAGCTGTACCGCCGGCTCCGGTCCCGCAATCCCGCGCCGTTCGCGGCGTTTCTCGATTTCGGCGAGCTGGTGGTGGCGAGCTCATCCCCCGAACGCTTCCTGCGCCTCGATGGCCGGCACGTGGAAGCCCGCCCCATCAAGGGAACGCGGCCCCGCGGGGTGGGACCGGAGCACGACGCGGCTCTGGCCATGGCGCTCGCCGAGAGCGACAAGGATCGCGCGGAGAACGTGATGATCGTCGATCTCCTGCGGAACGACCTGTCGCGCGTGTGCGAGCCGGGATCGGTGCGGGTGCCCGAGCTGTTCGCGCTCGAGCACTACGCGACCGTGCACCACCTGGTCTCGACCGTCGTGGGCGACCTCATCCCGACGCACAATGCGGCAGACCTGGTGCGCGCCGCATTCCCCGGCGGGTCGATCACGGGCGCGCCCAAAGTCCGCGCGATGCAGATCATCGCCGAGCTCGAGCCGACGCGGCGCGGGGTGTATTGCGGCGCGATCGGCTACTGGAGCACGACTGGGGCATTCGACACGAGCATCGTCATCCGCACGTATCTCGTGCTCGGGGACGTCGTGTATTTCCAGGCGGGGGGCGGGATCGTCGCCGACTCCGATCCCGAGCAGGAGTACCGGGAAACGCTCGACAAGGCCGGAGGCCTCATCGCCGCCCTGGTGCCATGATCCTGCTCATCGACAACTACGACTCCTTCGTCTACAACCTGGCGCGCTACACGCGCGAGCTGGGGCTCGAGCCGCACGTCGTGCGGCATGACGCGATTTCGGTAGCAGGCGTCGCGGCGCTCGCCCCGTCGCACATCGTGATCTCGCCCGGCCCGTGCTCGCCCACCGAAGCGGGGATCTCGACCGACGTGGTGCGCCGGCTGGGCGCCACGATCCCGATCTTGGGCGTATGCCTGGGCCACCAGTGCATCGGAGCGGCGTACGGCGCGCCGATCGTCCGCGCGGGACGACCGATGCACGGAAAGGCATCGTGTATCCACCACGATGGGCGCGGCATTTTCACCGGGCTCCCGAACCCGTTCCAGGCCGCCCGTTACCACTCGCTCGCCATCTCCCGCGCGGGGATGCCTCCCGAGCTGCGCATCACGGCCACGAGCGACGACGGTGAGATCATGGCGGTCGAGCACACGCACCATCCCGTGGTGGGACTGCAGTTCCATCCCGAGTCGGTGCTGACAGAGCACGGCTACCGCCTGCTCGATCGATTCTTCCGGGGCGCGGCGTCACGGGGAGATCAGCTGCCCGACCGCGCCGACGGCATGGCCCGATGATCCTCGAAACGATCCTCACCACTCAGGATTCCGCGGGCACGGTGCACTGCGCGCCGATGGGTGTGGAGTGGGGCGAGGAGGAAATCGTGATCAAGCCGTTTCTCGAGACGACGACACTGCGGAACCTCCGCGCTACGGGCGTCGCGGTCGTGAGTCTCACCGACGATGTGATGCTGTTCGCCCAGGCGGCGATCTCGGACGCGCGGTTTCCGACTTTCCCCGCGGCCGTGGTACCGGGCGTCGTACTCGAAGCCGCGTGCTCGTGGCGCGAGGTGCGGGTGCACGCCATCGACACGACGCCGCCGCGCGCCCGCGTCGTCACCACCGTCGTCCATCGCGGTGTGCGCCGGGAGTTCATCGGCTTCAACCGGGCCCGGCACGCCGTGCTCGAGGCCGCGATCCTCGCGACGCGTACGCACCTGCTTCCCGTCGAACAGATCCGCGACGAGTTCGCACGGCTGCAGGTGATCGTCGACAAGACCGCGGGCCCAAGCGAGCGGGAGGCGATGGCGCTGCTCACCCAGCACGTGCGCACGGCCGTCCCGGTGGCGGCACGATGACGCGGACGGCGCCGGCGGTGTTTGTCGAGGCGCCGGCGCGGCTGCATTTCGGTATGCTCGACCTGCGCGGCACCCTCGGGCGCCGGTTCGGGGGCATCGGCGCCGCTGTGCCCGCGCCGTCGCTCCTGCTCGAGGCGCGCCCCGCCGCGGGCTTGAGCGCGGAGGGACCCCGGGACCACGTCGAGCGCGCGCTCGAGTTCGCGCGTCGCTTCCTGTCCCATCACCATCTCGTTGCGGGAACCGAGTTGTGTCTGCACCGCACGATCCCGGCGCATGCGGGCCTCGGCTCAGGAACCCAGCTGGCTCTGGCGGTCGCGCGGGCGCTCGCCGAGCAGCACGGGCTTCCCACGGACATCGCCGCCCTCGCGCACGCCGTGGGCCGGGGCCGCCGCTCGGGCGTCGGCACTTGGACCTTCGCGGGCGGCGGATTCGTGCTCGGAGGGCGGCCGGCGGCGCACGGACACCGGGATCGCTCCCTTGCTCGCGCGGCTGCCGATACCGGCGGCGTGGCGCTGCGTCATCGTCGTGCCTGAGGGCGCGCCCGGGCTGGCCGGAGACGAGGAAGCGGCGGCGTTCGCGCGGCTCCCCCCCCGGACCCGCACGCGGTCGAGCACGTGGCGCACGTCGTGGTGATGCAGCTGCTCCCGGCGCTCGCCGAGGCGGACCTGGCTGAATTCGGTGCGGCGTTGAGCGAGGTGCAACGGGTTACGGGCGGCTGGTTTGCCGAAGCTCAAGGGGGGGTGTTCGCGCCGGGCCAGAGCGCGGCGCTGGTGGAGCGCCTGCGCGAATGGGGAGCCACCGGCGTCGGGCAGAGCTCGTGGGGACCGGCGGTCTATGGGTTGGTCGCGGACGCGTTCACCGCCGGCATGATCGCTGACCGGGCGCGCGACGTGGTGGGAGCTCGGGGTGCCGTGTACGAGGGCCCGTTCAGCTCGGGCGGCGCACGGATCGCGCGGGGCGCGCCACCCGAGCCGCTGTAGGCGCTACTTGCCTACGCAAAACGTCGCGAAGACGCGCTCGAGCACATCGTCAGGCGTCACGGCGCCGATCAGCTCGTCGAGCGCGCCCACGCTCGCCCGCAGGTGGGTGGCCGCGGCTACGGCATCCACTCCGTTCGCGCGCGCCGTGTGAAACGCCTCGATTTCGCCGAGCGCACGCTCGAGCGCCACGCGGTGGCGCGCGCGCGTCACCACCGGCTCCACGTCACCGAGGCGCAGCAGCTGGCCGAACGCGACTTCGGCGAGGCGACGCCGTAGGGCATCGAGACCTTCGCCGGTCATCGCCGAAACACGAGGGAAGGGGGAAGAGGGAAGAGGGAAGGGTAAATCTGCTTTCGTGTACACAGTAACGACCGGAGCTGTGCACTGCGCAAGGAACTCGTCACGCGCATCCCCTTCCCCCTTCCCCCTTCCCTCTTCCCCAATCGCTTCGCAGAACAAGATCAGGTCCGCCGCCGCGAGGTAGCGGCGACTCACTTCGATCCCGAGCCGCTCGACGTGATCCTCGCTGTCGCGCAGGCCCGCCGTATCGACGAGCCGGAACGGGAAGCCTTCGATCACGGCGGTCGCCTCGATCGCGTCCCGTGTGGTGCCGGGGATCTCGGTGACGATGGCGCGCTCGCGCCCGAGCAGCGCGTTGAAGAGCGACGACTTGCCCGCGTTGGGCCGGCCGGCGATGACCAGCAGGGCGCCTTCGTGGAGTCGTTCCCCCTCGGGCGCAGTTTTGACGAGCTGCGCGAGCCGGTCCCGCACGACGCGCCAGGTACGCGCGACGCGCTCCGGACTCACAGGGCCTTCGTCCTCGTCGGGAAAGTCGATGTCGTACGCCAGCAGCGCCTCGAGCTGCGAGCAGATCGTCGCGCAGTGCCTCGAGCCGCTGGGACAGGCCCCGGTCGAGCTGCTGCAATGCGTGCCGGCGCTGGACGGGAGAGGCTGCGTCGATCAGGTCGGCGGTGGCTTCGGCCTGGAGCAGGTCGAGCTTGCCGTTCAGGAGCGCCCGGCGGGTGAACTCGCCGGGAGGCGCGGGGCGGGCACCGGCGGCGACGAACGCCGCAACGGCGTCCGCCGGGACGAGCAACCCGCCGTGGGTGAACACTTCCACCATGTCCTCGCCGGTGTACGAGCGGGGCGCCGCATACCAGGCGACCAGCGGTTCGTCGATCAAGTCGCCGGCGGCGGTGACGAGGCTGGCTCGCCGCATGGTGCGCGCGGCGTCGGGGAACGGGCGCAGGCAGCGCGCCGCCACTTCGCGCACGCCGGTGCCCGACAACCGGATCACCGCGACCGCGGAGCGTCCCGGTGGGGTCGCGAGGGCCACGATCGGATCCGACAACACCGCTCCCCCGACCCCCCTTCCCTCGTGACTACGTGGTCTTGCCCTGCTGTCGCAGCCGCCGTTGCGCGATCAGCCACTGTTGCGGAATGCTGAAGATGTTGGAGACCGCGTAGTACAGGTTCAACCCCGCCGCGAATCGGTAGAACAGCACGGTCATCATGATCGGCATGAAGTACAGCATCATCTTCGCCTGCGGGTTCGGCGGCACGCCCATCTGACCGACCTTGGAGAGCACAAACATCGACAAGCCCCATCATCACCGGGATGATGTAGTACGGGTCGTGACGCGAGAGATCCGGCAGCCAGAGGAAGGGGACGCCGCGGAACTCGATCGTGTTGGCGAACACGAAGAACAACGCGAACAGGACCGGCATCGGGATCAGCATCGGCAGACAGCCGCCGAACGGATTGACCTTATGCTCCTTGTATACCTTGAGCATCTCCCGTTGCAGCCGCTCGGGATCGTCTCGGTGTTTATCCTGCGTCGCTTTGATCAGCGGCGCGGCGGCCTGCATGCGGATGCTCGATTCCATCGCCTTCTGGTTCAACGGCCAGAGGACCAGACGGACCGCGATGCCGAAGATGACCAGCACCCAGCCGTAGGGAAGTTGGAGCCGCTCGTGCATCCACAACAACACCGTCTCGACGAGGCTCGTCACCGGCTGGATCAGGGGACGGAAAAATCCGCCGTAGGGGTTGGCGTTTTCGAGGTCGTGCCCGATGCGCTCCAGGCGCCGGTATTCGAGCGGGCCGATGTACATCTGATAGCGAAAGCCCCCCGCCGGCGCGACCGGCAACGTGACGGCGACCGCCATGCGGGTGGCCGTCTTCCCCTGGCGCGGACCGCCCACCGCGATGCTGCCGGCAAGCTTGGGATGGTTCTCCTCGAGCGCGAGCGCGGCCAACAGGAAGTACTTCGACTTGAGGGCCACCCACTCGAACGGACCGTCGAGGATCCTCTGCTCGCCCGGCTTGAGCGACGAGAACGCCGTGCTCTGCGTTTTGGCCGCCTTGGTGACGACGGCGAAATGGCGGAAATCGTCGACGGTATCCGCCTCCACCGACCGCGGCCCTTCGCCGAGTCCGAGGACGAGGACGGCCCCTGTCGGGCCCAGGCCGGTGACGCGGCCGAGCGCCGCGAAGCGGTACCCCTCGGGGTCGAACACGTATTCGAGGGTCACCGTCGCGCCCTGGCGTTCGCCCGAGAAGGTGAGCCGCGTATGTTCGCCGTCGACCTGCAGGGCACGAGTGCTCGGCTCGAACACCCAGTCACTCAACGCCACCGTGTCCCCGCCCACGACCAGGCGAGTCGCCAGCACCGAGTGCCCGGCGGGCACGAGCTGTACGACCCCACCGCTGTCCGCAGGGGCAAACGACCGATAGCGAAGGAGTTCCGCGGCTACCAGCTGACCCCCGGCGGTGCTGAAGCCGAAGCGAGTGGTGGGGGAGGTGACCCACACCGTCTCCGCTGACGCGGAGACGGGGGCGGTCGGGCGGTCGGCCGGTCGGCCGGTCAATCGCGAGGTGCCTGCCGTTGAGTCGGGAGCCGGCGCCGGGTGCGACGTGTCTTCGACCGCCTGTCCGCCCGGCCGCCCGACCGGCTTCTTCGGCGGAAACAGGATGCTCGGTATCACTGCCACGCCGAGCATGAGGACGATTGCTAAGATGAGCCGTCGGTCCACGAGTCCTCAGGGTACCGGGTCGAACCCGCCGGGGTGAAAGGGGTGGCAGCGAAGAATCCGCTTCGCGCCGAGCCAGCTCCCTTTGAGTGCCCCGTAGCGTTCGACCGCCGCGAAGGTGTAGTGCGAGCACGTCGGAGTGAAGCGACACTGCGTCAACATGTACGGGGCCAGAGTGACCTGGTACGCGCGGATCATCCCCATCACGGCAAGGCGAGGCCAGCGTCGCGGGTTCATATGATGCGCCTCACACTGTCCATCAATTCTGCGCGGAGTGCTGGCGGTGGGGCGGAGTACGCGGAGCGTTTCGTGCGCACCACGAGGTCGACCGACGGCAGTGTCGCGATGGCTTCGCGCCTCAGCACCTCCCGGAGGCGCCGGCGCAACCGATTGCGTGCCACGGCGGTGAACTGGAAGCGGGGAACGACGAACGCGATCCGTGGATGGCCCAACTGATTGACGCGCCACGCCAACTCGAGGTGCGGTGTACGCCACCGGCGCCCTTTTTCCCAACAGGCCGTGAGCTCCGCGCTGCGCGCCAATCGCACGCGGCGCGGAAAGCGCTCGCGCGTTAGTGGCTCCGATGCTTGGACGGCAGTCGGACGGTGAGGCGCTTGCGCCCCTTCTTGCGCCGACGCGACAAGACCGCGCGGCCCCAAACGTCTTTCATCCGCGCCCGGAAGCCGTGCTTGTTGATCCGTCGCCGGTTGCGTGGACGATAAGTCGGACCCATAAATTTCCTCTCGTGAGGCGGGAAACGTACACCGCGCCGCGCGCCGCGGTCAAGGTTGACTTTTCCACAGGCGGGTCATAGCTTCGCGCTGCCCTTCGAAACTCCCACCCTTATTTCAGCATCGATGGAGCAGTCCACAAAAGAAGCTTGGAAGCGCCTGCTCGACGAGGCGCGCCGTGAACTACCCGACGCGACGGTGCGGACGTGGCTCGAGCCTATTGAGCCGATCGCACTGGACGACGGTCGACTGCTCGTCGGCGCGCCCGATCAGTTCGCCGTGGAGTGGAACGAGTCGAAACACGCCGGCGTGCTCGCGCGCGCCGCGGAGCGCGTTTTCGGCCGGCCCACCACCGTGGTGTTCCGCGTCCAGGAAGATCGCCAGCAGCGCCCGCAGATGGACTTCTTCGTCGCTCCGCGTGAAGCTGCCCGCGGGAACCGAGAAGCCATCCGCCGCCACGACGCCGCTCAACGAGCGCTACACGTTCCAGACGTTCGTGATCGGCAAATCGAACGAGCTGGCCGCGGCCGCGGCGCACGCCGTCGCGGAAGCGCCCGGCAAGACCTACAACCCCCTGTTCATCTACGGCGCCACCGGCCTGGGCAAGACGCACCTGATGCAGGCGATCGCCCACGCCGTCCTGCAGCACAATCCCGGGACGCGGTTGCAGTACTTCGGCGCCGAGCAGTTCATCAACGAAGTGATCGAATCGATTCACGCCCGCACGATGTCGGAGTTCCGGCGGCGCTATCGCAACGACGTGGACCTCTTCCTGGTGGACGATGTGCATTTCCTCGAAGGCAAGGAAATGACGCAGGAGGAATTCTTCCACACCTTCAACGCGCTGTTCGAAGCCCACAAGCAGATCGTCCTGACGTCCGATCGCCCACCGAAGGAGATCCCGGGCCTCGAGGACCGGCTGATTTCGCGGTTCGAGTGGGGCATGGTGGCGGACATCGGCCACCCGGATCTCGAGCACCGCATCGCGATCCTGCGGAAGAAGGCGGAGCAGGACCACCTCGAGCTGACCATTCCGGACGACGTGCTCCGCTTTATCGCCGAGCATGTGCGGTCGAGCGTGCGCGAGCTCGAGGGCTGCATCATCAAGCTGTTGCTGTTCGCCTCGCTCAGGAATCGCGAGGTCACGATCGAGCTCGCCCGCGAGGCGCTGTCGGACAAGATCCGGCAGGGGGAGGACAGCGCATCGTACGCCGACCAATCGACGCCCAGCATCGATCGTGTCCAGGAAGTGGTGGCGCGCCGCTGGGGCGTCACGCCGGAGGGGCTGCGCTCCAAGGTCCGCACCAAGACGCTGACGATTCCCCGTCAGGTGGCGATGTACCTGGCGCGCAACATGCTGGGGATGCAGCTCGTCGAGATCGGCCAGGCGTTCGGCGGGCGCGATCACTCCACCGTGATCCACTCAGTGGACAAGGTCGAGCGACAAATGATCCGGGATCGCATGTTCAAGGAGCGCGTGGAAATGGCGCGACAGGAGTTGTCCGCACTGTAGCGCACATGTGTGTAAGGGGATGTGAACGCTGTGGGCAGAGCGCGCATTCCTGTGGGGAACCGTCGAACGGCCAACAGTCCCAACAGCGGGCCCACATGAGGTGGCGCATGTACGCAGCGTGGCAGTCGTCGCTTAGCGCGACTCAACACATTCCCCCAGTCTCTACTACTACTACTATTATTTATATAGTATAGAAGTAGGTACTTCTTCCCTCATTCGAATGCAGCGGGATGGCATGAAGTTCACGATCGCGCGCGAGCAGTTACAGGAAGGCATGGCCGCTGTAGCAGCAGCCATCCCGGCGAAGACCACGCTCCCGGTCCTCGCCAATGTCCTGGTTGAGGCAGGTAAGCACGGGCTGCGCCTGTCCGGCACCGACCTCGACATCGCCGTGAGCACCACCGTCCCCGCCGAGGTCGATGCCGAGGGCGCGGTGACCCTCCCCGCGAAAAAACTGATCGACATCGCTCGCGAGCTGCCGAGCGGACCTGTGCGCGTGACCGCCGCCGGCGAGTCGCGCGTCTCGATCGAGTGCGGGCGCTCGAAGTTCAAGCTGCTGGGCTTGCCCCGCGAGGAGTTCCCGTCCTTCCCCGCCGTGAAGTTCGACGGCGCCTGGAAAGCCGCGGCGGGAGTCGTGCAGAAGCTGGTGGGGCACGTCGCGTTCGCCGCGTCCACCGAAGAGAGCCGGCCGATCCTGAACGGCGTGCTGTGGGAGCTGCGCGCCGACCGCATGCGGATGGTGGCGACGAACGGCCACCGCCTGGCCAAGATGGACGTGCCGGCGAGCGGCGGCTCGACCGCCGACCTCATCGTCCCGCCCAAGGCGCTGGAGCAGATCCGTCGCTTGATGGCCGGCGATGCCGACATGGAAATTGCGCGCAGCGACAACCATATCGGCTTCCGGGCGGGCAGCACGCTCGTGTTCTCGCGGCTCATCGAAGGGCCCTATCCGAACTACGAGCAGGTGATTCCGAAGGAGAACGACAAGTCGGCGACGGTGGACCGCATGGCGATGGCGGCCGCGCTGCGGCGCATGAGCGTGGTCGCGAGCGACCAGACGCACCGCATCCGGCTCGCGTTCTCAGGCGGAGCAGTGAAGTTTTCGGTCCAGACGCCGGATCTCGGTGAGGCCCAGGACGAGCTCGCCGTGACCTACGAGGGCGAACCCCTCGAAATCGGGTTCAACGCGATGTACCTGCTCGAGATCCTCAAGTTCATGCCGACCGACGAAGTGCGCCTCACGTTCAAGGCCCCCGAACGCGCGGCGACCATCGAGCCGGTCGGATGGGACGACCCGGCGAGCTACATGGCGCTGGTCATGCCGCTCCGTCTCGTGGATTGACGGCCGCGGGGCCGTCCTCGGCCCCACTTTGCCGTCCCGATCCGTCCCGCGTTATCATTCTGGCCCATTTCGAGCCGGAGTTCGTGTGCCCGTAACACCAGTCGCACTGGGAGAATTCGCGAGCGTCGGCTCGGAGCTCCGGCTCATGTCCCATCGAGTGACCGCCGTGGCCCTCGGCGCCGCCACCCGGTACGAGGGAGGGGCGCTCACGGTCTCGGCGGCCGAGCTGCGCGCGGTGCTCGCCAACAGCGCGATCGCGGACTTCCGCGTCTCATGGGTCTCGCCCGGAGACTCAGCCCGCATTGTGAAAGTGCTCGACGTGGTCGAGCCTCGCACCAAGGGGACCGGCGGCGCGGGAATCTTCCCGGGCTTTCTGGCGCTCCCGCCGCTCGAGGGCACAGGGGTGACTCACGTCCTCCGCGGGACCGCGGTGATCGCCGCGGGCTACCTGCCACGGGCCCAGGAAGCCGTCATCGACATGTCGGGGCCGGGCGCCGCGCTCACGCCGTTCGGTGCGACCCACAACCTCGTCGTCGAGTTCACGCCTGCCGAGGGAGCGTCGTGGGAAAGCGTCGACATCGCCGTGCGTCTCGGCGTATTGAAGGTCGCCGCGCTGCTCGCCGGGGCCGCGCTCGACGCGCCGCCGGACGAGGTGGTCACGCTTCCCGCGATCCCGCACGCCCGAGCGAGCGGCCTCCCGCGCGTCGGCGCCATCACCAATCTGCAAACGCAGGGCACGTTCAAGGACATCTTCGTGCACGGTAAGAGCTTCAGCCGCTCGGCGCCGACCCTGATCGATCCCAACGAGCTGCACGACGGCGCGGTCGTGAGCGGCCAATTCGGCCACCCGGCGCTCAAGAATCCGACGTACATGCATCAGAACCATCCCGTGGTGGCCGAGCTGCGGCGCCGGGACGGCAAGGATCTCGAGTTCGCCGGACTGATCCTGGCCCCGGAGCCGGTCGAGGCGGAGCAGAAAGAACGCGTGTCGAAGCAGGCGGCCGAGCTGTGCGCTGCCGCGAACTTCGCAGCCGTCGTGATCACCAAGGAAGGCGGCGGGAACGCGGACGCCGATATCTCCCTGAAGATGGACGCCCTGACCGAGTTCGGAATCGGATCGGTGGGGCTGTTCGCCGAGATGGCGGGCGCCGAAGGGACGGCGCCGTCGCTCGTCGTGCCTCCGGACAAGGGCACCGCGCTGATCAGCACGGGAAACTATGACGAGGTGGTGCGCCTGCCGGGTGTCGCGCGTGCGCTGGGGGGCGACACGATCGACGTGGCCAGCACGGCCGCGACCGCGGAGGTCGATCTGCCCACCGCGGTGCTGTACTGCTCGCTCTCGCCGATCGGCGCCGGGCGGCTCACCTGTCGCGAGGCGGCATGAGCCGGGTCGTCCACTACCTCAATCAGTTCTTCGCCGGGTTCGGCGGCGAGAATGCCGCGTCGACTCCTCCCGGCGTCAAGCCGGGATCGGTGGGCCCCGGCAAGAAGCTTCAGGAGTTTCTCGGGGCGGAGCACGAGATCGTCGCGACCGTGTATTGCGGCGACGACCTCGCCGCGGCCAGCACCGACGCGATTGCAGCCGTGCTCGAGCTGGTGGTCCAGGCACGCCCCGACATCGTCATCGCCGGTCCCGCGTCGACGAGCGGCCGCTACGGTGTCGCGTGCGCACGCGTTGCGGCCGCAGCTGCGCGCGCCGGCATCCCGGCGATCGCGTCCATGCATCCCGAGAACCCCGGCCTCGACGACGCCGGCACCGCCGCCGTGGTCGCGAGCGGCGCGTCGGTTCGCGAGATGGGCGCGAGCCTGGAGCGATTGGGCCGCGCGGCCCGCAAGCGCTTGGCCGGAGAGCCGCTTACCGAAGCGGACGGCAGAATCGGGAAGGTCCCGCGCAAGAACGTGCTGGTCGATCGCAACGCGGCGAGCCGTGCGGTGGACCTGCTGCTCGCGCGGTTGAACGGGCGCGACGAGCCTGCCGAGGTCCCGATCCCGCGCTTCGATCACGTAGCCCCTGCCCCACCGGTGGCGGACGCGGCTCAGGCGGTGGTCGCGCTGGTGACCGAGAGCGGCCTCGTCCCCGTCGGCAACCCGGACCGGCTCGAGTCCGCGCGCGCGACCCGTTGGCTGCACTACTCGATCGCAGGGAAAGCGACGGCGCCGGCGGGAGAGTACATGTCGGTGCACGGCGGCTACTCCACGGTCTGGGCGAACCAGGACCCCAACCGTCTGTTGCCGCTCGACGTGGCACGCGAGCTCGAGAAGGAAGGCCTCATCGGCTCGCTGCACGGTGAGTACCTCGTGACCACGGGGAACGGCACCACCGTGCCGAATGCGCGCCGCTTCGGCGTCGAGTGGGCGGCGGAGCTGCGACGCGCGGGGATCACCGCCGCGATCCTGACCGCCACGTGAGGGACCGGAACGCGTTGCGGGTCAACGCTTGCGAAGGAGCTCGAGCGGGCCGGGATTCCGACGGCGGTGCTCTGCAACCTCGTATCGGTGGCGGAGCGCGTGGGGGCCGTGCGCATCGTTCCCACCCGCGGCATCCCGTACCCGACGGGCGATCCGTCGCTGCCGCCCGCCGAGGAGCGCGCGTGGCGGCGCACGCTCATGCTCCGGGCGCTGAAGGCGATCGCGACGCCGGTCACCGGGCCGACGCAGTTCTGACGTGAGCGGATTCCCCGTTATCTCCGCGGCGAGCCAGGTGCTCGCCCATACGCCCGGCCTCGCACGCCACGGGTCGAAGCCAAGCCGCGAGCTGCCGAAGGACGCGGCCGTCGAGCGCGCCTTCCTCGCGGCGCTGCGCGATTTCGAGCACGCGGTGAGTTACCCGGCCCATCAGGCGTATCTCGGCGCGATCCACCCGCGCGACCTGCCGCCCCGGCCCTGGGCGAATTGCCTGTCGAGCGCTGCCTCGCGCTTTACCCCTGACGGCGAGATCATGCCCGAAGAGGAGTTCCTGGGCCTGCTCGCCGCGATCGACGAGTTCAGCCTGCTGACGCTCGAGCCCGCCGTCGCCGACCGCGCGGGCGCCGCGTTGGCGCAGCACCCCCTCGGCTCGCGGCTCAAGCTCGGCCGGCTCGAGCAGGCGCGCGGGAACGGCGGCGACGCGGGGGCGTTGCCGTTGTTCGTCGGGACGCACCCCGCCGGCGCAATGAAGCGGGCACACGACACGGATGAGGCGCTGACCGCCGGCGTGCTGCTCGAGAACCTCTGCGGCAAGGGCACCGCCACCCTGGCGTTGCTGCGGCTGCTGCACGCCAATGACATCGACCCGGCCTCCATCGACTACGTCCTGGGATGCGGCGAAGAAGCGATCGGCGATCGCTACCAGCGGGGGGGCGGCAATCTCGCCAAGGCGGTCGCGGAGTCCGCTGGGTTGACCGAGGCCTCGGGCGCCGACATCAAGGACTTCTGCGCCGCGCCGGTGCCGGCGCTCGTGATCGCGGCGAGTCTCGTATCGGCGGGCGTCTTCCGGCGGGTCGCGGTCGTGGCCGGCGGCTCGCTCGCCAAGCTCGGTATGAAGTTTCAAGGCCACCTGGCCAAGGGCCTGCCGGTGCTGGAGGACGTCCTGGGTGGAGCCGCGGCGCTGGTCGAGGCGGACAACGGAGCATCGCCGGTCATTCGACTCGACGCCGTCGGGCGGCACCGCGTCGCGGCGGGAGGATCGAATCAGCAGATCATGGAGGCGCTCGCGATCGAGCCGCTGGCTCGCATCGGGTTGTCGCTGACCGCCGTCGACGACTTTGCGACGGAGCTCCACAACCCTGAGGTCACGGAGAGCGCGGGTTCGGGGAACGTGCCCGACCGGAACTATCGCACCATTGCCGCACTCGGGGTCCGCCGGGGCGACATCCCCCGCGACCAGATGGACGCCTTCGTTCGGGACCGGGGCATGACGGGGTTCTCGCCGACCCAGGGTCACCTGGCATCCGCGCTCTGTTATCTTCCCCACGCGCTGCGCCGCATCAAGAGCGGGGCGGCCGAGCGAGCCATGCTGATCGCCAAGGGCAGCCTGTTCCTGGGTCGCATGTGCCAGTTGTCGGACGGAATGTCGGTCATACTCGAACGCAATCCACGAGGAGCGTGAACGGTGGCTGGTGCGCTTGCCGAGGCGACGAAGGAGAACTTTCGGGATGTGGTTGCGAGCGGATGGGTCCTCGTGGACGTGTGGGGACCCCAGTGCGCGCCCTGCATCGCGTTGATGCCCGACGTCGAAGCGCTGGCGCAGGCGCGGCACGACGTGACATTCGTCAAGCTCGACAGCACGCAGGCCCGGCGGCTGTGCATGGAGCTGCGCGTGATGGGCTTGCCGGCCTTCCTGCTGTTTCAGGACGGCCAGGAAGTGGGGCGTATCGGCGGACAGGATATCAATGCGGCGCGGTTGACGACGTGGCTGGATGAAACCCTCACGGCGAATCGAAAGGAGGGGAACTAGCGGCATGCTCAAAGAACGACTGGTCATCGCCCTGGGAGAGCGGGACGGGCTCTCGGGTCCGGCGATCGCTGCGTGCGTGACGGCGGCGGGCGGAACCGTCGCGTTTGTCGCGACGGAGTGCTTCGTCTGAACGGCGTCGGGCGCCATGGACGTGCAGAGCCAGGACGCGATTAAGCGCCTGGCGGATCAGCACGGCAAAGACAAGCTGCTGGTTGTCCTCGGTTCACCAGATGCGGAAAGCGCCGAGATCGCAGCCGAAACTGTCGTGCTGGGAGATCCCTCGTATGCAGGTCCTCTGGCGGGAGCCCAGTTGGGGCTTATGGTGCATCACATGCTGGACCCGGAAATCCGCGCGCAGGTGCCGGCGGATGTCTGGGAGGAACAGATCGGAGTGATGGCCGACGTCTTGAACGCCGGGGCGTTGACTGCTGCCGTCGCAGCGATGCGGGCACGGGGGGCGGGCGCGTAGACACACTACGGCGCCCGCCGTTCGTGTCACGGGGTCAGATCGACCGAATCGCCGACTGTGTATCACCCATGCTGTCCCTGAGCGCATCCGTCACCAGCGAGTCCGCCACGTTGTCCGTCATCTGTCCGCTACACTGTCTTCCACCGGAAGCACGACGTTCAGAGAATCGAGCGCGAGCGCGGGTTCAAGGGCACGATCGGCGTGGTGTCACTCTCCTCCACCTCCCGCGGCACGAGGACATCCACGCCGTGATAGCGGGCGAGGATCAGGGCGCGCCTGGCCAGCATCCGATCGGACTGGTAGCGGGGATTGGAGCTGCGTGGATGCGGCAACGTTGCGACGAGTGCGGCGGCCGCGCCCTCGCCGAGCCGGGACGGGGGCACGCCGAAGTAGCTCCGGCTCGCCGCCTGAACCCCCCAGATACCCGGGCCCCACTCCGCCACGTTCAGATAGAGCTCAAGGATTCGCGCCTTGGGGAGCGCCAGCTCGAGCCGGAACGCAGTCACCGCCTCCTTCACCTTGCGTAGCAGGCTCCGTGACGGCGAGAGGTAGAGATTCTTGGCGAGCTGTTGGGTGATGGTGCTCGCTCCCCGCATCCGGTCGCGCCGTCGCCACACCGTCCGCGCAACGCTCCAGACGCCCCGGCCCTGCTCGATCCCCAACGCGTCCGCCATTTCCGCCGGGTCGAATCCGTGGTGCGTCCAGAAGCGTGAGTCTTCCCCGATAACGACCATGCGTTGGAGCGCGGGGGAGATCTCGGCAAGGGGAGTTGGACGTACCCTGCCCGCCTGCCCGCCCACCCGCCTTCCCGCCGCCTCTCTCATCATCGCCGTCTCGCGCGGCCAATGATCGCGCCACCAAATCGGCGGCGGCCAGACGCCGAACAGCCACACGACGCACAGTGCGCCTATCCCTAGCGCCATCCGGCGCGCCTTCCTAGGTTTTCCGTCCGCCATGTCGCTGGATCTTCCCCGCCTCCGCGCCCGCCTGCAAGAGGCCCTCGGAGACCAATTTAAAGTCGGTGCGCTGCTCGGCGAAGGTGGATTCGCCGCAGTATTCCGCGTGCGCGACAAAGCCATGCGCCGCGAGGTCGCGGTGAAAGTGCTCGATCTCGGTCTGACGCCGTCACCCGAGCTCGCGGAGCGGTTCGTGCGCGAGGCACGCACCGTGGCGAAGCTCGAGCACCAGCACATCGTACCCATCTACAAGGTGGGCGGCTACCAGAACGAGGTGCTGTACATCGTCATGCCGTGCGTCGACGGGCCGTCGCTGCGGCAGCTGCTCGACAAGCGCGGTCGCATGCCGATCGCCAAGGCGGTGACCATCGCCCGCCAGGCCGGCGCAGCGCTGGGGTACGCCCACCAGCAGGGCGTGGTGCATCGGGACGTCAAGCCGGACAACATCCTGCTCGACGGCGGCAGCGAGGTGCGGGTCACGGATTTCGGCATCGCGAAGGCCGCGGAAGCCGCATCCGGAGCGAACCTCACGACCGAAGGAATGGTCGTCGGCACGCCGCAGTACATGAGCCCCGAGCAAGCCACCGGGGACAAGATCGGGACCCGCTCGGACATCTACTCGCTCGGGATCGTGCTCTACGAAATGTTGGCGGGGAAGGTGCCGTTCGAAGGCGACTCAGTGCAGTCGATCCTGATGAAGCAAGCGACTGCCGACCCGGCGCCGATCCGCGAAATCCGCAGCGAAGTCCCGCCGGAGCTCGCCGCGGTGCTCGACCGGATGCTCTGCAAAGCCCCTGGTGAACGGTTCGGCACGCTTGCCGAGCTCGACGCGGCGCTGGTCGCGGCCGTACCGGCCGCGGCACGCAAGCGGAAGACCGGGCAGGCGGGCACGGTCACGGGGGCGGCGTCGTCTGTCGCCGCGGCCGGGGTCGCGGCCGCCCTCGGCGTCGGCGCGCTGGTGGCCGGAGGCATGCTGGTGAGCTGGGTCGCGCTCGACCGCCCGCCGAGAGTGCTGATCACGCAGCCGGTCTCAGACAGCGTCAACACCTCGCTGCGGCGCCGCGGCATCCTGGCGGTGAACGACACCGCCGTGTTCGCGTTCAGTCCAGCTGGCAGGGAGGAGCTGACGCTGTTCATCATCGCCCGGCGGCGGGTGGTGGTGGCGGAGCCCCATCGGTTGCGCGGGTACGCTCGGGACAGTGTCGCGTACACCTTCGTGCCCGGCTGGCGCGCCGGCCCGCGCTTCTTTTTCTTGTTGCTTCCCGCGCGGGCGCGGCCCGACACGGTGTTTGCGACGCTGTCACCGCGCGGGCTGTGGGCGATCGGGCGCGGCGTTGACGGTCTGCTCCCCGGCGGAATCCGGTTGCGGCCCCGCCCCGGCGCTCAGCGCCCGGCGGTGCGGGAGATCAGTCCGTAGAGGTTGGCTTGGTCCACGCGATTGGTGTTCTGGGGAATGCCGACCGTGGACCCGACTCGCTCGCGGCCGCCGATCGAAATGCCGAACACCCAGGCGGTGCGGTGGAATGACGGGTCCGCATCGAGCCGTGCCAGCAAGGCCACCGCGAAGCGGCCACCGGTCGCGACCCGTGCATCGAGTGCGTACCCGACCACCGAATCCTTGGTGAAGCGCCCCTCGGAGGAGATCGTGAGGAGCGGTCCGAACGGTTGCAACGCGATGCTCGGGACGACGGTGGCGAGCTGAACCTCACCGCGGACCACGGGCTGCATCACGTTCGTAACGACGGTCGCGAGCGACACCCACCGCATGGGTTCGTACCCCACGCCGAAATCCCACCCTGTGCCTTTGGTGTCACCGCGATACATCGAAGCCGCGAGCCCGGCGGAGAGCCCCTTGCGGGCGGCTCCCAGCCCGAAGCGATACGTGTGACCGGTTACGCCGCCCTCGAACATGTCCCGCTGATACCCGAACGACAGCCCGCGTGAGTTGAACCCGAGCGTGAGCTGACGCAGCTGAATGTCGCTCCCCGGGTCTTCGACCGTCAGGTCCGCGTGGATCGATGCCTCATGTTCCTTGCCCAGGCCCGCCGGGTTGACCCACAGGGCGCGCGCGTCGCTCACGGTGGCGGGGGACAGGTACGCGAGGGTCCGGTTGGGGGAAACCTGGGCGTCGACGGGGCGCGCGACGCTCACGAGGAGCGCGACGATCGCGAGTGCGACGATGCAGCGCGGCGCGATTACGGGCGCACCGAAACGGAGGACTGAAGCACCTGCGTGCGGGGAATCGTGAGACCCTGGGCAGGGAGTGAGACGGTGAGACTTGTCGAGTCGCGCGATTCACCGCCCAGGTACCGGCCGTCCTCCGCGATGAACGCCCGCGCCGTGGTCGTGCCGGTGCCGTTGAACTCGAACACTTGCCCGCCATTTTCGCTCGAGCCCACCAGGCTGTAGGTCGCGGTGCTTTCGATTCGCAGGCTCCGGGTCCCGCCATGGACTTCCCACGCGCCCGTTGTCGAGTGCGTGGTGGTGCGCCGGGTGACCGAGCCGCCATTGGCCCGCTGCGTGACCGCTGCGGTATCGGTCCACGTCGCTCCCACGCTCACGCCTTCCAGGGGAACACGCGGGAGGAAGTCCCGGAACGTTCCCGCCAGCTGGGCGATGTTCTGCGCGCTCACACTGTCGGAGGTGGTCGTAGCCTGAAAATCACCGCGCGGCGCGAGCCGGCCCGCGAGGATCAGCGCGCGGACGCGGGCCATGTTACCGGCGATCGGTTGCAGGGTCCCGGAATCGGACAGCACCGAGTCAACCGTAATGGTCGTCGGGTAGCCGTTCGCGTCCGCCGGACCGGTGATCACAACGCCCACGAACAGGCGGGCACCAAGATCCTGGGGGTGTTGCTGCCCGCCGATCAACTGGTCGACGTGCAGCTTGCGGTCCACCACATACCGCATGGCGCTCGGTCCGTATCGGATTGCGCCGTGGGCCGGTGGCCGCACTGGGGTTGTGATCGGTGGTGGTGTGGGGGGAGGCGGTGGCGGGGCCGGCGCTGCGGCCGGAGGTTGCGGTGCCGGGGCGTCGGCGGCGGGCGGGGCGCCGGACCCTCGCGACGCAACTGGCCAGCACCAGGACCGCGGCCGCGCGGCTCCAGGCGGTCATGAGTGCGGCTCGGACGCAGGCGTTGTGGCGCGGTCGGACTTGGTGCGCCCGAACACCGCGATCAATTCCGGGCCATCGCTCGAAACCCGCAGCAGCTTCCAACCGCGTTTCCCCATGTCGGCACGCCACCCGATGAGCTTTTCCCATTCCTCGCTCGTGGTGCGGAAAACGCGTAAGTCGGCTACGGTTTCCCACTGGGGTGGGTACGGCTTCGGCGTCGGGGACGAAGGTGGGGGCAGGGCCATAAGCCGAGTTCTGTTTGTCCACCCGAAAGCGGACAGATGGTCATCTCTCTGGGATGGCTGTCGCCAGCCACCTCGACGCGGCCTACCCGCAGCTCAAGCGACCCGGGTCGAGTCTCGCTGCTTATTTGGCCTTGCTCCGACTGGGGGTTACCGTGCCACGCCTGTTGCCAGGCGCGCGGTGGGCTCTTACCCCACCGTTTCACCCTTACCCCTGCATCAGGGGCGGTTTGTTTTCTGTGGCCCTGTCCGTCGCCTTGCGGCGCCCAGGCGTTACCTGGCAGTCTACCCTTTGGAGCTCGGACTTTCCTCAGCGCACCATGCCTGCCGGCGCACCGCGACCATCGCGCCCTACCACCACCAGCGAACAAACTTACCGGCGTCAGGACGCGCGATGCAAGGCTCGCGCTACCGCGCCAGGCGCCGCAGCACGAGCGCGAGGCTGTCGCTCCCGCTCCGCCCCCGCCCTTTCGCGGATCGCGCGCGGACCGACGTTCCCTCACTCGAAGACAGCCAGAAGCCGTCATTCTCGCCGAAGGCTAGGCGTTTCAGCCCTGCCAGGCTGCCGGAACGGACCAGCGTGAGCGGCAACTCGACGGCGTGGACCGCGTAGAGACCGCGCGCCCGGTAGGCGTTGAGTACCGTGCGGATCTCCGCTTCCGGCGTAAACAGCAGTGCGGGGCGGTCGGGAAGCGAGAATCCACGAAACAGTCCCAATGTGAACCAGTCCGCCGGAGCCTGCTGAAGGCGGAACGCGAAATAGAGGCTGCCGCTCTCCCGCAGCGCTCGATCTCGCAGCCCGCGCGCGCGCTCCGCCACCAGGTCTTCGAGCGCTCCAAGGTACGCGGCGAGCAGGCCCGCCTCGCGCAGCGTGCGGTAACGGTTCGGAGCCGCCACCGTGTCGAGCGTGCCCCGTTGCCCGATGCGCCTCAGGCCCTGGCGCCAGGCCGCGTCGCAAAACTCCTGGCCCATGGAGTATCCGCTCCAGCCACCTTTGCGGGATCCGCTGAGATCGAGAGCCAGTGCCGGGACGAGCTGGCGCGTCTGGTTGGCGAGCCGTGCGAGCGCCATGAAGGCGGGCGCGATCCCGGCGTCCCAGAGGGTTGAGTCGAGCGCGCACGGCATGCCGATGGCCTCGCCGCGCGACCCGCGCGACGAATCGCTCCACGCACCGGGTGGCCGATAGGCCGCATAGTCGAACGCCGGGATCCAGGCCACGCTGGTGGGCTGTAGTTGACTCACGACCCCTTTCCAGGCGCGGCGGACCGCGTCTCGGTCGGCCCACAGGTGATGCAACGAGTCGACCACCGTCTCGGGGCGGGCATCGCCCGCCAGCAGATTCAGGCCGGCGGCATCGAGGGAACCGACCAGCGAGTCGAGCGACGCGGCGGACCTCGGCACCTCGTGCCCCTGCTCCAAAACAAGGAGTGGCGTCCAGAGCGTCCGAATCCCGACCTGACGGATCCAGCTCGGGACCTCGGGCGCGCGTCCCGCCTGTGAGCTGGTGGGTGGCTCGAGCGGCACGGTGGTGGCGCCCGGCGGGGCGGTTTTGGGGGCGGGCTGCAGATCCACCGGCACGGGCGCACCCACCAGGGTCAGCGGCTGGCGCTGGTCTCCCGGCGGGACGTGAGCCCACTCCGCCGGCCGGCGCGTCCAGCGCGCCAACGCGGTGAGGAAGTCCTTCGTGTCGCTCAACGCTCCCAGCTGGAGCAGCGGCATGGTGGTCGCGCGATTTTGTGGACCGAGCGCACCCAGGGCGTGCCGGCTGATCACGACGACCAACCCGTCACCGAGACGGCTGGCGGCAACAACGGGCGAACCGAGGCGGACTGGGGCATCCTTGGCGCCGCGTGCCGGTGGACCGAGGCTCGAGACGGCCACCACCTGTGCCGTTCGCTTGACGCTCAGCGGATGGTTGCGATCCAGCGGGAACGGCTCGTACGATGCCCCGAGCGGGTCGCTCCCAACCGGTCGGCCCACCGCCCACGGCTGAGCGCGAGCGAACAGCACCCGGGCGGCGGAGTCCTGCAGCGCTCGATCGCCGATGGCGATACCACTTCCCTGCGCCGCCAGCCATTGGTTCGCCGTCCAGCGATCGAGCGACCCTTCACCGTCGCCGGCGTAGGCCAGGACCGCGACCCGGCCACCCCTCACCCAATCACCCAGCGTGCCCAGGTCGCCGGCCGTGAGCGCGTCCGAGGGAACCTCGGGCCCACGTCCGAGGAGCAGCAGCAACACGTGGTAGCGCCGCAGATCGGCCTTGGTCAAGTGAGGATAGAACCGGCGGTACTCCACCGCGTATCCGGCGGCGCGCCATGGCCCCGCGGTCCCCTCAAGCAACGCGGGATCCGTGAGGGCGAGGTCCAACACCAGCGCGCGGCGACCCGACGACTGGCAGGCGGCGAGCAGCACCAGCAACAGCAGGGCGCGCGGCATCAGTCGGGCCGCGACTGCTCGATCAGGTGCCGAAATCGCGGAGTCTCCCGTAAGGGGTCGAAGTCCGGCGCCCGGAGGTAAAACCACAGGCGTGCGCCGCGGGGGCGGACGCGTTCCAACAGGGCCAGGGCCGCAGCGGAATCTTGCAGGGCGACCAGCGCCCGCGCGACCCACGCTGCATCCGCCACGGTCGGGCGTTCCAGGCCAGTGCCATCGCGCAGGATTTCCCGCACCCGCGTGCGAGCGGCGGACGTATCGCCCGCGCGGAGGTCCACCAGGGCGAGTACGGCTTCGCCGGGACGCTGATACCCGGCGTGAAATCGCACGGCGGTTTCGGCATCGGTGCGCGCTTCGGCCAGATCGCCGGCGCCGAGGCGGATCACCGCCCGGAGGACGTATGCGTAGTCGGCGGCTGGATCGAGGGCAAGCGTGCTGTCGAGCCAGCGGCTCGCCGCATGCTCCCGGTTCGTCCGCAGACTCAGTCGCGCCATGTTGAAGAGCGTGATGGGCCGCGCCGGCTCGATGCCGAGCGCTTGGGCGTACATGCCCTCGGCTGCGGAATCGGCCCCGAGCCAGAGGAGGGCCATCCCGTACTGGTGATACGCCTCCGCGTTCCGGGGGTCGAGCTCGACGGCGCGCGCCAACGCGGCGCGTACACCGTCGAACGTGCGCGGGTTGCGGAAACTGAACAGGAACCCCTTGGCCATCCAGGCGTCGGCGCTGCTCGAGTCCGTCGCGAGGGCCCGATCGGCGGCCGCGAAGCCTTCGGAGAGCACCCACTCGGACGATCGCGAAGGGAAGGACCATCCCCAGTCCAGAAACAGCGCGTAGCCGAGTGCGATCCGCGCCGAGGCGGCAGCAAACCCGGGGTCGAACCGCAACGCCGCTTGATACTCGCCGATGGCGCGTGCGACAGCGCGCGGCGTCCGCTCCGCCAGATAGTAGTTGCCGTGCAGGAAGTGATCGTAGGCGGCCGGCTGCTGCGTGGGGCGTTGCGCCAGTGCCGAGCGCTCCGCCGGCACGAGCTGGCCGGCGACCGCTCCAGCAACGGCCCGGGTGATGTCGTCCGCGATCGCGAGGAGGTCTGTCGTCGGTTCGTCGTACTCCTCGCCCCAGTGCCGGATCCCGTCGGATGCACGGACGAGTTCGACGGCGACCCGCAGGCGCGTGCCGGTGCGCCGCATGCTGCCCGCGACCAGATACGCCACGCCGAGCGCGCGCCCTATGCCTGCGGGGTCGGGGGTCGCGACGCCGCGAAAGCGGCGCACCGCCACGCGCGAGGTGACCGCCAGACGCGAGATGCGGCCCAGCCGCCCGATGATGTCCTCGGTGAGGCCGTCTGCAAGGTATGAGTCCGCGGTGTCGGCCGACTGGCTTTCGAAGTACAACACCGCGACGCTGTTGGCGTTCGGCGCGCTCCCCGGCGGTTTCGGCCCTCGCTCGAGTATCCAGCGGACCCCGACCGCGAGCCCCAGCGCTGCGGCGACGATGGCGATGGTGATGCCGAGCCGCCGGGGCCGCGCTGCCTGCGGTCGCTCGTCGGTCAGCATCCGCACGAACGCTTGAATGGAAGCAGGCCGGTCCGCCGGGAGCTTGGCGAGTCCCGCTGCCACGGCGCGCTCGACATGCGGCGGCAAGTCGGGCCGCACGGTGCGGATCGGGCGGGGCGGATCGGCGAGCAAGCGGGCCACCGTAGCCTGGAGATTGGGGCCGGTAAACGGCGGCTCCCCGGCGAGCATTTCGTACAACATCGCCGCCAGGGCGTAGACGTCGCTCCGCGCATCGATGTCCCGCGCGCCCATGGCCTGCTCGGGGCTCATGTACTCTGCCGTGCCCAATGTCTCGCCGGACCCGGTGGACGATTGGTCGGCCTGCGATTCGGCGAGGAGCTTGGCGATCCCGAAGTCCGCCACCATCGCGTGACCGTGGGACAGCAGGATGTTGGCGGGCTTCACGTCCCGGTGGAGGATCCCGGAGTCGTGGGCGTATTGGAGCGCTTCGCCGACCTCAGCCGTGATGCGGATGGCCTGTTCGAGCGAGAGCGGGCCGCCGCGCTCCAGCAGCTGGTGCAGCGACTCGCCCTCGACGAGCTCCATGACGTAGAACAGCAGTCCGTCCGCTTCGTCGGCTTCGAACAGCGATACGATATTCGGATGGGAGAGCTGCGCCGCGAGCAGGACTTCCCGCTGGAAGCGCTCGCTCCCGACGTAGGCCCGCAGTTCGGGCGGCAGCACCTTGATGGCCACCTGGCGTCCGAGCCTGACGTCCGTGGCGCGATACACCGTGGCCATGCCGCCGGCCCCGAGCTCAGGTCCCAGGATGTAGCGGCCCGCCAGCGCGCGGCCCAAGCGGTCGTGCAACAAGGGGTCAGCTGGCATGCGCCCGACTGTTTCGATCGATCAGCTCGCGTTCTCGCATGCCTTCCCGCCCCGTCGGACTACGGCCGCGGCTCGACTCCCAGGCGCGTCAGCCCCCGGCGCGCCGCGGCAATATAGGGCTCGAGCTCCTTGTTCGTCCCTGCGCCGACCGCGACGATGAACTTGTAGGCCACGATCGCCGAACCGGCGTCCCCATCTCGCTCGGCCTGATCGCCGCGCGCCAGCACTTTGTCGAGCGCCTCGGGCGTGCGATAGCTGAGCCCGGGGTCGGCCCGGACCTTCTTGGCGGTATGGTGGAACGTGGTCGCCCCCCACAATCCCAGGCCCAAGGCGACGATGGCCAAGGCGATCCCGAGTCGCGCCGCGCGCTTCCGGTCGGCCGGCGGCTGGATCACAGGCTCCACACGGCCCCCGGAGTTTTCGGGTAGGGTCGAAGCGTCGAAGGACGCGGGGCTGGGTTGAGCCCGGGTTGATGGTGCATCGCTATCGTCTCCTTACCATGGTAACCGTCTGCACAGTGCTGCCACCACCGGAACGGGCGCGGTTGGACGCGGCTGGGAACGGGTGTTTTACCGCTGTGCATGCCGATTCGTTTCACGACGTTTTGAGTACCGCGCGGCGGCAGCGGGTGGATGCCTTGGTCATTTCCGTGCACCGCTGCGACGGCATCGAGCTGCCTGCCGTCGCGCGGTTTGTGCATGAGTTCCCGGCGATCCCGGCCGTCGCCCTGGTATCGCGTCACGATAGCATCGCCACCGAAGCGCTGCTCCGGCTCGGAGCCACCGGCGTGCGAGCCGCGGTGGACTGCACCGAGCCGGGGGGCTGGCGACGGTTGCGCGAGCTGGTGGGGCATCCGGTTTCGCCGGCAGCGGCGCAGATTCTCGGCCGCGTGCTCCCCGCTCTCGATCCCGCCTCTGGTGACGCGCGGCTGTTCTTCGAGGCGCTCGCCCGGCTTGCTCCCGTCTTGACCACGGTGCGGGGACTCGCCCGGCATCTGCGCCTGGGGTCGAGCACGCTGATGTCGAGATTCTACCGCGCCCGGCTGCCGTCGCCGAAGAGCTACCTCGCCGGCATGCGGCTGCTGCATGCGGCCCACCTGTTTCAGAACCCCGGGCTGTCGGTGGCGGACGTCGCGTATCGGCTGGACTACTCGTCGCCGCAGAGCTTCAGCCGTCACCTCAAAGCCATGCTGGGAGTCACCGCCGGGGAGTTTCGGCACCGATTTCCCTTTGATCTCGCACTCGCCCGCTTCGTCGACTTGCTCATCATCCCGTACCGGGAGGCCCTGCGCGCGTTACACCCCCTGAACGCGGGGATTGGGGACCAAGGACCCAACGCGGCTCGCGTCTCCCGGACGGGATAATCAATCAGCGGCCGCCGGGAGTGGGGGCGCTTTGGTCTGGCCGTCGCGCGACAATACCGAGAACCGTGCAATGCTGGCGCGGAGACGCTCCGCGAGCTGTGCCAGCTGCTGCGACGTCGCCGTGAGGTCGCCCATGGCCGTGATCTGGGTCTGCGTCGCCGCGGCTGCCCCGTCGGCGCTCTGCGACGACGCCGTCGAGATTGTCGCCACCTGCTGCAGTGACTGCGCCAGCTGGGCGAGACGCTGGGCCTGGTCGCGCGATACCTCGGCAGTGGCGTTCACCAGCTCGCCGATCAGCTCGACGCCCTGGTGGAGCTCCTGCAGGGCGCCGTCCGCCTCAGCCGAGACGGCCCCGATGTCGCGCACTTTGGCCTCCCCGGACTGCATGGCGCGGGCGGCGGCATCGATCCCGGTGCGCAACTCCGACACCAGCTCCGCCACGTCTCGCGCCGACTTGCCGGCCTGCGCGGCGAGGGCGCGCACTTCGTCCGCTACGACCGCAAACCCCTCGCCGTGCTCCTCGGCACGCGCTGCTTCAATGGCGGCGTTGAGGGCCAGCAGGTGTGTCTGGCGCGCGATCCGCGCGATGGTTTGGGCGAACACGCCAATGCGCTCTGACATGCCCGACAGGCCGGCGACCGTCGCAGCCGTGGCGCGCACTTCCTCCCCCACCGAGCGCAGAGTCTGGCTGGCCCGAGCCACCCGCTCGCGCCCGCGCTCGGCCGCGGCGACCAGCCGCGCGGCATCGACCTGCATCAGCTCGGCACGGACGCGCAGCGATTCGGCTTGATCGGCAGTCTTTGCACTTTCGCCCCGCGCAGCGTCCGCCAGGGCCCGCTGGTTTCCGAGATCGGTGGCGAGATCTTGCGCGGTGTGCGTCACCGCCTCGGACGTGGCGTGCAGCTCTTCGGCTGACGCGGCGAGCTGCTCCGCGAACGCTGCGACTTCATCCGCTTCGCGCTGCACCGTCGAGATCGTCGTCCCGATCTCCCCGAGCATGCGATTGAAGCTCTTGGCAAGGAATCCCAGCTCGTCCGACTCCACGGCGGGCGCCCGGACCGCCAAGTAACCCTGCTCGGCTTCGCCCATGATGCCCCGCGCCTCGCGGATCCGGTCGATCAGCGCCGCGGGAATGCGCTTCAACCCCATCGCCACCGCGACGAACACCACAGTTTCGAGATACGTCGCCGTCGCGAGTCCCGGATCGCCGCCGTAGAGCAGGTAGTGAAGCTGGCTTGCCGCCAGATAGGCCAGTGCGGAAATCAGGACGAGGAAGTCGCCCACCGCGTGGCCTTGGTCGAATGCGTAGGGAAGCACGGCGATGAAGAACGCCGCCACCAGGCCGCCGTGGCCGAACCACACCACCAGGACGCTGACGAGCACCGCGTCGAGCATGGCGAGGGCGTAGACCAGCCACCAGCGATACCAGCCCCGCTCGTTGACCATGCCGACCAGAGCGTTGAGCAGCGCCGCGCCCCCGCCGACGAGGACCATCGTGCCTGGGCGCGCTTTGACCATGCCGCCGATCCAGCCGAGCATTCCGATCAGCACACCCACCACGACCATGACCCAGCGACGGCGGTGCGCCCGGGCGAACGTCTCGAGGTCCTTGAGGCGCTGTTCGACCGCCGCCGTGTCGTCCGTCCATCCTCGGATGCGGGCGGCGAGCGAGCTACGGGCAGGAAGGGTGCCCGGCCGTGTCACGGGCGCACCCCAGTCAGCACGTCATGTGGCATCGAGTCTCTCACGACCATCATACTAGCGTGGCACCCTGCCACAAGCCGTCACCCGAGTCCTAAATCCCGGGCGGTCACCATGGACTCGACCTCAAAGCCCGCCTGCTCGAGGGTCGCGCGGCCTCCCTCTTGGCGGTCGACCACGGTGAGAACGCCGAGGACACGCCCGCCCTCTCCCTCAACCGCGGCAAGTGCCTCTAACGCCGAGCGCCCCGTCGTGAGCACGTCCTCCACCACGACTACACGGGCGCCACCTGCAAAGCACCCCTCGATGCGCCGTCCCGTGCCATGGTCCTTTGCCTGCTTGCGAACCGTGAATGCGTTGAGCGCGACCCCCTGTGCGTGAGCCGCCGCCGCGATTGCGTACGCGACGGGATCGGCACCCAGGGTGAGTCCCCCGACTGCCTCAGGTCGCCAGCCGCGGGCCCCGAGGCACTCCAGTCCGACCCGCCCGATCACGCTGAGTCCCTCCCCCGACATCGTGGTCAGCCGTGCGTCCACGTAGAAAGCGGACCGTCGTCCTGAGGCCAGAACGAAATCGCCGTGGCGTACGGAGCGCTCGCGGAGTAGCTCGATAAGTCGGTCGCGGCTGCTTTGCATATCGTTAGTAGTAGTAATAGCTACTACTACATGATCCCTCGACGGCGACCAAGCTGCTTGAGGCGGTCCAGCAGGCCGGGCTCGGTGGGTGGTGCGGCATCAATGGCGGCCACAAACTCGGCGGCGAATTCGGTCACGGTCGGTTGCCGCCGGGCTGGGTCGCGCTCCAGGCCCCGCATCACGGCGGCCTCGAGCGCGGCTGGGAATTTGAGATCGAGCACCGCCTTCCCGAGCGGCGTCGGGGTTCCCGTAAGCAGCTGGTTGAAGAGGTCGCGCGGTCGCAGGCCGGTGAAGGGGTGCCGCCCGGTCAACAGGTAGTACGCGATCGTGGCCAGACTGTAGAGATCGGCGCGACCGTCCACCAGCTCTCCTGACAGCGTCTCCGGCGCGACGTACTGCAGCGTGCCGACGAAGAAGCCGGAGCGCGTCAGCCGGGTTTCGGCCGACAGCTCATCGCGCGCGATCCCGAAGTCGAGCAGTTTGAGCGTGCTGCTGGCCTCGTCGTACATGATGTTCTCGGGTTTCAGATCGCGATGGATAATACTGACTCGGTGGGCTGCGCCCAGGGCGTCGCCCAGCTGGCGCACGAGGGAGCCGACCAGCGGCAGCGCCAGGCGTCCCTTTCGCGCCACCACCTCGGCCAGAGACGTCCCTGCCGCCCACTCCAGCGCGAGGTAGTGCTGGCCCTCTTCTTCGCCGTACGCATACGTGCGCACCACATTCGGATGTTCCACCCGCGCACCGTATCCTGCCTCGCGCAGGAAGCGCGTCACCGCGTTGGGGTCGCTCTTCAGTCGTGGCCGCAATACCTTGAACGCGCAGACACCGCGTTCGCCATGCTCGGCGCGGTATACCTCGGCCGTTCCCCCCTCACCGATGCGTTCGAGGAGGCGGTACCCGGCGATGGTGCGGCCGGTGAGATTCTCGGTTGGCATGGGAATGCGCGAAGCTATGCCTGGACTTCGGGTTGAGCAAGTGAGAGTGCGGTTCGCTCCGGCGATCGTGGCAGCTGGCATGCTCGCGGCATGCGGTCCGTGGCAACGCGTCGGCAAGGAGGCCCCTCCTCCCACCGCGGTGCCGAAGATCTCTGAGCGGTTCGACGTGAACGCGATCTACCGCGGGATGGGGTTCGCGGTCGGGGGCCCGCCGCTCCCGTTCGTCGCGTCGCTCCACTTTTTCGCCGGGATGAAAGCGGACTCGACGCCGGGCGTGTTCGCCCTGTCACTTGCCAACCACGCGCTCAGTTTTCGGCGGGTCGACAGCAGCTTCGCCGCGGTGTACCACGTCGAGCTGGTGGTACGTGCCGACACCACGGTGGTGTTCCGGAGGGTGGGGGACGAAACCGTGCGCGTGGGGACCTTCCAGGAGACGCTGCGCGTCGACGAAAGCATTGTTTTCCAGCAGTTCCTCGTGCTGCGTCCTGGGATCTACTCCGCCAGCGTGGTCGTTCGGGACCGCAACGGTCCGGCGTCCTCCGAGTCTCGGATCGTCGACACCGTACCCCAATTCGTGGGGCCGGGCCTGAGCGAGCCGATCGCGACCTATCAGGGGTCGGGGCGCGCCAGGCTCGACACGGTACCCAATATCGTGGTCAATCCGCGCGCCACACTTCCTTACGGGGCCGACTCGTTGCGCTTTTACGTCGAGGCCTACGGCCTCCCCGCAGGGACCGTCCTCGCGGCCAAGGTGCTCGATCCCGACTCCGTGGTGGTGTGGACTGGGACGGCGACCGTCAGCCGATTCGGATTGGCGCTCGCCCGGTTCGTCGTCAGTCCCTCCGACCTGCCGGTCGGCCGGTCGGTCTTTGAAGTCGAAGCGGTCGGGACCGAGGCGCGCACGGCGACTCCGTTCCTCGTCACCTTCTCGGAGCAGTGGGCGATCGCGAACTTTTCGGAGATGGTGGACGTGCTGCGATTTTTCGAGCGGCAGGACCTGGTGGCCAAGTTAAAAGCGGCGCCGCGCGAGCAGCGCGCGGCGGCGTGGCGGGACTTCTACCGCGCGAGCGATCCGGTCCCCATCACCCCCGAGAACGAGGCGTTGGATCAGTATTTCCATCGGGTCGGGATTGCCAACGTGCGCTTTCCCGAGCCCGGGATTCCGGGCTGGCGGACCGAGCGCGGTGAGGTGTACATCGCGCTGGGCGAGCCCGAGACGATCAGCGACCTGGCCAACCAGGTCGGAGCGGGTCCGCGCCTGATTGAGTGGGAGTATATGAGCCTCCGGGTGACGCTCGTCTTTGAAGACGATACGGGCTTTGGGGAGTTTCGCCTCACCCCGCTGTCACGCTCCGAATTTCAACGCGTGGTCGCGCGCATACGCCGCGGCCAGTGAGGGTCGTTCCCGCCGCGCTGTTCCTGGTGGCAGCCGGAGCAGCCGCCGCCGTATGCCCAGACCCCCGTCCGCGTCAATGACCGCGAGAGTGTTGCCGCGGCCGACTCGCTGCGGCGAGCGGGGCGTCCCTGGCACGCGGCGGAGCTGCTCCTGGCGGCGACGGCGCACGACCCCAACCCGAACGCGCAGTTCATCGTCGAGGGCGCGGCTGCCGAGCTTGGCGCGAAGCGCTATGAGCGCGCCCGCCGTTTCCTGGTCGGGCGTTCGTGGCTGGAGGACTACGAGGGCGGAGTGGCGTTGGCGGTGCTGGGTGCCGCGGAAGCCAAGCTCGGAATGTTCGAGCAGGCGGCGACCCATTTTGCCGCGGCGCGCAGGCGCGCGATCGGATCCAACGCCGCGCTCTGGGCCGTGCATGAAGGCCTCGCGTGGGAGCGGCTCGGCCAGCGGGATTCGGCGGCGAGCGCGTTTGCGGCAGCGCAGCGCGCGGGGTTGCCGACCATCGCCCCGTGGCTCCGGCTCCGCGAGGCGCGGGTCGTCAGCGATACGGCGCGAGCGGCACGGCTGCTCGCGGACCTGCCCGCCGCCCGCGACGCGGGACGCTCCGGCCGCGTGGGCGCTGGTGCTGCTCGCGACGGGGGACTCGCTCGCCGCGCTCGAGCGCTTGGTACAAGGCGGCCGGTCGCTCGATGAGGGTCGCCTCGCGTTGCAGCTGCGCGACTCGGCCCGGGCGCGGAGTGCCATCTACGCGCTGATGGCCCGGGCACCCGAGTCCGACGATGCGGCGGCGGCGGTCGGGGTGGCGCTGGCGGCCCTCCCGCCGCGCGTGCCCGCCGAGCGGGTCGCCCTGGCCCGGGCGATGAAGTCCCACGGAGCCGCGGTCGACGCCAGCACGCAGGTGGCGCGGGCGGTGCAGGGGGGAGATTCGAGCGCCGCGACGCTACTCCTGCTTGGCGAGCTGCTCACGACTGCGGGCCGCTACCGTGAAGCCGCGCAGGCCTATCAGGCCGCGGCGCGCGACTCCGCGCTCGGCGCGCTCGCGACCTATCGCCGGGCACGCGTGCTGTCGCGGTCGGGTGCCCCCGGCGCCGCTGACGCGCTCTCGGCATTTGCGAAAGGCTACCCCGGCGACAGCGCCGCGCCGACCGCGCTCTACGTGTTGGGCGATGGTGCGGCCGACCGCGCCGATTGGGTCGGCGCAGCGCGCTGGTTCGGCGCGCTGGTCGAGCGCTATCCGGCCGACCCAAGGTCCTCGCAAGCCCGGTTTCGCCTGGCCGCCCATGCCACGGACCAGGGACAGGTCGACAGCGCCGTCGCGCTGTATCGGGCTGAAGTTGCTGCCGGCGCCCCGCAGCGACTCGCGGCGCGGTTCTGGCTGGGGAAGATCGCGCGCGCGCGCGCCGATACGGCGACGGCGCAGACGCTCTGGACCGCGTTGGCGCAGGACGATTCGATCGGGTATTACGGCCTGCGAGCCCGCGGTGCGGCGCGGCTTGGCGCCGTTGGCCATCGCGGTACCGCCGGACCCGCCGGCGGTGCCGGCCGTCGCTCAGGGCCTCGCGCGCATCGACACGCTCGTCCTGGCGGGCCTGGACTCAGCGGCTCAGTCGGAAGTGCGGTACCTGCTGGGGCACCCACCCGCAGACCTCGAGTCGCTGCTCAGCTGGAGCGAGGGGCTCGCCGCGCGAGGCTGGGGTCCGGCCGGCGTTCGGCTGGCCTGGCTCGCCGCGATCCGCTCACCCAACGATCCGCGCGTGCTGCGCGCCATCTTCCCCTGGCCGAACCGCAGCGCGGTGGAAGCCGAGGCGAAGGAATTCGGCATCGATCGGCTGCTCCTGGTCGCGATCGTGCGGCAGGAAAGCACCTTCGATCCGCAGGCGCTCTCCCCCGCGGGCGCGCGCGGCCTGGCGCAGCTGCTACCGGGAACCGCCGCGTTCACGGCCCGGGGGCTCGACGTTTCCTTCGATGCCGATTGGATCACGGTTCCGGACTTGAACCTGCATCTCGGCGCGGCGCACTTCGCCGAGCTGCTGCGCCGCTACAACGGTCGCGTGGAGCCGGCGGTCGCGGCCTACAACGCCGGCTCGCGGCCCGTGACGCGCTGGCTCAGCCGCGCCGGAGCCGACGACCCGGACCAGTTCATCGAGCGGATCCCCTACGCGGAGACGCGCGGCTACGTCCGATCGGTGTTGCGCAACCGCGACCTGTATCGGGCGATGTACGAAGCCCCGGGCGATTGATGCCCGCTGCGCCGGCTCCATCGCTGTTCCTCGTGGACGGGTATGCGGTGATCTACCGCGCTTTCTTCGCGATGATCGCCCGACCTCTCACGACGGCCAGAGGCGAAAACACGTCCGCGGCGTGGGGCGTGACCAACTTTCTGTTCCGGTTGCTCACACAGCACCGCCCCGCGTACCTCGGCTGGATCCACGATCTCGGTGTGTCGTTTCGCGAGCAACGCTACCCGGCGTACAAGGCCACGCGCGAAAAGCTCGACGAGCAGCTGCAGCAGGACTTCGACCGGTCGGTCGAGCGGATCAAGCAAATCCTCGGCGCCTTCGGCATACCGGTCCTCGGCCGCGAGGGCTACGAGGCGGACGACGTCATCGGCACGCTGGCGACCGCCGCCGCCGCCCGCGGCCTGCGCACCGTGATCGTGTCGGGCGATAAGGACTTCTATCAGCTGATCAGCCCGGACATCGTGCTCCTGAACCCCGGGCGCGGTGGTCCGGCGGCGATCGACGAGCACTGGGTCGATCAGTCGAACGCCGCCGAGCGTCTCGGGGTGGCCCCGGAACGGGTCGTGGATTACCTCGCGCTTGTGGGCGACAGCTCGGACAACATTCCGGGCGTGAAGGGTGTGGGTCCTAAGACGGCGCTCGAGCTGCTGCATGCATACGGCGATCTGGATGGCGTCCTGGCCCACGCCGCCGACATCCCGGCGAAGCGGGCCCGCGAGGCCGTGTCGCAGTACGCCGATCTCGCGCGCCTGTCGCGGGAGCTGGTGACGATCCAGCGAGACGTCCCCATCGCGCTCGACCTCGAAGCGCTGCAGGTCGGGCCGCCCGATTCCGCGCGGCTCACCGAGCTCTTCACAGAGCTCGAATTCCGCTCGCTGATTCCTCGATTGGACACGCTCCCCGCTACGAAGCCGCCGCCACCGCGCGCAGTGCCGGGCGCGCCCGCGTCGGCAGCGCCCGCTCCCTCCGCCCCGCCCGCCCCGGCGGCGCTCGGGATGGTCGAGCCAGTGATCGTGGATGACCCTGCGATGATCGAGGAGGTCGTCGCGGCCTGCCGCGCCGCGACCATCGTGGCGCTCGACACCAAGACCTCCTCACTCGCCCCGCTGCGGGCGGAGCTGGTGGGCCTGTCGCTCGCCGTCGCCGGGCGGGCATGGTATTTCCCGTTCACTCACGTCGCTCCGGATGGCGAGCTGGCGGGGGACGCGCCGCCCAGAAATCTGCCGCCACTCGGCAGCCCGGCCGTCGGTCACCTGCGCGCGCTGCTCGAGGACGCGGCGGTGCGCAAGGCGGGTCACGACATCAAGTACGACTGGCTGGTATTGCGGCGGGCGGGGGTCGAGCTGAATGGCGTGGCGTACGATTCGATGCTCGCCAGCTTCGTACTCGACCCGGGGCGCCGGTCCCACGACCTGGAGGACCTCGCGCGAGAGCGATTGGGCGTGACGCTACGCCCGTACTCGGAGCTCGTCGGGAAAGGAAAATCGGAGCGCCCCTTCGCCTGCGTGCCGCTGCCCGATGCGGCACGGTACTCCGCCGGTGGCGGCGCGGTGGTCCTGCGGTTGCGGGACGAGTTTCGGACGGAGCTCGAGGATCACCAGTTGCTCCAGCTGCTGGACACGATCGAGCTGCCGCTGGTGGGGGTGCTCGTGGACATGGAGTGGCATGGAGTCCTGATCGATCGCGAGCGATTGGCCGAAATTTCGCGCGGCTTCACCATCGAGCTGGTCGAGCTGGAGCGGCAGGTCTATCAGGCCGCCGGCACCGACTTCAATCTCAATTCGACCCCGCAGCTGCGGACGGTGTTGTTCGACAAGCTGCAGCTCCCGCCGCTCAAGAAGACCAAGACCGGCGCGTCCACCGACTTCGAAGTGCTGGAGCAGCTCGCGGCGATGGGGCACGAGGTGCCTCGACTGCTCATCGAGTATCGCGAGCTGGCCAAGCTCAAGTCGACGTACGTGGACGCGCTGCCCGGATACGTGAACGCGCGGACCGGGCGCATCCACACGAGCTTCAATCAGACGGGCGCGGCGACGGGCCGTCTCTCCAGCTCGGACCCGAATCTGCAGAACATCCCGATCCGCACCCGCCGGGGCGAGGCGATCCGCCGCGCATTCGTCGCGGCGCCCGGCTGCCTGCTGCTGACCGCCGACTACTCGCAGATCGAGCTGCGGCTGCTCGCACATCTCTCCGGTGACGCGGCGTTTCTGCAGGCGTTCCGGGAGGGCGGGGACATCCACCGGCAGACGGCGGCGATCATTTTCGGCCTGGCACAGGACCAGGTGACGCCCGAGATGCGGGCGCGGGCGAAGACGATCAATTTCGGCACGATTTACGGGCAGGGCCCGTTCGCGTTGGCGCGGCAGCTCGGGATCTCGCAGGACCAGGCGAAGGAGTTCATCGCGCAGTACTTCACCCGCTTCGCCGGCGTGCGCGCCTGGCTGGACCGCACCGTCGCCACCGCTCGAGAGAAGGGGTACGTCGAGACGATTTTCGGTCGCCGGCGCTACATCCCCGAGTTGCGCGACCGCAACTTCAACACGCGGGCGTTCGGGGAGCGCACGGCGACCAACTCTCCCCTGCAGGGCTCCGCCGCCGACCTCATCAAGATCGCGATGATCCGAATCGCCCAGGGCTTCCGCGAACAGCGGCTCACCGCTCGCATGCTGCTGCAAGTGCACGACGAGCTGGTCGTCGAGGTTCCGGTGGCTGAGCAAGAAAGTGCGGGCCATCTGGTGAAACACCACATGGAAACCGCGGCCGAGCTGCGGGTCCCGCTGGTCGTAAGTCTTGGGATCGGAAGTAATTGGGTGGACGCAAAGGGGTAAGCACGGCTCTTGCTCGAACTACCCCTGGTACCCACTATTGGGGCACCGCCCTTTCGCGCGTTGGAGGTTCTAAGGTGAAGTCACGCAGCGGCTTTACCCTGATCGAGGTGCTGGTGGTGGCGGTGATCATCGGGCTGCTGGCGGCCATCGCCATCCCGAAGTTCACCAACACCAAAGAAAAAGCGTACGTCGCCGCAATGAAAACCGACCTGCGCAACCTCGCCACCGCCGAGGAGGCCTTCTTCTATGACAGCGCGAAGTACAGCGTGAGCTTCGTGCAGATGAACGGCTACGTGCCGACCATCGGGGTGTCCGTCACCGTCAATGAGGCAACGACCAAAGGCTGGTCGGCGACCGCCATCAGCGTCAACACGCCGCGGCGCTGCTACGTCTTTTCCGGCACGGCCGTGCCGATCGGAACCGCAACCCTCGAGGGCAATATTTCCTGCTCGTAGACCGGCCCTACCGTGAATTCACACGCCGCCGCGAGGGGATGTGTTTCGCCCTCGACGGCGGCGTGTGGCTTCACCGCCATCGGATCAACGACGAACCGATGGTGCACCTGGTGAGCGCCGACAGCGAGCGCCTCCTCGCGTTGGCACCCACGCTGGGCCTCCGTCCCGAATGGCTGCAATACAAACCGCTGAAGGATCCCCGGACAGGAGTGCGGGTTCCGGCCTGGCACTGGGATGTGTGGGGGAGCCGCCTGAACCAGCTGTGAAGGAGGGCGTGGGCGCCCGCTAAGCGTCCGGATCCCGTTCGATCTTCGGCGCACGCACCCCCGGCCACCAGTTCCACCGTCCCGCGATGTGCATGATCGCGGGGACCAGGACCATCCGGATCAAGGTCGCGTCGAGCAGCACGGCCGCGGCCAGGCCGAACCCGATCAGCTGGACCGCGAGCACGCGCGCGAAGGCGAACGTGCCGAACACCAGGATCATGATGAGGGCGGCGCTGGTAATCGTGGACGCGGTGGCCGAGAGGCCTTCCATCGTGGCGTGATCGTTGCGCCCGGTCTTGTCGAAGACTTCCTTGATCCGCGTCAGAAGGAACACCTCGTAGTCCATCGACAGCCCGAACACGGTCGCGAACACCAGCACCGGCACGACCCCCCAAATCGCTTCCGTCGGGCCCTCGAGCCCGAACAGCCGGCCGCCGTAGCCGTGCTGAAACACGAGAACGGTCAGGCCAAACGCCGCGCCGACGGAAAGGCAGTTGAGCAGCACGGCCTTGAGCGGCACGAGCAGCGAGCGGAACGCCACGAACAGCATGATGGCGGTGATGCTGAGAATGAAGCCGACGGTGACCCGGCAAGCGCCGCAGCAGCTCGATCTGCGCGTCGAGACTTGCCGCCGCAAAGCCGCCGACCAGCATTTCGGCGCCGCCCAGCCCGCGGACGCCGTGCCCGGCAATGGCGCGGACGCGCTTCGCGATCTCCATCATGCCGGTGAGCGAAACGGTATCGCCCGGGATGATGTCGATGAGTGTGGTGCGGCTGTCGGCGCTCAGGTACGCGTCGAAGAACTTGCGGTTCCGCGCCCGCGCCGCGGGCGCGTCGCTGTAGTAGATCGCCAGCTGCAGGGTGGATAGATCCGGATGCAGGCTCGCGACCCCGCGGACTTCCTTTACGCGCGGGCTCTTCGCGAGGGAATCGGTCAGGACCTTGAGCCCCGCGACCCGGCGCGCCGCCAGCGCCGACTCGCCCTCGGGGAACTGCACCACGAGGCGGATGGGGTAGATCACGCCGCTCGCACCCATGGCCTTAAGGGCGGCGAGCCCCTGTCCCGACTCAGATTGCGGCGGGAACCAGTTGGTCGCCGGCAAGCCCAGGCGCAGCTGCGTCAGCGGCGCGGTGAGAAGGGCGATCCCGGTGCTGCCGAGCGCGACCGCGCGCCACGGCCGGTGGCCGAGCCACCGCGCCCACCGCTCCCAGCCTGTGGGCGCGTGAAACCGCGCGAGCGGCCGTGCGAGCCGCCGGGGACGGTCGATGTTCCGGCCCAGGATCGCCAGCACCGCCGGGAGGAACGTCGTGGAGAGCAGCACCGCCACGGCGACCACCAGCAGCCCGCCCGTCCCTACCGAGCGGGTGTCGGTCATCGACGTCGTGATCACCAAGCCGAGGAATCCGACGAGCACCGTGAGTCCCGAGGTGATGACCGCGGAGCCGGCCGTCTCGATCGTGCGCACCGCCGCGTCCGTGGGAATGAGCCCGCGGTTCAGCTCTTCGCGAAACCGCGTGACGATGAACAGCGAATAGTCGATGCCCACACCCAGTCCGACCATCGTCGTGATGTTGAGCACGAACACCGACATGGGCTGGAAACGGGCCGCGATCGTCACGAGGCCGAGCGCGATCGTGATCGCCAGAAACCCCACGACCACCGGCAGCATCGCCGCCACGAGTGCCCCAAACGCCACCACCAGGACCACCAGCGTCAGCGGCAAGATCCGCCATTCGCTCCGCTCGGTGTCTTCGGTGCTGATCGTCCGCACGTCGTAGTCGAGCGCCGGGTTGCCGGTGACCTTGATGTCGAAGCCCGACCCGCCTGGTACCCGGCCCACCGCCTCCCGCAGGGTGGTGCGGAACTCAGGGACGAAGTTGTTCGTGATGTCTTCCGCGTGCGCCGGCGTGAGTGCGGCGATCAGGAACGTCGTGTGCCGATCCTTGCTCACGAACGTGGACTCGCCGATGCTGCGCAGCGACACCACCTGGCTGATGTATGGCTGGCGCTCGGCCGCCGCCGTGACCGAGTCCAGGACCGCCGCGAACCGGGGGTTCTTGAAGGGCACGGGTCCGTGCACCACGATGGCGACGTACTCGGCGATCGGCATGGGGAAGGCATGCCGCAGGAGGTCGGATGACCGGTTCGACTCGGTGAGCGCGCTCGCACGTCCGCGGACGTCCAGGAAGCGCTGGACGTGCGCCGCGCGCGGCGCGAATACGATTGCGAGCGCCGCCCACGCCGCGATCACCCAGGCCCGCCAGCGAATCAGGGCGTTTGCGGGTAACGCGATCACCTACTGTCCAAGCATAAGCAGGCCACAATCATAGAGACGTCACGATGGCAAAGCTAGCGGCCGGCGCACAGCATTTGACATATTGCGCGCGTGGTCGACCGCCGACTCTCCACAATGATTGCTGCAGTGACGGTTGTACTCGTCACTCTCGTGCTATGGAGCGTGTTCTCCCCGCGAACGCTGCCGTCAGGCCGCCGCGCCGGGAGCCGGGAAGCCTCGAGGAGGCCCGGCCTGGAGCCCGATCCCGTAGGTCGGGGAACAGTGCCCCGTGCACAGCCCCAACCATATGTCGCGCCCGTGATACCACCGGAGACCCAGTCCGACGGCCAGCTGAGCTACATCGACCAGCTCGCGCGGGCGGAGAGCCGGCGCCGGATCCGCGCGAGCGCCGGGTACACCTACCTGGACGAGGTGCTGGCCGCGAGCGGGGACTCTTCACTGCGCCGCTGGGATGACCGCAACGGACGTCCCATTCGCGTGTACGTCCCGCCCGGAACGGTCGAGCATTTCGAGCCCGATTTCCTGGATGCCGTGCGTGGCGCGTTTGATACCTGGGTGCAGGCAGGCGTCCCCCTGACGTTCAACGCGTACGCCGATTCAGTGAGCGCGGAAATCGTGGTCCGCTGGACACTCCAGTTCAACATCGATCGCACCGGACAGACCGACCTCGTTTGGGACCAGGGGGGGCGCATCGTCTCGGGCGTGATCACCATCGCGACGCTCGACCCGAACAGCAAACCGCTCGCGACTGGAGACGTTCGGGTCGTAGCGCTCCACGAGGTCGGCCATGTCCTCGGGCTCGACCACTCGGCCGACTCGAGTGACATCATGTTCGCGCGAGCGCGCGTCCGCGGTCTGTCCGACCGCGACATCCGCACCGTGATGTTGCTGTACCAGTTGGCGCCGGGATCGATCCGGTAGACCGGTGGGCGCATGGCGGGCCGCGGTATCGTTTCCTTCTTGACTCACACTGCCCCCGACGGGGGCGCCGCCACGCTCGCTCAGGTGCTGGACGGGCGGACCCGCCCGGCGCAGCTCAGCGCCGCGCTTCCCGACGGGGCGGTGCGTTGCTTCGCCTGCGGGCATCGCTGTTTGGTGCGGCCGGGGCGGCGCGGCATCTGCAAGGTACGGTTCAACCGGGACGGGACGCTCTATGTTCCGGCGGGGTACGTGGCGGCGCTGCAGTGCGATCCCACAGAGAAGAAACCGTTCTTCCATTGTCTCCCCGGCAGCAACACGCTGACGTTCGGGATGCTCGGCTGTGACTTCCACTGCGGCTATTGCCAGAACTGGCTCACGTCGCAGGCGCTCCGGGACGACGCGGCCGGGGTCGATCCCACGGACGTCACTCCCGACGCGCTCGTGGCGCTGGCGCGCCGGCAGGGCGCGGCCATGGTCGGCTCGTCCTACAATGAGCCGCTCATCACGGCGGAATGGGCGGTGGAGGTCTTCACCGTCGCCCGGGCCCACGGGCTCAAGACGGCGTTCATTTCCAACGGCAATGCCACGCCGGAAGTGTTGGAGTACATCCGCCCGTGGACGGACTGCTACAAGATCGATCTCAAGGCGATGGACGATCGGCGCTACCGCGAGCTGGGTGGTGTGTTGCAGCACGTGCTTGACGCCATCCGCATGGTCCACGACCAGGGGTTCTGGCTCGAAGTCGTGACGCTGGTGGTGCCGGGGTTCAACGACGACGATGCGCAGCTCGCGCGTGCGGCCGAGTACATCGCATCCGTTTCGCCCGAGATCCCCTGGCACGTCACGGCATTCCACAAGGACTACCGCATGACCGATCCGGACGACACGCCTCCCGAGACCCTGCTGCGCGCGTGCGCGATCGGCGCCGCGGCGGGCCTCAAGTTCGTGTACGCCGGCAATCTCCCCGGACGGGTGGGTCGATGGGAGCACACCTATTGCCCGGACTGCGGCGACACACTCATTGAGCGCCAGGGCTACGTGATCCGCCGGCAGCGGATTGGTGCGGACGGTCGCTGCCCGGGATGCGGACGCACGATTCCGGGGGTGTGGTGCTAACGCTGCTGTTCGCGCTGCAGGTCGGCGCGCCGAGCGCTCCGGCTCCTCCGGCGCCCGCGCACTTCGATCGCGCGACGTTCGATCCGCTGGTGCAAATGGGCATTGAGCGGGGCGCGTTCCCTGGGGCGGCGCTGGTGGTGGGACGGCACGACGCCCTCCTGTTCGCCAAGGGGTACGGTCATTTCACGTGGTCTCGATCCAGCCCGGTGCCCGATCCCGACAGCACGTTCTACGACCTGGCGTCCGTGACCAAGGTCGTGGCGACCACCACCGCGCTGATGATCCTCGTCGATCGGGGGCGCGTGCTGCTGGACGAGCCCGTCGCGCGTTACATCCCCGAGTTTCACGGGGCGGGCACAGCCGCCATCACGGTGCGGCGGCTCTTGACGCACACCTCCGGTCTCCGCGCCACCCTGCCCCTGTATCGCGATGCGCCGGACAGCGCGGGCGCGCTCCGCTTGGTGTTCGCGGCGACCCCCATCACGCCGCCGGGAGGGCGCGTCATCTACAGCGACCTGAACGCGATCCTGCTCGGCGAAATCGTGCGACGCGTCGCCGGCCAGCCGCTCGATGTGGTCGCGGCGCGGGAGATCTTTCAGCCCCTCGGCTTGCACGGCACGGTGTTCCGGCCCGGCCGGGCATTGTTACCGCGCATCGCACCGACCGGACTGTGGCACGGGCATGCCATCGCGGGCGTCGTGAACGACCAGAACGCCGCCCGGCTGGGCGGCGTCGCCGGCCACGCGGGACTGTTTGCCACCGCCGGCGACATCGCGCGCTTTGCGCAGTTCATGTTGCGCGAGGGGATGGCGCCCCACGGCCGGCTGGTGCGCGCCGAAACGGTGCGGGCCTTCACGACGCGCGCGACGCCGGCGCGGCCGGGAACCACACACGAGGCCCGCGCGCTTGGGTGGCAGGCGCTGCCCACGGGGGAGAAGGTGAGCAGTGCCGGCACGCTGTTCGGTCCCCGCAGCTTCGGCCACACCGGGTGGACAGGAACGTCACTCTGGATCGACCCCGACCGGGACGTGTTCGTGGTGCTGTTGACCAATCGCGCGTATGCGCCGCGCGCCCAGCGTTCGTTCACGGTGCTTCACGAGGTGCGTGGCGCTATCGCCGACGCCGCCGCGCGCGCGTCCGATGGGCGTTGAAGGGGCGACGCTGATCTACGACGGTGAGTGCGGCTTCTGCCGCGAGGCGGTCGCGCTGGTCACGAGGTGGGACCGGGAGCGTCGCGTGACCCTGATTCCGTTTCAGGAGCAGGCGCGCGTGGCGGCATTTCGGATTCCGCTCCCCGCGCTGGCGGCGGCGATGCATCTCGTGTTGCCGGACGGGCGCGTCCTGGCTGGGGCCGACGCGGTGCCTGACCTGTTGCGGCTGCTGCCCGGGAAACGGTGGCTGGCGCCGTTGTTCGCCGTGCCCGGGGTGCTGCCCGTCGCGCGACGTGTGTACAGCTGGATCGCGCGGCAACGACGTTGCCTGGTGCGTGGAGTAGCTGCCGAGTAAGTTCGCGTGAGAGGAGGTCCTGCGTGACCACAGCGGTACTGAACGAAGAGATCGCGCGCAGCGCGTTGCGCCAGGTCAAGGATCCGGAGCTCGACATGAACATTGTCGAGCTCGGGCTCGTCTACGACGTGGAGATCGAGGACGGCGCGGTGCGCGTGCGGATGACGCTCACCTCGCCGGGGTGTCCCGCGGGACCGATGATCACGAACGACGTGTACCGCGTGCTGCGGGCTCTGGACGGCGTGAAGGACGTGAATGTCGAGATCGTGTGGGAGCCATACTGGACTCCGGAGCGAATCGATCCGAAGGTGCGCGCGCTGCTGGGCCTCTAGTCGAGCGTTGCGAGTAGTGCGTCGCCGAGCACACCGAGTTGCCAGCGCCGGAGCTCGCCGACCTGGGCGAGCCCGGCGCGGTCTTTTGGACGAGCGCGCGCCACGGCTTCGAGGGTGCCGCGCCCGCACAACACACCGGGATCGAGGCCGATCTCCGCTGCAACCCGGTTCCGCACCGCCTTCATCCGGTCGACCCGAGCGTCGAACGTGGGGTCCTTGCGGGTCCGAGGGGATCGCTCGATGTGGGGCAGCGCGTCCTCATCCAAAGCGAGTGCGCGCTGGACGCATGCGAGCAAGTCGGTCCCGTAGCGTGCGGCGAGCACCGGCGGAAGGTCGGGGGTCTGCGCCAGGTCGGCAGTTGTGCGGGGTAACTGGCGGCTCACGGCGAGCAGTGCGTCGTTTCCGATGATCCTGAACGTGGCCCGGTCTTGTTGCGCGCCCAGGTCCTCCCGCCAGCGGTGCAGCTCGCGTAGCGCGGCGAGCTGCCGGCCCTTCAACGTCCCGGCGCCCTTGAGCCGCAGATACCCGTCCTCGGGAGTGGCTGCCCCGGTCCAGCGGAGCGACTCGAGTGGGCCGAATTCTTCTTCGGCCCATTCCAGGCGGCCGAGCTCGCGCAGGCGGGCGCGCAGTGCCTCGCGCAACGGCGGCAGGTGACGGGTATCGTCGGCGGCGTACGCCAGCATCTCGGGAGGGAGGGGACGTTGAGACCAGTCGGCGCGTTGATGAGCCTTCGAGAGTTTCACCCCGAGGTACTTCTCGAGCAGCGCGGCCAGCCCGATCGCCGGCTCGCCCGCCAGCTGGGCGGCGATGCGCGTGTCGAACACGACCGCGGCGCGAAAGCTGTAGTCGCGGTCGAGAATGCGCAGGTCGTAATCGGCATCGTGGAAGATCTTCTCGACCCCCCGATCGGCCAACAGCGCGCCCAAGGGGCTCAAGTCGGTCACGGCCACCGGGTCGACCACCGCGGTCTCGGTCGTCGTCGACAGTTGCACCAGATAGATGCGGTCCCGGTACTTGTGGAAACTCGCGGCCTCTGTGTCGACCGCCACGACGGGGGCGGCTCGAAAGGCAGCGATCACTTGGCTCAGGGCCTCGTGGGTGCGTATGTAGCTATCCACAATGATGTCGCGTCGGTGTGGAAATCCTGGCGTTTGGCGTCACGCTGTCGTGACAGTAGCGCAATGTGTCCTCTTCATTCTTCCTTGCCCAGACTCTCCAACCCGGCGGCGATTTCCTCGAGGGCTTTGGCCAGCGTGCGATAGAAGTCGGGGTCTGGCGGTTGCGGCGGCCCGCCCAAAGGATCGCCGGCACACTTCCGCGCGGCTCGCGCCGCGTGGCGGATGTAATCCGTGGCAACCCGCATGAGTCCTCGCGCGTGAAAGGGATGGCGTCGTGCATCCTTCCGACCTGACCGGAAAGATACGCGCGGCCCTTGCACCGCGTAGCCTCGGCTCGTGGCCTACGCCGCTCGACCTGGCCCCCCAGCTGGGCGAGCGGAGCGGGCTCGAGGCGCTGTGGATCAAGCGGGAAGACCTCTCGTCGACCTTGTACGGCGGGAGCAAGGTGCGCGCATTGGAATTCCTCCTTACGGGCGCGCATCCCGCAACTGTGTATGTGACGGTCGGCGGCACGGGCTCGACGCATTGCCTCGCCACCGCGGTGCACGCCGCCGCACTCTCGCAGCGAACCGTGCTGGCCCAGTTCCCTCAACCGGCGACCGATGTGACTCGCTTCATCGCGGCGGCGTGCGAGCGTGCGGCAACCCGGGTGGTGCGAACGCGCTGGCGGGGTGCGCTGCCGATCGCTGTTGGGTCGCGCGTGGCTCACGGCGCGCCGGCTCGGTCCGGCCCGGTGGATCGCCGGCGGCGGCGCGAGCCCGCGGGGGGTGATCGGGCACTTTCTCGCCGGGTTGGAGTTGGCATCCCAACTTCCCGATCCTCCCGATGGGATTGTTGTACCGCTCGGTTCAGGAGGCACGACCGCGGGGGTGGCACTCGCCGTCGCCACGCTGCGGTGGCCGACGCGGGTGATCGCGGTGCGGGTCGCGCCGGTGGTGGTGGCGAATCGGTGGCGTGTCCGCGCCCTGGCGCGCGATGGCCGCGCGACTGCTCGCGCCGCTCGGCGTAACATTGCAGCAGTCGAGTCTTCCGCTGGTGGTGATAAACGGAATCGGAGCCGGCTACGGTCATCCGAGCGCTGGCGGTGAGGCGGCGCGCGCGTTGGCAGGGGCGCACGGATTGATGCTCGAGCCGACATACGGCGCGAAGGCATTCGCGGTGCTCGACGCGGCCAAACTCGGGTTTCGACGCGTCGTGTTTTGGCATACGTTTGCCGTACCGCCTCACACTCCGGAACGCTCTGCATGACTGTACTGCCGACTGTCCAGGTCACCGTCTTTCCGAACGACTGCGACGCGTTCGGGCATCTGAATCATGCGACGGTCCTCGGACTGCTCGAGCGGGCGCGGTGGGAAAGTCTGGCGCTGGGACCGGGGATGGATCTGTTTCACCGCAACGGCGTTGTCCCGGTCGTTCGCAAGGTGACGGTGGAGTATCGCGCGGCCGCGTATTCCAGCGACGTGCTGCGCGTCGAGTCGGCGGTGGTGCATCGGGGCACGACCAGCTGGACCATCCGGCACACCGTGACACGCGTCGCGGACAACGTGCTGATCGCCGACGCGGACGTGGTGCTGGTCTCCCTCGACCGAACGGGGCGTCCGACACCGTTGCCGGAAGAGTTGACCCGACTGCTCGGTCCGCGCACTGGGAGCGGTCACGCCGCGCGCCCGATCGCGGTGGACGGCGGAGCGGTGGCGGTGGAAGTACGGGGAGAGGGCGCTCCGGTGTTGTTCGTCCACGGGTTTCCGTTCGATCGCACAATGTGGCGCCATCAGCTCGCCGGCCTGGCCAGATGGAAGAGGATCGCCGTCGACCTGCGGGGCGTGGGCGAGTCGAGTGCCGCGAACGGAGACTATTCCATGGCGCGGTATGCGGACGATCTGGTCGCGGTGCTCGATGCGCTGGGCGTGGGGCAGGCCGTCGTGTGCGGACTGTCGATGGGGGGCTACATCCTGTTCGAGTTATTGCGTCGCTATCCCGACCGCGTGCGCGGCGCAGTGCTGTGTGATACCCGAGCCGAATCCGACTCAGGCGAGGCACGGCGCAACCGCGACGCGCTGATGGCACTGGCGACGGAGCACGGCCCCGAAGCGGTGGCCGAGCGGTTGCTGCCCGGGCTGCTCGCGCCAGCGACGCTGGCGGATCAACCGGAGGTGATGACGCAGTGCACGGAGATGGCTCGGCGTTATTCGGTACCCGGAATCGTGGGAGCGCTGCGGGCGATGCGGGAGCGTCCGGACTCAACGCCGATGCTTGCGACGATCCGCGTGCCGACACTGGTCATGGTCGGGGCCGAGGACCGGCCGTCGCCGCCCGCGCTGGCGCGGGCGATGGCGGAGGCGATTCCGGGGTCGCGCTGCGCGGTGATTCCGGGAGCGGGGCACGTGGCGCCGCTCGAGCAGCCGTTGGCGACCAGCCGGGTGTTGGCGGAGTTTCTCGAGACGGTGGGGTGAGGGCGAAGCGAAGAGGCCCCGGCGTTTGCCGGGGCCTCGCGTTGCTCAGGAGCCTTTCCGCTGGGGCTTGCCCGGCGGCGTCTCACCCTGGAATACGTCCTTATTCTTGGCGATGAAGGACTTCCATTCCGGAGGGGTGTCTTCCTCCGGGAAGATGGCCGTGACAGGGCACTCGGGCTCGCACGCACCGCAGTCGATGCACTCGTCGGGGTGGATGTAGAGCTGGTCCTCTCCCTCGTAAATGCAGTCCACCGGGCAGACATCCACGCACGAACGGTCCTTCAAGCCAATGCATGGCTCGGCAATGATATACGGCATCTCGGCTCCGTTAGATCGTGCTGGAAAACCTGGTGGCTCGAACGGCGAAACATAGATTCGCTCGCACCAAGGTCAAGGCCCGGGCGCGCAAAATGCGCGCGCAGCCTCTACATCCATCGCAATGCCCACGCATTCCTAGAGCGTTGTCATTCGGCTGGCCACTCGCGTTGCCGGTCGAAGTTGATCCCGGCCACGATTGCTTGCGTGTGGCCTCGGCACGCCTCGAGCCGAGACGTTAGGAAGCGTCGCATGGTGGCGTCGGCGAAACTTGGCTGCTAAGATACGCACGAGTATCTTATCGCCGCGTTTCGGACCCCTCCTGGTGGCGACAAACAGCACCGATCAGTATCATTGATACTTATGGGTATCGTTCAACGCAGGCGCAAAGCCGAAACGCGGTCCCTCCTCTTGGAGGCTGGCCTGAATGTATTCGCTGAACGTGGGATTGAGGCCGCGACCCTGGATGACGTGGCCGAGGCGGCCGGGTTCACCAAGGGGGCGATCTACCGGCAGTTCCGCTCGAAGGGCGCGTTTCTCCTGGGGCTGTTTGAGCAGTACGCTGCCGTGGCCCGCGCTGGCTCGGGGGCGCGGCAGGCGAGCTGGTTCGTCCCGCTCACCATCCAGTTCGCGGCGCAGGCAATCCGGGACCCGCTGCTGCGCCGGCGGTTCGCAATTGTCCTGGCTGAAGCGCCCGATGGACGCTCGGTCGAAGGAGACCTACTGAAGGCCCTGGCGCGCGTGCTGGGTGCACCGCCCCTGCCCTCTTGAAAAAGGCTTGATGGGCGCGTGGTACGCTGGACCCAACCCAATGTTGGGAGGGCAGCGATGCGCAGGTTCATCAGCCGCAGTAAGACCGTTCTTCTCGCGCTCGGCCTGGTCGTCTCCGCGCGGGCGGGTGCCGCCCAAGTCGCGACCTCGTATCAAATCGGCCTCCCGGCCGTGCCGCCCGAGCAACTGAGTATGGACCTGCTCATGGTCGGCGTCCGGGTCGCGTCCATCAAGCCACTCGTCCCGGGCATTGACTTCGAGTTCCTGCTGCTGCCCGCCGTCTTGGCCCAAGGCGCCCTAGTTTTCGGGTCGGGTCTCGACGCCACGTGCCCGCTGCCGATCAGTCGATCGGTCCTTATCGCGCCGCGAGCGGGGGCCAGTGTACTTGTAGCTGCTGCGCCAGGTGGCCTCTACACCGAGCCGGGCTATAACGTCGGCGTCGGACTGGTGGGGCACACGGGCGCGAAGACGGCGGTCCGGGTGGACATCGGTCGCCACTGGTTTGACGAGTACGGAGTCACCGTGGTTACGATCGGAGTGGTCACGGTGCCCTAAGTGGGGTCGAGCCTCCTAGTCCGCCGGCACCGCCTCACGCGTCGGCGCCGTGCTTGACTCCTCCCCCGTCCCCCGTCCCTCGTCCCCCAGCTTCTTGGCGATCTCCCGCGTGATGTGCATTGAGCAGAACTTCGGGCCGCACATGGCGCAGAACTCGGCCGACTTGAAATACTCGGCGGGCAGCGCTTCGTCGTGGAGTGAACGCGCGCGCTCGGGATCCAGGGACAGGCGGAACTGCTCGTTCCAATCGAACGCGAAGCGGGCCCGGGACAGTGCGTCATCCCGGTCGCGGGCGTTCTTGCGCCCGCGGGCGATGTCGGCTGCGTGGGCGGCAATCTTGTAGGCGATAACCCCCTCGCGCACCTCCTCGGCGTTCGGCAGGCCGAGGTGCTCCTTGCGGGTGACGTAGCAGAGCATGTCGGCCCCATACCAGCCGATCATCGCTGCGCCGATTGCCGAGGTGATGTGGTCGTATCCCGGTGCGATGTCGGTGACCAGCGGTCCCAATGTATAGAACGGGGCCTCGTGGCAGATCTGCTTTTGCTTCCGCACGTTGACTTCGATCAAATGCAGCGGGATGTGCCCGGGGCCTTCGATCATCACCTGGACATCCTGAGCCCAGGCGCGCTCGGTCAGCTCGCCCAGGGTGTCGAGCTCGGCGAACTGTGCGCGGTCGTTCGCGTCGGCGAGCGAGCCGGGCCGAAGCGCATCCCCGAGCGAGAGCGTGACGTCGTACTTGCGCGCGATTTCGAGGATCTTGTCGAACCGGGTGTAGAACGGGTTCTGCTTGTTGTGGTGCGTCATCCAGTACGCGTGCAACGATCCCCCGCGCGACACGATCCCCGTCACGCGTCCCAGGGCCAGCCCGACGTACTCGCGCAGGATGCCGCAGTGAACGGTGACGTAGTCGACGCCCTGCTGCGCCTGGTGCTCGACCATATCGAGCAGATCGTCTTCGCTGAGATGCTCTAGATCGTCGGCTTCGGTGACTGCCTGGTAGATCGGCACGGTGCCGATCGGCACGGGCGAGGCTTCGAGGATGGCCCGGCGAATGGCGTCGATGTCGCCACCGGTCGAGAGATCCATCACCGTGTCGGCCCCGTAGTGCACCGCGTGATGCAGCTTCTCGAGCTCCTGATCGATGTTGGACTCGACCGCCGAGTTGCCGATGTTGGCGTTGATCTTGACCTTCGACACCGCACCGATCGCCATCGGGTCCAGGCGCCCGCGCAGATGCGCAACGTTCGCCGGGATGACCAGACGTCCGCGGGCCACTTCCGCGCGGACGATCTCCGCGGCGATCTCCTCACGCTCGGCGACGCGCTGCATGGCGGGGGTAATCGTGCCCTGGCGGGCGAAGAACATCTGTGTGACGGGCTGCATGGCTCCCTCCGCCGGTCTTAACCGGGTCAGGTTCAAAGGGTATGATCTCAGCCCGCCGCGCTGCCGACGGGCACCCCTGGTATGACTTGGAAGGTAACTAGGGCAGGTCCCTCGGTTTGGGAGTCCCGTAGCGCTCAGACGGCTCGTGGAGCTTCTCCCACTCGGCACGATAGGCGAAGGGGTCGAGGCCCGTTGCTCGGTCGACCGCCAGAATGCCGTCGAGGTGGTCGATTTCGTGCTGCAACAGCTCGGCCATGGGACCCTCGACCTGCATCGTGTGCGACTTGCCCTTGAGGTCCAGGTACGTCACTGCGACCTGGTACGCCCGGGTCACACGTACATACAGGTTCGGGAAACAAAAGCAGTCGTCCCATACGATAAAGTCGTCCGGCCCGACGTCGGTGATTTCCGGGTTCAACATCGTCCATCGCTGCTTGTCCGACTCGGCGAACACGACGCGAACGGGCGCGCCGATCTGCGGGGCCGCCAGCGCGCGGCCCATCCGGTACCGCTTCTTCGCGGTGCGCAGGGTGTCCCGTAAGTCGTCGGCAACCAGCCGAATGGACGCCGACTTGTGGTCGAGGACCGGCTCGGACCGGGCGCGAAGGATCGGATCGCCCAATTGGCGGATTCGGCGGATAGCCATGGGCGGCAAATGTGGGGGTTTCGCTCCCCAATGCAAACGCCGCGTTCGGCATCGCTCGTGCGACGGGGGGCCCGTTTCTCGTTTGGTTGACAATCCCGAGTAAATCGCTTAGGATTTCGACCAGGTACCTGCCCAAACCATGCAACTGCAGTCCTGTAAATGACTTCGGGCTGGTACATGGCTCGAAGTAGCACCTGCATCGTCTCATCGGGAGTCGTCATGAGCAGCGGTATCGAAGCCCAAGTCCTGCAGCCATACAAATACGGATTCGTGACCGACATCGAGGCGGATGTCGTCCGGCCCGGCTTGAGCGAGGACATCATTCGATTCATTTCGGCAAAGAAGGGTGAGCCGGAGTGGATGCTCGACTGGCGGCTCCGGGCCTACCGCAACTGGCTGAAGATGCCCGAGCCGCACTGGTCCCACGTGAACTATGGCCCGATCGACTATCAAGCGATCAGCTACTACGCGGCTCCCAAAACGATGCCGAAGCTCGACAGCTTGGACCAGGTGGATCCCAAGCTGCTCGAGACGTTCGAGAAGCTGGGGATCCCGCTCGGGGAGCAGAAGCGGCTCACCGGGGTGGCGGTGGACGCCGTGTTCGACAGCGTGTCGGTCGGCACCACGTTCCGGGAGACGCTCGCCAAGCAGGGGATCATCTTCTGCGCGATCTCCGATGCGATCCGCGAGCACCCGGAGCTGGTCCGGAAGTACATCGGATCGGTGGTGCCTCCCAATGACAACTACTTCGCTGCGCTGAACTCCGCGGTATTCACCGACGGGTCGTTCGCATACATCCCCAAGGGCGTGCGCTGCCCCCTGGAGCTCTCGACCTATTTCCGGATCAACGCCGGATCCACGGGCCAGTTCGAGCGCACGCTGATCATCGCCGAGGAGGGGAGCTACGTCAGCTACCTCGAGGGCTGCTCGGCGCCGATCCGGGATGAGCACCAGCTGCACGCGGCGGTGGTGGAGCTGGTCACGCTCGACGACGCGGAGATCAAGTACTCGACCATCCAGAACTGGTATCCCGGTGACGAGGAAGGTCGAGGCGGCATCTACAATTTCGTGACCAAGCGCGGGAAGTGCATCGGCCGGAACTCGAAGATTTCCTGGACGCAGGTCGAGACCGGATCGGCGATCACCTGGAAGTATCCCGGGTGCATCCTGCAGGGCGACAACTCGATCGGCGAGTTCTACTCGGTGGCGGTGACCAACAATCGCCAGCAGGCCGATACGGGCACAAAAATGATCCACCTGGGCAAGAACACGCGCTCGACGATCGTGTCGAAGGGGATCTCGGCAGGCCGGGGGCAGAACACGTATCGCGGGCTCGTGAAGATCATGAAAGGCGCCGAGGGCGCGCGCAACTACTCGCAGTGCGATTCGATGCTGATCGGTGACCAGTGCGGTGCCCACACGTTCCCGTACATCGACGTGCGAAACAGCACGGCGATCATGGAGCACGAAGCGTCCACATCGAAGATCGGAGAGGACCAGATCTTCTATTGCAAACAGCGCGGCCTTTCCGCGGAGGACGCCGTGAGCATGATCGTGAACGGGTTCTGCAAGGAGGTGTTCAAGGAGCTGCCGATGGAGTTCGCGATCGAGGCGCAGCGGCTCCTGGGCATCAGCCTGGAAGGCAGCGTCGGATGAGCCCACGCACGCCCTTGCTGCAGATTGAGAACCTCCACGTCGCGGTGGAGAGCAAAGAGATCCTGCGCGGCATCGACCTGACGGTCGAAGCGGGCGAAGTGCACGCGATCATGGGGCCGAATGGCTCGGGCAAGAGCACGCTCGCCCAGGTACTTGCCGGCCATCCGGCGTTTACCGTGACCGAGGGAAGCGTCCGCTACCGCGGCGCCGACCTGCTCGCCCTCAAGCCCGAAGAGCGGGCCCGCGAAGGCGTGTTCCTCGCGTTCCAGTATCCCGTGTCGATCCGGGGCATCACCAACGCCTACTTCCTGCGCGCGGCGCTCAATGCGATCCGCAAGCAGCGGGGTGACGAGGAGCTCGGACCGGTCGAATTCATGGACCTGCTCGAGGCGAAGCTCAAGGTCATCGGCTGGGACGACAGCTTCCTGGACCGGCCGGTGAACGAAGGCCTGTCGGGGGGTGAGAAAAAGCGCAACGAAATTCTCCAGCTGGCCGTGCTCGAGCCCAAGTTCGCCATTCTGGACGAGACGGACTCCGGGCTCGATATCGACGCGCTCAAGACGGTGGCTCACGCGGTGACGCTGTTGCGGCGCCCCGACAACGCCGTCGTGCTCGTCACCCACTACAACCGGATTCTGACGCACATCGCGCCGGACTTCGTGCACGTGCTGTCGGGTGGGCGGATCGTCAAATCCGGTGGGAAGGATCTTGCGCTCGAGCTCGAAGCGAAGGGCTACAACGAGTGGGCGCGGGACGAGGCACCCGTGGCATGACGCAACCGGTGGACGTCACCGGCCGCTACGTCGCGGACTTCAGGAAATTCGCGGGCAATGGCGCCGCCGGCGCTCCCGGGTGGCTGAGGGAGATTCGCGAGGCGGCGATCGCCCGGTTCGCGGCGCTCGGATTCCCCACCATGAAACAGGAAGCGTGGCGATTCACGAGCACCGCGCCGATCGCGGAGACGCCGTTCGCGCTCGCTGGACGGGCAGGCGGCGCGCCCTCGGCCGAGCTCCAGGTGCTCTTTCTTGCCGGCCCGCGCGCGGCCCGCGCTGTGTTCGTGGACGGCCGCTTCGCGCCCGACCTCTCGAGCCTGACCGGTCTGCCTCCCGGGGTTCGCGCGGGGAGTCTCGCTGCGGCGCTCACCGCGGCTCCCGACCTGACGCGTGCCCACCTGGCGCACTACGCCCCTTACGAGACGAACGCATTCGCCGCGCTCAATACCGCGTTTCTCGCCGATGGAGCGGTGATTCACGTGCCCGCGGGCGTGACCGTCGATCGGCCGATCGAGCTCGTCTTCGCCGCGTCGGGCAGCGGCGACCCGACGGTGTCGCATCCGCGCAGCCTCGTGGTCGTGGAGCGCGGCGCCCGGGTGACGGTGGTCGAACGTCACGTCGCGCTCACGGACGGCGTCTATTGGACGAATGCCGTCACCGAAGTCGCGGTGGGTGAGGGGGCACGAGTCGACTATTACCGTATCCAGAGCGACAGCCGCGTGGCGTACCACGTCGCGACCACGCACACGACGCAGGGTCGGGACAGTACGCTGGCCTTGCACCCGATCACGCTCGGCGCCGGGTTGTCGCGGCACGACATTGCCACAACACTCGCCGGGAGCGGCGCCCAGCTGGTGCTGAACGGGTTCTACCTGCTGCGAGGCAAGCAGCACGCCGATCATCACACCGTGATCGAGCACGCGCAGCCGCATTGCACGAGCCATGAGTTCTTCAACGGCATCCTGGGCGAACAGGCGCATGGCGTCTTCACCGGACGCATCATCGTGCGTCCCGGCGCGCAGCGCACCGATTCGAAGCAGACCAACAACAACCTGCTGCTCTCGGGCGGAAGCCCGGGCCGACAGCCAGCCACAGCTCGAGATCTATGCGGACGACGTGAAGTGCACGCACGGCTCGACCATGGGTCCGCTCGATGAGACCGCGCTCTACTACCTGCGGAGCCGCGGCCTGTCGCCCGACATGGCGGCCGGCCTGTTGACCTACGGCTTTGCCGCCGAGATCCTCGGGCGCATGGAGCATCCGGAGCTGCGCAACGAGCTCGATCTCGTGATCCGCGCGCGCCTCGCGGACCGCTCCTCGGGCGGGCGGCGGGTCTGAGTGCTCGACACCGCCCGTATCCGGGCCGACTTCCCCCTGCTGCGCGAGCTGGAAAACGGACACCGGCTCGGTCTATCTCGACAACGCGGCGACCACGCAGAAGCCCGAGTCGGTGCTGCGGGCGATCGCCGAGTACTATCGCACCACCAACGCCAACGTCCATCGCGGCGCCTACGACCTCGCCGTACGGGCGACGGAGGCGTATGAGGCCGCGCGGGCAAGCGTTGCACGGTTCGTGAACGCCTGGGCGCCGGAAGGCGTGGTGTTCACGCGCGGCACGACCGAGGCGATCAACCTGGTGGCCAACGCGTACGGCCGGGCCAACGTGCGCGCCGGGGACACGGTCGTGGTGACCGCCATGGACCATCATTCGAACCTGGTGCCCTGGCAGATCCTCTGTGAAGAAAAAGGCGCCACCATCTCGATGGTGGAGATCACGGAGGATGGCCGCCTCGACTTGTCCGATTTCGGGCGGGCGCTCGAGCGCCGGCCGAAGATCGTCGCGTTCCCGTACGTCTCCAATGCGCTGGGAACCGTGAACCCGGTGGCACAGCTCGTCCGGCTGGCGCACGCCGCCGGGGCGGTCGTGGTGGTCGACGGTGCGCAGTCCACGCCGCACCTGCGGGTGGACGTCCAGGCGCTCGATTGCGATTTCTACGCGCTGTCCGGCCACAAGATGCTCGGGCCGATGGGGTCGGGCGCGCTCATCGCCAAGCCCGCGCTGCTCGAGGCCATGCCGCCGTATCAGGGCGGCGGCGAAATGATTTCGCGCGTGTGGGACGATCATTCGACCTACAACGCGATCCCGCACAAGTTCGAGGCGGGCACGCCCAACGTGGAAGGCGCGGTCGGGCTCGCGGCGGGCATCGCGTACCTCGAGGCCGTCGGCCTGGAGCGGATCGCCGAGCACGAGGTCGCGTTGGCGCGCGCCGCCATGGAGCGGCTGAGCCAGGTGGAGGGCATCACCTTGTATGGGCCCCGCGAGCATCGCGCCGGGGTGGTCTCGTTCACCTACGGGGACATTCATCCCCACGACCTGGCGACGATCGTCGATCAGGACGGCGTGTGCATTCGGGCCGGCCATCACTGCACCCAGCCCTTGATGCGACGCCTCAACGTCGCGGCGACGGCGCGGGCGTCCTTCTACCTCTACAACGACCACGACGACATCGACGCCCTGGTGGGCTCGCTGGTCAAAGCTGGAGCGCTGTTTGGATACGTCCCGGCCTGAGCCGAGGCTCAGCGCGCTCTACCAGGAGTTGATCCTCGATCACTACCGGCGGCCCCGCAACAAAGGGGTGCTCGAGCAGCCGACCCACGCGATCGTCTTGAACAACCCCCTGTGTGGCGACGAGATCGAGTTGCAGCTGCGCATGGACGGGGATGTGATCAAAGAGGTGCGATTCATCGGTCGCGGCTGCTCGATCAGCCAGGCTGCCGCTTCGATGATGACGCAGATCGTGAAGGACAAGCGGCTGGCCGACGCGCTCGCGTTGGCGGACCGGATGAGCGCCATGATGCGCGGCGATGAGTCGGCCGCCGCCGACAAGGGGCTGGGCGATCTCCGGGCGCTCGCCGGGGTCGCGAAATTCCCGGTCCGCGATCAAGTGTGCGTTACTTCCCTGGAACGCGCTCAAGGACGCCGTGAAGTCCTGACGGACGCCTCCGCGGCCGGCCTGCCCCGCCCCGCGCCCCTCCCGCCTGCCCTTGTGTTGGACCATATCACCAAACGGTTCGCGGGTCACACGGTGGTGGACGACCTGTCGCTCACAGTCCCGACGGGCGTCATCTACGGATTGCTGGGTCCCAACGGAGCGGGGAAAACCAGCACCATCCGGATGATGCTGGACATCCTCCTCCCGGACGCAGGTCGCGTGCGGTTGTTCGGGGGATCCGGCACGGCGCGGGATCACTCGGATCGGATCGGGTACCTCCCCGAGGAGCGGGGGTTGTACCGCCGGATGCGGGTGCTCGATGTCCTGGTGTTCCTCGGCGAGATGAAGGGGGTCGACCGCCGGGCTGCACGCGCCCGCGCGCTTGCCTGGCTCGAACGCCTGGGACTGGGCGGGTGGCACGCCCGTCGCGTTGACGACCTCTCCAAAGGGATGCAGCAGAAAGTCCAGTTCATCTCGACCCTGCTCCACGACCCCGCGCTGGTGATTCTGGACGAGCCGTTCGCCGGCCTCGATCCCGTGAACGCCCAGGTTCTCAAGGATGTCGTCCTGGATCTCCGCAACAACGGGGTCACGGTATTGCTGTCCACGCACGTCATGGAGCAGGCCGAGAAATTGTGCGACCAACTGTGCATCGTCGCGCACGGCCGTAAGCTCGTGGACGGTCCCCTGGCGGAGATCAAGCGCATGCATGGTGGCCAGCATCTGACCATCGGCTTCGACGGGCGCACGGATACGGCCGCCCTGCGGATCTTCGCCGACCGGCGGCTCGTGTCCAAAGTCGACGACTACGGGCAATACGCTGAAGTCGAGCTCCCATCCGGCACCGATCCACAGGAGCTGCTGCGAGAGCTGGTGCAATCGGGCGTGCGGCTCGCGCGCTTCGAGCTGGTGGAGCCGTCGCTGCACAAAGTTTTCATAGACTTGGTGGGCGCCGAACGCGGGGAGACGCCGCGTGCGTAAGGTTTGGGCGGTGATCCGGCGCGAGTTTCTCGAGCGGGTGCGCCGCAAGTGGTTCTGGGTCTCGGCTCTGCTCGGTCCGATTTTCTTTGCCGCGGTGTTTCTGTTGCCGGTCGTGTTCGCGTCCGCCGGCGGAACCAAGCGAATCGCCGTCGTGGACGGCACGAACGCGGACTTCGGCGCGCGGGTCATCGCCGCTCTGAACGCCGGCACCACGCTCCGCGGTGTCCTCGTAAGCGCAGGCACCAGCGTGCTCGATTCGCTCATGGGAGAGGTCGGTGCCAAGCGCCTCGACGGTGTGCTGATTCTCTCGGAGGATGTGGTGGCGACCGGGGTGGCGGAGTACCGGGCATCGAGAACGTGTCGGCGCTGCGCGATATCAAGGAGCTCGAGACCATACTGTCGAGCGTGGTCACGGCGGCCCGGCTCGAGCGTGCGGGTGTCGATCCGGACGTCCTGACGCGGGCACGGCAAGGGATCACCCTCATCACGACCAAAGTCTCCGGGTCGCATGCGACGGGAGAAAGCGCGGCGCAATCGTTCTCGCTGGCGTACTTCATGGCGGTCATCCTGTACATGGCGATCGTGATGTACGGCGTGAACGTGAAGAGCGCGGTGCTCGAAGAGAAAACGACGCGGATCGTCGAGGTGCTGGTGTCGTCGATCCGGCCGTTTCAGCTGCTGCTTGGTAAGGTCCTCGGTGTCGGAGCGGTGTCGCTGTTTCAATTCCTGCTCTGGGGGATTGCCGCGAAGGCCCTGCTCGGCGTGGGGTCGGCGCTCGGGGGGCATTGGGGCGGTCTCGACACGCCGGAGCCCCTGTTTCGGATCCCGCAGGTGTCGGGCGCAACGGTCTTCATCTTTCTCGCCTACTTCATCGGCGGGTTTTTCCTGTACGCCGCGATGTTCGCCGCTGTAGGCGCAATGTCTTCGAACGAGCAGGAGGCCCAGCAGGCACAACAGCCGATTGTGTACCTCCTGGTGGTCGCGTTCCTCTCCATGTTCGCGCTCCTCAACAATCCCGAGTCTGCCCTCGCCGTGACATTGTCACTCATTCCCTTCACCTCCCCGATCGCAATGCCGGTGCGCTGGGCGGCGGGCGACCTGCCCGCGCTGGAGCTCGCGGCTTCACTCGTTTTGCTCGCGGTGGGGATCGTCGGCGCCACGTGGGTGGCGGCGCGGATCTACCGCGTGGGGATTCTGATGACGGGAAAGCGGCCCAGCGTGAGGGAATTGGTTCGTTGGGTCAAGGAGGCGTAAGGAAATGCACACACCTAGACGTACAGGCGCATAGACGCACAGCGGTGAACAGTTGTGAGTGAGTAGGAATGGTTCGCAGTGCGGGCCAATGGTTGGGTCCCCAGTGCTCCTCGAGCGATTGTGCAGAACCATGCCGATCCATCACACACTCAAAGCCTGGCAGCACGCGGAGCGACTAGCGGTAGAGTGTTCCAAGGCCGCCCAGTTATTCCCTGACTGCGAGCAGAGCGTACTCGCCGACCAGCTACGACGAGCTGCCTACAGCATCCCCCTCAACATTGCTGAAGGGTGCGCCAGGAAGGGGACCCGGGAGTATCGCCGCTACCTCGACATCGCGTGGGGCTCATTGGCGGAAGTTGAATCCGCCTTGGCCATCGCGCGCGATGTCGGGTACTTGCGTCCCGCGGAATTCGGACGACTCGAGGCCCTTGCGACCGAGACGGGCAAGACCCTGTTCGGTCTCTTGCGGAAGATCAGCGGGACCGCAGGGAAGCCCATGCAATCCCGTTGACTCCCGCCTGTTGACCGCTGCGCGTCTATGCGACTATGCGTCTAGTTGTGTAGCTTCCTCCCCATGCCTGTTGACTATGACGTAATTGTTGTCGGCGCCGGCCATGCCGGCTCCGAGGCCGCCGTCATGGCTGCGCGATTGGGTGCCCGCGTCCTGCTCCTGACGTCGAACCTCGATACCATCGGCCAAATGAGTTGCAATCCCGCGATCGGCGGAATTGCCAAGGGGACCGTGGTGCGCGAGGTCGATGCGCTCGGCGGCGTGATGGGGCGGGCCGGTTGACCGGGCCACGATCCATTTTCGTA
>CAWJMT010000010.1:0-66646 GCA_963844035.1 uncultured Gemmatimonadales bacterium
GGCCCGCGTCAACCGGCGGAGCGCGCGCATTCGATTGTTGCACGCATTGTGCTCGACCTCGGCGAGGCCCAACTGCTCCATCACCGGCGGAACGTAGTTGGCGAAGCGTCCGCGCAGACCTTTCTTCAGGCCGTACCAGCCGCCGACCGGGTTGTCGGCCGCGCGCGCCCAGCTCTCGACCGTTCCCGCCGCGGCCGGCTTCTGTTCGTCGGCGCTGCCGAGGGGCACCCAGTCGCCTCGCTCGACCAACATCGCGTGCAGATCGTCGAGGCAACGAAGGTGGTACCGGAGCTCGGTCTTGCCGACCTGCACGACGAGCGCGGGTGGATCCACCGTTTCGTCGCACGGTACGCGGAGTACTCGACTCGCCGCTCGGGGTCTGTGAGCTTCCACGGTTGCTCACACGTACCACCCACGTCGGTCATTCGTCGGCTCCTGCGGTCGTGAAGAACTGGTAGGAGACCGACGGCGTCGCGTCCGAACCACCGGGCCCTCTTCGCAGCGATCGGCGATGTCGCGCACGAACTCGACGAACGCCGGAGCTGCGTCAACGGATTCGTCCCGTCGTCGGGTCGATGGCGGCGACGTGGACGAAGCTCACCACGTCGGCGAGGCGGAAGCCGGCGTAGCGGAGACCGGCGGGACGAGCGGCGTCGGGCTCGACGAACACCTTCTCGATGAGCGCCTGGTTCTCGTCGGCGCGCTGGGCTTGGTCGTAGCGGACGATGGTCACTCCATCGACACCTCCTCGGTAACGGAGCAGTTACCGTAACAGATTCGTTACCGAAGCGCCAGGCTCGAGCGTCGGCGACATCAGCCGTTGAGACCGCTCGCGACGGCCGATTCGTTAGTCGCGCTGGTTCTGGTCGGCGTAGGCCGAGACGAAGTCGGCGATGGCGCGGTCGAACGTGTCGCGCGAGCCGAGGTACGCCGCGATCGCCACCCGGTCCCCCGACCGGGCGTGCCCGCGGGCGAGCGTCCACCCGCACATCTGCGAATAGAGCCCGAGCATCTTCGGCGGCATCGTCTCGACATCGGCCGAGATCTTCGAGTCCCACATCTGCCGCACGTAGAAGTCGCGCTCGACGCCGTCGATGCCGACCGCACGCACCCAACCGAGGAGCACGTCGCTCGCCGCCTGCAGCAGCCGCTGGCCCTCGACGACCCGTTGGCCGTGGTTCGCGTACCCGCTCCTCGCGGTATGCGGCTCGAGGACCGACGGTTCCGCCTCCTTCACCTGGAGGAACAGGGGGTCGCCGTGGTCCTTGCCGATCAGGGAGCGCGACCCAGCCGGCGCGTGCCCACACTCCCGACACCGACCACCTTGCGGGCGAAGTCGACGACCCGGTAGCTCTCGAGCAGGTGCCGTCGGTCGCCCTGGAGGCTGCGCCGGTCCACGCGGAATCGGTCCTGGAGCCACAGGGCGGAATTCCTCCGCCTCCGCGGCCGGCAACAGATCCGAGAGCGGCACCACCACGGGCGGGTCGCTCACGATCTGGTACTCGCCGTCGACGAGACGAGCGAGCTTGCCGAGCGCCTTCACGCTGTCCTTGCCCTTCGCCTTGGCAATGTTGCGTTCGAAGCGCTTCACCTCTTCCCCGGTCAGCTCCCCGCGAAAGTGATCGAGCAGGGCATTCGCGTCGAGGCGGGCGAGTACCACACGCCGAGGTTCGTGAGCTCGGCGAACTGAGCCATCGCTTCCCGGTACCACGCGTGCCGCGGTCATGCGAGTGACCGTGCTTCCTTCGGCGAGAGCTCCCGCGACCGGGCGGCGATCTCGAAGCTCGCCGGCGAGACGCTTGACGTCCCATTCGAACGGCCCGGGGTTCGTCTCGTCGAAGTCGTTGATGTCGAACACCAGGTCGCGATCCGGTGCCGCGAAACCTCCGAAGTTGGCCAGATGCGCGTCGCCGCAGGCCTGCACCCGAAGCCCGGAGTGCGGCCGTCGCAAGATCGGTCGCCATGATCGCGGCCGCACCCCGGTAGAAGGAGAACGGCGACGCCAGCATCCGCTCGTGGCGGATGGGCACGAGCTCGGGAACCCGCGAGACCTCCTCCGATCGCAGCAACGCACTCGGATCGAACCTCGATGCGCCCGGGCTCCACTTCGGCGTGTGACGAGCACGGCACCGCGGCGGCAGGCGGCGCGACCCTTCGCCGCCCGCTCGTCGACGGTGAGATGGACGACGGGTGCCGGAGCGCTCGCGGAAGGCTGTTCACCATGGGTTGTCACGCGCCCGCACCGTAGTCCGCACGGCAACGGCGCACTGCCACCGGCCGCGTGCGGCTGAGCCGGCGATTCGACTGATCGGTCGTCGTAGACGTCTTCACTACGATCGGCGACGATCTGATCAGGCGAAGCCGGCGACGGGGTGCGGGACGTACGGCTCCTCGAGCCGCGCGATCTCCTCGTCGGTGAGCTCGACGTCGACCGCGGCGACCGCGTCCTCGAGGTGGTTCGGCTTCGTCGCGCCGACGATCGGCGCGGTGATCGACCGGCTTCGACAGCATCCACGCCAGTGCGACCTGGGCGCGGGGAATCCCGCGTTCGTGTGGCGATCTCGCCGACCCGGTCGACGACGACCCGGTCGGCGTCGGCGGTGTAGAGCATCGCGGCCGAAGTCGTCGGACTGCGAGCGTTCGGTCTCGTCGTCCCACTCGCGCGCGAGGCGGCCGCGGGCGAGCGGGCTCCACGGGATCACGCCGACTCCCTGGTCGGCGCAGAGCGGCAGCATCTCGCGCTCCTCCTCGCGGTTGAGCAGGTTGTAGTGGTCCTGCATGCTGACGAAGCGGGTCCAGCCGTGCGCGTCGGCGGTGTACAGCGCCTTGGCGAACTGCCACGCGTACATCGAGGACGCGCCGAGGTAGCGCACCTTGCCGACGCGCACGAGATCGTGCAGCGCCTCGAGCGTCTCCTCGAGCGGCGTGCGGTGGTCGAGGCGGTGGATCTGGTAGAGGTCGATGTAGTCGGTGCCGAGGCGGCGCAGGCTGTGGTCGACCTCGGTCATGATCGCCTTGCGCGAGAGGCCCGCGCCGTTGGGCCGCTGCCGCATCGGGCCGTGCACCTTGGTCGCGATCACGACCTCGTCGCGGTTCGCGTACTCCTTCAGCGCGCGGCCGAGGAACTCCTCGCTCGAGCCCGCGGAGTACACGTTGGCGGTGTCGAAGAAGTTGATGCCGGCTTCGATCGCCGCACGGTAGAACGGCCGGCTCGTCTCCTCGTCGAGCGACCACGGGTGGCCGCCGAGGTCGGGCTGGCCGTAGCTCATGCACCCGAGGCAGATCACCGAGACGTCGAGACCGGTGGCCCCGAGCTTCGTGTACTTCATGGCGCTCCTCTCAACCGGACATCACACCGCACGCTGCGAGCACGACCGATCCGGGGCGGGATCGGCCCACGAAATCGCAGCGTATGCTCGCCGCCGTGGCGGCCTTCGGTGCGCAGGTCGCGGCGCGAGTTCCACGTCGGAGACCGCCGCGTGCTCGGGTTCGCCGACGGCGTCTTCACGATGACCGAAGGCTTCATGAACGTCCCCGGCTTCCAGCTGCCAGTTCGAAGACGAGCACGGCAACGCCGAGTTCCGGTCGGGTTCGTTCCTCGTGCCGGGTGAGCAGACGCTGCTGATCGACGCCGGCATCGGCCCGTTCTCGACCGAGGGACTGTCGGGCGGCGCCCTGCTCGACGAGCTCGCGGCCCTCGGCGTGCAGCCCGCCGACATCGACGTGATCGCGGTCTCGCACCTGCACCTCGACCACGACGGCTGGCTCGCGACCAAGGATGCCGGGGTCACGTTCCCGAACGCGGTCGTGCACATCGGCAGGCCCGACTACGAGTACTTCGTGGTCGACGACGCGTCGAACGAGTTCCAGATGGCGCGCCACAAGAAGGCGGCGCTCGCCGAGCTGCTCGACGCCGGCCGGGTCGTGCTCGTCGACGACACGCACGAGATCGTTCCCGGAGTCGTCGCCCTCCCCACGCCGGGACACACCCCGGGCCACCTCGCGTTCGCGGTGCCGCGACCACGACGAGTCCCTGCTGATCCTCGGTGACGCGATGTACTGCCCCGCGCAGCTGACCGACTCCGACCTCACCGCGATGCACGACGTCGATCCGGTGCTGGCGCGACGAACCCGCGAGCTGATCCGCCGCGATGCCGATCGGCACGGGACGCACGTGGTCGGCTGCCACTTCCCCGGGCTGGAAGCGGCGCGTGGTCGTCGAGCGGAAGCGCGGTTACCTACACGCCGCTGACCGACGACGGTGACCAGGCTCAACAGGTTGAGCGCCAGGAGCGCCCGCGGCGAAGCCTGCCGCCAGCCAGTCACGCGCTCGCTGGGCGCTGCGCCAGAGCGCACCGGCGGATGCGCCGATCCCGAGGGCGTAGAGCCGCGAGCACGATCGGGATCGCGAGCACGATGGTCGCGCCCAGCACCGGCAGCGAGGAAGGGAAGGACCAGGTAGGTCGCGACGCACCGCAGTCCGCTGAGCCAGAGCGCGAGCGGACACCGGCCCGAGCGGGCGGCGCCGCCGACCGCCGCCCGGGTCGGCGGCGCCCTGCCACTGCGGGAGTCGCGGGGCCACCGCGATCGGGCGGGGTCAGCCGACGGGAGCATCGTGCAACTCCCGTTCGGAGACCGACGGTTCGACGTCGGCCTCGGTCTCCACGGGTGCGCCTCGCCGGGCGCGCTTGCGGCGGCGGATGACGTACATCGTGATCCCGGTGATCCCGAGCACGCGATCGGCGAGAGGCCGATCACGACCCACACCGCCCGGGTCGCGGTGCCGCCGAAGTCACCGGTGTGGAGCGGGAAGCTCCAGTCGCTCCACAGTTGGTCGAAGACGTTGCCGACCTCGGGCGTTCCTTCGTAGAGCACCTTGCCCGTGTACTGGTCGGCGGTGACCCAGACGTTGCCTGCACCGCCCCTCGCACGTCCACGGGCTGAAGCCCCGGGTGGTCCATGCCGTGTAGACGCCCTTCTTGTCGGCGGGCGGCGCGACGCTCTCGATCCTCTGGTCGGGGAAATTCGTCTCGAGCACTTCGACGAACCCGTCGAGACCGATCGGGTCGCGCCCGGCCGCCTTCTCCGACGCCATGGCGGCGTCGGGGCGGACCCACAGCTCGGTGCCGCGCTTCGCGGGCGTGACGTTCTCGAACCAGCCCTTCAGGTTGGGGAACCCGAACGCGATCCCCGTGAACAGCGATGACGAGGAGCGGCACGAACACGACGAGCCCGATCAACTTGTGGAGCGACATGTTGAACGCGAACGGTCCGCGCTTGCGTTGCACACGGAGCACGTTGGCCCAGCGGCGCACGCCCGGCCAGTACCAGAGGTAGAAGCCCACGAGCAGCACGACGATGAACCCGACGCCGAGCCAGGCGGTCATGTCCTCGCCGTCGGGGATGACGTCGCAGACGACGCCCTTCACGCCACCCGGCTCGGCACCGGCCAGCGTTCGGGCGGCACCATCCGGTCTCGGGATCGAACACGCCGAAGATCCCGTGGTCCTGCCAGAGGTACATGTGGCCGCGGTAGAGCCACCACGTGAAGCCTTCTTCGTCGTTGCGGGCTCCGTTGACCGTCCCGGTACCGGGATCGACGTAGACCGTCTTGTACTCGACGGCGGGGACGGCGTCGCCCACCGGCTTCGGTGCCCCGGCGACCGGTATCTCGGCGCCGACCTGGTAGACGCCCCGCCCGTTCCCCGGCAGGATGACACGCCCCAGATCGTGCGCGTCGTCGGGGAGGGTCGGCCGGGCCGGCCTCGAGCGCGGCCTGCGGGCCGACGTCGCCGCTGGTCGAGGTGTAGCGATCGCCGTGGAACCAGCTCATCGATCGCGTCGCTCGAGACCAGCCAGGCGCCGGTCAGCGAGATCACCACCAGCCAGGCCATCAGCCCGATGGCCATCCACCGGTGCACCTTCACCAGGGTGCGCCGCGGGCGCATCGCCACCGCCCGCACCGGTGATCGTCGCCTCCGGGTGCCCGGGTCCAGCTCGGTCTCCGCCGTCGCCTCGTCGACGTCCACCCCGTCACCGTTGCGCTCGTCGGTCCCCATGCTCCATCCCGTCGGTTAGGTTAGGTACTCCTAATTAAGGGGTCGTCTAGCAAGAGATCCCGCGTGCGCACAGCAATTCCTCACCCATGCACGGTCGCGAGCAGGCGGCCCTTCCGTAGGCTGGTGCACGAGATGAGCTCCCAGGAAGAGACCCTGAGCGACGCCCTCGGCGGCCGCCGGGAGCGACGCGGCGCCGCCACATCGCGTTCGAGGCGTGCTTCAACTTCCGGGACCTGGGCGGCTACGAGAACCGGGACGGCCGCCGCGTCCGCTGGAACCGCCTCTACCGCTCCGACACGCTGCACCGCCTCACCCCCGCCGACGTCGAGCAGTTCGACGCCCTCGGCCTCCGCACGGTGATCGACCTGCGCTCGGCCACCGAGATCGACGACCACGGCCGGCTGGCGACGGCCAGTGGGCACGTTGCCTGGCACCACGTCCCGATGCTCGACAACGTGAAGCTGGAGCCGCGGGACCCGTCAGAAGTGGAAGCGCTCGTGGCCCAGCCGCTGGCGCCGGGCGAGGGCTACCTCCGCATCGTCGAGCAGTTCGGCGGCTCGCTGGCGCTCGCGTTTCGAGCTGTTGAGCAACGACGACGCGCTCCCTGCGGTCTTCCACTGCACCGCGGGCAGGGACCGACCGGGATCGTCGCCGCGCTGCTCCTCGACCTGCTCGGCGTGCCCGACGACGTCATCGCCGCCGACTACGTGCTCACCGAGCGGGCGCGGGTGCGCAGCACGGCCTGGATCGAAGCCAACGAGCCCGCGTACGCCGCGTACATCGCGCAGTTCCCACCCGAACGGCGCGTCGTGAGCGCGGAGACGATCCTCGGCTTCCTCGACGGCGTGCGGTCGACGTACGGCAGCGTTCCCGAGTTCCTCGCCGCACTCGGGATCCAAGCGGACCGGATCCACGTCCTCCGCGCCCAACTCCTCGAATAGGAGCGCACCCGACGTGCGTTCAGGCGGCGATGTCGACGCCCGCGCCGAGGGTCAGCAGCCGGAACCGGTCGTGGATGTCGGATGGCCCGCGGGCCAGCTCCTCCTCGATCGCCGCCCGTCCCTGACGGAAGTGTGACCATCCCTCGTAGTGGACGGGATCGCGGTGTGGGGACGAACGAGCGTGCAGAGCTCGACCGCGTGCTCGCGTTCATCGTGTAGCGCACCGGTCCCGTCACGGGGAACTGGGCCGAACCGAGATGCAGGATGGCGACGCCGACCCGCACACGGTCCGCGACTTCTCGTACTCCGTCGTAGAGCACCGTGTCACCCGAGATCCACAACGCGCCATGCTCCTGACCGGCCCATTGCAACGCGAAACCGATGACGTCACCGACCAGCGCATGGCTCAACGGCGGGCCGTGACGACACGGCGTCGCGGTGACGTCGATCGTTGGTCGCCCCGGTGCCTCGAGTCGCGTCGCACCCCACGGTTCGAGCCCACGTGTGTCACGGCCGAGGCGCTGCGCTCCCGTGGTGGTGGTGACGACGACGCCCGCCGACGGCAGCAAGGCGCGCCCGGCGTCGTCGAGGTTGTCGGCGTGGTGATCGTGGGTGAGCAGCACCGCGTCGATCGGTCCGAGGTCGGCGGCCTCGACCGCCGGCCCCGTGACCTTCCGCGAACCCGTGCCCCAACCGAAGTGGTACGTGCGACCCGGGCGGTCGAAGCGTCGGATCGGTCGCGGTCGGCCACCCGGCGGAATTCGATGAGCACCGTCGGCCCACCGATGTGCGTGAGCCAGACGGTGCTCATGCTTGCCCGCTCTCGGCGCTGCGCGCCGGGCCGCTCGGGTCCCGCTCGCTACTGCCGGGATACCCGGCTCCCCACGCTCGCTCATGCATTGACTCGTGCGTCCACGAGCGCCCAGTCGAGGGCGTAGTCGGCGACCTCTTCCCAACCGTCCCGCGCCGGCAGCAGGTGCGGGCCCTCGAACTCCTTCACCTCGGTGACCAACCCGTCGGCCTTGTAGTGCTTGGCGTTCGACCGCTGGATCTTCGGCGGCATGAGGTGGTCGTCGCTGCCGGAGATGAACAGCAACGGCGCCCGGTCGGGGTTGTCGTAGTTGACGTAGTTGTCGTCCTTGCCCGGGTGGATGTTTCGCGAGCACGCTCCCCAGAAGATGCCACCCGACGCCGGGATCGCGTATCGCTCGTAGCGGTGCTGCGTCTCCTCTTCGCTGAAGGTGTTGGTGAACCCGTGGCTCATGGTCGAGGTGAGGCCGACCCCACGGTGCCGGTTCGCCGGGTTCTTCAGCACGGGGAACACGTCCCGACCTGCGCCAGGGGCACCACCGCCACGCCTCGGTCGGCGCCGAGTTGATCGCCACTCCGCACCGCGCCGTACCCGCGGTCGATCAGGATCTGGGTGAAGCACCCCGCCGGCGGAGTGCCCCATCAGGATCGGCGGCGACTCCAGCGCGCCCACGACGCCCTCCAGGTGCTCGATGATCTGCGGCACCGTCAGCTGCTCGATGGGGGTCGGGTCGGCGTTGAGGGCCTCGACCTCGACTTCGAAGCCGGGATATGCGGGCGCGAGGGCACGAAGGCCGCGTTGCTCGTAGTGGGCAACCCAGTCCTCCCAGGCTGCCGCGGCGTGACCCAGAAGCCGTGGATCAACACGATGGTGTCGGGCGTGTTCGGATCGGTGCTCATCGGAGTCCCTTCCAGTCGAGATCGTGTACTGAATGCCCTGTGGCACGGTATCAGCGGCGCGCTTGGCTGGATTTCCCATGAACCCCGCGCCGGCATCCATCCGCTCAAGGGCGTGACCGAGAGCGGTGACCGCCTCGTGGTGGCGCGCCGTGCCCAGCTCACCCTGCGCTTGCCCCAGGAGCGGGCGGCAGAAGCGTTCGAACTGCGCGGTTCCCGCCTGGAACTGGGCGGCGCGGTCGAGGTCGGCGAGGCGGCGGTCCGGCAACTCGCGCCCTATCCGGTGCTGTATTCCCACTTCGTGTCGCTGGGACTCGACGAGGAGGAGCGGTTCGTGGCCGAAGCGACTCGGCTGGTCACGGCGGCCGGAATCGAATGTAAACTGATCGTCGGCAAGCGTCGCGGCGCAAGCGCCGATACGGCCCGAATCTCCGGCTTCAGTCTTATGCTGCACGGCCTTTCGGCCAGGCATTCGCTGCAGGTGCAAGGCGCCGGGCTGGGCGGAAACCATATGCTCGGCTGCGGCATTTTCGTTCCCCACAAGACAATCGCGGCGGTCGGGACCTGACGCGGACGACAATTTCAAACAATCCAGATGGAGGAGACATGACGACAGCAAAACCGAATGTGACCCTGGACATGAGCGGCCTGAGCTGCCCGGCGCCCTTGCTGGGTGCGAAAAAGGTGGTGGACGATCTGCCGGCGGGCGAAACCATGTTGCTGATCTCCGACTGCCCCGGCACGCCGGACGATCTGCACGCCTGGGCCGGCTTCACCGGCAACGACATCGTGTCCGCCGAGCCGCTCGGCGGCAAGAAGGTCGGCTTCCTCATCCGCAAGGGCGGCAGCGCCAAGCCCACCGCCAACGTGGTGCTGGACATCCGCGGGGTGTCTTGTCCCGGCCCGATCGTGGAGGCGAAGAAACTGCTCGACGGCATGGCCGCCGGCGAAGTGCTGCTGCTCATCAGCAACTGTCCCGGCACGCCGTCCGACGTGGATGCGTGGACCCGGACCTCGGCCCACATCGAGCTTGCCGGCAAGCACGACGCCGCCCGCGGCACCCATGAATTCTATCTGCGCAAGAAATAGACTCGCACGTTTTCAACTGAACCGCACGGTAAGGAGGCAATCCCATGGCGTATGTAGTAACGGTGTTGAACTGGAAGTGGATGACGACGGCTATCTCCTCGAGCCCAACTATGGCGACGAGATCGTCAAGGTCATCGCCGAGGCCGAAGGCATTACCCTGAGCGACGACCACTGGAAGGTCGTGCAGTACATGCGCGACCAGTACCGGGAGCATGGACATACCCCGAACTTTCGCAACATGTTGAAGGACATCGAGGAGATCATGCCGGGATGGACAGCAAGGCACTCTACGATCTGTTTCCCACCGGTCCCGCCAAGCAGGGTGCGAAAGGTCGCCGGACTGCCGAAGCCCTTCGGCAAGGGCGGCTATTGAACCAACGTAGCGGCGCCGCTGCAGCCGCAGGCCGGATCGTGCGCCGCAGGCGCGGATCCGACTGCCTGCGGCGCGCAATCGGCGGCGAGCAGCGGTAACGGAGCATCATGCGCACGAAAAGCAAGTGGTTCGCCAAAGGCAAGGCGCGCGATCCGCAGCAATTGGCGACCGTCGTCGCCATGACGCTGTGGCGGCTCGGCATCCAGACCCTGCGCAGCATGCGCAAGGCGGATTACGATATCGTCACGGGACCGCCCTACTTCGACTTCCTGCGCGAATACCTGGTGTTCCTGACGAACCTCGCCGACCGCTACGTGTTCCCCCATGTCGACGCCGAGGGCAGGCGCGACTTCATGACTACCCTGGTGATCCGGCTGGCCGAGATGCTGGCCGAGAACCAGGCGGATCTTCTCGGCAGCGACCATGCACAGGCCAGGCAGGACTTTCGTCGATCTCTTCAACCGCCGCAGCGAGGACTATGCCCACTTCGACTTTCGCGACGGCGAGCCGGAGTACGGTTTCGCCCGCTACGTCGGCAATCAGTTGATGGACGTGCTGCCGGAAAAGGATCGGGTGTGGGTGGTCGAGCAGGTGGTCTCGATCGAGGCGCCGGAAGCGGTGAAGACGCTGAAGACCGCTTTCGCCAATCTGTTTGCCACTGCCGCGCCCACCGCCGCGCCGACGGAGTAGGTGTCGATGACCAAGGCGGCGCAGTTCGATCTGGACGATGGCGAAGCGTACCGGACGTGGCGCGCGCGCAAGCTGGCCGACCATCCACGGGACATCGGCGAACTGCTGGTAAGGGTCGACGATCCGCGCGCGCTGACCGCAGCCGAGCGGGCCGCGCTCATCGGCCGCTGCGCCGCGCCAACATGGCCATCTACGCCAGCCGCAGCGGCGACGATCCGGACAAGGAAATCCCGCGCCAGCTGGGCCGGCAGGTCGGCCTGCTGACCTCGACGGCAACTACCTCGCCGACGACGACGGCATTACGCCGCTCGCGGTGGCCGAGCGCGGCACGCGCGGCATACATTCCGTACACCATCGCGGCCGATCAAGTGGCACACCGACGGCTACTACAACCCGCCTGAGCGCCAGGTGCGCGCCATGCTGCTGCACTGCGTGCGAACGCGCGGACAGCGGCGGCGAGAATGACCTGCTCGACCACGAGATCGCCTACATCCTGCTGCGCGACGAGGATCCCGCAGCACATACGCGCGCTGATGGCGCCGGACGCCATGACCATACCGGCGCGCGACGAGGACGGGCGAAGTGGCACGCGGCGACAGCCGGGGCCGGTGTTCTCGGTGGATGCGGTCGGCTTCCTGCACATGCGCTACACCGCGCGCACCCTCAGCATCGACTGGAAGGACGACGCCGCGACGCACGCCGCGGTGGCGGCGCTTGGAGGCATCCTCGCCTCGGATTCGACCCTACATCTTCCGCGGCCGCCTGGAACCGGGCATGGGGCTGGTCTGCAACAACGTGCTGCATGACCGCGCCGCGTTCACCGAGACGCCGCAACACAAGCGCCTCTACTACCGCGCCCGCTATTACGAGCGGGTCAGCGCCGTCTGATCCGCGGCAGAACTGTCGTAGGGCGGGCCGTGCCCGCCGATTCATAGGCGTGGCGGGCATGGCCCGCCCTACAAGACCATGAGCGAGAACGACACCTTTCACATGACGCCCGAGGAGTTCCGCCGCCACGGTCACGCGGTGGTGGACTGGATCGCGGACTACTACGAGCGCATCGAGTCGTTTCCCGTACTGTCGCGGGCGCAGCCCGGGCGAGGTGCGGGCCGCACTGCCGGCGGCCGCGCCGCAGCAGGGCGAGTCGTTCGAGGCCATGCTCGCGCGACGTCGACAAGCTGATTCTGCCGGGCATCACGCCACTGGCAGTCGCCCAATTTCTTCGCCTATTTCCCGGCCAACAGCTTCGGGGCCGGCGATTCTTGGCGAACTGCTCTCGGCCGGCCTCGGCGTGCAGGGCATGCTGTGGGCGACGAGCCCGGCCTGCACCGAACTGGAGACCCACGTGCTGGACTGGCTGGTCGATATGCTCGGGCTGCCGGCGAAGTTCAAGTCCGACGGACGCGGGCGGCGGCGTCATCCAGGACACGGCCTCGAGCGCCGCGCTGTGCGCGCTGCTGGCGGCGCGCGAGCGCGCCACCGGCCTTCGCCAGCAACCAGCGCGGCTGCAGCGGCGACCTGGTCGCCTACACCTCCACCCAGGCCCACTCGTCGATCGAGAAGGCGGTGAAGATCGCCGGCATCGGGCGCGACAACCTGCGCCTGATCGAGGTCGACGAGACGCTTCGCCATGCGGCCGGACGCTGCTGCGCAGGCAGATCGCGCAGGACCGCGCAGCAGGGCTGGCTGCCCTTCTTCGTCTCCGCCACCGTCGGCACGACGTCGTCGAACGCGCATCGATCCGCTCGCCGAGATCGGCCGCATCTGCCGGCGAGAAGGCTGTGGCTGCACGTCGACGCCGCCATGGCCGGCACCGCCGCGCTCTGCCCGGAGTTCCGCCACATCCACGACGGCCTCGAGCTGGCCGACAGCTACTGCTTCAATCCCCACAAGTGGATGTTCACCAACTTCGACTGCGACTGCTTCTACGTCGCCGACCGCACCGCGCTGATCAACACGCTCAGCATGCTGCCGGAGTACCTCCGGAACCAGGCCACCGAGTCCGGCGCGGTGATCGACTACCGCGACTGGCACGTCCCGCTGGGCCGGCGCTTCCGCGCGCTCAAGCTGTGGTTCGTGATCCGCCACTACGGCGTCGAGGGGCTGCGCCACCACGTCCGGCGGCACGTCGAGCTGGCGCAGGAGTTCGCGCGCTGGGTCGGGAGGATCGCGCCGCTTCGAGCTGGCCGCGCCGGCGCCGCTCAACCTGGTCTGCTTCCGCCACCGCGGCGGCGACGCTGTCAACAGAGCGTCTGCTGGACCGGCTGAACGCGAGCGGCCGGCTGTATCTGACGCATACCCGGCTGAACGCCCACTACACGCTGCGCATGTGCATCGGCCAGACATACACGGAGGAGCGGCACGTGCGGGCCGCGTGGAATCTGATCGAAGAGACGGCCGTCGCCCTGGAGAGCCCCTGAGCACCTTCTGCGAGGGGCGCCGCAGCCGGTGCGAACTTGCCGTCGCCTAGTGGCGCGCGGTAACGATGCGGTTGCGGCCGCCGCGTTTCGCGTCGTACATGCGCCGGTCGGCGATCTCCAGCAGGTCGTGCCAGGTGGCTGCGCCGTCCTGAAGGCGCTCGGCGACGCCGAATGATGCGGTCACCGTCTGGTTGTCGGGCCGGTTGCCGAGGCCGGCTGCGCGCACGCGTTCCAGGGCGGCGACCGCCTGATCGGCCTGAGTGTTGGGCAGGATCAGAATGAATTCCTCGCCGCCCCAGCGCGCCAGCACGTCGCCGGTGCGCAGGGTGGCGCGCAGGCGGCGCGTGGCCTCGATCAGCACCTGGTCGCCGACGTCGTGGCCGAACTCGTCGTTCACCTTCTTGAAGCGGTCCAGATCGATGAACGCCAGCGACAGGGGGGTGTCGGCGCGCAGCGAGATGATGAACTGCAGTTCGAGCAGTTCTTCCCCCGAATGGCGGGAGAAGGTGCCGGTGAGGCGGTCGCGGATGGCATCGCGCACCAGGGCGATCATGAATGCGAGCTGGGACAGTCCCGCCAGCATGCCCACGGTGGCGATGATGGCGAGCAACCAGAACTCCACGGCGAACGACAGTGGGTTCATGTCCGGCCAACGCGCGATCGCCGCCAGCGCCTGCACGAGGAAGACCGCGGCGACGAAGGCCCCGTTCTCCGCCAGAGTGAGCGGAAAGATCGCCAGTCCGGCCACCAGCGCGAAGGGCAGGAAGTTGTAGCCGGACACCATCGCTGCCGGCAGGCCCGTAAGGGCGTAGCGGTGCAGGAAGAAGTAGCTGAAGATGTAGAACACGATCGGGATCCCGATCAGGATCGCGAGGGAACGGTGCACCGCCGCCATGTTATCGGAGCGATCGTAGGCGATCACCAGCGCCATGAATCCGAGGGTGGCGAACATGCGCCCGACCGCGATGCCGAGCCAGACCGGCCACGGCAGGGTCAGCATGTCCACGATGATCCACAGCGGCGTGATGATGGCGAAGAGCGAGGCGATGAACAGGATGCGCGAACTGATCATGGTCGCGCGGCGCCTCGCCAGCAGCGAGATATGGCCGGCCGGCGACACCAGCCAGCCAGCTGCTGCCCTCGGAGCCTCGGCGAACAGCTGCGACCAGATGCGGATCCAGAATTGGCCAGACATCGCCTTGAGACCGCGTAATGCGGGCGTCATTGGTGTTGCGGAGCGCATGGGGCAGGGGAAGTGCCGCGTTACGCCATGTTTTCGGCGCCTAGCGTGCCTCTAAGGTCATGTTTTCTCGATGACTTACTTCACGTTTCCGCGGGCCCGTCCGATCCGGGCGGCACAAAGTCACGTCTGCGGCGGGGCGCCGCGACAGGCGAACCGCACGGCAGGCCGGAGCAGGAGGCGTCACTCCGGATTCTTCGCGGCGATACCCCACACCGCATAGATGGGATCGGAAAAGGGCATCACGCGGGCGTACTTGTCGTCCGGCGGGCGCGGCAGGTCCCGCACCGACTCGGTCGCCAGTGCGGTGAATCCGTCGCAGAGGCGAAAGTAGTCGAGTACCAGGCCCATGCGTTCGAAGGGGTGCAGCTCGGCCCAGATGCGCACGACCTTGGGCGGGAACCAGCGCTCGGAGAAGGTGACGACGAACGGTGCGCCGCGCTTCAGGACGCGGGCCACCTCGCGGAATACCGCCGATGGCCGGGTGAGGTATTCCACCGATACGGTGGGCACAGGGCGGTATCGAATTCTCCGTCGCCGAACGGAAGCACCGGATCGAGGTTGAGATCGCGGACCACGCGGTGCACCAGCCGCGAATTACGTTCCAGTTCTTCCCGATTCATTCCCAGCCCCGTCACCCGCAATCCGTCGATGTGCCCGGGCAGGTGCGAGGTCCAACTGCTCATCAGATCCAGCACCGCCATGCCCGGAACGAGAAGGCGGCCGTACAGTTCGCGCACGCGCTCCATGGCGGTGGCGTCGAGGTGATGCACCAGCCGCGGCGCCCGGTAGAACAGCGTGTCGTCCCTCTCGTCGCTGCGGGCGAACGGATTGTCGGAGAAGAAGTCGGTATCGCCCGCCGCCGCCGCCGCCGGCGCCTGCATGCCGGGGCCGTTGTCGGCCAGCGCGGCGGCGATGTTCCGGACCGGCTCGCCGGGCCCATCGACGCTGCCGGACTGCGGCAGCGGGGTGATTTCGACGGTCAGCGGGACTCCGGCGAGGGGATGGTTCAGGTCGGCTTCGAACCGGTCCGCGTCGCGGCCGGTGCAGCGAAAGCCGCGGCGCTCGCCGGGTGAAACGTCGGGCACGCCGAGGAGCAGGCTGCGGGGTAGAAGCGGCCGGACCGCAGCTCGATCGGCACGCCGTTCAGGCTCACGCGCTTGAACTGTTCGCTGCGCAGGCTGCGACGCAGTCGCGCGTCGAGATCGGGCAGCGCCTCGCCCGGTTTCATCTCGATCGATACGGTCCCCGCCCGCCGCGCAGTGCGCAAGGCGCTCGGCGAGGTCGCCGGGCAAGTCATGGCGGCGCAAGTCGGCGGCGGCGGTGAGACGCGCAATCGCAGTGGCTGGCATGGCGGCTGCGCCAGCGCAGTGCCGCCTCGACTTTCGCATTCAAGCGTCGATGGGCGCGTCGCGGAGTCGCTCCGCGGCCGCCTCCGGGCTGATGGTGTTGACGAACAGGCCGGAGCCGAGTTCGAAGCCGGTGGGTATGCTGGTGCGCGGGCAGATTTCCAGGTGCCAGTGGTAGCTGGCGCCGCAGTCGGCTTCGTGCCGTCGTGCGGCACCGAGTGCAGGAAGTAGTTGTACTGGGCGCCGCCGATCACCGCGTCCAGGCGCGCCATGGTGCGGCGCAGGACGCGCGCCAGGTCGGCGAGATCTTCCGGGGTGATGGCGAGAAAATCGCTCTGGTGGGCCAGCGGCAGGATGTGCACCTCCCACTCGTAGCGGCTGGCGAAGGGTTTGATGGCGATGAACTTCTTGCCGCGCTCGATCACGAACTGGCCGACGTTGATCTTGCGCCGGATCTCGCCGGAGTCGCGGTCGTACAGCGTGGCCTCGAAGGTCAGCGCCTCGTCGATCAGGGTGCAGAAGATGCAGTGATGGTGCTTCTCGTAATAGAGCCGGCTGTTCTCGACCTCGTCCTGCGACGTTCTCCGGCACCACCGGCATGGCGATGAACTGGCTGTGGGTGTGGGCGATGCGCGCGCCGGCGGCCGGGCCGAAGTTCTTGAACACCAGTACGTAGCGCAGACGCGGGTTGGATTGGTAGAGCTGCTCCATGCGCGCTGCGGTAGGTGCGACAGGAGCAGTGCAGATGTTCCTCGCTCATCTCGTGCACCGCGATGCCGTGCTGGTGGTGGTCGATGATCACCTCGTGCCGGCCGTAGCCGTCGATGGTCTGCTGCAGACCGAAGGTCAAGTTCGGGTTCTCGCGGTCGTCGCCCAGCACCGGGTAGAGATTCTCGACGATGCGCAGTTGCCAGGGCTCGCCCTCCGGGTAGGTGCGCGATCGCCGGCGGCGTCTTGTGCTCGTTGCCCACGCAGAACGGGCAGGTGTCGACATGCGCGCGCGTGTCGCGCGGCGCCGGCGCCTCGGCCTTCTTCGGGCGCATGCTGCGCGCCGTGGCCACCAGCACCGATTCGCTCGGCACGATGGGATTGATGCGGATCTCGCGGGTTTCGCTCGCTTGCTCGGTCATCTGCTGCTCCGGTTCGTCGCCGCGCGCCGCGCGGCATTGCGGGAGGCAATTAGATCATCGGCGGATACACCGCGGGCGAAGATTCCTCTATCGACGGATACGCAGGCGTAATGCGCCGGGAGGCTCGCCCGGCCCCGCGAATGCGACTCTCAGCGGACTCTGGCTTGCTGCGCCTTGCACACCGACTGCGGGCAGGGGAAGTGGTAGTACTTGTCGTTGAGGTAGCGCGCGACCTCGTTGATTTCCTCGTCGGTCCAAGCGGCGCAGAGTTCCCTGTTCCAGCGCGCGACGAAGGCGCGAATGTGGTCGAAGGTGCGGGCGCTGCGTGGATCGCGGCTATGCACGCTGAGGTCGTGGCACTTGTCGCAACGGGATTCGTACAGTGCCTTGCCGCGGCCGGTGTCGGCGGCTCTGCCCGGGGTCGTGGCAAACAGCAGGGATAGGGCGACTAAGGCAACGGACAGGCATCGCATGGCGTGCTCCAGTTTTTCGGGTCCATGGCGAATGGTAAGCCAAGTTGCGCCGCGCAGAGCCGACGCCACGGGCGCCGCCGGCGAAAAAGAAAACGGCCCGCAGCGAAGGGGCAGTCCGTGCGTCGGGGCGGAGCGGTCAGACCTGTTCGCTCAGATCCACGACCTTGGCGTCGGCCGCATTCTTCTTCACCGAAGCGATGCCGCCTTCCATCGAGGCGGCGGAAGCATACATCTCGCTCCTGCCGATCACCTCCCCGTTGGCCGCGCTGAGAACGAAGTACGGTTCTCCCTTGGCCGAGGTCTTGCGTTCGAAGCGGGCTTCGTCGGCGGCGTTCTTCTGCACCGACGCGATGCCGTTCTCGGCGTCCGCCTTGACCTTGTACATGCCGCTCGAAAGAATCACTTCGCCGTTCCCTGCCTTCAAGTTGAAGTGGAACTGTCCGTTCGTGGCCTTCTTCAATTCCGCATTCCGCCAGCAGTCTCCCATCTACCTGGGCGACATCGCCGACGTCCGCGAGGGGATGGTGGACCGCACGTCGCTCATCACCGGCAACGGACAGCCGGCGGCCGTCGTCAGCGTCGCGCGGCAGATTCAGGGCAACATCCTGTCGATTGCCCAGGGCGTGGAGCAGGCGCTGCGCGACAACGCCGCCTCGCTGCCGCCTGCGCTGCGCATCACGAAGGTGTACGACCTGGCCGCGTTCGTAGCCGAGGCGGTCCGGAGCGTCGGCGAGGCCATCGTCATCGGCGGGTTGCTGGCGATTTTCGTGCTGCTCGCGTTCCTCCGCGACTGGCGCGCGACGTTCGTCGCGGCGACGATGCTGCCGCTGACAATCGTCGGGACGTTCTTCGCCCTGCGTCTCACGGGCGGGACGATCAATCTGATGTCGATGGGGGGCCTCGCGGTCGCCATCGGGCTCGTCGTGGACGATGCCATCGTCGTGGTTGAGAACATCCACAGGCACCTGGCAGCGGGCGAGCCGCCGGATGCCGCCGTCGAGCGCGGGACGAACGAGCTCGTGGCGGCCGTCGTGGGATCGACGCTGACGACCGTGGTCGTGTTCATCCCGCTGGGGCTACTGCAGGGCATGGTCGGTCAGTTCTTCGCGGCGCTCTCGCAGACGCTGTCGGCGGCGGTGCTGCTGTCGCTCGTGTACGCGCTGCTGTTCATCCCGATTCCGGCGCTCCGCCTGCTGAGGCCACATGCCGGGGAGCGGCGGGAGACCGGTTGGCTCGGCCGGCGGTACGAAGCTGTGCTGCGGGCGGCGCTCGACTGGCCTGCTCTGGTCGTCGCCGTGACGCTCGCGGTTGCCGTGGCGGGAGGGTTGCTGTACTTCAGGCTGGAGACCGGATTCCTTCCCGAGATGGACGAGGGCGGGTACGTCATCGACTACTGGACGCCGCCCGGCACCTCGTTGCCCGAGAGCGACCGCATGGTCAAGCGGATCGAGAACGTGCTCGCGAAGACGCCCAGATCGCCAGCTTCACGCGGCGGACGGGCACCGAGATGGGCATGTTCGCAACGGAGCAGAACCGCGGCGACATCCTCGTGCGGCTCAAACCTCGGCGCCAGCGGGAGAAGAGCTCCGCGGATCTGATCGCCGAAGAGCGCGAGCAGTTCGCGAAAGAGATGTCGGGGATGACGATCGAGTTCGTGCAGATCCTGCAGGACATGCTCGGCGATCTCGAAGGCGCGCCGGAGCCGGTCGAGGTGAAACTGTACGGCGACGACACCGGCACGCTCGAGGCGCTCGCCACCCGCGTGAGCGACAAGCTGAAGAAGATCGAGGGCCTCGTGGACGTCGTCCAGCCGCTCCGCGGTAACCCGGAGCTCGAAGTCCGCGTCGATCCGACGCGCGCCGCGAAGGCCGGGTTCACGGCGCAGGATGTGTCGACGCAGCTGGCGAACGGCCTGCTCGGTAATGTCGCGACCGAGGTGCGCAGGTCGGACCGGCTGGTCGATCTGCGGATCCGCTATCCCGACGCGTACCGGTTCAACCCCGACTGGATTCGCGAGGACCCGCTCGTCTCGCCGTCGGGCGCGGTCGTGCCGTTGTCGGCGGCGGCGGATGTCACGCCGATCGATGCTGGCGGTCTACACACAGACAATAACAGTCACGGACAATACGAGGCCGACGTGGACGACGGTTGCCGGTAACCTTGACCGTACGGTATCGTGCAGTGACGGAGCAGGTCTTACGGCAGCACAGGCCCTTGCACCAGTAGCAACAGTAGACTGCGATGTAACGTTAACACCGGTAAAGACGGCAGGATTTGTTTGCAGCCGGTACGTGTCCTACAGGCAGGTACATACACAAACACATGGACTGTATCGGATGACTGTGGTAATGCAGTACTGGCGGTCTACACACAGACGATAACCATTATAGATACTACCTCACCGACGTGGACCACAGCAGCCAATGCACTTGATGTTACTCTTGAGTGCAGTGACGGAGCAGGACTGACAGCAGCGCAGGGGATGTTCCCGGTGGCAACGGATAACTGTGATACGGATGTCACGAACATAGTCAAAGTAACGGGAGCTTACATACCGGGTGCTACCTGTCCCGAGGCAGGGAGTTACACGAACGCCTGGACAGTAACAGATGCATGCGGTAATGTTAGTGCAGTATACACGCAGACAATCACCATTATAGATACCACCTCACCGACGTGGACCACAGCAGCCAATGCACTTGATGTAACTCTGGAGTGCAGTGACGGAGCAGGACTGACAGCAGCGCAGGGGATGTTCCCTGTGGCAACGGATAACTGTGACCCGGATGTAACGAACATAGTGAAGGTAACGGGAGCTTACATACCGGGTGCTACCTGTCCCGAGGCCGGTAGTTACACGAACACCTGGACGGTAACAGATGCATGCGGTAATGTTAGTGCGGTATACACGCAGACAATCACCATTATAGATACTACCTCACCGACGTGGACCACAGCAGCCAATGCACTTGATGTAACTCTTGAGTGCAGTGACGGAGCAGGACTGACAGCAGCGCAGGGGATGTTCCCGGTGGCAACGGATAACTGTGATACGGATGTCACGAACATAGTCAAAGTAACGGGAGCTTACATACCGGGTGCTACCTGTCCCGAGGGGTAGGGAGTTACACGAACACCTGGACGGTAACTGATGCTTGTGGCAATGTTAGTGCAGTATACACGCAGACAATCACCATTATAGATACTACCTCACCTGACGTGGACCACAGCAGCCAATGCACTTGATGTTACCCTTGAGTGCAGTGACGGAGCAGGACTGACGGCAGCACAGGGGATGCTCCCAGTGGCAACGGATAACTGTGATACGGATGTAACGAACATAGTTAAGGTATCTGGAGCATACATACCGGGTGCGACCTGCCCCGAGGCAGGGAGTTACACGAACACCTGGACGGTAACAGACGCTTGTGACAACGTTAGTGCAGTGTACACGCAGACAATCACCATTATAGATACTACCTCGCCGACCTGGACCACAGCAGCCAATGCACTTGATGTTACCCTTGAGTGCAGTGACGTTGCAGGACTGGCAGCAGCACAGGCAATGTTCCCAGTGGCGACTGATAACTGTGATACGGATGTCACGAACATAGTCAAAGTAACGGGAGCTTACATACCGGGTGCGACCTGTCCCGAGGCCGGTAGTTACACAAACACCTGGACGGTAACAGACGCTTGTGGCAACGTAAGTGCAGTCTACACACAGACAATCACCATTATAGATACTACCTCACCGACGTGGACCACAGCAGCCAATGCACTTGATGTTACTCTCGAGTGCAGTGACGCAGGAGGCCTTACAGCAGCACAGTTGATGTTCCCTGCAGCGACGGATAACTGTGACACGGATGTGACGAACATCGTAAAGGTATCGGGAGCTTACGTAGCAGGAGCATTATGTCCCGAGGCAGGCAGTTACACAAACACATGGACAGTAACTGATGCCTGTGGTAATGTGAGTGCAGTATACACGCAGACAATAACAATCATAGATACCACTTCACCGACCTGGACTACAGCAGTAAATGCACTTGATGTTACTCTCGAGTGCAGTGACGTGAGCAGGACTGACGGCAGCACAGGCAATGTTCCCTGTAGCGACGGATAACTGTGACACAGATGTTACGAACATCGTAAAGGTATCGGGAGCTATACATACCAGGAGCATTATGCCCCGAGGCAGGGAGTTACACACACATGGACAGTAACTGATGCATGTGGTAATGTGAGTGCAGTATACACGCAGACAATAACAATTATAGATACTACTTCACCGACGTGGACGACAGTAGCGGAAGCACTTGATGTAACCCTTGAGTGCAGTGATGTGGCAGGACTAGCGGCAGCACAGGCAATGTTCCCTGTGGCGACTGATAACTGTGACCGGATGTAACAAATATTATTAAAACTTCGGTTGGTTTAGTAAATACATGGACGGTAACTGACGCATGCGGCAATGTTAGTGCAGTCTACACGCAGACAATCACTATTGTAGATACTACCCCACCGACGTGGACCACAGCAGCAGGAGCACTTGATGTAACGCTTGAGTGTAGTGACGTAGCAGGACTGGCCAGCGGCACAGTTGATGTTCCCTGTAGCAACGGATAACTGTGACACGGATGTAACAAACATAATAAAGACTACCGGTGTATTTGTTGCGGGAGTTACTTGTCCTGAATCGGGGTCATATACAAACACATGGATCGTTTCTGATGACAGTGGTAATACAAGTTTGATCTACACGCAGACAATCACCATTATTGATACCACATCACCGACGTGGACCACATGTCACCGACTGCACTTGGATGTTACTCTTGAGTGCAGTGACGGAGCAGGACTAACGGCAGCACAGGCGATGTTCCCTGTGGCGACGGATAACTGTGACACAGATGTTACGAACATCGTAAAGGTAACGGGAGCTTATGTAGCAGGAGCATTATGTCCGGAGGCAGGGAGTTACACAAACACATGGACAGTAACTGATGCATGCGGTAATGTTAGTGCAGTGTACACGCAGACAATCACCATTATAGATACTACCTCGCCGACGCACGTCAAGTTGGAACTGGAGGGATTCGAGTTTCCGCCCCTGAAGAAACCGGAAGCCGGCTCGTCGACTCCGGCGTCCTCGACTCCCACTGCGGGGAGTGTGAGTTTTGTAAAACAAGTTGCGCCGTTATTGGTTACGAAATGCGGCCGGTGTCACGTCGACAATGCCCGCGGCCAGTTCAGCATGGCCACCTTTGATCAGCTGAAGAAAGGGTCTGCCGCCGGCGTCGTGATCTTTCCGGGGGATGATGCGGGTAGCGTACTGATCGACAAAGTCTCCAGCGGCGAAATGCCTCCCAATGGCAACAAGCTCAGCGCGGAAGAACAGCAGTTGCTCCGACAATGGATCAAGCAGGGGGCCAAGTTTGACGGGACGAATCCGCAGACCACGCAGACCAGCTTGCGGAGTCTCGCACCGGGGGCGACCCCGGCTGAGCCACAAGCCGTCGCGATTGTAGCGGCTTCCGGCACAGAGACGGTCAGCTTCGCCAAGGACATCGCGCCCGTGCTCGCCGCGAACTGCAATGGCTGCCACGTCGATGCGCGGCGAGTGCGCGGCAACTTCAACATGACGAACTTCACCGCGATGTTGAAGGGCGGTGACAGTGGTCCGCCGGTTCAACCGGGTAAGCCCGCCGAGAGTGTGCTCGTCAAACGGATCAAGGGGGACGGGGGCGGCAATCGCATGCCGATGGGTCGCGCACCGCTGTCCGACGCCGTCATCGCCAAATTTGAAAAATGGATCGCCGAAGGGGCGAAGTACGATGGCGGCGACCCCAATCTCAACGTCGGGCAAGTCGCCGCTTTGGCGAAAGCCCAGTCATCGACCCATGCGGAATTGACCGTCGAGCGCGCACGGCTCGCCGAACAGAACTGGCGGTTGGGAATGCCCAATATTCCCTTCACGAAAGTCGAGACCGAGAATTTCCTAATCATGGGAAACGTCGGTGAGGATACGTTGAAGGATCTCGGGAAGAAGATCGAAGCGGTGCAGCCGCGGATCGCGACGATCTTCAACATGCCCGCGGGACAGCCCATGGTCAAAGGCCGGATGTCGATCTTCGTCTTCAACCAGCGCTACGACTATGGCGAATTCGGCCAAATGGTGGAGAAGCGGTCGCTGCCTGCGGAGTGGAAAGGACACTGGCGATTCACGACCGTCGATGCTTACGGAGCGTTGATCCCACCCAAGGCCGATGATTATTCATTCGACGCCCTGGTCGCGCAACAAATTGCTGGGACCTACGTCGCCAGCCTGGGAAAGGGCTGCCCACGTTGGTTTGCGGAGGGCTCGGCGCGCGTCGTGGCTTCGCGGATTGCACCGAAGGACTCACGTGTGTTCGACTGGGAGAATGACCTCTCGGGTGCCCTTGGTTCCATGACCAAGGCCGATGATTTTCTGACCGGCAAGCTGCCGCCGGAGCAGTCGGACGTCGTGTCTTACAGCTTCGTGCGGTTCTTGATGAAGAACGCCGGTCTCTACCAGGCCCTCCTGACGGCGGTGCGTGGCGGCGAGACGTTTGACAAAGCGTTCGTGGCGGTGTTCAAAGGCACACCGGCGACAGGTTGCGGAAGTTTGGGCGACCACCATGGCCAAGTCGACCAAGCGCAAGAGAAGTAGCCACTCCCTTGAAAGCCGCGCTGACCGCGTCGATACTCCCCGCATGCTGCTGATTGACGCCAGCAATGCTGAGGACTACCTCCGCCACACCGGACGCATCGCGCCGGACGAGACGGTGCGGGTCCGTGAATTGGCCGGGGGCGTGTCCAATGTCGTTCTCCTCGTTTCACGCACCACCGGCGAACCCCGGTTCGTAGTGAAGCAAGTCCGCGAACAACTGCGAGTCCCCGAACCCTGGTACTGCAGCATCGAGCGGATTTGGCGCGAAGTGGACGTACTCGAAGTATGCCATCGAGCGCTCGCCGAAACATCGGCGGTCGGGCTCCCACCTGGCGAGCCGACCATTGCCGTACCCCGAGTGTTGTTCTGCGACCGCGACAATTACTTGTTCGCCATGAGCGCCGTGCCGGACCATGAAGTTTGGAAGGCGCAATTACTGCGGGGTGAAATCTGCCTGGCAACTGCCGCGGCCTGTGGTCGGCTTTTGGGGACGATCCATGCGGCAACCTGGCAACAGCCGGACGTGGCGCAGCGTCTGGGAGATACGAGCTTCTTTGACGCCCTGCGGCTCGATCCTTATTATCGCCATGTTGCCCGATCGCACGCCGATGTTGCACCCGCGCTGCAGCGTCTGGTGGCGTCCTTGGCGGAGCATCCACGCTGCCTCGTCCATGGCGACTTCAGCCCGAAGAACATCTTGGTGCATCGGGGCGGGCTGACGCTGGTCGACTTCGAGGTCGGGCACTTTGGCGACCCCGCGTTCGATCTTGGGCTTCTTTCTGACGCATCTAGTCTTGAAGGCCATTCGCGCCCGGGACGGATGGTGGGGTTTCCTTCAGCTGACGTTTGCCTTTTGGAACCAATACAAGCAGAGCCTGCTGCCGACCTGCGGTGCGAAGGAGTACGCCGCGCTGGTGGCACGCGGGATCGAGAACCTGGCGGGCTGCTTGTTGGCTCGGGTGGACGGCAAGAGCCGAGTCGACTACCTGGATTCCGCCGCACAAGTGACCGTGCGCGGATTCGCACGCGACCTGTTGTTTCAGTTGCCGGCGACTTGGCCCGCAGTGGTCGCCCGATATGTCAACGTTACTCGCCGTGCCGTACGAGCAGTCCGGACATAGGCCAGAAGGTTATGAACCACGCAAGGCAGGATGTCACGAAGCTCACGAAGCGAAGGTCGGTTGCATATTGACGACCATATTGAGATCCACAAATCCGACCTCGCATTCTTCCGCAAGTTTTTGGAATGACATGATCGCTTCGTCGCTGACCATGGCACGCGTCACTAAGAGGCGCCGGAGTTTTGGCGAAGGGATCAATCGCATGAGACCGTCGCCGCTGACACGCGTTTGCGAGATGTTGAGTTGAACCAGCGCCGGGTGTTGCTGTAATTTGGCTAAGCCGGCGTCCGTGATTCGGGTCGCGGAAAGGTCCAGACCTCGCAGGCGTCGGAGTTGAGCGAGAATTTCCAAACCAATATCGGTAACTCCTGTACCAGAGAGGTTCAGATCCGCTAGAGCGCGCGAGTGGCCTGAGGTGAGTCACGCCCTTGTCGGTGATTTGAGTATTTGAAAGGTCCAGCGACACAATCGATTCGTAGTGCTCCAGCGCCGCAAGTCCATCATCCGTGACTCCCGAAGATGAGAGCTTGAGATTCGTCAACGATTTCGCCGCGGCCAATGTCGCGAAGCCGTGTCCGCGCAGCGGGGCGCCCGAACAGATCCAGGCATTCGAGATTCGTGAGTTGTTGCAGCTCCATGCAGGCCGACGTCGCTTATTTGGCAGTTGGGTAATGACAAAGAGTCGGATTCCGAGTTGCTTCCCAATCTGAGCGATCCCGCGATCGGTGATCCCGCCATTCTTTACTGCGCACCTCACCCAAATCAGGAAACGCGCTCAGTACTTCCACACCTCCGTCATCACCGGCCTTCAATTCAACTACTCTGACGACTGCGAAATAGGATGAATCAAAGATGGCGTGAAGGTATTTGGTCAGGATTCCTGTCGCGGGAACTGTGGCGCAAATCACCGAACCGCCCAATCGTCTCGATTTCCGCTCGCCCCGCTTGCTGACGTCCGTGCCACCAAGATTTCATTTGCTGCCAGCGCGAGAACAACGGCCAATACCCCTGGATCAACAGGAAAGTCGAGATTCTAAACCTCGGCAGGTGCCGATCGCGAGGCTTAGAGAGGGCGTTTGACGGACGCTTGTGAAAGTCCATGGTTAACGCCTTTGCAACGGTTCGCAGTTTCCCTGCAAATCAGACAACTGCGGTTTGGTCACCAACTGCACTTGTGCCAAGCCAGTTTGCGGGGACCACGACGCACTATAATCAAAGCCGTTATCACTGAGATCGGCGTTCGGTTGCTGGCAGCCATTGTATGGGATCGCGCCCGTTCCACAACGAATGAAGGAGTCTTCTCGTGTCGACTATCCGTTCCGTTCACGCTCGCGAAATTCTCGACAGTCGCGGCAAGCCGACGGTCGAAGTCGAGATTCACAATGCGGATGGCACTTGGGGACGGGCCAGTGTCCCATCGGGAGCCAGCACCGGATCCGCGGAAGCTTTGGAGCTGCACGACGAAGATGCGGCGCGATACGACGGTGACGGAGTCCACAAGTCGGTCGCGATCATTGGCAAGACTCTGGCGCCGGCCATCATCGGCCTGGATGCAACGGACCAGGCTGCCGTCGATGCTCGGCTGCTGGCGCTCGATCCCTCTCCGCAAAAGACGACGCTCGGCGGGAATTCGTTGTTGGCCGTGTCCCTCGCGACGGCCCACGCCGGCGCGGCGACTCAACGGAAACCTCTGTTTCGGCACATCCATCAACTCTACGTCGATTCGGCCCGGTCCTTCGCCGCCTCGACGCGAGTCGCAACCGCCCCGCGCATGCCGACGCCGATGACCAATATGATTTCCGGTGGCCTGCACGCCGGCGGCAATCTCGACATTCAGGATGTCTTGGTGCTGCCGGTCGGAGCCCCGGATTACGCAACCGGTCTGGAGTGGATCGTCCGTGTTTATCGGCGGCTGGGAGTGTTGTTACAACGCGCCGGCCATGAGGGACGCCTGGTCGGCGATGAAGGGGGTTATGGTCCGCGGCTCGCCAGCAATGGCGAAGCGATCCGCTTTGTTGTGCGGGCGATCGAGGCGGCGAATCTGAGTCCCGGCAAGGACATGACGATCGCGCTGGATGTCGCCGCCTCGCACTTCTTCGACAACGGTATCTATCGACTGGCGAGCGATGCTGGACGGCAGCTTGATTCCGCCCAGATGGTGGAACTGCTGGCCGAATGGGTCGACGAGTTTCCAATTGCCAGTATCGAAGATGGCTTGGCCGAAAACGATTGGTCCGGTTGGCGGTTGCTCACCGACCGACTCGGGCACAAAGTACAACTCGTCGGGGACGACCTGTTCACCACCAACGCCATTCGGGTGAAGCGCGGAATCGAGCTGGGTGTTGGCAACAGCGTCTTGATCAAAGTGAATCAGATCGGCACGCTGACCGAAACCCTGCACACAATCCACACGGCTCGCGCGGCAGGTTACTCACTCGTGGTCTCGGCTCGGAGCGGCGAAACGGAAGATTCGACCCTTGCCGATTTGGCCGTCGGCGTCGCCGCCGAACAAATCAAAATCGGCTCAATCGTCCGCAGCGAACGGCTGGCCAAATACAACCAACTGCTGCGCATTCAGGAGCAGCTCCGCAATTAAACGACCTGCTCACCGTTCTCCAAGTCACGCGGATGCGATCGCGGGTGGCGTCGGGCCGTAGCTGGCGAGTTCGATAAAGTGGCCGTCCGGGTCGCGAAAGAAGACCTGGTGAATTCCACCGGCGTTCACTTGTTCGATGAATTCGATCCCGGCCGAGCGAAGTTGGTTTTTCGAGGCCTCGACATCCGTCACATGAAAGGCCAAATGATTGCCACGGCTGTCGATGGCTCGTTCGGGATCAGGCGCCGACGAGACGTTCTCGATGATATGGATCTGGACACCGTAGTTGAACAACCAGGCACCGCGGAAGTTGAATGCCGGGCGTTGCAGTTCCCGGAAGCCAAGCAGGTCGCGATAAAACGCGATGCTCTCGGCGGGACGGCGCGTGACCCGAGCAACGTGATGTAACGCGGTAATTGGGAGCGGAGCGGTCATATTGTCAGTCCATTGCAAGCGAACAAGGTGGGTGAATATATACCGCGCACGTTCCCGATCGTCCAACAAGCGCATCGTTTAACCGCCAGCCACCCAAACGCGCTCGCCTGCGGCTGGCGGTTCAACGCGGACAGGTCTCGCTTAAACCTTGGTAGCTGGGCGCCTCTGTGAAACCTTGCCGGTTGCGATGATTTTCTCGATTTCGACGACTTTCCGGACGATATACACCAACGTTTGACCGCCAGCCGCAGCCATGCGCGACTGTGGCGGATGCTCCGTACGCCAAGTGTCCTGAGAATCGCGCCCAGGGAGTGAAACTTAGGTTATGTCGAAACATCTTTGCTTGTTGTTTGCAGCGTCATTGCTGGCGGCGGCCGCTGCACGGTTGTTGCTGTGTCGATCGCGTCTATCGGCCGATGGGCTGTGCTGACGGCGGTTGGGATCCGGTACTCGGATCGTGTCATGATTGCGGCGGTAATGGCAACTGCAGCGCCCATACGCCCTGCCAAACCGCTCGACATAACTTGACCTGCGGGTCCGGCTGCGGCGACATCTACTGGGGCGAGTGGCTCAGCACTCCACCGGACGCCTGTGATCCGTGCGATGGCTGCGGCAACTGGGTCGGACCGCGCTGCTGCCCACCACGGTGGTGGCAGCAATCTGAGTTGTGGCGCGCCGGGTTTGTGGGGTTGGCGCTGCGGTGACGACGCGTGCTGCGATCATGGACCCGGTTGCACATCCTGTGGTGGCGGAGGCTGTGGTGCCGGAGAGTCCGGAGTGTGGAGCGACACGGAATTCGGTGAATACTACGATCCCTCGGACAAACCACTTGAACCGCGTAAGGCCACACCACCTCCTCAGATGGGCCCGACCGACGCGAAGCCCGAACCGGTTGCCCCTCCGCAACCCATGCCGGAAACGCACGGGACCCCCCACGCCAGGAATGTCCGCCCCTCGTCACCCAAGGCGCGGCCCATGCAACCAACACGATCGACGCGAGCACCTCAACCCACGCGAGCTCCTCAACCGCGCCCGGCCACCAACCTCAGCCGGCCGCGAGCTTGTAGACAACGATCGCAGGATTCTTTCACTGCAGGACGGATGAAGTCATCCGTCCTGTTTCGTTTCTTGACGGCGCGATCATTCCTGGGTCAATTCGCGGGCGTTGCACTCAGCGGGCGCCGACTTCAGAGCCTGTCTGACATCCCACACCAAAACCGTTCCCATCTGCGTGCCCGTCACGATCCACGCTCCGTCCGGAGAGAATGACATGCTCGTGATCGTTGTGTCCGGGATTCCGACTGTCGCGAGTTCCTTTCCGGATTTGGCGTCCCATAAACGGACGGCCGACAACCGGCAATCCGCGGGGCAACAAGCGACGCCCAGGGCAAACTGGCTTGCATTGCTTGCGGTGTAAGGATTCAAGTATTATGCGTTTGACGCGACAACGGTTGTGATTTTGGAGTGTATTCACATTCTTCCGCCGTGGGCGTAAACCTGCAGGCAGGTGAATTCGATGATCACCATCACGGCAAGCATGGTGAGCAGCTGCGGCGCCAACGGCCGACTCTGGTCGATGAACGGCGGCAGCAGCGCGACATTGAACGCCCAGGCCTTGGGATTCGACACCGCGGTGATGAAACCCTGCGCGATCAGCGAGGAGCGGGTGCGCCGGTTGTCGCCGGCCACCTGCTCGGGCAGCATCGGCTCGGCGCGCCAGGTCTGCCACCCCATATAGAGCAGGTACGCCGCGCCAATCCATTTGAAGACCGCAAAGACCGTCGGCGCTGCGAGGAGGAGGGCAGCCACGCCGAGCACCGCGGACGCCCCGACCAAGGCGATGCCGGCGAGCTCGCCGGCCATCATCCACAGGGCGCGGCGTGGGCCGATGCTGATGCCCAGCGACATCGACAGGGTCATGCACAGGCCCGGGGACAGGGCCACCAGGAAAAAGCTGCCGGCGAAAGCGATGAGTAGAGGGAGGGGGATGGGGCTAGACCCTCAGCGAGCCACGGAACCCCCGGGCGGCATAGTAGGAGTCGGCACCGTTGTGATACACGAAGACGGTGTCATAGCGGTAGTCGCAAAAGAGGGCGCCACCGAGTTTTCTGATATCCGCAGGCGTTACGATCCAGCTCGATGTCGTGGTGTCGAATTTTCCATGCTTCTGCAGCTCGCGATATTGCTCTTCCGTTAGCAGCTCAATACCCATGCTCGCGGCCATGTCGAGAGCGCTGTTCTTCGGTTTGTTTTCTTTCCGTGCCTCGAGCGCCTTCCGGTCGTAGCACACACTTCTGCGGTCCTTGGGACTTTGCGCCGAACAATCATAGAAGACGTATTCGCCCGTCTTCTTGTCATGGCCCACAACGTCCGGCTCACCGCCGCTCCGTTCCATTTCATTGAGCGACCAGAGCTTGTCAGGACTCGCCTCCAGCCTTGCCTGTACCTTCGCCCACTCAAGACCTTCATGGCGGTTCATGTTGGTGTCAAAACGGGCCTGCAACGTTTCGAGTAGTTCGTCACGCTGTCTTGCCTTCATGTCTTTTGCTTTTGGCATTCCTGTCGCTCCTCTCCGCGTGAACGGCGCCGTCAGGCCAGCGCGAACGCTCGCACCGGAAATGTCCCGAAGGCCTTGACCTTTACGGGCACGGCGAAGAACCGGCTGCCTTCATTCGGAAGCGCAGCCAACCCGCGCATGTGTTCGACGATCGGGATCTCGCTGCCCAACAGGACTGTGTGCACCGGACGTTCCCCGGTGGCGACGCTGTCGATATTCAGCGAGTCGATCCCCACGAGCGCCGCACCTGCCTTCACGAGCCAATCCGCCGCGCGCTCGGTCAGATAGGGATGACCTTCGAAATAGGCGTCGCTGCGCCAATGCCGGTCCCACCCGGTGTGAAACAACACGGCGCGACCGCCGACCTGGGCGGCCGTGAGGGGTACCCGATCGATCGCCGGGCCGGCCGCGGGATCAACGCGCACCACGAGGCACTCGAGGTTGGCGAGCGACTCGAGCGGCAGCTCCGAGAGATCCTTGCCGTTTTCATAGCGGTGAAACGGACTGTCCACGTACGTCCCGGTGTTGGCGATCATCTCGATCTTGCCGATTTGAAACTCCGTGCCGGGAGCGTATTTCGTGCGCGATACTTCCCGGCTCAGCCAATCGCAGATGATCGGCGCCGGGAATCCTTTGTAGGTCGTCATGCCGTGTTCGACGGTGTGGCTGACGTCGATCAATCGTCGTTGCGTGGCCATCGGGTTGAACTCCGGGACTGAGGATCTCGCGCGTGTTGGGGTGCCACGTCACCCCGTCATACTCACCAATTGAGACTGAAAGGCCACGGCTGTGGGATAGCCAGGGACATCCAGGCCGCGCCGAGCAAGCCGACGTTCTTCTTGAAGTCCGTGAAATTCGCCTCCTTGACGGCGAGATTCGTGTCGGCCCAAAAATTATGGATGACCAACGACGTCGGCACGAGGAACAGCGTCACGCACAGGACGCCCCATGTGGGACGGCATCCCAGGAGAATGCTCAGACCGCCAACGATGATGAGGAGACCGGACGCGAGGACCATGGTATGGGGCGCGGGAACGCCCTTGGACCCTGCATGGACCGTCAAGACCGGAGCGTGGCGAAAATGTTCCAGCCCTGAGAACAGCAAGACTCCACCAAATAGGATCCGACCAGCCAGGAACAGGTATGGCATGCCGACCTCCGATGGGGTTGCCTGTGACTGCGGCGCGCGTCCAATGTTGCGAGTCGCTCGCCGCGGCGCCAGACTGGGTCGGTGATGCCGGGACTCACCGGACGGGGGTGAGCACGTTGGCAACCACGTACGCGCCGATCTGCCGGCCCATCGCCGCGCCGACGTTGCCGGAAGTGCGATAGTGCACGCCGTCGTAGATCCGGGCGTTGAGCACTTCGGTCGCGTAGTCCGACAGCCGCCGGTACCGGCGCGTGACGCCCGGGGCCGTTGGGCTGGTCAACGCGAACTCGGGCACGGTGTCGCCGAAGAGTTTCTCCAGGACCGTCGCCACGGCCGTCTGTGAGATGCAGTGCGCGCACGGGTATTCGGGATGGAGCGGCGTGGGAATGAGGGGCTCCCAGCCGGGATCGCGCGCGGTCGCCTCGTTGCCGTCCACGTCGCCGTTCCTGATCGCGGTCACCGGTCGCCAGAAGTTGTAGGTGTACTTGGCGTCGAACACGGCGATCAGGGCGTCCGCGGCGGCCATGCAGACCAGGGCGTAGACACGGGCCCGCTCCAATGGGGCCAGCTGCTTTGCCTCCACGACCTGCCGGGCGACCGGCAGGTAGGTGCCGGGCCCGACGTACTCCCAGAAGCGCGCGATCTCGGTCTGCTCGGGCGTCCGGGTGGAGCCGGTCTTGGCGCCCAGGCGCTTCACTTCGTCGTAGTCGGCCGCCCACTCTTTGCTCGTCAAGGCGGGGGGCGGGCCGGGACGGAACTGGTTCCCCGCTCGCAGCGCGAATGGTTTCACCGCGCCCCACGCGGAGCCGATCGGCAACACCGTGGGCACGTACGTGCCCGCCGTGGTGGTCGGGCGCCACACGTTGGGCGATTCCGCGCCGTCGCCGGCTCGCTCATTCCACAACCGGGTCGCGACGTCTTCGCCCAGGCGCACGGCGTTCGCGCGCGGTCCTTCGGGAACGGCGGCGATGGCGGACTGGAACGCCGAGTCGAGCGCCGCCGTGTGTGCCGGATAGGCGCGCACCAGGATGGAATGCGCGGCCGCAGCAGCCGCCGCGTCGCCGGCCGCTCCGGGTGTGGCCCGCGGCTGCTGGCGATAGGGGGTGTAGCGCGGCTCGATCGCGTTGAGGGCATCGAACATGGCCAGCGCCACGAGCGCGACGCAGCGTCCGTTCAAGGTGGGGGGAACGCGGGCGCGATATCCCACGGCCACCGCTCGATCGATCCAGTCGCCCACGACATCGCCGCTCGGCGGGGGCGAGGCGGGACCGGGACCGGTGAGCCGCTGCCTGTGCCGGATAGGCGCGCAGCAGGATGGAATGCGCGGCCGCGGCGGCCGCCGCATCGCCGGCCGCTCCGGGGGTGGACCGCGGCTGCTGGCGATAGGGGGTATAGCGCGGCTCGATCGCGTTGAGGGCGTCGAACATGGCCAGCGCCACGAGCGCGACGCAGCGTCCGTTCAGCGTGGGTGGAACGCCGGCTCGATATCCCACCGCCACCGCGCGATCGATCCAGTCGCCCACGACATCGCCGGCCGGCGGGGGCGGAGCGGGTACTGCGGCGAGGGTTACAAGCAGCATGAACGGCAGGATGGGTTTCATAGGGGTGTTGGCTCCGGGACTGGAATTCTAGTGCGTGTTAGACTGCCGGTCGACATCCTTTTCCCAATCGGCCACGAGTTGCTTCAGCGTCACAACGACCTCCGGATGCCGGGCGGCGAGATCGCTGCGTTCGCCGGGGTCATCGTTGAGATCATACAGGAGGAGATGTCCCCCGTCGACCAGCAGCTTCCAGCGCCCCGACCTGACGGCGCGCTGTTGACGATTGGGCTGCGCGATGCGCCAGAACAGGTGGCGTTCCAGAAGCGGGGCGTCTCCGCGCAGGACGGGAAGCAGGTTGATCCCATCGGCACGGTAACCCTCCGGCACGCGGGTGGCGGTTGCGGCGAGAATCGATGCGGTGATATCGAACGTGAGCGCCGGCTGAGCGGACGTCCTGCCGGCCGGGAGCCGGCCGGGCCACCGCATGATCAAGGGCACGCGGATGCCGCCTTCCCACAGCGTCGCCTTGCGATGAAAGAACGGCGCGTTGCGGGACAGCCACTCGCCGCCATTGTCGTTCGTGAAGATCACCAGCGTGTTGCTGGTGAGGCCGCGGCGCTCGAGCGCTGCCACGATCTCGCCGACGCCCCGATCGGCCCGCTCGAGCATCCGCACGTAGTCCTGTCGCGTGGCTCGGAACGGAATCGTCGGGCAGCTGGACCAGCCGGCGCGGCGCGGTGCGCTCCGCCTCCGAGGGAGGCCGATCGGGCGGCTCGAACGGCCAGTGGACGGCGTTGTAGGCCACCTCGAGCGAAGAAGGGTCTGTCCGCGTGGCGGGTGATGAAGCTGACGCCCCGCCGCGTGATCTCGTCGGTGAGGTAGCCGGTGTGGCTCGACCGGCGTCGTATTCTCCCACAGGTCGGGGGGCCTTGCCGTCGATGCCCACGGCGCCGGTGTAGAAGTCGTGCGCACCGCCCAGAAACCCGTAGAACTCGTCGAACCCGTGGGCGTTGGGCCGAACTCGGGGTAGCCGCCGAGGTGCCACTTGCCGATGAGCCCGGTCGCGTAGCCGTGGTCTTGAGGAGGGCCGGCAGCGATGTGCGCGTTGCGGGGAGACCGCGGTCCCGATCCGCCGGCGCGAGGGTGATCGAGCGGCATTCGAGCCCGACGCGCTGCTGGTAGCGGCCGCTGATCAGGGCGACCCGGGTCGGCGACACACTGCGCCGTTGGCGTAGCAGTCGGTGAGGCGCACGCCTTCGCGCGCCAGGCGATCGATGTTGGGAGTGCTCGCGTCCGTCCCCCCGTAGCTACCGAGGTCGCCGTACCCCAGGTCGTCCATCATGACCAGGACGACGTTGGGTCTGGCGAACCGTCGTCTGGGGACTACGCTGAGCGATCAGGGTGGAAACCTGAGCGCACGCGACGAGAATCAACGCGGCAACGAGGAAGGCTTGGTGCCTCAGGCGCACAAACGCAATTCTACCTCACAACGACCGCGCCGCCAGCAGAGGGGCGCTACGGCCGCAACGAGTCCGGGAGGGCCAGGCTGCAGGTGAGGCGGTTCCCGGCGGGCGTCGGTGTGAAGGTCGCCACCAGGGTCACGCCCGTGGGTGCTCCCGCTACGAGGCAGAACCCGTTGATCTCACCGCACGCCGAGGCGCCGAGTCCCAGCGCGATGGGGACAACCCAGGAGGCGGTACGCCAAAGGCTCAGAGATCTCACGGAACCTCAACCGCGGCGCGCCGCCTCGATGGCAGCGATCTCGATCTTCTGCATCAGCATCATCGCATCGAACGCGCGCTCGGCGGCAGCGCGATCGGGATCGGTGATCGCCTTCGTCAGGGCGATCGGCGTAATCTGCCAGGACAATCCCCATTTGTCCTTGCACCAGCCGCACGCGCTCTCCTGGCCGCCGTTGCCGACGATTGCGTTCCAGTAGCGATCCGTTTCGGCCTGGTCAGCGGTTGCGACCTGGAACGAGAACGCTTCGTTGTGCTTGAACGCAGGTCCGCCGTTGAGCCCGAGGCACGGAACGCCCAGCACGGTGAACTCGACGGTCAACACGTCCCCTTTCTTCCCCGACGGAAAGTTGCCCGGTGCCCGGTGCACCGCGCCGACGGAGGAATCGGGGAAGGTCTTGGCATAAAACCGCGCCGCGTCCTCGGCGTCGCGATCGTACCACAGGCAAATCGTGTTCTTTGCCGGCTTCGCCATGTCACTTCTCCATCGAGATGAGCCATGAAGATGAAGAGCTACGCGAGTTTCGACACATACCTCGCAGATCAGTCATCCGGGCATCAGCAAGTCATCCGATCCTTGCGACGACTCGTAAAGCGCGTGGCTCCCCACCTCCAGGAGGGCGTCAAGTGGGGCAATGGATGCTGGTTGAATGTGAAGGAGCCCGTCGCGTATGTCTACTCCGCTCCCGACCACGTTCAATTCGGCTTCGTGATGGGCTCCGCGTTGAAGGACCCGGACAAGATGCTCCACGGCGAAGGCGCGTATGTGCGGCATATCAAGGTGTTCACGCCTTCCGACATTGACGAGCGGTCCTTCGGAGCCCTTCTGCTGCAAGCTGCAAGAAAGAAGCGACCGCTGGGACGCGCCGCCAAGTCATCGCGTCATAAGTGAATCCCTGGCTGCCTCCCGGCGCTCGCTCTCCTCGACGACCAACCGGTAGGCGATGTAGTACTTGAAGATGTTCGCGACGTAGGTCACGGTCTCGCGCCCGATGCGCTCGGACGCGATCACCTCCACGTTGCCGAACCAGACGTTGGGGTTGAGTCCGCGCTGCTCGGCTTCCTTCCGCAACTGGCGCACCCGGCCCACCCCCGCGTTGTACGACGCGAAGGTGAACAGCGCCTTGTTCAAGTCATCCATCGGCTCGTTCTCGAAGTACGCGTCCCGCACCGAGCGCATGTGCTTGACGCCGGCGTGGATGTTCGGCTCCAGTTCCGTGATGTCGCCGACCTTCAGGAGTTTGCCGGTCTCCGGCATGATTTGCATGACGCCGATCGCACCAACCGGGCTCCGCGCGTGCTGGTGGAGGCGGGACTCCTGGTAGCCCTGCGCGGCCATCAGCAGGTAGTCGACGTTGTACCGGTCGCTGTACTTCCGAAACAGCGCCACGACCGAGAGAAAGGCCTTCCGCTCCGCCGCCGAGGTGGCGCCCTTCGCGTAGGTCGCCTTGACGAGGTAGTCGCGGTTGACTCGGTCGCCGAAGGCCGTGCCCAACCCATACTTCCCCATGAACGTGTTCAGCGCCGCGAGCAGCTGCGGGTTGTTCTTGCGGACCGCCACGGCGAGCGTTCCGCCGGTGCGCAGCGCGATGCTGTCGTGGACAATGAGGTACCGAAAGACCTTCTTCCAGAAGATGGCGAGATAGTCGTCGACCACCACCGCCGGGATCAGGCCGGCGTTCACCATCTCGAGCAGGTCGTCGTCCTCCAGGCCCGGCGGAGCGTCCCGGATCATCACCGGCGGCCGCCCCTGAACCTTGAACCGCTCGTTGAGCACGAGCAGGCTCTGAGTGTAGCCGCCAAATTCGCGGGCGAACACTTCTTTGCCTGACAGGTCCTCGAGGGAGGCGAACGTCGATTCGCCCGGAGCGCTGACCAGGATCTGGCGGACGTTCGTCCGTGTGGGGTCGCTGAACGCGACGTGCTGCTGCAGCTCGGGTGTCACCGGGACCTGCGCCGCAACCAGGTCCACCTTGCCGTCGATGAGCGCCGGCAGCAGCATGTCGCGCGGCAGAGGCAGGAAGATCACGTGGATCCTGTTGCTGGTGCCGGTCAGGAAGTGCTTGTTGAGCCGCTCCTCCATGAGCCGACCGTACTCGTACGCGATGCCGCGTTGCACGCCCCGGTCGACGAAATAGAACGTGCGATTGAACGTCACGCCGATCCGTACGACCCGTCGCTTCACCAGCGAGTCGAGGTCGCCGGTAAACGGCTTCAGCACCACCTCGCGCACCGACGGCGGCAGCTGCGTTTCGAGGACGGAGGGTGGGAGTGGCGCCTCGACCTCGTCGATCGGCGGCGGCGGCGGCTTGTCGCCACCGCACGCCGTGCAGGCCACCACGGCGCCAACGAGCAGAACAGCAGCGAGTTCGACCCCTGCCCTCATGATGGTCTCCTCACCGCCTGTCAGCTTCAATCGCGCTTGTTAGACGGCACGTTCGTTCTCCGTGCGCTTCTTGTGCAACCATTCGGCCCAGGAAAGGAACCCGATCATGCCAAAGATCAGGATAGTTACGACGCACATCACGAGTGTGAATACACCGGCAGGATTCTCCAGCAGGCGGTGCACGAGAGGTGTTAGAGGTGTATCCAACGCAATTACGACGTAGAGAATTGCCACTTCCACCCCGGCCAGCACCGCGAGGATGATGAGCGCGCTGTAGTCGCGCGCAGTAGTTGGGTGCTGTGGAGGCTCGTTCACAAACGCAATTCTACCTCCAACGACGGGCGGCGCCAGCTTCAGGCGCGCGCTCCGGTCGGCGTCTCACACTCTGGTCAGCAGGATCACGGGGAGCTCGGGAGGATTACCCCAGCGCGGCACCCAGGCGCTGCCGATCCCCGCGGACACGTATAACCACGTCTGGCCCACCCGTTTCAGTCCATGCAAGTAACGGCGGCCGAACTGGGATGGGGCGGTGATGGGACCGATGAGGGGCAAGTGTGCCTGGCCGTTGTGTGTGTGCCCCGACAGCATCACGTCCACACGCAGACCAGGCGGCAGATATTCGATGAGATCCGGGTTGTGTGAGAGCAAGATCCGGGGCACGTGGAGCGGAACCCCGACCAGGGCATCGTCCGGTCGAACCGCACGCCATGGGAGAAGTCATCGACTCCCGCAATGGCCAGTACTCCCGTCCCACGGCGGATCAGGACGTGCTCATTGGTGAGGAGGCGCGCCCCGCCGCGCCGGACGGCCTCAGCGACAGCGTCGGGGTCGACCCAGTGATCGTGATTGCCCAGGACGGCGAGCGCGCCATCGCGCGCGTGGAATCGCGCGATGATCTCATCGAGCCGTCGGAGATCGTGGCGAGCGTGACTAACGAAGTCGCCGCCGAGGACGACAAGATCGGGCGCAAGCTCCTTCACACGCTCCGCCACGCGGGACAGCCACTGCTCGGGGACGGCCGGGCCGTGGTGCAGGTCGGTGACGAGCGCGATTCGATAGCCGGCGAACTCCGGGGCGAGATCGCGGACCGCGACAGGGATCTCGGGCGTGATGAGCCGAGCCTGCTCCCAGCGAAAGAACGGAGTGGCAATCCGCTCGGCCGCCCAGCCCAGGGGGACTTCGGTCAGGCGTTCAAGCACCGGAGCCCGACGCTCCCGTGATGGCGCTCGACGGCGGGGATGGAGAAAGAACCATTTCATTGGCAGGCGATCCGTGGCGCACTAACGCCATTCTATACGGGTGGTTGCTTCGTTGCTGCGTTCCCGGGCGCCGGAGGATCCGGACCATAGACCGCGAAGGCGCTCGGCACTCCTTTGGCTATTTTCTCGGCTCATATCGCATTGCCACCGCCCCCGAGCCGAACTCCAGCCGGCTCACGAGCTTCAAGTCGACACGCTTCGATAGCCCCGCGAACAACGTCGGCCCTCGGCCCGCCAGGATGGGCTGCACGACAAACTCGTACTCGTCGATCAAACCCAGCTCCGCCAACGCCAGCGGGAGCTTTACGCCTCCCGTAAACAGTCCCTTCCCCGACTCCCGCTTGAGCTGCTGAACGGCCGTCCCGAGATCCCCGCGCACGAGCTCCGCGTTCCAATCGGCCCGCGTCAACGTGCTCGACACGACGTACTTCTTTGCCGCGTCGATCGTCCGGGCGAAGGGGACCATCCAGTCGGGCAGCGCTCCCGTCCGATCCGACGGCCGAAACGCCGCCTCCATCATCTCGTAGGTCACGCGGCCAAAGAGCAGCGCATCGGCTCGTTCGAGATTGGCGACGGCATGACGGTGCAACTCTTCGTCCGCGATCCCCACCCGGTGATCGCAACACCCATCGAGGGTGACGTTGATCGAGTATCGCAGCGGTCTCATGGGCGGCAAGTAGTCTTGGGGGCGCGGCGTCGCGGTCAGCGCTCGACGGCATACCGGGCCAGGAGCAGGCTCGAGCCGTCGAAGGTGCGGGTATCCAGCAGGCGGAGCGAGCCCGGCGGCCGCGTCTCGAACGCCCGCACGCCCTCGCCGACCACGCCGGCACCGATCATGAAGTGCAGCTCGTCCACCAGGCCGTTGGCAAGCAGGTCGTTCCAGAGGAGGTGACTGCCGAACATCAGGATTTCCCGACCCGGCCTCTCTTTGAGTGCGGCGACCTCCGCGTGCGCGTCCGCGCGCCGCACGACGCGGGTCGGACCCCACCCCTCGACTTCGCCGGGCTTCAAGCTGTTCGAGACCACGACCTTCTCGATGGCGGCGTTGAGTCGCGAAATCTCGCGCTCTACAGCCGGCTGGCTCACGTCCTCGGCGATCGCTGGCCAGTAGGACCGAAAGCCCACGTACGACTTGCGCCCGAGTAGCAGGGTGTCGGCCGCCCGGAGCCGTTCCGCGTTGTAGTCGGAGAAGCCGTCGTCGAACGGCATGGCCATGACGTCCCCGCCCGGGCCGGAGTAACCAGCCGTCAGCGAGACGATGTTGCGAGCGATCACCTTGCGCAATGGATCAGGGTCGTTGATCGCCAACACGCTTCCAGGAGGCAGTGCGTGCACAGGTCATCCACCAATAGGACGGTCGGGAACGTGAGCAGCACGTACCGCTGGGCCAGGGCCACGTTGTCGGCAAACCCCACGTCCCCGATCCGCCACCGACCCTGCTCCGGACCGATCATCGATCGCCGCAACCATCCCGGATCGAATGACGCCCTCGAGAATATGGCCCGCGACTACTGGCCCTGTGCCGGTGAGGTGAAAGACCCGGTGAACGCTGAAGTACGCAGGCATGTTGGAGGAATGTAAAGGGAAACCCTCCTCGCCGGTGTTCCTGTCTCCGCGCGACGGGTGCCGTTTCCATGATTCCCTAATACTTAGGTATTGACAGAAGTATTGCACGGTTGTAGGATCCCTCGGGCAGATCGGATAACCCGCGCACTGGGATGGTGTCGGACATGGTTCAATCCGCAGCCGCTGACGACGTCTTTCACGCCTTGTCCAACCCGACTCGGCGGAAAGTCCTGGAGCGACTGTCGGTCGGACCCGCCACCGTCAGCGAGCTGGCGGCGCCGTTCGACATGCAGCTCCCGTCGTTCGTGCAGCACCTCTCGGTGCTCGAACAGAGCCGACTGGTGCGGTCGAAAAAGCGCGGGCGGGTGCGGACGTATGAGATCGCACCCGAGCGGTTCAAGGTCGTGGAGGACTGGCTGACCGCGCGCCGTCGGTTGTGGGAAGCCCGACTGGACCGGTTCGACCACTACGTCAAACAACTCAAGGAGAAGGAAGCAGAATCATGAGCAAGCAATTCACGATCGATCCGAAACTCGATTTCGCCATCGAACGGTTCATCGACGCTCCCACGCGGCTCGTCTGGGAAGCGTTGACGAAACCGGAGCATCTCAAGGAGTGGTACATGCCCAAGCCTTGGGGTCGTGTGGCGCGCGCCGAGATGGACGTGCGACCGGGCGGCATCTTCAGCATCGACATCGCCACGGGAGACGGTCAGGAGTTTCCCAACCTCGGCTGTTTCCTGGAAGTCATTCCGATGGAGCGGCTCGTCTGGACCTCCATGTTGTTCCCCGGCTATCGTCCGGCCGTCTTTGACGACATTCCGATCACCGCCATCGTCACGATGGAGACCGTGGGAACCGGCACTCGCTACGTCTTCACGGCGCTGCACCGGAACGAAGCGGACCTCGAGACAAACAAGACGTCGGGCTTTTACCAGGGCACCGAGATCGCCGTCGATCAGTTCGTGGCGCATGTGAAGTCGATGAAAGTATTGACCTGAGCGCCGGAGATAGTGCGACGCTCCGATCCGCCAGCGCTCCCGGTCATTCGGAGCTAGGGTGTTTGAGACCGCCTCGCGCAGCACGGCGCCTGGCGTTCACTCATGTTCACCGGCTTCGACGCGCGCTCCGATTTGGCGAACGACATCGCGGATGTACTCCATCGACGCTGGATCCGGGCAGTCTCCGAAGTGATGCCATCGCCGCTGCTCGAAGAACAGGCAAGTCCGAAGTTCCGTGAGATTCCCGTTCCGCCGAGCGTTCGCGATCTCCGCACATCGCTCAAACGAACCCCAGTACGTATAGCCGTCGAACGATCGAGCGAACCGAGAAATGACGGGCCAATCCGCGTCTGCGGCAGGGACCAAGAGCGCCGTGAGATTCGCACTTGAAACGTTGCCCAGCTCTCGCAGTTGCGTAACCGAACTACTTCTGAAACGGTGCACGAAGGGCAGTGTGTCCAGTAGATAGCCTACTACGGCCTTCAAGGACATCGGTCCCCCGTCGTACAGTGTGGCAGGCTGCAGGTCGGTCTAACGGAATGCGCGTAAGCTGCGGCGCCCCGCCCTGCCGGGCGCCCCGGTGATCAAGCCGCTCCACAGATGAAGACGGGCGCACAAACGCAATTCTACCTCCAAGAAGGCGCCGCCAGCTTCACGCGCTTGTTAGGCAGCGCGGATTCATATAGTAAGTGCAACACGGCCCCCGACGGAAAAGGTGACCTGGCGATACCATAGTCTTCAATCTCCGCCAAGAGAAAGAAGCCTACGATGATGTATCGCCAGATCACCTCGGAGGAAAGATACACGCTGGGCCTGCTCCGCCAGCGCGGGCTGGCCCCGGCCGCGATCGCCCGCGTGCTCGGGCGCCACCGCAGCACGATCGGCCGCGAGGTGCGGCGCAACGGCACGCCCCGCGACGGCTGCTACCGCCCCCAACTCGCCGACTGGTATGCGCGCGGCCGCCGCTCGCGGTCCCGGCGCAACCAGCGGTTCACGGCGGCGGACTGGGACCAGGTGCTGGCCCTGGTGCGGGAGGACTGGAGCCCCGAGCAAGTGGCGGGCTGGTTGAAGCGCCACGGGCACCTCTCGATCAGCCACGAGACGATCTACCGCCACATTTGGGCGGATCTGCGGCGCGGGGGCACGTTGCACCAGCATCTCCGCGGCGCCCGGAAACAACGGCGCAAGCGCTACGGCCGCTACGACAGCCGCGGCCGGCTCGCGGGCAAGCGCCCGATCACCGACGCGGCCCGCCGTCGTCGAGACCCGCACGCAGCTCGGGCATTGGGAGGCGGACACGATGCTCGGCGACAGCCAGGCCGGCCCGTGTGTGCTGAGTCTGGTGGAGCGCAAGACCGGGTACCTGCTGCTCGGGCAGTTAGCGGCGCATACCAGCGCGGCGGTGAATCAGCGCGCGCACCGCTTGATCGCGGCGCAGCCCCACCCGGTGCGGACCATCACCGTCGATAACGGCACCGAGTTTCACGACTACGCCGCGCTCGAGCGGGCCACCGCGACCGCCTTCTACTTCGCCACGCCGCATCACGCGTGGGAACGCGGCACCAACGAGAACACCAATGGCCTGGTCCGGCAGTACCTGCCGAAGCGCCAGAGCATGGCCCACCTCACCCAACACGATTGCAATCGGATCGCTGCGAAACTGAACCGCCGACCGCGGAAGCGCCTCGGCTACCGCACCCCGGAGGAATGCTATGCCTGAGGACCTCAGTGTTGCAGTTCAAAGTTGATATCAAACGGCGACGCTTCCGTCACCGATACTGAACCCTAAACGACCCCTCCGTCACCTGTAGGACCGCGGTCCCGCCGAGCTGCAGCGCCGAGAACGTGAATGTGCCTGCGACGACGTGCCTGGCAGCATCGACGGCAGTGATGCGGACCTGGCCGATGCGGTCCGCCCACGGCGTAGCGAAGATCCGGACGTCGGAACCGGATTGGTCTAGGTACATCGTGTAGCTCCCAATGTTGCTAGGATCGCGGTCATACGAGAGAGTGTACGTGCCGGTAGTCGCGTGAAAGTGACCCACCTGAAAGCCGAGCGCCTCTTGGTTATTGCCGAGCACATCTGTCCTAGTTCCCCATACGGCGAACGTGCTGTCAGGAGTGAGCTCCGCAAACGCATCGCCATTCGTATCCATGGTCCAGCGTGTGCCATCGATGGTCGCGGTTACGAAGGGCGCTCCGTCCAGGCTTGGTCCTGTGGTGTCTGCACAGCCGACGACGAGTGCCATCAGGGCCATTGTGGGATAGCGTGGACGCATCGACACTCCTTCAGGGAAGCGTTAGGACGAACGCGTTGCCACCTAACTCATAGTAGGTGTCTAACCGGCTCCTGGGCCGCTCGTGCTCGGTGCAACCTACCCCCGAACGCCGTCTCCATCGCTGCCGGAACACGCTCCTTCGAATATGCCACCGATACCCGAGGACAGCGAGCCGACACCGGCACTATTAGGCCGCGCGGGGTGCGACCTTCGGCTCCCGCAGCCTAACACTCAAGACGCGACATTTGCCGTCACGCGCTTGTGAGATCGCTGCTTCTCAGGCGCTCGTCCCTCCACGCTTGCGACTGGGCTTCCATTTCATATCCAGCTTCCGGCCGCTCGCCGCGCAATCGCGCAGGTAGAGGTTGATGAGGGTCTGGTAGGGCAGGTCCAGGTCGCTCGCGAGGGCCTTGAAGTAGGCCACCGCTCCTGAATCGAGCCTGATGGTCACCGCCTGCTTGAGACGGCTCGCGTAAGGATTCGGCCTGCCATGGGAAAAGTCGTATTCGCGTCTCATCTGCTCCACCCCTCGTCGTATTGTTGGCGCTCATACATCGTCGCTCGGCGAGCGGAAATCATCCGAATCGTTTCCGCGCGTTCGTCATAGGTGTGTACCACCACAAGAACGCGAAAGGCCGTGCTCAGACCCACCAGCACGAACCGGTCCTCCCTGGCGGAGTGATCCGGGTCGTCGAGCAGGATCGCGTGCTCATCCGCAAACACCGTGAGCGCTTCCTCGAACGAGAACCCGTGCTTGCGTTGATTCTCTGCGTCCTTCCTCAGGTCCCACACGAACCGCGGACCCGCCATCGTTAATGTACGTACGCTGTATGTATGCTGCAATAGAAAGAGCACAGCAGCGCGCCTCAGGCTCACAGAAAGTCTGCCGGGCTGCGCACGCCGAGCCCGCCACGGTTCAATACGTGGGTGTAGATCATCGTGGTTCGCACATCGCGGTGGCCGAGCAGCTCCTGCACGGTGCGGATGTCGTACCCTGACTCGAGGAGATGGGTGGCGAACGAATGGCGGAAGGTGTGGCAGGTCGCGCGCTTGGGAATCCCCGCGTCGCGCACAGCCTGGGTGACCGCGCGCTGGACCGCGCTGTCATGAAGATGGTCGCGCCGCCAGTCGCCGGTCGCTGGATCCCTATACCGACGCGTGGCCGGAAACACCCACTGCCACGGCCACGCTCGGCTCGCCCCCGGTACCTTGTGCGCGAACGCGCCCGGCAACACCACCGCCCCCGCACCCTCGCGCAAATCGCCTTGATGCTGACGCTCGACTCGCCGCAGGTGATCCACCAGGCGAGGCCGCACGCTCACCGGCAGCATCGTCACCCGGTCCTGCTCCCCCTTGCCCCGGCGGATCACAATCTCGCCCCGGCCGAAATCGACGTCCTTCACGCGCAACGTAAGCGCCTCGAGCAGCCGCAGCCCACTGCCGTAGAGCAAGTACGCGACGAGCTGCGACACGCCTCGCACATGCGCGATCACGGCCTTCGCCTCCGCCGGAGTCAGCACCACCGGTAACCGCCCCGGCTCCCTCGCCCGCACCACAACGGCCGATCCGGCCAGAGGCCGTCCCAGAACCTGCGCGAACACAAATTGGAGGGCGCTGGCGGCCTGGTTCTGCGTCGCCGCCGCGACGCCCCCCGGATCGGCGAGGGACAGGAGAAATCGCGGCACCTCGCCCGGATCTACCTCGGCGGGATGACGCATGCCGCAGAAACGCACGAATCGCCGCACCCAGGCGACGTACGCCTCCTCTGTGCGGGGACTGTAGTGACGCATACGCAGGGCCTGGCGCAACTGCGCGAGGAGTCTGGGTCGTTGGGGCTCGGCGGGAACCGGCGCCATCGCCCCACCGTATCGAGCAAACCGGCCGCCGCTGAATCAGAGCTACGCGACGGGGGCCTTTTTCACGCGGGACAATCCTACCGCTTCGCCCGAGTTTTCAAGATTGTGCGCAGGGCGTCATTGACGGGTCAACCCCAAAACGGGGTCAGAATCACCCAGAGCGCTGCCGCCACGACTATGGCACCAACGATGCTCGTAATGGCACCATACCAGAGGGCGGAATTCCCGCTGAGCTCGCGCCCGTCACCAGGCCAGCGGCTGCGGATACGACCCCGGATCATGCCGTCGCGCACGCCGACGATCATCGCGCGGCCACCGATGAATAGCATCAGGAGAGCGAATGCAAACCGGAGGAATAGCGGCTCGCCGCCGTACAGAGGTCGTACCGCCTAAGAAGGCGATGGAGGTTGGCGCAGGTTGCGCCACGCGGCGATCGCCCCCGAGATCATCCCGATCGCGATGATCGATCCATAGATGATCAACAACGCGTTGCCGGTGCGACGGTATGCGAGGACCGTGAGGACGAGCAGGCCCGCCCCAACGAGGATCAGGACGATGACAACGGCGATGTTGAAGGCCCTCATCTCCACTCCTGACTATTCACGGAGGAGCGCGCGGGTGCGATCCAGGTGCTGGGCCCCGATCAGCGCCACACCCTCGCGAAACAGCCACGCGTAGACGGAGCGCTCCTCCGGTACGTGGTGGATCCGAATCGGGACGCCGTATTCCGCCGCCAGACGACGAGCGGCTGCAAGCACCTCTTCATCGGCCGGCGGCACGATACCCCGCCCCGACCACCTCAGGGTCTTGCCGTAATCGATGCTGACAAGACCGATGCGGGTCGCGAAGGGTTGCTCAGGTGGCGTGTCCTCAGGGCCGAGCTGAAGCTGCACCCGCAGAAAGCTGGGCCACGAGGATGGATCGGCCCCCCCGCGCGGCCACCATCCGACCAAGCGTGACCCGGACGCTGGGTGGTGACTCGGGGCTCGGGGCTTGCAGGATCTCCTCGTAGGCGAGCAGTTGGGACACGAGGAGTCGAAACGCCGCGGCATCAGCTTCCTTGAGCTCGATATTGAGCAGGAATGGTATCGAGTCGGACAGCACATGACCGCAGGCGCGCTGCCGCTGCCGCAGCGGCTCGAGGTACAGTCGTCGCAGCGTCCTCGACCCTTGGATCTCGCCGCGCCCGTGACCGACAAACAACTCCGTCCCCACGCGAACCAGATCGGCTTCCGCGCCCCGGTATCCGTACGCCAGCGCGTCGAACAGCGGGCGCCGGTTGTAGTAGTCGTTATGCGAATAGGCAGGCAACAGGAGGGGGGTTCCGCACGGTATCCCGCGACGCAACTGCGGACAGTGCAGAGAGGACGAGGAGCGCGAGGATCGGTGCTCAGTCGGCGGTGGTCAACACCCGCGGCGCGCCGCTCTCCCGAATCGCCACCGTATGCTCGAAATGCGCCGAGAGCGAGCCGTCCTCCGTGACCACGGTCCACTTGTCGTCGAGCGTGCGAATGTCGGCGCCCCCCACATTGACCATCGGCTCGATCGCGATCGTCATCCCCGCCACCAGCCGCGGCCCGCGCCTGGGCTTGCCATAGTTCGGGACCTGGGGCTCCTCGTGGAAGCTGGCGCCGATCCCGTGCCCCACCAGCTCCCGCACCACCGAATACCCCGCCCCCTCGGCCACCCGCTGCACCGCGTGGCCGATGTCGCCGACGTGGTTGCCGGCGCGCGCCTGCGCCACCCCGGCCGCGAGCGCCTCCTGCGTCACGCGCAACAGGTTCTGGGCCTCCGCCGACACGGCGACCACCGGAAACGTCGCGGCGGAGTCGACGTGCAGCCCGTCGAGCCACACCCCCACGTCCACACTCAGGAGGTCGCCCTCCTTGAGGATCCGCTTGGGCGACGGGATGCCGTGCACGATCTCCTGGTTGATCGACGTGCACAGCGTGGCGGGAAAATCGTAGAGGCCCTTGAAGGACGGCTTGGCGCCGGGATGGCTGCGGATGAACTGCTCGGCGATCCGGTCCAGCGCCTCGGTGGACACGCCGGGACGGACCTCCCGCGCCACCACCGCCAGCGTTTCGGCGAGGATGCGGCCGGCGACCGCCATCGTCTCGAGCTCGCGCGGCGACTTGATGGTGATCATTGGCCGAGGATGCGGGTGATCTCGGTCGCGATCTCTTCCACCGAGCCGGTCCCCGGCACCCGGTGCACGTTGCCGCGCGGAGCGTAGTGGGCGATGAGCGGAGCGGTGTCGCGCTGGTACACCTGGAGCCGCGTGCGGATGGTCTCGGGCGTGTCGTCCGACCGCCGTTCGATCCCGGCTCGGGCTTGAATGCGCCGCACCAGCTCGTCCTCGCCCACGTCCAGCAGCAGGATGTGCGTGAGCCGATGCCCTCGCTCGGCCAAGGTGCGGTCCACCAGCTCGGCCTGCGCGGCGTTGCGCGGGAAGCCGTCGAGGATGGCGCCCTGCGCCGCTTCCGGCTTCGCCAGCTCGTCCTTGATCAGGCCGAGGATGACGCCGTCGGGCACGAGCTGGCCCTTGTCCATGTATTTCTTGGCGTCCTTGCCGAGCGGCGTGCCCGCCTTGACGGCGGCACGGAGCAGGTCACCGGTGGTGATTTTGGGGAGGCCCAGGCGTTGCGCAAGAATGTTCCCCTGGGTGCCTTTGCCCGAGCCCGGAGCGCCGAGGAGGAGAATGAACACGCGAGGCTACATGTACCGCTGGCGCCCGCGGAACTTGACGCGACCTTCCTTCATGAAGCCGTCGTAGTGCCGGAGCAAGAGGTGCTGCTGCACCTGCTGAACCGTGTCCAGCGCGACGCCGACCACGATCAGGAGCGCCGTCCCACCGAACCCGAAGGGCATGTTGAGCACGTTGGAAATGATGATCGGCATCAGCGCCACGGCGGTCAGGAAGAGCGAGCCCGGCAGCGTGATGCGCGACAGCACCTCGTCGATGTAGTCGGCGGTCGCGGCGCCCGGTTTCACCCCGGGGATGAACCCGCCCTGCTTCTTCAGGTTTTCCGCCAGGTCCACCGGGTTGAAGATGATGGACGTGTAGAAGTACGCGAAGAAGATGATCAGCACCGCGCTGGTGATGATGTACACCCACGACGTGGTGTTGAAGTACTCGGCGAGGCGCTTCAGCGCCGGGTTGTTGCTGAAGGTCGCGAGCGTGCCGGGCACGATGATCAGCGACTGCGCGAAGATGATCGGCATCACGCCGGACGAGTTGATGCGCAGCGGGATGAACGTCTTCTGGCCTTCACGGATCCGCCCGCGGCCCATCACCTTGCGCGGGATCTGGATCGGGATGCGCCGCGCCGCCACCGTGACCGCCACCGTGCCCGCCACCACGAAGACCATGATCGTGAGCACGATGAGCAGCGTCGGGAACGACAGCGAGTGCGCCCGCAGCGCCTCGATGGTCCGCAGCGTTTCGGGCCACATCCGCTCGACGATCGAGAAGAAGATCAGGAGGCTGGCGCCGTTGCCGATGCCCCGCTCGGTGATCTGCTCGCCCAGCCACATCACGAAGATGCCGCCGGTCGAGAGCGTGAGCACCGTGGTCATGCGGAAGCCCCACCCCGGACTCGCCACCGCCCCCGGCAGCTGCTCGGAGAACACCGCGTAGCCGTACGCCTGGAACACGCACAGGATCACGGTCAGGTAGCGGGTCCACTGCGTGAGCTTCTTTTTGCCCTTCCTCGTCGCGCTGCATCTTCTCGATCGCCGGGAACACCGGCGCCGCGAGCTGGAATACGATGCTCGCCGAGATGAAGGGCATGATGCCGAGCGCGAAGACCGTCGCGCGTGAGAAGCCGCCGCCCGCGAACAGATCGTACAGGCTGAACAGCGTGCCCTGCCCCGCGGTCTTGAGGAAATCCGCCAGGGCCGAGACGTTCACGCCCGGGCGTCGCGATGTGCGCGCCGATCCGGTACACCAGCAGGCAGATGAGCGTGACGGAAAACTTTTCCCAGAGATCCTCCGGGAACTTGAACACGTTCATCCAGTTGGGAAGCCGAAACATGGATGGCTCAGGCCTCGATGGTTCCGCCCGCCTGCTCGATCTTCGCGCGCGCGGATGCGGACACCGCGACGCTCTTCACCACGAACTTCCGGGCGACGTCGCCCGTGCCGAGCAGCTTGATGGCATGATCCGGCCGGCCCACCAGCCCGGCGCCGAACAGCGTATCGGGGGTCACCTCGACGCCCTCAGCGAGCGTGGCGAGCTGGTGCACGTTGACGACCTGCGCGATCTGCTTGAACGGATTGGTGAAGCCGCGCTTGGGGATGCGCCGGATGAGCGGCATCTGGCCGCCCTCGAACCCGGGGCGCGTGCTGCCGCCCGAGCGCGCCGTCTGGCCCTTGCCGCCGCGGCCGGCGGTCTTGCCCAGCCCCGAGCCCGGCCCGCGTCCCTTGCGGAGACGCGCGCGATGCGAGCCGACGGGCGGCTTCAGGCTGTGGAGCGTCACCCGCGCCACGGCGGCGGCTGCGGCGGCCGGCACGCGCCTTCGCTTTCGCGGCCGCGCCGCCGGTTTCGTCGGTTCTTGCCGCTTGTCTTCGCGCTTCGGCTGCGGCCTTCGCGCGGTTTCTTCTCCTTCGCCATCGTTACTCCCGAGCCTTGGCGGGCGTCACCTCGATGAGGTGGCGCACCTTGTAGAGCATGCCGCGCAGCGACGGGTGATCGGTCTTGACCACCACGTGCCTGATGGTGCTTGAGGCCCAGGGCCTCGAGCGTGCGACGCTCGGGCGCCGGGCGGCCGATGCCGGACCGCACCTGCTCGATGCGCAGCTGCCCCTTGCCTGCGGGCGGCATCTTCCGGTCGCGGCCCGGTTTGCGCTTGCGGAACCGGCGTGTCGGGGGAAGCCTACCCACGGGTCGCCTCCTGGCGCGGCTTGTACTGAATCATTTCCACCTCGACGCCGCGCTCGCGTGCGACGCGCCGCTGCGGTCGTCAGATGCAGCAGCCCGTCGATCGTCGCCCGCACCATGTTGTGCGGGTTGGTGGAGCCGAGGCTCTTGGTGAGGATGTCCCGGACGCCGACGCACTCGAGCACGGCGCGCACCGGGCCGCCGGCGATGACGCCGGTTCCGGTCGCGGCGGGCTTCAAGCAGCACGCGCCCGGCGCCGTGATGCCCGATGATCTCGTGCGGGATCGTGCCGCCGGTGAGCGGAATCTCGACGAGTTTGCGCCGCGCGGATTCGACCGCTTTGCGCACCGCCTCGCTCACTTCGTTCGCCTTGCCGGTCGCGATGCCGACTCGACCCTGCCCGTCGCCCACGGCGACGAGCGCGTTGAATCCGAACCGGCGGCCACCCTTCACGACCTTGGCGACGCGGTTGATGGCGATCACGTTCTCGACCAGCCCGTCGCCTTCGCGCTGCCGCTCGCCGCCGCCGCCGCGCTCACCGCCCCGTCCACGACCGCGACCGCCACCACCACCGCCACCACCACCACCACCGCCGCCGCCGCGCCCACCCTGGCCGCGGGACGGGCGATGCGGCGCGTGCGCCGGCGTCCGGGGCGCTTCTGCCGGCGCCGTGGCCGGGACCGCGGGCCGCTGCCTGTTCCTGATCGTCGATCATCAGAACTCCAATCCGCCTTTGCGCGCGCCCTCGGCCACAGCCTTCACCCGCCCGTGGTAGCGATAGCCCGCCCGGTCGAATACGACCTTCGTAATGCCCTTGGTCTTCGCCTTCTCGGCGACCAGCTGGCCCAGGGCAAAGCTCTTGCCGGTCTTCCCCTTCGCATCCGCCGGGATCCCCTCACTCCGGTCGGACGCTCCGAGCAACGTCACCCGGGCGTCATCGTCCACCAGCTGCGCGTAGGTGTGCTTCGACGACCGGAACACCACGAGCCGCGGACGGGCCGCCGTCCCGCGCACCTTCTTCCGGACGCGGAGGTGGCGCCGATAGCGCTCGTCGGCGCGCGTCTTGATCCTGTAGAGTGAGCGCATGGCTACTTGGCCGCCGCCTGAGCGGTCTTGCCGGCCTTGCGGCGCACCTGCTCGCCCTGGTAGCGGACCCCTTTGCCCTTGTAGGGCTCGGGGGGCCGCACGTTGCGCAGCTCCGCCGCCACCTGGCCGACCATCTCCTTGTCGATGCCTTCGATTTTCACGATCACGTTGTTCTCGACCGAGATCTTCACGCCCGCGGGGGCGTGATAGGGGACGGGATGTGAGAAGCCGACGACCAGCTGCACGCCGAACGGCTTCGGCTCGGCCTTGTAGCCGACGCCCTGAATCTCGAGCGTCTTCTGGAATCCCTTGGTCACCCCGTCCACCATGTTGGCGACCAGGGTGCGGGTCAGGCCGTGCAACGCCTTGTGCTGGGCCTCATCGGAGGGCCGGCGCACCACGACGGTGCCCTCTTCGACGGCGAGGCTCATGGCGGCGTGGAACGTCCGGACGAGCTCACCCTTCGGCCCTTTGACGGTGAGCTTCTGGCCGTCGAGCGTGGCCGTCACGCCCTTGGGGATCGGAACGGGTCGCTTGCCGATACGTGACATGCGCCGCTCCTACCAGACCAGGGCGAGCAGCTCACCGCCGATACGGGCGGTGCGCGCTTCGCGGTCCGACATCAGGCCCTGGGGCGTCGACAGGATCGCCATCCCGAGGCCGTTTCTGACGCGCGGGATCTCGCGCGCCTTGACGTACCGTCGCAGGCCCGGCGCGGACACCCGCTTGCAGCTCGCGGATGACGGGCGCGTCGTTGTGGTACTTCAAATAGAGGCGCAGGAGTCCGTGCCGCCCATCATCCAGCACCTTGTAGTCCTGGATGTAATGGTTGTCGCGGAGAATGCGCGCGATTTCGACCTTCAGCTTCGACACCGGCATGTCCGCCCGTCGGTGGCCCGCCGTACAGGCGTTGCGCACCCGGGTCAGCATATCGGCGACGGGATCTGTTAGGCTCATCTCGTCCTTCCGTCCTTTACCAACTGGCCTTGCGCACGCCGGGGATTTCCCCGCGCAGTGCGAGCTCGCGGAAACAGATGCGGCACAATCCGAACTTGCGGAGGGTGCCCCGGCTCCGGCCGCAACGCTGGCAGCGGTAGTAGCCGCGCACCTTGAACTTCGGTTTCCGCTTGACCTTCTCCATCCAGCACTTCTTCGCCATCCGAGAATCTCCTAGTAGGTGACCGCAACCGGAGCTTCGCCCCGGAACGGCATACCCAGCTCCCGCAGGAGGGCCATGGCCGCGTCGTCGCGGCCGGCATTGGTGACGATCGTGATATCCATCCCGTGGATCTGATCGACTTTGTCGTAGTCGATCTCGGGAAAAATCATCTGCTCCTTGATGCCGACGGTGTAGTTGCCCCGCCCGTCGAAACTGTTGGCCGGCAGCCCGCGGAAGTCGCGCATGCGCGGCACCGCGATCGTGATGAACCGGTCCAGGAACTCATACATCCGTGCCGGCGCGCAGCGTGACCGCGCAGCCGATCGGCATGCCCTCGCGCAACCCGAAGTTCGCGATCGCCTTCTTCGCCCGCGTCACCACCGGCTTCTGCCCGGTGATCGAGCCGAGCTCCGGCGACGGCCGTCTCGAGCGCCTTCGGGTTCTTCTGGGCGGCGCCCATCCCGACGTTCAAGCACGATCTTCACGAGCCGCGGAATCTGGTGCGGGTTCGTGAATCCGAACTGCTGCGTCAGCTTGGCCCGCACGCGCTGCTCGTAGTGGTCCAGCAGCCGCGGCCGCGGGCCCGGCTCGGGCGGCGGACCTTCGGGCTGCGCCGGAGCCTGCGCCCCGCCGTCCGGACCCTTCTTGGGCTTCTTGGCCTTCTGCTCCTTGCCCTTGGGCTCCTCGCCCTTGTACTCCTTGCCCGCCGCCCCGGCGTCGCCGCCGCCCTTCTTGGGCTGCTTCTCCTGCTTCTCGTGCTTCTCTTTCGTATCCGCCATTATTTCGCCCTCACCCGCGGAATCGGCTGACCGGACTTGACCGCGATCCGCTCGAACGTCCCGTCCTTGTCGCGACGCCGCCGCACGCGCGTCGGCTCACCGGATTTGGGGTCGAGCAGCATGACGTTGGACGCGGCGATCGGGCCGGCGATCTCGATGATGCCGCTCTCGCCCTGGGCGGTCGTCGCGCGCTTGTGCTTCTTGAGGAGGTTGATCCCCTCGACGATGATCCGGAACTGCTTGGGGTAGACCTCCAGGATCTTCCCCTCGCGGCCGCGGTGCTCGCCCCGGATGACGCGCACGGTGTCGCCCTTGGCGACGTGCATCTTGTGGCGCTCGGGCTCGGTGCCGCGCACGCGGCGGCTCTTCTTGTAGACGAGCGGCTTCATGTCAGATCACCTCCGGCGCGAGCGACACGATCTTCATGAACTTCTTCTCGCGCAGCTCGCGGCCCACCGGGCCGAAGATGCGCGTGGCGCGCGGCTCGCCCGTGTCGGTGATCAGGACGGCGGCGTTCTCGTCGAACCGGATGTAGGAGCCGTCCTTCCGCCGCGTCTCTTTGGCGGTGCGCACGATCACGGCCTTCACCACCTCGCCCTTCTTGATCTGGCCGGTGGGAATGGCGTGCTTGATCGTGACGACGACGATGTCGCCCAGCCCCGCGTAGCGGCGCTTGGATCCACCGAGCACGCGGATGACGAGCGCGTCGCGCGCGCCCGAATTGTCCGCGATTTTGAGAATCGTTTCCTGCTGTACCACGGTGCCGTCCCCTTCCTCAGCGTGCCCGCTCGACGATTTCGACGACACGCCACCGCTTGGTCTTCGACAGCGGCCGTGTCTCCATGATGCGCACCGTATCGCCGGCCTTCGCCCCCTGCTCGTCGTGGGCGTGCACGTGCTTGGTGCGGACCACCTGCTTGCCGTACAGCGCGTGCGCAAAGCGGCGCGTGAGCGTGACCGTGACGGTCTTCGTCATCTTGTCGCTCACGACGACGCCGGTGCGCACCTTGCGCCGGCCCCTCACGAGGGTCTCACTACTTGCCGGAGTGCTCATGCCGATGCCCTCTCACGCAGAATCGTTTTGACGCGCGCGATCTCGCGGCGCATCGCCCGGAACTGCAGCGGGTTGGTAATCGCCTCCGTGCCCCGGCGGAACGCCAGCCGGAAGCGCTCTTCCTGAAGCACCGCGAGCTTCTGCTCCAGGTCTTCGGTCTTCAGCTCCCGCAGCCCTTCGGCCTTCAGCGGCTTGGCCATCTCAGCGCTCCTCCCGCTTCACGAACTTGGTCTTGACGGGCAGCTTCGCCTGCGCGAGCGCCAGCGCCTGCCGCGCGAGCGGCTCCTCGATGCCGTCCAGCTCGATCATGATCCGTCCCGGCTTCACGACCGCCACCCACCCCTCGGGATTGCCTTTGCCCTTCCCCATCCGGGTCTCGGCCGGCTTCTTGGTGATCGGCTTGTCGGGGAAGATCCGGATCCAGACCTTGCCGCCCCGCTTCATCTCGCGCGTGACCGCCACGCGGGCCGCCTCGATCTGCCGGTTGGTGATCCACCCCGGATCGAGCGACATGAGCCCGTAATGGCCGAACGCGACGGTGTTGCCGCTCGTCGCCATGCCATTGGTGCGGCCCTTGAACCGCTTGCGGAACTTGACGCGTTTCGGTGCGAGCATGCCCTAGGTTCCCGTCGAGTAGGTGCGACCCTGCAAGTCCTCGGTCTTCTCTCCCTTGAAGATCCAGACCTTGACCCCGATGGTGCCGTACGTGGTCTTGGCGGTCGACATGGCGAAGTCGACGTCGGCGCGCAGCGTGTGCAGCGGCACGCGGCCCTCGTGATAGCCCTCGGTGCGCGCGATTTCCGCGCCGCCCAGGCGGCCGGCCGTCTTGATCTTGATCCCCTGCGCGCCCATCCGCATGGCGCTCTGCACCGCGCGCTTCATGGCGCGGCGGAACGAGATGCGCTGGGTGAGCTGATGGGCGACGCTGTCGCCCACGAGCTGGGCATCGAGCTCGGGCCGCTTGATCTCTTCCACGTTGATGCCGACTTCCTTGCCGGTGAGCTGCGTCAGCTCGTCGCGCAGCTTGTCGACTTCCGCGCCGCGCTTCCCGATCACGACGCCCGGCCGGCCGGTGTGCACCGTCACGGTGACCTTCCCCGGCTTGCGCTCGATATGGATATCGGCGATCGCCGCGTGGGAGAGGCGCGTCTTCAGGTACTTCCGGATGAGCTCGTCTTCCTTGAGCAGCTCCGGAAAATTCCTGCGAGCGTAGTAGCGGGAGCGCCACGGCTTGACGATCCCGAGCCGGAACCCATACGGATGTGTTTTCTGGCCCACGTTACTTCTTTCCTTTCTTGGCCTTGGCGCCTTGGCCCGCCGGAGCGCCGGTGCCTTCTTGGCTCCTTCGTCCCTTCTTCTTCTCGGCCGCCGCCGCCGGAGCGGACGAGCCTTCGGCGCGGGCGCCGGCATCGGGCGCGACGCGAATCTCGATGTGGCTGGTGCGCTTCATGATCGGTGTCGCGCGCCCCATCGCCGCCGAGCCGAACCGCTTCAGGGTCTGGCCTTCGTTCACGATCGCGTACCGCACCCGCAGGCGGTCCACGTCCAGCGGCTCGTTCTTCCGCAGCGCCTTCTGCTCGCAGTTGGCCACGGCCGACTTGAGCACCTTGTGGATCTGCTTGGCGGCGCGCTTCTTCGAGAACTTCAGGATCGCGTACGCCTCCGGCACGGCGCGCCCCCGGATCAGGTCGATCACGAGGCGCATCTTCCGCGCCGACTGGCGCACGGTCCGCTGAATCGCTCGGGCTTCCATGACTTATGCCGGCGGCGGGGCGGCTTCGGCCTCACGCTCGGCCGCCGAACCCTTGGCGCTGTGACCGCGGAACAGCCGCGTCGCGGCGAACTCGCCGAGTTTGTGGCCGACCATGTTCTCCGTGACGTACACCGGGATGAACTTGTTCCCGTTGTGCACCGCCAGCGTGTGGCCGACGAAATCGGGCGTGATGGTGCTGCGCCGCGACCAGGTCTTGAACACCTTCTTCTCGTTGCGCTCGTTCAGGATCCGGATCTTCTCGAGCAGCTGCTCCTCGACGTACGGACCCTTCTTGACCGAACGTCCCATTACTGGGTCGCTTTCCCGCGGCGACGGCCGCGTACGATGAGTTTCGTCGACGCCTTCTTCTTATGCCGGGTCTTCTTGCCCTCGACCTTGCCCCACGGGCGACGTCGGTGGACGGCCGCCCGAGCTCTTGCCCTCGCCGCCGCCCAGCGGATGGTCGACCGGGTTCATCGCGACGCCGCGCACGCGGGGCCGGCGCCCGAGCCAGCGCGTCTTGCCCGCTTTGCCGACGGAGAGCAGCTCGTGCTCCGCGTTCCCGACCTCGCCGATCGTGGCGAGGCACTCGCCCCGCACCATGCGCATTTCGGTCGATCGCATGCGCAGCGTCGCGTAGTTCCCTTCCTTGGCCACGACCTGCACGCCGGTCCCGGCCGAGCGGCACAGCTGGGCGCCGCGGCCGATCTTCAGCTCGACGTTGTGCACCGTGGTGCCGAGCGGGATTTCGAACAGCGGCATGGTGTTGCCGATCCGGATGTCCGATCCGGGGCCGGAGACGACCTTGTCGCCGACGCTGAGGCCCTTGGGCGCCAGGATGTAGCGCTTCTCGCCGTCCGCGTACACCAGCAGCGCGATGCGCGCCGTGCGGTTCGGGTCGTACTCGATGGCCGTCACCTTCGCCGGGATGCCGAACTTTTCGCGCCGGAAGTCGATCCGGCGGTACTGGCGCTTGTGCCCGCCGCCCTGGTGCCGGTGGTGACGTGGCCCTTGTTGTTGCGGCCGCCCGTCCGCCGCAGCGGCTCGAGCAGCGAGCGCTCCGGCTCGGTCTTCGTGATCTCGGAGAAGTCCGACACCGAGCGGAACCGCGTGGCCGGGGTGACCGGCTTGAACTGTCGAATGCCCATATCAGCCCTCGAAGACCTCGATCGCGTCGCCCTCTTTGAGCGTCACGATGGCCTTCTTCCAGGACGACCGCCGGCCGACGTGCTGCCCCATCGAGCGCCGCTTGGCGCGCACCACCAGCGTGCGGACGTCGGTGACCGTCACCTTGAACAACGTTTCAATCGCTCCCTTGATCTGCGGCTTGGTCGCGTCGGGGAGGACGCGGAACGCGTACTCCTTGCGCGCCGACCACGCCGCCGACGACTTCTCGGTGACGATGGGCGCGACGATGATCTGATGCATATCAGGCATCGTCGGTCTCCGCCGCGTGCGCAGCGTTCGCGCCGAGCGCCGGCAGCTCCACGATCACCGACTTGGCCCAGAGGATCTCGTACGCGGTGGCGTCCGAGAAGCGCAGCACGCGCACGCCGGGCAGGTTGCGGCCCGACAGATACACGTTGTGCGCCCGCTCGTCGCCCGCCGTCAGCACGAGCACGTTCTGATCCGCCACCCCCAGCTTCGCGAGCAGCTCCGCCAGCACCTTGGTCTTCGGCTTCTCGTACGCCAGCAGATCCACCACGAACAGCGCCTCTTCGCGCGCCCGGGCATTGAGGGCGGACTTCTTCGCGAGCTGGCGCATCTTCTTGGGGATCCCCAGGCGATAGTCTCTGGGGTGCGGGCCGAACACGATGCCGCCGTGCCGCCAGTGGGGCGCCCGCGTCGAACCCTGGCGCGCGCGACCGGTGCCCTTTTGCCGCCAGGGCTTCTGGTTGCCGCCCGAGACGAAGGCGCGGGTCTTGGTCGGAGTGCGTGCCCTGGCGCTGGTTCGCGAGGTACGTGACGACGGCGCGGTGCAGCACGTCCTCGTTCACGGTGCCGTCGAACAGCATTTCGGGCAGCGCACGGCCTTCTTCTTGGCGCCGGCGGCCGAGAAATGCGGGGCCTCAATCATGGCGGCTGCGCCCTCCCTGTTTGCGCACGGTGAGCAGGCCGTTCACCGACCCCGGCACCGCGCCGCGGACGAACAGCAGGTTGCGCTCGGCATCCACCCGGACCACCATGAGGCCCAATTCGGTGGTGCGGCGCGCGCCCATATGCCCCGGCATGCGCTTCCCCTTGATGATGCGCGACGGATCGGTGCCGGGAGCGATCGATCCGGGCTTGCGGTGCCGCGTGTTGCCGTGGGTCGCCGGGCCGCCGTGGAAGTGGTAGCGATGCACCACGCCCTGGAACCCGCGCCCCTTCGAGATCCCGGTCACTTTGACGCGGTCTCCCGGGGCGAAGATCGCCACGGTGATCGTCTCGCCCGCTTTGGGCGGCTCGCCGTTCAGGGGGAAGCTCCGCAGCATCGCGGTGGGCGGTGTCGAGCCCGGCGCGCTTCACGTGCCCCAGCAGCGCCTTCGGCGTCCGCTTGGCTTTCCGCGTCTCGAAGCCGATCTGCACGTCGGTCGCCCGCACCTGCACCACGGAGCACGGCCCCGCCCCGATCACCGTGACGGGCACGTGCACCCCGTCCTCGGCGAAGATGCGAGTCATCCCCAGTTTTCTGCCGATCAGCGCGTCCATGCCTGCCGCCCCCTACTGCACTTTGATTTCGACGTCGACGCCCGCCGGCAGATCGAGCTTCGTCAGCGCGTCTACCGTTTGCGAGCGGGTGTCGAGAATGTCGATCAGCCGCTTGTGCGTCTTCAGCTCGAACTGCTCGCGGCTCTTCTTGTCGATGTGCGGGCTGCGCAGCACCGTCCACATCTGCCGCTTGGTGGGCAGGGGAATCGGCCCCGACACCTGCGCGCCGGTCTTCTCGGCGGTGCGCACGATGTCGGCCGCGGCCTGATCGATCAGCGCGTGGTCGAATGCTTTCAAGCGAATCCGGATTCTACCGGCCATTGGTGCTCCGTTGTAAGACGCTAAGTCGCTAAGTCGCTAAGTCGCTAAGTCGCTACGTCGTCCTTGCCGTCTTAGCGTCTTACCGTCTTAGCGTCTATTTCAGGATTTTCGTGACGACGCCCGCCCCCACCGTGCGGCCGCCTTCCCGAATCGCAAACCGCAACTGCTCCTCCATCGCGATCGGCGTGATCAGCTCGATCTCCATCTTCGTGTTGTCCCCCGGCATCACCATCTCCACCCCCGCCGGCAACTCCACCGTCCCCGTCACGTCCGTCGTCCGGAAGTAAAACTGCGGCCGGTACCCCTTGAAAAACGGCGTGTGCCGCCCGCCCTCTTCCTTCGTCAGCACGTACACTTCCGCATCAAACTTCGTGTGCGGCTTGATCGACCCCGGCTTCGCCAGCACCATCCCCCGCTCCACCTCCGCTCTTCTCCACCCCGCGCAGCAACAACCCCACGTTGTCCCCGGCCTGCCCCTCATCCAGCAGCTTCCGGAACATCTCGACGCCCGTCACCACCGTCTTCTTATCCGTCCCAAACCCCACCATCTCCACTTCCTCCTGCACCTTCACCTTGCCGCGATCGATCCGCCCCGTCGCCACCGTGCCCCGGCCCGTGATCGAGAACACGTCCTCCACCGGCATCAGGAACGGCTTGTCCACCTCGCGCTTCGGGATCGGGATGTTCTTGTCCAGCGCGTCCATCAGCTCCCACACCTTGTCCACCCACTGCTTCTCGCCCGCGATCGCCTTCAGCGCCGAGCCCCGGATCACCGGCACGTCGTCGCCCGGGTACTCATACTTCGAGAGCAGCTCCCGCACCTCGAGCTCCACCAGGTCCAGGAGCTCCGGGTCGTCCACCAGGTCGCACTTGTTCAGGAACACCACGATCGCCGGCACGTTCACCTGCCGCGCCAGCAGGATGTGCTCCCGCGTCTGCGGCATCGGCCCGTCCACCGCGCTCACCACCAGGATCGCCCCGTCCATCTGCGCGGCGCCCGTGATCATGTTCTTCACGTAGTCCGCGTGGCCCGGGCAATCCACGTGCGCGTAGTGGCGCGCTTCCGTCGAGTACTCCACGTGGCTCGTCGCAATCGTCAGAATCTTCGTCGCATCGCGGCGGCCCTGCGACTCCGACGCCTTCGCCACCTGGTCGTAGCTGATGTAGGTCCCGAGCCCCTTGTCCGCCGCCACCTTCGTCAACGCCGCCGTCAACGTCGTCTTCCCGTGGTCGACGTGCCCGATGGTCCCGACGTTGACGTGGGGCTTGGTGCGCTCGAATTTTGCCTTCGCCATTGTCTGTCTTTCCTTGCTCAACTGCGGTGTCAGGTGTCGGGTGTCAGGTGTCAGGGAAGTGCCGGCTGACACCTGGCACCTGACACCTGACACCGCCTTTGTCTAGCCTTTTACCTTCGCTACGATCTCTTCCGCCTTCGACTTCGGCACTTCCTGGTAGTGGCTGAACTGCATGCTGTAGATGGCGCGTCCCTGGCTCATCGAGCGCAGCGTGGTCGAGTAGCCGAACATCTCGGAGAGCGGCACGCTGGCCGCGACCACGTGGGCATCGGCACGCTGCGTCATGCCGCCGATCTTGCCGCGGCGGCTCGACAGGTCGCCGATCACTTCGCCCATGTAGTCCGAGGGCGTCACCACCTCGACGTCCATGATCGGCTCGAGCAGCACCGGGTGCGCCAGGCGCGCGGCTTCCTTGACGGCCATGGAGCCCGCGATCTTGAACGCCATTTCGCTCGAATCCACGTCGTGGAACGAGCCGTCCACCAGCTCGACTTTCACGTCCACCATCGGGTAGCCGGCGAGCACGCCGTTCTCGAGGGCTTCCTTGACGCCCGCCTCGATCGGCTTGATGTACTCCCGCGGGATCGTGCCGCCCACGATGTTGTCTTCAAACACGAACCCGGTGCCGACTTCGCCCGGCTCCAGATGAATGACCACATGGCCGTACTGGCCGCGGCCACCGGTCTGGCGGATGAACTTGCCCTCGACGTACTCGACGCGCTTGCGCACCGTCTCGCGGTAGGCCACCTGCGGCCGGCCCACGTTGGCATCGACCTTGAACTCGCGCTTCATGCGGTCGACGATGATCTCGAGGTGCAGCTCGCCCATGCCGCTGATGATCGTCTGCCCCGTCTCGGCGTCCGAGTAGACGCGGAACGTCGGATCTTCCTCGGAGAGCTTGGTCAGCGCGATCGACAGCTTGTCCTGGTCAGCCTTGGTCTTCGGCTCGATGGCGACCGAGATCACCGGCTCGGGGAACTTCATCGCCTCGAGGATGATCGGGTGGGTCTCCTCGCACAGCGTATCGCCGGTGCGCGTGTCGCGCAGCCCGATCGCCGCGGCGATGTCGCCGGCACGGACCTCTTCGATCTCCTCGCGCTTGTTGGCGTGCATCTGCAGCAGCCGCCCGATGCGCTCGCGGTGATCCTTGGTGCTGTTGTACACGTAGGAGCCGGCGGCCAGCACCCCGGAGTACACGCGGAAGAACGTCAGCTTTCCGACGTAGGGGTCGGTCATGATCTTGAACGCCAGCGCGGCGAACGGCTCCTCGTCGGAAACAGGACGCGTCGCGTGGGTGGCGTCGTGGTGCGGCAGATGGCCCTGAATCGGCGGCACTTCGAGCGGCGACGGCAGGTAGTCCACCACGGCGTCGAGCAGCTTCTGCACGCCCTTGTTCTTGAACGCCGCGCCGCACAGCACGGGCACCACGGCGTTCGCGATCGTCGCCCTGCGGAGGACTTTGCGGATCTCCTCCTCGGTCAGACTCGTTGGCGCGTCCAGATACTTGTGGAGGATCGCGTCGTCCTGCTCCACGATCGCCTCGAGCAGCTCGTGGCGCATTTTGGAGACCGTCTCCTTGAGCGCCTCGGGCACCGGTCCCTCGAGGTATTTCTTGCCGAGGGTGTCGTCGTCGTACACGATCTCGACCTGCCGGACGATGTCGATCAACCCGGTGAACATCTCGCCCGAGCCCAGGGGGAGCTGGATCGGCACGGCCTTGGCGCCGAGGCGCTCCCGGATCATCGAGAGACAGCGGTCGAAGTCGGCGCCCACGCGGTCCATCTTGTTGACGAAGATGATGCGGGGGACGTGGTAGCGATCGGCCTGGCGCCACACCGTCTCGGTCTGCGGCTCCACGCCGCCCACGGCGTCGAGCAGGGTGACCGCGCCGTCCAGCACGCGCAGGCTGCGCTCCACTTCCACCGTGAAGTCCACGTGCCCGGGGGTGTCGATGATGTTGATGCGGTACTGCTCGTCGCGGCAGGTCCAGAAGGCCGTCGTCGCGGCCGACGTGATGGTGATGCCCCGCTCCTGCTCCTGCTCCATCCAGTCCATCGTGGCCGTGCCGTCGTGCACCTCACCCAGCTTGTAGGTGCGGCCCGTGTAGTACAGGATGCGCTCGGTCGTAGTCGTTTTCCCGGCATCAATGTGGGCCATGATGCCGATATTCCGAATTTTCTCGAGCGGCGTGGTACGCGGCATTGCCTTCCTTTGTCCAGCAAAAATGCGGGGCGACCGGGTCGCCCGCGAACGGGCCGGTCTCGCTCCGCCGTCATCCGGGGACGACGCGCCCCCTGGATGCAGGATCCCTTACAGCAGGGTCCCGGATTGTCGGTCATGGGGCACGGCGTACCGTGCCCGTAAATTCAGTCGCCTACCACCGATAGTGCGCGAAGGCGCGGTTCGCCTCCGCCATACGATGCGTGTCTTCCTTCTTCTTGATCGACTCGCCTTCACCCTTCGAGGCGAGGATCACTTCGGCCGCCAGGCGCTCGGACATCGTCTTCTCGCGCCGCGACCGGCTGTACTGGATCAGCCATCGCATGCCGAGCGCGGTGCGCCGCTCGGGCCGGACTTCGACCGGAACCTGATAGGTCGCGCCGCCCACGCGCCGCGACTTGACCTCGAGCGACGGCTTCACGTTCGACAGCGCCTGCTTGAACACGTTCACGCCCGGCTGTCCGGTGCGTTGCTCGATCAGGTCCATCGCGTCGTAGAAGATCCGCTCGCCCACCGACTTCTTGCCGTCCGTCATCAGATTATTGAGAAACTTGGAGACGGTCTGGCTGTCGTAGCGTGGATCGGGCGGCACGGGCCGCCGGACCGCCTTCTTGCGCCGGCTCACGAGGCTGCCGCCTTCTTCGGCCGCTTGGCGCCGTACTTCGAGCGCGACTGCTTGCGCTCGTTCACGCCCGCGGCGTCGAGGGTTCCGCGAATGATGTGATACCGCACGCCCGGGAGATCTTTTACGCGGCCGCCGCGGATCATCACGATCGAGTGCTCCTGCAGATTATGTCCCTCGCCCGGAATGTACGCCGTCACCTCGAAGCCATTGGTCAGCCGGACACGCGCGACCTTCCGCAACGCCGAGTTCGGCTTCTTCGGCGTGGTGGTGTACACGCGCGTGCACACGCCCCGCTTCTGTGGATTGCTGCGCAGGGCGGGCGCCTTTTCCTTCTTCTCGACATCCTTGCGCCCTTTGCGCACGAGCTGATTGATGGTCGGCATAAGCTCCAAAAAAAGTTCCAAAACAGAGGCGGAAGGTAGCCGCGGGATTGCACTTAGGTCAACCCCTGCGACGTGGCGGCAGCGTCGGGTGAGGCAGCGGGGCGGTCAACGCTTGAAGGTGGCTTGAGACCAGTGACGGATCGTGTACCAACCGCTCACTGGAGACCCGATGAGACAAATCGTTCGCGCAGCCTTGTTGAGCATCGTCCTGGCAGGCCCGGCCGGGGCGCAAGGACGGGTCGGGCCCCCTCCCGGGCCGGCGTTCGCGTTGTTCCGACCCGCTCCGACCCCGCCCGCGGAACGTCACGAGGGCTTCCTTCACACCTCGGCCCCGGACTACGGTTGGGAGGGGATCGTGATCGGCGGAGCCATCGGCGCCGCGCTCCTCGGCACCTTCGGCTACGCCCTTTGCCGCGATGAGTACAGTCGCGGGCAGTGTTTCCTGGGTGCCCTGGGGGTAGCGCCCGTCGGGTTCGTCGTCGGGGGGTTCGTCGGCGGGCTTGTCGGCATTGGAATTCCCAAGGGCCACTCCGAGAAATGAAACTCCGACACCTTGCTCGCACTGCCGTGTTCGTCGTCGCTCTCGCGGCTCCCGCACGTGCCCAGCAGCGGCTCGGGCCCCCTCCCGGGCCGGCATTCGCGCTGTTTCGACCCGCGCCGACCCTCCCGCCGGTCCAACCGGCCTCATTTATCCACAGTGCCGCACCGGACTACCGCTGGGAAGGGCTGACCATCGGTGCCATCGCAGTCGGCACGTTTTTCGGCGTCGTCGCGCTGGAATTTTGCGGGGATCCCGACAGCGGTCGCGCCGGCCACTGTGCAGGTCCCGGCCTTGAAGGGTTCCTGGTCGGGGCTACGGTGGGCGGAATCATAGGCGTAATAGTGGGCACGTTTATCCCAAAGCCGACCCCGAACGCTCAATCGGGCACGAACCACGGACACTCGTGACAACCACTCCCCAGGAAAGCCGATGAGGCACGTCCTTCGCACAGCCTTGTTGAGCATCGTCCTGGTGGGCTCGGCCAGAGCCCAAGGACGGCTCGGCCCCCCTCCCGGACCAGCCTTCGTTCTGTTGCGACCGGCTCCGTACCTGCCGCTCGCGCGCCCCGTGTCAGCGAGAAAAGACCCGGATGATCAGCGAAGGAAAGGTGTGTCGGGGGAGGAGATCGTGGGCGTCGTGGTCATCGTTTTGACTGTAGGCGCTCTCATCGGATTTTTTTTCTTCCAACCAGAGACTTGAGAGCCAAGAGCGACCGTGGTCCTGACCGTCATACGGAGGACAAAATGAGGCTGGTTCGCACTGCCCTGTTCATCGTCGCTTTCGCCCCCCCCGCAGGTGCCCAGCAGCGGCTCGGGCCCCATCCCGGGTCGGCATACGCACTGTTCCGACCCGCTCCAAACCTCCCGCCGGCACGCCCGACTTCGTTTGTCCAGAGCACAGCACCCCACCACCGCGACTACCAGTGGGAGGGTGTCGCGATCGGCGCAATCGTCGGCGGAGCGTCCGGTGCCTACCTGGTCCTCCACGATCCGGATGCGTGTGAAACTCGTGGCTGTGGCTCTGAAACTGTTTTGGGGGCACTCGTGTTCGGCGTCGTAGGCGGGTTCTTCGGGGGTATTGTGGGCGCACTCATACCCAAGAAACCCGGGCCCTCAACCCACTAACAACAGGCGCCCGGGATCTCTCCCGGGCGCCGTCGCCACTACCCGCCTACCCGCCTGCCCGCCTGCCCTCAGTCCGCTTCCACTTCCTCCGGGAACGGACTCGGCGCCACGCCGGGCGTTGTTTCCACGGGCGGCGGCGGAGGCGTGAAGCCCTCCGGCGGCTCGATCTCGATGTCGTGGTACCGGTAAATCCCGGTGCCCGCCGGGATGAGATGACCGATGATGATGTTCTCCTTGAGACCCAGGAGATCGTCCTTGGCCCCGCGGATCGCCGCGTCGGTCAGCACCCGGGTGGTCTCCTGGAACGACGCCGCCGAAATGAACGACTGCGTCGTGAGACTGGCCTTGGTGATCCCGAGGAGCAGCGGCTCGGACGTGGCGGGCTTGGCCTCCTTCTTGACCACCCGCTCGTTCATCTCGCGGAACGTGAGCTTGTCCACGTTCTCGCCCTCGAGGAACATCGTTTCCCCGGGCTCCACAACCTTCACCTTCTGCAGCATCTGGCGCACGATGACGCCGATGTGCTTGTCGTTGATCTTCACGCCCTGGAGCCGGTACACCTCCTGGACCTCGTTCAGGAGGTACTCCTGCACGGCGCGCGGGCCCTTGATCCGCAGGATGTCGTGCGGGTTCACCGGTCCTTCGGTGAGCCGGTCGCCGGCGCGTACCCGGTCGCCTTCATGCACGCGCAAGTGCTTGCCGGCCGGCACCTCGTACAGCTGCGGCTCGCCCTCTTCGGCGTGGACGTAGATCTCGCGCTTGCCGCGCTTGATGTCGCCGAAGCGCACCGTGCCGTCCACCTCTGAAATCGTGGCCGGGTCCTTCGGCCGCCGCGCCTCGAACAGCTCGGCGACGCGCGGGAGGCCGCCCGTGATGTCGCGCGTCTTGTAGGCCTCGCGCGATACCTTGGCGAGCACCTGGCCGGCGTACACCTCCTGGCCGTCTTCCACCGTGAGCTGCGCGCCCTCGGGGATCACGAAGTCGCGGAGCCGCTTCTCCTTCTCGCCCTTCTTCTGCACCACCTCGATGTGGGGGTGGAGCTTCTTGTCGCGGTCCTCGATGATCACCCGCTGGCGCCG
>CAWJMT010000011.1:0-22935 GCA_963844035.1 uncultured Gemmatimonadales bacterium
GCCGATAGGAGGCGCAGTGCATGAGCTTCATCTCCGCGTTGCTCACGTTGTCCTGCGAGCCGCCCTTCCGGACGACCTCCAACAGGGCCCGCTCCGCCGCCACCGGATCGCCCAGCATCAAGAACATGATTCCGGCGTCGTTCAGCGCGCGTAGCTGGCGATCCTCATCCTCGTAGAGCTCGAAGGCTCGCCAGACGTGTAGGAGCGCGTCCGCGGGTTGCCCGGTGTGCAGGAGTATCACTGCGACCTCGTGCTCGACCCGCGCCTCGATGTCGCGATCCCGGCTGCTATCGATGTCGGCGAGAATTTCGCGCAGGATCTGCTCGGCGAGCGGAAGATTGCCCCGGCCGCCGCTGCACTGCGCACGGCCGATCCGACTCAGAAAGGCTGAACGCCGATCCCCGGCCGTGGTTGCCACGCGTCCGGCATCGGCGTAGGACTCCTCCGCAAGGTCGAATCGGCTGAGCTTGCGGTTGACGCGCCCCGCCCGTAGTGACAGCGCGACCGCATCGGTGGCCGAGAGGTCTACCCCGCCGACCTGGCGGAGCGTCCCCAGCACATCGAGCGCCTCCTCCAGCCGCAGTTCGTCCTCGAGGTAGTGCGCGTAGGCGAACAACCCGGGGACCAGGAGACCCACGTCGTCTTCGCGCTGGGCGCTACCGGCGCTTTCGACCAGCCCCTGAAGGTGCGCACCTTCCGTCGACGTGACCCGCAAGTCACGGCAGAACCGCTCCGTTGCCGCGCACTGATAGCGAAACGCATCGGGATGCACGGGCTCTCGCTCGGCAGCTAGCAGGTCGATCAAGCGAAGCGTGAGGAACGCGCCCTGGCCCAGACGCGACTGCAGCCCCCCTCCGGGGAGCGGAAGCGTCTGCGCCGCCCGTTGCAGAAAGACAGCATGCGACAGGGACGGCAATTCGGCCTGTGCGATGGACATCGTTGAAACTCCTAGCGTCCCAAGGGGGGTCGCCTGTGTCCTTGCAGTAGTTGTGCTCAGGGCCCAACCCACTAGAGGCTCAGAAGATACCGCATTCCCTCCAGCGGCGTTAGGCCGCCGTTTCCGCGTTTTCTTGCTGATTGCGACATGGTTTTGGTCACCCTTGGTGTGTGATCTGAGCCGACATTGAGTCATGCACCGTGGCTACTCCCTTGCCGAGCTGGCGCTCACGCTGGCGGTTATCGGCGCCGTGACAATGTTTGCACTCCCCGGCTGGGCGAGGTTGCTGGACCGGTTCGCCGTCGAGCAGGCCGCCTCGGAGCTTACAACCGCACTGGCCGTTGCCCGCAATGCGGCCGTGCTGCGGGGCACCAATGCCAGGCTATCGATCGCCGCTGACACTTTAGGGATGGACGTGTGGGTAGATGGAGACTGGAATCCGGCTTGGCGGTGGCCCGGGCCCCAAGCTCACTCCGTCAGTCTGGAAGTCACCAATAGGGCGGTGACCTTTGGAGCGAGCGGCATCGGGGTTGGAGCGTCCAATACTCAGGTCCTGCTGCGGCGGGGCAGGCAGGTCGTCAGGATCACAACGTCGCGCATAGGCCGGGTAAAGCGCTGGTAAAGGTCGCCCAGGCCCAGACGACCGCTGCAAGTTGTTATTTCTACGACTCTTACGCGACCGCGACCATTTGGGCCATGCCCGCATCATAAAGAGTGTACGGGCCTCTGTGGAGTCCGGGCGGGGAACCTCGGAAACCACATCAGGCGTGATGCAAAAACCAGCGCATCATAAGGTCGCGGCGGAAGTGTGACGGCCACTTCCCCCGACCAAACCAACCCGGGGCGCATTCGGCTCCGGGTTCGGTTTTTTAGGGGAGGAACCGCGCCAATCCTTCATCGAACGGGAGGGGCTGGATTCCGAAGACGGTGTTGATCGCGTTCGCCGGCGTGCGTGTCCCTTCCACCAACATGCGTAGTTGAATGCTCGTGATGGGCGCCGCCGGGCCAAGGGGGTCACAGGCGCGGGCCCCAGCGCGGACCAGCGATAGCGGGACATGGACGAGGGGACGAGGGTGCCCGGAGGCTCGCCCTATCGCGCGGACGAACTCCTCGTAACTGAGGACGGCAGGACCGCCGAGCTCCAGCGTACCCATCACATCCGCGCGCTCCACCGCCAGCGCGAAGGCCAACGCCAGGTCCTCGATCCACACCGGCTGAGCGGGGAAGGATCCGTCCCCGAAGATGGGGATTACCGGCGACCAGCGATGCAGACGGGCGAGGGTGCGGATGGGGGCGCTTTCCGGGCCGTTTATCAACGAGGGTCGGAAGATGGCAGCGGGGAGTCCCGATTTGCGGACCAACTCCTCGGCCTCCCACTTGGTGCGGTGGTAGGCCGTGGCGTCCGCGTCCCCCCGTGCTCCCACCGCGCTCATATGAATGAACCGTCGCACGCCGGCTGCTCGCGACGCATCGAGCATTCGTCGCGTTCCCTGCACGTGCACGGTCGCAAAGGTGGCGGATCCCCATTCGACAATGATGCCGACGAGGTGCACTGCTGCGTCTGCTCCGTCGAGCAAGCGCGCGAGCGCGGCGTCATCATCAAGGGCGCCGGGCACGGGGTCGGCTCCCTGGGCCGTGAGGAAACTCGCCCGGGACAGGTCCCGGACCAGAGCACGGACGCGGTGGCCGCGGCGGAGCAAGAGGGCGGCGACGTGGCGCCCGACGAATCCGGTGGCCCCGGTGATGGCAACTAGCACGTGATCGGCATTGCGGGGGGCTGGCTCAAGCGGCCAGGGGCGGCGGCGACGCGGTTACTCGGGGCCGCCGCTGTTGTCATCCAGGAACACCAGCGTGTTCCGCCTGGCGACTACCGCGGCCAGGGCGTCGTATACCGCGGGATCGAGCACGGTACCCCCTAGCTCCTTGATACGCTCGACCGCTTGCTCCGGGGAGATCTTGTCCTGGTACGGTCGCGACGAGCACAGCGCGTCGTAGACCTCGGCCGCACCGATGATCCGTGCGCCGATCGGGATGCCCTCGCCGCGAAGACCGTCGGGATAGCCGGAGCCATCCCAGCGCTCGTGATGGCTGCGGACCATCGCAATGATGTGCTCCAGGTGGGGCAACGGCGCCAGAATCTGAGAGCCGATCAGGACATGCTGCTGCACGTGCTCGAACTCCTCCGGCGTGAGGGGCCCGTGCTTGTTGAGGACCGATTCCCGGGTCCCGATCTTGCCGACGTCGTGCAGGCGTCCGCCGACGCGCACCTGCTCCACTTCTTCGTCGGACATGCCGAGCTGCGCGGCGATCGTGGCGGAGAGATCCGCGACGCGAGCGGAATGCCCCCGCATATAGGGGTCCTTTGCTTCGAGGGCGTTCACCAGCGCCTCGAGGGTGGCAACCGAAATGCGCTCCAGCTTCTGCCGTGAGCGCTGCAGCTCCGCGGTGCGCGTCGTGACTTCTTCCTTGAGCCAGCGACTCATCTCACGGCTTTCGAGGAGCGTGTCGCGGAGCTTCAGCGCGCGCTGCACTGCCCGACCCAAATCGGCCAGCTCGATGGGCTTGGTCAGGTAGTCCATGGCGCCGCGCTGCATGCACAGGGCGGCGCTCGTCGCGTCGTTCACGGCAGTGAGCATGAGGATCGCGAGGTCCGGCTCGATTTCGAGCGCCTGGGGGACCAGGTCCACGCCGCTGGTCCCGGGCATGCGGATGTCGCACAGCATCAACGCGATCTTGTGGCGCCGGAGCTGGTTGAGGGCGTCTTCGCCGGACCCGGCGCTGTACGCTTCGAACTGCTGATGCGTCAAGTACTTCTTGAGCGCGTTGCGGATCGGTTCCTCGTCGTCTACGACCAGCACGGAGGGACGACCGGTTGACTCAACCAAGGTGTGGGCTCCTTACGGGCTGGCCAAAGATGGCAAGACCAGCGGTGCGGCGCCAGCAGATTAGGGCGTGGCGCCGACGAACTGGAGGTCAACAGCGGGGAGAATTCCAGCGCGGGCACCGCGCTCGAGCAGTTCTGCGACCGCTCGTCTGCCCGCGACACCGTAGTCGACGGTGAACTCGTTCACGTACATCGCCACGAACTTATCGGTCTGCGCGGCCGTCAACCCGCGGCTGAACCGACCGGCGTATGCGAGCCCCTCCGCCCGGTGAGCTAACGAGTACTCGATGCTCGCCTTCAAGTCCTTGGCGATCTCGCCCATCAGGGAAGACCCTAGGTCTCGACGTACCACGTTGCCGCCCAGCGCCAGGGGGAGCCCAACCTCGTGATGCCACCATTCGCCCATGTCCGCCCAGAGATGCAGACCGCGGTCGCCGTGGGTCAACTGCCCTTCGTGAATGAGAACGCCCGCGTCGGCGCGGCCGGCCAGGACGTAGTCCTCGATCTGGTCGAACGGGACGACGACGTGCCGGATCTCCGGCTGATAGAGACGTACCGCCAAGAATGCGGTGGTGAGCTCACCCGGGACGGCGACCGTCCGCCCGGCGAGCGCGCGGCGGGGGTCCGCGGGCGCGGGCGTGCGCGCGACGATCCGGGGGCCGTAGCGGTCGCCGATACTGGCGCCGTGAGCGAGCAACGCATACCGATCCGCGAGGTACGCGTAGGCGTGCAACGACACGGCGGTGACCTCGAGCTCTCCGCGCAGCGCGCGCTGGTTCAGGCTCTCGATGTCGGCCAGCTCGTGCTCGTACCGCCTGGGGCCGGTGTCGATCTTCCCGGTGGCAAGCGCCCAAAACATGAAGGCGTCGTCGGCATCCGGGCTGTGCGCGACGTGGATCGTCCGTGTCGCGGTCGTCAGACGCTCTCCTGGCGCGCGACGACCGTCATGCGGCGCACCGCATCCAGCGGCAACGGGGCGCGACTTCCGCGAGCCGGGTCCCCGGCACGCCGGTGGGTACCGGCAAGGCAGTCCATAGGAGCGGGGAATCTAACTGGCAGGATCGTCGACGGGAGCGTAAAGTATCGATCCGATGCTCCGCACTATCACCGGCAGGCCCGGCGACGGGTTCCGATGACCGCCCCCTTTCCCGGCCACGAGCGCGCCAAGCAGATGGGCGAGCTGAAGCGCGGCGCGCAGCACTGGCAGGTGTTCGTGGAAACCCAGGCCGACGCCGAGCTTCGTGCCGTGCGAGGCCGCCTGCACTTCGTGCATGGCGACCGCCATCGGGCGACGTCGTGGATTTTTCTCGAGCCGACGGAACGAGACATCCACGAGCGATTCGGGGAATTTTCGGCCGTCGAGCTGTGGCATTTCGTCGAGGCACTGGGCGACTGAGACCGGGCCATCGCGCCCTCCTCCTCTGCGCCATGGCGGGTCTCGCGGGGTGTGAGGGCGGATCGCGCCGTCACGCCACGCTCGCACTGCAGACGCTCGGCCGCTGGGAGTGGCATGGCAGACTGGTGGCGCAGCCGGACTCCCACCTCACCATCATGCGAATCGGGATCGACACCGGGGGCCCCACGCCGGGCGGTGATGTCGTGCTGTTGCGCTACGACTTCAACCCGGCGGTCGGTGTTGGGGACGAGTACGCGATCGTTCTGGGTCTGGACCTTGGGCGCGCCCGTGACCTCCGGACAGGCGTGGGGTACCTCATGGGGCCGGAATCGGGGCGTATCCCGGCATACGCCGCAATCACGTGCCTGTGTGAACCGCTCAAGCTAGATTCCGTCCGCGGCACAGTCACCATCGCGACACGCGGGCTGCGACAACTCAGCGGGCATGTGGACGCGACCTTCTTTTTTCGGGTATGGAACGCCCCCTCACGGCATGTGACATACTTCCTGAATCAGCGCTTTGACGCGATCAAATAAGCTGGCGAGGGCATTGCGGCCAGGTGGACGGGCGGCAGGCCTAGCCGTGGGGTTGCTTGCGGCCGCCGTGGCGGGACGGCTGCCGGCCCAGGGGCCGGCGCCGATCGTCGACACGATCGTAATCGTCAATCAAAACATCTTCGATGAAAAGGATCTCGCGGAGCTGCCATATCTCGCGCGGGCTGCCAACTCCCTTCACATCAAGACCAACGCGTCGGTTATCCGTCGCACGCTCCTGATCAACCAGGGGGAGCAATACGACTCGGCGCGCGCCGTGGAAAGCGAGCGCGCGCTCCGGAGTCTCAACGTGTTCCGACAGGTGCGGGTGGACACGGTGCGGGTCCAGAGCCGCCTCGCGCTGCGGGTCCGCACCGAGGACGGATGGAGCACCAAGCCGCAGCTGAATTTTTCCTCGTCGGCCGGGAGCATCACGTGGCAGCTGGGCATCCAGGAAGAGAACCTCCTCGGCACGGCCACATCGCTCACGGCGCTCTACACACAAACGCCCGATCGAAAGTACGGCCAGATTGTATATCTCAATCCCCACTTCATCGGCCGGCGGACGCGGTTGGCGCTCAACTATCAACCGCTCTCCGACGGGAACTACTTTGCGTGGAGCCTGGGCGTTCCTTTCTACCAGACCGCCGCCAAGCGGCAGTACGGGACCAGCGGTGAAGCGTCCAAGTACCGGGTGCTGATTTTCAAGGACGGCCTCTTGGCCGACGCCACCGATCGGCATGCGCTGCGGTTTGGCGTGAACGGCGGGTTGGCGCTCAAGGCCACCAGTCGCAGCTACCTGCGGTTCTGGATGCAGGCCGCGTGGCGGCGCGAAGACTTCGCTCCCGACAGCAGTCGACCCGCCGGGGTCCACGTTCGGTACGGTCGGCGCCGGTCTCGAGGCGGCACACAGCAAGTTCCACGTCATGCAGCGCCTCAATACCTACGGGCGTCGCGAGGATGTGAATTTGTCGGACTACCTTCGAGTCGGTGCGTTTGCCGCGCCGCGCGCCTGGGGATACTCCGCGGAGCAAGCCGGGGTCGGCCTCGAGACAAGCGGTCAGGCGAGTACGGCGTGGCCCGGGGGGTACCTGGTGCTCTACGGGGGTGCATCCGGCGTGTACACGGGCGCGGGGCTCGACTCGGGACGAGTGCGCGGCGGGCTGACTGTCGTCAGCCAGAACCTCGCATACCAGACCCTGATTGCGCACGTCGAAGGCGGTGCGCTGCGCCGAGCAAAGCCCACCACCTTTTACGACACCTGGCTGAATCAGTCCGGGCCGCGGCTGTACCCAGCACACGCCTTTACGGGCACTCGAACCATCTGGGTGACATTCGAAGACCGGATCGTCGTGGCCGACCAGGCCTTCGGCCTGGTGGGGGTGGGCCTCGCGCCGTTTTTCGACTGGGGTGGTGCCTGGTTCGGGGACGAACCGGTGTGGCCGGGCAAGGGTCCCATTACGCTGCTCGAGCCGATGCGCACCGGAAACGACGCCGGCCTATCGATCCGACTGGGGCCCACCCGGGCGGTACGCGGCGACGTCACGGAGATGGCCTTCGGGTACCGCTTCGGCGCTCCCGCGGATGGTCCGCATGGCTGGGCGCTTTCGATCCGCCGGGGAATCCCCTTCTAGCCCTGGGCCGGGCCGCGTCGCCCTAGAGCGTCCCCCAACGAACAACGCCTTCCACCGACCCGCGCATACCCGCGGGCATCGCTTGTCGCGCAGTCGTCAGTTCGCCACCCCTCCTGAAACCCGTCGACGCCCCTTGACGTACTGTAGTCACTCCAATATTGTTCTCGCTCCAAAGTTGACTGTAGTCATTATTGAACCAGGTCTAGGGTGTGATAATCATGACCGAAGTCGAGCTGTCGCGCCGCGAGCGCAAGAAGGAAGAGACCAAGGATCGGATCTTCAAGGCGGCGTTTGCTCTGTTCAAGCGGCAGGGCGTCGAGGCCACCACGATCGACGATATCTGCGAAAAGGCCGACGTCGCCAAGGGCACCTTCTTCAACTACTTCCCCCGCAAGGAGGCGGTGTTCGGCCACCTGGCGGAGGAGTGGTTCGCGCAGGCGGAGGCGGAATCCGCCGCCATCCTGGCGCGGCCGGGGCGGGTCGGGCCGCAGCTGATCGCGATGTTCTCCGAGCTGGCCGCGTTCTACGAAGAGGAGCCGGCGCTCGCCCGGTACGTCCTCCAAGAGGTGATGCAGAACCAGCACAACGAGGACGACGAGATGTGCCGCAACTGGGACGAACTCGCGTTGCGGCTGATCCAGAAGCTTCAGACCAATGGAGAGCTGCGGACGGACGAATCCCCGGAGCGGGTGGCCGGCGTGCTCCAGTGCGTCCATCAAGGGACCATTCTCGAATTCGTCGCGTCCGCGGAACCCCCGTTTCCCCTCAGAACCGAGCTGCGGCGGCGCCTGACGCTTGCCATCGAAGGCCTCGCAGCGCGGGGAGGCAAGTGATATGCGCCACGTGATGATGACTGTTGCTGCTTGTTGGCGGGCTTCGCGGCGCCGGCGCGCCGCGCAAAGCCCCGGCCGACACGATTCGGCTGACCCTGGACGAGGCGGTGAATCGCGCGCTCGACCAGGGCGTCGACATGCGTCTGGCCAAAGCGGCGGTGCTCACCGCGAACGGCCAAGTGCGCGAGGCGACCTCCGCGGCGTTGCCCCAAATCACCACGTCGCTGACCTACACGACGGCAGTTTGCGTCGATCTACGACGGGACTGGGCGGCGGCAGCGGGTTCGACACGCTGTTCACGAACACGCCATTCGGGGCGCCCAACGCCTGGAATCTGCAGCTCCAGGCGACGCAGCTGCTCTGGTCGGGCGGCAAGGTCGGCGCGGCGCGCTCGGCGGCGAAGTCGTTCCGCAACGTCGCTTCGCTGCGACAGGCCGAGACCTCGGCCGACGTCACGTTCCAGGTGAAGGAAGCGTATTACAACGCGGCGCTCCAAGGACGGCTGCTGACGATCGCCGTGGAGAACCTGGAGCAAGCGCAACAGCACCTGCACGAGGTGCAGCTGTACCAGCAGGCGGGTACGCGCGCGGAGTACGATCTGCTGCGAGCGCAGGTGGACGCGGCGAACCAGGAGCCCGCCGTGGTCGCGGCCCGAAACGGCTACGACGTCGCCCGGCTCGAGCTGAAGCGCCTGCTCAACCTGCCCGCGGGCCAGCCATTGGTTCTGACGACACAGCTGGACTCGCTCAACGCGCCGATTCCGGTTGTGGTGGCCGACTCTGTGGGCGGGCCGGTGCGGCCGGCGCTTGCCGCGGCTGACGCCGCGCTGCACCAGGAGGAGCAGCTGCTGAAGGTGGCGCGCGCCGATCATTGGCCGACGCTGACGTTCACGACGATCTACAACGAGCAGGCCTTCCCGGGGAAGTTCTTTCCGACAAGCGCGGACCTGACGCAGGGCTGGACCGGTGAGTTCAGGCTCTCGGTCCCGATCTTCACCGGCTTCCGGACCTCCGCCAGGGTGGATCAGGCCCGGGCAAGCGTGCTGCGGGCGCAGGCGCAGCGTGACCAGACGTACCGCGTTGTGGACCTGCAGGTCGCGCAGGCGCGGGCTGAAGTGGACCGCGCGCGCTCGCTGCTGGTCGCGCGGCACCAAACGGTGCGGCAAGGCCAGCGGGCGTTCCACCTCGCCAGCGTGCGCTACACCAACGGCATGGCCACGCAGCTCGAGATTTCGGACGCGCGCGTTGCGGCGCTCCAGGCGGAAGTCAATGAAGTGCAGGCGTTGAGAGACTATTTCGTGGCGCTGGCGCAGCTCGAGCGCGCGCTGGGACGGAGCGTACCGGTCGTCCGGCAGCCCATCGAGCAGGTGGCGGCGGCCCCCAACATGAAGGAAGCACTGCCATGAAGCGTTACATCATCGTGGGCGCCGTCGCCGGCGCCGTCCTCATTGCACTGCTGGCTGTACGTCGCGGCGAGCGGGCGGGCGCAGCGACCCGCGCCGGCGCGGACTCAGGGCACGCCGTCGAGCTGGGCGCGAGCGACCTGGCACGTGCCGCACGCGTCGATCTGATCGCCGGCGTGCCGGTGTCGGGGACGCTCGATCCGTCGGTCGTGGTGCGGATCGCATCGCCGATTCCGGAGGTGGTCGAAGCGGTGCTCGTCCGCGAGGGCGAAGCGGTGCGCGCCGGACAGGCGCTGGCGCGGTTCCGGAGCAGCGCGGTCGAGCCTGCCGCGCTCTCCGCTGAGGCCCAGCGCCGGCTGGCGGCCTCGGACTACGAGCGCATGCAGAACCTCTTCAAGGAGGGCGCGGTCTCGCAGCGGGACGTCGAGAACGCCGAGGTGAGCCTGCGCGCCGCCGAGTCCAATGAGGCCCTGGCAAGGAAGAAGCTCAATGAGGCCACGGTGCGTGCCCCGTCGAGCGGCGTGATCAGTCAGCGCGCGGTCGATTCGGGCGATCGGGTGAAGGATGGCGACCTGTTGTTTCAGCTCGTCAACACGGCGGAGCTGGAGTTCGCCGCCACCGTGCCGAGCGAGTACGCCGCCGAGATCCACGTGGGAGCCCCGGTGGTGCTGGCGGTGTCGGGCGCGACCGGCGCGGGTCTGAGCGGCCGCGTGTCGCGCGTCAATGCCACCGTCGATGCCGCGACCCGCCAGGTGAAGGTCTACGTGACGGTGCCGAACGGCGACCGGCGTCTGGTGGGCGGCCTGTACGCCTCCGGGCGGATCGTGCTGCGCCAGGTGACGGGGGCAGTGGCGGTGCCGCAGACGGCGATCCGGCGGGCGGCAGGCGACACGATGTACGTACTCATCGTGGACCACGAGCGGATCGCACGCCGCGACGTCGCCACCGGCGCGACGGACGAACAGGCGTCGCTGGTGCAAATCACGTCGGGCCTCGAGGGCGGCGAAATGGTCATCGTGGGACCGGCGAGCGGACTCGAACCCGGACAGCGCGTCACGGTGACGGGCGGGGAGGGCTGACCTGTGTTCCTGAGCGATCTGTCGATCAAGCGCCCCGTCTTCGCCACCATGATGATGCTGGCGCTGGTGGTGCTGGGGCTGTTCTCGTATCGCCGTCTCAACATCGACCAGTTCCCGAACGTCGAGTTTCCCGTTCTCGTGATCCAGACCCGCTACACCGGCGCCAGTCCGGAGTCGGTGGAGCGCGACGTCACCAAGAAGATCGAAGAGCAAGTGAACACGGTCGAGGGCGTCAAGGACATCCAGTCCACGTCGACCGAGGGGTTCTCAACCATCTTCATGCAGTTCAACCTGGGCACCAAGGTCATGGACGCCCAGGCGGACGTGCGCGCCAAGATCGACGCCATCCGGCAGGATCTGCCCACCGACATCGACCCGCCGGTGATCTCGCGGGCGAACCCCTCCGATCAGCCGATCTTCGTCTTGTCGGTACGGGGCCACGGCTGGGAGCTGCGCGACCTCACGCGTCTCGCCGATGAGGTCGTGAGCCGGCGCATCGAGAACATTTCGGGGGTCGGCAGTGTGACGCTGGTCGGCGGCCTGAAGCGCGAGATCCACGTGCTGCTGCTTCCGGACCGCATGAACGCGCTCGGCGTGTCGCCGGACATGGTGGCCCGGGCAGTCCGGCGCGAGAACGGCGACCTGCCGGCCGGCCGCGTGGAACAGGGCAACGCCGAGAACCTGGTGCGGGTGGCGGGCAAGATCCGCGATCCCCAGGACTTCGCCAAGCTCATCGTCACGTCGCGGAACGGCATTGCCGTCCGCCTCGGCCAGGTGGCGCGGATCGAGGATGCGCAGGAGGAGGAGCGGGACGTCGCGTTCGTGAACGGCGGAGCGCGCGGTGGCGCTCGAGATTCGCAAGACGTCCGGCGCCAACACCGTCAAGGTGGCGGACGGCGTCAAGGAAGTGATCGGCGAGCTGAACCGGGACCTCGCGAACGGCGTGACGCTGGCGACGGTTCAGGACAACTCGACGTGGATCCGCAACTCGGTGGATGACGTCCAGAAGACGCTGATCGAAGGCGCGGCGCTCACGATTCTCATCGTGTTCCTGTTCCTGAACTCGTGGCGCTCGACGGTCATCACCGGCCTCACGCTGCCCGTCTCGGTGATCTCGTCGTTCCTCGCGATCAACGCGTTCGGCTTCACGTTGAACATGATGACGCTGATGGCGCTGTCGCTCGCGATCGGGATCCTGATCGACGATGCGATCGTCGTGCGGGAGAACATCGTACGACACGTGGAGCGCGGCGAGGACCACTTCACCGCGGCGCACAACGGGACCAGCGAGATCGGGTTCGCCGTGCTCGCGACGACGCTGTGCGTCATCGCGGTGTTCGTCCCGGTGGCCTTCATGGGGGCATCGTGGGACGGTTCTTCTTCCCCTTCGGGATCACCGTGGCGTTCGCCGTGCTCGTCTCGCTGTTCGTGTCGTTCACGCTCGACCCGATGCTGTCGTCGCTGTGGTACGACCCGCAGGCGGAAGGCGGGGCAAAGCGGGGACCGATCGGCCGGGCGCTCGAGCGGTTCAACAACTCGTTCCACGCTCTGGGACAGCGGTACCGGCAGGTGATCGCGTGGTCACTGAATCACCGGCTTGCCACGCTGGGCCTTGCCGCTGCGGCGTTTGTCGGGGCGATGAGCCTGTTCGGCCTCGGTCTGGTGGGGGGGCAGTTCATGCCCAACTCCGACAACGAGCAGACCGCGTTGATGCTCGAGACGCCGGTAGGCTCCTCCGTCGCCTACACGGCGGACAAGACGCTCGAGATCGCTCGCTACCTCGATGCGCAGCCCGAGGTGGAGCTCACCTACACGACGGTCGGCGGCGCGCAGCAGAACAATTCGGTCAACAAGGGGCAGATCTACGTCAAGCTCGTCCCCAAGGCCGCGCGCCAGCGCAACCAGCAGGAGTTCGAGGCCAACCTGCGGACGGTGCTGCCGAAGTTCCACGGCATCGTGGGCCGAGTGAGCCAGATCGACGCCGGCGGGAGCCAGTCAGGCGCCGATCCAGCTCAACCTCGCGGGCCCCGAGCTGTCGCGCCTGCAGGAGATCTCGGACCGCGCTCTGGCGCAGATCCGGAGCGTGCCGGGCCTGGTCGATCTCACGTCCAGCCTCGAGGGCCGCAAGCCTGAGTTCGTGGTCGACATCAATCGCGACCTGGCGGCGCAGACGTCGGCCTGTCGATCGGCGCGGTCGGCGACGCGCTGCGTCCGGTGCTCGCGGGTCAGAAGGCGGGCGACGTGGGAGGACGCGACCGGGCTCGCGCACGACGTGGTCGTGCGGCTGGCGCCGGAGGCGCGCCGCTCGGAGACGGACCTGGCGGGCATTCCGCTCGCCATCGAGCCAAACCAACCGCCGCACCGGCATGCCCGTCATGGTGCCGCTCGGCCAGGTCGCGACGATTCGCCTGTCCGGGGCGCCGAACGAGATCAAGCGTCTCGATCTCGAGCGCGTGGCCACCATCGAGGGCAACTACCAGGGACGGCCGCTCACCGACGTGACGCGCGACGTGCAGGCGGGGCTCGCGAAGGTCAGCCTGCCGCCGGGCTACCGGTTCGACTTCGGCGGCGAGCAGAAGGACTTCATGGAGACGGTCGGGTACATGATCGAGTCGCTGCTGCTGGCCATCGTGTTCGTCTACCTGATCCTGGCGTCGCCAGTTCGGCAGCTTCCTGCAGCCGCTCGCGATCATGCTGTCGCTGCCGCTGTCGCTGATCGGCGTGATGCTCGCGCTGATGGTGACCCGCGGCACGTTCAACATCATGAGCATGATCGGCGTGATCATGCTGATGGGGCTCGTGACCAAGAACGCCATCCTGCTGGTGGACTTCGCCAACAAGGCGCGCGATCGCGGCAGCGACCGCCGGAAGGCGCTGATCGACGCCGGGCGAGCTGCGGCTCCGGCCCATCGTGATGACGACGCTCGCGATGATCTTCGGGATGCTGCCCACGGCGCTCGCGCTGGGGGAGGGCGCCGAGTTCCGGGCGCCGATGGCCCATGCGGTGATCGGCGGGCTGATCACGTCCACGCTGCTCACCCTGGTCGTCGTGCCGGTGGTCTACACCTATCTCGACGACTTCGGCACCTGGGTGGGCGGCTTCGTCAAGAAGTGGACGAGCGCACCGGCCGAAGCCCCGGCGCACGTTCCGGCGCACGTCCCAACGCACATCCCAACGCACGTCCCGGCCGACTGACGCTCGTGTACGCACATTGCTCGAGAGGAGTGCATGAAATGATGCGGAATCGTGAACGACGGCTGCTCGCCGTCACAGCGATGCTGGTGCTCGTCGGGAGCGTGCGAGGTTGCCGCGCAGGGGCGGCCCAATGTGCTCACCGACTTCAATCCGGACATTGAGTCTCCGATCATCGCGGCTACGGCCTTCGTGGACGCGCAGGCATCCGTGATCGGCAACGTGGCCATCGGAGGTCGCGTCTACGTGGCACCCTTCGCCTCGGTACGCGGTGACGAGGGGCAACCGATCCATATCGGCGACGAATCCAACGTGCAGGACGGCGTCGTGCTGCACGCGCTGGAAACCGTCGCCGAGGGCAAGGCCAAGGACGAGAACACCTACCTCGTCGATGGAAAGCGTTACGCCGTGTACGTCGGGAACCGGGTGTCTCTGGCTCACCAGTCGCAGGTGCACGGGCCGGCGTGGATCGAGGACGATGTGTTCGTCGGCATGAAGGCGCTGGTGTTCAAGGCGCACATCGGGAAGGGATCGGTGATCGAACCTGCGGCCAACGTCATCGGCGTTACCGTCCCCCCCGGTCGCTACGTCCCGGCCGGAATGACCGTCACAACGCAGCAGGCGGCGGACGCCCTCCCTGCCATCACGCCGGACTACCGCTTCGCGAAGCTGAACGCCGCGGTGGTGCACGTGAACACGAGCCTCGCGGATGGATACGCGGGCCGGGCCGGGCGCAAGGGCGAGCACTGATCCGTGCGCTCCAGGGTGCTGATGATCGCGGGCATGTGGATCCTGCTACACGTATACGCCGGCATGCGGTTGCTCGGCCACGTCGAGCTGGCCGCCGGGCCGCTCGCGCTTGCGTGGGGCGGCGTCGCGCTGCTGGCGCTGGCGCCGTTTGCCGTGTGGTTCGCAATGCGGGCGCGCGCGTTGCCGTTCGCCACCGCGGTACACTGGGTCGGGTTCACGGCGATCGGCCTATCGACGCTCCTGATCGTGCTGGTGCTGGCGGCGGACGTGCTTGTGGTCCGCAGCTGGGGCATGGATGCGCGAACCGTATCGGTGGGGATTCTCGGCGGGGCGGTGCTGCTGACGGCGCTCGGCACCTGGAAGGCGCGCAGTCCGGGCGTCGTACGGGTGACGGTCCCGATCGCCGGGTTGCCGGAGGATTTGGAAGGATTCCGCATCGTCCAGATCTCGGACCTGCACGTGGGCGCGACGATCAAGCGGCCGTTCGTCCGCGCGGTGGTGGACGCGGTGAATCAGCTCGATGCGGACGTGGTAGCGCTGACGGGCGACGTGGCCGACGGTCGCGTGGCCGCGCTGCAAGGACGACGTCGCGCCCCTGGCCGAGCTGCGGGCGCGCTTCGGCAAGTTTTTCGTGAGCGGTAACCACGACTACTACTGGGACCCCGCCGGGTGGCACCAGGAGATCGAGCGCCTCGGCTTCGACACCCTCACGAATACGCACCGATTGCTCGAGCGCGGCGACGGCCGGCTGTTGCTGGCGGGTGTGACCGACCGGAGCGCGAGCCATCGCGTGCCTGGGCACGCGTCAGATCCGCTCGCCGCGTTGGCCGGTGCTCCGGAGAGCGACGTGAAAGTGCTGCTCGCCCATCAGCCGAGCAGCGCGTTCGAGGCGCGGGCGGCGGGGTTCGATCTCCAGCTGTCGGGGCACACACATGGCGGCCAATACTTCCCGGTCACGCTGCTGGTGCGCCTGTTTCAGCCGTTCGTCGCCGGCCTGCACCGCCTGGAGGAGATGTGGCTGTACGTGAGCCGCGGGACGGGCTATTGGGGACCGCCGCTCCGGCTCGGGGCGCCTTCCGAGATCACGCAGATCCAGCTGACGAGGGCCTAGCCCGATCTATTGCTTCCGGTTCGCGTCCGAGGCAGTTTCCTTTCCCTTCCTGGCGCCGTAGCCAAGTGGTAAGGCAGAGGTCTGCAAAACCTCGATTCGTCGGTTCGATTCCGACCGGCGCCTCTTGAAAGATCAAGAACCCCTCTTCGTCCACCCACCACACAAGGAAGCCCCCATGTTCCGGGGGCTTCATCGTTTGAGGGATCGGAAATGCGGGGTTAGGGATCTATTTCGCCGCGAGTAACCTCGAGTTGCGCTCCGGATTGTTGAGGGTGAGATCCATCTCGTGCCCGCTCCGCAGCGTCAGCGGTTTGGATTCATACGTCTTCCAGTTGGAGAATGCGCTGGCGACGATTCTGATGTTCGGAAGGCCCACCACGTCCGGATTGATCTGGAAATTTCGGGTGGCGTTGGCTTCGATTGTCCCCAGTGGCCACTGCGCCCACCCATCCGGGCGTTCATCGATCAACACAACGAAGACGGGCTGAGGATTGCTGTTGGTGACCCGCAGCGTTGCCTGGGTTGCCGCACTCGGGCGTTTGGTCGGACTGGCCGATATGCCTGCCGGAAGGCCGAGTAAGAGTGCCATAAGGGCGGCAAGCGTTGGGATGCGTTGCTTGGTCATATCGAGTCTCCTGTCGAACAGCGTGTACTCAATAGATGCGGACGAACCTCCACGCCGTCGCGCTCGGTGACACGTTGAAACAGGCGAGCTACGCCATTTCCGCCTCGACCGCATCCAAGGCCAGGACCAGTCCCTCGCCGAAGTAGTAACTCAACTCGTCTCGCACACCGCGGTAGAGCGTAGGCCCGGTATCGAGACAGATCAGCGACCGGTCATCGACCTCGATCGCCGGATACAACACGCCTTCGGAAAAGGTCAACGGAAACAGGCAATCAATAATTGGCTTGAGCGTGTGATAGTCGATGCCGCGCTCGAGGCAGTAGGCGTGCACATGACAGCCGCGACCGCTCCGGTCGCGGAACACGCAGGCTCCGTCCACCACCTGCGTGCGGAGCGATCCGCCGCCCGGCATTTCGGGATCGGGCGTGTACTCCCCGGTGAACCAGCGATCGCGCGGGATGCCCATGCGTGCCTCCAGCTCCGGGGCGTGTGCCTCGATCGCCGGGACGTGCAGCATGTCCACGTCCACTCCGTGCTGGCAGCACGAATCGTGGCAAAACGTGCATTGCATGCAGTGTGTGAAGTAGCGCGCGCTGAAGACGGCGGCATCGACCGCGGAGAGGACTGGGACGCCGTACCTGCACGGGAAGGATTTTGGCAGCGCGATAATTGTCGGGCTCGGACCGGCCGCTTCGGAGGTTTCCACGGGCCAAGGGATAAAGGGGAACGGCGTGAGAAGCAACGGCCGATGCCGGGAACCTTCGACTGGCCATTTCGTTTCAATATTGTGCAAAAAATGCACAATTCTTGTGACAAAATGCACTGTTACATAGCTGTTATAGTGTAAATTGTTGACATATGACTGCATTTCATGCAGCTTTCAGGCACTTCTGACCGTATTGGAGATCCTATGAAACGCTCACCTGTTGTGGCACCTCGCTCCGACGCGGCTGGTCGGCCTCGACCTAAGACAGGGCAAAAACTTCTGCGGCTTGCAGTTGGCAAGGCAGTGCGGCGGGCGCGCCGCATGGCCCGCACGGTCAAGACGCGCGTTGCGGAGGCGCGCTGGGAGGCGGCGTACGAGGCGTCGCGGGCACGGTCCAGCCGGCAGGTGCCGCGGTCGGGCGCGCCGGACCCCGGCGGTTCGGCCGGCCAGGGGAGAGCGGCGGGCGGTGGCGGTATGAGCATCGAGATGTGGCGTGCCGATGACGGCGGGCGTGCCGTCCTTCAGGGCAAGCTGCAGCGGGCGGTGTTCGATGAATTCGCGACCGAGCAAGTGCTCGACGCGGCGGACATCAGGGTTGCGGTCGAGGGTCGTGTGGTGACGCTTTCCGGAACGGCAAAGAGTTATCCCGACAAGCTCCTCGCGGAGCGCGCCGCCAAGCGCGTGCGAGGGGTGCAGATGGTGCGTGATGTAGTCGAGGTCGTGCCGCCCCCGTCGGCGCAGCGCACCGATTGGGAGATCACGCTCGCGGCGATGCAGGTGCTCGAGTCGCACGTCCTGGTTCCGCGTGACCGGGTGCAGGTTGCGGTGGTTGGGGGATGCATCGAGCTGACGGGCGAAGTGGGCCGTGGTGCCGAGCGCCGCGCAGCCGAGCAAGCGGTGCAGTGTCTGGTGGGAGTGAAAGGCGTGACCAACAACATCACCGTCACGCTGGCCGCACTCCCCGAGGATCGTCTCCGCGCGCGGGTGATGGCAGCGGTGGCGCGCAGCGCGACGCGGCGCGGGAATCACGTGAACGTCGCGGTCGAAAACGGCGACGTGGTGCTGCAGGGCAAGGTGCCCTCCGTCGCCGAGCGCGAGCGAGTCGAACAGGCCGCGTGGGACGTGCCGGCCGTGACCAGCGTGCGGAATCAGCTGCGCATCACCCGCTAGGGCGCCCATAGGCTTCGTCTAAACGAGTCGAGCGCGCAGCTCCTGGAAGGGGGGTCGGGGTGTTCCCGATCCCCCGTTTCGATTGGTATCCTATCCTTACGGCCGAGGTTGCAGCGCTCGGATCTGCACGTTTTCCCCTGCTCGACGGTCGAGGGGGAAGCGTGCTGGGGAAGAATATCGGACCAGGCAAGACCCCGTAGCACCATTCCAGACCGCACCGCGTGGTTGCTGTGCCAACCCGCGCACCGTTACCTTTGCACTCCTTACGAACTCTTCCCTGAGGAGCGCGCCCCGATCCGCCGCTTCAGCCAGCCCGTGGCTCTCGGGCTCGTCCTCGTCACCCTGACGCCCGCCCGCCCCTCCGTTAGCGGGGCGGACGACTGGCAGCTGCTCGGGCGCCGCCGCGTGGGTTCTGAGGCGGAGCGGGACGTCATCGAGGTCGGGGTTCGGGAAGGGGTGTTCGACGCGATCCGGATCGAGGTTCAGGATGGGGATCTGGAGATCTACAACGTCCGGGTGGTGTTCGGGAGCGGTCTCTCCTGGTCGCCCGACACACGGGTGCAGATCAGTCGACAGTCGCGCGGGCTCGTGATGGATCTTCCGGGAGAAGCACGCATCATCCGGCGCGTGGAGTTCTGGTACCGGAGCCATTCGCGGCGCGGCGACGCCACGGTCGCTGTGTTCGGGCGGCAGTTTCACCCACGAGGCGAGGACTGGGCGGGGACCGGCTGGGACCACCTTGGTGCCCAGCAGCTGGACCCCCGCGGTGACCACGACGTGATCCGGGCGGGGGGCGCGGGCCGGTTCCGGCGGGTCCGCGTCGTGGTCGAAGGCGGCGATCTCGAGCTGCGCGCCTTCCGAATCGAGTTCAAAGACGGTGACGTCTTTGCGCCTCCCGGACCACTGTATCTACGCGAGCCAACACGCAGCCGGGAGTTCGATTTGCCAGGTGGCGGGCGAGTGATTCGGCGTATCGATTTTTCCTACCGGCGAATCCGCGGCGGCCGCCAGGGCAGGACGACCGTGCACGTCTACGGCCGCCGTTGAGCGCGCCGGCGCGCGGGTCAGCCTAGGCCATGCGACCGGTCCGCTACACGGTGATCGATCACATCAGCGCGAGCATCGATGAGGTCTTCACGGCTCTCACCGATCCTCGCAGCATCGAGCGCTGGCTGCCGGGGTGCGCCGGCGTGGTGGTCGACGGCCCGGTTGGGAAGGGCACTCGACTCAAGGTGCAGTTCGGGGCCCGGGTTACGGAGCTCGACATCGTGGATTTCCAGCCGCCGCGGACGTTCGGCTGGATCGAGCGCGGCCAGCGACGCGACTACAAGACATTCTTTCAGCTCGACTCCACGAGCGGGGCGACGGCGGTGACGATTCAGGAAGTGTGGATGCCGGCGTCTTTTGTCGCGTGGATCCGGGGCCGGTTCTTCTCCAAACGCGACGCACTGCGCCACCAGAAGAAGATCCTGCAGAATCTTCGTACCATCCTTACGCCCTAACGTCGTGAGCCACACTCGCCCACTCGAGGGATCCGCCGATGGCGGGGGGATCGTGTGACGCTGTCCACCCCCCAGGTGCTGGTGCTGGGCTACCACCTCCTGAGCCGCCTCGCCTACGTGCTCTACGTCGGGTGCGCCCTCAAGGCGCAGGAACGGAACGGTGCGTTCACGCGCCGCTGGGGCGCCGAACGAGGATTCCGGCGGTTCCGGCGGATCGCCGCGCTCGTCATGAACAATGATGGCGTGAGCTTCGCCGTCGTGTGCATCGTGAGCTGGGACACGCTGAGCGTACCGCTCCCCCAAGAGGCGGTGATCGGCGCGGGATTGGTTCTCCTGGTCTTCGGAGGCCTCACCAAGTTCTGGGCCGCCAAGACGCTCGGCGAGCGTGCCTACTACTGGCACAACTTCTTTACGGCCGAGCGTGCGCCCCTCAATACGCGGGGGCCTTACCGCTTTCTCAAGAACCCGATGTACACGGTGGGCTACCTCCCGTTGTACGGGCTCGCGCTGTTCACGATGTCGCTGCCAGGGCTCCTTGCGGCCGTCTTCGACCACGTGGCGATTCTCGCCTTCCACCGGTGGGTGGAGAAGCCCCACTTCGAGCGCTGGTCCGGAGCGATGGAGCCGGTAGGAACATCGTCCGATCAGCGAGGCGACACCACGGCCGACTAGTCATTTGACGCGGCCTGTCCCGGCCGTTCGATTAGCCGCGGGTTAGTGGTCATGTTCCTGGGCCTGCAAGGGGGGATCAATGCTCGAGTGGCTCTTGGCGGGGACTCTGTTCTGGGTGGCGGCTGCGCTGTACTTCGGTGGATTGGAGCACGACGTGCAGGGTGGGACGGGATTTCGGCAGTTCATCGGGCTGCTCCTCACGTACGCGATCTTCCTGGTCGTCTGGGCCGTGCTGCACAAGGTCCTTGGGGAGCATACGGCGAAGGGGTTGCTGCTTGCGTCCGTAATCACCGCGCTGTTGCTGCCGCTCGAGGCGCGGGTGGGCTTCATGCTCGTGGGCGCCAAACTACGAAAGAGCTCCTCGCACTAGCGAAGACAACGAGGGGTCTCCTTGCGGAGACCCCTCGTTTTTTTCCTGCACTTCATCCCACTGCTGGGATCAGGCCATCGCCGCCGACTTCTTGGCGGCTCCACCCGGCGACGACACGATCACGCCTTCGCCGAGCGACAAGCCCGGTGACGCGGTCCCGCCAACATCGCCGAAGTACGCTTCCTCGCCGTGCTCGCTGATATCGAGTCCGGAGAGCTGCTCGCGCACATCAGCCTTGATGCCGATCGTCGCCTTGAGAAGCGTGAGGAAGACGACGGTGCCGACCACTGAGATAGCGATGGCGGCAAGGATCGCCACCAGCTGCACGCCGATCTGGCCCGGGTTCCCATACAATAGACCGTTGTTCCCGGCCGGGTTCACGGCCTTGGTTGCGAACACGCCGGTCAACAAGGCGCCTGCGACGCCCGCCATGCCGTGGCAGGAAAAGACATCGAGCGAGTCGTCGAGCCGCGACTTGGATCGGATCTGAATCGCCGTATAGCTGACGAACACGCCGATGGCGCCGATCGCGAGTGACGCAGTCGCGGTCACAAATCCCGCCGCCGGAGTGATGGCGACGAGCCCGACCACGAGGCCGGTTGCGGCGCCGACCGCGGTGGCCTTGCCGGTGCGCATGAGATCAAGGCAGACCCACGTCACCATCGCCATCGCGGCGGCGGTGTTCGTGTTCGTGAATGCCAGCGCGGCGAGGCCGTTGGCAGCCAGCGCCGAGCCCGCATTGAATCCGAACCAGCCGAACCACAGGAGCCCCGCGCCGAGCAGCACGAGCGGGACGTTGTGGGGCACGATCGGGACGCGTTTGAAGTCCTTGCGGGGGCCGAGCATCTTCGCGGCGACGAGCGCCGAGAAGCCGGCGCTGATGTGCACGACGGTGCCGCCCGCGAAGTCGAGCGCGCCCTTCGCCTGCAGCCAGCCATACGCCCCAGACCCAGTGCGCGAGCGGATCGTAGACGAAGGTGGCCCAGAGGAGGATGAACATCACGTAGGCGGGGAACTTCATCCGCTCCACGATCGCGCCCGAGATCAGCGCGGGCGTGATGATCGCGAACATCAGCTGGAACATGGAATGCGCCTGCAGCGGAATGGTCGCCGAATAGGCGGGGTCGGGGTCGAGGCCGACACCCTTGAACCCGAGCCAGGCGAGCCCGCCCCAGATCGAGTTGCCGTGCGCGAAGGCGATGGAGTAGCCCACGATGATCCATTGGACGCTCACGACGCCGAGCGCGACCATGCTCATCATCATCGTGTTCAGGGAATTCTTCGGACGGACCAGGCCGCCGTAGAAGAACGCCAGGCCGACGGTCATGACCATGACCAGTGCCGAGGAGGTGAGCACCCAGGCCGTGTCGCCGGCGCTGATGACGGGTGCAGCGGCGGCGGCGACGCTGTCTGCCAGCATGGACGGGCTCATGATTTCTCTCCGTGCTGCGCCACTTCGAGGGCGTGGCGCTGGACTTGGTCGGCGTTGACCGCGGTCAGTGCGGCGTTGTCCGCCTCACCGGTGCGGATGCGGATGACTCGCTCGAGCGGCCTGAACGAAGATCTTGCCGTCGCCCACTTCGCCGGTGCGGGCGGACGCGAGGATTGCCTTGATGGTCGCTTCGACGAACGGCTCGGAGACGGCCATCTCGATCTTCACCTTCTCGTGGAACTCCATGACGACGGTGGTTCCCCGATACTGGCCGACGACCTCTTGCTCCCCGCCGTGGCCACTCACACGACTCAGCGTGATGCCGGTAACGCCTGCCTGGAACAGCGCCGCCTTGACTTCCGGCAGCCGCTCAGGCCGAACGATCGTAGTGATGAGTTTCATGGTCCCAAGTGATGAGTGATGGGTGAGCCAGAGATCAGCAGCTCGGTCTCGCAACGTATCGCCCGTTGCGCGCGGTGTCAAGTGTTTCGTGCAGTTCTTGCATGATTCGTGTAGCAGTTGTGCCGCACTACAGCCGTTTTCATGCCAAGTGAGCATCAAACTGTGCTTGTTGCGCACAGAACGATGCTAACCCACGACAGCACACAGGGTTGCTGGCGGTGCGCGCCACCCCCTGCTCAGCGGGCACTATCTTGGTGCGCCTACAACCCACGAGCCGAGGTCGATTCGTGCTGGTCCCCAAGCT
>CAWJMT010000012.1:0-143510 GCA_963844035.1 uncultured Gemmatimonadales bacterium
TCGCCTTTACATCTTCCCGCGCCCGGACTATGGTCATTGCACCGAAACCCATCGCTCGCCGGCGAGGAGGCCCTGATGTACCAACGCATCCTGCTCGCCTACGACGGCTCAGAATCCAATCAGAAGGCGCTGCTCGAAGGCCATGACATTGCGCAGTGGAGCAATGCCCAGATGTATGCCGTCGCCGCTGGTGCTCGCGGCCAAGGTGGACGTCGCGGCGCGTTGCCGCCAGGCCGACTCGGTCGGGGGCGACTTCTACAATCTCCTGAACCTTCACGGGGACCGCATCGGCGTCATGATCGGCGACGTGACGAGCCACGGCTTTGCCTCGGCGCTGATCATGGCACTCGCCATGGCCGCCTCCGGCATCCACGCCGCCGCGGCCACGACCCCCAGCGACGCGCTGGAGCGCCTGGAGCAGTCGCTGATTCCCGAGCTCGGCCGCACGGAAATGTTTTTGCAGCTGTTCTACGGGATGATCGATGCCAACGAGCATCGCCTCACGTACGCCAACGCGGGCCACCCCCACGCGTTCATCGTGGACGGCACGACCGGCGCGTCCACCCGCCTCGAAGCCACCCGTCCCCCGCTCGGCGTCGAGCCCAAGCGGGGGGAGGACCATCAGTGCCCGTGGCGGCCCAAGCGGGACATCCTGTGCCTGTTCACGGACGGCCTCGTGGATGCCGCCGGCGAGAGCAACCCGGGGCGCTTCGGCGAAGAGCGGGTGCTGGCGCACGTCAGGGCGCTGCGCGCCAGGCCGGCACGGGAAATCCTGGAAGCGATCTACGCCGATCTCGCCGCCTTCACCGGCGGCGGCCTGCCCTCCGACGACCGCACCCTGGTGCTGCTCAAGGGGTGACGCGTCTCGGCCAGCACTTTCTCGCCGATCGCAACCTGCTCAACAAGATCGTCGCCGCGCTCGATCCGGCGCCGGACGACGTCGTGATCGAAATCGGACCGGGGGAGGGGAGTCTCACGCGCATCCTGGCGCCGCTCGTGCAACGGGTGGTCGCGATCGAAACGGATCGCGGTTTTGGCGGAGCAACTGCGACTGCGGTGTCAGGTGTCGGGTGTCAGGTGTCAGGTGGTGACGGGTGACGCCCTCGAGCTTGATTGGCACGAGCTGTCGTCCGGACACCTGACACCTGACACCCGACACCGCCTTTCTTCACCTGACACCCGACACCGTCTTAAGGTTATCGGCAACATCCCCTACTACATCACATCGCCGTTGATCGAGAAAGCGCTGACTCCTCCTCTCCCGGCGTGTGTCGTATTTCTCGTGCAGCGCGAGGTTGCCGACCGGCTCGCGGCCCCGCCGGGGAGCAAGCGGTATGGGGCGCTCTCGGTGGGGGTGCAGGCGGTGTGCCGGGTGGAGAAGCTGTTCGTCGTGAAGGCCGGCGCGTTTCGTCCTGCACCGCGGGTGGACAGCGCGGTCGTGCGGTTTACGCCGCTCCCCGATCCCTGGATCACAGCCGCCGAAACGGCGGCGTTTCGGGTGTTCGTCACCGCCTGCTTCAGCCGTCGCCGCAAGCAGTTGCGCAACGCGGTCATGGCGGCGACGGGCCGGCCGGCGGCGGAGGTGAGCGCACTTTTGAAGGCACTCGAGCTCCCGCCGACGGCGCGGCCCGAGACGCTGGCACCTGAGGTATTTGTGCGACTCTTGCGCGCGAGCCCTGCATTGTGAAATGTTTCACAATATGCGGAAGATCGCCGAGAGCACGGTCCGCCGCCTCTCACTGTACCTCCGATTTCTCGAGCAGTTTGCAGCCCAGGGACATACGACGGTCTCGTCGGCAGAGCTTGCCCGCCGGGGGGGCACGACGTCGGCCCAGGTGCGCAAAGATCTGTCGTTCTTCGGGTCGTTTGGAAAGCGCGGCCTGGGGTATTCGGTGGCCGAGCTGGCTGCCAAGATCCGCGACATCCTGGGCCTCGAGCGCACCTATCGCGTGGTGCTCGTCGGGGCGGGGCGCATCGGCAGCGCGCTGGCGCAGTATCCGGGGTTCCGCCAGCGTGGCTTCAACGTCATGGCGATCTACGACACCGATCCCAAAAAGGTCGGCGGGCGCTGGGACGGGTTGGTGGTGCGCGACGTGGGACACCTCGAAGCGGATCTCAAGCGCGACCCGAGCGACATCGCCATTCTCGTGACCCCGGCGGACGCGGCGCAGGAAGTGGCCAACCGCCTGGTGCACGCGGGCGTCAAGGCCATCCTCAACTTTGCGCCGGTGCAGCTCACCGTGCCGCGCGACGTGGTAGTGAAATCGGTAAACATGGCCCTGGAGCTCGAGACGCTGAGTTTCGCTTTGGCCAACCGCTAGGATTCCGCACTCCCCACTCCGCCGTCCGCATTACCTTTCGTTCATGGCGACGCGCGTGAACGTGACGTCCGAGATCGGCCCTTTGCGGGCCGTTCTCGTTCACACCCCCGGGCCGGAGCTGCTCGCGGTCACACCCGCGAACCGCAAGGCGTACCTCTACGACGACATCATCGACCTCGAGCTGGCCCAGCGGGAGCACCAGCAATTGGTCGGGGTGCTCGGGCGATTCGCCGAAGTGTATGAGATGCGCGCTTTGCTCATTGAGCTTGCCGCACGCCCCGATGTCCGGGAGTTTTTCGTCACCCGCGCGCTCGAGGTCGTGCCGTCGGACGCACTCGCCAAGACGTTGACCGCGCTGCCGGCGAGCGAGCTGGTCGCCGTAATGATTGAAGGGGCGCTCGAGGAGGCCGGACCGATTGCGCGGGTCTTGAATGAGACCGGGTACACGCTCCCCCCGTTGCCGAACCTGTTCTTCACGCGCGACGGGGGGGTGGTGATCGGCGAGCACGCGATCATCGGGTCGATGCGCTACGGCGTGCGCTGGACCGAGGAGCTGCTGCTCAAGGCGCTATTCCGCTACCATCCGCGCCTCGAGAATGCCGGGATCCTGTACGACGGCTCGGAAGAGAAGCGCAGCAACTACACGTTAGAAGGCGGCGACGTCCATCCGATCCGCCCCGACCTGCTGGTGCTCGGCTTCAGCGACCGGTCCAGCCCCGCCGCCCTCGATCAGCTGTGCGATCTCGTTTTCGAGCACTGCGACATCACGGATGTGATCGTCGTCGTGCTGCCGGGGGAGCGCACCGCGATCCACCTGGACATGATCTTCACGCAGCTCGATACCGAGCTGTGCTGCGTGTACCAGCCCCACTTCGTCGGCCCCGAGCGCCTGGCGGTGCTGCATCGGCGCAAGCGGTCCAAAGACGTCAAGGACATGCCGGATTTTTTTGCGGCGCTGCGCGCGGTCGGCCAGCCGCTCGAGCCGGTGTTCTGCGGGGGATCGAGCCGCCCGCTCCAGGAACGCGAGCAGTGGTCGAGCGGCTGCAACTTTTTCGCGGTGCGGCCCGGGGTGGTGGTCACGTACGAGCGCAACGACGCCACGCTCGCCGAGCTACAGGGGGCGGGGTTCCGGATCACTCCCGCGGCGGATCTCCTGGCGGGGCGGGATCCGCCGGCGGGCCAGCGGACGGTGATCACGATCGCGGGCAGCGAGCTGGTGCGGGGCGGGGGCGGCCCGCGCTGCATGACCCTGCCGCTCCGGCGCGACGACCTGTGAGCGGGCTTGCCGCGTTCCCTAGTTCGAGCCTCGCGAACCGCGCGGCGGCGTATCTCGAGGCCGGCCCTGCCTCGAGCATCGCGCTGGTACGAGACGTCCTGGGGCTGGGGGCGACCCCGCGCGCACTGGCGGCCAAGATTGCCCAGGCCCTGGTGGGTGGGGATCCCCGGGTGGCCCAGACGCCCGAGGGCCGCTGGGCGCTCGTCGGAACGGCGAGCGACGCGGTCAGTCCCGACCTCAGTGCGTGCCGGTTCGCCGTGGTGGATGTCGAAACCACGGGCGGCAGCGTCCGGACCGGCGGCCGCATTGTGGAGATCGCCGTGGTCGCGCTCGACGGCACTTCGCCGCGTGTGGAATTTCAGAGCCTCGTGAATCCCGGCGTGCCTCTTTCTCCGTTCGTTTCCAGGCTGACGGGAATCAGCGACGCGGCCGTGCGTGCCGCGCCACGATTCGAGGAGATCGCGGACGCGGTGCTCGGGAGTCTGGCGGGGAGCGTGTTCGTGGCGCACAGCGTGCGGTTCGACTGGGGGTTCATCGCCGCGGAGCTCGAGCGCACACGCGGCGTGCTGCTGCAGGGCCCCCGCCTCTGCACGGTCAAGCTCGCCCGCCGCTTCCTGCCCCCGCTCGACAGCCGCAACTTGGACAGCGTGGCGGACTTCCTCGGCATCACGATCGAGGGTCGCCATCGCGCCACCGGAGATGCAGTGGCGACTGCGCGGATTTTCGGGAAGGTGCTTGCGATCGCACGCGAGCGGGGTGCCGTGACCTTACGGGATCTGGCTCAGCTCCCCCCTAACCGCCTAACCGTCTAACCGCCTTGTTCACCTCGTTCACGATCGGTCACCTCCGCTGCCACGCCCTCGAGGGCGGCGTGCAGCGGCTCGACGGCGGGGCCATGTTCGGCGTGGTCCCAAAACCACTGTGGGAGCGGCGCATACCGGCGGATGAGCGGAACCGCATTCCCCTCGCAATGCGCTGTCTGCTGGTGGAGCACGATGACGGCCTCGTATTGATCGACACCGGCATCGGCAACAAGGACGATGCCAAGTTCCGCGACATCTACGGTGTCGCCAACACGGGCGTACGTGGGCCGACACAGCTCGAGGACGCGATCTTCGCCGCCGGCTTTTCGCCCGCCGAGGTCCGCTGGGTGGTCAACACGCACCTGCACTTCGACCACGCCGGCGGCAACCTGCACCGGGAGCCAGACGGCTCGGTCGCCCTCAGCTTCCCGAACGCGCGCTACGTGGTACAGGGCCGGGAGCTCGACTTCGCGAGCCATACGAACGAACGGACTGCGGCGAGCTATCCGTCCTCCAACTTCGCGTCGGTCCCGTTCACCCTGGTGGAAGGGGAGGTGGAGGTCGTGCCGGGGATCCGCTATCTCCACACGCCGGGGCATGTCCCCAACCACTGCTCCGTCCTGATCGAGAGCGGCGGCGAGCGGGGCTGCTTCGTGGCCGACCTCGTGCCCACGAGCGCCCACCTGCCGCTCCCCTGGATCATGGGCTACGACTTGGAGCCGCTCGTGACGCTGGAGATGAAGCGCCGGGTCTACCAGCGAGCCGAGGGGGAGGGGTGGCTGCTCTGGTTCGAGCATGACCCCGACGTCGTCGCGGGACGACTGGGGCGTGAGGGGAAGGGTTTTGGTCTTGTGGACGCGCAACGACGTGGCTAAGTTGCTGCGCACAATACGGTAAGCGGGCGCCGTTGGCGTCCCACCCGCCGCCTCGTAAAGAGTGCTTTAGGGTAATGTCAGTTGCGCTGTCAGCATTCAGCGGTCAGCCATCAGGGCTGCCTTGCTGACCGCTGACGGCTGATAGCTGATGGCTCTTGAGGCGGCGGGCTCCCGGACGGACGGGGTCCGCTTTCGCTTTTCTTCTCGGAGGAGAACCGACACTGGCAATCGAAAGCAGCAGCAGCAGCAGCAGCAACAGCAACAGCAGCAAAGTGCCGCGGACGCGGGTGAACCGGCAGATCCGCATCAGTCCTCTTCGGGTCATCGCACCCGACGGCGAGCAGTTGGGAGTCATGACCGTGGACGAAGCCCTGGCTGCCGCGTTGCAGCGGGGTCTCGATCTGGTCGAAGTGGCGCCGCTGGCGCGCCCCCCCGTGGTCAAGATCATGGACTACGGCAAGTTCAAGTTCGAGCAGGCGAAGGCGGCCCGGGCGGCGAAGAAAAAGCAGCACATCATCCAGCTCAAGGAAGTGAAGTTCCGTCCCGGAATCGACGATCACGATTTCGATTTCAAGACGCGGCATGCGCGCGAGTTTCTGGGTGACGGCAACAAGGTGAAGGTGACGATGATGTTCCGCGGCCGGCAGATGGCGCACATCGATCTCGGCCGCGATGTGCTCGATCGGGTCGCGAGCGAGCTGAAAGACATCGCGAAGATCGAGCAGGATCCGAAGCTTGAAGGCCGCAACATGTCGATGGTGCTGGCCCCGAAATAAAGGTGCCAGGTGTCAGGTGCCAGGTGCCAGCAAGGCACTTCCTGACACCTGACACCTGACACCTGACACCTGAGGTTTCAGAATGCCCAAGCAGAAAACCAAACGCGCGCTCCGGAAGCGGGTCAAGCTGACGGGCCGGGGCCACCTGCGCCGCCACCGCGCGTACAAGAGCCACATCCTGACCAAGAAGCACCCCAAACGGAAGCGCCATCTGCGCAAAGGCACGCTCGTCTCGCATGCCGATGAGCGTCGTTTCAAGCGCCTGCTGATGTTGTAAAGGAGAGCCTATGCCTCGCGTCACCAGCAACGTCGCGCGCCTCAAGCGCAAGAACAAAGTCATGAAGCTCGCCAAGGGGTTTTGGGGCGGGCGCAGCAAGCTGTGGAAGGCCGCCAAGGAGGCGGTGGAGCGGGCGCAGAAGTACGCCTACCGCGACCGGCGCCGGAAGAAGGGCGATTTCCGCCGGCTGTGGATCACGCGTATCAACGCGGCCGCCCGGATGAACGAGCTCTCCTACAGCCGCCTCATGAGCGGTCTGAAGCGCGCCGGCGTGGAGATCAACCGCAAGGTCCTCGCCGATCTCGCCGTGCGCGACGCCGAGGCGTTTCGGCAGCTGGCGGAGGTCGCGAAGAAGGCGCTCTGATCATGCGCGACCTCCTGGCAGCCGTCCAAGCGCTGCGGGAGCGTCTCGGCGCCATTCCGCAGGCCGATGAACGCCGGCTCCAGGATCTCAAGACGGAGATCCTGGGACGCAAAGCCGGCGCCCTCACCAAGATCCTCGCCGCGCTCCCCGAGCTCGACCCCGCCGACCGCAAGGCGGTCGGCGGCGCGGCCAACGCCCTCAAGCGCGAGCTGGAAGAGGCGATTGCGACGCGCGAGCGCGAGCTCACGCGCGCCGCCCGCACCGGCGGGTCGGTGGACCTCACCATGCCGGGCCGCGCCGCGTGGCAGGGCGGGTTACACCTCGTCACGCAGATCGTGGACGAGGTCTGCGACATCTTCCGCGAGCTCGGGTTCACGCGCGCCGTCGGCCCCGAAGCCGAGACGGAGTGGTACAACTTCGGGGCGCTGAATTTTCCCAAGGATCACCCGGCCATCGATGCCCAGGATTCCTTTTACCTGAGCCCGGGCGTATTGCTGCGCACCCACACCTCGCCGGTGCAGGTACGCACCATGGAGAAGTACCCGCCGCCGATCCGCGTCGTATCGCCGGGGCAGTGCTATCGGCGCGATCCCTTCGATCCCTCACACTCCCCGGTGTTCGAGCAGGTCGAAGGGCTGGTGGTGGACGAAGGGGTCAGCTTCGTCGATCTGAAGGCCACGTTGTCCGCGTTCGCGCGCAAAATGTTCGGGTCGCAAACCGCCACCCGGTTCTCGCCGTCGTTCTTCCCGTTCACGGAGCCGTCGGCGGACATGCAGGTGACCTGCTCCGTGTGCCGCGGCAGCGGGTGCCCCACCTGCAAGCAGACCGGGTGGATCGAGATCCTCGGATCGGGCATGGTGCACCCCGCCGTGCTGGAGCACTGCAAGATCGACTCGGAGCGCTACACCGGATTCGCCTTCGGCATGGGGCCGCACCGCATCGCCATGGTGCGCCACGGTATCCCCGACATCCGGCTGTTCTTCGAGAGCGATGTGCGGTTCCTCAGTCAGTTCACTGGGCAGTTCACCGGACGCGTCCCGTGATCGTGTCGCAGCGCTGGCTCGAAGCCATGCTGGGACGCGCGCTGGACCCACGCGACCTGGAGCACCGGCTCAGCATGCTGGGTGCTCCGGTCGAGAGCGTCGTGCCGCTCCACCAGGACCTGGGCGACGTGCTGATCGCGGAAGTGCTCGAGGCCAAGAAGCACCCCAACGCCGACCGGCTCTCCCTCTGCCTCGTCAATGCCGGCTGGGCGAGCCCGGTCGAAGTGGTGTGCGGCGCCCCGAACGTCCAGGCGGGAAAGAAGTATCCCTACGCACCCGTCGGGGCCGTGCTCCCTGGCGGGCTCAAGCTCGAGCGCAGGAAAATCCGCGGCGTCGAATCGAACGGCATGCTCTGCTCCGCGAAGGAGCTGGGACTGGGCGAGGACCACGCGGGGATCATGCAGCTCGACACCGACGCGGCCCCCGGCACACGGTTTCTCGACGTCGTTCCCATCGCCGACCATCAGGTCGTGATCGAGGTGACCGCGAACCGCCCCGACCTGCTGTGCCACAAGGGCGTGGCGCGAGAGCTGGGGGCGTCGCTCGGGGCGGTGGTGAAGCTGCCGGAGATACCAGGCGGGAAGGCGGGAGGGCGGGAGGCGGCCAGCGCACCTCCCGCCTTCCCGCCTTCCCGCCCGTGGTACCGTCGACGGCGTCGAGATCCGTCTCGAGGACGCCGAAGGTTGCCCCCGCTACATGGCCGCGGTCATTCGCGGCGTTCGGGTCGACAAGAGCCCCGCGTGGCTCGCCCAACGACTCGCGAGCATCGGGCAGCGGTCGATCAACAACGTCGTCGACGCGACCAACTACATCCTGTTCGAGCTGAACCAGCCGCTGCACGCGTTCGATCTGGCCAAGCTGCGCGGCCCGGCCGTGGTCATCCGGCGGGCGCGCGCCAACGAGAAGATCGTCACGCTGGACGGGGTGGGGCGCACGCTCACACCGGAGATGACCGCCATCTGCGACGCCGAGCGGCCGACGATCATCGCGGGCGTCATGGGAAGCGCCGAATCCGAAGTGTCGGCCACCACGACTGACCTCGTGCTCGAGTGCGCCTTTTTCGAGCCGACGCGGATCCGCCGCACCCGCCGCGCGCTCGAGCTGTCGAGCGAGTCGAGCTACCGGTTCGAGCGCGGCATCGACATGGCCGGGCATGCCCGACGCGTTGCGCCGTGCGATCGAGCTGATCGTCGCGGTCGCGGGGGGCGAGGTGCGGGAGCCACCGCTCGATCTCTGGCCGGCGCCGATCGAGGAGCGGACGATCTTCTTGCGTCCCGAGCGCGTGGGGCACCTGCTGGGCATGACGGTGGAGCGTCCCGAAATCGAGCGCATCCTCTCCTCGGTCGGCTTTTTCGTCGCGCCGAAGGACGCGCGCCTGGCGGTGCAGATTCCCGGCTGGCGGCCCGATGTGACGCGCGAGGTGGACCTGATCGAGGAAGTCGCGCGCCTCAAGGGGTACGACGCGTTCCCGGACGAGCTTCGTCCCTATCGACCCGGCACCGTTCCCGATGCGCCCGTCGAGCGCGCCAAAGCGGCAGGTGCGCGCGTCCCTCGCGCAGGCCGGGTTCTACGAAGCACGCACCTTCCCCCTGGGCCCCGCCGACGGGCCCGACGCGATCGCCGTCTTGAACCCCATGTCCGCCGAGGAGGGGCACCTGCGAACCCGGCTGCTGCCCGGCCTCGTACGTCGGGTGGAGCACAACTGGTCCGGCCGCACGAGGGATATTCGGTTGTTCGAGGTCGGCACCGTTTTCCGGCTGGGGACGGGGGACGGGGGAAGGGGGAAGGGTGCACCCGAGGAGTGGATCTCCGTGGCGGGGGTGCTGACTGGCGCCCGGCGGCCGCCGCACTGGACGGAGGGTGCGAAAGTACCTGATATGGACTTATGGGACCTCAAATATCACTTTGGGTTAGCTGTCGGCCTGGCATCCCCCTCCAGTAGCGTTCGCGCCGCGGGAAATGGGGCAGGATGGGAGGCGGTTGGGCCGGACAACACGGTGGTGGGTTGGGCAGGCGCGCTCGAGGGCGATGCGCCGGTGTGGGCCGCCCCGCTGTTCGGTTTCGAAGTGCGCCTGACGTTGGATGACCGCCCACCGGTCCGCTACCGGCCGCTGCCGCAGACGCCGGCGGTGGAGCGCGACCTGGCGCTGGTCCTGCCGGCTGGTGTGACGGCGGCGGCCGTGGAGGAAGTGCTGCGGAAGCACGCCGGGCCGTTGCTCGACACGCTGACGGTATTCGACGAGTACCGCGGGCCCGGAATTGCGGCCGACCATCGCAGCGTTGGATGGCGCTGCTCGTTCCGCGATCCCGGCCGGACGCTGCGGGAGAACGAGGTGGATACGATCCTCGCGGCGGCATTGCAGGCCCTGGAGGCTGACCTTGGCGTACGACGGCGAGCAGCGGGTTGATACCGCGATCCTGGACCAGCTCGAGACAATTCTCCGCCACGTGCAGGAGGAGCTGGCCGGGTGGCGCGCGCGCGCGCTCAAAGCCGAATCCGACCTCAAGGATCATCCCACCGCCGGGCAGGGGCGCAGTACGGGGCCGGTGCGGCACGATCCCGACGCGCGGGGCCGGGCTTCGGAGGTGGAGCAGGAGAACAAGCAGTTGAGACAGCGGGTGGAAGCGGCACGCGTGCGGGTGGGCGAGCTGCTGAGCCGCCTCACCTTCCTGGAAGACCAGGCGCGGGAGCCGGGCGGCAACGGCGCGGGCCGCTCGGGCGGGACCGGTCGTGCCGGCAGCGCGAACGCGTCCGAGGAGGGGACGGCATGACCGCGAAAAAACATGCGGTCAAAGTGATGATCGGCGGCGAAGAGTACACCGTACGCTCCGACCTGCCGCCCGAGTACACGCGCGACGTTGCCGCGTACGTCGATCAGGCCCTCAAGAAAGTGCTCAGTCAGGGACCCATCGTGGAGATCCACAAGGCCGCGATCCTCGCGGCGCTGGACATCACGAACGAGTTGTTCCAATCGAAAAAGGGCGAGCGCGAGGTCGCTGCCCGACTGACCGCGCTGGCCGACGACCTGATCAAGGTGCTGCCGCCCGGCAAGCGCAAGATCGTCGGGCTGCAGTCACCCGTCGCCTGAGCGGGACCATGCCCGCGAGGCTGATCGACGGCGTCGCGATCGGGGACACGATGCGCGCCGAGCTGATGGGCGAGATTCGAGCGTTGCAGGCCCGCGGTGTCACCCCCGGACTCGCCGCGGTGCTGGTCGGCGACAACCCCGCGTCCCAGACCTACGTACGGATGAAGGCGAAGGCGTGCGACCAGGCAGGCCTGTACCACGAGACGATCCAGCTTCCGCAGGACACCGGTGAGCCCGAGCTCCTGGCGCTCACTCGGCGCCTCAACGCGGACGCCAGAATCCACGGCATCCTCGTGCAGCTCCCCCTGCCGCCCCACATCAACAGCCAGCGTGTGTTGCGCAGCGTGGACCCACGCAAAGACGTGGACGGGTTTCACCCCGAGAACGTGGGCAAGGTGGCCGTCGGAGACGTGACCGGCTTCCGGCCGGCGACCCCCTACGGCGTGCAGCAGCTGCTGCTCCGCAGCGGGTTCGAGATCCAGGGACGCCACGTCGTGATAGTGGGACGTTCGGTGATCGTCGGGCGGCCGATGGCGTCGCTGCTGCTGCAGGACGGTCCCGGCGGCAACGCCACGGTGACCGTGTGCCACTCGCGCACCCGCGACATCGCATCCGTCACCCGGTTGGCCGACATCCTGATCGTGGCGATCGGGAGACCGGAGTTCATCGTCGGGTCGATGGTCAAGCCGGGCGCGGTCGTGATCGACGTGGGCGTGAACCGGGTCGACGATCCGTCGGTCAAGAAAGGCTACCGCCTGGTCGGGGACGTGAAGTTCGAGGAGGTCCGCGGGGTGGCGGACGCGATCACGCCGGTACCCGGAGGCGTGGGTCCGATGACGATCACGATGCTGTTGTACAACACGGTGCAGGCGGCGCGGCAGTGGGCATCGGCCTAGACCTGTTTTCGGCGGCGTCGGCCGAGGGGGCGTGGACGGTGGGCGAGCTGACCCGCCGGGCGAAGGCCGTGATTGAGGCCACGCTCGAGCCGCTGTGGGTCCGGGGCGAGGTCTCGGGCCTCAAGCAGTACCAGAGCGGCCACTGGTACTTCACCCTGCGCGACAAGACCGCCCAGGTCCGCTGCGTCATGTGGGCGAAGAACAACCAGCGTCTCCCCACCGCACCCGCGGACGGCATGCAGGTGTTCGTCTTCGCCCGCCCCACGTTCTACGAGCAAAAGGGTGAGTTCCGCCTCACCGTGGTCGAGCTGCTCTCCACGGAGGCGGGAGGTCTGTGGCAGCTCGCGCTCGAAAAAGCCAAGGCAGCCCTGTTTCGGGACGGGCTGCTCGACCCCGCCCGCAAGCGGCCGCTGCCGGCGTACGCGCAGCGCATCGCGGTGATCACCAGTCCCGACGCCGCCGCCCTGCGCGACATCATGGCGGTCGTGGCCCGCCGCTGGCCGATCGCCCGGCTGCTGGTGATCCCGACGCGCGTCCAGGGCGACGGCGCCGTGGCGGAGCTGTGTGCCGCGTTCGCGGTGCTCGGCCGGCTGCGCGGGCTCGACGTCGCGATCGTGGGACGCGGCGGCGGCTCGAAAGAGGATCTGTGGGCGTTCAACAACGAGCTCGTCGCGCGCGCGGTGGCGGGCGCCCCCGTCCCGGTGATCTCCGCCGTGGGGCATGAGACCGACGTGACGCTGTGCGACCTGGTCGCCGACTGGCGCGCCCCCACGCCGTCCGCCGCGGCGGAGGCCGCGACGCCCGACCGCGCCGAGGTGCTCGAGCACGTCGCGCATCTCGGCACCCGCCTGGGCCGCGGCCTGGTGTCGCGCGTGGACCTTGCCGCCCAGCGGCTCGAGCGCAGCGGCGAACGCTTGAGCAGCGTCATCGCGCTGCGTCTGGAGCGCCACCGCCACCAGCTGGCGGCAGCGAGCGGACGGCTCGACGCGCTCTCGCCCCTCAAGATTCTGGAGCGCGGCTTCTCGCTGGCGCGCGATGCGAGTGGACAGGTCCTGCGTCGCGTGGCCCAATTCCCGGCCGGTGCCGCGTTCCGGCTGCGCGTGTCGGACGGCGAAGTGCCGGCGCGGGTGGCGGAATCCTGATGGCGAAGGAGCCCTCGTTCGCGCAGCAGCTCGAGCGCCTGGAGGCGATCGTACGGCGGCTCGAATCCCCGGACCTCGATCTGGACGAGGCGCTCAAGCTGTTCGAGGAAGGCGTCGAGGGCGTGCGCGCGATGCGCGAGCGATTGTCGAGCGCGGAAGCGACCGTCAAGCAGGTACTCGCCGACAAAGCCGGAGTGTTGCGGACTGAAGATCTCGACGAGTAACGGCGGGCTGGCGGAGTATCTCGCCTCCGCGCGCGCCCAGGTGGATGCGGTGCTGGCCCACTGGGGCGAGCGCTCGGGCGCCGGTCCCATCGCGGCCGCGATGCAGTACAGCCTGCTCGGCGCCGGGAAGCGGCTCCGCCCCACGCTGGTGTTCGCGTCGTACGAGGCGGTCGGGGGCGGGGAGCCGGCGGTCGCCGAGCTGGCGGCGGCGATCGAAGTCGTGCACGCCTACTCGCTCGTACACGACGATCTGCCCTGCATGGACGACGACGACCTGCGGCGGGGCCGCGCCACGGCGCACCGGGCGTTCGACGTCGCGACCGCTACGCGGGCCGGGTTTCAGATGGTCGCCCTCGCGGCCCTGGTGCTGGCGCACGGGATGGACGCGCTCGCGCTCGACGCCGGAGCGGCGGCGGGCGATCGCCCTGGAGCTGTTCCGGGCCGCCGGGGCCGGCGGGATGATCGGCGGCCAGGCGCTCGACCTCGCGGGGGAGGGTCGCGCCCTTCCCGCCGAGCAGCTCAAGCAGATCCATCAGTCCAAGACGGGGGCGCTCATCGCCGCCTCGTGCGCCATCGGCGGCCTGGCGGCGCGGGCGCCGGCGGCGACCATCGGCGCGCTGCGCGAATACGGCGCGCGCCTCGGGCTCGCGTTTCAGATCTACGACGACGTGCTCGACGCCACCGCGACCTCGGACCAGCTCGGCAAGACCGCCGGGAAGGACGCGGCGCGCGCCAAATCGACCTTTGTGACGGTGCTGGACGTCGACGTGGCGCGCGCCGAGGCCGAGCGGCTCGCCGCGCTGGCCGTAGACCGGCTGCGGGAGGCGGGGTTAGTTTCACCCGTACTGGTGGACCTGGCGCAGTACGTCGTTACCCGACCCAACTGAGCGGCACACATGGCGTTGCTCGATCAGATCCGCGGTCCCCAGGACGTTCGAGCCCTGTCGCGGGAACAGCTGCAGCCGCTGGCGGACGAGGTCCGGCAGCGGCTGATCGACGTCGTTTCCCAGACCGGCGGGCACATCGGCGCGGGGCTGGGCGTCGTGGAGCTGTCGGTGGCCCTGTGCCACTGCTTCGATTCGCCGCGCGACAAGATCGTGTGGGACGTTGGCCACCAGGGCTATCCCTGGAAGATCCTCACCGGCCGCAACGACCGCTTCCCGACCCTGCGCAAGAGCGGGGGCCTCTCGGGGTTCCTGCGGCGCTCGGAGAGCGAGCACGATCAGTTCGGGGCGGGGCACGCGGGGACGGCGCTGTCCGCGGCGTTCGGAATCGCGGCCGCCCGCGACCTGAAGCACGAGTCGTTCGACGTCGTGGCGGTATTCGGCGACGGCTCGCTCACGTGCGGGCTGCCGTATGAGGCCATGAACAACGCCGGCAATTCGGGGCGCGACATCATCCTCGTCCTGAACGACAACGGCATGTCCATCGCGCCCAACGTCGGCGCGATCAACAAGTATCTCGGCTCCATCATCGCCAGCCCGGTCACGGTGCGCGTCCGCGAGAAGGTCAAAGCCATGATCGAGAAGGCTTCGCACATCGTGGGTGGGCCGCGCCTCCTCGAATTCGCCAAGACGCTCGAGGAGAGCGTCAAGAACCTCTGGTCGCCCGGGATGCTGTTCGAAGAGCTGGGGTTCCGCTACTTCGGGCCGATCGACGGCCACAACCTCGAGCACCTCGTGCAGACCATGGAGATCGTCAAGTCGCTCGAGGGGCCGCGGGTGGTGCACGTCATCACCGAAAAGGGCAAAGGCTTCCCCCATTTCGAGCCCGACGACGAGCGATATCACGCGCGCGCTCCGTACGATCCGGTGACCGGCAAGCTCAGACCCGTCAATGCGGGTCCACCGCAGTGGACCAAGATCTTCGGGGAGGCCCTCACGCAGCTGGCCGCCGAGTATCCGCGGCTGGTCGCAATCACGGCGGCGATGCCGTCGGGCACCGGGATTACCGTCTTCCAAAAGAAGTGGCCCGACCGCTTCTTCGACGTGGGGATCGCCGAGGCGCACGCGGTCACATTCGCGGCCGGACTCGCGACCCAGGACATCCGGCCCGTCGTCGCGATCTACTCGACGTTCCTGCAGCGCGCTTACGACAGCATCATTCACGACGTCGCGATCCAGCGGTTGCCGGTGATTTTCGCGCTCGACCGCGCCGGGATGGTGGGCGAAGACGGCCAGACGCACATGGGGCTGTACGACATCCCCTACCTCCTGGCCGTGCCGCACATGACGGTCACCGCGCCCAAGGACGGGACGGAGCTGATCGGGTTGCTGCGCTGCGCGCTCGAGCACAAGGACGGGCCGTTCTCGCTCCGCTACCCGCGCGACAAGGCGCCCGCCGCCGCGCCGCCCGCTGCCGAAGTGGCTCCGGTGCCCTACGGCACGTGGGAGCTGCTGCGCAAAGGCAAAGACTGCGCGCTGCTCGCGGTCGGCGTCATGTGCCAGGCGGCGCTCGAGGCGGCGGAGCTGCTCGCCGCCGAGGGACTGTCGGTGAGCGTGGTGAACTGCCGCTTCCTCAAGCCGCTCGACCGCGTGATGCTGGAGGCGCTGGTGCGCGACCACCGCCTGCTCGTGACGGTCGAGGACGGGACGGTCGTGAACGGGTTCGGCGCTTCGCTCGCCGCCCTGGTGCAGACGACCGCGCCCGAAGTGCGCGTCGTGCCGCTCGGCGTCCCCGACCGGACGTACGAGCATGCGTCGCGCGCGGAGCAGCTCGCCGAAGTCGGGCTCACCGGCCCCGGCATCGCCGCCCGCACCCGCACCCTGGCGGCCGAGGAGTCGCTCGCGCCCTCATGAACGTCGGGGTCGTGGGTAATCCGAACTACCGCGACTTGAAAAGCCTGCTTGCGCACCTCGCGCAGACGGCGCCCCGCCTCGGCATCACGCTGTTTTCGGAATCGACGCTCGTTCCCCTGTGGCCCGCGCCCGCCCCGGCGCCGCTCGACAAGGGTCCTGCTCTCGACTGCCTGATCACCCTGGGCGGCGACGGCACACTGCTGCGAGGGGCCCGCGTTCTCAACGGGGCCGGCACGCCCATCCTCGGCGTCAACCTCGGGCGGGTCGGGTTCCTCACCACCGCCAATGCCAAGACGCTCGATTGGGCGCTCGAGGCCCTCGTTCGCCGCGACTACACCACCGAGGCCCGGCTGGCGTTGCAGCCTTCGATTGTAAACCGCGCGGGCGCCAGCCGTCCCGAGCCGGTCGTGCTCAACGACGCCGTGGTTCACAAGGGTGGCGTGGCGCGTGTGGTGCACATGCGGCTCGTGGTGGACGGCGAAGAGGTCGGCCAGTACTCGGCGGACGGCATCATCGTCGCGACCCCCACCGGCTCGACCGCGTACTCGCTCTCGGCCGGCGGCCCGATCGTGCTCCCCACCGTGAGCGCAATCGTCGTCACGGCCATCTGCCCGCACACCCTCGCGGTGCGGCCCCTGGTGCTGCCGGCTACCACGGTCGTGTCGGTCGAGCCGATTCCGCCCTGGACCGAAGAGGTGCTGGTGTCGCTCGACGGCCAGCTCAGCACCACCATCCACCCGGGCGAGCGCCTGCTCGTGAGGAGCGCGGAGCGTCCCGTGCTGCTGGTACGGCTTGGGCCTGAAGGGTTCTTCCTGCGGATGCGCGACAAACTCCACTGGGGCGACCTGTCCGACCGGGAGCGCGCGTAAGTGCTCACGGAGCTGCGGGTGCGCGACCTCGCAGTGATCGCCGACGTGACCCTGCCGCTCCAACCCGGCCTGAACGTGCTCACCGGCGAGACCGGTGCGGGCAAGTCCATGCTGGTGGACGCGCTCGCGCTGCTGCTCGGCGAGCGGGCATCGTCGGATGCCGTCCGGCCTGGAGCCGCCAAGACGGTGATCGAAGGCGCCTTTGAATTGTACTTCGACCGCCCTCGACCGCCTTCGCCCGCCCTTGACCGCCCTGGGCGTGGACACCGAGGACGGCCAGCTGATTCTCAAGCGCGAAATCACCGCCGAGGGCCGCTCCCGCGCCTGGGTGAACGGCAGTCCCACGGCAATCGGCGTCCTGAGCCAGCTCGGTGCGCTGCTGGTGGACCTGCACGGCCAGCACGAAACCCAGTCCTTGTTGCGCCCCGACGTGCAGCGCGAGCTGCTCGATGCGTTCAGCGACGCCCAGGTCGAGAGCGGCGCCGCCCGCAACGCGCATGAGAAGTGGAAAGGGCTCGAGCAGCGTGAGGAGGAGCTGCGGGGCAAGCAGGAAGACGTGCGCCGCAAAGCCGACTACCTGCAGCACGTGGTGGAAGAAATCCGCGCCGCGAACCCCAAGGTGGGCGAGGACGACGCGCTCGCGGGTGAAGCGCAGCGGCTGGCGCACGCCGACGAGCTGGGGCGGCTGGCGCGCGAGCTCGACCAGGCGCTCGACACGGCGGGGCTCGCCCGGGCGGCGAAGCTGCTCGCGGCGCTGCAGCGCCTCGATCCGTCGGCCGCTGCCTGGCAGCCGCTGCTCGACGGCGCCTTCGCCAATACCGACGAGCTGGCCCGCGCGGCCCGCGAGTACGGGGGCAGCATCGACGCCGATCCTGACCGGCTCGCTCGTCTGGAGCAGCGCCGCGACGTGCTGTTTCGCCTCGACCCAGAAGTACGGACCGACGCTGCCCGACGTCTTAGCGGCGCGAGATGCCGCGGCGCGCGAGCTCGAGCTGCTCGACACCGCCGACCTCGATCTCCGCGCGCTCGCCGAGCAGCGGGACGTCGCCGCGGCGGACTTCACGCGTGCCTGCGGCGCGCTGACCGCCAAGCGCCAGGCTGGTGCCGCGCGCATGGCCCAGGCGGTGGATCAGCTGCTGCCGGCGCTCGGGATGCCGGGCGGGCGCTTCGTGGTGCGGCTTGCAGCGCGGCGGGCCGCCTACGCGCAGGGCGCGGAGGATGTCACGTTCGAGGTGCAGCTGAATACGGGTCTCGACGCGCGCCCGCTGGCGCGGGTCGCGTCAGGCGGCGAGTTGTCGCGGCTGATGCTGGCGCTGAAGGTGGTCCTGGCGGCGCACGACGCGGTGCCGACGCTGGTATTCGACGAGGTCGATCAGGGGATCGGCGGTGAGGCGGGGGTGAAGGTGGGAGAAGCGTTGGCGACGGTCGCCCAGGGCGAGGGGCGGCAGGCGCTGGTGATCACCCACTTGCCGCAGATCGCCGCCTACGCGGACCACCATCTCGTCGTTTCGAAGGGGGCACGCGGCGGCATCGCCACGTCGGACGTGCAGGTGGTAACGGCGGACGCGCGCCGCGCGCGAGCTGGCGCGCATGCTGGGGGCCCCCGACATGGACACGGCGCTGCGGCATGCCGCGGAGCTGCTCAAAGCAGCTTCCAATCGATCCGCATCACGAGCCGGAACACCGTCGTCACCGGTACAAGGCCGCCCTCGCCGTTGACGGTCCGTTCGACCGTAAACCCTCCCTCCATTTTCGGCCCCATGTAGGTGATGGCAAGGCCCACCCGCGTCTGCTCGAGCGCGGTGCCCTCATCCAAGACGCTGGCGGGTACCGGCGCTCCGAGGTTGGTGGCGAGGGTCACGGAGTCCTGCGGGCGACAGGAAGCTGTAGTTGTCGGCGCGTTTGGCCCAATAGCCGGCGGTGAATCCCACCGCGAATGTGCGCGTGAGCTTGTACATCGGCGCGAAGTCGATGGCGAGGTAGTCCCCGGCGTCCCACGCCAACACCGTGGTCGCCTGGTAGGGCACCAGGAAGGCGTCGGCTGGTGCCACCCGGCGGGCGCGCGTCGATCCCAGCGCGGTCCCCGCGCGGACGGCAAGATTGAGCCACAGGTGCCGGGCGATCGTCAATTCTTGCGTCACCGTCAGCTCGTACGCCGTCTGGTGATCGGCGATCGGGACGTCCAGCACTTCGAGGATCGAGTCCCGGGTTCCGGTGGCCAGGCGCACCAGACCGCCCAGCGACACCGCGTACGGGTCGCCCCCCAGGCGGAGCTTGGCGTGCAGCGCCAGGTCACCGAGGCCGTAGCGCCACGAATCGCCGCAGCGGGGCGTACCCGAAGCCGTCGTGTCCGTCAAGACCGTCTGCGAACTCCGTCGCCGACACCGTGTCGCCGGACAGCAGAAACCCCGAATTGAACCCCGCCACGTTGTAGGTGTTTTGCAGCTCGCGTTGCAGCTGCACGACGGTGCTGTCGATGCCGTCGCCCACGGCGGAGCCCGAGAGCGGTACGAACGGCGAGGGCGTGGTGCCCACGCCGTACACCGTGCGGCTGAGCGCGTCGCGCACCGGCGATGGCCTGGGCGAGAAAGCCTTGCGCCTGGGCGCACTGCGGGCTCGACGGACAGCCGTACTGCCCGCCCGCGATGTTGTTGCTCAGCCCGGTGATGGCCGTGTTGAACTGATTGAAGAAGCCGGCGTAGGCGCCGTCGGCGCCGCCGACCGGGCGAGCGGGTTCAGCGCCGAGCGACGCCCCGGTGGGCGCGACGTCGAAGTGGGCCCGGATCGCCGTCCGCACCAGGGGCAGGGTGACGCCGAACGACAACCGATCGGTCAGACCGAACTCGGCGGTGAACGGGGTGACGCGCACTTCCGCGTGCGCGTTGAACGCGCCCTGGCCGATGCTCGCCAGGTAGCCGGGCACGCCGCTCGCAATGCGGAGGTCCTGCTGCAGGCGCGCCACCGTCGGCAGGCGCGCCGTGCCGAGCGTGTCGCCGGTCAACGGAGCGCCCAGGGGCTTGAGGCTGCCGTTCACGAACTCGGCGGCTCCAGGTGAGGATGCGCGGATCGAAGCGGAGGCGCAGCTCACCCTGCTTGGGGGTATCGGTGCGGTCGACGGATTGCGCGGCTAGCCCGGCCCGTCAGGGCCGGGCTCGACGAGAGCGAGCACGATGAGAAAAACGGCATCCGCCCGTGGGCAGATGCCGTTGTCGCTTCTCCGGATCACCGCGGCGGTGTCGCGCTCAGGGAGCAGGGATCGCCGAGGCGTACTTCGCGTTGATGGCGAGGACGACGTGGCGCGCAATGATCAGGTGCGCCGATCCGCTGGGATGGAATCCGTCGCACGAGAACGCCAGGCCGAACGGTGACGTCGAGCAGGCGGCGCCGATATTCGGGAACGGGGCGACCTGCCCCGGGACCAGGCGCAGTGAGTCGAGCGTCGGATTGGGATCGATATAGGCCCAGCCGTTCGTCGTGGCCGCGCTCGAGATGAACGCGTTGTACCCGGCGACGGTCGTCAGAATCTTGCGGAGCTCCGCCGGCTGCACCGTCTGCGGCTCGGTGCAGTGCAGCGTGTCGGTCACGCCCGCCGCGCGGCGCCGAGCAGCGCGGCGCCGAACGGGAACGGGACGAGCACCGAGTCGCCGATGCCCCCGAAGGCGTTGGGCGCGCAGGCGCGTCCACGTGGAACGTGGCCGGGAACGTCACGCCCGGAACGAGTCCCGCCTTGATGGCGTAGTAGGTCCCGCCCTGCGACGCATACGGGATCGCGGTCACGTTCGCGACACCGATGAGGAGCGCCTTGGCGCCGGTGGCCTTCACCCCGTCCACCACCTCCTGGTAGCGCGTCTGGAACGTCGCCACGGGCGTGATCAGGGCCGAGTCGCCCGCGTTGGTCGCGCTCAACACGGAACCGAGTACGTCGTTGTTGCCGATCCAGACGCTGACAAACGTCGGGCGGGCATCAGCCATCGCCTCGATCTGCGTGCGGCCACCGAGAATGATCTGCGTCAGGGCATTCGAGTTGGTCCCGGGGGTGGGGCCGTTGTGCATGATGTCGATCACCTGGGCCGATGGCACGCCGAGGTTGCTCACATACGGCGGCGTCGACGCGCGATAGGCGCAGGTCGTGGAGGTGCCGCCAGCCAGCCGCGTACCGGTGAAGATGTTGGTGTACGGCGGGGGACAGCCCGGCAGGGCGAGGCTCGGGTAGTAGAACGGCGTGCCCATCTTCGCGCCGACCAGCACCGGATACGCCTGCTTCTGCGTCGAGTCGTTGATTCCGCCCGACTGGAATCCCGACGTGATGCTGTTGCCGAGCGATACGTAGCGCTGGAACATTGCCCCGCCGGCATAGGTCGGCACGGCCGGTGGCATCAGCTCTTCGTTGGAGCAGGCGGCGCGACCAGGGCCGCGCCCAAACCGGCGGCGAGCGAGAAGCGACGGAGCGTCATCGTCCTGGCCCCCCTTAGAACGTGAACGCCAGCGACACACCGAACAGGTGCGCGCCGAACGTGTACAGGCCGTTGTTGGGCAATGCTTGCGTCCGGCCGCGCCGGTCGTTCTGACGGATGTACTGATAGGCGAGGTCGGCGGTGAGCTGCTTCCCAAGTTTCAGTCCGAGTCCGCCGGTGAACTCGTTGCGCTCTCCCTCAGGGAGCAGCGGCGTCACGGTTTCCGGCGGCGCGGCACCCTGATGGTAGAGGTAGCCGCCCCGGACGCGTCAACTGCGCGCTGGTTTCATACTCGGCGCCGACGCGGATCCCGCTCGTGTTCTGTGTAGTTCTCGGTCAGCGTCTGGTTGAGCGCCGTGTTGGGCGAGAACGTGAGGTTCAGCACGCTGAACGTGGCTCCAGTGGACCCACTGGTAGTCCGCGAGCAGCGTGAGCTTGTCGGTCGCCTTGTACGCCACCCCGGCAACGAACATGTCCGGATTGGCAATCGACGCGGTGGCCGTCTGGTCGGCGAGGAGCCCACCGGTTGAGAACAGGCCCAGGCTGGTAATGACCCCGTCGAGCGGCGTCCCGGCAGGGATCGTCCCCAGGACCGGGATCGTGATGGTCGCGGGAATGATGATCCCGGTGTTCACCTGCGTGAAGTGCGCCGTGCCCGAGTAGTCCATGTTGACCTTCATCAGGTAACGGGCGCCGATCGACAACCGCTCGTTCACCTGCGCGATAGCGCCAAAGTGCGCGCCGTAACCGGTGGTCGACGCCTGAAGATCGGCGTCCGCGAAGTCCGTGCCCGGAGGGATGCCGAACGCGCCGAACGTCGCACCGGGAACGCCGGGGACCGGTGCCCGCGATAGGTCGCGCGCTGGTGCAGCTCGACGCTGCCATGCACGATGTCGAACCCGCCGCCCAGCTTCAGCCACTTCGTCACCTGATATGCGACGGTCGGCTGGACGTAGATGGTCTTGATAATGTTGTCGTAGCCGGAAAACCGCCCGTCGAAGGTCAGCGGCCAGCGCGTCTGCAGTCCATACGGGGCGAACACCCCGATTCCCACGCCCATCTTGGGCGTTACTGCATACGAAGCATAGACTTGAGGAACGTAGAGGATCGGGTCGTTGAGGTCGGTGGTCTCCGCAAAGACGTCATCGGTAAAGCCGCCCATCACCTTGATGATGGTCACCCCGGCGCTGACGTGACCGCCCTTCAGCCCGGCCAGGCCCGCGGGGTTGAAAAAGATCGCCGACCCGTCGGGACAGGGAGCTGCGGCGGCCGTCCCAGCGCGCCCCATCGTGCACGTGCCCTGCTCGTAGATGCCGAATCCCTGCGCACTTAGCAGGGCAGGGAATGCGGCGATCAGCAACCAGGCACACTTCCCGAACCGCTGCATACGGATGTCTCCGGAGCCGGAGTGACGGCATTGGTGGTAGGAGCCGGTCCTACGGTAGCGATTGCCCCAATGCTTGTCAAACCCTTGCGCGCACGAGCGATCCCGCTTTGGCCCCGGGCGTTCCATTCAGGCGTCGGAGAGCCCATTTCCCGCCCCGGTTCCTGCCCCTGGGGGCACCCATAGGGGTTTCCCTGATGGCCTGAGCGGCCTAGCTCGTGGTGGCCTCGAGGAACGGTTCAATGCGGCCCCACGCGGCCTGCCCGTCTTCGTATCCCAGCTCGATCAGCGTGTTCGTGTACGTCGGATCGAACACCAGGTAGCTCAAAAAGTCGGCTCCAGCCGCCCGCTCGCCTCCCATCATCCGTACACTCCAACGCAGCAGCGACGGCAGCGCCGCGCCGGTGCCGCGCGCCAGCGCGCCGAGATTGCGGGAAGGGCGCAGCACCAGGAGGCTGATCGGCCGTAAGCCGTCGGGAGCCGGCCCCGCGGGCCACTGCGCCAGCATGCGGTTGACGCGCTCGATCTGCTCGACGTCGGCTTCGAGCGCGTCCAGGAACACCGAGTGCAGCAGCAGTCCGACGACCTCGGCGAACGTGGGGTAGTCGCGCTGCTTCGCGTGCGTCATGGCTTGCCGCGGGTCGCCCTGTTGCGTGACGACCAGAATGCCGCGAGCGCCCAGATGGATGGCGGGTGAGAGCGGGGCGGTTTGGCGCACGCTGCCGTCGCCGTAGAACGCGCCCTCAATCCGGACCGTTGGGAAGAGCACGGGGAGCGCGCAGGACGCCATGACGTGATCGAGCGAGAGGGACGCCCGGACGGCGCGCCGCAGCGCCCTGCGCCATGTGGGCGCGTCCGGTCCCCCGTGCACAAACGTCACCACCTCGCCCGAGCCATACGACGTGGCACTCAGTGCGATGGCGCGCAGCCGCCCGCTCGCGATCTTGGCGTCGATCCCTGAGAAATTGATGGACCCGTTGAGGAACTCCCGCAACGGCTCCAGGTCCACGAGCCCGCGCACGGTGGCCGGGTCGGTGCGCCTGCCCGAGGGCGCCGGCGACGAGCGCGCGCAGCAATGGCGGGGCCCACCCGCAGCGGGCGGATGCGGTACACGCGGTTGGCCACGAGCTGCAGCCAGTTGGCGCGCAGCGCGCCCACCGCCTCGGCGAACGATCCCTGATGGGCGGCGAGGAACGTGGCGTTGATGGCGCCGGCGGATTCGCCGGTGATGATCGGGAACTCGAGCGTGGGCGCTCGCTCGGCGATCGCCGACAGAATGCCGACTTCGTAGGCGGCGCGCGCGCCGCCGCCCCCCAGCACCAGCGCCCGCGGATGGGGCTCCCGCTGCGCCGCGTCGTGAGGACTGGAGGCGTCGATCATTGCTGGAAAGCTACGCCGCAATCGGGCGTTGAGGCAGCAGGTGCGGCTAGAAGGCTACGCGCATCCCCACGTTGACGACGCGTCCGTCGAGAGGAGCCCACACGTCCGTGGTCCCCTTGAGCTCCGCCCGCGGTGCGAGGGTGAGCAGGGGACCGTAACGCGTCTGTCGCACGTCGCCGAGATTTTCGCCGTTGATGTAGAGGTCGACCGCGCCGAGGCGGCGTGCTGCACGCAGCGCGACGGTGGCATAGGGCGGAGTAGCCGAACGGTAGGGGTTATCGAATACCACTTGCCGACCTGTATAGCTGACGTGGAACGCCAGGCGCGTTCGGCCAGGGGCATCTTTCCACGCGACATCCAGGGCTCCACTGTGGCGCGGGGTGAGTGGTGCCTCGACGCGGCTGGCCGTGGCCGCCGAGAACACCGTAGAATGGAGGTAGGCGTAGTCCACGGTGACCCTCCATGCCCGCTGCACGTAGACCGCGACGAGTTCAGCGCCCGCCGTGCGCGTGGGGCCCGGTGCGTTGATCAGCTGGGGGCGCTCTTCGAAGGGGTTGAGCTCCGAAACGATGAGGGGATGCTCGACGCGGGCCGCGAACAACGTGGTGGTCAAGCGCAGGCTGCCGATGTGCCCGGCCAGATCGAGCGACCCATATCGTGCCCGCTGCGCCTGGATGGAAAGGGGAGCCGTCGTGGCAACCTCACCGGAGTCGCTGAAACACAGGCCGACACTGCACACGGTGATAGTGCGCGTATTGAACGGTACGAGTCCCGCGAGGGGAATCCCATCCGTCTCGTCCAGAAAGGGCGTGGGGGCGAAGAAGCCAGTCGCGCCCGAGAGCTGGACCTGCCAGGCTCCGGGCCCACGGAACAATGCGGAGACGCGCGGAGTGCACACAGTCCCGTAGTCGCTCTGCCAGTCGCAGCGAGCGTTCGCGGTCAGACTCGCGCGCTGGCTCAAGGCGAGAGTAGCCTGCGCCACGAGTGACGGGGTGTCGTATGAGTACTCGAATCCCGCGAGGTCCGAGGAGTGAAAGGCGTCATGCTCGTATCCGGCGCCGAGCGCCCACGTGACCCTGTGGTACGGCATCGTGAGGATCGCTTCGGAGAAGACGGTCTCGTGTCGCCCGTGTTCGACGTAGGCCCGCGCATACGGTCCGTAGGTTTGTCGCCCCCATTCGGACACTGCTGACCCCCGCACCGTCAGCCTGCCGGCGGCAATCGGAACGACGCCCACGACGCCCGCATCCGCCCGATTGGTGTTCGCGGACGCAGTGAACGGCTCTCCATCCGGCAGCGTCGTCTGCGGCAGCGTGCCTCCCGAGCGAGCCTCGGACATGCCGCCGATCGTGGCGAGGAGCGACGCGCCATGATTCCCGTTCCAGAACACCCGGGGTCGAAGCTCGACGCGTCGAAACCCGGGTACATCAGCCCACGCGTCGTTGTTCACATCCGCGGCGCCCTGTCGGTGCACGCCGCCGACGACGTTGAGCCCCCATTGGTCGTTGAGGCGGCTGGACACCCAGGCCATCGCGTCCGTGCCGTGCTGCGAGGTCTGGTTCAGGACGACCTCGTTGTCGGTCGTCTGGGGGATGCGAGATGAGATTGACAACCCCGCCGAGCGCGGAAGGCCCGTACAGCGCGGTGGCCGGGCCCTTGATCACCTCTACGCGCTCGATGTCCAGCGCCGACACCTGCACGAACCCCAACCCGCCGAATTGGGCGCCGAACAGCGGCAGACCGTCGACCAGCACCTGAGTGTACTGGCCTGGCAGGCCCTGAATGCGAATACCCACGGATCCGAGCGCTGCGGAGGTGGTCTCGACCCGCACGCCGCTCGTCTGCTCGAGTAGCTCGAGCAGACTGAGCGACGGGGCGTCGGCGCTGTCGCCCGGGGTCTGCGCCGCCCCGGTTCCGGCGACGGCGCCGAGCCCCACCACAAGCTGCAAGATTCTGAGCTTTGCCATCGAGGCTCAGTACTGCCACGTCACCCGAGCCATCAGATTGCGCCCTTGGCCGGGATCGACGGCGTTCGTCTTGATCCGGCTCAAGAAATCGACATAGCGCTGATTCAACGCGTTTCGCAGCGAGAGGTCGACGCGCAACGCATTCCGCCCCAGCGGGAGCGCGAACCCCGCCCCGAGGTTGAGGAGCGTGTATGACTGCGATTGATAGCCCGCGCCTTCGAACGCCGTCGCGAAGAACTGGGCCTCGCTCGGGTCGAGTCGCGTCTGCCGCGCGTTCGATTCGCCGCCCAGGGAGAAGTAGCAGTCCGTGAGCGTCCCAATCCGCCCGCCCTCCAGGCGTGCTGCATAGGTCGCCCGGAACGGGGGGATGCTGGGGAGCGGCTGGTCCGTGCTGGTGTTCTGCCCCTGCACGTAGTCCGCCGTTGCGTGGAGGTGCAGAAACGTCGTGGGATGGAACTCCACCGCGCTTTCAATACCCACCAGACGGGCGTCGCCCTGCGTGGCGTCGTAGATCTCGAATCCGGACTCGGGGTCTATCTCGCCACTTGGCACGGTGAAGATGAAGTCGTTCACAAGGTTCGCGAACGCGCCCACTTCGAACGACACTGTGCGGCTCTGGACGCGAACAGCCAGATCCGTATTGAGCGAGCTCTCGGTCCCGAGCGCCGGATTCCCCCGTTCGAACGCGACCGTGCCCTCGTGCACGCCGTTGGCGAACAGGTCGAAGCTCGATGGAGCCCGGAACCCGCGGCCGACATTGAGCACCAGGGCGACCGGCTCGGAGATGTGGTACAGCGCCCCGACGTTGCCTGTGATCGAGTTGTACGTCCGGGTCTGCGCCGTCACGTCGATCGCCGCGTCGTCCTCGACGTCGAGGTGGCGGTAGTCGAACCGCCCTCCGATTGAGAAAGTCCAGCGGCCGGCATCGGCCTGCTCGAAAGCGTACGCGCCCACGTTGTCGGCGGTAGTGTTCGGGACCAGCGTTTCCTCGCCGAACTTGGTGAACCGGCTGCGGTAGCCGGAGACGCCGACCAGCCCCTGCAGCCGGCCGAGCGGCGGGTGGTGGTAGTGCACTTCGGTCAGATAGGTGCGCGACAGCAGGCCCAGCGCGACGTCGGTGGCGGCCGCATCCTCGAATTCGCGGCGGCGATTCTGCTCGACTCCGCTCGTGACCTCGAGGCGCCCCGCCCCCGCGGGCAGTGTGAGATTCACACGGCCCCGTTGCTCTTCGATGCGCTGATACGGCGTGGCGGCCGGGTCTTCGTCGGTGAGCTCGATGCGCTCGCCGCGATACGCGTACGTCCCCGACACGGCCCCCCAGCTGCCGCGGTAGCCCAACACTCCACTCCCCGAGCCAGCGCGATTGGCGCTGTTCCACAGCGCGTAGTCGGGGGTGTGCAGGTTTTCGCTGCTCCGGCCGGTGAATGACGCCCGCGCCCCCAGACCTCCGCTCGCGCCGGCGAACGCGATCGTGCCATCCGGTTGCCGGTTGTTGGACTGGTACGCGGTGGTGAGACTGCCATGCAGGAACGCCGGCCGTCCGATGGCGTCCGGCACGGGCAGCGGAATGACGTTGATCACGCCTCCGAGCGCATCGGACCCGTACAGGACGCTCGCCGGCCCGCGGATCACCTCGATGCGCTCGACTCCGGCCACCTCGATGTTCGGGCTGTGCTCGTCGCCCCACTGCTGCGTCTCGAGCCGCTGGCCGTCGTCGAGCACCAGCACCCGGTTCGAGGTCAGGCCGCGGATCACGGGTTTCCCGATCCCGACACCGGTGCTGAGACTGTGCACCCCCGGCGTGCCCGAGAGCGTTTCGCCGAGACTGGGCGCCTGCGCGGTGCGCAGCGCATCGGCGTCGACCACCGTGGTGGGTTGGGGTGAATTGAACGTGCTCGTGGCCGTGGCACTCGCGGTCACCTGCACCGTGCTCAGCTCGAGAGCGGACGCCTTCAGGGCGAAGTCCGCCGTGACATCGCCATCGGACACGGTGATGCGGCGCACCTGCGGCGCATACCCGATCATGGCGATGGAGAGTGTGTAGGTACCGGGCGCGACCGCCTCAAACGAGTAGACCCCGTCGGCGCTAGTCTCGCCCGAGCGACCAATCTCGACCAGGCTCACGCGCGCGAACGCCAGGGGTGGTCCTTCAGCCGACACGACGCGCCCCGAGATCTTGAATGCGGGCCCGGCGTGGGCGACGCGAGGAGCGACGAACAGCGTGAGCAATGCCAGGGCTCGCGCCGAGCAATGAAGCAACGTGCGATGCATGTGAAATTCCCTCCCGTAACGAGCGGTCATGCACGGCGCGCCCCGGGTCTCCGGGGTTCGTTCCGTGCCAAAGGGCCGCGCCGCGGCGCGGGTCAGACCGGGCTACGAGAGGTGTGGTGGAGCGCGAGAGTCGGGGAGGCGTTCCTGAGGAGCGGAGAAAACGACGTCGTTGAAGGCGCGCCAGGCGCTGCGAGGTTCGGCGACGCTAATACTGACCTTTGCGGTCGTTCCTGGGGTGAAAGGCGCGGACAGAAAGCGGTGAAAGGCGCAGTCCGCGGGATGGACCCGAACGCAAGAGTCGGTCGTCTGCGAATCGAAGTGCGCCACGGCCATGGCGCTGGCTGCGTCAAGCCGCGCGTCCGCCCAGGCGACTGCGCCCGGCAGGCCAACCTGAAGTGCCAGAAGGCCGGCGAGAAGGAAACGGACGGGCCGCGAGCGTCGAGACATGATGGAACAGGATACTATCGGGGCTGAGGAACGCCAAGCCCATGGCGGAGAAGTGGATTAGTTTGAAACGTGAGTAACTGCGCGCTAAGGGCCAAGGATTGATGGATCGTGGCTGACTGCTGTGATGTCGAGGCGCAACACGTCCGGCGAGGCGTTTTGGTGGCCGTGCTGGCCATCAACTTCGGGTTGTTCCTGGTGGAGAGTGTTGCAGGCGTGCTGGCGCGCTCGGCGGCGCTGCTCGGCGATTCGCTCGACATGCTGGGCGACGCACTAGTCTATGGGTTCAGTCTTTACGTCGCTCAGTCGCGGCGCCATCTGGAGGGTGCGTGCGGCCTACTCCAAGGGTCTCGTGATGCTCGTCTTTGGGGTCGGCGTCCTGGCCGAAGTGCTGCACAAAGTGTTGTCTCCGGCGCCGCCGGTAGCGGAAGCGATGGGAGTCGTCGGAGTATTGGCTCTGGCCGGAAACGCGGTGTGTTTCTGGCTCCTGTTTCGGCATCGAACGGAGGACCTGAACATGCGGTCAACCTGGCTGTGTTCGCGGAACGACTTGCTGGCGAATACGGCGGTGATCGCCGCTGCGGTGGCTGTCTCCCTGACCGGGAGTCATTGGCCTGATGTGGTGGTGGGTGGGGCGATCGCGGCGCTGTTCGTGCAGACGGCGTTCACCGTGCTTCGCGCCGCGAGGATCGAGGTGCGACAGGTGTAGAGGGGAATCCCAGTCGTTGAGGTTGCAGCGAGCCGGGGTGGTGAAATTGGTAGACACAAGGGACTTAAAATCCCTTAGGAGGCAACTCCTGTGTGGGTTCGAATCCCACCCTCGGCATTTCCTTCCTTACCTCGGCACCCGGGGATCCGGGACCCCGGTGCATATCGCTTGTTCGGGGTCCTGCTCGCAATCGCCGGGCGGCCCGGCAATGGACACGATGGTCGCGCTTTGGCCGTTCGACCCGACGCCGACAAGAAATGCGGCCATGCCGATGGTAATGCCGCCAATCAACAGCGCCGTGCGCATAGGGGCGTTCGACTGCACGCGCACGTCCTTGACCCGGGCGCTGGGCATCTTCTCGCGGTGCCGGCCGACGTACCCCACCAGCGTGTCGCGCACGATCTTGGGCTCGTACATGAGCGTGACCGACTGGTCATGCTCCGTCAGCCAGACGCGCTCCGGTGCCATGAGGGTCATCTGGTCCAGGGTCACGGACTTCATCCTGCTGCACGCGGCGCTCGCGAGGGTCGCGAGGAGCAGGGCGCAGATGATTTTCACTGTGGGGTCCCGCTGCAGATCTCTTGCTCGGGATGCTTGTCGCAATCGCCAGGCGCGCCGGCCATAGTTGTCGTTGGTGTCTGACTTGTGCCGTTCCCCGAAACAGCGACCAGCATGCCGACGAAGCCGACGGTGAGGCCGCCCACCAATAGCGCGGTGCGTGCGGGGGCCTTCGTCTGGACGCGCACCTGCTTGACCCCGGCGCTCGGCAACTTCTCCCTGTGCTTGCCGACGTACCCCACCAACGTGTCGCGCACGACCTTGGGCTCGTACAGGAGCACGACCGATTCGTCGCTCTCCGTCACCCAGACGCGCTCGGGTCCGAGGTGGCTCATCTGGTCCAGCGTAACGGTCCTCATCCTCGAGCAGGCAGCGCTCGCGAGGGTCGTGAGGAGCAGGGCGCAGATGATCGGACGCGTCATTCGGGAACCCCGGTGCAGATGGTCTGCTCGGGGTCGATGTCGCAATAACCAGCCGGGCCGGTCGTGGACGTGATGGGCGCGCTTTCGCCGGTTCCGCTACTGAGGACAGCGAACCCGATGAAGCCGGCCGCGATGCCGCCCACCAACAGCGCGGTGCGGGCGGGGGCCTTCGACTGCACGCGCACGTCCTTGACCCGGGCACTGGACATCTTCTCGCGGTGCCGGCCGACGTATCCCACCACCGTGTCGCGCACGATCTTGGGCTCGTACATGAGCGTGACCGACTGGTCTTGCTCCGTTATCCAGACACGCTCTGGTCCCATAAGGGTCATCTGGTCCAGTGTCACGGACTTCATCGTCTTGCAGCCAGTGCTCGCCACGGCGGCGAGGAGGAGGCAGATGAACAGACGCACGGTCAGACCTCTATCTGTGGTGGAAGCACGGTTGCCAAGAAACCAAGTGTCGTTTGCGGAGAATGCAAGTGGCAGGCCACCGGAATCGGGCATAGAATGGCACCCATGATCGGATTACTCCTGTTCGCTCTCATCGCCTCGCCCGCACAGGGCCAAGCCCCCGACACGGCCGATCAGCTCCCCATTCCACGCGCCGCTCAAGCCAGTGAGTACTTCAACGCGGCGGCCGCCACGCAAAGCTACCTCGCCACGGTCCCACCAGAGAAACGGGCCCGCAGCGACGCCTACTTCGAGGGCGGCTACTGGCTGATCCTGTGGGACGCGCTGGCCTCGGCCGGGATCTATCTGCTCCTGCTCGGCCTGGGGTGGTCCGCCCGGATGCGCGACGCCGCCGAACGGCTCACGCGCTTCAGGCTGCTCCAGACCGCCCTCTACTGGCTGCAATTTCTCGTCGTGACATCGGTGATGCTGTTTCCCCTCACCGTGTATTCGGGGTTCTTCCGAGAGCACCACTATGGGCTCTCGACGCAAGCGTTCGGCTCGTGGCTGGGCGACCAGCTCAAGGGCCTGGCGGTCGGAATCGTGCTCGGCGGTGTGTTCATGTGCGTGATCTACGAGGTGCTGCGGCGCGCCCCGCGCACCTGGTGGATCTGGGCCAGCGCAGTGAGCATCGCGTTCCAGATGTTTACTGCATTGATCGGCCCCGTGTTTATCGCGCCACTCTTCAACAAGTACACCAAGCTCGAGGACCCACGGGTGCGCGATCCGATCCTGAGCATGGCGCGGGCGAATGGCATCCCGGCCCATGACGTGTTCGTCATGGATGCCTCGCGGCAGTCGAACCGCGTGAGTGCCAACGTGAGCGGGCTGCTGGGCACGGACCGCATCACCATCAACGACAACCTGTTGAAGCGCTGCACACTTCCCGAGATCAGGGCCGTGATGGGTCACGAAATGGGACACTATGTGCTCCACCACATCTACAAGATGATCCTGTTCCTCGGCGTGTTGACCGTGCTGGGCTTCGCCCTCCTTAAGTGGGCCTCGGCCCGGGCTGTGACGCGCTGGGGCGGGCGCTGGCGGGTGCGCGGCGTGGACGACACTGCCGCCCTGCCGCTGCTGGGGCTGCTCGTCGGACTGTACTTCCTGGCGCTCATGCCGGTCACCAACACCTTCATCCGGACCCAGGAGTTCGAGGCCGACATCTTCGGCCTGAACGCCGCCGCCGCGCCCGACGGGATGGCGCTGGTCGCGTTGAAGCTCGGGGACTACCGCAAGCTCGATCCCGGCCCGATCGAGGAGTTCATCTTCTTCGACCACCCAAGCGGGCGCGCCCGCATTCAGGCCGCAATGAGATGGAAAGCGGAGCACCTGCATCCGGGCTCGTGACCCGGGGAATACGCCCTAAGGTCCCGCCCGTGACGCATCGCACAGCGGCGCTGGCGCGGGGGCGAGTAAAATGGTGCATGGCTGGTAAGCGCTGGGCACGGTTACGGGTTGACTTGGACCTGCCCATGCGACGGGGCGCTTGGTACCGCGTTCGCGATCTCAGCCCCCTGGAAGCAGTTATCGAAATCAACCACACCACCCTCCCGGTCCCATCCGCGTTCCTCGATCTGGCCGACGTTCCACCCCGCCGTTGGGCCGTCGTGCCCCGGCCGGAAGGGGCGATCCGCATCCCGGACAGCTGGACGCGCTACGGGGTCTGCCCGAGCTGCCGGGAGCGAGTGCAACTGACACGCAAGCCCAGTGCGATGCAATGTCCGCGCTGTAATAGCATATTCGAGGTCGGCTGGGACGAACCCTTCGATCCAGGTCTCTGAAACAGACGTTTTCGGAGGATCTCGCATGACGGGAATTCAATGGGCGCGGCTGTCCGCCGATGTGGACTGCTCGTTGCGCCGTGGCGCCTGGTACCGGGTGACCGCCGTCGGGGGTCTGCAGTCGACGGTCGAAGTAGGGCGTAAGCCCCAGTCCGTCCCGAGCTATCTGCTGCAAATCGTCACCGCTCCGCCGCGGCGCTGGACCGTGGTGCCGCGCCCTGACAGCGCGGTGCGCATGCCCCGCGAGTGGGGAAGCAGTACGCCGTGTGCCCCAGCTGCCGCGAGCGCGCCGCGCTCCCCCCCAAGGGTCGTGCCCGCACCCTGACCTGCGATCGCTGCCGTGGGGACTTTGAAGTCAACTGGGCCGAGGGCTACCTCGCGCCTTGATGGATCCCCGGGCTGACGCCCGGGGCCAGTTGTAACCTTTTCTCGCTCCCACCCGTCATGTCCCTCGCAACCCGGGGGAACCGCCGTCTCCGGCGCGCAAATCAGCACATCGGCAGACAGGAGCGAGAATGCGCGTCCACGCAGTGCTACTGGGATTGTTGGTGACCGCCGGCTCCGCCTACGTCGCCCAGCTCGCAGTCGCTTCCGCTGGGTTTGAGCGCGTGAGCGCCCCGTCCCCCACAGGGCGGGGATATGCTGGGGCCAGGCGAGCTCTGGTATGGCGGAGTGATCGAGCCCGTGACCGTCGAGGCGATGCGCGTGGCCAGCCCGGCCGTCGCGGTCGCGGCTCGTCAGGCGTCAGCGAGTGAGTGTCTCCGCCTCGCGCACCCCCACCCGCCGCCGCCCCGCTCGCGCATGCGACCGGACGTCGGATGGACTCGATGATGTAACGGCGGGCGCTTAGCTTCCATGCCGTGCGTCCCTCGACACTCGGCATCATTGGACTCGGCGCGATCGGCGGCTCGGTCGCGCGGCAGGCGAAGCAGGCCGGCATAGCACGGTGCTCGGGTGGTCGCCCGATCGAGCGGAGCGCACCGCCGCCCTCGAGCAGCGAGCGATCGATCAAGCGCCGGCCGATGCGGCCGGCGTGGCGCGCGCGGCCGACCTGCTCGTGCTCGCCGCCCCGCCCGCCGCCAACCTCCAGCTGCTCGAAACACTCCACCCCCTGCTGCGCCCCGACGCGCTTGTCACCGACGTCGGCTCCGTGAAGCGCGGCATCGTCGCGCGCGCCGAGGCGCTAGGGCTAGGCGCACGATTCGCCGGGAGTCATCCCCTCGCCGGCACTCACGATCACGGCTTCGAGGCGTCGCGCGGCAACCTGTTCGCCGGCGCGATCGTGTACGTCACGCCGGCCCGCGGTGGTGAACGGGCCGCCCGGGACGTGGGCCATTTCTGGGAAACGGTGCTCGGCGCTCGCGCGGTGGCCATCGACGCCGCGGCGCACGATGCCCAGATGGCGGTGACGAGCCACCTGCCGCAGGTGGTCGCGTCGCTGCTCGGCTACTACCTCGCCGCGCACGCCGCCGGCGCCACACTCGGTCCCGGCGCCAAAGACACCACCCGCCTCGCCGCGAGCGAGCCGGGCCTCTGGACGGAAATCCTGCTGATGAATCGTGACGTGCTGCTTCCGGCACTCCGATCGCTGGAGGAGCCCCTGGGAGAACTCTCGCGCGCCCTCGAACAGGGCGATGCGGCGACCGTGACCGCCTGGCTGGCGCGCGGCTCCGATTGGCGCCGGACGATCGGTCCATGAAGGTCCGGGGCAGCGTCCGGCCGCCGGGCGACAAGAGTATTTCCCATCGCGCGTTGCTCGTGGGTTCGCTGGCACAGGGCAAAGGGGTGAGCCAGTTCACCGGCCTGCTCACCGGCGAAGACGTGAAGAGCACGGCGCGCGTGCTGCGGCAGCTCGGGGCGACGATCAGCCCCGTGCGCGAGGGCGCGGTGGTGACGGTCCGCGCCAAGAAATTCAGCCGGGCGCGAGGGGACCTCGACTGCGGCAATTCCGGCACCACCGCGCGGCTGCTGCTCGGCGTGCTGGCGGGGCAGCCGTTCCGCGCGCGCCTCACCGGCGACGCTTCGCTGCGGCGCCGGCCGATGCGGCGGGTGACCGAGCCGCTCAAGGCGATGGGGGCGGAAATAGAAGAGGAAGTGGCCAACGCGCTGCCGCTCACGATCCGGGGCGGGGCGCTGCGGCCGCTCACCTACACCACCCCGGTGGCGAGCGCGCAGATCAAGAGCGCGCTGCTCCTCGCGGGGCTCACGGGCCAGGTGCGTGTCACGCTGCGCGAGCCCTACCTCTCGCGCGACCACACTGAGCGCATGTTCGTGCATCTCGGCCTCAGTCTCCATTTGCGCGACGGCGCGATCGTGTACGAGCCGACGCCGCACACGAGCATCGCGCCGTTCCGGCTTGCCGTGCCGGCTGACCCCTCGTCGGCGGCATTTCTGGTGGCGACAGCCGTGCTCGCCGAGGGCGGCGAGCTGCTGGTCGAACAGGTAGGGGTGAACCCGACCCGCACCGGATTTCTGGTCGTGCTCGAGCGCATGGGCGCGCACGTCGAGCGTGTGAACCTGCGCGACGAGGGCGGCGAGCCGGTGGCCGATCTGCTCGTCCGCCCGGCGACAGCGTTGCGGGGCACCGTGGTGGCCGCACCCGAAATTCCCACGCTCGTGGACGAGGTCCCGATCCTGGCGGTGGTGGCGAGCCGCGCCGTGGGTGAGACGGTGTTTCGCGATGTGGGCGAGCTGCGCGTGAAGGAGAGCGACCGCCTCGAGCTGATCGCGAGCAACCTGCGAGCCGTGGGTGTCGAGGCCGAAGCGCGCGGCAACGATCTGCACGTGCAGGGCAGCAATGCGCCGCCGCGCGGCCGGGTCGAGACGGCACTCGATCACCGTCTCGCGATGGCGTTCGCGGTTCTTGGCACGCTGCCGGGGGCGGACGTGCGCCTCTCGGAGCGGGCCTCGGTGGCCATCAGCTATCCCGGCTTCTTCGCGGACTTGCGGAGGATTCGGGCAACGTGATTCCGCGCGTCATTGCGATCGATGGGCCAGCCGCGTCAGGGAAATCATCGACCGCGGCGGCGGTGGCGCGTCAGCTGGGGTGGGGACATTTCGACTCGGGAGCGTTGTACCGGGCAATTACTCTGGCAGCGCTCGACAACTTGGGGGAAGCGGGAAGGGGGAAGGGGGACGAGTGGTCGCCGCAGCGGATTTTGGCGCTCGCGGAAGACCTCCCGGTACGGCTGGTGCTGGTGAACGATGTGTTCAGGCCCGAGATCGCGGGCGTGGACGTCGCGAAGGCGATTCGTGCGGAGCGGGTGACCGAGCGGGTCTCCGGGGTAGCCGCGGTGCCGCAGGTGCGCGCCTGGGTGAACGCCCGTCAGCGCCAGGCCGTCCTCGATCATCCCCGCGGCGTGGTGGTGGACGGCCGCGACATCGGCACGGTGGTGTTTCCCGACGCTCCGCTCAAGGTGTTTCTCACCGCCAGTCCGGAAGAGCGGGCGCGGCGCCGGCTGCTGCAACGCCGGGAGCCGGTCAACCCGGCGGACGTGCAGCGGGAGGCGGCGATCCTCGCGGAACGGGATCGCGCCGACTCGACGCGCGCTGTGGCACCCCTCAAACCCGCCGCCGACGCTGTGGGTCTGGACACGACTTCGATGGACCAAGCCCAACAGGTGAGCCACGTTGTGGCGCTGGCGCGCGACCGCCTCCCCGGCTAGGTTCACAAGTTCCGCCACGAGCAAGGTGTTCGCGGCACATGTCCAAACCCACAACCGGAGCAGTGCAACTGCATGTTGGTAGACACCCAGGACCTCGAGGATAAATCCGAGGGTCCTTCCAAGCCGGTCCCCCATTCCCCCCTGCGTGTTCGTTCCGATCTCAACGAGGAGTACTCGGCCGACGAAATCGCCAGAATGACGGATCTGTACGAGGGAACCCTCTCGAACATCCAAGAAGGCGAAATCGTCAAGTCCAAAGTGCTGCGGGTGACCGACACCGCGGTCATTCTGGATGTGGGATTCAAGTCCGAAGGCGCCGTAGCGATCGACGAGTTCAAGGATCCCCACAGCCTGAAGGAAGGCGACATCGTCGAAGTCTTCCTCGAGCACCTCGAGGATCAGGAAGGGGCGGTCGTCCTCTCGAAGAAAAAAGCCGACTTCATGCGGGTGTGGGAACGCATTCGCGAAGCGCACGAGAAGGACGAGGGCGTCAGCGGGACGCTGGTGAAGAAGATCAAGGGCGGCGTGGTCGTGGATCTGATGGGGGTGGACGCATTCCTCCCGGGCAGCCAGATCGCGCTCCGGCGGGTGCCGAACATCGACGAGCTGCTGGGGCAGAGCTTCGAGTTCAAGATCATCAAGCTCAACAAGCGGCGCCGCAACATCGTCGTGAGCCGCCGCGTGCTGCTCGAGGCCGAGCGCAAGACCAAGCGCGACGTCCTGATGAAGGAGCTGCAGGTCGGCCAGGTGCGCAAAGGCGTCGTCAAGAACATCACCGACTTCGGCGCCTTCATCGATCTGGGCGGCGTGGACGGACTGCTGCACATCACCGACATGAGCTACGGCCGCGTGTCCCATCCGTCGGAGATGGTTCACATCGGCCACGAGCTCGAGGTGAAGGTGCTCGACATCGATTGGGAGCGCGAGCGCATCAGCCTGGGGTTGAAGCAGCTCCAGGCGTACCCGTGGAAGAACGTCGCCGCCAAGTATCCGGTCGGCACGCGGGTCCAGGGGAAGGTCGTGTCGATCACGAACTACGGCGCGTTTGTGGAGCTCGAGCCCGGGATCGAGGGCCTGGTGCACATTTCGGAGATGAGCTGGACGCGCAACGTGCGCCATCCGTCGAAGATCGTGTCGATCGGCGAGACGATCGAGGCGGTCGTGCTCAAGGTGGACGAGACCGAGGAGAAGGTCTCGCTCGGCATGAAGCAGACCGAGGAAGATCCGTGGATGGCGTTGCCGCAGAAGTATCCGGTGGGCACGCGCATCAACGGCAAGGTGCGCAACCTCACCTCGTTCGGCGCCTTCGTCGAAATCGAGCCGGGGATCGACGGGCTGATCCACATCTCGGACATGTCCTGGACCAAGCGGGTGCAGCACCCCTCGGAGCTCGTGAAAAAGGGCGACGAGGTGGACGTGCTGATCCTCAACGTCGATGCCGAGAACAAGCGCATCTCGCTCGGCCTCAAGCAGGCCGACGAAGACCCGTGGCTCAAGATCGGTGAGACCTATCCGGTCGGCACCGAGCTGCGCGGCCGCGTGGTACGCCTGATGGACAAGGGCGCCGTCGTGGATCTGGGGAACGACATCGAAGGGTTCATCCCGATGTCGCAGTTCGGCATCCCCGACGTTCAGAATCCGGCGGATGCGGTCAAGGAAGGGCAGGCGGTCGAAATGAAGGTCCTGGAGGTGGACCCCATCCACCATCGGATCGTGATGGCGGCTACCTCGTGGCCCGAGGGTGACATTATTCCCCCGACGCCGTTGCCGCCGCCGCCGCCGGATGACAAACCCGAAGTAGAGCGCGGACCGTAGGCTAGACGCACAGACGCATAGACGCACAGACGGTGAATAGCGAAAGGGGGACAGGACAGGTCTGTCCCCCTTTCTTACTGTTTACCACTATGCGTCTATGCGCCTATGCGTCTGCCTATGCGCCTGTGCGTCTATGCCCCTAGATTCTGTCCACTATGACAATGCGTGAGAAAGCTCGAACTCCTACAGCAGAAGCGCGCCGAGTCCGAGCTCGGCGGCGGTCCCGAGCGAATCCAGGCCCAGCACGACAAGAAAAAAATGACCGCGCGCGAGCGGCTCGACGCGCTGGTCGATCCCGGCTCGTTCGTCGAGCTTGACCGGTTCGTGACGCACCGCTCGAGCGACTTCGGGCTGGCCGACGAGCAGTACCTGGGCGACGGCGTCGTGACCGGCCACGGCACTATCGACGGGCGGCCGGTCTTCGTGTTTGCCCAGGATTTCACCGTGTTCGGCGGCTCGCTCTCCGAGACCAACGCGGAAAAGATCTGCAAGGTGATGGACCTGGCGGTCAAGACCGGGGCGCCGATCATCGGCTTGAACGACTCGGGCGGCGCGCGGATCCAGGAAGGGGTCGCCTCGCTGGGCGGCTACGCCGACATTTTCCTGCGCAACACGCTTGCCTCGGGCGTGGTCCCGCAGATCAGCGCGATCCTCGGGCCCTGCGCGGGCGGCGCGGTGTACAGCCCCGCGATCACCGATTTCGTGTTCATGGTGCGCGGGGTGTCGTACATGTTTGTGACCGGCCCGAACGTCGTGAAGACCGTCACCCACGAAGACGTGGATTTCGAGAGCCTGGGGGGCGCTGACGTCCATGGCATCACCTCCGGGATCGCGCACTTCGTGCACGATTCAGAGCTCGAGTCCCTGGCGGCGATCCGCACGCTGCTGTCGTACCTGCCGTCCAACAACCTCGACGCCCCGCCCGTGATCCCGAGCGGCGACCCGGCCGACCGGCGGGACGAAGAGCTGCTCGACGTAATCCCCGACAACCCGACCCAGGCCTACGACATGCATGACGTGATCCGCCGCGTGGTGGACCGGGGCGTGTTTTTCGAGGTGCAGCGGGACTTCGGGGGCAACCTGCTGGTCGGCTTCGCGCGCCTGGGCGGCCGTCCGGTCGGCATCATCGCCAACCAGCCCGCGACCCTGGCCGGCGTGCTCGACTCGAACGCCTCGGTCAAGGGCGCGCGCTTCATCCGCCTGTGCGACGCGTTCAACGTGCCGCTCGTCACCTTCGAGGATGTCCCGGGCTTCCTCCCTGGGGTTGCCCAGGAGCACGGCGGGATCATCAAGCACGGCGCCAAGCTGCTCTACGCCTATTGCGAAGCCACCGTCCCCAAGCTGACGGTCATCACCCGCAAGGCATACGGCGGCGCGTACGACGTGATGAGCTCGAAGCACATCCGCGGCGACTACAACCTCGCGTGGCCCACCGCCGAGATCGCGGTCATGGGGCCGAAGGGCGCGGTGGAAATCCTCGACAAGGGCGAAGCCACCGAGCAGAGCGAAGCGGAGTATCGGGAGAAGTTCGCCCACCCCTACCTGGCGGCCGCCCGCGGCTTCCTGGACGACATCATCGACCCGCGCGACACGCGGCCGCGGCTGATCGCCGCGCTCGCGACGCTGGCGTCCAAACGCGACCGGAATCCTCCCAAGAAGCATGGCAACATTCCTCTGTAGGGTGCTGCTCGCCGCAGTGCTCGCTCAGGGGACGGAAGCGCCTCCGCGCGACTCTGGCGTAGCGCCGCGGGCGGCGGTACGCCGGAGCCCGGTGACGGGCCCGGCTGGGCGGCGCTGGGCCGGAGCTACGTCGAGCTGGTCGTGGCCGATCGCGCGGTGCAACCGCGCCGCGATACCGTCTGGACCCTCGCGGTACTCGACAGCGCGGACCGGGCGCTGGCGCGCGCGGCGTCGCTGCTGGGTGCGCCCGGATTGAGCCCGGAGGGGGACAGCGCGCGCGTACTGCGCGTACAGGCGTGGAGCGAGCGCGCGGTGCTCGCGTGGGAGCGCGGCGGGGTCGCCCGGGGCATCGATGCGTGGAGCCCGGTGCCCGCCGACTTACGCCTCTCGCCGGTGCTCGAGGAGCTGGGCGAAAATCTGTTGCGCGCCTGTCCCACGCACGGCGTGCTGCTGACGGCCACGGCCGCGGATTCCTACGCCGCCTGGTTCATGCGCTACGCCAGAGGCTTGCGGACGGACCTCATCGTCGTGCCGCTCAGCGTGTGGCGCGGTGACTCCGTGTTTCGCGTGCGCGCCGCGGCGGACCTGAAGCTCGGCACGGCGGGGCGCGGGGACGGGTGGCTGGCCGCATTGATCGAGCGCCGCCCGGCGTGCGCCACGATGGCGTTCGAGCGGCCGCCCGACTGGCGGCCCCGCGTGAGCTGGGCCACCCGGCCGCTCGTGTGGGTGGCAGGCCGGCCGCCCAGCGACGACCGCGTGCCCCCGCGGGACTTCGTCTTTGCCGCGCTCTCGATGGCACTCGACGACCACGACCCCTGGGCCAGGAGCGCCCTGGCGGTGTACGCCCGCGCCGCCCGCGCCACGCCGGCGCTGTGCGAGCCCCTGGGCGCATTCAAGATTCCCGATACCGGCTGCCGGCGATGAAACGGCGGCTCTGACCAATGATTGATTTCACCCGAGTGCTGGTCGCGAACCGCGGCGAGATCGCGCTCCGCATCATCCGCGCCTGCCACGAGGAGGGCCTCGAGGCGGTGGCGGTCTATTCCGAGGCCGACCGCTTGTCTCCGCACGTGCGCGCGGCCGACCGCGCCGTGCCCATCGGTCCCGCGCCCGCGATTGACTCGTACCTGAACATCGGGGCGCTGCTCGAAGCCGCCCGCGCCACCGGCTGCGAAGCGGTGCATCCCGGCTACGGGTTCCTCTCGGAGCGGGCGCCGTTCGCGGAGGCCGTGGAGCGGGCCGGTCTGGTGTTTGTCGGGCCGTCGCCCGAGGCGATGCGCGCCATGGGCGACAAGACCGAAGCGCGGCGGCGCATGCAGGCCGCCGGCGTGCCGATCGTGCCGGGCTCCACCCAACCCGTCAGCGACCTGCATCAGGCCGGCGTTCAGGCGGGGCGGATCGGATTTCCGGTGCTGCTCAAGGCGGCGGCCGGCGGCGGCGGCAAGGGGATGCGTCTGGTGCGCGACGCCGCGGAGCTCGCATCGGCATTCGAGGCGGCGCGCAGCGAAAGCCTGAAGGCGTTCGGCGCCGACGACGTCTACATCGAGAAATATCTGGAGGCCCCGCGGCACATCGAGGTCCAGGTGTTGGCCGACACGCACGGCCGGATCATCTCGCTGGGCGAGCGGGAGTGCAGCGTCCAGCGCCGCTACCAGAAGCTGATCGAGGAAGCGCCGTCGGTGGCCGTGTCGCCGGCTCTGCGCCGCCGTTTGGGCGAAGCGGCCACCGCGGCCGCGGGGTCGGTCGGCTACGTCGGCGCGGGCACGATCGAGTTCCTGCTGACGGCGAACGGCACCTTCTATTTCCTCGAGATGAACACCCGCATCCAGGTCGAGCACCCCGTCACCGAGCTCGTGTACGGCGTCGACCTGGTGCGCGAGCAGCTGCGGATCGCCGCCGGCAAGCCGATGCGGGTCCATGCGGGGACTCTCAATCCGCGCGGCCACGCGATCGAATGCCGCATCACGGCCGAAGACCCGTTCAACGATTTCCTCCCGGCGACCGGGGTGATCCAGTACCTGCGCGTGCCGGGCGGTGCGGGAGTGCGTTGGGACGGCGGCGTGGAGTCGGGGCAGGAGATCACGCCTGTACTACGATCCGCTGCTCGGGAAGCTGATCGTGTGGGCGGAATCCCGCGAAGTGGCGATCCGGCGCATGGTGCGGGCGCTGCGCGAGCTGGTGATCGTGGGCCTGCCGACGTCGCAGCCGTTTCACCTCCTGGTGATGGACGATCCCGGGTTTCAACGCGGGGAGCTCGACATCACCTACCTCGACCGCTTTGGGCTGGGGCACCTGCCGCAGGGCACGCGGGAGGAGCTGGTCCGTCCCGCTCGCGGTGGTCGCCGCGCTGCTGGCTGAGGAGCGCCGCACGGAAACTCGCTCGACGACCGCCCGACCGCCCGACCGCCTGTCCGCCTGGGTTGTTGAGGGGCTGCGGGAAGGTTTGCGCGAATGAGCGAAGTCGTGACGATCTCGGGGCTCGCCGCCGGGGGCGATGGCGTCGGCCACCTGGCCGATGGCCGGGCCGTGTTCGTGCCGCGCACGGTGCCGGGTGATTCGGTGGCCCTGCGCACCGGGGTGAAGCTGCATCGCAGCTTTGCGCGCGGCGAGGTGAGCGAAATTCTGCGCCCCGGTCCCGCGCGCGTCGCGCCTGCCTGCCCGCACTTCGCCAAGGATCGCTGCGGCGGCTGCCAGTTTCAGCATCTCGCGTACGACGCGCAGCTCGCGGCGAAACGCGCCATCGTGGGCGACGCGTTACGGCGGATTGGCAAGCTCGATCTCCCAGACCCGGAGATCGTGGAAGCGATCGAGGAATGGCGCTATCGCTCGGAGATCACGCTGCACGCCGTGCGCTTGCCGGGCCGCGACGGGAATGTTGTCGGGATGCACCCCTACGGTCGTCCGGGGGCGGTGTTCTCGCTGCTCGACTGCCACGTCGCGGACTTCCGGCTGATGGCGCTGTGGCGCGAGGTGAAGCCGCGCCTCGCCATGCTGCCGCCCCGTCTCACCCGGCTGACGCTACGGCTCGATCGGGATGGCCGCCGGCATCTGATCGCGGAGTCTCCCGGGGAGCCGTGGCAGGACGCGCGGGCGCTCCGCGCCTTCATTCCCGATCTGATCTGCTGGTGGCATCCGGTCGATGGCGCGGCGCGCGTGGTGGCGGGACCGGTCACGGGGTTCCCCCCGACGGGGTTCGAGCAGACCAACGCGGAGATGGCGCTGCTCGCGCGCACCTGGGCGGTGGAGCAGCTCGGCGACCAGCGCGGCCGCGTGGTGTGGGACCTGTACAGTGGCATCGGTGACACGGCGACGCTGTTGGCGGCGCGGGGCGCGGAGGTGGTGAGCGTTGATGCCGACGAGAAGGCGGTCGAGTGGGCACGCCGGCGGCCCGTCACGGGGTCGGTGCGATTCATTGCCGCGCGCGTCGAGGATGTGCTCGCGACGCTCCCCGAGCCGCACGGTGCGCTCGTGAACCCGCCGCAGGAGGGGCTGCACTGGGACGTCACCTTGAAGCTGCGGGAGCAGCCCGCTGCCCGTCTGGTCTACATCTCACGCGATCCCGCGACGCTCGCACGCGACCTCCAGCGCTTGAGTGTGAACTACCACATCACCGCGCTCCGCGCGTTCGACCTGTTCCCGCAGACGGCGCAGGTCGAGACCGTCGCCGTGCTCGAGGCGGCATGAAATACTCCGTGAAGGTGGGGGAGCCGCCGCGCACCGTGGAAGTCGAGGTTACCGCCGAGGGCGTCAAGGTCGACGGCAAGCCGGTCGAGGCGCGCATGGTAGCGATACCGGGCACCCCGCTGTACCACCTCCTCCTCGGGGTGCAGTCCTGGACGGTGGCGGTGCAGGCGGTCGAGGATGGGCGCTGGACGATGGGGGTGGCTGGCGAACGGGTGGCGGTCGAGGCGATGGATGAGCGCACCCGGCAAATCCGCGCCCTCGCAGGCGCTCGCCCGGTTCCGAAGGCTTCGGGGGCGGTGGTAGCGCCGATGCCGGGGTTGGTCGTGCGGGTGCTGGTGGTCGCCGGCCAGCAGGTCGAGGCGGGAGAGGGTCTCGTCGTGGTCGAGGCGATGAAGATGGAAAACGAGCTGCGGGCGGCCAGAGCGGGGGTGGTCGCCAAGGTGCACGTGGACGTGGGACAGGTGGTCGAGAAGGGCGCCCCGCTCGTTACCCTCGGAGAGCCAGAAACCAAGGTGTAGTCGGATTGTGGCCGGAGCGTTACAAACGCGCCACCGAGCCGTCGCCCGCCCGGGCGATGATGGTCCCGAAGCCCACACCTACTTCGGGAGGATCGATGCCTCGTCGCTTCACCAGCCCTCTATTCAATGCGGTCGCCGTCGCCGCCGTGCTCGGCGCGGCCTGCCGCGATGTCTCGACCACGGCGGGACAGACGCCTGAGAGCGCCGCACCCCTGGCGTTCGAAGCGCACGCCGTCGATTTCAATTTTTCCGATCCTGACGCCTTCGTCCCGCTCGACACGTCAACGGCCTGCACGGCGGGCGGCGGACTCGAGCAGATCCTGTTGCCGCCCGGCTTCGTCGCGACGATCATCGCCTCGGAGCCCGCGTTCGCGGACGTACCCGATATGAACACCCTCAACGAGACGGGGTCGCAGGCCGGCCGGTTCCTCTATCGGACGCACGAAACGGGAAGCAACTCCCCCGTCTCGGTGACCGACCTCGAGACCGGAGCCACCCACACGTTGGCGCAGCGCGCCGATTGGGAGCGGTTCGACGGCATCGCGTGGACTCCGTGGGGGACGATTCTCGCGGCCGAAGAGGCAGCTCCCGCGGCGCGGCCCGATACCGCTGTCCCCGGCGGCCTGAACGGGTTCGTCTATGAGATCGACCCGACGAGCGGTGCCGCCACCGTGCGTCCGGCGATCGGCTCGAAGTCGCACGAGGGAATGCGGTTCGACGAGCGCGGCAACCTGTACACCATTTCGGAGCGGAGCCCCGGGCTACATCTACCGCTTCACGCCGGACCACCCCCACGACTTGAGCAGCGGCCAGCTGTCCGTCATGAAGCTGGTGGAAGACATGGGCGATCGGACGGGGTGGGGCGTGTGGGTGCCGCTCGACCGCGTGCAGGTGCGCCTGAACGCCGATGCCGCGGCCGACTCGGCCGGCGCCACCGGCTACGCTCGTCCCGAGGACGTCGAGACGGGCACGAGCACCGGCAATGACCGGCGCGGTGGCCGCATGCTCTACGTGGCGGTCACGGGCGAAGACCGCGTGCTGGCGATCGACCTGGACGCCGGCAGAGGACCACGGCGCGGCCAGGTGTTCGTGAGCGACTATGTGCGCGACGGTCTCAACGCACCCGCGGCGTTCGACTTCCCGGACAACCTGGCGCTCGACCGGGACGGCAACCTCTTCATCACCGAGGATCCGGGTGGGACGGCGCCGGCCAAGACCCGGGGCGACGATGTCTGGTTCGCATCATTCGAGCGCTCGACGCCCGGGCGGGCCGGCAGCGTCTCGCGGTTCTTCTCGATCACGGACTGCAACGCGGAGCCGACGGGCATCTACTTCAGCAAGTCGGGCCGCTCGTTGTTCGTGAACATCCAGCACCGCGGCGGCGACGGGCGTGACGCGTCGATCGCCGTGCAGCGGATCGCCAAGGTGGACTTCCAGGTCGTGGGCGGCGCGGCCAAGTAAGGCGCGCTCTCCCAGGAAGCGCACGGCCGCGCTCCACCGGACTGGTGGGGCGCGGCCGGTTTGCGTCCCCGGAACGGGGCGAACCCTGTGGTTGACAGGGTCTTACGGCTCGTGGTATAGTACTCGGCTGCGACATTCTCGAAACAAGTTCGGGGACATGAATACGTTCACATTGCGATCCGAAGACATGCAAACACCGCTGGTTCGTGCTCGACGCCGCCGGGGAACCGCTCGGCCGGTTGGCGAGCCGCGTCGCCCAGGTGCTGCGTGGCAAGCACAAGCCGACGTTCACGCCGCACGTCAACGGCGGCGACTGCGTGATCGTGGTCAACGCCGAGCGGGTGATGCTGACCGGACGGAAGATGGAGCAGAAGCAGTACTTCCGGCACACCGGCTACATGGGCCACGAGCGGTTCACGCCCGTGAAGACGATGCTCGCGAAACATCCCGAGCTGGTCATCGAGAAAGCGGTCTGGGGCATGCTGCCCAAGACGACGCTGTCACGTCAGAAGGTGAAACAGATGCTCAAGGTGTACGCCGGACCGACCCATCCGCACGCGGCTCAGCAGCCCGAGCCGTTCGCATTGGCCAAGGTGAAGTGACATGAGCGCGATCACGCCGGAGCTGCGCTGGCACGCCATCGGCCGCCGCAAGGTGGCCGTTGCCCGCGTCTATCTGACGCCGGGCTCGGGAAAGTGGAATATCAACGGCCGTACGCTGGGCGACTATTTTCCGCGACCGTCGCTCGTGTCGCACATTCAGCAGTCGTTCACCGCGACCGACACGTTGGGGGCGTTCGACGTGAAGGCGATCGTGAAGGGCGGCGGGCTGACGGGGCAGGCGGGCGGGATACGCCTGGCGATCGCGCGCGCCTTGTGCCTCGCGGACGAGCGCCATCGGAAAAAGCTGCGCGAGAATGGCCTGCTGACGCGCGATCCGCGTGCCGTCGAGCGCAAGAAGCCGGGACGAGCGGGCGCGCGGAAGCGGTTCCAGTTCAGTAAGAGATAGAAACAGGTGTCAGGTGTGAGGTGCCAGGTGTCAGGTTTCTGAAACCCTGACACCTGAAACCCGACACCTGACACCTAAAATCCACACGCTGCCCGATCCGGTCGCGGGTCCCCGCCTTCGCGGCGGGGTTCGACCGGAGATGACGGCAGCGGCGGAACGAACCCAGAAAGGGAGGGGCATGACACAACCGCAGTTACAGGACCTGCTCGAGGCCGGGGTACACTTCGGCCACCAGACCCGCCGTTGGAATCCCAAGATGCGCCGCTTCATCTTCGCCGAGCGCAGCGGCATCTACATCATCGACCTGCAGAAGACGCTGCGCCAGCTCGAGCTCGCGCAGGAGCTGTTGCGCGGCGTGGTGCTCAAGGGCGAAGGCGTGATGTTCGTCTGCACCAAGCGCCAGCTCAAGCTCATCCTCCAGAGCGAGGCGCAGCGCTGCGGCGCGTACTACGTCACCGAGCGCTGGCTGGGCGGTACGCTGACCAACTTCCAGACGATCAAGAAGCAGATCAAGCGGCTCAAGGATCTGGAGCAGGGCGCGACCGAAGGCGAGTTCCAGAACTACACCAAGAAAGAACAGCTGCTGTTCGAGCGTGAGCGCATCAAGCTCGACAAGTATTTGTCGGGGATCAAGAACATGGGCCGCCTGCCCGGCGCGCTGTTCATCGTGGACGCCAAGAAAGAGCGGATCGCGGTGGCGGAGGCGAGAAAACTGGGCATCCCCGTGGTGGCGATGGTCGATACCAACGCCGATCCGGACGTGATTACGGTACCGGTCCCCGGAAACGACGATGCGATCCGGGCGGTCTCGCTGATCACCGGCGCGGTGGCCGACATGATCTCCGAAGCCCGGCGGCAGGTGCCGACGCGCGACGAGCGCCGAGGATGCCGACTCGGTCACGTATTCGACCGAAACGGGTGTCGAGGCAGAGGCGGGGGCGGAGGGCGACCGCAAGCGGCAGCCGGCGCGCCGCAAGCGGCGGCCCAAGCCCGGCGCGATCGCTGCCCAGATGAAAACTGACGACTCTCCGGCTTCGGCGGAATCGAGCGGTGGGGGCGAAGCCTAGCCGCCGGGTTGCGTCGTACGATCAACCTCGCCGCCCTCCGGCCCCACGGCGTGAGGGCGGCGTTTTTATGAGGAGTGACGCGTGTCGAGTGTGAAAGAAATTATCGGCAAAGATGGTGGCGGAGCTGCGGAACCGGACCGGCGCCGGCATGATGGACTGCAAGAAGGCGCTCGAGGAGACGGGCGGAGATCTGGACAAGGCGGTCGAGCTGCTGCGCACGAAGAACATCGCCAAGGCCGACAAGCGCGCCGGTCGCGACGCAGCCGAAGGGCTGATCGACACCTACGTGCACTTCAACGGCAAGATCGGCGTGCTCGTCGAGCTCAACTGCGAGACCGATTTCGTGGCGCGCACCGACGACTTCCGGCAGCTCGCCAAGGACGTGTGCCTGCACGTCGCCTCCACCAACCCGCTGACGGTCCGGATCGAAGATCTCCCCAAGGAGGTGGTGGACACCGAGCGGCGCATCTACGAGGCCCAGGTGTCCGAGGAAAAGAAGCCGGACGCGGTGCGCGTGAAGATCGTCGACGGCCGCCTCCGGAAGTTCTACGAGGAGCGCGTGCTGCTCGAGCAGAAGTTCGTGAAGGACGACTCGCTGACGGTGGGCGACCTCGTCAAGCAGCTCGCGGCCCGGACCGGCGAGAACGTCCAGGTCCGGCGCTTCGCGCGCTTCGAGCTCGGAGGCGCCTGAGTGGCATCTACCCCCAAGCTCGCGTACCCGCGCGCGCTCCTCAAGATTTCGGGTGAGGGGTTCGCGGGGGAGCGATCGGGGGCGACGGCGGGAGCCGGGATCGACTTCGGCGTCATCGAGCGGCTGACCGACGAGCTGAAGAGCGTGGCCTCGCTGGGCGTGCAGCTCGGCCTCGTGGTGGGCGGGGGCAACATTCTGCGCGGCACCACCGCCAGCCAGCAGGGGATGGACCGCGTCTCGGCGGACTACATGGGGATGCTCGCGACGGTGATCAACGCGCTCGCCCTCCAGGACATGCTGGAGAAGAAGGGCGTGGATACGCGGGTGATGACGGCGATCCGCATGGAAGAGCTGGCCGAGCCCTACATCCGGCGCCGGGCGCTGCGCCACCTCGAGAAGGGCCGGGTGGTGATCTTCGCGGGCGGGACCGGCAACCCGTACTTTTCCACCGACACCGCGGCGGTGCTGCGCGCGCTCGAGATCGAAGCCCGCGTGCTGCTCAAGGCCACGAACGTGGACGGCGTCTTCACCGCCGACCCCAAACGAGACCCCAAGGCCAAGTTCATTCCGGAGCTGTCGTTCCAGGAGGCGATCGTGAACGGGTACGCCGTGATGGACGCCAATGCGTTCGGTCTGTGCAAGGAGAACCGGTTGCCGATTGTCGTGTTCAATATCAACCAGCCCGGCGCGACCGCCAAAGTGCTGGCGGGTGAGCGCGTCGGCACGATCGTCCAATGACCCTCGCCGACGACGCCAAACACGTCAAGCAGCTGATGGGCAAGGCCGTGGACGCGGTCAGGCGCGAGTTCGCGACCGTGCGCACCGGGAAGGCGAGCGACCGCGCTGCTCGATCTCGTCCGCGTGGACGCGTACGGCAGCGAGATGCCGCTGAACCAGGTGGCCAGCGTGTCGGCCCCGGAGCCGCGCCTGCTGACCGTGCAGCCCTGGGACCGCGGCCTGATCAAGGCCGTCGAGAAGGCGATCATGACGTCGGACCTGGGATTGACCCCGTCGAGCGACGGCCAGCTGATCCGCATCCCCCTGCCGCCGCTGACCGAGGAGCGGCGCAAGGAGCTGGTGAAGGTCGTGCATCGCTTCGCCGAGGAGGGGCGCGTCGCGATCCGCCACGCGCGCACCGAGGGGATCAGCAAGATCAAGAAGACCGAGCACGTCTCCGACGACGAGAAGAAGCACGCCGAGAAGGAAATCCAGAAGCTGCACGACGATCACATCAAGCACGTCGAAGAGATCTTGAAGGCCAAGGAGGCCGAGATCCTCGAGGTCTAACGATGCCCGACGAACTTCTCGCGCAGATCCGGCGCCACGGAGCCGTACCGCACCACGTGGCGATCATCATGGACGGCAGCGGGCGCTGGGCGCGCAAGCGGCGCCTGCCGCGCCCGTTCGGACACCGCGCCGGGATGAAGTCCGTGCACGAAGTGGTCGAGGGCGCGATCGAGGCCGGTCTCGAGGTGCTCACGCTGTTCGCCTTCTCCAACGAGAACTGGCAGCGGCCCGCCACCGAGATCGACGCGCTGATGAGTCTGCTCGAGGAATACATCGGTCGCGAGGAAGAAGAGCTCAAGAAACAGGGTGTCGCCGTCCACGTGCTGGGCGAGCGCACGCGGCTCGGCCCGGGGGCGCGCGCGGCGGTCGAGCGCCTCGAGGGAAACACCCGCGACGGTCAGCGGCTCTCGCTCAACCTCTGCATCTCCTACTCCGCCCGGGCGGAGCTGGCGCGCGCGGCGCGTCTGCTCGCCGAGGAAGTGGTCCGCGGCACCAAGCGGCTCGAGGACATCGATGAAGAGGCCCTGCGCGAAAAGCTCTACACCGCGCCGTGGCGCGACCCCGACCTCCTGATCCGCACATCGGGGGAGGCCCGGCTCTCCAATTTCCTGCTGTGGCAGCTCGCGTACACCGAGCTGTACATCTCGCCCGTGCTGTGGCCGGACGTCACGCGCCACGTGCTGTTTCAGGCGATCCTGGATTATCAACGACGCGAGCGTCGGTTCGGCAAAGTCACGGCCTGATGTCTCGCAATCTCCTGGCGCGGATCGCGTTCGCGGTGCCGGCCATCGGACTCACGGTCTTCATCTTGTGGCGCGGCGGGTGGCTGTTGGCGGCCCTGCTCGGCGCGCTGGGGGTGCTGGGGACGCGCGAGCTGTATGCCTTCGCCCGCCGCCAGGGCATTGCCCCGCTCGATACGCTGGGCTATCTCGGCGCGGCGTGTATCCCGTTCGCGGCGACCTGGGTGACGGAGACGGACTCGCTGTGGGTCGGCCCGATGCTCGCGCTGGGCGCGCTCTGGCTGCTGGCCGTCCTCATCGCGGCCGCGGTCCGGGGACCCGAGCACCGGCCGCTCAGCGTCGTCGCCGTCACGGTGTTCGGCTGTCTGTACGCCTCCGCATTGCTCGCGTTCATCATCCCCATACGGCACGGCATCCACAGCGAGGCGCACCCGTTGGCGTCGACGGCGCTGGTGCTGTTCCCGCTGGTCCTCACCTGGATCGGCGACACCTGCGCGATGGCGGGAGGGTCGTTGTTCGGGGGCGCGAAGCTGGCCCCGGTGCTGTCGCCGCGTAAGACGTGGTCGGGCGCGGTGGCGGGCGTCGTCGGCGCGCTGGTCGCCGCGCTGGTGTTCGGGCGCTGGATCCTCACCCGGTTCGCGCTGGACCTTCCCGCGCTGCAGCTGCTCATCATCGGGGTGATCGTCGCCGTGGCGGCGCAGGTGGGCGACGTGGTCGAGTCGCTCTTCAAGCGCGAAGTGGGCCTCAAGGACTCGTCGGCGCTGATCCCGGGCCACGGCGGCGTGCTCGACCGGCTGGACGCGCTGTATTTCGTCGTGCCCGTGAGCGCGACGCTCTTCTGGGTGTTCGGCCTCGTATGACCACGGGCGTGGCGGTGCTCGGCTCCACCGGGTCGATCGGCACCTCGGCGCTGCAGGTGCTCGCCCGCCAGCGCGAGCGCTTCCGGGTGGTCGCCTTGACCGCTCACTCGAATGCCGGCCTGCTCGACCACCAGGCAAAGGAGTGGCAGCCGGCGTATGTCGGGATCGTCAATGGCGGGACGGGGGACGGGGGACGGGGGAAGGGTACGGCATGCCTTGTGGAAGCCGCCACGCGACCTGACGTTGATATTGTCATCAACGGCATCGTGGGTGCGGCCGGGCTCGAGGCGACGCTCGCCGCATTGTGCGCCGGGAAACGGGTGGCGCTCGCCAACAAGGAGAGTCTGGTGATGGCCGGCGAGCTGGTCACGCGCGCCGCGCGCCAGGGGGGCGGTGAGATCGTACCGGTGGACTCGGAGCACAGCGCCGTGCTGCAGTGTCTCACCGGGCGCAGGCCCGGCGACGTCGCCAGCCTGACGCTGACCGCCTCTGGGGGCCCGTTCCGCACCTGGACGCCGGAGCGCGTAGCCGACGCCACGATCGAAGCGGCGCTCCAGCACCCGACGTGGCGGATGGGCCGCAAGATCACGGTGGACTCCGCGACGCTCGTCAACAAGGCCCTCGAGGTGATCGAAGCGCACTACCTGTTCGGCGTCGAGTACGACCAAGTCAGGGTCGTGGTGCATCCGCAGTCGCTCGTGCACGCGCTGGTCGAGTTCGTGGACGGATCGGTGTTGGCCCAGATCGGATTTCCAACGATGGAGGTACCGATTCTGTACGCGCTGACCCACCCGGAGCGTGTCCCTGACGACGGCACGCGCCGCTTCGACCCCGTGGCCGCCGAGACACTCACCTTCGAGCCGGTGCGCCACGAGCTGTACCCCGCGTACCAGCTGGGGCGCGAGGCGGCGCTCGCCGCGGGGGACGCTGCCGGCGGCGTTCAACGCGGCGAACGAAGTCGCCGTGCAGCGGTTTCTCGACGGCAAGATCCGCTTCGGCCAGATCGCGCGCATCATCGACGCGGTGCTGACGGACGACGCAGTCGGGGGACGCTCAGTCCCTGGACGGCGTTCTGGCCGCCGACGCCGAGGCACGGCGGATGGCCTGGGAGGTCGCATGCTCCTGACGATCGTTTCGCTCGTCGTCGTCCTCGGCGTGCTGATCTTCGTGCACGAGGCCGGCCACTTCATCGCCGCCAAGGCGATGGGGATCCAGGTGCTGCGCTTCTCGCTCGGCTTTGGGAGGCCGCTCGTGCTGGTGCGGCGGGGCGAGACGGAGTACTGCATCTGTTGGATTCCGCTCGGCGGCTACGTGAAGATGGCGGGCCTCGAGGACGAGGGAATCGCGGGCGAGCTCGAGGGGGGCGCGGGCGCGGTCCCCGTGGATCCGGAGCGCGCGTTCGACCGGAAGCCGGTCTGGAAGCGGATGGTGGTGATCCTCGCCGGGCGTCACGATGAACGCGATCTTCGCGTTCGTGGTGTACACCGCGCTCGCCTACCAGGGCACGCTGCAGGCGGACCGGCTCGCAACCACCGCGGTGGACAGCGTGCGGGCGAGCGAGCTGCCGCCGCAGGCCGCGGAGCTCGCGACGCTGCCGCGGGGGAGCCGGATCGTCACGGTGAACGGCGATTCCGCTGTCAACGTGGGGTGAGCTGCTCGAGCGGCTCGTCGATCGCACCGAGCCCGATCCGGCTCGAGGTCGCCGGGCGCGCCGAGCCAATCGTGCTGACGCTGGCGCAGGATGACACCGCCGCGCGCATGCAGCTCGCGCGGGGGCTGACGGTCTTCCTTCCGCCCGTCGCGGCGCAGGTCACGCCGGGAGGCCCGGGCGATCGCGCGGGGTTCAAGCCCGGGGATCGCATCCTGCGCATCAACGACGATACGATGGCATCGTGGACAGACTTTGCCCGCACGGTGCGCGACCGTCCCGAGCAGGAGATCGTGGTCGCCGTGGCGCGTGGGGGGCAGCGCGAGGTGCTGCACGTGGTGCCCGAGCGGCGGGTCGAGACCGATCCCGAAACGAAGCAGGAGCGGGTGTTCGGGCTGGTGGGTCTGGTCGCGGAGCATCCGGTGCTCAAGGCCCCCGGCGCACTCGGAGCGCTGCGGCTCGGCTGGCGGGAAACGATGTCGCGCACGGGCATGATCCTGCAGTTCCTGCGCAGCCCGCGGGTGCAAGAGCTGGGTGGGCCCCTCACCATCGGCCAGGTGTCGGGTCAGGCCGCGCGCGTGGGGCTCAGCGCATTCCTGGCCTTCATGGCGCTCCTGTCGCTCAACCTCGCAGTGCTGAACCTGCTCCCGATTCCGATCCTCGACGGTGGGCAGGTCGTGTTCCTGGTGGCGGAGGCGGTGCGCCGCCGGCCGCTCTCGGTGCAGCTCCGCGCCCGGCTCACGCAGGTGGGCTTCTTCGTGCTGGTCGGCATCATGCTGCTCGCGCTGCGCAACGACGTCCTGCGCGTGTTCCCCCATGTCTTCTCCCGTTAGGCGCGAGCTGGAGGAGTACGTCGCGGGGCGGGGTGGCGAGGCGCGGCTCGTGAGCAGCGGTGATGGATGCCTACTACCGGGATGGGGGAAGCGGGAAGAGGGAAGCGTTGCGTCCGCTGATCGATGTGATTGAGCGGGCGGCGCCGGGCGTCGTCGAGCTCGCGGCGGCGGGTGACACGCCGGGGTTCCGGGTGCGCCTCGCCGAGCGCCCGTTCCCGGAGCGGTACGCAGAACGACCTGCGCGCCGCGGCTGGCATGGCGTTGCAGGCGTGGGGGGCGGAAGCTCCTGCATCCCCTCCACCACCTCCACCTCCTCCATCCCCTCCCAATCGGGGCCTGCTCCAACGCGTGCTGGGCGTTATCCGGCGCTGGTTCGGCGAATAATCGCGGCGACGAGCAGGGCGATCAGGATCACCGCGGCGGCGATCAGCCCCCACGTTCGGCGGGAGTGTGGCACGGTCCCGATCGACGATGTCGAACGCCGGTCGGGGGAGCGCGCCGTCGCTCAGGTCCGCGGCGAGCTCCGCGGCGGTCTGGTAGCGGTCGTCGGGGTGCTTGGCAAGGCACTTGGCGACCACCCGCTCGAAGCGCTTGGACAACTCGGGCCGTTTGCGGCGCACCGAGGGCGGAGAATCCTCGACATGCATGCGCGCCAGCTCGAACCAGTGCGCGTGCGCAAACGGCACCTCCCCCGTCGCGGCCTTATAGAGGGTCACGCCCAGCGCGTAGAAATCGGCGCGTTGGTCCATGGCGCCGCCCAGCGCCTGCTCGGGCGAGAGGTATTGCGGCGTGCCGATCGTCATGTTCACGCCGGTCGAGGCGACGTAACCCGACACCGCGCGCGCGATCCCGAAGTCGGCGATCACCGCCTCCCCATCGGAGCGGAGCAGGATGTTGTCGGGTTTCAGGTCGCGGTGGATGAGTCCCGCCTGATGGGCGAAGCCGAGGCCCGCTCGCGATGCCCAAGGCGATACGGAGGATGTCGGCTTCGGGGAGGGGGCCCTCGCGCGCCAGCCGTGCGCTCAAGCTGTCGGGGCAAAGGTCCATGGCGAAGTAGACGTGGGCGCCTGCTTTGGCGACGGAGCGGATGCGAATGATGTTGGGGTGCTCCAGGCGGGCGGCGGTCTCGCTTTCGTTGCGGAACCGGGCTTCGAACGAGGGCGTCCCCGGCGTAGAGCGGCTTCAGGACCTTCACCGCGACCGGCGTCCCGTCGATTTCGCGGCCCACGAACACCCACGCCACCCCTCCCTGGCCGATCAGGCGCTCGAGGTAGTAGGGGCCAAGGGACTGACCCACGAGATCGGTGGGCGCGCCGGTCATGGATTCGGGGCTTTACAAAAGTGGCTACGGTCCGTCTAACTTAGTGCGCTCACGATAATTAGGGAACTGCAATTAGGGAAACGCAACCAGATGTACGATAAAGCGACGCCAGTCACGAAGTATCGGCAGCATGAGCGGGACACGGGCTCTGCCCCCGTCCAGATCGCGCTGCTCACCGAGCGAATCAACAGCCTCACCGGTCACTTCCGGTCCCACGCCAAGGATTACCACGGGCAACGCGGCTTGCTGCGAATGGTCAGCAAGCGGCGGCGGTTGCTCGAGTACCTGAAGCGCACCGACCTGGAGCGCTATCGGAAGCTGCTCGAGGCGCTGGGTCTCCGCCACTAATGCAACAGCAGGCGTCGCGTCCGGCGCCCCGGAAGAGCACCGGGGCGCTGGGCGTGTTTTCATATGCTCAAGACAGGTGAAGGTGAAATAGTGAAGCGTGTAGAGAAGAGTTTTGCGGGGCGCACGCTCCGCATGGAGACCGGGCGGTTGGCCAAGCAGGCCGCCGGCTCGTGTCTGATTCAGTTTGGCGAAACGGTGGTCCTCGCCGTCGTGACCGTGTCCGACAATGTGTCCACCCTGCCGTTCTTTCCGTTGACCGTCGAGTATCGCGAGAAGAGCTACGCCGCCGGCAAGATTCCGGGCGGCTTCCTGAAGCGTGAAGGCCGTCCCTCGGACGATGAGATCCTCGCGGGACGCGTGATCGACCGGTCCACCCGGCCCCTGTTTCCCGAGGGGTTCAAGAACGAAGTCCAGATCTTCGTCTACATCCTCTCGGCGGACCAGGAAAACGATGCGGACGTGCTCGGGGTGACGGCGGCCTCCGCGGCGCTGTCCGTCTCGCGGATTCCGTGGAACGGCCCGATTGCGGCGGTGCGTGTCGGCCGCGTGGAAGGTGCCTGGATCCTCAATCCCACGTTCCAGCAGCTCGAGTTCTCGGACGTGGACCTCACCGTCTCGGGCTCGCGCGATTCGATCGTGATGGTCGAGGGCGGTGCGCTGGAGCTGAGCGAGGCGGAGGTGGTCAAGGGCCTCGAGGTGGCGCACAAAGGCATCCGCGAGCTGATCGACGCGGCGAACGAGCTGGTGGCCGAGGTGCGCCAGCCGAAGATGCAGTGGACCAAGGCCGAGCCCCCCGCGGCGCTGGTCGCGCGGGTGAAGGAAGTGGCTGAGCGGCGGGTCGTCGACGCGTTGAACCGCCCAGTGAAGGCGGAGCGCGCGCAGGCGATCGGCGCCGTCAAGGCGGCCACGCAGGAGGAGCTCGCGACCGAGTTCCCCGAGAACGGCAAGGACATTGCCGCGCTCATCGAGGACGTCGAGTATCGCACGATGCGGGAGCAGGTCCTCACCACCAGCGAGCGGGTGGATGGTCGTGATCTCGACACCGTGCGGCCGATCGCGTGCGAAGTCCCGATGTTGCCGCGCGCTCACGGCTCGGCTCTGTTCACGCGTGGCCAGACGCAGGCGCTGGTGTCGGTCACGCTCGGCACGGTGAGCGACGAGCAGCGCATCGATTCGATCGACGTGGCGCAGGAGACGACGAAGTCGTTCATGCTGCACTACAACTTTCCGCCGTTCTCGACCGGCGAAGTGCGGCCGATCCGCGGCACGTCGCGGCGCGAAGTCGGGCACGGGGCGCTGGCGGAACGCGCTCTCCAGGCGCTGCTGCCGCCCTACGACCAGTTTCCCTACACGATCCGTATCGTCTCGGAGATCCTCGAGTCGAACGGCTCGTCGTCGATGGCCACGGTGTGCGGCGGGTCGCTCGCGCTGTTCGACGCGGGCGTGCCGCTGAAGGCGTCGTGCGCCGGCGTCGCCATGGGGCTGATCAAAGAGGGTGAGCGTGTGGCCGTGCTGACCGACATTCTCGGATCCGAAGACCACCTGGGCGACATGGACTTCAAGGTCGCCGGCACGCGCGAAGGCGTGACCTCGATCCAGATGGACATCAAGATCGAAGGGCTCGACTTCAAGATCATCAGTGAAGCGCTCGAGAAGGCGAAGAAGGCCCGGTTGCACATTCTCGATGTCATGGAACAGACCATGGCGCAGCCGCGCACCGAGATGTCCAAGTACGCGCCGCGCATCATCACGATCCAGATCCGCCCGGACAAGATCGGCGACATCATCGGACCCAAGGGGAAGGTGATTCGCGGGATCCAGGAGCAGACCGGCGCCGAGATCAACGTGGACGACACGGGGCTCGTGACGATCTCCGCCGTGGGCGAGGGCGGCGAGCAGGCCCGCGCCATGATCGCCGGAATCGTGCAGGATCCGGAAGTGGGTCGCATCTACGAAGGCGTGGTCAAGAGTACGACCGCGTTCGGCGCGTTCGTCGAGATCACCCCCGGCGTCGAGGGGCTGTTGCACATCTCCGAGCTGCAGCACGGGCGCACCGAGAAGACCGAAGACGTGGTCAAGAAGGGCGACCGGGTCAAGGTGAAGCTGCTCGAGGTGGATGAGCGCGGGCGGATGCGGTTGTCCCGCAAGGCGCTGCTCGACAACGGAGACTCCGCGGGTAAGCGGTGAGCGAGACGGTCCAGCTCGACCGGGAGATATTCCAGACAAAGGGCGCCAACGGCCTCACCGTGATGTCGGAGCGGGTGGCCACCGTCCGCTCGGCGGCCGTCGGGGTGTGGGTGCGGACGGCGAGCGTCCACGAAACGCGCGCCAAGATGGGCGTGTCGCACCTGCTCGAGCACATGGTGTTCAAGGGGACGGAAAAGCGCACGGCGCAGCAGCTGGCGCTGGCGCTCGAGTCCCGGGGCGGTTCGCTCGACGCCTACACCTCCCGGGACACGACGGCGTTCCACGCCCGGGTGCTCGACGCGGACCTGCCGCTCGCGCTCGACGTGCTGACCGACCTGGTGCGCCGTCCGGTGCTGCGCGACAGCGATCTCGACCTCGAGCGGAACGTGGTGCTCGAAGAGATCAACGTCGTCGAAGACACCCCCGACGACCAGGTGTTCGACCTTTCCTCCGGGCTGCTCTGGCCCGACCACCCCTACGGCTACTCGATCCTCGGCACGCGCGCGTCCGTGAGCGCGCTCGCCGCGGCCGACCTGAAGGACCTGCACGATCGCGCCTACTTCCCCGGCAACTGCGTGATCTCGGCCGCGGGCAACATCGAGCATGCGCGTCTGCTGGAGGAGCTGGAGCGGCAGGGGTGGTTCGATCACCCGGCCGGGAACGGGTCGCCGCAGGCGCTCGAGATCGAGCCGGTGCCGGCCGCGGTGCGGGGCATGGAGCTGCGGCAGCCGCGCGACTCGGCCCAGACCCACATCGTGATCGCGACCGACTCAGTGCCCTACGCCGACCCGCGCCGCTACGCCGTCATGGTGCTCGCCAACGTGTTCGGCGGGGGCATGTCGAGCAGGCTGTTTCAGCGGATTCGGGAGGAGCTCGGGCTCGCCTACGCCGTGTACGCGTTCACCTCGCTGTACCGCCACGTCGGCGTGATGGGGGTGTACGTTGGCACCCAGCCCAAGACCGCCGAGCAGGCGGCCGAGGCGATTCGCGAGGAATACGCCAAGCTCGCGCGTGAAGGTTTGAGCGGCGACGCGCTCGCCGAGGCGAAGCAACAGACCCAGGGACAGCTGGTGCTGTCGCTCGAGAGCCCGTCGGCGCGCATGTACCGCCTGGCCGGCTTTCCGGTGTACGGCGCCCGATACCAGGGGCTCGACCAGGCGCTCGCCGCCGTCGCGAGCCTGACGCCGGAAGACATGCTGGCGGCCGCCGGGGAGTTCTTCGATCCCCAGCGTCAGACCGCGGTCTGGCTCGGACCCGCGAACCCGTCGTAGCATGGCGGGCGGGGCCCGAAGGTCGGCATGCCTGGCGTTGCTGGCCGTAGTTGCGGCGTGCGGCGCACAATCCGAGCGCGCCCTTCGGGAAGCCGAGCAGGCTGACGAAGCGCCGCCCGAGTCGAGTTCGCAGACTCCGCAGCCCCCGTCAGAAATCCGGGGTTCAGCACGTGTGTTCGTCGGATCGCTCCGCAAGGACGCCTTGCTGGTGCACCCCGTTGCCTATGGTCAAGGTGCATGGACCGGATGGCCCGACACTCTCCCGGTCCCGGTCGATTGGACGGTCTACGGCTACGATGGCTCTGTGCGCCCCCTGAAAGTCGGAGCAGGGCGAGCGATTGCTGATGACGACTACGACGGCTGGGGCTACGCGACGGAGTACCCGGTCGACACGACGGATTCCCATTATGCTCCTCGGCCCAGGGTCGGGCTCGCGGTCGCCGGCGGTGGGCCGCTCTATCTGTTGACACGAGTGGACAGCACCTCCAGCCAGTGGAGCGCAGTCGCGCCGACCGTTCGGTCGGCCTTTGATGACCAGGAGCAGCGCGCCATCGCGGCCGCGTTCGTCCGAGCGATTTGCGCTCACACTCCTCAAGGGGCCGATTGTGATGCAGGGGCGGAACGCGCGCGCCTGATCCGAGAGGGGGTAGTTCCCGGGGGATACCCCGTCGACGCGGCGAACCGAGCCACGGTGAAGTTCGAGCATTTCGTGATCAGCGCGACCTCGGTGCTTCCGGGAGGACTGACCTTTTATCACGTGCACGTGGTTCGGTATTACCCGGATCCGCAGCACAAGACCTGCGCGAGGTCGTTCTTTGACGCGAATCTTGTGACCCGCACGGGGAAGGTGACCGTCACCGACATCGAATTCCAGTTACCGGATTGCGACGGTGTAGGGTTGCAGGGCGTCACGCCAATCGCCGTGATGGTGTTGGAGAATCGGCCCTATGTGATTGCCGAGAAGTGGGCGTGGGAAGAGCACGAAGACATCGTTCGCGAGCTGACCGACACAGGCCTGATCAGTCCCCCTCGGTTGAGGCTGCAATGACGCCGGTGGTCCAGGTGCGCCGGCTGCCGCACCACGACAGATGCCCCCCTCGGGCCCGCGGGCGGATCGCAGCGCTGGGACTCGCACGGTGATCGTCGGCGTGCCGAAGGAGATCAAGGGAGGCGAGTGCCGAGTGGCCCTCGTCCCCGCCGGAGCGGAGTCGCTGGTTTCCGACGGCCATACGGTGCTGGTGGAGCAGGACGCCGGACTCGGCTCGGGGTTTCCGGACGAGGCCTACCGCGGAGTGGGGGCCACGCTCGTCCCCGGCGCCCCCGAGATATGGGCCAAGGCCGGGCTGGTGATCAAGGTCAAAGAGCCGATCGAGACCGAATGGCCGATGTTGCGCCGCGGCCAGGTCGTCTTCACCTACTTCCATTTCGCTGCCTCAGAGCCCCTCACGCGGGCCGTCCTCAAGTCCGGGACGGTGGCGGTCGCATACGAGACGGTGCAGCTCGACTCGGGCGAGCTGCCCCTGCTTACGCCTATGAGCGAAGTGGCGGGCCGGATGGCAGTGCAGGAAGGGGCGAAGTACATCGAGAAGGTGTACGGGGGCAGCGGGATCCTGCTGGGCGGCGTGCCGGGGGTGCTGCCGGCGGAGGTGGTGATCCTCGGGGGCGGCACGGTGGGCACGCAGGCCGCGAAGATGGCGGCGGGGCTCGGCGCCCACGTCACGCTGCTCGACGTTTCGCTCCACCGGCTGCGATACCTCGCGGATGTCCTCCCGGCCAACGTGGATGTCGTGTATTCCAATCGCCACACGATACTGGAGCAGCTGGCCAAGGCCGACGTCGTGATCGGCGCCGTGCTGCTGCCGGGCGCGAAGGCGCCGCGGCTCGTACAGCGGGCCGACTTGAAGGTCATGAAACCGGGCTCGGTGATCGTGGATGTGGCGGTGGACCAGGGCGGCTGCTTCGAGACGATCAAGCCCACCACACACGAAAAGCCGACCTACGTGCTCGACGGCATCGTTCATTACGCCGTCACCAACATGCCGGGCGCGGTGCCTCGCACCTCGACGCTCGCGCTCACCAACGCCACGTTCCCGTACGCGCGTCGCCTGGCCGCCCATGGATGGAAGCAAGCGTGCCGCGACGATCACGCGCTGCTGCTCGGGCTGAACGTGGTCGAGGGGAGTGTCGTCTACGCCGGGGTTGCCGAGGCGTTCGGGCTGCCGCTCGTAGATCCCAGGACGCTGACATGACGCCGCCGGTCGTTCAGGTGCGGCGGCTGCCGCACCACGAGGGATTGCCCATGCCGGCGCGCCAGACCGCGGGCTCGGCCGGCTACGACGTCTACAGCGCCGACCCTGACTTCCAGATCGCCCCCATGGAACGCCGGCTGGTACGCACCGGCCTCGCGCTCGCGATCCCGGCGGGTTTCGAAGCCCAGGTGCGCCCGCGCTCCGGGCCTCGCCATCAAGCAGGGTCTCACCCTGCCCAACACCCCCGCCACGATCGACTCCGACTACCGCGGCGAGCTGATGATCGGCTTGATCAACCTCGGCACCGAGCCCGTGGCGGTCACACGCGGCATGCGTATCGCACAGCTCGTGTTCCAGCGGGTGGAGCAGGTGGAGCTTGTCGAGGTGGAGGAGCTGCCCGAGAGCGGCCGCGGAGCGGGCGGGTTCGGGAGCACGGGAGCGTGAATCCCGTGAGATGGATGACGACCGTTCGCGTGGGCGGGCTCGCGCTCATCGTCGGTGCGATCAAGTTCATGGCCGTGTTCGCATTTCTCGCGGCACGGTTCGACTACCCCGCCGTGCTCGACGGCACGGCGGACGTGGTGTTGCCCCGACTCCTGGCGACCGGCGCCGCCGGCCGTGCGGCGTGGGCGCTGTATGCGTTCCTGCCCCTGATCTGGATCCCGGCGGGGGTCGGCGCGTATCGCGCGCTGCGGGGCTCGCATCCGGGAGCCATGCTGCTCGCGCTGCAGTGCGCCGTGCTCGCAGCGATCTGCCATGATGCTCGGCCTGATGCGCTGGCCGACCATCCACTGGCATCTAGCCCAACTGCACGCGACCGCCAACCCCGAGCAGCAGCAGGTGATCGCGGCGCTGTTCGACGGCCTCAATACCTACCTCGGGAACTACATCGGCGAGTTCCTGGGCGAGCTGAGCTTCAACATGTTCTTCCTGCTCTCGGCGTGGGCGCTGTTGCGGTCGCGCGCGGCACCGGCCGGGATCGGCGGGCGCCGGCCTGGTGGTCGCCGCAATGGGATTCGTCGGCATGTTTCGCAACGTCACGGTCGCCGTGGCGCCCGTTTCCGCCATCAACAACTACCTGCTGCCGCTCTGGATGATCGTGTTCGGCGTCGTGCTGTTCCGCCTCCCGGACCAGAAATGACCCAGTTGAACTTTAGCGGCGTCGGCGTCGATTTCGGCGCCACGACGCTGTTTTCGGACGTCACCTTCACGGTGGCGCGCGGGCGAGCGCTGGGGCATCGTGGGCCGGAACGGCACCGGGAAGACGACGCTGTTCCGCCTGGTGACCGGGCGAGCTCGAGCCGACGCGCGGCACGGTCGCGCGTGCGCCCGGGCTGCGGGTGTCGCTGCTCGAGCAACACCGCGACTTCGGAGCGGCGACGACGGTGTGGGCGGCGGCGGCCGGGGGGCTGGCCGACCTGCTGGCCCTGGAGCAGTCCCTGGAGAAGCAGGCGGCGGCGCTCGCGCACGACGCGTCGCCCCAGGCGCTGCACCGCTACGGGGAGGACCTGGAGCGGTTCGAGCGGGAAGGCGGCTACGCCGTCACCTCGCGCATCGACACGGTGCTGCAGGGCCTCGAGTTCGATCCCGTGCAGGCTCGCGTCACGCCGCTCTCGGCGCTGAGCGGCGGCGAGCTGGGCCGCATCGGTCTGGCCCGCCAGCTCATGACCACCGCCGACGTGCTGCTGCTCGACGAGCCCACGAACCACCTGGACCTCGAGACCACTCGCTGGCTCGAGCAATACCTTGCCGCGAGTGAGCGGACCGTGCTGCTCGTGAGCCATGACCGCGCGTTCCTGGCGGGCACGGTCGATCACGTCCTGCACTTCGAGGGCGACACCGCCACCGCCGTACACGGGGGGCTACGCGGCGTTCGTGGTCCAACGCGCCGAGCGCCGGCTGGCGCAGCAGCGGGCCTATGAGCAGCAGCAGCGGGTGGTCGCGCACGAGCAGGACTACATCGCCCGCAACATCGCCGGCCAGAACAGCAAGCAGGCGAAGGGGCGGCGCAAGCGCCTCGAGAGCCTGCCGCGGCTCAGTCCGGTGGTGTCGGCCGACGGCACCATGGCGCTGCGGTTCGAGGTCGCCGAGCGGGGTGGCGACCAGGTGCTGAACGCCAAGGATGTGAGTGTCGGGGTCGGCGTCCCGCACGCTGGTCGAGCGGTTCAGCGGGACGCTGGAGCGGACCGGCGTCCTGGGGATCATCGGACCGAACGGGGCGGGGAAGTCCACGCTGCTCAAGGCGCTGCTGGGGGAGCACCCGACGCTCGGCGGCGAGCTGCGGCTCGGCGCTTCGATCACGGTCGGGTACTACCGGCAGGATCTGTCACAGGTGCCGTTGAAAAAGGCGGTCTACGACGTCATCGCCGACATGCGCCCGTTGTGGGAGCGCGGGCGCATCCAGGGGCACCTGGGGCGCTTCGGGTTCTCCGGCAAGGAGGTGCTGCGGCGCGCCGACACGCTGTCAGGCGGCGAGCGGGCCCGCCTCGCGTTGGCGATCCTGATGTTGTCGCGGGCCAACCTCCTGGTGCTCGACGAGCCGACCAATCATCTCGATGTGGAATCGATCGAAGCGCTCGAGGACGCCATCCAGGAGTACGACGGCACGGTGATCCTGGTGAGCCACGACCGGGAGCTGCTGCGCGCGCTGACGACGCGGCATCTGGGTCCTGCACGAGCGGCGGATGACCGAGTTCGCCGGCGGGTTCGCCGAGTGGGAGGAAGTGAGCACGGAGCGCGCGCACGCCGCGGCGGTACGCGCCGCCGAGGATCAGGCGCTGCGGCAGGTCCATGAGCGCCAGCGCGTGGCCGCTCCGCGAAGGGGGATGCGGCGCCGACGACCCGCGCAAGGCGCTGCGCCGCGCGCAGCGCGATCTGGAGGAGGCGGAGGCGGCGGTGGCGGAGCTCGAAGCTCGGATCGCGCCGGTGGTCGCCGCGCTCGAAGACCCGGCGCTGTACACGCGCCCCGACGGCGCCGCGACGGCCCGCAAGCTCGGCGCCGAGCTCGAGACGCTGAAGCGTGATCTCGATGCGGCGCTCGAGCGGTGGACCCAGGCTACCGAGCGGGTGGAGACCCTGGCTAAGGCGCCTTCACGACCGTGAGGGTGACGTTGCCGTCCGTCTTCGAGAAGACGAACTCGATCTGCCAGGATCCAGGGGTCCCATGCATGGTGACGGCCGATCCATTCGTCGTCAGTGCCGATTGGAACAGCACCCCGCCCCCGGGCCCGCGAACGGTGAAGGCAACCGTGCCGCCGATCAGGTTCGACGAATTGCTGACAACGGCGCTGTCACCCGTGGTGATCCAGTTGTAGCTCAAGCTTTGCGACACGTTGGACATGTTGGAGACCTTGAACGCGAAGTTGTCCGGCGCAAGGCTCACCATGAGCTGGTTCTCCACCCCCAACACATTGTCCCCACTGCACATGGTCGATCCGACGAGCACGATGGCCAGCACCAGCGTGCGGAATGGGGACTGCGTGAAGACCCTCATTGAGTCGCTCCTTGAGGATTGCTGTACGCGATTGGCAAGGATGGTGGAACGCTGCCGGAAACTCGTCGTGGCTGGGATGTGTGTCAAGGATTGCGATCGCACCGCCACTTCCACTCCGCACGTACTACTTCAGCAGTGCCCCTCAGGCGCAACCATTGCCGGCACCCGGGTCGCCGGACTCAGTAAGCCGTCGGGGTAGGACGCGGTGACCTCGTAGTAGTAGTCGATCGATAGCAGGTGGCCGTCGCAATGCGTTTTCCCGCTGTAGCGGTTCTGTGTGTCCGCGAAGGACAGTTCCGTCGTAGACCCTTCCGCACTGAGCGCGCCTTCCCCGACGGTCACGCGGCCGTCCTCGCCGTAGACGGTGTAGGCGCCCACCAGGTTGACGGTGTAGCGCACCGCTGCCCTCGGGGCGCCCCAGGACACGGTCGGGGACCCACCCGGGTACGAGACCGAGACGTCCGGCACATGGGGCGGGTATATCGTGTTGAGCGTGCGGATGTCCTTCGTGCTGAGGCTGTCCAGCTGGCCCATGAGGTAGCCCCGGCCGCGACGGGACTGAATTGTCTTGAGCAGTGCACCATTCACGCCTCGCTTCACCCCGAACGCGGTATCCGAGTAGTGCATGATCGAGGCTTCGTCGTACTCCCCGAAGTCCACGCCGAAGCCGCAGCTCTTTTCGAACTGATGCCGGGCGAGTTGGGTCGGTTCGATATTGGACCAGATGATTGTCACGTACTTGTCGCGGTCGCAGCGGTTCTGCTCGTGCCGGAACCCCAACACGTGTAACAGCTCGTGAATCACCCCGTTCGCCCCACACATTTCTCCCAACCACACCACCGACTCGCCCCCTTCCCGGCCCTCCACCTCGGACAAGCAGTCGTCGGCGGGACGAAACAGGATGTAGTCCCTCTCAATGGTGCGCGGCTTGAACGTGACGCCGAACGCCCGGGCCTGGATCCGTGCGATGGCGGAATCCACTCGAGCGCGTGACTGGTCCGGGAGGTCCGGGGCGAAGGTGTAGGGAACCTGTCCGCGCGCCCAACGGTGTCTTTTCGGAGCGACGACACCGGCCGGCTGGAGCTCTCCGGCGGGGCGTAACTCCATGCGCGGGCGGGCGATGAGCTCGATGGGACGGGCGGCGACGTCCAGCGCATCCAGGGTGACCGAGGCAGACTGGCAGGCAGCGGCGAGAGCCAGCGCCATGCCCGGGGTCATCCTTAAGAGTGAGGTCAATATCCACCGATGGAGCTAGAGGATACCGCAATAGGGGGTGTTCCGGGGGGTGTGTCAAGCAGGGATCACATTTCTGCTCTTTGAGCCTTGACTGGCGGGTCGACTGCAGGCGTTCACGTTCGATCTGGGAACGAGTCGTGGACGTTCTCGACGTGACGGTAGTCACGCATCGCCGGGCTGCAGTACGTCGGGCGCGGTGACGTGATCAGCGGTCGCACGGAGGGCCAGCTCGCCGCGCAGCGCCGACTCGCTCGCGGGACTTGATGTAACGGGTCGTGAACCACTTCGCGTTAGGGCTTCAAGCATCAGCCTTGTTTGAGGTTACGCTTTGCATTAGCTTGATGCGCCCGAGCCGCGCCTGCCCAACTCTTTCATCCTACGAGCCGTGCCGATACGCTGGCCGAACTTCAAAATCGGTGTGTGGAGCCCGGCCAACGAGATCGCCGTGGATCTCGGCACGGCGAATACCCTCGTCTATGTAAAGGGCGAGGGGATCGTCCTGAACGAGCCCTCGGTTGTGGCGATCGAGAAGGCCACCGGGAAGATCAAAGGGATCGGGCTCGAGGCCAAGCGCATGCTCGGCCGCACCCCTGACGGCATCCTGGCCGTCCGGCCGCTCAAGGACGGCGTGATCGCCGACTTCGACGTGACCGAGAAGATGCTCCGCTTTTTCCTCAAGACGATCATCGACCGGCACCTGTTCCGCGTCAAGCCGAAGGTCATCGTGTGCGTGCCGAGCGGGATCACCGAGGTGGAGAAGCGGGCGGTGCGCGACTCGGCGCAGTCCGCCGGCGCCAAGGAGGTCTACATGGTCGCCGAGCCGATGGCGGCGGCGATCGGCGTCGGGCTCCCGGTCGAGACGCCCACCGGCAACATGGTGATCGACATCGGCGGCGGTACGACGGAGATCGCGGTGATCGCGCTTTCCGGGATCGTCTCGGATACCTCGATCCGCACCGGCGGCGACGAGCTGGACCAGGCGATCGTGCAGTTCATGCGGAAGAACTACAACCTCCTGATCGGCGAGCCGACCGCCGAGCTGATCAAGATCCAGATCGGCTCCGCCGCGCCGGTCGGCGAAGAGCGCGAAATGGAGGTCAAGGGGCGCGACCTGGTCTCCGGGATCCCAAAGATCGTACGCGTGCACTCGAGCGAGATTCGGGAGGCGGTCCAGGAGCCGATCCAGCAGATCGTGGATGCCGTGCGCCGGTGCCTCGAGATCACGCCCCCCGAGCTGGCGAGCGATATCGTGGACCGCGGCATCGTGATGACCGGAGGCGGGGCGCTCATCCGCGGGCTCGATGTGCTGCTGCAGCAGGAGACGGGCCTGCCGATTCATCTCGATGAGGATCCCATGACCTGCGTGGTCCGCGGGACCGGGCGCATCCTCGACGATCCGGAGAAATACCGCAACGTCCTCACCACGTAGCGCCATCACACTGGGCGCGGACCGGTACGCGTCCCGGGGCGACTGGATCCTGTTCATCGTGTGCGTCCTGTGCTCCGGTGCCGCGATGGGACTGCCCGATCGAGTGCGCGCCCCCCTGGCGCGCGTAATCCGCCAGACCGTGCTCGCGCCGTTCCTCACCCTCCAGGAAAAGTCTGAGCTGCTCTCCGCGTCGGTCTCGCGCTACCAGGCCGTCGTCGCCGCGCGCGATTCCGCGGCGCTCGTCGCGACCTTTCTCCCGGAGCTGCGCAATGAGAACGTGCGCCTGCGCAGCCTGCTCGGACTCGGCGCGAGGCTCGGAACGGGCTACGTCGCAACCGAGGTGCTGCATCAGTCGGTCCCGACCGATCCCCTGACGCTGGTCGTCGCCGCGGGCCGGCGGCAGGGCGTCCGCCCCCTCGCGGGGGTGATCAGCCCCGAAGGCCTGGTGGGGGTCGTCAGCGCGGTGGACGAGCGGACCAGCATTGTGGTCACCTGGGCGCACCCGGAGTTCCGCGCCAGCGCCATGGCGCTGGACGGCAGCGTCTACGGCATCGTCGGCGCGCGCGGCACCGACGGGCCGCGCACCTGGATGCTCGAGCTGCGGGGCGTCCCCTACCGCCAGCTGGTGCCCGACGGCACGGTGATCGTCACCTCAGGCCTCGGGGGGGTGTTCCCCCGCGGCATCCCGCTCGGGAGCGTCGTCGGGATGGGGCGTGAGGCCGAAGGGTGGGAGCGGACCTACCTGCTGCGCCCGGCGGTCGCCCCGTCGAGCGTGTCCCACGTGATGATTCTCATCGGCCCCCGGCCGGGCGGGACCGCTCGCAGCGTCTTCGAGACCCCTCCGAGCGGTGACACGCGGTGAGGCGCAGCGATCGCTATCGGTTCGTGGTGATTCTGGCCACCCTGGTCGTGCTGCAGTTTTCGCTGCGGCCCCGCCTGGGGGACGAACGCATGGCCCCGGACTTCCTGCTGCTGGCCCTGCTCATCTACACGATCCGGGCGCGGCCCGGAAAGAGCGCCGCCGCCGGATTCCTGGTCGGTCTGCTGCGCGACGCGCTCACCCCGGCCTCGTTCGGCGCGGGAGCGCTGGCGCACACCCTGGTGGGTTACCTCTCCGCCTGGAGCAAAGCGGTGTTTTTCGCGGAGAACCTCTTCGTCAACGGCTGTCTGTTCTTTGCGGGGACGTGGGTGCGCAACCTCGTGATGGCGGTGGCGTCGGGAAAAATGCGGGGCGGTTTGTTGGGATGGGAGTTGCTGGTCTGGTCGCCGATCCAGAGTCTCACGACAGCGCTCGTGGGGGTCATCGTGCTGTGGCTGTTCGGACGCCACCTGGCGATCCGGATGAGTGACGCATGACGGCGTTTCATCCGCACCTCGTCACCCGGCGGGTAGGGGTCGCGCGGCTGGTCCTGTGGGTGACGCTTGGCGTGTTGCTGGTCGCCTTCTTCAAGGCGCAGATCCTCGAGCACAGCAAATTCCAACTGCAGTCCGAGTCCAACCGGCTGCGCCCGATCCCCCTCCCGGCGCCGCGCGGCATCATCACCGATCGCAACGGCAAGATCATCGCCGAGAACGTCCCGGGGTACACCGTGTCGTTGCTCCCCGGCGATGAAGCGGGGATGCGCGCGACGCTGGGGCGCATCGCCCCGTTCGTGAAACTCGACAGCGTGGGCATGGCGCGGGTGATGGCGCGGTACCGCAAGGCGCCCTACCTGCCCGCGCTGATCGTACCGGACGCCAAGTTCGACGTGGTGGCCCAGCTCGAGGAGCGCCGGCTGTTGATCCCCGGCCTGTTGATCCAGCCCGGGCCGAAGAGGTACTACCCCGACTCCGGCGTCGCTGCGCACTTGGTGGGCAATATCGGCGAGGTGACCGAAGCGGAGCGGACCCAGATGCGGTTCGCGTCGGTGCGGCTGGGCGGCCTCGTCGGTAAGGATGGGCTGGAGCGCGAGTATGACGATTCGTTGCGGGGCTCGGACGGCCTGCGGTTCGTCGAGGTCAGCGCGCTGGGTCACGTGGTCCGCGAGGCGGGTGCGGCCCCGACGTTGCCGCCGGTGGCGGGGAGTGTGGTGCACACCACCATCGATCTCGATCTGCAGCGCTTCATCGCGCGCATCTTTCCGGCGGGCCATCGCGGCGGCGTCCTGGCGATGAACCCCAACACCGGCGAGATCCTGGCGCTGTACAGCGCTCCCGGGTTCGACCCCAATGCCTTCGTGGGCGGGATCGATCCGGCGTACTGGTCCAAACTGAGCGACAACGCGACGCACCCCCTCTTCAACCGCGTCATCCAGGCTCGTTACCCGCCCGGGTCCACGTGGAAGCTCGCCACCGCCTCCATGGCGCTGAAGCGTGGGCTGATCACCCTCAATAGCCACATGCCGATCCCCTGCCGCGGCGGCCTGCAGTACGGCAATCGCTTCTTCCGCTGCTGGAAGGCGGATGGTCACGGCGACCTCGCGTTGACGGATGCCATCGCCCAGAGCTGCGACGTGTATTTCTATCAGCTGGGGTTGAAAATCGGCCTCACCTCGCTGCTCGAAGACGCCAATGCCTTCGGCTTCCGCTCGCTCACCGGAGTAGACCTGCCGGGCGAGATCCGCTCGGAGTTCCCGAACGGCCCCGAGTACTACGACCGCCTATATGGTGCGCGCCGTTGGACCGCGGCCGTGACCCTGAACCTGGCCATCGGGCAGGGGGAGAATGCTCAGACGCTCGTGGAGATGGTGCGGTTCTATCAGATGCTCGCGAGCGACGGCTTGGAGCGGCCGCCCTACGTCGTCCGCCCGCCCCACGGCACGGGGGTGAGCCTGGGGCTGACGGCGGCGCAGCTCGACGGGTTGCGGAAGGCGATGATCAGCGTCGTGTCGAGCGGCACCGCCCGCGGCGCGGGCCGGTTCACGACGGTCCAGATCGCCGGCAAGACCGGCACGTCGCAGAACCCCCATGGGCCCGCGCACGGCTGGTTCATCGGGTTCGCGCCCGCCGACAAGCCGGAGATCGTCGTCGGTGCGATCGTCGAGTTCGCCCGGGAGGGCCCGTGGGTCGCGCCGCTCGTGGCGCGGGTGATCGCGCGCTACCTTGGCGCCGATTCGACCGCCGAATCCGACGTGCGCATGACGCTGCCGACCGATACGGCGCCGCACCCCGTGCGGCTGCGAGGCGCCCCTGTCGACAGCGGGGTGCCCGAGGACGTCACTCCACCCGAGGGCACACCGCCGCCGGCCGGCATTCCGGAGGGCACGCCGCCGCCGGGCGGCATTCCTACGTTCCCCGACCAACAAGACTCGCTCGATGCGCCCCCGGTTCCGGGACCTCGATAGGCAGCTGCTGGGCGTCGTCGGGGCGCTCGCGGCGTTCGGCCTCGCGACCCTGTACTCGGCGGGTCAGACCGACGTACCGACCTTCGCCACCACGATCTGGCATCGCCAGTTGTTGTGGCTCGGGGTTGGGCTGGTCCTGATGCTCTTCATGTATCGGGTCTCGCCGCGGATGCTCGAATGGGCGACGCCGTTTGCCTACGGCGCGGTCGTGTGCCTGCTGTTGCTGACGCTCGTGGCCGGTGTCGGGGGAGGTACGGCGGCGAGCAGCCGGTCGTGGATTGCGATCGGTGGGGTGCGGATCGGGCAGCCGGCGGAGCTCGCGAAACTTGCCGCGATTCTGATGCTCGCCCGGTGGCTGGCGACGCGACGCGAGGGACCCGCCACCCTGCGTGAGCTGGCCCCCGCGATTGCCATCATCGGCGTCCCGCTCGTCCTCGTCCTCCTACAGCCGGACCTGGGGAGCGCGCTGGTGTTCGTCGCGGTCATGTTCGCCATGCTGTTCTGGGCGGGGACTAAGCCCACGCTGCTGTTCATGCTCGCGTCTCCGGTGATCGGGCTGACGCTGGCGTTTTCCACCGGAGTGTGGGGCGCGTGGATCGTCGTGCTGTTCGGACTCTTGTTGTGGTGGCGGCCCTATCTCTGGGAAGGGCTCGCCGTGATGCTCGCCAACGTCGGCATGGGCGTAATCGCACTGCCGTTCTGGAAGCATCTGCAGCCCTACCAGCAGAACCGGTTGCTCGCGTTCCTCAATCCCGAGGTCGACCCCAGAGCCACGGGGTGGCACGTCATTCAGTCCAAGGTGGCGATCGGGTCGGGGGGCCTGTTCGGGAAGGGGTTCACGCTCGGGACCCAGAAGCGGCTGGCGTTTCTCCCAGCCCAGCACACTGATTTCATCTTTTCCGTGGTCGGGGAGGAGCTGGGGTTCCTGGGGGTGCTATTGGCCCTGGGCCTGTTTGCCGCCCTGTTGATCACCTTGCTGCGGATGGCGCGCCGGGCGACCGACCCCTATTCCAGCCTGTGCGTGTTCGGGTGTACGGCGCTGCTCTTCACCCATATCATCGAAAACATCGGGATGACGGTGAACTTGCTGCCGATTACCGGGATTCCCCTGCCGTTTTTCTCCTACGGAGGGTCGTTTTTGATCGTTTGCTCCCTCTCGATCGGGATCGCTCTAAGGGTCGCTTTGGAGTCCCGGCAGTCCGGCTATGTTGATCTATGACAATTAGTTAGCGAAGCGGGTCTGGCGCCGGGGGACGGTCCCCAGCAAATTGACGCCTTACAGAACCCCTCTCACATGGCGCGAATGGCCTGGTTCAAGAAAGAACGTAAGCCACGCACGACCGAGCGGGTCCGCCTCGAGATCCCCGCCGACGCATGGGAAAAATGCGACGCGTGCGGGCACACCGATATCAAAGAGCGCTTTGTCCAGGCGCTCAACGTCTGCCCCAGCTGCGGCCATCACCGTCGCATCCTCGCCCAGGAGTACATCGACCTCCTGGTGGACGAGGGCTCCTGGCACGAGCTGGACACCAAGCTTCGCTCCGCCGACCCCCTGACGTTTGAGAGCTATAAAGAGCGCCTCGCGGCCGCCATGAAGAAGGCCGGGCCGCTCGAAGGGGTCCGCACTGGATACGCGCGTCTCGACGGCATGCCACTCGATCTGGCGGTAATGGACTTCGCCTTTATGGGTGGGTCCATGGGCTCGGTGGTGGGGGAGAAGATCGCCCGGCTGACCCGGCGCTCGGCGGAGAAGGGCATTCCCTTGGTCATCGTCTCGACGTCGGGTGGGGCACGGATGCAGGAGGGGGTGCTGTCCCTCATGCAAATGGCGAAGACGTCGGTCGAGATCGCCCGGCTGCAGCGGGCCGGGGTGCCGTTCATCTCCGTCCTGACCAACCCGACGACGGGCGGCGTCTCGGCCTCCTATGCGATGCAGGGCGACGTCATCCTAGCCGAGCCGGGGGCCGTTGTCGGCTTTGCAGGGCCGCGAGTCATCAAGCAGACGATCGGGCAGGACCTTCCGGAAGGCTTCCAAACCGCAGAATTTCTCCTCGAACATGGCATGGTTGACGCCGTAGTGCCGCGCAGTGAGCTACGCGGGACCGCCGCGCGCCTGATGCGTCACATGGCGGGCCGGCAGCCGTCGGAGGCTGCCGACTGAATCGGCTGTCTTACGACGATGCCTGCCGTTTCCTCTTCGCACGACAAGGAAGCCGAATAAAGTGGAGCCTGGGTCCGACCCAGGGTCTACTCGATCTGCTGGGCCATCCCGAGCGGCACTTTCCGGCGGTACACATCGGTGGGACGAACGGCAAAGGCTCGACGGTCGCGTTCACCGCGGCGGAGCTAGCCGCGCGGGGCCTCCGGGTAGGCGTGTACACCTCACCACACCTCGTCTCATTGCGCGAGCGGGTTGTCGTCGACGGCGTCCCGATTGGCGAGGAGGCGTTCGCGGAATGGACCACGTTCCTCAAGCCCCACATTGAGCGTCTCGACGCGAGTTTTTTCGAAGCGACCACGGTGATCGCCTTCGCCGACCTGGCGGCCCGGGGGGTGGACATCGCCGTTGTCGAAGTGGGGCTCGGCGGCCGGCTCGACAGCACCAACGTGCTGACCCCACTGGTCAGCGTGGTGACCAAGATCGCCATTGAGCATACCGACTACCTGGGGACGGATCTCGCAGGGATCGCGCGGGAGAAGGCTGGCATTGCGAAGCCCGGGGTGCCGTTCGTCACGGGGGAACGCGACCCGGCGGTCCAGCGCGTGCTGCGGGAGGAGGCGGAGCGGCTGGGAGCGAGCCGCGTGTCGCTCGTGGATACCAAGGGCGCGCCGACGCGCCCCCTGGGTCTCAAAGGGGCGCACCAACACGCCAACGCCTGGGTGGCGCTCGCGGGGCTCAATCAGCTCCCGGCGCCGTTTGGTCCGGTGGGCGAATGCTGGCCGGAGAGCTTCGAGCACGCGTTCGTACCCGGGCGGTTCGATGTGCGGGGCCGGTGGATCTTCGATGTGGCGCACAACCCCGACGGGATGGATGTGCTCGTCGCGACGCTGCGGTCGCACCCACCGCGGCGTCCGCTGCATGCGCTGGTGGGGATCCGCAACGACAAGGAATGGCGCGCGATGCTCGCTGCGCTTGCCCCGGCCGTCGATCGGATGATGCTCACGGTGGCGCCGTCGGTCGCCCCGGATCGGCGCTGGCTCCCCGAGGAGGTCGCGCAGTGGTCGCACGAGCGCCCCGACGTCTCATGGGAGCCCGACTTCGCGCGCGCCCTGGACGCCGTGCAGCAGGGCGCCGAGACGATGCTGGTGACGGGCTCGTTCCACACCGTCGGCGATGCACTGGCACGCCTCCCGGGGTTTGCGCCCGTCGACTGAGGCCATTGCTCGGCTTCACACTGCCGCTAAATTGTTGCGATGCAAGGACAAGCCTTACCCGGCTTTCGCGACTTCTACCCCGACGAGCTTGCCCTCCGCACTCACATCTTTACCACGTGGCGTCGCGTCGCCGCTCGGTACGGTTTTGAGGAATACGATGGGCCGCCGCTCGAGCCGCTCGACCTCTACACCCAGAAAAGTGGTGAGGAAATCGTCGGCCAGCTGTACGAGTTCACCGACAAGGGGGACCGGCACGTCGCGCTGCGCCCGGAGATGACCCCCACGCTCGCCCGGATGGTTGGGGCGAGGGCGCAAGCGCTGAAAAAGCCGATCCGCTGGTTCTCGATCCCGCAGCTGTTCCGCTATGAGCGGCAGCAGCGCGGCCGGCTGCGCGAGCACTTCCAGCTCAACATGGACCTGATCGGCGAGGCGGGGCCGCTCGCGGACGCCGAGCTGATGGCCGCCGCCGTGGACATCATGCGGGCGTTCGGCCTTGGCCCGGGAGACGTGAAGCTCCGCATCTCCGACCGCCGCGTGTTGCGGGCCCTGCTGCTCGGCCGCGGGATTCCTGAGGCCCAACTGCCGGCCGCGTTCGCCGTCATCGACAAGAGCGAGCGTGTCCCGAAGGAAGCCCTGCCGGAGGTCTTCGCGAAGGCCGGAATCGCACCGGCAGAGATGGCGATTGTGGTCGAGGTCGCGAATCTGCGCAGCATCGAACAGGTGACCGCGGCCCTGGCCAAGGTCAAGGACGGCGAGGCGGCGGGCGAGCCGCTGCGCGAGGCAATCGCGGCGCTCGATGCGATGGGTCTAGGGGAGTTCGTCCAGGTCGACCTGACCATCGTCCGCGGGCTCGCGTACTACACCGGGATCGTGTTCGAGCTGTTCGACGCCGGCAAATCGCTGCGGGCGATCTGCGGGGGCGGGCGGTTCGACGGGTTGCTGAAAGCCCTGGGTGGGGTCGATCTTCCGGCCCTCGGCTTCGGGATGGGCGACGTGGTGTTGGGCGAGCTGCTGCGGGAGCGCAAGGTCGTGGTGGAGGCGCCCAGCCGGCTCGACGCATTCCTCGTCGCGGTGGGCAGCGAGGACATCCCGGCCGTCCTGAAGCTCGCGCACGAGCTGCGCGACCGCGGGGTGGGGGTCGAGTACGGGCTGCGCCACGCCGCGCTCCGCAAGCAGATGGAGCTCGCGTCCGCGCGCAGCGCGCCCCGGGCCATCATCATCGGTCCCGACGAGAGGAAAGCGGGGGAAGTGGTGGTACGAGATCTCAAAGGGGGCGCAGAGGAGCGCGTGCCCATGGCAAACTTGTTGACCGGATATTTCCGCTAATGGCTCAGGCCCAGCGCATCACGCCGCGCACGCAGGACTTCAGCGAGTGGTACAACGATGTCATCGTGCAAGCCGAGCTGGCGGACTACTCGCCGGTGCGGGGCTGCATGGTGATCCGGCCCCACGGCTACCTGCTGTGGGAGCTGATGCAGCGCGCCCTGGACGACATGTTCAAGGCGACCGGGCACAAGAACGCCTACTTCCCGCTGTTCATCCCGATGAGCTTCCTCGCGAAGGAGGCGGAGCACGTCGAAGGATTCGCCAAGGAAGTGGCGCTCGTAACCCACACGCGCCTCAAGGCCACGGGCAAGACGGGCGCCCAGGCGATCGAAGTGGACCCCGAGTCCAAGCTCGAGGAGCCCCTCGTCGTGCGGCCGACGTCGGAGACGATCATCTACGCGATGTTCTCGAAGTGGATCCAGAGCTACCGCGATCTGCCGCTGCTGCTGAACCAGTGGTGCAACGTGGTGCGCTGGGAGCTGCGGACCCGGTTGTTCCTGCGGACCACCGAGTTTCTCTGGCAGGAAGGGCACACCGCGCACGCGACCGAGGCCGAGGCCGAGACCGAGGCGCGCCAGATGCTCGGCATCTACCGCAAGTTCCAGGAAGAGTGGATGGCGATGCCCGTGCTCACCGGCCGCAAGACCGAAAGCGAGAAGTTCGCCGGCGCGCTGCGCACCTTTGCGGTCGAAGCGCTGATGCAGGACAACAAGGCGCTGCAGGCCGGCACGTCGCACAACTTGGGTCAGAATTTCGCCAAGGCGTTCAACGTGCAGTACCAGACGGCGGCCGGCGGCCTGGAGTACGTGTGGAACACCTCGTGGGGCGTCTCGACGCGCATGATCGGCGGCCTGATCATGACCCACAGCGACGACAACGGGCTCATCTGTCCCCCGCGGCTCGCGCCGATCCAGGTGGTGATCGTGCCGATCTGGAAGTCGGATGAAGAAAGGTCTCAGGTGTCAGGTGTCGGGTCTCAGGTAAAAGCTGAACTGGAGAAAGCGGGGATCCGAGTCGAGTTGGATTTGCGGGACAGCGTGAAGCCCGGGGCGAAGTACTTCGAGTGGGAAGCGAAGGGGGTGCCGCTCCGCCTCGAGGTCGGCCCGCGCGACGTAGCGGCGAAACAGGTCATGGGCGCGCGCCGCATCGGGGGCAAGAATCCCGTCATGCTCGAGGACATCGCGCCCCGGGTCGCCGCGGCGCTCGCCGAGATTCAGGCATCGCTCTTCAAGTCGGCCAAGGATCGGCGAGAGGCGAACTCGATCCGCGGCGTGACCAAGGCGCAGTTGATGGACCTCATGAAGGGGAAGGGCGGGTTCGCCTACGGCGGGTTCTGCGGCTCCGGCAAATGCGAGGCCGAGATCAAGCAGGCCACCGCGGCGACCATCCGGGTGCTGCCCGATCCCGAGTTCCAGTCGCCCCAGGCCCCGACGACGTGCATGTGGTGCGGCGCCCCGAGCATCGCGGAGGCGGTGTGGGCGCAGGCGTACTAGGGTTTGACCCCGGCGCTGCTCCGCGCCATCGCGGAGCGGGTGGGCACGCCCGCGTACGTCTACAGCGTCAACCTCATCCAGGCCCAGTACCACGCGCTGCACGACGCGCTGCAGGGCGTCCCCCACCGGATCTGCTACTCCGTGAAAGCCAACGGCAACCTCGGCGTGCTGCGGGTCCTGAAGCAGCTCGGCGCGGGCGCCGACATCGTGTCGGCCGGCGAGTTGAAGCGCGCTCTCGCCGCGGGGTTCGATCCCGGGTCGCTGGTATTCTCGGGGGTCGGCAAGACCGCGGCGGAGTTGGCGGAGGCGATCCGGGTCGGCGTGGGCTATCTCAACATCGAATCGGCGCGAAGAGCTGGACGCGCTGCTCGCGGCCGCGGCAGCACGTCGGCAAGCCCGCGTCGGTCGGGATCCGGGTGAACCCCGACGTCTCGGCGGACACGCACCCCTACACCAAGACCGGCGAGAAGACCGCCAAGTTCGGGGTCCCGTTCGACGAGGTGGTCCCGCTCGCCCGCCGCATCGCGGGCGAACGCATGCTGGTGCTGCGCGGCCTGGCGATGCACATCGGATCGCAGATCACCGATGTCGAGCCATACTCGCGCGGCACCGCCAAGCTGCTCGAGCTGGTGGCGGCCCTGCGCGCCTCCGGCATCGACACCCTCGACGCACTCGACGTGGGCGGCGGGCTCGGCATCCGCTACCACAATGAGAAGGCACCCACCCCGAAAGCGTTCGCGGACGCGGTGGCGCCCAAAGTGAAAGCCGCGGGACTCGGCTTGTTGTGCGAGCCGGGGCGCTACCTGGTGGCGAACGCCGGCGTGCTGTTGACCAAGGTCCTGTACCGCAAGCATGCCGGTGGCAAGGAATTCGTCGTGGTGGACGCGGGGATGAACGACTTCGTGCGGCCCAGTCACTACAACGCCTACCACGAGATCGTCCCGCTCGCCGACCGCGGAGCGCCCGCGGAGGCGGTGAACATCGTCGGCCCGATCTGCGAGTCGGGTGACTTCCTCGCGCTCGATCGCACGCTGCCGGGGGTGACGGCCGGGGGAGTACCTCGCGGTGCTCGGCGCCGGCGCGTATGGCTTTGCGATGAGCTCCAACTACAACGCACGGCCGCGGCCGCCCGAAATCCTGGTCGAAGGGGACCGCTACTACATCGCGCGTCCGCGCGAGACGCTCGACGACCTGATCCGGGGCGAGGTGCTCGACCCCACGACATGGTACCAGACGTGAACGGGATCCTGATCCTCGACTACGGGTCGCAGTACACCCAGCTGATCGCGCGGCGGGTGCGCGAGGCGCATGTGTACTGCGAGATTCACCCGCCGCACCCGCGACCTGGCGTTCATCAAGCAGTTCGCCCCCAAGGGGATCATCTTCTCCGGCGGGCCGAACTCGGTGTTCGATCCGCGGCGCGCCCACCGCCGACCCGCGGATTCTCGACCTCGGCGTCCCCGTGCTCGGGATTTGCTACGGCATGCAGCTGCTGGCGCACGCTCGCCGGCGGCAAGGTGCAGCCGTCATCGGAGCGGGAGTACGGCCGGGCAGAGGTCGAAGTGCGGGAGACGAGCGGGTTATTCGCGGGGTTCGAGCCGCAGGCGTCTATCACGGTGTGGGCGAGCCACGGCGACCGGATCGAGGAGCCCCCGCCCGGGTTCCGCGTGACGGCCGTGAGCGCCAACGCGCCGGTCGCCGGGTTCGTACATCAGACCAAACCGATCTTCGGCATCCTGTTCCACCCCGAGGTGGCCCACACGCCGCGCGGCGGCGAGATCCTGCACAATTTCCTGTTCGGGATCTGCGGGTGCTCACCCGACTGGACCCCCGGGCACTTCGTCGCCCAGCAGGTGGCAGAAGATCGCGAGCGCTGGCGGGACCCAAGGCCCGGGCGATCTGCGGCCTGTCGGGAGGCGTGGACTCCGCGGTGGCGGCGGCGTTGGTGCAGCGCGCCATCGGCGACCGCCTCACCTGCATCTTCGTGGACCACGGCCTGCTGCGGCTGAACGAGCGCGAGCAGGTGGAGCGCACCTTCCGCGCGCACCTGGGCCTGGACCTGCGGACCGTGGACGCGAGCGCGCCGCTTCCTCGAGGTGCTGGCCGGCGTTGAGGACCCGGAGGAGAAGCGCCGCCGCATCGGGCACACATTCATCGACGTGTTCGAGGACGCGGCGCGGCACGTCGCGGGCGACGTCGGATTCCTGGTGCAGGGCACGCTGTACCCGGACGTGATCGAGTCCAGCTCCCCGACGCGGTGGACCGTCGGTGACCATCAAGACGCACCACAACGTCGGCGGCCTGCGCCCCGATCTGCCCTGGACGCTCATCGAGCCGCTGCGCGAGCTGTTCAAGGACGAAGTGCGGGAGGTGGGGCGCGAGCTGGGACTGCCGGATGAAATCGTGGGACGACATCCATTCCCGGGTCCGGGCCTGGCGATCCGCGTGCTCGGCGCCGTCACCGAGGAGCGCCTCGATCTCCTGCGCCGCGTCGACGCGATCTACATCGCCGAGATCCGCGAAGCCGGGCTGTACGACCAGATCTGGCAGGCGTTCGCGGTCCTGCTGCCGATCAAGTCCGTCGGCGTGATGGGAGACCACCGCACGTATGACCACGTGGTGGCGCTGCGTGCCGTGACGAGCCGGGACGGGATGACGGCGGACTGGTTTGCGTTTCGCGCCGGAGGTGTTGGGGAAGATCAGCAGGCGGATCATCAATGAGGTGAGGGGCGTGAATCGGGTGGTGTATGACGTCAGCAGCAAGCCGCCGGCGACGATTGAATGGGAATGACCAGGGACGCTAAGACGATAAGACGCTAAGACGATAAGAGGCTACGAGGCTAAGAGGTGCGTGCCGCAGCAATCTTGCGGAGTAGCCCGTACACCACCTTCCCACATTCGTCGCGTGTTGCTTTGATCGGTGCCAACTGTACCTCCTCCAAGTATCCGAGCGCCTCCACCATCGCAAGAATCGCCTCGATTTCGTGCAGCGAGCTTCGCGCCATGTCGAGATAGCGACGAAACTCCTTCGGGCCGCGACGGCTCGCCCCCTCCGTGATGTTGAGCACAACGCTGTACGCGGCCCGCCGCCACTGATCCCCGAGCGCGAACCGCTCGGTCGCGGGCAGCATGTTGGCGGCTTTGCTGGATAGTACTGCGAGATCGACTGCCCGTTGCCAGGCTCGGAGCTTCCGAAAATCTCCCACGGGCGGGAATCTTGCACCGCGCCACCTTCAGCCGAACATCATTTCGCCGCACGGAGGCTCATTCCCACGCACTCTTAGCGTCTTGCAACTTGCGTCTTACCGTCTTAGCGTCTTTGTCAGATGCTCTTCTCCTCCAGCAGCTTCAGGAATTCCTGCGGCGTCTTCAATCGCGCCAACCGCTCCGCAATATCCGCTTCCTTCGCGAACTGGGCGATCTTGCCGAGCACGGGGAGATACTGGTTCGAGACCTCGAGCGGTGGGGCGACGATGAGAAAGAAGTAGTGAACCGGCTTGCCGTCGATGGAACCGAAGTCGATCCCCGAGAGCTTGCGGGCGAAGGCGACCCGCAAGTGGTCGACCACCAGCGAGCGGCAGTGGGGGATGGCGATGTTCTGGCCGATGCCGGTGGACCCAAGCGTCTCGCGGCGCTTCAGCATCTTGACGAGCATCGCGTCGGACTTTTCGTCCAGGTTGAGCAGGCCGACGAGCTCCTTTAAGACGTCGTCCTTGGCGGTGCTCTGGAGGTCGAGGTTGATAGCGTCTTCGGCGACGAACTCGCGTAGCTGCACGGCAGGGGTTCTCCTTAGGTTGACGGGCGCAACGTAATGAATGGTTGCCCATGACGCAACGCGCCATTACGTTGTCCCGCATGCGGTTCCCGTATCCCGTCGCACACGATGTGCCGCTCTTTTTGGCGCCCATGGCCGGCGTATCCGAGTCGCCGTTCCGGCTGCTGTGCCGGCGGTTCGGGGCGGACGTGGTCGTGTCGGAATTCATCTCCTCGGTGGGCGTGGCCCGGGGGATCGATCGGGTGATCGATGACGCCCGGTTCGACCCCGCCGAGCGCCCGTACGGCGTGCAGCTCTACGGGGCCGAGGAGGACGTCATGGCGCGTGCCGCGGCGATGGTGACTGAGCGCGTGCAGCCGGACTTCCTGGACATCAATTTCGGCTGCCCGGTGAAGAAGGTCGTCCGCAACAACGGGGGCTCGGGCTGCCTCAAGGACTTGGAACTGGTGCAGCGCATCATCCGGGCGGTCCGCGCCGCGACCCACCTTCCGGTGACGGTAAAAATCCGCAGCGGGTGGGACGAGCTCAAGCGGGACCCGCTCACCATCGCGCTGCGCTGCCAGGACGCGGGCGCCCAGGGCCTGACCCTGCACGCGCGCACCCGGACCCAGATGTTCTCAGGGAGAGCGAACTGGGACGAGATCGCTCTGCTGGTCGAGCGGCTGGAGATCCCGGTGATCGGGAACGGGGACATCGAAACCCCCGAGGACGTGGTGGCCATGCACACGCCATACCCGGTGTGCCGGGGTCATGATCGCCCGCGGCTCGTTTGGCAATCCGTGGATTTTCGCGCAGGGCCGCGACCTGCTCGCGGGGAGGGCCAAGCGTCCCGATCCCACCCCCGCGGAGCGGTTTGCCACGGCGCTCGAGCACGCGCGGCTGGCGGTGCGCACGCAGGGAGACACGCGCAAGACAGCGCTCGAGTTCCGGAAACACTTCGGCTGGTACACGAAGGGCGTGCCGGGCGCGTCGGGCCTGCGCGAGCAGCTGTTCCGCATCGAATCGATGGCCGAAGCGGAGATGATTTTCGCCGCCTCCCTCGAGGTCCGGGAGGTCGAGGCGGCGGCGTGAGGCTCGACGACCTGGCGCGGCTGATCGAGCAGCTGCCCTTTGCTTCCATCGATCACCTCCGGCCCGCGACGCAGGGGCATCAGGAGGTGATTTTTTGTCCCGGTAAGACGCCGGGGCAGGTGGCGGCGATCGCCGAGCGGTTGGAGGTCGCGGGCGGACAGTTCCTGGCCACGCGCGCCGACGCCGGCCAGATCGCCGCGTTGGCCGAGCGGTTTCCGCGCGCCGAGATCAATGAGCTGGGCCGCACCGTGTACCTGCCTCCGGACCCCGATCCCGCGCCCACTGGACGAGGTACGGTGTTGATCGTCACGGCGGGGACGAGCGATCTCCCGGTCGCTGAGGAGGCGGCCGTCACCGCACGCGCGTTTCGCAACCGGGTGGAGCGTCTCACCGACGTCGGCGTGGCGGGGATTCACCGCATCCTCACCCAGACCGACGTGCTGCGCAGCGCCGCCGTGATCATCGTGGTGGCGGGAATGGAGGGAGCGCTGCCGAGTGTGGTCGGCGGACTCGTGAAGGTGCCGGTGATCGCCGTGCCGACCAGCGTCGGCTACGGCGCGTCGTTTGGCGGCATCGCCGCGCTGCTCGGCATGCTGAACTCCTGCGTTGCCGGGATCACGGTCGTGAACATCGACAACGGGTTCGGCGCCGCCGCCGCGGCCAGTCGCATCAACCACACATGAAGCAACCGGTGGTCTGGGTCGGGCGCGCTCTCGCCGTGCTCGGCCTCGCCGCCATCGTTCCTCCGTTCCTGCACGCCTCGCAGTGGGCGGTGCTCGCCGCGATCGGGGGATTCCTCGCAGCCACCGGCCTGGTGCTCGCGCCCCTCGTCCGCGTCTGGCTCGCCGAGCGTCCGCTCGCCCGTCCGTCCGACTTCACGCACCTCCTGGACCTGTTGCGCCGCGCGCACGGCGGCCGCGCCGGCTGGCTCGTCGGACTGCCGGAGGGCGATGCGGAGGTCGCGGGCGACGACGATCTCGGGAAGGACGTGCGACAGCGCGGCGAAGGACTGGTGCAGCTCGCGTCGATTGATGGTCGGGCCCACGTGGAGCGCGACCGCGCCGGCACCTATGTGGCGGTGGGAGACTTTCCGATCGGCGCAGGCGTACTGCTCGCCCAGCCCGACGCGACACCGGCACAGGCCGCGGCGGTGGTGGAGGAGCTGCGACGCGTGGTGGCGGCCATGCGGCTCAGCGGGCAGCCCGAGCACGGGGAGCCGGCGCAGCTGGTGGCGAAGCAGCTGGCGGTGATCGCGGGCGGCGCGATGACCCTCGAAGGCGTGGCGAAGGCGGGGGTCGAGCTGGCGCAGCAGTTCACGCACCAGGGGGCGGTCATCGTGCTTCAGGCCGTGGATCCGAAGCAGGCGATTCACGTGTTCGCGGTGTCGACGGGCGCGGACAAGCGGCTGATGTCGTTGGCGGTTCCCGACAATTCGCCGGTGGCGCGCGCCATTCACTCGGGGTTGCGCGTCGTGTCGCATGGGGAAGAGGACGTGTTTGGTGCCACGATCGCCGACCGGCGGCGGCGCGAGCGGGCGGGGACCGCCTACCCCCTGATGGACGGCCATTTCGCGATCGGCGCGCTGGTCATCACGGGACCCCCGGCCGACCCCGACAGTCTCCTCGCCGAGCAGTTGGACCGCCTGGTCCTGGAGTTGGGCTCGCGCCTCGCTGCTGCCCGGGCGGTGTACGAAGCGGAGCAGCGTGCGGTGGTGGATGTGCTCACCGGGCTCCGCAATCGCCGTGAGCTGGAACGCCGCATCAGCCGGCATCGTTCGCTCGAGGGGCCGCGGCAGGCGTCGCTCATCTACCTCGACCTGGACCGGTTCAAGATGCTGAACGACACGCTGGGTCACGCGGCCGGCGATGCGGCGTTGCGACACATCGCCGCGATTCTTCTGTCGGCAGTGCGAGATCGCGACTTGGCCGCGCGCATCGGCGGGGAAGAGTTTGCGGTGTGGATGCCCGAGACGCCGCTCGCGGAGGGGCTCGACGTTGCTGAGCGCATCCGCCGCGCCATCGAGACGACCACGTGGCGCTGGAACGGCGAGCCGTACCCGATCACCGCGTCGTGCGGCGTGGCGGCCTACCCTGAAAGTGTCTCCGACATCAACAACTTGCGCGGCGCTGCGGACGCGGCGCTGTACCGCGCCAAGGAGGCGGGCCGCAATCGAGTTGAAAAAGCTACGGCGGGCGGCTAGGTTGCGCTCGGTATCACTTTGGGGGCGACAGGCTTCGACGGGTTTGGCGATGGTATCGTTGCGTGCCCAGGTTCTCAGTCACCTGGTATAAACCACTGGGAAATTATTAACTGCCAATTCAAACCTGGCACTGGCTGCGTAAGCTTTTAGCTTCACGCACCTGCGTGAGTGGCAGCCCGCCTGAGGCGGCGCTCACGTATCGCAAAGTCGGGCTGGCGTAACCCGGGGTCTCAACGGGTTGCGTAAGAGTCAGGTAGAGGCTGGTCGCTGCCAGGGCTGACGATGCGCCGAGGTGGCGAGAACACAAGAAAGCGTCGTCTACGCACGTAGTAGCGCTATCGGAGTCTCTCTCGGACCGGGGTTCGATTCCCCGCGCCTCCATGCAGACGACGGGAAGAGGGACGGGGGAAGGGTGCCATCGGCGCTCTTCCCCCGTTTCATGTTGCGTCGGTCCATGAGGCGGTCCGCCGGGGTAGAGAGGCTGTGGTCATCCTGCCTTTCCCGTACCTCGGAGGAACCTATGCGCAGATTCGCCTATCCCTTCCTGCTCATGTTGGCCCTCACGCTCCCCGCGCTGGCCTGCGGGGATGACGAAACGTCAGCGGTGAGCGTCAAGGACGACTCGTTCGACCCGACCAGCAAGACGGTCAGTGTCGGAGCGAGCGTGTCCTGGCAGTGGACGGGCACCCATCAGCACAATGTCACGTGGGTCGTCGCGAGCACAAACTCCGCTACGCAGACGACCGGCACCTTCATGCGCACGTTCAGCACCGCGGGTTCGTATGTCTACTACTGCACGATTCATGGCACGCCTACGGGCGGCATGATGGGGACGATCGTCGTACAGTAGGATGGAGATGGGAGTGGGATAGGGGACGAGTGGTCCTGCCGCTCTTCCCCTGTTTCATTTGTGCGATGCGCCCACCCCTTCCCCCACCGCGCCGCGCGCGCGAGCGGCACCCGCTGGTCTACTTCGCGGGCCTCAGTTTGTTATTCGCGATTATCGCCCTATTGGCGCGGTTCGATTTTGTATTCGTCGCCGGTGGAGCACTCGGGGCGGTCATCCTGGCCGTTGCCGCCATCGTCATCGCATTGCGGCGTGGGTGAGCAAGGCGTTTCACTCCCGCATCTACCATCGATCCATTAGAGTAGTTGCGTAGAGTAGTTGCGCGCATGCCACCCAAAGGAGAGAACCATGTCCGCCGAACCACAGTGCCCGTTCCCGGGTGCTGCTCGCAAGAGTATGGTCGCTGGAGCCCCATCGAATGCAGACTGGTGGCCCAATCAGCTGAAGCTGAACGTCCTGCACCAGCACTCGTCGAAGTCCGACCCCATGGGCGCGGGGTTCAACTACGCCGAGGAATTCAAGCGGCTCGACCTGAATGCCGTTGTCAAAGACCTCCATGCCCTGATGACGGATTCGCAGGACTGGTGGCCCGCGGACTTCGGCCACTACGGCCCGTTGTTCATTCGCATGGCATGGCACAGCGCCGGCACCTACCGGATCTCGGACGGTCGCGGCGGCGCCGGCACCGGCAACCAGCGCTTTGCTCCCCTCAACAGCTGGCCGGATAACGTCAACCTCGACAGGGCGCGCCGGCTGCTCTGGCCGATCAAGCAGAAGTACGGCCGAAAGATCTCCTGGGCTGACCTCATGATCCTCGCCGGCAACGTGGCGCTCGAGTCGATGGGGTTCACGACGTTCGGTTTTGCCGGCGGGCGCGAGGACATCTGGGAGCCGGAAGAGGACGTCTACTGGGGTTCCGAGAACACGTGGCTGGGTGACAAGCGCTACTCCGGCGACCGGGATCTCGAGGATCCGCTCGCTGCCGTGCAGATGGGTCTGATTTACGTCAATCCCCAGGGCCCGAACGGCACCCCGGACCCGCTTGCCGCGGTGCGGGACATCCGCGAGACCTTCGCCCGCATGGCGATGAACGACGAAGAGACCGTGGCGCTCATCGCGGGCGGCCACACGTTCGGAAAAGCCCACGGCGCCGGCGATGCGTCCACGCTGGGGCCCGAGCCGGAAGCCGCCGGCATCGAGGAGCAAGGCTTGGGCTGGAACGGCAGCTTCGGTACCGGCAAAGGGGGAGACACGATCACCAGCGGCCTGGAGGTCACCTGGACCAGCACGCCGACGAAGTGGAGCAACACCTACTTCAAGAACCTGTTCGGTTACGAATGGGAGCTGACGAAAAGCCCGGCCGGTGCGCATCAGTGGCAACCGAAGCAGGGTGCGGGCGCCAATACGGTGCCGGATGCCCACGACCCGTCGAAGCGTCACGCGCCCACCATGCTGACCACGGACCTCTCGCTCCGGTTCGACCCCGTCTACGAGAAGATTTCACGGCGCTTCCTTGAGAATCCCGATCAGTTCGCCGATGCGTTTGCCCGGGCGTGGTTCAAGCTGACGCACCGCGATATGGGCCCGCTGGCCCGCTACCTTGGCCCACTCGTGCCCAAGGAAGTGCTGATCTGGCAAGACCCCATTCCTGCGGTGAACCACCCATTGATCGACGAGCGGGACATCGCCGCCCTCAAGGCCAAGCTCCTGGCATCCGGACTGTCGATCGCCCAACTGGTCACGACGGCGTGGGCGTCCGCGGCAACGTTCCGCGGCAGCGACAAGCGCGGCGGCGCCAACGGCGCGCGCATTCGCCTTGCACCGCAGAACACGTGGGAGGTCAACCAACCCGCCGAGCTGGCAAAAGTTCTGCCGAAGCTGCAAGCGATTCAGAAGGAGTTCAACGGCGCGCAGAAGGGTGGCAAGAAGGTCTCGCTGGCCGACCTCATTGTCCTGGGCGGTTGCGCCGCGGTCGAGGCGGCGGCAAAGAAGGCCGGACAGGACGTCAAAGTCCCCTTCGCGCCGGGGCGCATGGACGCGTCGCAGGAGCAGACCGATGCGCACTCGTTTGCCGTACTGGAGCCGGCCGCCGATGGGTTCCGCAACTACACCCGTAAGGGACTCGAGGGATCGGCGGCTGAACTGCTGGTGGACAAGGCGCACCTGATGACGCTGACCGCCCCTGAGATGACCGTTCTGATCGGCGGCCTGCGTGCCCTGAACGCGAACGTCGGCCAGTCCAAGCACGGGGTGTTCACCAAGCGGCCGGAAGCGTTGACCAATGACTTCTTCGTGAATCTCCTCGACATGCGCACCACGTGGCGGAAGTCCGCCACCGCGGAAGGCGTGTTCGAGGGGCGCGATCGAGCGACGGACGAGGTCAAGTGGACGGGGACCATCGTGGATCTGGTCTTCGGTTCGAACGCCCAGCTCCGGGCTCTCGCGGAAGTCTATGCGTCGAGCGACGCGCAGCAGGCGTTCGTGCGGGACTTCGTGGCGGCGTGGAACAAGGTGATGAACCTGGACCGCTTCGACCTGGCCTGATTGCGGCCCTACGAGATGGCGACCAACACCGGCTCGGCGTGTCTCGCGTCGGCGGCTCCGCCGGGGATCTCGGTGGGATACTCGCCGGAGAAGCAGGCATGACAGAACTCGGCCGGATCGCCTCCCGCCGAGCGCAGCATCCCGTCGAGCGACAGATAGCCGAGGCGTGTCCACACCCAGGTGGCGGCGGATTTCCTCGACGCTGTGGTTCGAGCCGATCAGCTCGCTCTTCGTGGGGGTGTCGATGCCGTAGTAACACGGCCCGGTGATCGGTGGCGACGCGACCCGGAGGTGGACCTCTTTCGCGCCGGCCTGGCGGATCAGCTGCACCAGTGCCTTGCTGGTGGTGCCGCGCACGATCGAGTCGTCCACCACCACGACCTTCTGTCCCTCCAGCACCTCTCGCACCGGATTGAACTTGATCTTCACCCGGGCGGTGCGGCCCGCCTGCAGCGGCTGGATGAACGTGCGGCCGACGTAGTGGTTACGAATCAGCGCATGCTCGAGCTTCACGCCGGAGGCCTCCGAGTACCCGAGCGCCATCGCATTGGAGGAGTCGGGCACGGAGAAGACGCAGTCGGCGTCGGGCGCCGGATGCTCCCGCGCCAGCTCGCGGCCCAGGGCACGCCGCACGCGCGTCCACGGAGCGGGTGAACACGCGGCTGTCGGGACGGGAGAAGTAGACCAGCTCGAACACGCAGCGCCGATGCGGCTTGGGGGCGAGCGGGGGCAGCCGGTCCACCGTGTTTCCCTGGATGCGGAGGAAATCCCCGGGCTCGAGCTCGCGTACCAGCGTAGCGCCCATGATGTCGAGCGCGCACGTCTCCGAGGCGACCACCCACCCGTCGCCCAGGCGGCCGAGGACGAGCGGGCGAAAGCCGCGCGGGTCCACGACGGCGTACAGGGTGCGGCCGATCGTGATCACGAGGGAGTAGGCGCCCTCGACGCGCTCCAACGCGTCGAGCAGCTGATCCTCGGGCTCCCGCGCTTCCGACCGGGCGATCAGGTGGAGCAGCACCTCGGTGTCCGAGGAGCTTTGGAAGATCGAACCCTTGTTGACGAGGTCGGCGCGGAGCTGGACGGCGTTGGTGAGGTTGCCGTTGTGGCCGAGGGCGAGCGGACCCTCGCGGTAGCGGGCGAGCATCGGCTGGGCGTTGGCGAGCACCGATGTGCCGGCGGTGGAGTAGCGCGTGTGACCGATCGCGACGTCGCCCCGCAGCCCGGCGAGCGCTGCCTCGCTGAACGCGTCGGACACGAGGCCCATACCGCGATGCGAGCGGGCGACACCCTCACCGTCGACGGCGACGATGCCCGCCGCCTCCTGGCCGCGGTGTTGCAGGCTGTACAACCCGAGGTATACCTGTCGGGCTGCGTCGGGAACGGCGGTGACTCCGATGATGCCACACATCGTGCTTCAGTCTCCCAGGCGGCGGGGGATCGCAGCGAAATATACCTCGCGCAGGCGCCCAACGGGGTGCTCGACAGCCGCGTCGCGCAGCTGGATGCGCACGCTGCCGCCTGCCTTGCCGACCGTACCGGCACGGAACGCCGGCACGCCCAGCTGCTGCGCAAGGGTGCCGACCGCGGTCGCCTGGTCCCGCGCGCAGGTGATCACTGCGCGCGCCTGGGACTCGCTGAAGAGCAGATCCACGCCTGTAAGCGCCGGGCGGTATGCGGCGAGATCGACGTCCACGCCGAATCCACTTGCCTGATACGGCCCACCCATCGCGACCTCCGCGAGGGCGACGCCCACCCCGCCGTGCGAGCAATCGTGCGCCGACCGCAGCAACCCGCGTGCGGCAGCGGTCACGAGGAACTCTACCAGCCGCGCTTCGGCGGCGAGATCGACCCGGGGCGGGGTCCCGCCCACCCATTCATGGACGGCCTCCCACAGCGCGGACCCGCCCAGCTCACGCTTCGTGTCACCGAGCAGGATGATGGTGTCGCCGGCAACCGACGCGTGGCTCGGGACGGCCCGCGCGACGTCGGGGAGCAACCCCAGCATCCCGATCACCGGTGTGGGATCCACCGCGCCGGTCGGGCTCTCGTTGTAGAACGAGACGTTGCCCCCCGTGACCGGGGTGCCGAACGCCCGGCACGCGTCGCTGATGCCGCGCGCGGCCTCGCGGAACTGATGATAGACCGCGGGGCGTTCCGGGTTGCCGAAGTTGAGGCAATTGGTAATGCCGAGCGGCCGCGCGCCGGTGCACGCCACGTTGCGCGCGGCTTCCGCGACGGCGGCCTTGCCTCCCTCGAAAGGATCGAGCCGCACGTAGCGGGCGTTGCAGTCCACCGAGAGGGCGAGGGCGAACGTCGTGCCATGCACCTGGATGAGCGCGGCGTCTCCCCCCGGGCCGAGCACCGTCGCCGCCTGGATCGTCGAGTCGTACTGCTCGTACACCCAGCGCTTCGAGGCGATGGTCGGGTGGTCGAGCAGGCGGAGCAGGAGATCGGCGGCGGAAGGGAGGGGTGCTGCGGCGGACGGCTCCTGCTGGCGCAGGGCCACTAGGCCCGCATCCTCCTTCGCTTCGGGCGTGTACATCGGGCAGTCGTCGATCAGGCGCTGGCCTGGCATCTCAGCCACCACCTGCTTGCCCCACATGACGCGGTACATGCCGTCATCCGTCACCCGGCCGATCGGTGTCGCGGTCAGCTCCCAGCGGGCGGTGATGCGCTCGACGTCTGCAACACGGTCCGGCTTCGCCACCACGAGCATCCGCTCCTGGGACTCGGACAGCAGGATTTCGTACGGCGTCATTCCCGCTTCGCGCACCGGGACGAGTGCGACGTCGATCTCCACGCCCACCCCGCCGCGCGCGGCCATCTCGGCGGACGACGACGTGAGCCCGGCGGCGCCCATGTCCTGGATCGCGACGATGTGCCCGGAGGCAATCAGCTCCAGGCTTGCTTCGAGGAGCAGCTTCTCGGTGAAGGGATCGCCCACCTGGACCTGCGGCCGCCGCTGCTCGCTCTCCCGCGTCAGCTCTTCCGAGGCAAAGGAGGCGCCGTGGATTCCGTCCCGCCCGGTGCTCGCGCCCACCACCAGCAGCACATTTCCCACTCCCTGGGCGGCGGCGGTGGTCACGTCACGCTCGCGCACCAACCCGACGCACATGGCGTTGATCAGGGGGTTGCCGTTGTAGCTCGTTCCGAAATCCACTTCGCCGCCCACCGTCGGGACCCCGATGCAGTTGCCGTAGTCGCCGATGCCGCGCACCACGCCGGTGAGCAGATAGCGGTTGCGAGGCTCGGTGAGCGGTCCAAAGCGCAGGCTGTTCAGCAGGGCGATCGGCCGGGCGCCCATCGTGAAGACGTCGCGCAGAATTCCCCCGACACCGGTCGCGGCCCCCTGGTAGGGCTCGACCGCGGACGGGTGATTGTGCGACTCGATCTTGAACGCGACCGCCCAGCCATCGGGAAGGCGCAGCACGCCGGCGTTCTCGCCCGGGCCCTGGACCACCTGCGGCCCGGTGGTGGGAAATTCGCGCAGGACAGACTTGGAGTGTTTGTACGAGCAGTGTTCACTCCACAGCGCGGACACGATGCCCAGCTCGGCGAACGTAGGCGTCCGGCCCAGCATCGCCTCGAGGCGGCGGTACTCCTCATCGGTGAGATTGTGCTCGCGCACCAGCGCGGGCGAGATCGGTGGATCGCCCGGGAACGGAGTGGCGGATGCCTTAGGCGTCACTACGGTGCGGTCTGCAGCGTGTCTGAGCGTCATCGGCACGGTGTCCGGAAGCATCGGGACGGTGTCGGGCAGCATCGGCACCGTGTCGGGCTCTGTCATCTCGAGGGGGGTCCCCCCCAGCTGCCCGTCATGCCTGCCGCCACTCGGGGAGCTGGATTGACCGCCGTATCCGTGACCGGGCCAGCGAACCACGGCGTCAGTCACTTGACCGTTCTGTAAGGTCACGAGATCCAGATGCCCGCAGCTGTGTTCGCAGCCATTCGGGAAATAGAGGTAGGTGAACGCGCCCGTGCGGCGGACCGCGACCGGCGCTCCCCACAGTGAGTACACGTCGCGCTCCGCCATGCCCGGAAAGATCGTTCCCGTGTCCTGTGACACGTACGGGACATCCCGCACGCGTGGAGGATTCGCGACCTCCTGGACGGGCGGCGGCTCCGGGGGCGGGGGGGCGGGAGCGGGCGTTGGAGCCGGCGCTGGGGCCGCAGGTGCTGCGGCGACGGGCGCCTTCTTGTGGAAGAAGCGCTCGCGCAACGTTGCAATCTTGCCCTTCACGGTGGTGCCGAACGTCGCGGCTTGGTCCTTGACCTTGTCACACCCGAAGGTGGTGGTCACCAACAGCGCGCACATCCACAGCGTGCTGCGTCGCATTGCCAGCCTCCATCGATTGAAAGACACGGGCTCCGTCATCGCCGCCAAGAGCCGGAGCCGTGCGGCGCTCCGGGTGGGGCATGATGCCTACCACGTTGCGGCCGGCATTGCAGATGCCGGCGATATCGTTGGTCGATCCGTTGGGATTGTCGCGGACGTAACGCCAGACCACCTGGTCCTGCGCTTCGAGGTCGGCCGCGGTGCGTGGGTCCGCCACGAACCGGCCGTCGCCGTGCGCGATGGGGATCTCGATGACCTCGTCCTGCTCGTACAGGCGGGTGAAGGGTGTCTCCACGGTCTCGACGCGGACCGACACGGGGCGCGAGAGAAACCGCAGCCGCGCGTTGCGCATCAGCGCGCCGGGAAGCAATCCGGCTTCACACAGCGTCTGGAACCCGTTGCAGATGCCCAGCACCGCGCCTCCCGCCTGCGCGTGGGCGTTCACCGCCGCCATGATGGGCGAGAATCGGGCGATCGCACCGGAGCGGAGGTAGTCGCCGTAGCTGAACCCGCCTGGCAGGATCACGACGTCCGCCTGGCGGAGGTCCGTCTCCCGGTGCCACACGGCGTAGGCGTCCGATCCCGCGGCGCGGGCGGCCGCGATCGTATCGGTGTCGCAGTTCGACCCGGGGAAGACGACCACCGCGACGCGGCGCATCAGCCGGTCCTCACGGCCACGTCGAAATCCTCGGTGACCGGGTTGGCGAGCAGCCGGTCGCACATCACGCGCGCCTGTGCCGCCGCCGCTTCGCTGCTCGCCGCATCGAGATCGAGCACGAGGTGCTTGCCCACGCGGACCTTGGCCACGTCTTTGAACCCGAGCGCGTGCAGCGCGTGCTCGACGGCCTGCCCCTGGGGATCGAGCAGCGCGGCGCGGGGCATCACGCGGATCTCCACCCGATAGGCGGTCATCCTGCGGCTCCGCCGCGCGGGACGTCTTGATCGCCGTCGTCGTCGCCGTCGGCGATCATGATCGGTCCCGAGTCTTCATCCTCGTCTTCGGATTCGCTCACCAGTCCGAGCACGAAGGCCCGGATCACGCCGTACGCCATGTATGCGATTCCCAAAGGAAAGAAGAAAACGTCGTGCTCCCAGATCCCGAACGCCGCGATACAGAGTATCGTCGCCAGCCCCAGGGCGCCCCGCAGTGAGCGCGTGCTGGCATGCGGCAGCGCGGCATACTGGACGCTGCTCACCATGAGCATCGCCAGGAGGATCATCAGGAGTTGGAGGAGATGGTGCCAGGGGAGGCCGCGGAGCGCATTCTGGTACAGGTCGCTTTGCGTGAACGGATAGTACGTCGCGAGGGTCATCCCGGCGGCCGGCGACGGCAGCCCGATGAACGAATGCTTCGCCTTTCCCGCCGAAGCGACGTTGAAACGCGCGAGTCGGATCGCGGCGGCCATGACGTAAAAGTAGCAGAAGATCCATTCCGCCTGGCCGGCGCTGCCGAAGGCCAGCATGTACATCAAGAACGCGGGCGCCACGCCGAAGCTCACGATGTCGACCAGGCTGTCCAGCTCTTCGCCGAACCGCGATCCGGTATTCGACAAGCGCGCGATGCGGCCGTCCAGCGTATCGAGGATGCCGGCGAATACGATGTACCACCCTGCGCGATAGAACTCGCCGCGGGAGGCTTGCACCATCGACCAGATTCCAAAGAACAAGTTGAAAAGCGTGAACAAGCTCGGCACCACCACCACCACGCGGCGCATGTTCGGACGCGGCAACCGCGGCCGCATCACTCCGGGTACTCCGCCAGCACTGAGGCGCCCACGCGCACCCGGTCGCCCACCGCGACGCGGACCGTGTGCCGGCTGGTGTGGGGCAGGAACACGTCCACCCGCGAGCCGAACCGGATCATGCCGAGGCGGGCGCCCTGCGCGGCGGGATCGCCCACCTTGCTGTCGGTCACGATGCGGCGCGCGATGAGGCCGGCGATCTGGCGCACGAGCAGCGGGCCGTGCGCGCCGCGGATGCCGACCGAGGACTGCTCGTTCTCGAGGCTGGCTTTATCGGACGCGGCGTGCAAGAACAAGCCGGCGTTGTAATGCGTCAGCTCGACCTGTCCCGAGATCGGGTACCGGTTCACGTGTACGTCGAACACGTTCATGAAGATCGAAATGCGCGTTGCCTCCGCCTTCAAGTACATCGGCTCATGCACCGACGCGACCTCTACGATCCTGCCGTCCGCCGGCGAAATGACCATCCCAGGGCCCCGTGGACCCGCGAACAGCGGATCGCGGAAGAACACGAGCAGCCATATCGCGACGGCGAGTGCGGGCGCTTCCGCCAGCCAGAACCAGGGCCCGTGGCGAGCCACCGCCCAGGCGCCCACGCCCGCGAGCGCCCATCCCGTGAGGATGAAGGGCCAGCCTTCCGGCGCCAACCTCACCGCGCGCGGGCATTCAGGACATGCCCCGTAATCAGCCGATACGCGTCGCGATAGCGCACGCTGGTGGCTTGAACGACCTCGGCGGGCAGCGGCGGCGGCGGTGCATCGCCGTTCCATTCTCCGCGACGCTTTACGCCCGCCAGATAGTCCCGCAGCGGCTGCTTGTCGAAACTGGGCTGGCTCCGTCCCGCCTGGTATCGGTCGGCGGGCCAGAACCGTGACGAATCGGGCGTGAGGATCTCGTCGATCACGAGCAGGGTGCCGTCGCGCGCAGTGCCGAATTCGAACTTCGTGTCCGCGATGATGATGCCCCGCGGCCCCGCATAGGCCCGGCCCGCTTCATACAGCGCGAGGCTCGCCTGGCGGAGCCGCTCGGCCATGGGGCGTCCCAGTGCCTGGGCGACGTGCGCGAAGGTGACGTTCTCGTCGTGACCCGTTTCGGCCTTGGTCGCGGGAGAGAAAATGGCGGGCTCGAGCCGCGCGCTCTCGGTCAGGCCGGCGGGCAGGCGCTCGCCCGCCAGCGTCCCCGATTTCTCGTACTCCGCCCACGCCGAACCCGTGATGTATCCCCGGACGACGCATTCGAACGGCACCGGCGTGGTCCGGCGCGCGAGCATGGCGCGGCCGGTGAGCATGGCGCGCGCGCCCGCCACCGCGGGCACGCGCCGTACGATCTCGTCGGCGTCGGCGGTAATGAGGTGGCTCGGCATCACCGACTCCAGGCGCTCGAACCAGAACGCGCTCAGCTGGGTGAGCACCGCGCCCTTGTGCGCTACCGGCTCGCGCATGACCACGTCGAACGCGCTCACGCGGTCGCTCGCTACGAGCAGCAACGTGTCCGCATCCACCTCGTAAACCTCGCGAACCTTGCCGCGCCGCAGCAGCGGCAGGGGCAGAGCGCTGGCGACCAGGGGAGCGGTCATACGTTCACCTCCGCGGCCACGGCGCTGGGCGCAACCGGCTCGATGCGGCGGAGCAGCGGCGGGAGCACGTGCGCGAGGAAGTCGTCCACCTGGCGCGGCGCCCGGCCCACGTAGCGCGACGGGTCCATCTCGTCCGGGAGGATGGTCACCTTGAGCGTCTTGAACGCCGGATCTTCGCTGAGCCGTGCCAGCAGCTGGTCAGCGGTACCGTGCTCGACCGCCGCGAGGCTGTGGACCCGGATCACCTCGTGCAGCCGCTGGCGATCGCCGCCCGCTTTTACCGCGCGCATCAGCAGACGCTCCGTGACGAGGAAGGGCAGCTGCGCTGCCACGTGGCGGGCGATTGCCGTTTCACGCACTTCGAGTCCGGCGGCGACATTGGTCGCCAGCACGAGAATGGCATCCGTCGCCAGGAATGCTTCGGGGATGGTGAGGCGCCGGTTCGCGCTGTCGTCGAGCGTGCGCTCCAGCCATTGCTCCGCCGCGGTGTGCCAGCCGTTCCCTTCGAGCTCGATGACGAAGCGCGCCAGACCCGTCATGCGCTCGGCGCGCATCGGGTTCCGTTTGAAGGGCATGGCGCTCGAGCCCACCTGCTCGGCCTCGAACGGCTCCAGCATCTCTCCTTCGTGCTGCAACAGCCGCAGGTCGGTCGCAAACTTGGCCGCGGTCGCCGCGATCCCCGCCAGCGCCGCCAGGATCTGCGCGTCGAGCTTGCGGGTGTAGGTCTGGCCCGTCACGGGAAACACTTTCGCGAATCCCATCTTGCGGGCCACGCGCGCATCGAGCTCCTGCACCTTCTCGTCCTGCTCGCCGAACAGCTCGAGGAAGCTGGCCTGGGTTCCGGTCGTTCCCTTGACGCCGCGGAACTGGAACGCGTCGAGCCGGTGCAGCAGCTCCTCCGCGTCGAGCAGGAAATCCTGCATCCACAGCGTCACGCGTTTGCCCACCGTCGTGAGCTGGGCAGGCTGGAAGTGGGTGTAGGCGAGGCAGGGAACGGCGCGGTGGCGGCGCGCGACTTTCCCGAGTGCGACGAGGACCGCCGCCAGGCGGCCGAGCAGCAGCGTGAGCGCTTCGCGCATCACCAGCTGGTCGGCGTTGTCGGTGACGTAGGCGCTCGTCGCGCCGAGATGGAGGAACGGGCGGGCGGCAGGTGCCTGCTCGCCGAGGTGGTGGATGTGCGCCATCACGTCGTGACGCAGCCGCTTCTCGTGCTCGGCCGCGCGATCGAGATCGGCGTCGTCCAAATGCGCGCGCAGCTCCGACAGAGCTGCGGGAGGAATGGCGAGGCCGAGCTCCTGCTCCGCTTCCATCAGCGCCAGCCAGAGCCGGCGCCACAGACCGATTCGTTTCCGGTCCCCCCACAGCAGCTGCATCGCAGGGGAGGCATAGCGCTGGCCCAGCGGCGACTGGTAGGTCAACCGGTTGCCTGCATCGGTCGCGCCTCGGCGTAGAGATCGGGAGGGTAGCGGACGGCCATCAGGTAGAGCCCCTGCGGTGGAGCAGGCGGGCTGGCCGCCTGGTTGTCGGTCGCGGCCAGCAATGCGGAGAAGTCGGACAGCGGGCGCCGGTGCAACGCGATGTCGATCATCGCCCCTACCAGGAAGCGCACCATGTGGTGTAGGAATCGGTCGGCTTCGATCGTGAACACCATCCCCGTTTCGTCCGCTCGCGGCGCCCAGTCGGCCAGCGCCACGCGGCAACGGTAGTGCGGCTTCGGCGCTCCGCCCTGAGAAGCGAGGCCACGGAAATCGTGCTCGCCGACCGTCAACCCGGCGGCGGCGGCGAGCAGCGGTGAGTCGAGCGAGCGTCCCAGGGCCCACTCGTACGGGCGCCGGAACGGTGATTGCGCACCGTCATCGGTCCCGACCAGGTAGCGGTACCGGCGCGCCACGGCGCTGCGTCGCGCGTCAAACCCCGGTCGCATGGGGTGCACCTGCTCCACCCAGATGTCGCGCGGCAAGAGGGCGTTGAGCGCGCGTCGCAGACCCGGCGGATCATCCCCCCACCGCTCATCGGTCAGGAAACCAACACCCTGACCGAGGGCGTGCACGCCGGTGTCGGTCCGCCCCGCCCCCGTGACCGGGGTGCGCCGCCCCATCAGACGCTCGAGGACCGTCTCGAACTCGGCTTGCACCGTGCGCCCTTCCGCCTGGCGCTGCCAGCCGACGAACTGGACCCCGTCGTAGTGGACCACGGCGAGGCAGGGCCGGCTCGTCACGGGCGAAAGATAGGGAAAACGGGTACCTTTTGCCAAGCCGACCAACACCGATGCCCGACACCTCCCCGCCGCTCCAGCAAGCGATTTCCGCCCTCGCCAACCGCCAGTCCCTCAGCGAGCGACTCGCCGCCGACGTGTTCAATGCGGTGATGCGCGGCGAAGCGAGCCCTGCACAAATCGCGGCGCTCCTCATGGGCCTGCGGGTCAAGGGAGAGACAGCGGAAGAAGTCGCCGGCGCCGCTCGGGCCCTGCGCGACGCGATGGTACGGGTCGAGGCCGACACGACCCACCTTGTCGATACCTGCGGCACCGGGGGAGGCACCGTCGGGACCTTCAACATCTCGACGGCCGGAGCGCTGATCGCGGCGGGCGCCGGGGCGAGCGTCGCCAAACACGGCAATCGGTCGTTCACCTCGAAGTGCGGCTCGGCAGATGTCTTGGAAGCCCTGGGCGTGACGATCCGTCTCGATGCCGCCGCCGCCGCGCGCGTGCTCCGCGACGCCTGCATCACCTTTCTGTTCGCACCGACGTTTCACCCCGCGATGCGCCATGTGGGCCCGGTGCGGGGTGAGCTGGGGATCACATCCGTCATGAACATGATCGGTCCGCTTGCCAACCCGGCGGGGGTGCGGCGCCAGGTCTTGGGCGTGGCGGATCGGGAGCGCGCCGTGTTGATGGCGGACGCGCTGGCACGGCTCGGGGTGGAGCACGCGATGGTGGTACATGGACGGGTGGGGATGGACGAGATCTCTCCCCAGGGAGTGACGGATGTGTGGGAGGTGCGGGGTGGCGCCGTCACGCTGTGGGAGATTGACCCCGCAGCGCACGGGTGCGCGGTCGCGGATGTCACGCTGTTGCGCGGCGGCGTGCCGGCCGAGAACGCCGGGCGGATCGAGCGGCTGTTGAGTGGGGCGAAGGACGGTGACGCGGCCGGACGCGCGGCGTCCCTGCTGAATGCCGGGGCTGCCCTGTACGTGGCGGGGCTCGCTCCGACCTACGCCGCGGGCGTGACGCGGGCCGGTGCGGCGTTGGACTCGGGCGCGGGCCGGGCCGCCCTCGAGCGGCTGCGCCGGGCGAGTGCTAGCACTTCCGGATGACGCCGACGACGATGCCCTGGACCATGATGTCGCGCTCGTTCACCCGCAGCGGGGCCATGCTCGGATTCGCCGGCTGAAGGCGAATCCAACCACCGGGTTCACGGTAGAACTTTTTGACCGTGGCGCTGTTGCCGTGAACCAGGGCCACGACCATCTGGCCGTTGTCGGCCTGGTTCCGCTCATGTACGATGACGAAGTCGCCATCCCGGATCTGCTCGTCGATCATCGAGGTGCCGCGCACCTTGAGCACGTAGCTCCGCCCGCGGCGCGGAATCAGCTCGTCCGGAACCGCGATGGTGTCCGTGCCGTCGATGGCTTCGATGGGCTCGCCCGCGGCCACGAGGCCGAGCAGCGGCAGCTCGGTGGCCCCGGTCTGGCCCTTGGGGGGCACGATCTCGATCGCCCGGCTTTCGTTATGAGCGCGGCGGATGAACCCCTTCCGCTCGAGGTTCGTGAGGTGCTCGTGGACCGTCGCGAGCGACTGAAAACCGAACTGCTGGGCGATTTCTTCGAAGCTTGGGGCGTACCCCTTGTCGTCGATATGATGAGCGACAAAGTCGAAGATTTCGCGCTGGCGGCGTGTTAGCGGCACCTGGTCTCCCGAAAATAAACCGAAGTTAATCTACCCGATAAAAGCCCGAACGCAAGCATGGCCCAGATTACCCTCGACACGATCCTGGCGGCGACCCGAACCCGGGTGGCAGCCCTTCGGGCACGCACCCGGGAGCTGGAGCGGCGGGCGGCCCAGGCGCCCACGCCCCGCTCCTTTGCGGCGGCGCTGCGCGGAACCACCGTGGGAGTGATCGCGGAGGTCAAGCGCCGCTCGCCGTCCGTGGGGGCGATCGCGGAGGGTCTGGACCCCGTGTCGCATGCGGCGGCGTACGTTCGGGGCGGTGCCGTGGTCATCTCGGTGCTGACCGACGAGGCGCATTTCGGTGGCTCGCTCGAGGATCTGGAGCGAGTGGCGCGGGAGGTTTCCTGTCCAGTGCTGCGCAAGGACTTTATTCTCGATGAGCTGCAGATCGTCGAGGCGCGCGGGGCGGGTGCGAGTGCGGTCCTGCTCATCGTCCGGGCGATGGATGCCCAGCGGCTGCGGGACCTTTCCCGTACGGCCCGCGATCTCGGACTGGGCGTTCTGGTCGAGGCCCACAATGCACCAGAGCTCGAAGCGGCGTTGGCTGCCGAGCCGACCGCGCTGGGCGTGAACAGTCGGGATCTGGCGACATTTACCGTCGATCATAAGGCGGCTGAGCGACTCGTCGCGCGCGTGCCGCCCGGCATCGCCGCCGTTGCCGAGAGCGGCATCGAGCGGCGCGCCGATGTCGAGCGGTTTGCGGCCGCGGGTGCAGACCTGGTGCTGGTGGGGACGGCGGTAGCGCGCACGGCGGATCCGGCCGCCGCCGTCCGGGAGTTGTGTGGTGTGCCTCGGCGCGGGCGGCCGGGGGTGGCATAGTGGGCGCCTCCAAGCGGAAGGATCAGAGCGTGAGCGTTTCTCCCCCAGTCGCGGCTGATACGGTGGGCAGGTTCGGTCCCTACGGGGGCCGATACGTGCCCGAGACATTGATGGCGGCGCTCGAGGAGCTGACGAGCGTGTATGCCGCTGCCCAGGCCGACCCGGCCTTCGCGGCCGAGCTTGACGGTCTGCTGAGCGACTTTGTCGGCCGGCCCACGCCGCTGACGGAGACGCCGCGTCTCTCGGCCGCGGTCGGAGCGGGCGTTCGCGTAGTGCTCAAGCGGGAAGACCTGAACCACACCGGCGCGCACAAGATCAACAACACGCTGGGTCAGGTCCTGCTGGCACGTCGCATGGGGAAACGCCGCATCATCGCCGAAACCGGGGCGGGCCAGCACGGGGTGGCTACCGCCACGGTGTGCGCGCGGTTCGGGCTCGAGTGCGTGGTCTACATGGGCGAGGAAGACATGCGCCGGCAGCGTCTCAACGTGTACCGAATGGAATTGATGGGTGCGAAGGTAGTTCCGGTGACGTCTGGAACGCGGACGTTGAAGGATGCCACGAACGAGGCCCTGCGCGACTGGGTGACCAACGTTACGGGGACGCACTACATCATCGGGTCGGTCGTGGGCCCCGATCCGTTTCCCCGCATTGTGCGGGACTTCCAGGCCGTGATCGGGCGGGAGACGCGACGGCAGGTGCTGGAGCGGTTCGGTCGCCTGCCGACCACCGTCGTGGCGTGCGTCGGCGGGGGGTCGAACGCGATGGGGATATTCAGCGCTTTCTTGGACGATCGTGGGGTCGAGCTGGTTGGGGTGGAGGCTGCGGGTGAGGGAATCGGGACGACCCGCCATGCCGCCTCGCTCAGCCTCGGCAAGCCGGGGGTGTTCCACGGGAGCTTGAGTTACCTGCTGCAGGACGCGGACGGGCAGGTGCAGCCCGCTCATAGCGTGTCCGCGGGGCTCGACTATCCGGGTGTCGGGCCCGAACACGCTTTTCTGAAGGACTCGGGACGCGTATTGTATGAAGCGGTCACGGACCGGGCGGCCCTCGAGGCGTTTGCGGGGCTCTCCCGGCTCGAAGGGATTTTGCCAGCATTGGAAAGCGCGCATGCCGTGGCGTGGGTGTTGGGCCGCCGGGGCCACTGGAGTGAGGGCGATATCGTGATCATCAACTTGAGTGGTCGTGGCGACAAAGACGTCGCCATGGTGGCCGAGCTCTCCGGAGCTACGATCTGACCGGGACGCCGATTCCTGAGCTGGCGCTCCCGCCGTCACATGTCGAGGACCTGCTTCAGGTTCTCGTGAAGGGCCTCCGCGCCACTCAGCTGTACCTCCCCAACAACCCGGTTTACCAGCGAGCCGTCGAGAATATCCGCGCGGCCTTTCGCAAGGTCTGGCAGTCGATCGACGTGCTCAACCTCGACGTGGGGGAGACCGCGCTGAGCTGGGAGGAGGCGGTCGTCTACAATCAGGAGCAGCGCGCGGAAAGCGTAGCCTGGACGCTGTACAAGGACGGCATCCGATCAATCGCGCTGCGGCCCGGCGTCGAGGAGACCGAAATCGTCCGCTTTCTCGCGGTGCTCCACAAGTCGAAGAATGTGACCTCCGACGCCGCCGATGACCTGCTGACGCTGCTGTGGGCGGAGGACTTCCATTTCATCGCGTACACGTTCCGCGAGCTCGCCACCGAGAACGCGACGCCGATCGAGGCGGGAGAGACGATCCCCTCCGCGGCGCCGGCCACGATCCGTACCGCCGTCGAGGAAGAGGCTCCGCCGCGGCCTGCCGGCATCGTGTCGATGGAGGATTTCGACACGACGCTGTATTTCCTCGAGGACCGCGAAGTCGAGTATCTGCGGAAGGAGGCGGAGCGCGAGTACGGGCAGGATCTCCGCCGCAACGTTCTGGCGATGCTGTTCGATCTGCTCGAACTGCAAACCTACGGCACGGTGCGGGCCGAGCTGATCGGCATCGTCGAGAACTTCATCCCGTACCTGCTGGGCGCGGCGGACTTCCGATCCGTCGGATATATCCTGCGAGAGACGCGGGTGGTGCTGGAGCGGGCGCGGGAGCTGATTCCCGAACAGCGCGCGATCCTGGTGGGGCTCCCCGCCCGGCTCTCCCAGCCCGAGCCGCTGGCGCAGCTGCTGCAGTCGCTGGACGAAGCGACGATGCCACCGTCCGAGGAAGAGCTCGCTGAGACGTTCGGTGAAATGCGGCCGGAGGCGCTGCCCACGCTGATGGGATGGATTCCACGGCTCAGCAACCCGATGGTGCGGGATCTCGTCAATGCGTCCGCCTCTCGTCTGGCACAGGAGCACGCCGGCGAAGTGCTCAAGGTGCTGGGGAGCGCGGAGGACCCGGGCGCGCAGCTCGAGATGGTGCGCCTGGCGGGCCGCCTCAAGCTGCCCGGCGCCATCGAAGCGATGGGCCCGCTGTTCACAGCCGGCGACCGGACGCTGAAGCTCGCCATCGTCGACGCGCTGCTGCAGGTCGCCTCGCCGACGGCGCTGCGGCTGCTCGAAAAGGGTGTGGACGATACCGATCGGGACGTGCGGATCGCCGCTGTAAAGTTTCTGGCGGCGCGCGGGCATCGCAACGCGCTCGCCCGCGTGGAGGCGGCGTTGACGAGTCCACAGCTCAAGGCGGCGGACCTCACCGAGAAAATGGCGTTCTACGAGGCGTTCGGCACGCTGGCGGGCGCGAAGGGAGTGCCGGCCCTCGCCAAGGTGCTGGTGACCAAGGGGGTGTTCGCGCGGAAAGAAGATCCTGAGACGCGCGCCTGCGCCGCCATGGCGCTCGGCAAGATCCGCACGCCGGACGCGCGCGCGGCGCTGGAGGCGGCGACCCAGGACAAGGAGCCGCTGGTTCGGAACGCCGTGACCCGCGCGCTGCGCGAGGTGGGATTGTGAGCGAGCCGGGCGCCCGCCGCTCCACGATGGTCGAGACCGTCCAGACCACGGACGGGTTCCTGCGCCACGCCGGCCGGGACTTTCTCGTCGTGCTCTACACGGCGTTTCGCTCGCTCAAGCTCTACCCGATCGAAAACGCGCAGGTGCAAAAGGCGCTGGACGAGCTGCTGACCACGACGAAGCACCTGCTCGAAGTGGAGCGTGAAATCGAGCTGCGCATGCAGGGGGAATTCATCTTCGTGAACTCCACCCGCCTGCGCCTCGACCTCGATAACTACGCGTCGTTCTCGCACATCCTCGGGGTGTTCAAGCAGTGCAGCATCGGCGGCATCCGCATTGACGAAGGCGTGGATCGCCGCCAGCTGCAGATTTTCGTGTCGCTGCTCCTGTCGTACGCCGCCCGGGAGGCCACGCCGGAAAAAATCGCCGAGATCGCTCAGAAGATGATCGATGGCGGAGTCACGTTCATCAGCGTCGAGCCGCCCGTCGAGAGCGACGAGGACGTGCAGGACGCGGAGCGGCAAAAGGAAGCAGCGAAGCGCACCTATGCGCAGTCGGTGGCGGTGACCAAGGAGGTCATCAACAGCGTGCGCCTGGGCCGGACCGCCAACGTGAAGAAGGTCAAGCGCGCGGTGCAGGCGATCGTGGACCAGGTGCTGAACAACGAAGCGTCGCTGGTGGGCCTCACGACGCTGCGGGACTACGACGAATACACGTTCACACACTCGGTGAACGTGTGCATTTTCTCGGTCGCACTTGGCCGCAAGCTCGGCTTTGAGAAACTGCAGCTGTACGATCTCGGCCTGGCGGCGTTGTTCCACGACGTGGGCAAGTCGCGGGTGCCGCTCGACGTGCTGAACAAGGTGGGTGGTCTGTCGGACGAAGAGTGGCGTATCATGACGGCCCACCCGTGGCTGGGCGTGCTCACCCTGTTCGGGATCCGCGGCTACGGTGAGATTCCGTACCGGGGGATGATCGTAGCCTACGAGCACCACATGAAGACCGACCTGACCGGCTATCCCAAGTCCATCCGGCCGCGCGAGATTTCGATCTTCTCGAAGATCGTGGCGGTCGCGGACGGGTTCGATGCCGCGACCAGCCGCCGCACCTACCAGACCGTGCCGATTCAACCCGACCAGGTGCTCAAGGAAATGTGGGAGAACCCCCGGCGCGGATACGACGGCGTCGTGGTGAAGGCGTTCATCAACCTCATCGGGATCTATCCGGTCGGCACGTGCGTCATTCTCGACACGCACGAGCTGGCCGTCGTCCACGCCGCGAACGCGAACGTGAGCGAGGTGCACCGGCCGGTGGTGCGCGTCGTCGCGACGCCGGAAGGGGCGCTGCAGCACCCCGGTGTCCTGGTGGATCTCGCGGAACGCGACGCCGATGGCAAATATCCCCGCACGATCGTCAAGGTGACCGACCCGCAAAAGTACGGCATCAACGTCAGCGACTATTTTGTCTGAACACCCCATTGCCGCCCGCTGGCGGGCGGTTCGGGGCGAGCATCGAGCGGCGCTCATCCCCTATCTCACCGCCGGTTTTCCCACCCCTGCCGCCGGGGTCGATGCGCTCCGCATGGTGGAGGCCGCCGGTGCGGACATCGTCGAAGTCGGGGTGCCGTTCTCCGACCCGCTCGCCGACGGGGTCACGATTCAGCGCTCGACCCAGGCCGCCCTCGATCAAGGGATGACGGCGACGCGCGTACTGGAGCTGATCCACCAGGCCGCGCTCAAGATCCCCGTGGTGATCATGACGTACCTGAACCCGGTGCTGGCATACGGCCTCGATCGGTTTCTTGCCGACGCCCACGCCGCCGGCGCGTCGGGCCTGCTGCTCACGGACTTTCCCGCGGGCGCCGATCCCGACCTCGAGCGGCGGGTGACGGCGAGCCCGCTGGCCTTGATCCGGCTCATTGCGCCCACCACCACGCAAGCGCGTGTGGCGCGCGCCGTCGAGGGGGCGAGCGGCTTCATTTACTTGATCTCGCGGCTCGGGGTCACCGGCATGCGCGACGACCATCCCGTTGGACGTCGCGTCTCACGTGGATCGCATCCGCGCCGCGACGCCGCTGCCGGTGGCGGTGGGGTTTGGCATCAGCACGGCCGCCCAGGCCCGCGCCGCGGCACAAATCGCCGACGGGGTGGTCGTGGGGAGCGCGCTGGTGGAGGCGCTCGGCGGCGGTGACCTGCGGGTCGCCGAGCGGCTGGTGCGCGATCTCTCCGCCGCCGTGCGCAACGGCCAACGGTGAGCACCAACCGGGTCATCGTTCTTTACAGCCAGGCTCTGACGTACCTGGGGCCGCTGCTGATCCTCGCAGTGCTGGTCGCCGACCCCCGCTGGACCAGCCAGATCCCGGAGCTGGTGGTGATGACGGGGGCCGCGATCGTGATGCGCGGGCTCCAGATCCCCCTGTCGAAGTACTCCTACCTCACCCAGACGGGGCTGGTCGCCCTCGCGGGCAGCCTGCTCGTCGGGCTTCCGGCGAACGTGCTGGCGATCGGCGTCGGCACCGCGGCGACGGATCTCATGTGGCTTCGGAAGAGCGCCCAGGCCTCGGCGGTCAACGCGGGTCGTGAAGTGGTCGCGACCATCGGCGCCTACGGCGTGTACGCGGCGGTCGTGCGGGCGTCGGAGGCACCGGCCGGGATCCATCTCGACACGCTCCCGGCGCTGTTCTTCTATGGGCTCTCGTACTTCGTCTTCACACGCCTGTTGTTCTACTTCGCGCTCATCGTACGGGGCAAGCTCGAGCAGGGCGAGCGGCTGCTGATCCTTCGCTACGAGTGCATCAGCTTCGGCACGACGCTCATCGCGACGGCCATGGTGGTCGGGACGGTCGTGTACTGGCCTCCGGTCGCATGGCTGTTTGTCGCGGCTGCCATGGGGGCCCTCGGGCTGCTCTTCAAGAAGACCCTCGAAGAGGCAATCGCCGCTGAAGAGTTGAACAAGATCCACGCGATGGAAGCGGTGATCACGAGCAACGTCAGCCTGGCGGACTCGTTCGGACGGATCGAGCGGCTCGCCCACCGGCTGGTGGATTGGGGCGACTTCCGCATCTATCGCCATCACGATGGGGTCCTGGGCCTCGCCTACCGGGGCACGATCGGGCGGCGCAACCGGGGAGAATCGTCCGCGGATATCGACGCGTTGCGCGCAGGCGTGGTGGCAACGGGTGAGCCGGTCATCATCGACGACGTCACCCGCGACCGGCGGGTGGCCGATGCGAGCCTCGACGTCAAGAGTCTCGTCATGGTGCCTCTCAAGTTCGGCGATCAGGTGATCGGCACGCTCGAGCTGGAGCATCACAAGCGCAAGTCGTACCGCGCGAAGGACGTCGTGACGATCACCACGTTCGCGAATCAGCTGGCCACGGCGATCCACATCACCGAGCTGCGGCGGCCGCTGCTCGAAACGGTTGATCGCCTGACGGCCCAGCTCGGCACGCTGGTGCGCGCGGCGGAAAGCCTGCGCGACGCGGCCGGCGGTGTGGCGGGATCGACCAATGCGATCCTCGACGGGGTCGTGGCCGAACAGGCGGAGGTCGCGGGCGGGCTCGCGGCGACCGAGAGTCTGGCGCAGGTGTCACGCCGCGTCTCCGTGGATGGCACCCAGGCGGCGCACGCATCGACGACGGCGAGCGATGTGGCCAGCCGCAATCGGCAGCAGATCCGCGAGGCGATGGATCGCCTCGTGGCGCTCAAGACGTTCGTGGGTGAAAGCTCGGCCAAGGTCCAGGCCCTGGGGGACGTGAGCCGCCGGATCACCGGGTTCATCTCGTCGATCCGCGAGTTCTCGGACATGACCAACCTGTTGTCGCTGAACGCCGCAATCGAGGCGGCGCGCGCGGGCAAGCACGGGAAGGGGTTCGCGGTGGTGGCCGACGAGGTGCGGCGGCTCGCGGAGCAGAGCGCGACCGCCGCGACTGAAGCTGGTGAGCTGGTCCTCGACATCAACCGCCGCGTGGGGGAGGTCGTGGAGCAGATGCGGCGGGGACAGGTCAACGTCGGCGGCGTGGAGGAGCTCTCGTCGGCCGCGCTCGAGGCGCTCGACGCGATCGTCACGTCCACGGCCGATGCCACCACGCACGCGCGCCGGATCGCCGATGCCGCGGGCGAGCAGGATAGCGCGTTCGGCCGGCTGCGCGAGCGGATCAATGCGGTGGCTGCCATCGCGGGAAAGAACCGCGCCGAGGCGGACGACGTCGCGACGCGAGCCGGCGAGGCCGCGCGCGGCCTGACCGATTTGGAGCGCGCGACTCGCGAGCTCGAGTCGGTGGCGGCAATGCTCCGGGACCTGACCCGCGGCTTTGCGAGCATCGCGTAGCGGGATTACCATTCCGCTGTGCCGAAGGCCGAGCGGGTGTACGTGGCGCTGGGATCGAACGTCGGTGATCGGGAGACGCACCTGGCGCACGCGCGGGCCCGGCTGGCGGCGTTGCCGCACACCAAACTGAGCGCCGTCTCCACCGTGGAGGAGACCGCACCGCTTGGCCCCATTCCACAAGGTCCCTACCTCAACCAGATGGCGTTGCTCGAAACCGAACTCACGCCCGCCGAGCTGCTCGCCCACCTGCAGGCCATCGAGGCCGAGCGGGGCCGGGTGCGGTCGGTGCGGTGGGGGCCTCGCACCCTGGACTTGGATATCGTGCGGTTCGGCGACGCCCGCGTCCGGGAGCCGTCCCTGACGCTGCCACATCCGGAGCTGCCGGCGCGCGATTTCTGGCGGCGTGAAATCGCGGAGCTCGACCAGGCGCGGACGCTTCATGAGTGACGCCCGCGTGCCGCTCACCATCCAGGATCTGAAGGATCGAAAGACCCGCGGCGAGCGTATCGTCAGCCTCACCTGTTACGACGTTCTGTTCGCGCGTCTGCTGGATGGGTGCGGCGTGGACGTGCTGCTGGTCGGGGATTCGGTGAACCAGGTGCTCGCCGGGGCCGAGACCACACTGTCCGCCACGCTGGACCAGATGATCTACCACACCAAATCCGTGCGGCGCGGCAGCGAGCGCGCGCTCGTGATCTGCGACATGCCGTTCCTCACGTATCAGGTGTCGCGCGAGGAGGCGATCCGTAACTGCGGACGGGTGCTCGCGGAGACCGGGTGCCACGGCGTGAAGCTGGAAGGCGGGGAGCCAATCGCCGGCACGGTGCGCGCGCTGGTGGATGCGGGGATTCCGGTCATGGGCCATCTCGGGTTGACGCCCCAATCGGTGCATGCGTTGGGCGGGTACCGGGTCCAGGGGCGGGACGAGGCGGCCGCGGGACGCCTGCTCCAGGATGCCAAGGCGCTCGAAAGCGCAGGGGCGTTCGCCGTCGTACTCGAGCTCATCCCGGCGCCGCTCGCATCGCGAGTCACCAAGGCGCTGACGATTCCCACCATCGGGATCGGAGCCGGGCCGGCGTGCGACGGGCAGGTCCTCGTGCTGCACGATCTGTTGGGCCTGAACGACACGTTCAACGCCAAATTCGTCAAACGCTACGCGACCCTGGCTCAGGACGTGCGCGAGGCGGTCGAGCTGTTCGCGGCCGAGGTGCGCGAGGGACGCTTTCCAGGCCCGGAGCATTCGTTTTGAGATGCAGGAGATCACTGTGCCGGCGGACATGCGCGCGTGGTCCCGCGCCGCGCGCAAGCGCGGCCAACGCGTCGGACTCGTGCCGACGATGGGATTTCTGCATGAGGGGCATCTGCGCCTCGTGGACCGGGCGCGGGAGCGCAGCGATCGCGTAGTCCTCAGCATCTTCGTCAATCCGCTGCAATTCGGCGCCGGTGAAGATTTCACGAGTTATCCCCGCGACCTCGAGCGGGACCGGGCGCTGGCGGCCGCGCGCGGGGTGGACTGCCTGTTTGTGCCCGAGACTCAGGCGATGTACCGCGACTCGCCGCTCGTCCGGATCCGGGCGGGCACCATGGCCGAAACGCTCGAAGGGGCTGCGCGCCCCGGACACTTCGACGGCGTGCTCACCGTGGTCGCCAAGCTGTTTCATCTCGCCGAGCCCGACATCGCGTGCTTCGGCCGCAAGGATTTTCAGCAGGCGACCCTGGTGCGCCGCATGGTGGCCGATCTGGATTTCGCGCTCGAAGTGGACGTGGCCGCCACGGTGCGCGAGCTCGATGGACTCGCGCTGTCATCGCGCAACAGCTACCTCAGCGCCGACGAGCGGCGTGCCGCGTTGGCATTGTCTCGCGCACTGCGCGCCGTCGAGCAGGCGTGGCGCGGTGGCGAAGCCGATCCCGCGGTCATCGTGCGGCGGGGAATGCAGGTGCTCAGTGCGCCGGGCGTGGTTCCTGAGTACGTCGCGCTGGTGGGCGAGGACATGCGGCCCGTCGAGCGCGCCGATGCGCGCACGGTTGCGGCCGTGGCGGCCAGGGTAGGGCGCACACGCCTGATCGACAACGTGGTGCTGGGTGAAGGGGTGGCTGCCGACCCGGTGGTGCGAGGGTGAGCGCTACCCTGCCGCCCTGGGCTCAAGTCTCGGCGAAACGGCAGGCGCATATCGAGCGCGTCGCCGGCCTGACCGCTGAGTGGGCGGACGCCATGGGGGTTCCGGCGACGGAACGCGGGCGCTGGCTCAAGGCGGCGTACCTGCATGACGCGTTGCGCGACGCCCCACTGGCCGACCAGCTGGCGCACGGGCCGGCTGCCGCCGATCGTGCTGCTCGCGAGGGCGAAACCGACCAGGGGGTTCTGGACGCGGTGCGCTACCATACGGTGGGCTACGCCGGATGGGACGACGCCGGCCGCATGCTCTATCTCGCCGACTTTCTCGAGCCGGGACGGACGTTTGCCGCGGACGAACGGCGGGCGCTGGCGCGGCGTGTTCCCGCAGAGCGGGACGCAGTGCTCAAGGAGGTGGTGCGGTGGCGCATCGAATGGGTGCTGCGCTCCGGGTGGCCGCTCGTTCCGGAAACGGTGGGCTTGTGGAACGCGCTCGCCTCGCGCTGATCGCTGGGTGTCTGGGCGCTCGGCGCGTGCCGGAGCGACGCCCGGGACGCACCGCTGCCGCTCCCTGGCGAACGGGGACCGCGGATGATCGTCGAGGTATTCAATGCCAGCGGGCGTGCGGGGCTGGGGCGCGTGGGGACGCGCGTGCTGCGGCGGGAAGGCATCGACGTGGTCGCCCTGGGGACCGTGTCCGACGGCGAAGGGACGCTCGACACCACGCGCATCGTCGTGCGCCGGGGCTCGCTCGCCGCCGCCACGGCGATTCGCAACGCGTTGGGGGTGGGACGCGTGTTGATGCAGCCCGACAGTACGCGGCTACTCGATGCGAGCGTGTTCCTCGGGGGCGACTTTTCGCCGCGCCTCGAGTTCCACCCGTAGCTGCCCGCAGGCGGCGCTGATGTCCATCCCACGGCTGCGGCGCAGCACCACATGCACACCGCGGCTCTGGAGCCGCTGCTCGAACGCGAGCATGCGCTGACGCGAGCTGGGGGTGAGGTCGGGCGCGCCCCCGGGATGGAGCGGCAGGAGATTCACCAGCGCGCCGAGCGGTGCGGCGAGGGCGGCGAGCTGGTCGGCCATCTCGGGCGCATCGTTCCGTCCCCCGATCAACACGTATTCGAGCGTCACCCGCCGGCGAAACTGCTGCAGCGCGCCGAGGACGTCCGCCAACCCGTACTTCTTTTCGATCGGCATCAGCTCGAGCCGCAACGCCGGCGTCGGCGCGTGCAGTGAGATGGCAAGCCGGAACTGCTCCGGCCGTTTGGCGAGCTGCGCGAGCTGGGGCACGATGCCGACGGTCGAGACCGTGATGTGCCGCGCCCCGATGCCGAGCCCCTCGGGGTGATTGAGAATCGAAAGGGCGGTATCGACCGCGGGCCAGTTGAGCAGCGGCTCTCCCATGCCCATGAAGACCACGTTGGTCGGGCGCGCGGCCGGATCGCGCAACACCAGCTCTCGCACCTGATTCGCGATCTCGCCGGCGGAGAGATTGCGCCGGAATCCCATGCGGCCGGTGGCGCAGAAGATGCAGCCGAGGGCGCACCCCACTTGCGACGAGATGCACAGCGTGCGCCGCTTCCCTTCGGGAATCAGCACCGATTCAATCGCGTCGCCGTCGGCCGGGAGCCACAGGAACTTCTCGGTTCCGTCGCTCGACACCTGGTGGGTGCCAAGGATGAGGCCGGTGAGCGGGAAGCTCTCTGCGAGCGCCGTCCGTAACCCCGCGGGCAAATCGGTCGCCTCGTCCCAGGTACGTACCGGTCGCTCCCACAGTCGCGGCAGGATCTGGCGGACCCGGTACCCGGGTTCGCCGCGAGCCGCGCTCCACTGTTCGAGCGCCGCCCGCGCCTCGGGGACCGGGAGCGACAGGAGATCGGTCACTCGGTCCCCGCGTCGAGCCCGACGCGGTACGCGGACCCGATCTCACTGGCCCCCGCGTCGCGCGCGTAAGTCACGCCATAGTGCCCGACGGTCACCCGAATTCCGGCGCTGCCCCGCCACAGCGGGGCGCCATAGCCACCTTCCCGCACGACCCGCACGTCCAACTTGAATTGCGCGCCGACCTTGAGCCCCAGCCCGAGTTGATGGTCGGCGCTCACACCTCGGCCGAGCGAGAAGCCGTAGCGAGCAGTCAGGGATGACGGGCCGCTGCCGTCCCATAGGCTGCCGCGCCACATGCGGCGCTCCACGCCCCCCGAGAAATCCTGGTGCGGATCGCCCGGCACGAGTGGGGCAAACAGGTGTGCGGCTCCCGCGACGCGAAACGCGGCGGGGAGTTCCTGGGAAATTCCGACGTCGCCCCCGAGCTCGTGTGCGTGGACGTCGTCGAGCGTCACGTCTTGCAGTCCCAGCGTTGCCCCCAGCGTGGTTCCCCCCAGCGTCATCGTCCAGTTCCCGCCGACGAACTGCGCATAGTAGGGAATCGGTCCCGACTCCTCCATGGTACTCGTCCCAGTGCGGATCAAGTCGGACATCTCCATGTTGCCGTACACCAGGCCCAGTTCTCCCAGCGGATGCAGCCGGAGCCGTCCCACGGCCAGCAGCCCTGTGGCGCTCACAGCCGACGGAGTCTGAATGATCTCCAGGGACAGGCTTGCGCGCCCGGCCGGGGGCCGTTGGGCCGGGTTCCATATGGCACTCGCGCCACTGGTGGACAGGGCCGACGGAACCGTCAGGGTGGTGCCGGCGAGGCGCCAGAGCTGCGTTGCCGCCGCCCCTTGGGCCGCCAGCGCCCCGGGGGCACATACCGCCAGCAAGGTGGCAATGCGTTGCATGTTGATCGGTTACCGTGCCAAGTGGCGCTGTCAATTCAAGTTAACTATCTTCAATCGGTTACGACACTTGGCATCGCATGCGGCTGTCTGAGCTATTGCCTCCCAGCAGTATCCGGGTCCCCCTCCAGGCGCGCGACAAGCCGGGAGTGCTTCGGGAGTTGGCTACCCTGATCATGCCAGGAAGCGGCGGGCCGTTGGAGGAGGTGCTCAGCGCCATCCTCGAGCGCGAGCGTCAATTTCCAACGGGGATCGGCTACGGCGTGGCCGTCCCGCACGGAAAGTGCCCGGCCCTATCGAGGCTTGGAGCCGTGGCGGGCACGACGCCCGACCCCGTGGCCTACGAGACGGTAGACGGAGCGCCGGTGCGGATCTTCTTCATGCTGGTGGGTCCTGAGTCCGAGGCCGGAGCCCACGTGAAGGCGATCAGCCGCATCTCGCGGCTGGTGCGCCACGAGGTGGTGCGGGCCCACCTGCTCGAGGCTCGCACCCCAGAGGAGTTCCATCGCGTGCTGTGCGAAGCCGAAGGAGTTCAGTGACTTGAGTGCGACGAGTTTGCGGACCCACCTCTGCGGCGCGCTGCGCCTGGAGCACGCGGGGCAGCGTGTGCGCCTCGGCGGCTGGGTGCATCGGCGCCGCGACCTTGGCGGCATCGTCTTCCTCGACCTGCGCGACCGGGCTGGCCTGATCCAAGTGGCGTTCGGGCCCGGCTGGGCGGCGGAGGCGGTGATAAAGCAGTCGGGGAGCCTGGGGAGCGAGGCGGTCGTCCTCGTCGAGGGTGTCGTCGTGGCTCGTCCGTCCAACGCCAAGAACCCCGAGATGCCCACCGGGGACGTCGAAGTTCACGCCGATGCGGTCACGCTGGTCGGCCCGGCCGTCACTCCGGTGATTCCGGTCGCGGGGGGGAAGAACGACGAGCTCCCCGCGGAGGAGCTGCGGCTCAAGTACCGCCACCTCGATCTGCGCCGTCCCGAGCTGCAGGCCAACCTGATCCTGCGCCACCGGCTGCTGCAATGCGCCCGGCGCACGCTGTCCGACCTGGGGTTTCTCGAAATCGAGACGCCGATTCTCACCAAGCCGACTCCCGAAGGCGCGCGAGACTACCTCGTGCCGTCGCGCGTCCATGCCGGCGAGTTCTACGCGCTCCCCCAGTCGCCCCAGCTCTACAAACAGCTCCTGATGGTGTCGGGGTTCGACCGCTACTTCCAGATCGCCCGCTGCTTCCGGGACGAAGACCTCCGCAACGACCGGCAGCCGGAGTTCACGCAGATCGACCTCGAGGCGTCGTTCGTCGGCGTCGAGGACGTGTGCCGCGTGGTCGAGACCTTGCTGGTCGCGCTGTGGGCCGAGGCGGGGCACACCATTCCGCATCCGTTCGTGCGGATCTCGTACCGCGACGCGATGGAGCGGTACGGGACCGACAAGCCCGATCTTCGCTACGAAGATTTTCCGATCGCCGACTGGACCGCGCGAGTGCAGCCGTTGGGTGTGCCGTTCGTCGAGTCGGCCTTGAAGAACGGGGCGCGCGTTCGCGGCGTGGCGGTGCGGGGCGGGAGCGTGTTGTCGCGCAAGGACGTCGACCAGCTCGCGGCGGCGGCCAAGGAGATGGGCGGTACGGGACTCGCCTGGGCGAAGCGCCAGGGTGCGGAGATCACGGGCTCGGTCGGGAAGTATTTCTCGGCCGGCGTGCTGGACGAGCTCGGCGTCGCCGACGGTGACGCCGCATTGCTGACGGTCGGCCCGGACCGCGTGACATCGCCCGTGTTGCACCGCGTGCGCCAGGAGGTGATCCGCCGCCTCGCGCCGCCGCCCAAGGCTGAACATGCGTTCTGTTGGGTGATGGACTTTCCGCTGTTCGAGCCGGATCCGGAGACGGGCCGCCCCGTGTTCACGCATCACCCGTTCACGGCGCCCCATCCCGACGACACCGGACTGCTCGAGCGCGATCCGTTTGCGTGCCGGGCGCTGCACTACGATGCCGTGTACAACGGTACCGAGCTCGGCTCCGGGTCGATCCGCATCACCGACCCCGCAGCGCAGCGGGCGGTGCTGGCCCAGCTCGGCATTACCGGCGCGGACGCCGACGCGCGATTCGGGTTCCTCCTCGCTGGGTTAGCCGCGGGCGCTCCGCCGCACGGCGGGTTCGCGATCGGGTTCGATCGCGTGACGATGCTGCTCGCCCGCGCGGGGAGCCTGCGCGACGTGATCGCGTTCCCGAAGACCACCGCGGCGCGCGCATTGTTTGAAGGCGCCCCCGGTCCGGTCAGCCCTGCCGACATGGCGGCCCTCCACATCGCAGTGAAGGAATCGTGAGCGACGACGTCGCCCACCGCCTCTCGACGGAAGGGGTCGATTCGCTGTCACTCGCCGGGGTCAACGACGGCAACCTGGTCGAGCTCGCGAAGCGCACCGGAGTGCGCATCTCGTTGCGCGGCGACACGCTGTTTCTCGCCGGCTCGCCCGATGCGGTCGAGCGCGCCACGCCGGTTGCTCAGGCGCTCGTCGACCTTGCCCGCATGGGCGAAGTGCTCGATGTCACCGACGTGGCGCGCGTCGCGAGTGAAGGAGGCCGGGCGACGAACGCCCAGGGCGGGAATGGGGAGGGGGACCAAAAGATCATCCTTCCCGGCCTGCGGCGGGTGATCCAGCCCAAGACGCCGGGGCAGCGCGAGTATCTGAAGGCGATCGCGCAGAACGACATCGTCGTCGGCATCGGCCCCGCCGGGACGGGCAAGACGTACCTGGCAGTCGCGGCCGCGGTCGATGCCCTGTCGCGCAAGCGGGTCCGCCGCATCGTGCTGGCGCGGCCCGCCGTAGAGGCCGGGGAAAGCCTCGGGTTCCTTCCCGGCGACCTGCAGTCCAAGGTGGATCCCTACCTCCGCCCGCTGTACGACGCGCTCGAGGACATGATCCCGCGCGACCGCGTTCAGAAAGCGATCGAGGACGGCACGATCGAGATCGCGCCGCTGGCATACATGCGCGGCCGCACCCTGGCCGACGCGTTCGTCATCCTCGACGAGGCCCAGAACGCGACCGGCATGCAAATGAAGATGTTCCTCACCCGGCTCGGCGTGAACTCGCGCGCCGTGATCACGGGGGACAAGACACAGATCGACCTGGAAATCCGCGAGGACTCGGGGCTGTTGCAGATCGAGCGCATCCTGCCCGGAATCGAGGGGATCGGCTTCTGTTTCCTCGACGAAGGCGACGTCGTGCGGCATCGCCTGGTGCGCGACATCATCCGGGCGTATGCGGAGGATGGCCAGGGCTAGCATGCGCATCCCGTCCAAAGAACGAGTGCGCTATCACGCGGCGCGCTGGGCCTGGGTCGTGGGGCTCGCGCTGACCGCGTACCTCGCGTTTCCGTCCAGTGCGATCGATTTCGCGCCGCTGCTCGAGGCGAGCAAGGTGGCGGACCGCGACGTGGTCGCGCCGTTCACGTTCTCGGTGAGCAAGACCGACCAGGAGCTGGTGCGTGAGGCCGAGGAGCTCGCCAGTACCGTCAAGCCGATCTACGAATTCCAGCAGCGTGCGCTCGACAGCGCGCGCGCGACGCTCCGGGTCGTCTTCGCCGCGCTCGATGCGGCAGATCAGACATCGGCCGCCGTGCGGGGCGTCGCACAACAGTACGGGATCACGCTCACGCAGGATGAAGCGGCGTACCTGGCGAACGGCAAGCGGCGGCGCCGCATCGAATCGGCGCTGGCCGGGCTGTTCGACCGTACGCTGGCCGTCGGGGTTACGGCACCGGGTGTGCTGCAGGTCGAGCAGTCGTCCGAGCTGATCATCCGGCGCCGTTCGTCGGAAACCGCCGTACCACGCGAGCAGGTGCAATCCTACGCGCAGTACCTCGTCCGAGTTCGGGCCACCCACCCCGACAAGGGCTCGGTGGCGGGGGACGCTGTGTACGTGCGGTTGGCGGGGTACTTCTTCCGGCCGACTCTGGTGCCGAACGTGGTCGCCACGGAACGCCGCCGTGACGAGCTGCGACGCAGTGTGGACCAGACGAAGTACGTGGTCCGCGCGGGCGAGCGGATTGTTGGTGCGCACGAAGTCGTGACCAGCGAAGCCCGCGAACGGCTCGTCGCGCTGCAGCAGGAGCTGCTGCGGCGTGGCGCCGCGACCAGCCATTCGGTGCGCGGCGTGCTGGGGCCGTTGCTGCGCGATTCGCTGGTGATCGGAATCTTCTGGGTGTTGATGCTGTTTTATCGCCGCGAGACCTATCGCGAGCAACGCCAGGTGGCCCTCGTCGCGTTGCTCTTGGCCGCCTCGATTCTCGGTGCGGCGGCGGTGGCCCGCTGGCAGCCCCAGCATCCCGAGCTCATCCCGCTGCCGTTCACCGCGATGATGTTGACCGTGCTGTTCAACGGGCGGGTCTCGCTCACCGCCGCGATGATTATCTCGCTCGTCGTCGGGTTGCAGCCGGTATTCCACGACAGCCCGGCCCTGTTCTTCACCGCCGCGGGCGGCGTGACCGCTGCGCTGTCCATCCGCGTGTTGCGGCGGCGCAGCCATCTGATGGTCGTCGTGCTGCTCGTCGGGGCGGGGTATCTGGTCGGCGCCATCGCCATCGGTCTCTCGAGCGCCGCGAGCGCCGGGGAGATCCTGGTGCGGGCATTGGGGGGCACCGTCAACGGGCTCGTGTCCGCGGGCCTGACCCTGTTGCTCCTGCCGGTGGCCGAAGCGCTCACCCACATCACGACCGACCTCACACTGCTCGAGCTGTCCGATCCGAGCCGGCCGCTGCTGCGGCGGTTGTCGCTGGAAGCACCCGGCACGTACGCGCACAGCGTCGCCATGGCGAACCTCGTGGAGGCGGCGTGCAATCGCGTCGGGGCGAACGGGTTGTTGGGTCGGGTGGGCTGCTACTACCACGACGTGGGGAAGGTGAAGAACCCGCAGTATTTCGTCGAGAACCAGACGCGCGGCAACAATCCGCACGACCGTCTGGACCCGCGCGCGTCCGCCCAGATCATCAAGGCGCACGTCACTGATGGCCTGGCGCTGGCGGCGGAGGTCGCGCTCCCGGACGCCGTGGCGGCGTTCATCCCCGAGCATCACGGCACCATGGAGATCACGTACTTCCTCGACCGGGCCAAGAAGCTCGAGGCGGGGACTGCCCCCAGGCCGGTGGACTTCGCCTATCCGGGCCCGAAACCGCGATCGGTCGAGACGGCGGTCACCATGCTCGCCGACTCGGTCGAAGCGGCGCTGCGGGTGCTCGAGGATCTCACGCCCGCGAAAATCGAGGAAGCGATCAACCACATCGTCCGCACCAAGCTCAATCAGGGCCAGCTGGACGACGCGCCGATCACTCTGCGGCAGATCAACCAGGTGAAGGCGGAGTTCGTGCGCAGCATCGCCGGGATGTACCACAATCGCATCGACTACCCCGAGTCTAGTGGCGGCATCTCGGCGAGCTGGCAGCCCACAGCAAAGGCGTGAGCGCGTGGTGAGTCATGCTGCGCGGCAAGTGCTGACCTGGGAGCGGGCCCGCAACACGCGTGTGGAGGTGACGTTCCTGCGTCCCGACGCGATGCGTCGCCTGAACCGCCGCGCCATCGGACGCCGCGGCCTCACCGACGTGATCGCGTTCGCGCTTCCCCAACCCGATGGCAGCGTGGTAGGCGACGTGTACCTGTGTCCCGAGGCGGCCGCTCGGTGGGTCAAGAATCAGGGACCGGGGAAGGGGGACGGGGGAAGGGTGGACGGAAGAGATGATGCGGCTCGCCGTGCACGGCACGCTGCACGTCCTCGGGTACGACCACCCTGAGGGCCCCGGCCGGACGCGCTGCGCCATGTGGAGGAAGCAGGAGGGCTACGTGCGTCGCCTGCTCGCCCCACGCCGGTAATGCTCACCGCGACAGCCGTGCAGCTCGGCGGGGCGATCCTCGCGCTCGGGGCCGCCCTGTGGGCGGCCCTTCTCGCCCTGGGCGAAGAAGTCGCCGTGGGGGAAGCGCTCCACACACTGGGCGACGCGCCACCCGCGGCCCCCGGCGCTCGGGTGCCGCTGCACCGGGCGCTCCACGTCGCGCGACTCGCGCTGCTGGTGCTCGGTGCCGTCGCTGCCGGGAACGCCCTGGGGTGGTGGCAGCGCCCGTGGCCCACGGCCCTCGCCGATCTGGGACTGGCGACGGCGCTGCTGTTCGTGGTGGGCGATGCGCTCCCGCGCACCCTGGTGCGGCTGGCCCCGGAGCTGGGCGAGGCCGCGCTGCCGCTGGCCCGCCGATCGCTCGCTCCCTTCAATCTTCTCCTCTGGCTGCTCGCGTGGGCGGACCGCGGGCTGCACGCTCTGGTGATTACTCCGCCACTGCTCGCCCCGCCGCTCGGGATTGCCCAGCGAGACATGCTGCTCGGCGTATTCACGTTGGCCGACACCACGGTCGAAGAGGTGATGACGCCCCGGCTCGACATCGTGGCCGTCGACCAGGGCGCATCCACCGAAACGTTGCTGGAAACATTCCGGCAGAGCGAGCACTCGCGCCTGCCGGTGTACGACGGTACGCCGGACGCCATCGTTGGGATCGTCGACGCCAAGGATGTGGTCCCGGTGGCGATGGGGATGAGCCACACGGATGGCCGCTGGCAAGACCTCGTCCGCCCCGCGGCGTACATCCCGGAAACCAAGACGCTCGACCAGCAGCTGCGCGATTTTCAGCGTGGGCCGACACACTGCGCCATCGTCGTGGATGAGTTCGGCGGCACCGCCGGACTCATCACGCTGGAAGACATTCTCGAAGAAGTCGTGGGGGAGATCCATGACGAGCAGGATGTCGACGTTCCGTCCCCGATTCAGCGGGACGGCAATGGCTATTGGGTGGATGGGCGCGTCACGCTGGACGATTTGGCGGGCGCGCTCGGCACCTCGTTCGACCACCCCGACGTGTCCACCGTCGGCGGCCTGGTCTACCAGGCGCTGGGGCGCGTACCGCGGCCCGGTGAAGAGCTGCTCCTCGACGGCTTTCGCGTCGTGGTGGAGCGCGTCGACCGACGCCGCGTGACCCGCGTCTACTTCGAGAAACAATGATCGTCCCGCTGCTCGTGCTGGTTCTCGGGTTGGTGCTGGCGGGCGCCGCCGCCACGGTGGGGGCGGCGGCGGCCGCGGTGGGCCAGCTCGAGCTGACCCGCTGGGTGTCCGCACCGGCTGCGCGGCGTGGCGGAGGCCGCGCGCCTGCTCGAGAATCCCGGGCACGTGCTCGCCGTCGCCAATGCGCTCACGACGCTGGGGATCGTGTGTGCGGCGCTTGGCATGCCCGCCTTGCTCGCCGAAACCACCCCCACGTTTCTGGGAGTGTTCACGCTGACCGCCGGGGTGCCGCTGTTCGTGAGCGCGGTCTACCTCGTGCCCCGGGTGGTCGGACGCCGCTGGGCGGAGTCCATCGTCGGGCGTGCGGTGCCCTGGTTGGATGGCGTGGGTCGCGCGTTGTCGCCGCTGATTCCGGTGCGGGACGCGTCACCACGGACCGCCCTGGTCGCGGCCCTGTCGGGGGCAGGCACCGACACGCTCTCCGGGTGCCGATGAGATCGCGGTGGTCTCGGCCGTGCTGGCCTTCGCGGACCGCCCTGTCCGCGAGCTGATGATTCCGCGCACGAGCATCGTCGCGCTTCCCGAAGGAATGGCGGCGGCCGAAGCGGCGCACGTGTGCGCCCAGGCCGGATTCAGCCGATACCCGGTGTATCGCGGGTCGTTGGATGACGTGATTGGGGTGGCACACGCCTTCGATCTTCTGCGGCTTCAGCCGGAGGACCCGGTCCCGGTGCGGCCGATGCGTGCCGTACCCGGCACCACTCGTGCGGCGGACTTGATGTTCGAGATGCAGCGAGGGCGGGGCCACCTGGCGGTGGTGCTGGACGAGTTTGGCGGGACCGCGGGGATGGTCACGCACGAGGACCTCCTGAAGAATCTGGTGGGGGAAATTTTCGGCGAGAGCGGCTCACGCACCCAGACCGCTGCGGCGCCGGTGCGTCTGGTCGAGCTCGGAGGCAATGCACCGGTGGCCAGTCTCCAGGAGGCGTTCGGCGTCGCGGTGGAAGGACTGGAGGCGCAGACGGTCGGCGGCTTCCTCGTGCACGCCCTGGGACGCATCCCGCACCCGGGCGAGCGGTTCTTGATCCGCGGTCTGGAGTTCGATATCCTGGCGGCCACGTCCACCAAGGTCGAGCGAGTCGTCGTGCGCCCGGGGAGCATCCGGCCGGTCGCATTGGACCGCACCGAAGAGCGCTCGTGACCGGGGGCGTTATCTTGAGACGTGGAGCCTGATTAGCGATGGCGATCGGCGGCATCCTCGAGGGACTGGAGCGCCGGGACCGGGCGGCGCTCGCCCGGGCGATCAGCCTGGTCGAGAACCAGGGGGACGGATTCGAGCGCGTTCTGACGCACGCGCATGCCCAGGTGGCTCGAGGACAGGCCCGGCGGATCGGAATCACCGGGCCCCCGGGCGCGGGCAAGAGCACCCTGACCGAGCGTCTCATCCAAGAGTTTCGGGGACGGGGACTTCAGGTCGGCGTCGTCGCGGTCGATCCCACGAGCCCGTTCACGGGCGGAGCACTGCTCGGCGATCGTATCCGAATGGAGTCCACGACCCTGGATCCGGGCGTGTTCATTCGCTCAATGGCGACCCGCGGATCCCATGGCGGTCTGGCCACCACGACCGACGAAGTGGCGGATCTGCTCGCGGCAGCCGGGTTCGAGCGCATTCTCATCGAGACGGTCGGGGTGGGACAGACAGAGCTGGACGTGGCGGCGACCGCGGAGACCACGGTGCTGGTGCTCGTGCCTGAATCGGGCGATGGCGTCCAAACGCTCAAGGCGGGGGTGATGGAGATCGCCGACGTCTACGTCATCAACAAGAGCGATCGACCGGGCTCGGACAAGCTGCGGCAGGAGGTGGAGGTGATGCTCGGCATTCGGCGCGGAGGGAAGGCGGGAAGGCGGGCAGGCGGGAAGGCGGGTGGTTCGGATGCGGCCGCCCGGCTACCCGCCCTCCCGCCCAGCTGGGAGCCCCCCGTGCTCGCGACGGTGGCGGTGCAGGGCACCGGCGTTGTCGAGGTCGTGGATGCGCTGGATCGCCATCATGCGTATCTCGAGGCGAGCGGCGTGCTCGAGACCCGTCGTCGTGAGCGGCTGCGCGCGCGCATGCGCAGCGTGGCGGAGCGAGTGGTCCGGCAATGGGTGTGGGACACCACGCGGGTCGAGGAGCTGCTGGATGAGCGGCTCGACGATGTCGTGCATGGGCGTCGGAGTCCGTACGACGTGGCGACGGAACTTCTGGAACAGGTGAAGACCGGAGCGTTGCGATGAGCGACAATGTGCGGAATGTCGTGTACACGCCGGGGGACCTCGCCGATCTGGACTACGCGCGGCACCTAGGGCGATCCGGGCGAGTATCCCTTCACGCGCGGTATCCATCCCACGATGTACCGTGGGCGGCTTTGGACCATGCGACAGTTTGCCGGGTTCGGCTCAGCCGAGGATACCAACCGGCGCTACAAGTTCCTGCTCGCGCGCGGTCAGACGGGCCTGTCGGTCGCGTTCGACTTCCCGACGCTGATGGGCTACGACTCCGACCACCCCCGTTCGGAGGGCGAGGTAGGGAAGTGCGGCGTCGCGATCTCATCGCTGGCCGACATGGAGGATCTGTTTCGGGGCATTCCCCTCGACCAGGTCTCTACGTCGATGACCATCAACGGACCCGCGGCGATCCTGTTCTGCTTCTACGTCGCCGCGGCGGAGCGTCAGGACGTGGCAAGCGCCCAGCTCCGGGGCACGGTACAGAACGACATTCTCAAGGAATACATGGCCCAGCATGCCTGGGTCTATCCGGTCGAACCCGCCCTGAAGATCATCGTGGACATGTTTGAGTGGTGCGCCGACCACGCGCCGCAGTGGAATTCGATCTCGATTTCCGGCTACCATATCCGTGAGGCCGGCGCCACGGCGGCGCAAGAGTTGGCGTTCACGCTGGCGAACGGCTTCACCTACGTCGAGCGCGGCCAGGCACGCGGCCTGGACGTGGACGCGTTCGCCCCGCGGCTCTCCTTCTTCTGGGATATTCACAACGACTTCTTCGAGGAGATCGCCAAGCTGCGCGCCGCGCGCCGGATCTGGGCGCGCCACATGCGGGAGCGCTACGGAGCCAAACTGCCGCGCTCGTGGATGATGCGGTTCCACAGTCAGACCGCCGGCGTGACGCTCACCGCGCAGCAGCCGATGAACAACGTGGTGCGGGTCGCCTATCAGGCTCTCGCCGCCGTGCTCGGCGGCACGCAATCGCTGCATACCAACTCACTCGATGAAACCCTCGCGCTGCCCACCGAGCAGGCGGCCCAGCTGGCGCTGCGCACGCAGCAGATCATCGCCGCCGAGACCGGTGTCGCCGATGTGACGCGATCCACTCGGCGGGTCGTACTACGTGGAAGCCCTGACGGATCAGCTGGAGCGCGAGGCGGAAGCCCTGTTCGCCGAGATTCAGTCGGTGGGCGGGGTGGTGCAGGGCATCGAGAACGGCTGGTTCCAACGTCAGATCGCGCGCTCGGCCGCCCAGGCCCAGCGTGACGTCGAGGCGGCCTCCAGCGTGATCGTGGGGGTGAACGACTTTCTGAGCGACGACGATCACCCGGTCGAGATTCTGAAGATCTCCAATCACGTGGAGGACGATCAGCGCCGCCGCCTCGCACGGCTGCGCGCCGAGCGCGACAACCCTCGCGCCGCCGCGTGCCTGGAAGCGCTGCGCCAGGCGGGCGAGAACGATCACAATGTGATCGCTCCGATGCTCGACTGCGCCCGCGCCTACTGCACGCTACACGAGATTCGCGAGGCGCTCGAGCGGGTGTACGGGGCGTACCGGGAGCCGGTGTTCTTTTGACCATGGTCCAGCGGGCGGCGCTGCCGAGCGAAGGGGCCGTGCGGGACGCGGTGAAGCGTCTGGCACGTGTGAAGCCGGGCGCATTTCTCGTGGTGTCGTGCTTTCTCAAGCTCGAGCCCCGCGACAAGACGCGTGGCAAGTACCTGATCAAGATGAAGAACCGTGTGCGGCAGGCGCTCCACGGAGCTCGATGGGCTGGGCGCGGAGCGGCGCGTGCGGGACCAGGTGGCGGAGGACCTGAACCGGGTGCTGCGCTTCTTCGAGGAGCCGGCGCGCCTGCCGGCCGCTCGTGGGGTCGCCTTGTTCGCGTGCGGAAAGCTGGGCCTGTTCGAGGTCATCCCGCTGCCACACGTGCATCGGTCACGCCTCGCGGTGCGTCCGGTGCCGCTCGTCGGTGAGCTCGTGGCCCTGGAGGAGGAATTCGGCACAATGCTTGCCGTCGCTTGTGACCGCAAGGGTGCACGGTTCTTTGAAGTCACGGCGTATGACGTGGTCGAGTTGCCCGGACTGACGCCCGCCGGTCGGCCGGACGACGGGGTTTCGCGCGTCGAAACAGCGGCTGGCTCCCGGGGGACACATCACCGGCGGCGCGGGCGAGGGGAAGCACCACACGCGGATTCGCGAGGAGAAACAGCGTCTGTACGCTAGCGTCGCCGACCAGGTGTTCCGGATCCACTCCCAACGTCCGGTGGCGGGGCTCGTCGTCGCGGGCGTCGGGGTGGACGCGGGTGCGTTGCTGCCCCATCTGCACACGTACCTGCACGATCTCGTGCTGGGCGTCGTGCGGATCGCGTCGAAGCGTCCGACCGCGCCGGAGGTGCGGGAGGCGGCGCTCGCCCTGCGCGAGGAGCGCGAGCGTGCCTGGGAGCGCGCGCACGCCGAGGCGATGCGTGACGGCGTGGGCACCGGATGGGCGGTGAACGGAGTGGAGGCGACCCGCGCCGCGCTGGCGCGCGGGCAGGTGCGTACGCTGCTCGCGGACGGCCTCGCCGTGGACGAGCGTATCGACGACGCGATCGAGGACGCATTGGCTGAGCGCGCGCAGATCGACGTGCTATATGACGCGCGCGCGCGCCGCGCGGTGGACGGTCTCGCCGCATTGCTGCGGTTCCGGCGCTGATGACGCCCGGGGCAGGCACGGCGCGCAAGCGGCCGATTCGCGTCCTCGTGGCGAAGCCGGGCCTCGACGGTCACGATCGCGGTGCCAAGGTCGTGGCTGCCGCGCTCCGGGACGCTGGGATGGAAGTGATCTACACCGGGCTCCACCAGACGCCGGAGCAGATCGCGCAGGCGGCGATTCAAGAGGACGTCGACGTTGTCGGCCTGTCGATTCTTTCCGGGGCCCACATGACCCTGTTCCCGCGCGTCAAGCAGCTGCTCGATCGCGCCGGGCGCGGTGATATCCTGGTGACGGGCGGCGGCATCATTCCACCCGAGGACATGGCCGAGCTCGAGCAGCAGGGCGTGGGAAAATTATTCGGGCCGGGTACGCCCACGTCGGACCTCATCAAGTACATCGGCGCGTGGGCGGCCTCGCGTGTCACGACCTGACCCGCCAGCCAGGCTTCGATGAGCCGCCTCAGGACCCTCACGGCCGAGTTCCGCGCGCTGAAGGCGCGCGTGGAAGGTGGCGGCGGTCCTGACAAGGTGCGGCGCCAACACGAGCAGGGAAAGCTGACGGCGCGCGAGCGGGTGGGGGGGTTGTTCGATCCCGACAGGCCATGGTTCGAAGTTGGATTGCTGGTGGCATACGATCGCTACGACGGGCAGGCGCCCGCTGCCGGCGTGGTCACGGCCCTGGGTCTCATCGGGGGCCGTCCGGTGGTGGTCGTCGCCAATGACGCGACCGTCAAAGCCGGAGCGTGGTGGCCGGAGACCATTCAGAAGATCCTTCGCACGCAGGAGATTGCGATGCGCGAACGGATCCCTATCGTATACCTCGTGGATTCCGCAGGCGTGAACCTGCCCTACCAGGATGGCGTGTTCCCCGGCCAGTACGGGGCGGCCCGTATCTTCTACTATAACTCGCTCATGCGGCGGTACCTCCGGGTACCGCAAATCGCGGCGGTCATGGGGCCCTGCATTGCGGGGGGGGCGTACCTCCCGGCGCTCTCCGACGTGATTTTCATGGTCGAGGGGACCTCATTCATGGGGCTGGGTGGTCCGAATCTTGTAAAAGGGGCTACCGGGCAGACCGTGGATGCGGAGGCGCTGGGGGGCGCGGCCACGCACACTGTGACGAGCGCCGTGGCGCATTATCGGGCGAAGAGCGACCGTGAGTGCCTGGAGCAGCTGCGCGAATACGTCGCGCGGCTGCCGTGGACGCATGCTCCACAGCCGGCGGGGCGGGCGGCGGCGCGCGCAGTGGGCGATCTATACGACCTGCTCCCCGCGGATCACCGCATGAGCTATGACGTTAGGGCGGTGCTCGACTGCCTGCTCGATGCCGGTGGGTTGGCGGAGTTCCAGCCCGGCGTCGCGCCGGAGCTGATCTGCGGGCACGGGGCGGTCGCGGGACATCGGGTCGCCGTGATCGCGAACTCGCGCGGGGTCATCAAGGGGCGCTCTGGTGTAGCCACTAAGATCGGCGGTATCATCTACACCGAGAGCGCTGAAAAAGCAGCATATTTCATTGAGAACGCCGACCGGGAACGGCTCCCGCTGCTGTTCCTTCAGGATGTGTCGGGGTTCATGATCGGCGTCGAAGCGGAGCACTCGGGGATCATCCGGGCGGGTGCGCGTTTCGTGGAGGCGATGGCGACGGCGACGGTGCCCAAGATCGTGCTCACCGTCAATCACGCTTCAGGCGCCGGGTACTATGCGATGGCCGGGCAGGGGTTCGACCCGGACTTCATTCTCACCTGGCCGACGGGGCGAATGGGAGTGATGGAAGGAGAGTCTGCGGTGCAGGCAGTGTTTGGAGAGACGGTGGCGACGGCGGAAAGCGCCGGCGCGGCTGATGCGATGCGGGCCGACTATGAGCGGCAGCTCGATGCGAAATTCGCTGCCGCCCGCGGTTTTGTGGACGCGATCGTGACTCCCGAAGAGACCCGCGATGTGCTGGCCCTGCTGCTCGAGACCACTCGCGGATGGGACGGACCCCACCTGGGGCCGTTCGTACTGTCCGGAAGGGGGGGCGCATGAGAAGGTTGCGCTGGTGGTCGTTCGTTGCCGGGACGAGCGTGGCCTGCGGTGGTGGGGGCACGGGCCGGCAGGCCGCCCCGCCGGTTCCGCGTCCGACGGCGACGCGGTCGGCGGCGGGAGCACCGGTGATCACGACGCCGGGCCCGAACCTTCCGCGGACGTCCGAGCCTGTGTTCCCGCCCCGCGTCGCCTACGACGCGGGGTACCTGCCTGTCGCGGCCACCGGCGTAGACCAGTTCCGGCTCCGCCACCCCACGTACGACGGGCGTGGCGTGCTCATCGGGATTTTGGACTCAGGGTTGGACCCCGGCGTCGATGGCCTCCGTAAGACGAGCGACGGCACGCCGAAAGTCCTCGACGTACGAGACTTCGCGGGCGAAGGCGCCGTGGCGCTCAAGCCTGTGACTCCGCGACTCGACGGCACGATCCGCGTGGACGATCGCACGCTCATGGGTGCCGGGCGGATCGCGCGCGTCACCGGGAGCACCCTGTGGTACTCGGGTGCGCTGCGCGAGCTCTCGATGGGCAGTCTGTCCGCCGCCGACTTGAACGGCAACGGCACCAACACCGACGCGTTTCCCGTCGTCGTCGTCAAGGCGATCGATGGCTGGGTCGCGTTTATCGATACGAACCTGGACGGCACGTTCGAGGACGAGACGCCCCTGCACGACTATCGCCAGGGGCGGGAGACGACGGCGTTGGGCGAGAAGCCGCTCACCGTCGCCGCCAACTTCGACGAGGTCAACGGCCACCCGGTGCTCGGCTTCGTCTTTGACAATTCCGGTCACGGCACGCATGTGGCAGGGATCGCCGCCGCGCACAACCTGTTCGGCGTTGCCGGCTTCGACGGCGTCGCCCCGGGAGCGCAGCTCATCGGCCTGAAGATTGCCAACAACGCCCGCGGGGGCGTGTCGGTCACGGGCAGCATGCAGCGCGCCATGGCGTACGCCGCGCGGTTTGCCGAGGCGCGCGGGCTCCCCCTCGTGTTGAACCTGAGCTTCGGCCTCGGCAACGAGTTCGAAGGGCGTGCGGCGATCGACTCGATCATCAACGCATTCCTCATCGCGCACCCGACGGTGGTGTTCGCGATCAGCGCAGGCAACGACGGCCCGGGGCTTTCCACCGTGGGATTTCCGGCGTCAGCCGATCTGGCGCTTTCCACCGGTGCCGTGCTGCCCGGGGCGTTCGCCCGCTCGCCCTACGCGGCGGGACCGCGGGCACGCGACGTCATCGGATGGTGGAGCTCCCGCGGCGGCGAGCTTGCCAAGCCGGACATCATTGTCCCCGGCGTCGCCTTCTCGTCGGTCCCGAAGTTCGACACCGGAGGTGAGGTGAAGGGCGGCACCAGCATGGCCGCCCCCCATGCGGCGGGCCTTGCGGCATGTCTGGTGTCTGCGATGGAGCAGGAGGGCCGGAGCGTGGGTGCCGCGGAAGTGACCCAGGCGCTCCGCGTCTCCGGCCGTCGGTTCGCCGGCGCGAATGCGCTCGATCAGGGCGCGGGCGAGCCGCAGCTCGAGACGGCTTACCTCTGGCTCAGCGCCGGTCATCAGGGCTCCCAGTATCTCGTGCGCACCGCCGCCGGGACGTCGGCGGCGTTCCGGCGCGACGGGTTCGCGGGCCCCGGTGACACCCTGGAGGTGTTCCGTGTGCGTCACGTCGCTGGGCTGCGGGCTGCGGAGTTCCTGCTGCGCAGCAACGTTCGTTGGCTGTCGGTGCCCGATTCCGTCACGGCAGGTTCCGTCGAGACGGCGATCACCGTCCGATACGCCGCCGGGAGCCTCGTCGCCCCGGGCGTGTACATGGGCAGCGTGAGCGCCTGGAATCCGAGCGATACGCTCGCGGGACCCCTCTTCACGCTCGTCAACACCGTGGTCGTGCCGCACGATCTTGCCGCTCACCCCCTGGTGGACGAAGCGAGGGCGATCGGCCCCGCGAAAGTGCAGCGCTACTTCCTGCGGGTGCCGGAGGCGGGCGGGACGTTGCGGGCCACCGTCACCCTGGCCGATTCCGTGGGACAACGCGCGACCACGCGGTTGTACGAACCCAGCGGCCAGCCATTCCGGGGTGCTGACGAAACTCCCCTGGGGGTGCGGGATCCCGGCTCGGCGCAGTTCGTCGTTCGCAGCGAGGACCTCATGCCCGGGGTGTACGAGCTGGACGTGTTTTCGCCCCCGCTCGCCTTGGCCACAGCGACGGTGCGCGCGGAGCTCTCTCCCCTGACGTTCGATGTCGGAAGCGATGGTCTGGAGATCGCAAGCAGCGGCGCGATCACCGTGGCCGGACGTGCCGCGGTCGCACTGCTCGGCGCGGGGCGCGACTTCGAGGTCACCGGACGGGGTGCGCTTGCCGAGACGCTCACCGTGCGGGTGCCAGAGTGGGCGTCAATCCTGCAGATCGACGTCACCATGCCGCCGTTCCAATGGAACACCCTCACGGGACTTGCCGCGACGGAGTTCGATTCGAGCGGGCAGCAGGTGGCGCAACAGTCCCTGACGTACTCGTCGGGACGGCAGCGCCTGGCGATTCCGGCGAACCTGCGGCGGCGGGCACTCGCGATCGAGCTGTTCCCGGCGTTCGCCCGGCCTGAGGGCCCCCACCAGTGGCGGGCCACCGTGCGATTCCGTTTTCTCCTCGCGCGCGAGCAGACGGCGGGCGATGCCAAAGAGGTATCCGTCGTTCCCGGCGGGCGCATCAAGGTCGAAATGCCGGAGCTGCCGGCGTTGACACTCACCGAGGGCTTCACGCCGTTCGTGGAAGTGCGCGTGCGTCCTCAGAAGGGGCCCGGAGTGACGGCCGTCCGTCGCGTCCTGATCGCGCGGCGCTGATGCCTAAGGGCGGGAGCGTGCGGGTCGCTGCCGCCCAGGGATTTTGGGGGGATTGGCTCGAAGCCCCGTTCCGCCAGGTGACCGGGGGGCCCATCGACTACCTGATGTTGGACTACCTGGCCGAAGTGACGATGTCGATCCTCCAGAAGCAGAAATCGCGGGATCCCACGCTTGGCTACGCCACCGACTTCGTTCCGGCGATGGAGCGGATTCTTCCCCTCCTCGCACGCCGGGGGATCAAGGTCACCGCCAACGCCGGTGGCCTCAACCCGCGCGCCTGCGCGCAGGCCCTGGCCGAGGCGGCGCGCCAGGCGGGGCTCGGAGGCCGATTTCGAATCGGCGTCGTAACCGGGGATGACCTGCTGGACCGTCTGGATGCACTACTCGCGGCCGGGCACTCGTTGCACAACCTCGATACCGGCCGGCCGCTCACCGACGTGCGTGACCGGGTCGTCGCGGCAAACGCGTACCTCGGTGCCGCACCGATCGTTGACGCGTTGCGGCGGGGCGCCAACGCCGTAATTACGGGGCGGGTGACCGATGCCGCGCTTACGCTCGCGCCGCTGATGCACGCGTTCGACTGGCGGCCCGATGATTGGGATTTGCTCGCGGCGGGCGTCGTGGCCGGTCACACGATCGAGTGCGGAGCGCAGGCCAGCGGAGGGAACTGCCTCGTGGATTGGCACCGGATTCCCGACCTCGCCAACGTCGGGTATCCGATCGCGGAGGCAGCCCGAGACGGGACGTTCGAGATCACCAAGCATCCCGGTACCGGCGGCCGCATCACCGTGGCCGGCGTGACCGAGCAGCTCGTGTACGAAATCGGCGACCCAACGCAGTACATCACGCCCGATTGCATCGCCGATTTCACGACCATCAGGCTGCGCCAGGCCGGCAAGGACCGTGTCCGGGTTTCAGGGATAGGCGGCCGCGCCGCCACGGACAAGCTCAAGGTCTCGCTCGCGTACTTCTACGGCTACAAGGCGGTGGGTACCCTGGTGTACGCGTGGCCGGACGCCTACAAGAAAGCTCGGGCCGCCGACCGGATCTTGCGCGAGCGGCTGCGGGATTTGGGGCTCGAATTCGAGGCGATTCACACCGAATTTCTGGGCGTGGATGCCACCCACGGCCGCCTGGCGCGCGGGACACCGCCCGACGCCGACCTTCCCGAGGTGCAGCTGCGCATCGGCGTGCGGTCCCCCGAGCGGCCGCCGGTCGAGCGGTTCACCCGGGAGATCGCGCCGCTGGTCCTGAACGGGCCGCCGAGCGTCACGGGGTTCGCCGGCGGCCGGCCGAAACCGGAGGAGATCGTCGCGTTCTGGCCGGCGCTGATCGATCGCCGCGCAGTCGGCCCGGTTGTGGAGGTGGTGGAGGCATGACGCGCACCCGGAAGGTGCGGCTGCTCGATCTGGCGCACGCGCGGTCGGGCGACAAAGGCGATACGGCGAACATCGGGCTCATCGCGCTCAAGCCCGAGTACTATCCGCTGCTCGTGAAGCATGTGACGGCTGCGCGTGTCGGAAAACATTTCAAGGGAGTCGTCCGGGGCCCTGTGAAGCGCTACGAGCTGCCGAACCTGCGCGCGCTGAACTTCCTGCTGCCCGGGGCGCTGGACGGCGGCGGCACCGTCTCGCTCAAGACGGACGCCCAGGCCAAGGTCTTCTCGACGGCGCTCCTGCGCATGGAGATCACCCTACCTCGATGACCGCAGTCGACCGCGTGCTCGGCACCGTGGAGGGAGGCATCCTCACGGTCACGCTCAACCGCCCGGAACAGCACAACGCGCTCGACGCCGCGATGATCGAGGCCCTGATCGCAATACTCGATCGCGCCGATATCGATGCGGAGGTGCGGGTGGTCGCCGTGCGCGGCGCCGGGCGGGATTTCTGCTCCGGGCTGGACCTGCGCGAGCTGCTGGCCTCGGCCGACAGATCCGTCGTCGACAACCGGCACGCGGCGTTGCGGTTTGGGGAGGTCTTCCTCAAGATGCGCCGGCTCCCGAAGCCGATCGTCGCCGTGGTGCAGGGGCGGGCGTTGGCGGGCGGGTGCGGGCTGGCCACGGGATGCGACCTCGTGCTCGCGGCGCAGTCTGCCCAGTTCGCCTACCCTGAGGTGCACCGCGGGTTCGTGCCCGCCCTCGTTCTGACGCTGCTGCGGCGCACCGTGGGCGAGAAGGTGGCGTTTGACCTGGCCGCGACCGGTCGCGTGCTCAGCGCGAGCGAGGCAGCCGCCCACGGTCTGGTGTCGCGGGTATATGACGACGCCGAATTCCCGGCGCGGGTGGACGAAGTGCTGCGCGCCCTGGCCGCGACCAGCACGACCGCCCTGGCGCTGACCAAGCAGCAGTTCTATCAGCTCGACGGGCTCTCACTGGACGCAGGGCTGGACCTCGGCGCGGACGTCAACGCGATCAGCCGCACAACGCCGGACTTCCGCGCGGCGCTCGAGGAGTTTCTCGCGAGGCGTCCGTGACCAGAGTGTTCGTGTACAAGGCGTCGAGTAGTGGCGCCGGGCTGGTGGCGGGTCTGTTGGGGATGGCATTGGCACAACGCTGGCTGGTGTGGGTCGGCGTGGCCCTGCTCGCCGTGGCATTCACACTCAGGTTCGTTGAACGGAAGGCGCCCAACCCGTGACCGTGACCCTGCCGCTCCTGCATCCCCTGCGCCAACCGGGAGCGCTGCTGCTCCTCTCGTGCTACGAGCTGGGGCACCAACCCCTCGGGATCGCCTGGCCGCGAGCGTTCCTCGAGCGTGCGGGCTACGCCCCGGACGTGCTCGATCTGGCGGTAGACGCGTTCGACGAGGCCAAAGTGCGGCGCGCGCAGCTTCGTGGGTATCGCCGTGCCGATGCATACGGCGCTGCGGCTCGGCGTGCGGGCCGCGGAGCGCATCCGCCGGATCAACCCGGAGTGTTTCATCTGTTTCTACGGCCTCTACGCCCTGCTGAACGCGGACTACCTATTGGCGCACGTCGCAGACGCGGTCCTCGGCGGTGAGCTCGAGGGTCCGCTGGTCGCCCTCGTCGACCGGCTCACCGTGGAGGCTCGGCCCGCGTCGCCGCCGGCGGCGGCCTTGGGTCGGCTGTCGTATCCCGTTCCCGACCGGCGCGGGCTTCCTGAGCTGCAACGCTACGTCCACCTCGATCGGGGCGACGGGACAGTCACCCCGGCGGGATACGTCGAAGCGAGCCGCGGGTGCCTGCATCTTTGCCTGCATTGTCCCATTCCGCCCGTATACGGCGGGCGGTTCTTCGCGGTGCCGCGCGAGGTGGTGCTCGAGGATATCCGGCGCGTGGTGGCGCAGGGCGCGGGACACATCACCTTCGGCGACCCGGACTTCCTGAACGGCCCCGGACACGCTCTCAAACTGACCCGCGCGTTGCACGAGGAGTTTCCGGCCGTCACCTACGACTTTACGGCGAAGATCGAGCACATTCTCAGAGATAGGGAGCTATTCCCCGAGTTCGGTGCAACGGGGTGCGCTTTCGTGGTCTCCGCGGTCGAATCGCTCAGCGACGTGGTGCTCGCCAACCTGGACAAGGGGCATACTGCCGCGGATGTGCCGCGCGCCCTCGCCATCGTCCGCGGCGCCGGCATCGCGTTGCGACCGTCGTTCGTCGCGTTCACGCCGTGGACGACGCTTGAGGACTACGACCGGCTGCTGGATTTTGTCGAGCAGCACGACTGGATCTCCGAGGTCGATCCGGTACAGTACGCGATCCGACTGCTCATCCCACCCGGATCGCTGCTGGTGCCGCATCCAGCCATGCGCCCGCACCTTGGGGCGCTCGATGCTGCCACGTTCAGCTACCAGTGGAGCCATCCCGACCCCAGAATGGATCGCCTTCACGTCGCGGTGCGCGGCGTGGTGGAAGCTGCGGCTCGCGACGGTGAAGCCGCAGCGGTCACGTTCGCAAGCGTCCGGCGTGCGGTGCGTGCGGCGCTGGGTGTGACCGCGCCGCGGACCAGCGTAACCGGGCAGCCCGCGCCGATCTCCTCACGATCCCCGCGGCTCACCGAATCATGGTTCTGCTGCGCCGAGCCGACCGAGACTCAATTGGACCGGGTGTAGGTATATTGCGGGCGAGACCACCTTCACTCGAGGATGAGATGGCGAGCTTGAACGTTTCGATGTACGACCCGCGCCTGGTGCAGCCCATGCGGGACGAGTTGACGCGAATCGGGTTTGAAGAGCTACGCACCCCGGAACAGGTGGATGCCGTGCTGGGGACCACCAAGGACACCACGCTGGTCCTGGTGAACTCCGTGTGCGGCTGCGCGGCGCGCAATGCGCGCCCGGCGGCGGCGATGGCGATCCAGCAGGTGCAGCGTCCTGCGAAGCTGCTGACGGTGTTCGCCGGTCAGGACGCGGACGCGACCAACCGGGCCCGCAGCTACTTCACGGGGTACCCGCCGTCGTCGCCGCAGATGGGGTTGTTCAAGGACGGCAAGCTGGTGTTCATGCTCGAGCGGAAGAACATCGAAGGGCGGCCCGCGCAGGATATCGCGGCGGATCTGAAGACGGCGTTCGAGAAGTACTGCTAGAAACGCCATCAGTCATCAGCCTTCAGCCGTCAGTAGAACCCCTGATGGCTGAAGGCTGATGGCTGAATGCTAGATTATTTTCCCCCGCCGTACGCGGAAGTCCACGATCTTGTTCATCCAGCTCAACAGCGAGTCCTGCTGCTCCATCGGCACGCCGGCGATCTGATGCCGGCGCCAGCCCTTCATGATGTCCGCATCCTGGGTCCAGACGCGCACGCGCTTGTGCGGCACCAGACGCTCCCAGCTCTGCGCCACCTGCGGCCTGACGTACAGCACGCGCAGCGACACGCTGCGGGACAGGAACTCGAGCGGGCTCATGTCCACCTTGGCGAATCGTGCTTCGTTTGTCAGGCGACCGGCTCCCGGGAAGTCGGGGAGCCCGTCGGTGAACATGACCACGTTGAGCGGCGCCAGCACCAGGTTCTGCCGCCTGATGTGGACCGAGAGGCGCTCGAAAAATCCGTTGTAATCGGTGATCGGGTCGGTCTCCGGGAACCAGGCTCGGAGCGATGCCGCGATCTGTTCCGGGGACTTTTCAGTCAGGTCCTGAATCGGATGGAACGTCTTCGGCTGGCCGGGACGCTCGCCGCCCAGCGAGCCCACGAAGATGTCCGTCGCCTGCTTGAGCCCCTTCAACCCGTGCAGATGTGCGTAGATGTACAGCGCCGCAAAGTCGACCGCCTCGTTGAAGTAGGGCGTTGAGCGGAACGAACCGGACACGTCGAGCCCCACGACGAGGGTCGACCGGGGGGGCGGGGCGTTCTCAGGCGGCTTGCAGGTGATCAACGCCCCGAGCAGGACCGCTGCTGCGAGTACTCTGGCGCGCATCAGCGGCCTCCCTCGGTGGCGGCCTTACCGCTGAAGGGTGTGCTGGCGAGCACGTCGTCCAGCGACCGGAACGGCAGCGTGAAGTGCGGCCGGCCCGTGATCAGCACCACGCCGAAGTTGAACCCCGCCGCGAGCAGCTGCAGGATCGGCAGTGACATCAGCTCGAACACCTCGCGGCCTTCCTTCTTGAACCACTCACGCTCGGCCTTGAGGGCGCCAATCGGCCCCTTCCAGAAGTCGAGACCCCGTGCGTCGGCTTGCCCCACGGCGAACTCTTCGCCCAGCGCCGTCCGCCCCAGCAACCCGATGAGCGCGGGCGTGCCGAACCGCCCGAACAGGAACCAGGTCATGCCGCGGACGCCCACCCAGGCGAACAGCGACAGGCCGATGGTGCCGAACACGCCGAGGGTGAACCCTTGCTGCGCCAGCCAGGGCGTAATCGCGTCCACCAGCTCCCGGTAGAGGAACAGCACCTCGAACAGCGCCACCGCGAATTCCACGAGCACCATCGAGATGATCTGCCCGATCTGGCGGGTCTTGATCGCCTCATTGAGGACCTGGATGCAAGCGAAGCTGCCCGCGATCAAAACCCACAGGAAGACCCACAGGATCAGGACGAGGAAAATGGGGTTGACCTCGTACCCGGTCAGGTCGGTGAGCAGCTCCGCCATGGTCGGGCGCAAGGTGAACGTGAAGATGGTCGCTTCGATCGCCGACCACACGACGAGCAGGAAGAACGCCGGCCACGGCACCCCCGGACGCCGCGAGGTGGCATCGAGCATCGCCAGCGGCGAGGTGACCGCGCCCTTCAAGGTGCCCCACACGAGTTGGACACCGAGCTTGAGCATGCCCCACACCCAGCCCACGAGCACGACGAGAAACCGCACGAGGCCGGCCCAGTAGAACCACGCCATTCGGAGGCCGTCCCACCACGACATTAGGATGGCGGTAAGCAAGGCGCCGGCGCGGCCGAGACGGAACGGCAGGGTGTAGAGCGAGACCATCGTTCCCCACACGCCCGCCACCAGTACGCATGCCGGGGGAAGCAAGAGGACGCACTTGCCGACGATTCCCCAGACGCTTCCCTCGCTCAGGAGCTGTTGGAACAGGAGCGCCTGCCAGTCGATGATCCACGACAGCCCTGCCCAGATCCAATCCACCACGGTGGACAGTACCTGACTCCACTGATCGGTCTGGAGGTTGGTTGCGGCGTCTTGCATGTACGTGCCCCTCCCTGAGGTGGGATTTCGGGTGGCGGCTGCAGGGGGCGAGTCGTGACGGCGGTTGGAAGACGCGACACCCCGACCGGCAGCGCCACATTGATATAGACGGTTCGGAGCCTGTCAAGCACGGCACGTGATTCAGGTCACCAGTGAGCACGCATGCCTTGCGAATCAGCGCGTGCGCGCGTACTCATGACCCATGGCAGACGACGCTCCCGACGCTCCCAAACGGCTGGTGGTGGTGGGTGATCGCGTGTTGATCACCCCCGAGCAGGGCGAAGAGCGCACGAACGTGGGGCTCTATCTCCCCGCTACCGCGGTGGAAGGCCGCCAGGTGCAGGGGGGGCGGATCATGGCGACCGGGCCCGGAATTCCGATGTCCGAGCCGGCCAGCATGGATGAGGAGCCGTGGAAGATTCACTCGCCTGAGGTTCGCTATATGCCGATGCAGGCGGAGGTAGGTGACTACGCTCTGTTCTTTCGCAAAGCCGCGGTGGAGATCACCTTCGAAAAGCAGATATATCTCGTCGTCCCGCAGGCGGCGATCCTCGTGCTCGTGCGCAACGGTACTAAGGTTGAGTAGCGGGTCTGGCGGTCCGGACCAGGGGAGGGCATGTTAGCGCATGGCCGATCTAGGGTGGGCCCGCAGCCGCGGGGAGAAAGCGGAAAAGGAAGGTTTGCGCCGGGGCGCCTGGTATCGCGTGGTGGAGGACACCGGGAAACCGTGGATTGTCCTTGACGTGCATCACGTCGAGATCCGGGTACCGAAGGACGACCTGGAGGTGAAACGCGACTCGCCTAAAGGGTGGAGCGTGGTGCACACACACCATCTGGTGTGCCCGGGTTGCAACCAACGCCGGCACCTATCGGGACAACCGAAGGACGTCAAGTGCACTGAGTGCGGCAACAACTACTCGGTAGACTGGTCGGATAAGGCATAGCCCGGGCTGTTAAGCCCGGTAGCCGCGCAACCAAACGTACCACGCTGCGTGAAACGGGCCCCGATGCTTCCTCGGGGCCCGTTCTCTTTGCGGGATGGGAATGTTTCCGGGCGGCCTCACCCGCGCCCGCGAGTTGCTCCGCACTCACTTCGGCCATCCCGTGTTGCGGGTGCACCAGATCCGAGTGCTCGGCGCGCTGTTCGCCGGGCGCAGCGTCCTCGCGGTGCTGCCGACCGGCGCTGGCAAGTCGCTCTGCTACCAGGTGCCCGCCCTGATGGCCGACGAGCTGACGCTCGTGATCTCGCCCCTCGTGGCGTTGATGCAGGATCAGGTAGCGGCGTTACAGCGCCGAGGGTTGCCAGCCGCGTACGTGAACAGCCTGCTCACCCCTGACGAGCGGCGTGCGGTGATTGCGGCAGCCTGTGCAGGAGAGGTGCGATTGCTCTACTGCGCGCCCGAACGACTGGCGTCGCTTGCGCCGCGGCTCCGCGCGGCGGGTGTGCGGGTGGCGTTCCTGGCCGTGGATGAGGCGCACTGCATCGTCGAATGGGGGAATGAGTTCCGCCCCGTGTACCAGCAGCTCGGCAAGTACCGCTACCTGCTCGGCAACCCGGTCACTCTCGCTGTAACGGGCAGCGCCACACCCGATACGCGCGCCGAGATCGTGCGGGTCCTGCGTGTGCCCGATGCGGATGTGATCACCACGTCATTCGATCGGCCCAACCTCGTATTTCTGGTGCAGCGCGTGCGCGACGACCGCGAGCGATTCGCAGAAGTACGCCGGCTCGTCCGGCACGCAGCGGGACACACCGTGCTCTACACGCCGACGCGGCGGCTCACCGAGCTGGTAGCGCGGGCCCTGCTGCGGGCCGGTATTGCCGCAGCGCCGTACCACGCAGGGCTCCTGCCCGGAGACCCGCCGCCAGCTGCTCGTCGATTTCCTCAACGACCGTGTGCCGGTGGTGGTCGCCACCAGCGCGTTCGGGATGGGGATCGACAAGCCCGACGTGCGGCGGGTCATCCACTGGGGCCCGCCGTCCACCCTCGAGGCCTATTACCAAGAGGCAGGGCGGGCAGGGCGCGATGGCGCGCGAGCTATGTGCACCATTCTGTGGCATTCCGCGGACTTCGCGTGGGGCGATCGTGACCCCGCCATGCGCCGCTACGTTGAGGCCCCATTTTGCCGCCGCCGCATGGTGCTCGAGTACTTCGGGGAAACGGGTGTGCGATGTGGCGGGTGCGACCGATGCGGAGTGGGGTATTCACTTGTGTGCTAGTCGTCCTGTGAGCATGATTTCCCTCGTACCACATCACGGAGGGTTTATGCCGCGGAGCATTACGGCCTTCCTCGCGTCACTCTTGCTGCTTCCCGCGTGCGGTGATCCAGATGCTCCGACGGTCACCAGCCTTTCGACAGACGCACCCCAGTACACACTCACCCCGACATCGTCTGTCTACCGGGGCAATGTCACCTTGTCCTTCACAAACGCAAACAGCTTCCCGGTAACCATCCCGGTTGCAGCGGGCTGTGGTCGGCTTCGCTGGAAAGGAAGCGGGCGACGGACGGGGTGTGGGAATACGCCGCGTGGTTGGGACCTTTTACCAAGGGTCTCGAGGCGACTGTCGTCCCTGCGGGTGGGACGCGTAGCAAGGTCGTCGCATTGGCATTTCCTGAACTCGTCCTTTGCGGGCGAGTATCGCGTTGTGTTGGAGGTGTGGACGCCGCCTGATGAGTGGCCGCCGGAATACTTCACGTCGAACACGTTCACGCTGTTGCCGAGTGCCCCGTAGGATCGGCGATCACGGGAGGGTTTCATGCCGCGCTTCATGACAGCCTTCGTCGTAGCACTTCCGCTGCTTGTCGCGTGTAATCTCTTTTCTCCAAAGGACACCCACCTTTGGGCAGATGCTCCCCACTACACCCTTACCCCGACATCGTCTGGCTACGGGGGCCAAGCCACCTTGTCCTTCAGCAACGCGAACAGCTTCGCGGTAATTATCCCTGGCTGCGGGGCGTGGGGGGCTTGGCTGGAAAGGAGACGGGCCACCGACGGGGTGTGGGAGCACGCCGCGTGGTTGGGAAGCTATCTCAAGTGTGGTGGCGAGACGAACGTCGGCCCAGGTGCGACGGTCCACGAAGTCGTCCCATTGGCTCTCTCTGACCCGTCCCTTGCCGGCGCATATCGCGTCACAATGGACGTGAGGATAAATGGGGGACTGGAACCGTTCACGTCCAACACGTTCACGCTGTTGACGAGAGCCCCGTAGGGCCGGCGCCCGGGGGTGCGTGATTGACGAGTAATGTTCTCGGGTAAGGGACTTACCTGAAGGGGCGAATTAAGCCAATATACCGGCTGGGAACGGCCCCCAATTGGTGCGGCCGGTCAGGGGCGCGCAATGAGCAACCCCAGCTAACTTAAGCGAGAGCCTGAGGTTCTCGCTTTGTTTTTCATTCCTTTCTTCTCGAGCTTCTGAGGACCAAGACAATGGCAGGCCGTAACTTCCTCTTCGTCCCCGGTCCTACCAACGTTCCCGACCGGATCCTGCGGTCCATGCACCGCGCCATGGAGGATCACCGCTCCTCGGCGTTTCCCGAGCTCGCCAACACCCTGTTTCCGGAACTGAAACGGCTCTTCAGGACCACGACGGGGCAGCCGTTCATCTTCCCCGGCAGCGGCACGGGGGCCTGGGAAGTAGCGCTGGCGAACACCCTGTCGCCCGGCGACCGGGTGATCGCCCCGCGCTACGGCCAGTTCAGCCACCTGTGGATCGAGCTGGCGAAGCGGATCGGGATCCGGGTGGACATCCTGGACGTGGAATGGGGCGAGGGGGCGCCGCTCGAGCGCATCGCCGAGATCCTCCAGGGGGATGCGCAGCACGAGATCAAGGGCGTCATGATCGTGCACAACGAGACGGCCACCGGCGTCACGAGCGACGTGGCCGGCGTACGGCGGGCCCTCGATGCGGCCAAGCATCCCGCGTTGCTCTACGTGGATGGCGTGAGCTCCATCGGAAGTATCGACTTCCGTATGGACGAGTGGGGCGTGGACATGGCCGTCACCGGGTCCCAGAAGGGTCTCATGCTCCCGGCCGGCCTCGGGATCCTGTGCGCCAGCCCGAAGGCGCTTGCTGCGCGCGAGCAGGCCAAGTGCGCGCGCGCGTTTTTCGACCTGGGCGACATGATCAAGGCCAACGCGACGGGCTACTTCCCCTACACGCCCGCCGTCCTGATGCTCTACGGCCTGCGGGAATCGCTGGCCATGATCTTCGAAGAGGGCCTCGAGACCGTGTACGCCCGTCACCAGCGGCTCGCCGACGGCGTGCGTGCCGCGATCCGCGCCTGGGGCCTGAAGCTCTGCGCCAAGGCGCCGAAGTGGAACTCCAATACGGTCAGTGCGATCATGGTGCCGGAAGGGATCGACGGCGCCCAGGTGATCGACGTCGCGTACCGGCGCTACAACCTCGCGCTCGGCGCCGGGCTGGCGCGCATGGCCGGCAAGCTGTTCCGTATCGGCCATATGGGGGATTTGAACGAAGTCATGCTGCTCGGCGCGCTCGCCGGGACGGAGATGGCCATGCGCGACGTCGGCGTCCAGATCACACCGGGGTCCGGAGTCGCTGCGGCTGAAGAATCGTGGCGCGCGACCGCCGCGCCGCTCGCCCCGCGCCCGTCAGCGGTGCAGCCCCCCGACGCCAAAGCCGGCGGCGGGCAAGCCCGCCATGGCGAAAGCGGCGACATGAGCCTGACCCGGTACGAACCGGCCCGTCCCCGGTTGCAGCGCAGCGAGCTCGCGGTACCGGGCTCGCAGCCGGCGATGTTCAGGAAGGCGCTGGACAGCGACGCCGACTACGTCTTCCTCGATCTCGAAGACGCCGTCGCGCCGGCCGACAAGGAACAGGCCCGGAAGAACGTCGTGGCGGCGCTGCTCGAACACGATTGGCGCGAGCGCGGCAAGACGATCAGCGTGCGCATCAACGGGATCGACACCCACTACATGTACCGCGACGTGGTGGATGTGGTGGAGCAGGCGGGCCACCGCCTCGACACTCTCCTCGTCCCGAAGGTGGGAACGCGAGATGACGTATACCTGGTGGATGCCCTGCTCACTCAGATCGAGACCGCACGCGGCATCCCCGTGCCGATCGGGATCGAGGTCTTGATCGAGACGGCGTTGGGGATGGCGAACGTTGAGGCGATCGCGCAGTCGAGCCGCCGGCTCGAGGCGATGCACTTCGGCGTGGCCGATTTCGCGGCGAGCGTGCATGCGCGCACGGTGAGCATCGGCGGGCTGAACCCGGACTACCCCGGCGACCAGTGGCACGCGGCGATGTCGCGGATGGTGACCGCCAGTCGCGCGTATGGCTTGCGCGCCGTGGACGGGCCGTTCGGGGACTTCAAGGATCGCGAGGGGTTCCTGGCGGCGGCGCGCCGGGCGGCGGTGCTCGGGTACGAAGGGAAGTGGGCGATCCATCCCACACAGCTTGCGCTCGCGAACGACGTGTTTACACCCCCCGCGGCGGAAGTCGAGCGCGCGCGGCGCATTCTGCGTGCCTTGAGCGACGCGGCGCGCGAAGGACGCGGCGCGGCTCAGCTCGAGGGTCGCATGATAGACGCGGCGTCGGCCCGCATGGCGCAGAACATCGTGGAGATCGCCGCGGCGATCGACGCGAAGCGATCACCCTCCCTGGCCGGCGCAGGGGCGTAACCCATGGACATTCACGAGTACCAAGCCAAAGAACTGTTGGCGGGGTTCGGTGTGCCGGTGCCGCGGGGCGGTGTGGCCTACAGCGCCGAGCAGGCCGTGTACCGCGCCGTGGAGATCGGCGGCGACCGCTGGGTGGTGAAAGCCCAGATCCACGCCGGCGGCCGCGGCAAGGTCGGTGGCGTGCGGCTGTGCGCCAGCGATGCCGACGTGCGCCAGGCCGCAAAGGATTTGCTCGGCACCACCCTGGTGACCGCGCAGACCGGACCGGAAGGCCTCCCGGTGCACCGCTTGCTCGTCGAGCAGGCGCTGCCGGTCGAGCGCGAGGTGTATCTGGGGCTGGTCCTCGATCGCAAGCGTGAGCGGATCGCGGTCGTGGCGCACCCGCACGGCGGCATGGAGATCGAGGAGATCGCGCGCCGCGAACCCGACGCGATTCTGCGCGAGGTGGTGGAGCCGGCGGTCGGCATGCAGGCGTTCCAGGCGCGCGAGCTGGCGTACGGCCTGGGGATTCCCGCGGGCCTGGTCAGCCAGACCGTGACCACGATTCAAGGCGCGTACCGTGCCTTCCGTGACCTCGACGCGACGATGGTGGAGGTCAATCCGCTCGTGGTGACCAAGGAGGGCCAGATTCTGGTGCTCGACGTCAAGATGAGCTTCGACGACAATGCCCTGTTCCGGCGTCCCAACGTGGCGGAGCTGCGCGACCATGCGCAGGAGGATCCCCGGGAGGCCGAAGCCGCCGAGCACGGCCTGAGCTATGTGGGGCTGGAAGGCGACATCGGGTGCATCATCAACGGAGCCGGGCTGGCCATGGCGACGATGGACATGATCAAACACGCGGGTGGGGAGCCGGCCAACTTCCTCGACATCGGCGGCGGAGCGTCGCCGGCGCGGGTGGCCGTGGCGTTCCGCCTGGTCCTGTCGGACAAGAACGTCAAAGCGATTCTCGTCAACGTGTTCGCGGGGATCAACCGGTGCGACTGGGTCGCGCAAGGCGTGGTCCAGGCCGTCAAGGAGGTCCAGATCCCCGTGCCGCTCGTGGTGCGGCTCGCGGGAACGAACGTCGAAGAAGGCCAGCGCATCCTGCGCGACAGCGGCCTGCCGATCATCACTGCCGACTCGCTCGCCGAGGCGGCGGAGCGGGTGGTCGCGGCGCGCGACCGGGCGAGGGCCGCATGAGCATTCTGCTCGACGAGAAGACGCGCGTCATCGTCCAGGGCTTCACGGGTGACAAGGGGACGTTCCACGCGAAGGAAATGATCGCGTACGGGACGAATGTCGTGGGCGGGGTCACGCCGGGAAAGGGTGGCGCCACGCATCTGGGGAAGCCGGTTTATGACACGGTGAAGGAAGCCGTCGCCGCCACCGGTGCGACCGCGAGCCTGATCCTGGTGCCGGCGCCGTTCTGCGCCGACGCGATCATGGAAGCGGCTGACGCAGGGATCCGCCTGATCGTCACGATCACCGATGGCGTGCCGGCGCAGGACATGATGACCGTGAAGCGCTACCTGTGGCGCTACCCCAAGGAGCGCCGCACGCGGATGGTCGGTCCCAACGGGGCGGGTGTCATCAGCGCCGGCAAGGCGATGATGGGGATCATGCCCGGGCACATCTACACGCGCGGTCCCGTGGGTGTCGTGGCACGCTCGGGGACGTTGGGGTACGAGGCGGCGGCGCAGATGCGCCTGCTCGGCATCGGGATCACCACGAGCGTCGGCATCGGGGGCGACCCGATCAACGGCACCTCGTTCCTGGACATGCTGGCGTTGTTCGAGCAGGACCCCGAGACCGAAGCGGTCATGATGATCGGCGAGATCGGCGGGCCGCAGGAAGCCGACGCCGCGTTGTTCGTGAAGGAGAACATGACGAAGCCGGTCGTCGGATACGTCGCCGGCCTCACGGCTCCCAAAGGGCGCCGGATGGGACACGCCGGAGCGATCATCTCGGCATTCGGCGACACGGCCGCTGAGAAGGCGCAGATCATGCGCTCGGCCGGTCTGGTCGTCGCGCCAAGTCCGGCGGAGCTCGGGACCACCATGGCGGCGGTGTTGGCGCGCAAGCCTTCGCGGCGGGTGATGGTCCCGCAGTGAGCGGACGGCCGCGGGTCGTCGTGACCCGGCAGCTGCCGGCGGCAGTGGAAGAACAGCTGGCGCGCGAGTTCGACGCGCAGCTGAACCGCGACGACCACCCGTTCAGCGCCGCCGAGCTGCAAGAGGCGTTGCGCACCGCCGACGCCGTCCTCCCCACCGTCACGGACAAGCTCACGGCCGACGTCCTGTCCGCGGAGCCGCTGCGGGCCAAAATCCTCGCGAACTACGGCGTCGGGTTCAACCACATCGATCTCGGGGCGGCGAAAGCGCGCCGCCTGGTGGTGACCAACACCCCCGACGTGCTCACCGACGACACGGCGGACGACGCGATCATGCTGATGCTGATGGTGGCGCGCCGCGCCGGGGAAGGAGAGCGGCACGTGCGCTCCCGCGCCTGGACCGGCTGGCGGCCGACCCATATGGTCGGGACGAAGGTCTCCGGGAAGACGTTCGGGATGGTGGGCATGGGCCGCATCGCGCGCGCGGCGGCGCGCCGCGCCCGGCTGGGCTTCGGGATGCGGGTGGTGTTCCATGATCCGTACCCGCCGCCCCCCGAGCTGATGGCGGAGCTCGCGCTCGAAGCGCGCCCCAGCGTCGAGGACGTGATTCGCGAAGCGGACTTCGTGTCGTTGCATTGTCCCGCCACGCCCGAGACGCGCCATCTCATGGACGCGCGGCGGCTCGCCCTCATGAAGCCCACGGCGTTCCTGATCAACACGGCCCGTGGCGACGTGGTGGACGAGGCGGCGTTGATTGCGGCCCTCAAG
>CAWJMT010000013.1:0-13988 GCA_963844035.1 uncultured Gemmatimonadales bacterium
ACCGCGGTTCTATGCGATGGCGCAGAGGCGTGCGCCACGAGAAGCGGAATTGCGGCAGCACCGCCCTCGATGGCGGCCGCGACGTTGCGAGCCTTGCTCCGCTCGAACAGTCTGCAAGCGGTCTTCTTCACAGCTGCAGCGCCATTTGCCGCCGGCGGCGCCATGCGCGGCACTATCCGCCTGTTTCAGTATCCATGAGGGCGTAGCTAGGGGTCGGACACCTCCGGCTCCGGATCAATAGAGCCCCCCTTCGGGTATCAGGTTGTCGCTCCCGAATCCGAACGATTGACCTTTTGAACCCCCGACGGTGGAGGAATTCTGTTCGCGCGAAGAGTGAAGGCCTTGGCAAAATGCGCAGCGCTCATGGTCGGAGCCGCGTGCGGTGACGACGCAACCCTCCCGGCTGATACCGACTCCTACACCGCGGTGGCCTGGGGCGCGAACGTCATTCCGGTGCGGCCTCCGGTCGACACGTCTGCCAGAGCGTTGATCGACTTCAACACCGCCACGTTCGCCTACTCGTACTCGGTCGCGGTCCTCCCGCCCGGGATGATCGATTCGATCGCCCTGTACCAGATCGGCGCCGGTCTCGCGCTTCCCAATGAGGCTACGGCGATCCTCTGTTCCGGCGTCGCGGCGTGCTCCGCCCAGAGCGGCACGGCCACGGTGGTAGCGCCGGCGACGGCCGCATCCATCAAGTCCTCGATTCGCCGTTACACAACCCAGGTGGTGTTCTTTACGACCACGGCCCAGAAACCCACGGGCGGCGCGATGCGTGGGACGATGTACACGGGACAGTAGAAGATTGAGCGATCCGCCGCGGCGGTCAGGGGATCGGTACAGCGCGGTTCGTCAGAAGGCGATGCGGTAGTTGCCCATCACCATCAGGGACTTGCGCCCGATGAACCCGAGCTCGTAGCGCACACCCCAGTGGCGCCCCACGTCCACGGTGCCGCCGAAGAGCATGTTCCAGGGATCGGCGAGCGATTTGTTCAGGGAGTAGTTCACGACAGTCGTGTCGAGTCCCGAGCCGAGCCGCTGCACGAATTCGTCCACCAGCGCTTTCTGGGCTGGGCCCAGGTCCATGTACCAGGGGGCACTCTGGTAGCCGTTGAAGAGGCTGTCTGATCCTGCGGGCAGCACATCCGACAGCTTGATGCTGCCGTTGGTCTCGCTCTCGAGCGCCTGATACATCGTGCCCAGCCACACCGTGGCGCGCACGTTCTTGTGGCCTCCGAAGCGCACCCTCCGGCCCAGCCTCATACTGAGGATGTTGGCGGGCACCGGGTTGTCGAGCAAACTCGAGAAGCCCCATTGATGGTTGAAGTCCACTACGCCGAAGAAATTCCGCATCCCGTACACCCCGGTGATCCCGAACCCACCGACGGCGCCGTCGAAGTCCGCTCTGGTCTCGAACGCGACCGGCTCCGCGATCCTCACGGTAGTGGTCCCACTGCCGGTGCCCACCATGCCGTACACATTGAGGAACGGAAACAGCCACAAATCCATCCGTGCATTGACGAGATCCAGCCGGGCGCTGGCGCCCTCGAACGTGATGAAGCTGACGGGCTGCGGCTCCGCGTTGAACCCGAGGCCCAGGTTCGAGATCTTGATGTCCTGCCGCATGGAGTAGAAGCCGACGTTGAAGCCGAGCGGCAGCGGCGTCTGGAACCCGCGCTCGATGGCCTTGCGACCCCAGATCGGGAAGATCTGGTCGTAGTCCTTGAGCAGGCTGTCGCGCTCCTGCTGGCTCAAGCTCATGTCCGGTTCTTGGGCGGGGAGCGACGCGGGCAGGACGAGCGCCGCGCCCGCGAGGAGCAGCCCGAGAAAGCGACGGATCGGATGTGGTGTCATGGTTGAGCGGCCGCGGCCTTCGGTCCGCCGATGGGGATGCCCAGGCCGAGCGCCAGAATGTCGTTCGTGCCCGGCGCGTCGCTGAGCGCGTCGGTGAAGGCGTGGTACCAGTTGGCGCGCAGCCGCAGGCTCTGGAGCCCCGGTTTTCCCGAGAGCGCGAACTCCGCCAGCACGCTGACTCCCGCGTCCCAGCGATTGACCCGCGACCACAACGCCACGTCGTAGCTCAGATCGTTCTCCCGCGCCACACTGCCGGTGTAATGGTCGAACGCCTTCACAACATAGCCGAGTTGCGGCCCAGCCCCGAGCCGCACGCGACCGAAACTTACCTTGGCCAGGATAGGGACGGTAACGTACCCAAGCGTGCGCGCCACCGACACATCGCTCGCGACTGCAAAGGCACTGTCGACGTGAGCATCACCGGTCGGAGTGAACGGCAGCCCCTTGGCGCCCGCCGGGAACTTGAAGGTGAACTCGGGTTGCAGCGAGAAACGGGTCCCGAGCTTCAGCTCCAGGAACCCTCCCACCGCGAATGACCGCAGGCGCTCCGCATTTTCCAGCCCTGAGAGGGTGGACCAGGCGAGATCGACTTTGATCCCGCCCTGCATTTTCTCGGAGGCGAACTTGTCGCCGAACAGCAGCACCAGGATCGCCTGGCCCTGGGCGGCCGAGCACGCCGCCACGGCGAGCGTCGCCGTCACCAGCGCGGTGCGACGCCATGCTGGCCACACAGCGGCACGCCGCAATCCTTGCATCCCGAGGTTGGTCATGAGATTCGGTTCGACACTAATCACCGGGGGTACGAGGGGCAACCGTACGATGGTGCTACCTAGGTAACCCCGTTGCCGTCGCGCGTTCCCCGGTGTCAGGTTTCCCTGTGCGGGACGATGGTCTCGTTACCCGGACTACACGAGTCGTGGTCCGCGATCCGTGACAAGAAACCAACGCAAGGAGCGTCACTAAAGGAGACTGCCATGTTCGCACGAAGCTCGAAAAAACTGATCGACGGCGTGGCGCTCGCCATCGCCGTGTTGCCCGTTCTCATTGTGGTGACCGCATGCCACGGCCCCGACTACTGCGATTGCGGGTCGTACGACACGTTCGCAGTAGAGGCAAGGGGCGCAAGGGTCGTTCCCCCCCGACCGACACGACCCCCAGAGCCACGGGGATGTTCAACACCAGTTCGCTCGCGTACACGTACGTCGTCTGGACCCCGCCGGCGGGCACCATCGATTCGATTGCTCTCTACCAGGTTGCTACTGGCGATCCGCTTCCGCCGTCGGCGACGGCGATTCTATGCGCGGGCGTGGCGGCTTGCGCGAGCACCAGTGGCGTGGCGACTCTCGTGCCTCCGGCGACGTCGGCCACGATAAACACCTCGATGCGCGGGTACGGGACACAGTTGGTGTTCTTTACGACGACGGCTCAAAAGGCCGCCGGCGGCGCCATGCGGGGGACGCCGTATCCGACCCCGTATGACTAGGACCTAGGTGCCGGGCGGCGTGGACAGTCGCGCCGCCGCTACCCCCCAGGCCCCGAGGTTGAGGGTCGCATGCCGGTCGGGCGCAATGCTGAGTGTGCCACTGTTGCGCTCGACCAGATCCACCCGGCGCGCCTGGGCAAAGGTGTACGCGGCGGGCCACACGCCCACCTGGCGCGACGTGCCCGCCACGTCGAGCAATTTGACGATCGCGCCCTCCCCGTCATCAGCGCGTTTGGCGCCGAGCACCATCGCTCCCGGATCGTTCACCAGCAAAGCGCTGTCCTTCCCGATCAGCGGACCGGTGCCCGCGCTCGTGAAGGGGGCGCTCACGTACAGCGGGTCGGCCGCTGCCCAGCCGCGGCGCACCGGCTCCGCTACGTCGCCACCGGTGCCGAGCAGCGAGAGACGAAACCGGCACCGCAGCTCGCCCCCCTGGCGCGCCGCGAAGTTCGCCGCCCAGTAGTTGTTCATCACGTAGGCGAACAGCGTCCCGTCCGGATCGATCCGCCGGCGCGCCGCTCCGCGGCAAATGTCGTTGAGCGTAAAGAGCGGGGTGTCGGGTCCGCTCCAGAGCACACCTTCCGTGCCCGCGTGCAGCCACACCCAGTGGGTGTGACAGTACCAATCCCGGCCGCTCCCAGGCTGTTGATCCTGCTCCACCGTCATCCGGCCGAGCGGTACCTCGACCTCCACGGTGGGCTTGGTGAGGGCGAACGGAAACGCGACGTAGAGCGCTTCCTTCTCGAGCGTCGCCGTCTTGGTGAATCGGTTCACGATGTCGATCCAGGGGAGCTCGTCGTACAGCGTCACTATCGAGGTCACGGACGGAAAGCCCGTCAATGCGCGCTCGGTCACGAGGCGCACGCCGATCCCCGGGAGTCGCTCGCGGCGCGCTTTGACGAGAGTGCTCTGCGTGATCCGCAGCTCGGGTGGCGTGTTCAACCCCTCGCCCCCCGCCTCGGTCCAGAGCGCGCTGCGGCCGCCACCTGCGGCGTACACGATCTGGTTCAGACCCGACCAGGTGCTCGGGTTCACCCGTTCTTTTCCGTCCGGGCCCTTGAGCGAGCGGATCGCCCCGCTTCCGGGGTCGAGCGTGACGCGAAACCCACCCGCCTCGGCGTCCAGCGTCTCCCCGTCATCCACCGGCAGACTGGCCGGCCGGTCGCTCTCGGTGAGCCGGAGATATCCCAGGGCGGGGACATCCCGCATCAATACGAGGGCCGAGCCGTCGGGAAGATCAACGGAAGGGAACTCGCGGTCGCCGTAGGTAAGACGTCTGCCCGCGCCGAGACGCACCCGGGCGATGTCGCTGCGCGTCCAGCTCGATGCGTTGAAGACGACGCGCCCCATGCCCTTCTCCGTGCCTTTTCCGATGCGCAACAGTCCGTCGGCGAGCTGCTGCTCGACCGCCGCGCTGGCCGAGTCGAGATAGCGTTGCTTGTAGTGCCACTGCGCCACGGTCTGCCGGCCCTCGGGGTCGGAGACGCTGGTCCGTGCGCCCCAGGTATGCTCGCCGAACAGCAGCAGGTCTTGCCAGGCGTCACCCCGCTCGGCGGCCCGGTCTCGAACCCGCACTCCGCCGACGCCGTCGCGCGGCTCGGTGCGGTCGTCCCACAGCGCGAGCAGGTCGGCAGCCCGGGCCGCCAGCTGGAGGCTCCGGAACAGCGCGAGCTCGGCAGCGGTGGACGCGGCGCCGTCTTCCTTATAACAGCCGGTGTCACCGCGCCGCACCGGGAGGCGGGTGCCGTAGCGCCGCTCGACCTCGCGGAAAAAGTCCTCGGCCCGCGCCTGCACGATGTTCGGGTAGGCGAAGCGCCGGTTGAACTCCTCGACGTTGTCCACCAGCCGCTCGTCCACCACTGCGTTCGTCCCCTGTGCCCCGTGGAGCAACGCGACGTCGTACGGGTAGCCCGGCGACAGCAGCACCGGATCAGACAGCAGCCAGTCGGACAAGCGCCGCGCCATGACGTCGGCTCCCTGGTCGAATCCGAACCGCAGCCCGCTGCCGGTGCGCACGCCGCGCCAATGGAGCACGCGGCTGCCGTCCGGACCCTCCCACCAGTAGAGCTGGGGGTAAGTGGTCCACTGCCCGCTGAGGTGATAGCGCGCTGCGTCGTCGGGGTCGAGCAACGGCACGGCGCGCTCGGGATCCACGCTCGTGGCGAGGTAGCGGACGCCGCTCGCCGCGAGCAGGCTCGGGAACGTGGCCGGCTGCCCCGGGACGCCGCTGACCTGCGCGCCGGCAAAGGCGAGCCCGCGCTCGCGTGCCAGGCGCCCCGCGGGCCAGACCAGCCGCGCGTACGTCTCGTGGTCGAGCAACCCGGTGAGCAGGTTCGCGAACAGCGCCTGGAATCCGACCTTGCCATTGCGAATCGCCTGCAGCAGCCCGTCGACCGCCGGGTCGGACCGATTCTCCACGTAGGAGATCACCTGGTACGCGCACTCGGCCGTCCAGCGAGATGCGGGGTGCGCGGTCAGGCGGGCAACTGCGGCATCGAGGTTCGCGCGGTGGATCTCGATGCAGCGCTCCTGAAGGTCGGTCGAGCCGATGTCGGTGCGATTGGAGGCCAGCCAGTACAGCGTCCAGCGGCGTGGCGGGACCACGCGCACACGCGCGCGGGCCACGCGCTTCTTGGCGACTTCGACCTCGATCTGAAACTCGGATGGACCGGGGAGGGGCACCCACACTTCGCCCGCGAGCACCGTTCCGGCACCGGTTGGCAGGAGGCCCGCCGTTCCCACCGGGGTGCCGCGGCGGTCGATCACCCGCGCGCGGGCGGCGGGCGCGTCCAGCCCGGCGACCGTCACGCGCAGCAGGTTGTTGCGGCCGTCCGGTTGCTGGTACAATGGCGTCGCGCGCGCGTCGACCGTGACGACACCGCCGCGCGGCGAGCGCACCTCCGGTGCTCCGGCTGCCGCCGTCAATCCCATCCAACCCAGAAAACTGCGACGATCCGTCATCGCAACGTTGTGCCTCCATCGTTCGACGTAGTTCCAAATTGGCATTGAGCAGGGGTGACCCGACACATAGGTTGCCCTACGACCCCAGCTCTAACGATCCAATCTCTTCAATATGATGAAGGAGTCCGTATGAAGTGCATGGCATTTGTCCTTGCCGTGTTCGCCATGGCCGGGTGTAAGAAGGGCGAGCAGCCCTCCTCCGCCGCTTCCGTGCCCGACACGTCCAGCCAGATGATGATGGCCGATACCTCCCACCCGATGATGTCCGACGTGCACATGAGTGCCGATTCGATCAGCGCGGAGCGGGGAGCGACCCTGTATAAGGACAAGGGGTGCGCCGCATGCCATAACATCGCCAAGGCTGGAGAAGAACCGCACCGGCGTCCCGGCGGAAAGCAGTCGGGTCCGGACCTGGGCGGCGTCACCGAGCGCCGGGACCGCGGCTGGTTGCGGCGGTGGTTGAAGGACCCGGACGCAATGCGCGTCTCAGACTCGACCGCGATCGCGATGACGGCCGAGGCGAAGGGCCTCAAGATGCCGAACATGAAGCTGAGCGATTCGGAGATTGAGGCGTTGATCAACTATCTCGGGGTGAAACAGTAGGCGGCGCTTGACGTGCGGGGCGCGCCGGATAGCTTACGGCGCGCCCGACACCGCAGTCACCTTCACCATTTCATGAGATGAAGGAGCACGCATGAAGCGCATCGCATTCGTCCTGGCCCTCGTGGCCATGGCCGCGTGTAAGAAGGCCGAGCAGCCCGCCACCGCCGGCGCCCCTGATACCTCCAGCGCGATGATGGCGGACACCTCGAAGAAGTAACTGTAGGCGCGCAGCAGCCATTGCCGCGCACGACGCCCGGGCCTCGCGCCCGGGCTTTGCGTTGGTGCCTCAGGCGGGGCCGGTGAAGGGCAGCGCGAAGGGAAGGCTCACCACGCGGGCGTCCCGACCCGCGGCGCGAACCACCATCCCGGCGTCCACCTCCCGGCGCACCATCGCGAGGCCGATCCAACGGCCTCCACCCGATATGCGCTGCTCGGGAATCCACGCGACGCTGGTCACCCGGCCCGCGTCCCGATCCTGGTAGATCACGCTGCCCACGCCGTCCGCCGGCTCGGCGTCGAACAACAGTCCACGGAGGTGGCGAGTCACGTGGCCGCGAAAATGGAGGCGCGAGACCGTCTCCTGCCCGGTGTAGCAACCCTTCGTGAACGACACACCACCCAGCTCCTCCAGCCGGACCTCCTGTGGGATCGTCTTCTCGTCCACTTCGGCACCGACTTGGGGCCATCCGCCGAGGATCCGCGCGCATTCGAGCGCCACGGGTCCGGCCGCGAGCACTCCGGCCGCCGAGAGCCGCTGAGCGACCGCGGCGGCGGCGGCCGCGGGAGCGGTGACCTGCAGGACGAACGGTGCCTGGTCACTGGCGCGCGCCACGTCGCATTCGGCGGCGTCGAGAGTCAGGGACAGTACCCGGCCCGCGCTGGGCGGGACCGCGAGGCCCGCCGCCTGGGCCTTCGCGAGCACCTGGGGCCCGGCCAGCCGGAACACCACAACCTCGTCCGTCCGGTCGCTGGTGCGCGCCAGGCGCGGCGGGATCGAGCGCGTGAAGATCGTGAACGCAGCCGGCCGCCGGTCGGCGGGCACGGTATAGGTCAGCGTCGTACCCTGCCGCGCAGCCCAGCCGTCCACCACGATCATGCCCTTGGGGGTGAGCATCGCTCCATAGGTGAACGCGCCGTCACCCGGCTTCTCGATGTCGTTGGTCAGCAGGCCCTGCAGCGATGCCGCCGCCCCCGGCCCGGCGAGGGTCAGGACGCCGACGTCGGCGCGCGCGAACACGGCTCCCGTTTGCAGCGCCGTAAACAGCACCGGCGTCACGGCGTCGGGGCCGAGCTTCACCACACGAACAGCTCGGCCGGTTCGTGGCCGGTGAACGAGTGCCACACCGCGTCTGCCTCCGAGAGGGTCGCCGGATCGTGGCTGGTGCTGAGCATCGTGCAGCGCAGGCCGGCGGCACGTGCGGCAGCGAGGCCGGGCAACGAATCCTCGATCGCGACCGAGCGGCTCACCGCCAGGGGCCGGCGCGCGGAAAGTGCTGCGAGGGCGGCCTGGTAGCCTTCGGGGTCGGGCTTACAGCGTGCCACGTCTTCCGCGGCGACGACGACCTCGAAATGGCGGCGCAGGCCGGCGCGGTCGAGCACCTGATCGATCTCCCGCCTCAGGGCACCCGACACGATGGCCAGCCGCCAGCCCGCGGCGGCGCGCGACACGAACTCCACCGCGCCCGGGACCAGCGTGAGCGATTCGGCGATCAGTCGCTCGTAGCGCCGCGACTTCTCGGCGACGAGCGCGTCGAGACGCTGGTCTGCGAGCGGCTTGGCGGCGCGCTGGAACGCGGCGACGAATGACATGCGGTCGTTCCAGCCGAGGTACTCCTCGTAGTACTGCGCGCGCGTGAGCGCAATTCCTTCGTCGGCCAGCAGCGCCTCGAGGGTGATGCGGTGCTGCTCCTCGTCGTCCACGATCACGCCGTTGAAGTCGAACAGGATCGCGCCGCCCGGATCATTCATAGAACCCCGCTACGCGATACGACTCGTCCAACAGCTCGACCGGATGGCGTGCGCGCGCCGAAATGCCGGCGGCGGCGAGCCCCGCGCCGAGCTGCATCAGACACCCGGGGTTGCCCGTCGCGACGACCTGCGGCGCCGCCTCGCGCAGCGACGCGAGCTTGGGGCCGAGCACCGCGCGTGACATCTCGGGCTGAACGAGCGTGAACAGGCCGGCGCTGCCGCAGCATTGGTCGGCGTCAGGCGTCGAGACCAGCTGCAGGACCGGAATCGCCTGAAACAGGCGCAGCGGCGCGTCCGCAATGCGCTGCGCGTGCAGCAAGTGGCAGGGGGGGTCGTACGCGACCCGGAGGTCCAGCGGGGCGCCGGGCACCGGGCCGCGCTCGGCCAGCAGCTCGGAGACGTCGCGGACCCGCGCGGCGAATTGCTCCCCGCCGGAGGCGGGGAGCAAATGCCCGTACTCCTTCATTGCCGCCCCGCACCCGGCGCTGTTGACGACGATGGGTGCGTCTCCGTCCCCAAACGCCGCGACGTTGCGGCGGATGAGCGCCTGTGCCTTCGGGGCGAGCCCCGCGTGTACGTGCAACGCCCCGCAACACACCTGCCCGGGCACCTCCTGCACATCGTACCCGTTCACCGTGAGCGTGCGGATCGTGGCCGCGTGCACGTGGGCGAAGTAGCCGTCCATGATGCAGCCGCGGAACAGCAAGACGGTTGGGCGGTCGGGCGGTCGGGCGGTCGCGGATGCTGTGCGCGCTTTGACCGCCTGACCGCCTGACCGCCTGCCCGCCGGTCTTGTCGCCGCGAGCATCCCCATCGCGAACCGCAGCGATCCCCATCCCGCGAGCCACCCGGGAATCCCGGTCGCGCGTAGCATGCGGCCGAGTGCGTACACCACGCGGGACAGTCCGGGTGTCGTGAAGGCGCTCAAGGCCGCACGCGCGAGCCAGGGGAGCGGGCGGGCGTCAGCGATCATCTCCCGCGCCGCTTCGAGGCCGCGCCCGTAGCCCACGCCGGACGGGCACACGGGCTCGCAACCGCGGCACCCCAGGCAGCGATCGAGGTGGGTGGCCACGAACGGATCGTCCGGAGCGAGCTGACCGCGCTCGAGCGCGCGCATCAGCTCGATGCGCCCGCGGGGGCTGTCGGCTTCGTCGCCCGTGGCGAGAAACGTCGGGCAGGCTTGGAGGCAGAACCCGCAGTGCACGCAGGTGTCGAGGGCCGCGAATCCCCCCCGCGGTTTGGGGGGGGTGCCTGCAGCGTCAACCGGCACGGTCATCGCTTTCGATCGCGACCGCGAGCGAGTTGCCCGGATCGAAGGTGCTGCGCAGGCCGGCGACCAGCGGCCCGACCCCCTCGCGGTAGGCACCGAAGTGTCCCACCGCGCGGCGCAGGGGCCAGGGAGCCCGTTCGACGGTGAGCGGCACTTCGAGGACCGCGAGGGCGCGCCGCAGGCGCCGTAACCGATCGACCGACGCATCGCCCGCCCACCGTAGCGTGCCGACTCCCGGGCTCGCCGACACCCACTCATCCCCCACTTGATGCTGGACCAGGTCGAGGAGCTCGTCGCTCGAGTCGGGCAGGCCGCCGATCCGGAACGTGACCGGGCGGGTGGCGAACGTTTCCGCGGCGCGCATCCAGAACGCGTGCGCTTCCTCGGCGCGCAGCGCGGTGAACAGCCCACCCGTGGCCGCGCGCAGCCCTGCCTCCTCGGCCGCGACGAGCGGAGCTGAGCCCGCCAGGCGGACGGCGAGCGCCCACCGCTCGCGGCGCGCCAGCGCGGGCGACAAGAGCTCCAACGCGGCCAGCGTCAGGCCGGCGGCGCTGATGTCGTCGCCCATCCGCGACAGATCCTCGCGCGAGCCCTCGAGGATCAGCGTCTGGTCCACGCGCGGCAGGGCGCGCAACCGCAGGTGCACCAGCACGATCACGCCGAAGGCCCCGAACCCGCCCGCCTGCATGCGGGTGAGATCGTATCCGGCGACATTCTTCATCACGCGGCCGCCGCTCTGAATCAGGCGCCCGTCGCCGGTCACGAACGTCACCCCGAGGAGATGGTCGCGGACCGGGCCGAACCCGTGGCGCAGGGGGCCCGCGGTCGCCGTCGCGATCACGGAGCCGAGGGTGCGGCCCGCCAGCCCGGGCGGATCGAGCGCGAGCCAGACCCCGTGGTCCGCCAGCTGCTGGCGCAGCTGGTCGCAGCCGATCCCCGCTTCCACGGTCGCCGTGAGGTCCTGGGGCTGGATCGAGGGGACACGATCCAGCCGCCGCGTGGTAAGGGCGAGGTCGGCGGGCGCGTCGGCCTGCATCCACGTCCCAGCGCCTTCGACCCGGACCCGCCAGCCTTCGGCGCGTGCGGTGCCCAGCAACAGCGCGACGCCGTCGGGCGACGCCGGTGCAATCCGCGGCACGCCGTCCGGCGTACCCGTATCCTCGAGCACGGCGTCCCCGCCGAGCAGCGCACGCACCCGCTCCGCGATCTTCATGAATTCCGCACTCCGGTCACTCCAGCCCACTCACGACACGCATGCACGGGGATCACCTTGCCGGGGTTCACGCGCTCCGCGGGATCGAACACGCGGCGCACCGCGTGCATGGCCGCGAGCGAGTCGCCATCGAAGATGTGCGGCATGTAGCGCAGCTTGTCGAGTCCGATGCCGTGCTCCCCGGTGATGGTGCCCCCCGCGGCGATACACGCTGCCATGATCTCCCCACTCGCCGCCTCCACCCGCTCCATGAGGCCGGGGGTGCGGCTGTCGAACGAAATGTTGGGATGCAGGTTGCCGTCCCCGGCATGGAATACGTTGCTGACCCGGAGCCGGTAACGCGCGGCGATCTCACCGATCATTTCCAGCACGTCGGGCAGGGTCGAGCGGGGAACCACCGCGTCCTGCACTACCAGGTCGCGTGACAGCCGGCCCATCGCACCGAACGCCTTCTTGCGTCCCTGCCATAGCCGCGCGCGTTCCCCTGCGTCCGCCGCGGTGCGCACCGACCGCGCCCCGTGCGCCATGAGGATCGCGTGCACGCTTTCCGCTTCCGCCTGGACCGCGGCGTCGTCGCGGCCATCCAGCTCCGTGAGCAGGACCGCGGCCGCGTCGCGGGGATACCCGGCCGCGTACACCGAGTCTTCGACCGCACCGATGCACGACTGGTCCATCATCTCGAGCGCCGCGGGCACGATACCGCTCGCGATCACGGCCGACACCGCCGCTCCGGCGGTCCGGAGCGAGCTGAAATCCGCGAGCAACGTGCGCACCGCCCGTGGCACCGGGAGCAGCCGCACGGCGATGCGCGTGGCGAGGCCGAAATTTCCCTCCGAGCCGGTGAACAGGCCGACCAGGTCGGGCCCCCAGGGTTCGCCCCCCGGGCTGCCGAGTTGAACCACCTGCCCGTCCGCGAGCACGACCTCGAGCGCGAGCAGGTTGCTGACGGTCGCCCCGTACTTGAGGCAGTGAGGCCCACCCGCGTTCTCCGCCACGTTGCCGCCGATGGTGCACGCGGTTTGACTCGACGGGTCGGGGGCGTACAGCAGGCCGTGTGGCGCGGCGGCGGCCGACAGTTTGACGTTCACCACCCCGGGCTCCACCACTGCGAAGCGGTTCACGGGGTCGATCGTGAGGATGCGATTCAGGCGGGTGAGCACGATCAGCACCGCGCCCTCGCCCGCGAGCGCGCCGCCCGACAGCCCGGTCCCGGCCCCGCGCGGCACGAAGGGCACGCCATGGATCGCGAGCAGCCGAATGATGGCGATGACCTCGTCGCGGCTGCCGGGAAGCACGACCACTCCCGGGAAGCTGGTGTGGGTCGTCAGCCCGTCCATGGCATACGTGGCCCGCTCGGCGGTGGCGGTCCGGGTGTGCGCCGGCCCGACGATTTGCGCCAGTGCGTTCACCAGGGCGCGGTCGATCACGTCGCGGGCTCGATGTGGGGACGGGCGCCGCCACGGCCGTTCCGCCCGGCCCGCTCGTGCACCACGGCGCGCTGCTCCGCTTCGACGGTGAGCGGCTCGAGCAGCCGCACCAGCTGGCTCAGGCGCGCGGTGGTGCTCTGGGTGGCGAGCAGCGCCTGCTTGGCCGCTGCTTCGAGCTCGAGGGCCGCCGCCACGCGGAACGACAGCGCGGCGGGATCGGCGGGAAGGTCGACCGGTATCGCGGCGTCGTGCCCGGCCAGGGTGCCGAGGGCCTCCGTCAGACCGCGAAACCCGCGGCGCACGGCGGCGGCCAGCGCGCCTGCCTCGTCCGGCGCCGCGGCGTCGTCGTCGAACTCTTCGACGAGCGCCCGCCGGTAGAGCCGTTCGTCCGGGCACCATTGCAGCAGGCGGAACCGTCGCTCGCCGGCGGTCAGAATGTCGGACCGCCCGTCGGGGAGCGGGTGACTCGCCTGGATCACCGCCACGCAACCGACTTCGCCCGGGCTCGGCATCGGATCTGCCCCGGCGGCCGTCCGGGCCGGGACGTAGACGATCCCGAAGCGGCGGTCACCCGCGAGGCAATCGGCCAGCATCTGGCGGTAGCGGGGCTCGAAGATGTGCAACGCCTGCGGGGCTCCGGGAAACAACACCAGCGGCAGCGGAAAAATCGGAAGCTCACGGGGCATGGCTAGGAAAGTAACCGGGCCCGGAGAGGAGCGGGGGACCGGCCGGCGCCAAGCAAAAGGGTCAGGAGCACGTGCTCCTGACCCCTGGTACGCGCAGACGTCCTTGGGTGGCTAGGCCGCTCTCCAAAATCCCTTGAGTGCCCGGCCATCCGGCGACTCCCGCAGCTTCTCGAAGGCGCGCTCCCGGATCTGGCGGATACGTTCGCGCGTCACACCCATCAGGGCGCCGATCTTCTCCAAGGTCATCGCCTCGCTGCCTTCTTCGAGACCGTAGTAGAGATAGAGGATCTTGCGTTCGCGGGGGGTCAGGTACTTGTGGAAGATGCGGTCGACGAAATCGCGCATCAGCTTGCCGTCGGTGTGTTCCTCGATCTCACCACCTTCTTGTCCGGCAAACCGTTCACCCAAGGTGGCCGCGTCCCGATCGCTGCGATCAACCGGCGCGTCGAGCGATAGCTCGGCGGCCGTCATCCTTCGGGCGGTTCTAACGTTTTCCACGGAGTCATCGAGCGCCCGCGCGATC
>CAWJMT010000014.1:0-73358 GCA_963844035.1 uncultured Gemmatimonadales bacterium
GTGATCGGCCAAATGGATGAAGTAAAGCATGGTATCGGTGTCCGCCGCCAACTGCGTCTTGTGGATGCCGAGCTATCTGGGCGCTTCCCGAATAGCGCCTGCGAGGCCTCTGCGAAGGCTTCGGCCGGATCATTCAGCACGTCATCGCGGGAGAAACGTTTCATGGCCACTGAACGCACCACATAATCGTCGGCAGCGTGAATACGTTCCATCTCAGTAGTCAACGAGCTCGGCGGGGTGGAGCAGTCGCTCACCGCCCCTTGGGGTCGGCCGCACGCCAAGCAGGAATTGTACGAACGTGCTACCTGCAGTCCGCCGTCGAGCGATTTACAGCCGCGGTGACATTCGGGCAGCAGGAGCCAGTGGGAGGCCCGGCTCTTCCTCCACGAACCGCACCTCCCTTACCTGTGCCAGGAAGCCGATGATGGGCAGCCCGGCTTGTGCCAACAGCGCGGTCAGATAGCGGGGATGGCGATGCATCTCGGCGCGCAACTCGGGGTCGCGATCCAGCCGTTGGCCGAAGTGGACCGTGGTGCCCCAGCGATCCAGCTTCTGACCCGGCGCCAGATCGAGCAGCGTGCCGCGCTCGCGCCGCGCGAAAAAGTGCATCGCATCATCCAGATCGTCGAAACAATCGAGCATGAGGGCCATGGCTCCCTTGAAGTCGCCCATGTGCGACATCATCATGACCTTCAGTTCCTTTTCTCAAAGATCGCGCACTACTTTCTTGTCCACGCAAAAACCTCCATGAAGGACAGAACTGGGGGCATGCGCAGCGAAACCTGATCAGGAAATGCTGTCAATCGGGATTATGCCAAGGTTCTCAAACGCCAGAAGATCATCGACCCAGTCGCCTGTTTATGAGAACCGGCTCTACAGACGGGCGGCAAGGGTAAGATTTTGCTCGACAACGTTACACGAATCTCGTAGACATTACGCATCATCTGAAATTGTAGCTAAGCCCTCCCCGCCCGTGCGATTTGCCGCGCGCGAGCTCGCGTACCTGAACGGGCGCTCGCAGGACGAACTCGAGCAATCCCCCACGCTGACCCTGCTCTGCGGCATCGCGCACAGCCGGCTGGGGCGGCTGGACGTGGGCCAGCAGTGGGCCATGGTCGCGCAGCTGCGCGCGCGCGTACTGGGCGATCGGACGCTGGAACTGCGGGCGCTCAACGTCTGCGGCGCGATCGCGCTGGAGCGCGGCGGCATCGATCAGGCCGCGTACTTCTTCACGCGGGCGCAGGAAGAGGCGACGCAGGACAATGACATGGCCACCGTCGGCCGGTGCGCCAACAACCTCGGCATCATCGCCAACATGCAAGGCGACTACCGCCGGGCGGTCATCGCCTACGGCCGGGCGATCGCCGCGTACAAGGAGGCCCACTACGACCGCGGCATGGCTGAATCGCGACACAATCTCGCCATCAGCTACCGCGAGCAGGGGCAGTTGGACCAGGCGATGGAGGCCGCCGACGCGGCGGTGGGCGAGGCCGTGCGGCTGGGTGATCGCCAGCTCGAGGCCCAGGCGCTGGCGGGGCGGGCGGAGATCCGCATTGTGCGACGTGAGCCCGAGCTCGCCATCCAGGAAGCGGAGCGCGCAGTCGCGATGCACCGTGAGCTGAAGGACGCTGTCCGCGAGACCGAAGACCTTCGGATCCTCGCCGGGGCGCTGCGCTGCGCGGGGCAGACGGCAGACGCCGAGGCCATGCTCCGCACAGTCATCGAGCGCGCGACGCAACACGAACGGCCGCTGCTCGTCGCCATCGCCCAGCGGGATCTCGCGCATCTCCTGGCCGGCGAGGGCGACGTCGCTGCCGCGAAGCAGATGGCCGAGATGGCTCGCGCGACGTTCCAGACGCTGGGGGCGGGGGTGGAGATAGACAAGCTGGACGTGCTGCTCGAGGGTCCGGACTTCCGCACGGAGAAAGCGACCGCGTGAAAGCCGTTCAGTCTGTGCTGCTCGCGCTGCGTGAGTTGTTCTCGAACGTTACATTCGAGAACTACGCATTGGCCTGGTGAGGCGGGTGAGGCTGCTGGCGGTATCGAGCATGGCGAGGCGGTACTCCACCAAGCCTGACGACCTCCAAACTCCTTCTTTAGTTCCTCAATCTGATCCTCCACCGACTTCCGCGACGACCCGCCGCGCGTCGCCCGCGCCTCGACCGAGTCCTCCCAGGTGCCAAGCTTCGTCAGGGCAGTAGCAAGCGCCGGGTGAATCTTCGCCGCCGCGGCCGCCGGCACCTTGTCGAGCGCCACCCCGGTCCGCTCGGCTTCCCGTACCAGCTGGCCCACGAGCGAATGGCTCTCGCGGAACGGCACGCCGCCCTCGACCAATAGATCCGCCAGATCGGTGGCGCGGAGCGAGGCGTCGAGCGCGTCCTTCATGCGGTCCGGATTGATGGTCAGCGTCGCGATCGGCGCCGCTCACCGCCGGCAACACCAGGGCGAGCGTGTCGAACGCATCGAACAAGAGCGCCTTGTCTTCCTGCAGGTCCTTGCTGTACCCGGCCGGAAGTCCCTTCAGCGTGGCAAGCATCGCGACCAGGTCTCCCAGCAGCCGGGCGGACTTGGCGCGCACCAGCTCGAACACATCCGGGTTGCGCTTCTGCGGCAACAGGCTCGAGCCGGTGCTGAACTCGTCGGCGAGGCGCACGAAGCCGAACTCGGCGCTGGTGTAGAGCACCAGCTCCGCGCCGAGCCGCGAGAGATGGGTGCCGACCAGCGTGAGCGCGAACAGGGTCTCGGCGACGAAATCACGATCGCCGGTGACGTCGAGCGCGTTGGCGCTGATCGAGCGGAACCCCAGGGCTTCCTTCAAGAGGACGCGGTCCACCGGGAACCCCGATCCGGCGACCGCTCCCGACCCAAGCGGGCAGCTCGGCCACGCGGCGGCGCGCATCGGCGAGCCGCTGCCGGTCGCGCACCAGCGGCCAGGCATGCGCCAGCAGCACGTAGGCCCACCGCACCGGCTGCGCCCGCTGCCCGTGCGTGTAGCCGGGCAGCAGCGCGTCCATGCCCTCCGCGGCGCGCGCCACCAGGGTGCGGCCGAGCGCTGCCATCTCGGCGTCGAGGTGATCGATCGCGTCGAGGGTCCACAGCCTGAGATCGGTGGCGACCTGATCGTTGCGCGAGCGTCCCGTGTGCAGCTTGCCCGCCACGGCGCCGACTTCCTGGTACAGCAGCCGCTCCACCAGCGTGTGCACGTCCTCGTCCGGTGCGCCGACCGCGGCCCCGTCGGCCAGCCGCTCACCCACGCGATCGAGTCCTTCGAGCAGCTGGGATTCCTCCGCCGGTGTGATGACGCCGACGCGGCCGAGCGCGTGGACCCACGCCTTGCTCGCCGCGACGTCCTGCGGCCACAAGCGGTGGTCCACGGGGAGGCTGCGATTCAAGGCGTCGAGCGCTTCGCTCGGCCCGATGGCAAACCGCCCGCCCCACATCTGGTGCGGTGCTGATTCAGTCGGATTTGGCGGCGGTTGTTTCAATCTAGTCCCCGACCGCCTCGACCTGCCGTTGGCGTTCTGCGTCGAGCCCGGCGCCGATCTTGATGGCCAGGCCGTACAGGTGGATGAAGCCCTCAGCGTCCTTCTGGTTGTAGACGTTGTCCTTCCCGAAGGTCGCGTACGAGGGTTGATACAAGGCGTACGGGCTGTCGCGCCCGGCGACGGTGATCCCGCCCTTGTACACCTTGAGGCGCACGGTCCCCGTCACGTGTTTTTGCGTGGAGGTCACGAACGCATCGAGTGCTTCCCGCTCGGGGGTCCACCAGCGGCCGTCGTAGACGAGGTCGGCGTATTGCAGCGCGATTTCGTCCTTCAGGCGCAGCGTGCGGCGGTCGAGCACCATCTGCTCGAGCTCACGATGGGCGGCATACAGCAGCGTACCACCCGGTGTTTCGTACACGCCACGCGACTTCATGCCGACCAGGCGGTCTTCCACGACGTCGGCCCGGCCCACGCCGTGCTCACCCGCCAGGGCGTTGAGGGTTTCGAGCAGCGCAACGGGCCCGAGCGGCACGTGATCGACCGAAACCGGTGTGCCCTCCTCGAATCCGATGGCAACGGTGACGGGCGTGTCGGGAGCCGAGAGCGGGTTCGAGGTCATCACGAAGATTTCCTCGGGCGCTTCCTTCGAGGGATCTTCCAGAATGCCGCCCTCGTGCGAGCAGTGCCACAGGTTGCGGTCGGTGGAATACAACTTCTCCGCCGTCGCCTGAACCGGGACGCCTTTCGCCTTCACATAGTTGATGAGATCCTCGCGGCTTCTGAACTCCCACTCGCGCCACGGCGCGATGACTTGCAAATCGGGAGCGAGCGCCGCGTAGGTCAGCTCGAAGCGGATCTGGTCGTTGCCTTTGCCGGTGCAGCCGTGGGCCAGCGCCTGCGCGCCGACGCGCTGCGCGACCGCGACCTGTCGGGCCGCGGTGAGCGGGCGCGCCATGGAGGTGCCGAGCAGATAGGTGCGGGCATAAACGGCGCCGGCGCGCAGCGTCGGGAATACGAAGTCACGCACGAACTCCTCGCGCAGGTCTTCGATGACACAGTCGGTCGCTCCGGACCGCTTGGCCTTCTCGACCAGCCCGTGCAGCTCGCCGCCACCCTGCCCCACGTCCGCAGCGAAACACAGTACCCGGGCGTTGTAGCGCTCCTTGAGCCAGGGCACGATCGCCGACGTGTCGAGTCCACCAGAATATGCAAGGACAACTAAGGGCCCCATGGCACACTCCTGTAGGTTTATGCAAACGTGTGCATAAACATACAGAGCGTGGGATGGGTGTCAACGGTGGATGGCGGTCAGGCGGTCAGTAATTCGCGGTCAGGCGGTCGGCGGAGTGCGCCGCTTCAGGGCGCAGATACGCCGACCGCGGCTCTAGCCCGGTCACGGACCGCCACCGACCGCCTACGGTGTGAGCCCAGCCAACTCCCGAATGCGTGCGTACACCGTCCGCCTCGCCCGCTCGCTGCGCGTGATCACAAGCACTGCGTCGTCACCGGCGATCGTGCCGATGACCTCCGCCCATCCCGCGCCGTCCAGCGCGAGGCCGAGCGCCTGGGCAGCGCCCGCGGGGGTTTTCACGACGAGGAGCGGGCCGACGCCGTCAACCGAGACGAGCATGGTGGGGAGCAGCTGCTCGAGATTGGGGCGCACCGTCTGCCCGCTCTCGGGGGGAGCGGCGTAGTGCGATCCGCCGTCCGGCGCCGCGACCTTCGCCAGCCCGAGCTCGCGGATATCGCGCGAGAGCGTGGCCTGCGTGACGTCGAACCCTTCCGCCCGGAGCAGCTCGCGGAGCTGCTCCTGGCTCGCCACTCGGGTATGGCGGATGATCTTCAGGAGCGCGGTGTGCCGCTGGGTTTTCATGGGAGACCAATCTAGCTGCGGACTACATGGCCGGCGACCGTGACAAAAAGGGCGGGCAGGCGGGCGGGCGGGAGGGCGGGTGTGCCCGTCGCGAACACAGCCAGGTCTGCCTGTTTCCCGATTTCCAACGAACCGATCTGCGATTCGAGCCCCAGCGCCCGCGCCCCTTCGAGGGTCAGCATCCGCAGCGCGTCTTCACCGTTCAGTCCTGCTGCAATCGCATCCTCCCACAGGTTCACATCCCCGGTGCTCACCACCGAATCGGTGCCGAGTCCGACGCGCACACCGGCGGAACGGAAGTCGGCGAGGGGCGCGACTCCATGGGCGTGGGCGCGGTTGGAACGCGGGCAATGAGCCACGGAGGCGCCCTCGCTAGCCAGAAGAGCAATATCCTCTCGGTTCACTTGGACACAATGGATGCATAGACAGTCATAAGACGCTAAGACGCTAAGTCGTACGAGGTATTCGACAGGAGAGCAGTCCGTGCGGCTCGACGGCGATCCCGCGCGCGCGCAGCGCGTCGGCGAACGGACCCATACCCTCCCCGACGAACTCCGTCTCCTCGCGCGACTCGGCGATGTGCACGGCGATTGGCAACTTCTCGCGGCGCGCGAAATCGGCGACGGCTCGATACAGCGGCTCGCTCACGGTATATGGCGCGTGTGGCGAAACGCCGAGGCGGACCTGCTTGGATGACAGCGCGCCGAGCCGGTCAACCGCCGCCGTGAGCCCGGCCATGCTCGTGTCGCATTGCAGTGGGTCGGGACCGAAGACCTCCTGATAGACGATGCCGCGCCCGCCGAGCGCGTGCAGTGCTTCCATCGCGGCCCCGGTGCTCCCGGTATCCGCGACGCAGGTCACGCCCGCCGCCCAGCAGTCGCGCACACCCTGCTCGGCACCGCGACGAAAATCCTCGGGCGCCGTCCGGTCCTTGAGCGCCCGCAGCTGGCGGATCCATTCCGGGAAGTCGGCGCTCTCCACCTGGCCGGCGAAGTGGGTGAGCTCGAGATGCGTGTGGCAGTTGACGAGCCCGGGCACGAGCGCACCATCCAGGAACTCGAGGGACTCCGCATTCGATGGCCTGGGCACGGCGTGGTCGGGGCCGACCGCGGCAATGATGCCATGGTCGTCAACGAGAACGGCGCCGTCGGGAATCGGCGGCGCCGTCACAGGATGGACCGAGCCGGCCCGGAGCCGCAGCACGCCTTAGGGGTGCCGAAGTGCGCGAGTAAACTCGCGGCTCGGCCGCTGCCCGTAAACGGGCGTAGCGCCGCCGCTTGAGCGGCAGACGCCGAGCCGCGGCTTCAGCCGCGGACCACTCGCGGCGTCCCGGAACGTGAACAATGTCCTTGTCATCGACATCTACGGGCTGACGCCCAGCCCGAAGGGCGCGTGCACCGGACACAGCTTGGTGGGCTCAGTCCCGGGATAGAACCAATCCCAGTGGCGCACATCGCCCGGGCAATACGGCGTGGCGAGGAAGCCGTTCGACCAGTCCACTTCGCGGGTCACCAGCGAATCGGGCCGCACCCAATCGGCCGGTGCCGGGCGCCGGTCGTACACATCGCGCATGAACGACGTCCAGGCCGGCGCGGCGATGCGCCCACCCCCGGCGTTATGGTCGAGGATGCGTTGCTGGAGATCGTAGCCGATCCATACCCCCGCGACGATCTCGGGGGTGTATCCGATGAACCAGGCGTCGGTATAGTCGTCGGTCGTCCCCGTCTTGCCGGCCGCGGGGATGGTGAACCCGGCCTTCCACACGGAGCTGTACGCCGTGCCGCGCCGGATCACATCCTTCATCACGTCAACCATGATCCAGGCGTGCGCCGGGTCCATCACATCCTCGCGGCGCACCGTCGGCTGCCACAGAATGTTGCCGCGGTTGTCCTCGACGCGGAGGATGCCCAGCGGGACCGCGCGCGTTCCCAACCCGGCGAACCCCGTGTAGGCCGCGATGATCTCGAGCGGAATGACGCCGTTCGCGCCGATGTGCAAGGACGGATAGGGCCGCAGCGGTGTGGTGATCCCGAAGCGCCGCGCCTCGCCGATCACCGTTTGCTCCCCGAGCTGCATCCCCAGTTTGATCGTCGCGAGGTTGCGGGACAGGTAGAGCGCCTCGCGCATCGGAATCATACCGAGCGTGGTGTCGTCGTCGTCCTTCGGCTGCCACAGGGTGCTGTCGAGCTGGATCACCGGCGGATTGAGGGGTGAATCGTCCACGATCTCAGTGACCGGATGCCCGGCGCGCACCGCGGCCGCGTAGACGAACGGCTTGAACGTGGACCCTGGTTGGCGAACCGCCTGCGTCGCCCGGTTGAACTTGGAATCGTCGTAGTCGCGCCCCCCGACCATGACGCGGATGTACCCGGTCCCGGCATCCATCGCGACGATGGCGCCCTGGAGGTAGGGCGTGTAGGAGCCGTGATCCTCCCCCGACGCCCTGGCCGCCTCGAGATACTCGTGGTAGCTGACGCGACCGGGCACCTTGCCGCTCGAGTACACACCCGCCTCGATCGCGTCGAGCTGCGTCTGCAACGCGCGCTCCGCGGCCTCCTGCATGTCGAGGTCGAGCGTCGTGTAGACCCGCAATCCTCCCTCGTACAAATCGCGCCCGAAGCGCGCGTCGAGCTGTTGGCGCAGCCACTCGACGAAGTACGGGGCCACGTCACCGTAATTGGTGCGGTTGGCGGTCAGGACCAGCGGGTAGGCTTTCCAGAGCTCCGCCTGCTCCGGGGTCACGAACCCCTGGTCCCGCATCACGCTCAGGACCGCGTTGCGGCGCCGCACGGCGCGGTCGGGGTGGGTGCGGGGGTTGTAGAACGCCGGCGCCTTGGGGAGCGCGGCGAGGGTCGCCGCCTCCGCCATGTTGAGCTGGCGCGCTGACTTCCCGAAATAGATCTGCGCCGCCGCCTCGACGCCGTGCGCCCCCGAGCCGAGGTCGATCTGGTTCAGGTACAGCTGAAGAATCGTGTCCTTGGAGAAGTTGTGCTCGATCTCCATCGCGACGCGTGCTTCCTTCAGTTTGCGCGTGAGCTTTTTCTCGCGGGAGATCTCTTCCGGAAAGATGTTTCGAGCGAGCTGCATGGTGATGGTCGAGAAGCCCTGCGCCCAGCTGAGTGACAACAGATCGGCCTTGATTGCGCCGAAGATCCGCAGGTAGTCGATCCCGTGATGCGAGTAGAACCGCTTGTCCTCGGTCGCGATAAACGATTGCCGGAGGAACGGCGGGATCTCGGCGAGGCGCAGCACGGTGCGGCGCTCGAGGCCGACCTCCGTCATGAGCCGGCCGTCGGCCGCGAAGACTTTGGAGGTCTGCTGGGGTCCCGGGCCGCTGAGCAGCCGCGAGATGCTGGGGCAGCGCTCAGCGGCGCAGACCCGCGTCCAGGAGCCGTAGCCCAGCCCGACGCCGTACGCGAGCGCCAGCAGGGCGGCGCCGAACAGGCGTGCTTGGACCTTGGGTTGCTTCCACCAGGCCGGGGAAAACAAGCGCGGCGCCAGTGGCGCCGGAATGGAGGTCATCGGACTACAACCTAGTCCGGGAGCCGAGCGCTTGCCAGCGGTTCCACCGGCTCTTACGATTCCGCGCCATGCCGGACGTGTTTGCCGAACTCGAGTGGCGCGGCTTTGTGCACCAAGCCACGCCCGATGTCCAGGCCCACCTCGCGGGCGGCCCCCGTACCATCTACTGCGGCTTCGACCCCACCGCGCCCAGCCTGCAGCTCGGAAACCTGATGCCGATCATGCTGCTGCGGCACCTGCAGCTGGGCGGCCACCGGCCGGTCGTGCTGATGGGGGGCGGCACGGGAATGATCGGCGACCCGAGTGGCAAGAAGAATGAGCGCCCCCTCCTCTCCAGGGAGCAGATCCGCGAGAATCTGCGACACCAGCGCGATCAGATGAGCCGGCTGCTCGATTTCGATTCCAAAGCGACGCGGCCCCTCGTCCTGGACAACGCCGACTGGCTGGAGCAGCAATCGCTCGTCGCCTTCCTGCGAGACATCGGGAAGCACTTCACCGTCAACCTGATGCTGCAGAAGGAGTCGGTGCAGGCGCGCCTCGACGCCGGAATTTCCTACACCGAATTCAGCTACATGCTTCTGCAGGCCTACGACTTCCTGCACCTGTTCCGCAAAGAGCGGTGCACCGTCCAGGTGGGCGGCAGCGATCAATGGGGGAATATCACCGCGGGGGTCGACCTGATTCGCCGCGTCGAGAGCGGCGAGGCCCACGGTCTCGTGGCACCGCTCGTGACCACGGCGTCGGGTGCCAAGTTCGGGAAGACCGAGGCGGGGGCGATCTGGCTCGATCCCGCGCTGACGTCGCCGTACAAGCTGTACCAGTTCTGGGTGAACACCGACGACCGGGACGCCGAGCGGTACCTGAAGCTGTTCACGCTCCTGCCGAAGGGCGAGATCAGCGCGCTCATCGAGTCGCACGCCAAGAGCCCGGGCGCGCGCGCGCCGCAGAAGAAGCTCGCCGGGTTCGTGACGGACCTGGTGCACGGCCGGGCGGCGTGCGAGGCCGCCGTGGCGGCAAGCGCCATCCTGTTCGATGAGTTCAGCCCGAAGGACGTCGCGCCCAGCACCTTCGACGTCCTGGCCCAAGAAATCCCCACGGTGGCGGTGGACGGCACGTCAGACCTGACACTCGTGGACGCCGTCGTGCGCGCGGGGCTCGCGACATCAAAGGGCGAGGCCAAGCGTTCGATCGAAGGGGGCGGGATCTACGTGAATCAGGAACGGGAGAAGGATGTCGCACGGAAGGTCGGCGCGGCGGATTGGATCGCGGGGACGGAATCTGCTGCTACGGAAGGGGAAGAAGGATTACGCTCTGCTTCGCGTCGCCGCCCGGGGCTGACGCCCCGGGCTAAGGGGTCCCATGTTTATCGGTCATTACGCCCTCGGCCTCGCGGCCAAGCGGATTGCTCCCCGCACCTCGCTCGGCACGCTGATCGCCGCACCCACCCTCGCCGATCTGTTGTGGCCCGTGTTCCTCCTGCTCGGATGGGAGCACGTGACGGTGGTGCCCGGCCCCAATCCCTTCCTTGTCCTCAATTTCGATTCCTATCCACTCTCCCACAGCCTGGCGACGCTCATTGGATGGGGGCTGCTGTTCGGCGCTCTCTATAGAATGCGCACCGGCTACGGACGGGGTGCGGCGATCGTGGTGCTCCTGGTCGTGAGCCACTGGGTCCTCGACTTCGTGACCCATCGCCCGGACCTGCCGCTCTATCCCGGCGGGGCGAAAGTGGGCATGGGACTGTGGAATTGGGTGTTAGGAACGATCGTGGTCGAAGGACTGATTTCGCTCGCGGGGCTGGTGATCTACCTCCGCGCGACGCGCGCGCGTGACCGCATCGGCAGGTTCGGTCTTTGGGGATTTCTGTTGTTCTTGCTCCTCTCCTATGTCGCCGCCCTGTTCAACCCGCCGCCGCCCGACATCCGGCCCCTTGCGATAGGCGGGATTGTGTTTGGATGGCTTTTCGTAGCATGCGGCTGCATGGGTAGATCGGCACCGGGAGACGGACGCTAAGACGCTAAGGCGCCAAGACGCTACGACGCTACGTTGTACGAGCGCGCTCTCTTATGACGTAGCGTCTCACCGTCTTAGCGTCTCCTCCAAAACGTCAATCACCTTCTCCATCTCCTCCACCGTATTGAAGAAGTGCGGCGATAGCCGGATCGCGCCTTCCCGCAGCGAGCACACGATGTGGGCGCGTTTGATGGCGTGATACGCTTCGGCGGCGTGCTCGGGAGCGAGACAGATGATCGCCGAGCGGTGCGCGTCGTCGCGGGGTGAAGTGACGCGCACGCCGTTCGCATCGGCCCATTCGAGCAGCGGCTCGTGCAGTGCCCGCGTGTGCTCCGCGATATCGCGCACGCCCAGATCACAGATCATCCCGACCGACGCCGTCAGGCCGCAGAAGTCCTGGTAGGGCAGCGTGGCCATCTCGAACCGGCGGGCGTCGGAGCGGAACGTCGGATTGTACTCGAGGAGGTGGGAGGAATCGTCGGTGCCCTCGAATGCCATCCAGCCCGCGACGACGGGTTCGAGCACGCGTACCAGCTCCTTGCGCACGTACACGAACCCCGAGCCCCAGGGCGAGAGCAGCCACTTGGGGCCGCCGCAAGCGAGGATGTCCACCGGGGTCTCGCGCACATCGAGCACCGAGTTGCCGATGCCCTGGATCGCGTCCACCACGAGAAAGCTGCCGTTGGCCCGGCACGCGGCGCCGAGCCGCGCGAGATCGCAGCGGTACCCGTTGGAGAATTGCACGAGCGAGATGGCGAGCACGCGCACGCGTGGGTCCGCCAGCCGTTCGATCAGATAGTCCTCGTCCGGCCAGCCTTCCTGTCCGCACGGCGCCAGCTCGACCTCGATCCCCTGTTTCTTGAGGAGCAACCAGGGGTACACGTTCTGGGGAAACTCGCGATCGGAGATCAGCACCACGTCGCCGCGCTTCAGCGGCAGCGCGCGCGCCGCCATGTTCAGCCCGTATCCCGTGCAGGTCGTCAGCGCGATCTCGCCGGTCTCGGCGTTCAGCAGCCGCGCGACCACCTCGCGCGCGGCGTGCAAACCGGCCTGCAGGTCGCGGTCGGGAAGGAGATGGGGCGCCGTGCGCTTCGAATTGAACTCATCGAGGACCTGGCGGGTGCGCTCGGGGAGCGGCCCGAGGGACGCGTTGTTGAGGTAGACGGTGTCCGCCGTCCAGGGGAATTCAGCGGCCCGCAAGGCGCGAAAGCTGTCCCGCAGGGCGCGGAGCCGGGTGGGGTGGTAGGCGATCTCCGTCACAGTCAATGCCGCATGAGTGGCGCAAGCATATGGGCAACGACTACGTTACCCGAGGTCTCACCTTCCGGGCAAGCGGCCTAACGACGTGAACTCGCAGACGCGCTTCAGCCTCGTCCTCGGCGGGGGCGGCATGAAGGGCCTCGCGCACATCGGCGTCCTCGAGGCGCTGTCGGAGCGCGGGCTCAAGCCCACGCGGGTGGTCGGGTCGAGCGTCGGCGCCCTCGTCGGCGCCGCGTGGGCCGCCGGGCGCAGCCCGGAGGTGTTGCGCGAGCTCGCCACCAATCTGCGGCGCAAAGACATCTTCGTCGTGGCACACAGCGACATGGCGTTCAAGCGCATGCGCTCTCCCGCCCTGTTCCGCCGCGAGCCGCTGGACGAGCTGCTCCACGAGCTGGTCGGCGACGTCACTTTCCGGCAGCTCAAGCGCCCGCTGACCGTCAACACGGTCGACATCAACTCCGGTATGCAGGTCTTCTGGGGCCAGCCGGGGCTGGACGACGTCCGCGTCGCCGACGCGGTGTTCGCGTCCTGTGCGATGCCGGGATACCTGCCGCCGCGGGAAATCCGCGGGCGCTTTTACTTCGACGGTGCCACGGTGGACAACTTGCCGGTGCGCACGGCCCGCACGGTCGACGTGGACCTGGTGATCGCGGTGGACGTGTCGGCCTCGAGCGCGCTGCGCGAGGACAAGCAGGACGAAGGGTTTGCCGCGGTGTTTGGGCGCGCCACCGAGATCGCGATGCATTCGGCGCTGGAGCTACGGCTGCAGACCTGGACCACACCCCCGATCTACTTCCTGCACCCCAGAGTCGAGCACATCTCCCCGTTTTCTTTCGACGACCTGCGCGAGCTGGTGGAAGAAGGTTACCGGGATGCGATGGCCGCCCTGTCGCACCCGGCCGATTGGCCCGGGCCGGGCGACGAGGGCGTGTATCCCAAGCGGCGGCTGATCGTGCGCGTGGATCGCGACCGCTGCATCGGTTGCGGCGCCTGCCTGGTCCACGCGCCGCCCGGCCTGTTCGTGCTCGATGCGCATGGGAAAGCAGCTGTGACGCGGCCGGAGCAGGTATGGTCGCCCATCGACGGCGGAGTGATCCGCCACTGCCCCACCTACGCAATCAGCGCGCGGCCCATTGCCGTCCCCGAGGCTGCCGGCGCGACCGGGTAGCGCGTGGGTTCTGCGACGGCCATGTTGTATGGCTCGCGCCCCAATGGCCACCACAAATCGCCTCGCAAAACAGATTCTGAGTCGCGTCCTCGCCGACCGCGACCACGACACGGTCGCGGGCCAGCTGGCGCCGCGGTTGCCGGCGACCGATCCGCTGCCGCCGTCGATCCCGGCAAAGGACGACTACAGCCGCGAGGCGATGATGCTGCGGCGCGAGTTCCTCCGCTCGCGCGGGTTCGTCGTCCATCACCTCGCCGGTGAGGGCGACGGGATCGATCCGGCAAGCCTCACCGGGAATACCGAGTCGCTCGTCGGCTTCGCGCAAGTTCCCGTCGGCGTCATGGGTCCGCTCCGCATCAACGGTTCCGCCGCCCACGGGGACTTCTACGTCCCGCTGGCCACGACCGAGGGGGCACTCGTCGCGTCCTTCCAGCGCGGCGCGCGCCTCATCAGCGAATCCGGGGGCGCCACCGCGCTGTGTCTCACGGAGGCGGTCACGCGCGGACCGGCATTCGTCTTCAACACGACCATCGAGTCCGGCCGCTTTCTCGCGCATGTGCTCGACAGCGCCGACGACATTGGCCGCGCGGTCGAGAGCAGCTCGCGGTATGCCAAGCTGCTCGACCTCACCCCGTCGCTCGTCGGCAAGGAAGTCTTCATTCTCTTCCAGTTCTCGACGGGAGACGCAGCGGGTCAGAACATGGTGACGCTGGCGACGGAAGCGATCTGCCGGCAGCTGATCGAAGGATCGCCGGTCAAACCGGTCAGCTGGTTCGTCGAAGGAAACCTCTCGGGCGACAAGAAGGCGACGCACCTCGCGTTTCAGATGACGCGTGGCAAGCGCGTCGTCTCCGAAGCGATCGTGCCCGCCGCGCTGGTGCAGAAGGTCCTGCATACGACACCGCAGCAGATCAAGCGCTACTGGGAAGTCGCGTTGCTCGGCGGCCTGCAGAGCGGCTCGATCGGCATACAGGGTCACGTTGCCAACGGCATCACCGCGCTCTTCCTCGCGTGTGGTCAGGACGTGGCGTGCGTCTCCGAGGCCGCGGTCGGGCTCCTGCGCTTCGACGTCACCGATGCGGGAGACCTGTATATCTCGCTCACGCTGCCGACCGTCATGGTCGGCACCGTCGGCGGAGGGACCCACCTGCCGACGGCGCGCGAGTGCCTGGAGATGCTCGGCTGCTACGGCGCCGGGCACGCGAGGAAGTTCGCCGAGATTTGCGGCGCCACCGCGCTCGCGGGCGAGCTGTCGATCGCGGGTGCGCTCGCCGCGGGGGAGTTCAGCGCGGCCCACGCGACGTTCGGCAGGGCGGGACCAAAGCCGGCTTGACGCCCGACGGCATCGAACAGCGCGCGCGGTTCGATTATGTCCGCTACGCGAACTGCTGGGAAGATGCGGACGTCCTCTGTCAGGCGCTCGAGCCCGGGCCCGGAAAGCGTATTCTCTCGATCGCCTCCGGCGGCGATAACAGCTTCGCGCTCGCCGCTGACGGCGCCAGCGTCGTCGCGGTCGACGTGAGCGACGCGCAGCTCGCGATGGTCGAATTGAAGCGCGCCGCCATTCGCCAGCTCGAGTACGACGCCCTGCTCGCGTTCCTCGGGCTTCGTCCGAGCGCCGAGCGCACGCACGCGTATGCGAAGCTCGCACCGTCCCTGCCGCCAGGCGCGCGGGGGTTTTGGGACGCGCATCCCCGCGACATCCAAGACGGGATCGCACACGCGGGGAAGTTCGAACGGTACTTCGCGACGTTCCGGCGGAGGATCGTGCCGCTCTTCCACACCCGTGGGACCGTCGCGCAATTGCTGGCGGAGAAACCACTCGCCGAGCGGCGCACCTTCTACGATCGTACGTGGAACAACTTCCGCTGGCGCCTGATGTTCAAGGTCTTCTTCAGCCGACGCGTCATGGGTCTCTTGGGCCGCGACCCGGAGTTCTTTCGCTATGTTGAAGGCAGCGTCGCCGACCGGATTCTGCAGCGCGCCGAGTACGCCTTCACGGTGCTGCCCACGCACACGAATCCGTACCTCAACTTCATTTTCACCGGCAGCTTCGGCCGGACGCTGCCGCGCTACCTGGATCGCGAACGCTTCGGCGCGTTGCGCGCAGGGATGGACCGCATCGAGCTGGTGCGCGGATCCGCGGAAGCGGTCGCCGCGACCCACGGACCCTTTGACGGGTTCAACCTGTCGGACATCTTCGAGTATCTCGATCCGCCCACCTGTGCCGCGATCTACGGCTCCCTGCTCGCGTCGTCACGCCCGCACGCGCGTCTCGCGTACTGGAACATGCTCGTCCCGCGACGCCGGCCGGAGGAGTTCGTGGCACGCGTGCAATCGCTCGATGCACGCGCCGACGCGCTGCTCGCGGTCGACCGCGCATTCTTCTATCGCGCGTTCGTCCTGGAGGAAGTGATGTGACCTGGCGGGACGACCTCGCGGGCGCGGCCCTCATTGCCGCGGTGCTCGCCATCGTGCTCATCCTGGCGGAGCTATGGGCTCGGGCGTGGCATGGCAAGCCGGAGCACACGCGCAAGCTGGTCCACCTGGGCGGCAGCGCGATCGGCGTGTTCCTGCCGCTGCTGGTGCACTCCGTCGCGGTGGCGTTTGTGCTGACGGGCTCGCTCTCGCTGCTGTTCTTCGCGGCGTCGCGCGGCAAGTGGCTCCGCAGCGTCGGCGCAATCGAGCGGTCGAGCCGCGGGAGCGAGTACTACCCGCTCGCGGTGTTTCTCGTGTTCGTGCTCGCCGAGGACGACTACTGGCGCTATCTGAGCTCGCTCCTGGTCCTGGGCGTCGCCGACGCGGGCGCCGCGCTCGTCGGCGGGGAATACGGGCGCACTCGCTATGAGGTGGACGACGAGAGCAAGAGCGTCGAGGGCTCGCTGGTCTTTCTGGTCGTCGCGTTTCTGGCGATCCAGCTGCCGATGCTCCTGCTGACCGATCTGCCCCGCCCCGACCGTCGTGCTCGCGTCGCTCCTGGTGGCGGTGGTCGTCACAGGTTTCGAGGCGGTATCGCTGCGCGGGGCGGACAACCTCTTCGTGCCAATCGCCGCGTGCGTGATTCTGGGCAAGATCACGGCGAAGCCGGTGGAGGAGATCGTGTTTCAGAACGTCAGCCTCATCGCACTCTGCACCGTGATCGGGGTCGGCGCGCGACACTTTCCGGGACTCAACGTCGGCGCCACAATTGCCGTCACGCTCTTCACGTACGGTCTGTGGTCGCTGGGGTCGCCGGTGTGGGCGCTGCCGGTGCTGATCGCCCTCGTGGCCATCGTGACCGCGCGCACCGAGCCATTCTCAGGTCGAGCAATCGGCGTGCGACCCGTCGTGCGCGCGATTGTGCCGTTGTTTGCGATCCTCATCATCGCGAACACGTATGACGCAGTGGACTTCTGGTACGCTCCCTATCTCGGCGCAGTGGCGGCGATGACGGCGATCGGGGTCGTCCACACAGGCGGTCAATGCACGCGGTCGCGCCTGCTCTCGTTGGGAGCGTGCGCAGCGATCGTCCTCATTCCCGCAGGTCTAGTGGTTTCGGCGCCGGCGTCGTCGCTTGTGGCGTTGGTCGCCGTGGCCGTGCTGGGGGGCGCCAGTGCCCTCGCGCTGAGAGCGCGCTACCCGTCCGCTGCGCGGCTGGGTAACGCGATCCCGGCGCTCGTCGCCATCGGGGCCGCTGGGATAGTCGCCCTCCTGGAATACCAGCGCACGATCCCGCCATGGATCATCGGGTTCGGTTTCCTCACGCGCCACTGATCTCGATCGTGCCGGTCGAGCCGTCCATCGAGACGGTTTGGCCCGTCTTGAGGGTGGTGGTGAGGCCGGGGATGCCGACGATCGTGGGAATGCCCATCTCGCGCGCGACGATGGCGGAGTGTGACAGAATGCTTCCCCGCTCGATCAGGAGTCCCGATACGGACGGATAGAGCGGGACCCACCCCGGGTCCGTCCGGCCGGCGACGAGGATCTCGCCCGCGAGCTGCGCGTCGTCGGACGGCGTCAGGATCACCTTCACGCGATTGGTGACCTTGCCGGGCGAGCACGGAATTCCCCGCAGCACGCCATCCACCGGTACGACCGCCGCCGCACTCCGGCCTTTGAACCGGTTGCGGCTGTGCACCATGCCGAAGGTCTCGAACCGGTCGTCGGGCTCGGGCGCTGCCGCGCTGCGGTACCCGTCAAACTCGGCGCGCCGGAGCGACACCAGATCGCTCACCCGCGCGGTCACCGCGGTGCCCTTGATGAAGTCGAAGATCTCGTCGAGCGTGAGATAGAACACGTCGTCGCGCTGCTCGAGCGCGCCGGCCTGCACCAGGTGGGTGCCGAGCGATCGCACCAGCTCTCGCACGAGGCCGAAGATGCGCGTCCGGGCGAAGCGCATGTTCTCGCGGTTCTTCACGCCGAGTCGCGCGTTCTTCAACACGCGCTGAAACACGCGCCGCTTCCACCAGGACGGCAGCGCCGCTCTGGCTCGCGCTTCCGCGGCGGAGCGGATACCGGCTTCCCGGGACGTGATCGCGGCAGGATCCGCGCCCCCCTGCGATGTCACGTAATTCCGAATCACCTGGTAGGCGAAATCGGGCCGGTCGCGCAGCGTCGGCTCTTCGAGCTTCAGCTCGTTCATGCAGCGAAAGCCGTACTCGTCGAGATAGTGCGCGAACGCCGCGCGAAACGTGCTGAATCGCGGGTCGGTGGTGGTGAGCCGGCCGATCTGCTCGAGCGGCGCGCTCGCGAACAGCGCTGCCAGCTCGGGGTCGGCGCGCACGTCGCGGGCAAGATCCATCAGGCGGAACGTCGGCTCGGTGCTGCGAATGCCGCCCTCGCCACAAATGAGATCGTTCTGCAACGACCCGCGTCGGGTCCCCGCACCACGAGGCGCACAGCTTCTTGAGCACGCCGTAGTGCATCATCACGAACAGATCGTTGATGATCGGCGCGCGCCACTGTTCGAGGATCTCCCGTTCGATGTCCGCATACAGCGCCATGAGCTCGTGGGGACGCAGCTCGGCGAAGTCCATCGCTGCCCAGCGGCGATAGTGCAACTCGAAATGCTTTTCGAAGCGTGACACGCGAGCGCGGATGCGGACGAAGTTCCAGGTCGAGCGGCCCAGGAGCCGCAGCAGCGCGGGCAGCTCGACGAAATACCGCCGCAGCGCCGAGGCGGGGACGGACGCTCCGGCTGATACGACTCCTTCACCCCCATCATCGATTCCATGAACTGCCGGTTGTACTCGAAACCCGGGAACAGCCGCAGCAACAGGTACCAGCTCCGCAGGTTGTAGTAGACGCGCCCGCGGATGAGCCCCAGCATGTTCTGATAGAGCGGTTCGCTCTGCCGGATCGTGCCGGGGGCGATGCCCATCACTTCGGAGAAGCAGCGATACACCGTGGCGTAGGAACGCCGGATGACGCTGAACGTCAGCGGCGACGTCACGCCCGAGAAACTCTCGATGATGTTTGAGTTGTCCCACAGCAGGCCGTACCCCGCCGCTGGTCCGTACTCCTCGATGGTGGTGATCGGGCGCGTTTGGAGAATCGCCAGCTCCCCGCCGCGATCGATCGCGAACTCGATGTCCTGGGGCGCTCCGTACGCCTCCTCGATCCGCCGCGCCGTCTCGCTCAGCAGCCGGATCTGGGAGTCGGTGAGGCTCGCCTTCTCTCGGGAGTCCGCCGGCACCGGTTCCCGCGTCACACCCCCCTGCTTCGCGCGATCGAACACGAAACGCTCGCTCTTGTCCGCCACGACCGGCTCGATCTTCCCCGTCTGTTTGTCGACGGTGAACAGATCCGCGTCGAGACCGCCGCTCACCAGCCCTTCGCCCAGCCCGTACAGCGAGCTGATGACAATGCGGCGGGTGTCGCCCGTGGTTGGTTCGGCCGTGAACACCACGCCACTCACCTCGGCGTCGATCATCTCCTGCACAACCACCGCCATCTCCACGCCATCCAGCGGGAGGTGACGCGACTTCCGGTACGCCACGGCACGCTCGGCGAACGCGGACGCCCACACCCGCCGGATCGCGTCATAGAGCGCGTCGCGTCCTCGCACGTAGAGGTAGACTCTCGTGAATGCCGGCGAACGACTCACCGGTGGCGTCTTCACCGACCGCGGACGACCGGACCGCGACGAACGGGTCGCCCGGCAGGAAGTCGCTGTGGGCCTGCTCGATCGCGTCGCGCAGGGCCGGCGCCAGCGCCTCGCCCGCGGCGTGGGATCGCGACTGGTGAAACGCCGCCGCGGTAATCACATAGAAGGGGGGCACCCGACACCCAAGCCGCCGCAGCCGATCGAGATTCGCGGCCTTGCCTCCCACGATCGCCGGATCCGCCTTGCTGGAGTCACCGCACCGCCAGACCAGGGCGCTCATCGCTCGAACCCGTGCAGCCGTATCAATTCGATGGCCAAAGTGAGGTCGAAGGCAATCAGGTATATGCCGGCGTTCCGCTCCAACGCCTTGGCCGTGCGCGTCGAGGTTTGCAGACGGAAGCGAATGAAGGTGCCGAGCGTGACGAGGAAGAGCGCCACCACGGCGGCGTAGAACCAGCCGCTCACGCCAATGAGGTAGCCGACGATCGAGACAAGCGTCGTGTCGATGAGCCGCAGCCCCAGGACAATCCAGGCGGCGCCGTAGGTGCCGAAGATCTTCGAGTACGAATCAAGTCCTTCGATCTCGTCCTCGGGCGCGCGAATCTTGCGCGATACCTCCACGTTGAAGGTGACGAAGAAGCCGACCATCGCGTAGAGCGCAAACACCAGCGGCGCCTGCCATGGCATCTGCCGCGTCGTGAAGCTGAACACCATAAGCGAGAGCAGCGGCATCAACAGCATGTGCGACGTCGCGTAGACCAGGAAATGCCTGCGCAGCCACTCGGCGGCGAAAAACTCCTTGAGCATCAGCAGCGAGAACACGAACGCGATCGCCAGCCCCGTGGTCGCCTGCGGTCCGGCGGCGAGCGCGAGCGCGAATTCCGCCGCGATCGCGACCCCGGCGAGGACCCGCAGGTCGGCCAGCGTGATGACGCCGCGCTGCAGCACGCGGTGGGGATGAAAGCGTGAGTCCTCGGCGAAATCCTTGTGCTCGTCGAACACGCGCAGGTGGAAGAAAAAGCACAGCAGCGTGAGCGCGCCGAGCAGGGAGCGTGCGGTGTAGCGCATCGGTTCGTCGGGATGCGTGAGCACCTTGGCGAGAAACTGGTTCGACGAGAAGTAGCTGATGATCAGCAGGACGTGCCCGAACAGTGGAAAGCGCTCGCGCAGGTACGCGCGCAAGCGCGTCAGGTACGGATCGGTACGGGCGACGGGTTGCGCCACGGCCGTCATCGGAGCGCTCCGTTCTGCAGCATCTGTCGCAGGCGCGGGTAGTCGATCTTGCTGTTGTGGCGCGGGTCGACGGGCAGCGCGGAGCGCGTCACGATGAGATCGTCCACGCGGAGCGGGCCGTTCGCGGCGAGGCGCGCCTCCACGTCCTTGGGAAGATCCGTGGCGTGTCGATTCGATCACGACCACGACCCGCTCTCCGAGGTTGGGATCCGGCATTCCCAGCGCCGCGATCCGCCGGATGCGCGCGTCGTCGCCCCGCGCCGCCTGCTCGATGAGCTGCGCATGCAGGTCCACGCCGGCCCGGCGGATGGTGGAATGCACGCGACCGACCAGCCAGAAGCGTCCGCTGTCGTCGAAGTATCCCGTATCACCCATCCGATGCCACACCGTCCCCTCACCGTCCCTGACCTTGTTCTCAGCGAACGCGGTCTCGTCTCCGGCGTAGTCGCGGCATACATGCGGCCCCGCGACCAGCAGCTCGCCGATCGCGCCGGGCGCCGCGTCCGCCGGACGTTCCAGCGGGCCCCGCGTGATGCGCACGACGCGTGTGCGCACGGCGCGCACGGGCGTGCCGACGCAGTAGCCCGGTTTGCCTCTACCCGCGCCAAGACGCTCCTCGGCGGTCATGCGCGCCACCGGTTCTGCTTCGCTCGACCCATAGGCGACAACGATCTCCGTCCGCGGGAACGCCTCCCGCCACTGGCGCAACTGTTCATCGCGCACGGGAGCGCCTCCCGTGACGAGGCGACGAAGCGGGGGAGGCGGTTCACCGGTGGCGCGCAGGTGAGCCGCGACGAGGTCGAACAGAGGCGGCGACGCCGCCGCGGTCGTCACCCCGAACCGGCGAACGTGCGCGAGCACCAGGCGAGGGTCGGCGTGCGCCACGCGACGCAGGTTGACCGGCGGAATCACCGTCGTGATGCCGCTCGCGAGGTTGCTCAGCGCGAAGATGGGGAACGTGGTGAGGTCCACGTCGCCGGGCTGAGCCGGGAACTCCTCGCGAATCACGTGGTGTTGGGCGGCGAGAATCGCGTGCGTCCGATTCACCCCCTTCGGCGTGCCGCTCGAACCCGTCGTGTAGGTGATGAGCGCGGGGGCGTCGGGCAGGACATCCGCTGCCGTGCCACGTCCCCGAAGATCCCGAAAACGAAGCCGGCCCGCCAACCCCGCGCCGAAACCATCGGTCGTCACCGCCAGACGTACGCGGCGGAGCTCGGGCGCAAACAACCGCAACAAATGGGCTCGCGGCGTCCCGACGAACAGCGCCGGCGCCGCGGCGCCGGCCTGTCGGGCGATCTGACGCAATGAGACCCACGGATCCACGAAGACGGCGACGCCGCCCGCCGCGAGCGTGCCAAGCACCGCGACGTAGAGCTGCGGCGACATCGGGAGCATGAACACCGCGCGCTCTCCGGCCTGCAATCCATGCGCGACGAGCCCGCCGGCGAACGACTCGACCGCCCGCCGGAGATCGCCGAAGCAAACGTCATCTCCTTTCGCCGACACGAAGGCGAGCGCCGTCTCGTGCCGCTCCGCGGCCTCGAAGAAGAGTTGCACTACGTTCGCCGTCACGCTTCACTCCACTCATACAGCACGTAGCGCCGGAAGACGGTTCCGTGTCCACCGTCCAACGCCTGCGAGCGATTGTCGTCCCGCATCAGCGCGTGGTTCCCCGCACGCAGGCCTTTCCCTATGGCATTGGAGTACACGCGGTGTGAGAGCGCGGCGACGACGCCCGCCCGGCGCCATGCGGCGCGGACGCCGATCGTCTTGTAGTGCACCGCCGGCAGGTGGGGATCGGCGTAGGCGAACACAAAGCCGACCTCGCTGCCGTCCGGCGCCGTCGCGAACACGACGAGCTCCGGGTCGAGCAACCGCTCTAGCCCCGAGTACAACGCGAGAAACTCCTCGCGCGGAATCGGTGAGTACAGAACGGCCTCGCGAAAGATCTCGGAAGAAATGTCGTGCACCACTTCGAGCTCGTGACGAAGCCGACTCCGGTCCAACCCGCGAACCCGCACGCCTCGCGAGGCGCTGCGCTGGACGCCCGATGCCAGATTCGGCAGCAGCACCGCCACATCGTCGATCCACTTCGAGCTGTACGACTCGAGACGTCGAAAGCCGGATCGCTCCCACAGCTCCTGGTAGTACGGCGGATTCCAGGGCTCCAACGGAAATGGCGGACGCACGAATGGCCCCGCGTTCACGCGGTACCGATGCCAGGTGTCTCCATCCATGGGTCCCACGATTCGCTCGGCGCCCTGCTCGTGTAGCCACGCGATGGCCTGGCGGAAGAGCGCTGCGGCAGCATCCTGGTGCTGGATTGCTTCGAAGAATCCGAGAATGCCGTACGGCGTGCCGTTGTCGGCGCGTAGCTGCGGTGAGAGACGGGCCACCACGCGCCCGATTGGCTCGCCGCGCTCGAGCGCGACAAAGAGGCGCTGACCCGGCTGGTACGCGGCGCGGCTCAGGTTCCGCTCGACCGACGCGCGCACCGGAGCGGTCCCCACCATCTGATCGGCATAGATTCCGTCGGCCACGGCGTGAAAGGCCTCGCGGCCCGCCGGGTCGGCGGTAACGTCAGCGACGCTGACTGCTGCCATGCAACCTCTGCTTCGTCCCGTTCCCTGCGGTGAGGAGGGCACACGCCCGAGTCAGGACAACTCGTCTTCGATCGCGCGCAGATCCCGCACCACGCGTTCCCAGTTGTAGTACGTCTCGACCGCGCGCCGTCCCGCAGCCCCGACTCGGGCCGCGAGCGCCGCATCCGAAAGCAGCCGGCCGACCACCTCGGCGATGGCCGCGGGATCCTCAGGTGGAATGAGAAACCCGGTCTCGCCATCTCGCACCGCATCTGGAATCCCGCCCGATCTCCCCGCCACCACCGGCAGCCCGCACGCTGAGGCCTCGACCAGGGAAATCCCGAACCCCTCGACGCCCAGACGCTCGGCACGGCGTGAGGCACCGACATAGACCGACGCGAGATTATAGAGGGCAGGCAGGTCGCGTTCGCTTACCTCGCCCAGAAAGCGCACGCGGTCCGCCACGCCGAGCTTGTGGGCCAGCTTCTTGAGCTTGTCGCGTTCGGGTCCCTTCCCCGCCACCGCGTAGTGCACGTCGGGAGCAAGAGCCACAATCGCCGGCAGCGCGCGCAGCACCATGTCCACGCCCTTGTGCGGCTCGAGCCGCGCCACCGTCAGCAGCCAGCGCACGCCGCCGTCCTCGAGCTCGAACCGATTGCGCAGCTCCGTCGGGTCCAGACCGGGGCGGAACCGCTCGGGGTCGGTGCCAAGGTGGACCACACGCAGCCGCCCGCTGTGGGCGTCGAGACCGAGCTCCCCCAGCACTGCGAGCGCGAGCTCACGCGTCCACTCGCTGATCGCGATCAACACAGCGGCGCCGCCGAAGATCGCCCGCGCCGTCCGCCGTTTGAATGCGGAACGGATTTTGTGCTGCTCGCTGAGCAGGTCGGCGCCGTACAGGAAGAGGCTGTAGGGGACGCGGAGGCGTTCGTAGGTCCAGCGGGCCGCGTATCCGGCCGGTTTGACATTGGCGCAGTGCACGAAGCGGACGTTGTGTTGCCGGGCGAGGCTCGTCGCGCGGCGCGACCAGAGCAACAGTCCCGGGACCGTCTTGGCCGTGCGGCGGCCGATCGCCAGACGATCGACCACGGCGTTGAACGTACCGTCCACTTCCTGGGCATCGGAATCCGCCGGCGTGGAAACGATCAACTCACCGCGGGGATAGCGGCGGGCCAGCTCACCGTGCAGGCGGGCAATGCCCCCGCCCATGGGCGGAAAGTCCTGCGCGAGAAGCAGCGTCGTCATTGTGCCGAATCCTACCGGCACGGTTGCCGCGGAGCAACGCTTGCAGTTCCTTTGATCCGGTGAAGGCCAAAGAATTCATTTACCTGCTCGGCCTCAAACCCAAACCGAAGACGTATGGGTTCGTGATCGAGGCGCACGACCTTCCCCGCGAAGGCCGGCTCGACGTCGCCCGGTGGGCTCACCCGGGAGCCTATCGGGTGGCGCCCGCTCAGCTGCAGGCGGTCGTCGATCAATTGCGCCGCTTTCTGCGCCCCGGCGACGTCGCGATCGACATCGGGGCCCACGCCGGCGACACCTCGATTCCCATCGCGCTCGCGGTCGGACCGGCGGGAGTCGTGTTGGCCCTCGAGCCCAACCCGTACGTGTTTCCCGTACTGGAGCAGAACGCCGGTCTCAACCCGGCCAAGACCACCATCATCCCCCTGATGTTCGCCGCCATGCGCGCCGACGGGCGGTACGAGTTCCAGTATGGGGAAGAAGGCTATTGCAACGGCGGGTTCCACGAAGGCATGAGCAAGTGGCTGCACGGCAGCGCGTTCAAGGTGCAGGTCGAAGGCCGCAACGTGCAGGAGTTCCTCGCCCGCCATCATCCCGACCTCATTCCGCGGCTGCGCTTCATCAAGATCGACACGGAAGGGTTCGACCTGGCGGTGCTCGAAACCCTCGAGCCCTTGGTCCGAGCGCAGCGACCCTTTCTCCAGGTAGAAATGTTCAGTCTCCGGAAGTCCGACCCGGCGTATCGGCGCAAGCTGTTCGAATTTCTCACCCGCCTCGAGTACGACGTGCACCGCATGGAGAGCAACGAGAACTACATGGGTGAGCGGATCACCGCGGAGAATTTGATGCGGTGGAACGTGTTCGACGTGTTCTGTCTCCCGCGCGCCGCCGCCTGACCGATGCACATCGCCGTGTTTTCACACTACCGCCTCCCCGTCAAAGGCTATGGCGGCACCGAACGCGTCGTGGTGGCGATGGTGCGCGCGCTCGCCGCACTGGGCCATCGCGTGACGCTCGTCGCGGCTCCGGGGACGCGGGTCCGCGAGGCCAAGGTCGTGGAGGTACCGATCCCGACCCTCACCGGCTCGGAGATCGATCTCGCGACCCTCCTGCCGCCGGGCGTGGACATGCTGCACGCCTTCTATCCATTGAAGCGCTCGCCCTCGCATCCGTTCGTGCAGACCCTGGAGGGGAATCTGCGCGCCGGCGCTCCGGTCCCGCCCAACAACATCTTTGTGTCGCGGGACCACGCGCGCCGCTCGGGGCGCGAGGTCTTCGTCTACAACGGCCTCGATCCGGCCGACTTTGTGTTCCAGTCCAAGAAACTGGACTACGACCTGTTCCTGGGACGGTTGCACCGCGCCAAGGGATACGGCTGGGCGATCGAAGCGGCGAAACGCACGGGACGGCGCTTGTTACTGGCCGGCGGCTGGCGTCCGAGTCTGCGGCGAAACATCCGATTCGTGGGCGAGGTGGACGGACGCCGTAAGGCGGAGCTGCTGGCGGGGGCGCGCTGCCTGTGGATGCCGGCGCTCTGGCCGGAGCCGTTCGGGCTCACCACGATCGAGGCGCTGTTCTCGGGGACTCCGGTGCTCGGCACCCATTGGGGAGCGCTGCCCGAAGTCGTGAGCCCGTCGGTGGGCGCGCTGTGTGATACGGTGGACGAGCTGATTGCCGCGGTGCACACGATTCACACGCGCGATCCCGCCGCCTGTCGCGCGTACGCGGAGCAATACTTCAGTCACCTGGTGATGGCGGAGGAATACCTGCGGATGTATCGCAGCCTGCTCGACACCGGGTCGCTCCCACCGGGGCGGGTCACGCCCCACGCGCCTACCGCAACGTCACCGTGAGCAGCTCCGCCAAGCGGTGCGCCCAGGTGTGCTCCCGCAGCGCGCGCTCGCGCGCGGCGGCGGCGAGCGAGCGCCGCAGCGAGGCGTCGGCGAGCAGGGCGCGCGCCTGGTCCCGCAGCTCCGCCGGGCTCGTGTAGAGCGCGATCTCACGTCCCGGCGCAAAGTGACGCGCGATGTCCGATTTGGCGTCCGAGAGCTGGGGGGTACCGACGGCCGCAAGCTCGAACACCCGCATGTTCGCGCCCGTGCCGTAGCGCGCGGGGTCGGCTCCGTCGCCGAACTGCTGATGAACATTGATGCCCACCGTCGCGCCCGCGAGCGCGTACACCAGGTCGTCACCGTACACCGGCCCGTTCGGCCACCCCGGGCCCCACAGCGCCAGGCCCTGATCGGCGACCGCGTGGAGCACGCGCTCGCGCTGCGGGTCCCGGGTGCCCACGAACGCCAGCGCGGCGCGCCAGCGCGCGCCCGGGTTCACGGGTCGCAGGAACTCCGGGTCGCAGCCAAACGCGAGATAGTGGGCGCGCACCCCCACTCGGGCGTAGCGGTCGAGGCTCGCGGAGTCATGGGTGAAGAAGCAGTCGTACGCCGGCGCGAGCTTGGTCGAGAGGACCAGCGCGTGGGGATCATCGGGAAACCAGTTGACCCAGCGCGCCCGGGTGTCGCGCCGCAACGTCGCAATGTCCGCGGGATCGAGCCCGGCGCCCTTGAAGACCAGCACGACGTCTACCGGGCCCCGCGCCAACAGGGCCGCCAGACGCGCCCGCAGCGGCCGGCGCACGATCGCGTTCCACCCGGTGAGGCGCTCTTCGCAGCGTTGCACTTCACATCCGAGCGCGCCAAGGGCGGCGGCGAGGGCGAGGCCGCTGCGGTGATAGCGGCGGTTGAACGCCGCCACCAGAACCACCCGCAGCCCGGCGAACGGGCGGGGGGGGGTCATATCTCGACGTAGTTGCGGTATTCGAACAGGCGGGCGCCGGTCAGTCGCTCGATCCAATCGGAGAGGTAGAGGCGCACGTGGTTGAGCCGGAAGCGGCGCGGCCCGACAGAGGTCCCGGATGTCCCGGCTTGGCGCGCCGCGATCCACTCTTCCGCAGCGCGCGGGTGGGCCCCGGTGAAGCGGCGCAGCAACGGCCCCCACTCGAGCGCCGGCTGGGCGGCGCGCGCTTCCAGCCGGTCAGCGGCCTCCGTGAAAATCTCCTGCGCCGCCACGAGCTTCTCGATCCTCGAACGGGGTGGCCGCGCCCAGCCATAGTGGAACATGCGGGCGCCGGTGACCCGCGCCCTCGGACGGCGGTCGCCGCCGGCCCGGAACCCCTGCGCGTCCCAATACGACCGGATGTCCCGGCCCAGCGGGACGACGCGGACCTCGCGGCGGTACCAGTGCCGGTCGGTGGCGACGGTGTCGAAGTCGCCGTAGAAGTGGACATAGTCCACGAGCAACCCCTCCACTCGCGGATCGCCATCCGCCGCGCGCACGGCGTCTCGCAGGACGGGCACACCAGTCTCGTGCAGCACCTCGTCCGCCTGGATGTACACGCCCCAATCCCCACGACATGCCGCCATCGCGCGATTGGTCTCGACCGAGAGGGCTTCGCTGCCGCGGGAAAAATCCCACACCGTGTCGAGGATGCGCACCCGCGGGTCGCCGATCCCGGTGATCAGGTCGCGGGTGCCGTCGTCCGATTTCCCGACGTTGACCACCACCTCGTCGCACAGCTCGAGAATCGAGCGCACGGCGGGCACGATCGGGTACTCGAGACGGACGGCGTTCCGGACGATCGTGAAGCCCGACAACATGGTCAGACCTGGAACTGCATGTCGTAGAACCGGCGGTAGAGACCCCCCGCCGCGAACAGGGCCTCGTGGTTGCCGCGCTCGACGATCCGGCCGTCGGCCAGCACGACGATCAAATCGGCATGGCGCACGGTCGCCAGGCGGTGGGCGATCACCAGCACCGTGCGGTGCGCCATCAGTCGGTCGATCGCCTCCTGCACCAGACGTTCCGACTCCGTGTCGAGCGCGCTCGTGGCCTCGTCGAGAATAAGGATCGGGGGGTCGCGCAGCAGCGCCCGCGCAATCGCGATGCGCTGCCGCTCGCCACCCGAAAGCCGCGTGCCACGCTCGCCCAGGATCGTCTCGTAACCGTTGGGGAGCTGCCGGATGAAGTCGTGCGCGTTCGCCGCCTGGGCGGCGGCTTCGACCTGCGCCGGCGTGAAGTCGCTCCGGCCGTACGCGATGTTGGCGAACACCGACGCGTTGAGGAGGATCGTCTCCTGCGAGACGATGCCCATGAGGCCGCGCAGGCTCTTCCGGGTGAACTGGGTGATGGGGACGCCGTCCACCAGAATGGCGCCACCTCCAGGCTCGTAGAAGCGGGGCAGCAGATCCACCAGCGTGGTCTTGCCGGCCCCGGATGGCCCGACGACGGCCACCACTTGCCCACGGCGCATGTCCAGGTCGATGTCCTGGAGCGCCGGGGCATCGCCGTTGTAGGAGAACGACACCCCCCGGTACTCGATCCGGTGCTCGAAGCGCGCCGGCCCTTCACCCGGACGGTCGCGCTCGTCATCCGCCAGCTCGAGGACCTCGAACACGCGGTCCGCCGCCGCCAGCGCTCCCGCCATGACGGTGGGATAGTTGGCGGCCGATTTCACCGGTGACATGAGCCGCAGCGCCACCGCCACGAACGCGATCAGCACCTCGGGCCGGAGCACCGCGGCAGGGCCGAGCGCGAGCTTCGTCCCGATCGAGAACACCACCACGACGACGAGGCCGGCGAATATCTCGCTCACCGGGCTCGTGAGCTGCGCGTAACGCTGTGCGCGCATCACGCCCCTGCGATAGCGGTTGGCGAGCCGCCGGAAGCGGTCCGCCTCGAAGGCTTCGGCGACGTAGGCGCGCACCAGCTTGATCGACCCCACCAGCTCGCTGACCATGCTCGTCAGCTCGCCACGGTCATCCGCCTGCTCGCGTGAGCGCCGGCGGACCTTCCCAACGATCGGCCGGATGATGAGCGCCAGGAGGGGCGCGCACACCAGCGCGACCAGCGTGAGGCGCCACGACAGGCTCACGAGAATCGTCACGTACACGATGATCAGGCTCAGGTTCTGCAGCAGCGAGGCGAGGGCGGCGGTCACCGCGCCCTTGACCTGGTCGGTGTCGTTGATGAGCCGTGCGAGCAGCTGCCCGCCCCGCGTGCGCTGGAAGAAGCTCAGGGGCAGCGTCTCGAGGTGCTCGAACAACGCGACCCGCAGATCGCGCACCACGCCCTCCTGGATCGCGACGCTGAACAGCGCCGCGGTATAGGCGAATACGTTCTTGAGTACCAGCGCGGCCACGAGGATGAACACAACGTTGCGGAGGGCGACGCCGGGCGCCGCGCCCGAGATCCACGGACCTGCCACGGAGGCGAGCATCCGCTCGGCGAACGACGCGCCATCGACGGGCAACGCTTCTCTGCCGAACAGCGTGCGCAGGAAGGGGATCACGAGCACGAACGTCACGCCGTCCAGCAGCGCGGCTGCGAGCGTGGCCCCGATGTTGGCAGCGAACAGGAGAGAATAGGGACGGAGCTGCCGGAGGAGACGGGCGCCGCGGCCCATTCAGGACGTACCCCTCGATCCCTTGCCGCGGCCGCGCGGCGTGAGCAGCGCCACCGGGAGGATGACTTCCTCGGGGCTCACGCCGCCGTGCAGGAACGAGCCGCGGTACCGCGCCTGGTACTCGCGCAGCTTGGTCGGGTAGACGAAGAAGCGGTCGCCGGTAGCGAGCAGCAACCGGACGCCCAGGCCCATCGGCGGCAGGCCGAACGATTTCAGGTCCTGCACCGAGATCGCCGCGTCGGATTCCTCGGGCCGCAGATCCTCGCCGAACTTGTAGCGCAGGTTGGACGTGGCGTCCCGTTTGGCGTAGACCGTTGCCGGGGTCTCGCAATGGATCGATCCGTGATCGGTGGTGAGCAGCACCGACACGCCGCGCCGCTCGGCTTCGCGCAACGCGGCCAGGATCGGCGAGCGTTCAAACCAGGTGCGCGTCACTCCCCGCAGCGCCGCGTCGTCGCGCGCCACCTCGAAGAGGATCGCGCTCTCCGAGCGACCGTGCGTCAGCTGGTCGATGAAGTTGAAGACCAACGCGGTGACGCCGTCCTGCGCGAGATGCGCCGGCAGACGGTGCAGCAGGTCCGCGCCGTCCGCGGCATTGAACAGCTTCTCGTACCGCACCGGCACCGGCCGCCCCATCAGCTCCTGCAGCTGCTCCGTCAGCAGCTCACTCTCGTGCGCGTTCAAGCTCTCGTCGTCCGACGCGTGCCCCCACCATGCCGGATAGCGGGAGGCGATCTCCATGGGAAACAAGCCGCTGAAGATCGCGTTGCGGGAGAACGGCGTGGCCGTGGGAAGGATGCTGAAGTAGTGGGACTCCTCGATCTCAAACAGGGGGTCGAGGAGGTCGCGCAAGGAATACCATTGGTCGAGCCGCAGGCAGTCGACCACGATCAGCAGGGCGCGCCCGTTCGCCTTCAACACCGGCACGAGAAATTCCGCTCCGACGTCGACCGAGAGCGGCGGCCGGTCACCCTCCGGACTCGCCAGCCAGCGGGGATACTGGCGCTCGATGTAACTCGAGAAATCCTTCCGCAGGCTCTGTTGCAGCGTGCGCAGCGCGTCCGACAACCCCGGGACGCCCGCGTCCGAGAGACGCACGTCCCACCGGGCCAGCTCGGCCACAAGCTCGATCCACTCCCGCCAGCCGAGCGTGGCGCCGCGGCGCGCTTCGAGCTCGCGAAACCGCGTCACGAAGTCCCGCGCCATCCGCTGCTGGCGGATCACGTCGCCGTCGAGCAACCGCGTCACCACGGACAGCAGCTGGCGGGGATGGACCGGCTTGACGAGGTAGTCCGCGACGGCGAACCCGATCGCTTCACGCATCGTAGCGTCGTCTTCGCTCTGCGTGACCATCACCACCGGCATGGCGGGGTCGATCGCGCGGATTTCGCCGAGCAGCTCGAGCCCGCGGCGGCCGGGCATTTGCTCGTCGAGCAGCACCACGCTGTAAGGCTGGCGCCGGAGGAGGGCGAGGGCATCGTCACCGTGCGCCGCCTGCTCGACGGTAAAGCCCTGCCCCTCGAGGAAGCGGCGGTGTGCCGCGAGACCCTCGATCTCATCGTCCACCCAGAGGATACTCTTGGGACGCGGCATCGTTGCCTAAGCTTAACACCCGACTGGCGAAGGCGGGCAACGCGACGCTAACATTGCCCGCGTGCTGTGCGTTCTCCTGGTCCGGTTCAGCTCGATCGGCGATATCCTGCTGGCCACGCCGCTCATTCGGGCGCTCGCCCGGCGCCATCCCGACGCGAAGCTGATCTTCGTCACCAAGCGATCCATGGCACCCCTCGTGAACGAGCATCCCGGCGTCGCGGAGGTGGTGAGCCTCGAACCCGACGAGTCGATACGCCATCTGGCGCAGCGCCTCCGCGCACTGGCGCCGACCCACGGCCTCGACCTCCATTCGAGCCTGCGGAGTGCCGCGCTGCGGCTGCTCGTCCGCTGTCGCTGGTCGGGACATCCCAAGCACAAGCTGGAGCGCTCGGTCCTGATCTCCACCAAGGTGGACTGGTTCAGGAGGCCGGTTCCGGTGGCCGAGCGGTACTTTGCGGCCGCACGGGCGCTCGATGTTCACCCGGATGGCCTGCCGCCGGAGTTCTTTCTGAGCCCCGCGGCGCGGGACCGGGTGGACCGATGGCTCGCCGAGCGGGAGCTGGGCACCGCGCCCCTCGCCGCGCTCGCACCGGGAGCGGCGCACGCCACCAAGCGCTGGCCGCTGGCCCACTGGATCGCGCTGGCGCAGCGGCTGCGGAGCGCCGGGTACGTGCCGGTTGCCGTGGGCGGACCCGACGACCGCGGCCTGGCGCGGCAGCTCGCGGAGGGCGGCATGGCCGAAAGCGCGGCGGGAGAGTTCACGCTGCAGGAAACCGGCGCGCTGCTCGCGCGCGCCCGGGTGCTGGTCTCGGGCGACACCGGCGTGATGCACATGGCGACGGGCGTGGGGACACCGGTCGTGGCGCTGTTCGGTCCCACCGTCGAGCAGTTCGGATTCTTCCCCTACCGTGCGCGGTCGATCGTGTTGCAACGCGAGCTGGCATGCCGCCCCTGCTCAGCGAGCGGCACGTCGGTCTGCCCGCTCGGCCACCATCGCTGCCTCGCCGACCTCGCCCCCGCCGAGGTCGCCGGTGCCGTGGAGCGCGCGGTGGCATGATCCGGTCTACCACGCCGTGCGAGGAGCGGCTGATCTCCCTGGTTGCCGAAGCCGCCCGCGGTCCCAAGCGCGACGGGCTGTTCGCGCTCTGGCTCGTGGTGCGGGCGGCCGAAGGGACCCTGCCGCCGGCGCCCGTGTCGGGCCGCAACCACCGGCGCCGGCTACAGGCCCTGGCTGGCCGGCTCGCGACGCTGGCCCTGCCGGCGCCGCTGCAACGCGCGCTCACGGCAGCGCAGCATCACCTGGAGCCCGCGACGCCCGCTGCGGCGGCGCAGGTGCTGCTGCAGCTCGTGACGCCAGCCCGTGAGGTGCTCGGTCCGGAAGCCGGTGAGGCGGTTGCCGGTGCCGCCCGGGCTGCACGCCTACATTTATAGACGCATGTCGACCCGCCGCCTTCCGAAACCCCCGTCGCTCGAGTCCATCGTGGAGCGCGTGGATCAACAGCGCCCCGGAGAAATCACGGGTGACACCGTGCCGACGGGATTCCCCTCACTCGACATCCTGCTCGGCGGAGGCCTGCGGCGCCGCGATCTGGTGCTGCTGGGCGGGGACATCGGCTCGGGCAAATCGGCGCTGGCGCTCGGCCTCGCCCTGCGCGTGGCGCAACAGGGCCTGGGCGTCGCGTTCCTTTCGGGTGAGATGGACGAAGGACGCCTGATGGAGCGCGCGCTCGCCATCGAGGGGCGCGCCGCCGTGGACGAGCTGCGCACCGCCACCCTCAACGAGCAAGCGCGCGCGGGCGTCGGGGCCGCGGTGGTGCGGCTGCGGGGGCTGCCGCTCGCGATGCTCCCCCTCGCTGCACCCGATTTCGAGACCACGGCCGAGCGACTGGACTCGCTCCGCCAGCTCGCCCTGGTCATCGTGGACTACCTGCAGCTCGTGCCCCCGCCTGCGGGTCAAGCGCGGCAGACCCAGGACGAAGACGCGGCGGTGATTCTGCGCCGGCTCAAGGCGCTCGCGCTCGAGCGCCAGGTGGCGGTGGTGGTGGTCTCACAACTCCCCCGGCTGGACGCGACACGCGAGAACCCGCGGCCTACGCTGGACGATTTCGGTCACCTGGGTGCGACCAAACAGCACGCCGACGTCGTGCTGTCGATCTTCCGCGAGGACATGTACCATCCGGGCGGCGGGGTGGACGGCGCGACCGAGCTGATCGTGGCGAAGAACCGCAACGGCCCGACGGGGTTCGTGGACTTCTACTTCTACCGGCGTTGGATGCGGTTCGAGGACGTGCTCGACCCCGATCGCTGAGCCGCGACGGAGTCGTGAACGGAGTCGGTGGGCAGCTCCGTGCCAATGAGGGTGTACGTGGTGCTCGACCCTCCGTCGCTGGACTTGAGCGTGATCCACAACGGGCGCTGGCCCTGCAGCGCCAAGATGGCCACGCTGCCGTCCTTCATTACGGCGTCATTCTGCAGGTCCCACCCGTTCAGGCGCAGCATCTGGCGGTACCAGGTCGCCACCACCGACACGGGTGCCGGGGCGGAGAACGTTACCTGGGCCGCATCCGACCCCCGATTCACGTTGACGACGGACGACTGCGGATACATGAGCACGCCGTGCAGCACGTTGGCGGCGAACTCGCGGTCCTGCTGTGACTCGGGCGCGCGGTCGCGTTGGCACGCCACGCACAGGATGGCCAAGATCAGCGATGCCGAGAGGCGTAACATTGTCGCGTATCCTAGCGGCTGGCGCTAAGACGCCGGGCAAGTTGTAGTCTGAGGATGACAGCTACGACGGTATGACGGCGAAGTTAGACGGCACGACGGCACGTTGGCTCGTGAACGTCAGGCAACATGCCTCGTGCAGACGTGGAACGTGTTTTCGAGAGTCCGCGCATGGCCGGTCATAGCAAATGGAAGCAAATCAAGCGCAAAAAGGCGGTCACCGACGCCAAGCGCGGTGCCGCGTTCACCAAGGTGATCCGAGAGATCACGATCGCCGCCCGCCAGGGCGGCGGGGATCCCGCCGGGAACGCCCGGTTGCGCACCGCCATTGATGCCGCCAAGGCCGAGAACATGCCGCTCGAAAACATCGAGCGAGCGATCAAGAAGGGCACCGGTGAGCTCGAAGGGGTCCAGTACGAGGAAGTATTGTACGAGGGCTACGGCCCGGGCGGCGCGGCGATCCTGATCGAAGCGACCACCGATAACCCGACGCGCACGGTCGCCGAGATCCGGCACGTGTTCACGCGGCTGAACGGCAACCTGGGCGCCACCAACTCGGTGGCTTGGATGTTCGACCGCCGGGCGCAGATCATGGTCGATGCGGGCCGCGCCGACGAGGATGCGACCATGGAGGCGGCGCTCGACGCCGGGGCGGACGACATGACGCGCGACGGGGACTCCTTCCTGATCACGGCACCCATCACGCGGATCCACGCGGTCCAGGACGCGCTCAAGGCCAAGAAGATCCAGGTCCAGAGCGCAGAAATCGCCCTGATTCCGAAGAACACCGTAAAGGTCGAGGGCAAGGACGCGGCGAGCCTCCTCAAGCTGATCGAGGCCCTGGAAGAGATGGACGACGTCGCGAAGGTCCACTCCAACTTCGACATTGACGCCGAGGCGATGGCGGCGGTGACGGGGTGACGTGAAGGTGTTGGGGGTCGACCCTGGCACGTCCGTCACCGGCTACGGCGTGATCGAAACCGGGAACGGCGCACCCGCGATGGGCCGGCTGATCGAGTGCGGCGTCTTCACCTTCAGCCCCAAGAGCGCCCTCCCCCGCCGGCTCCACGAACTGCACGGTCACATCGCCCAGCTCATCACCCGCCACCAACCGACGGCGCTGGCGCTCGAAAAGGCGTTCTACCAGAAGAACGTGCGGACCACACTCGTCCTCGGGCACGCTCGCGGGGTGATCCTGCTCGCGGCTGAAGCCGCGGGGCTCGAGATCGCCGAGTACTCGCCGGCCCGCGTGAAGAAAACCGTCACCGGCGCCGGCGCCGCTCCGAAGGCGCAGGTCGCCGCCATGGTCGCCCGGCTGCTCAAGCTGGCACATGCTCCCAGGCCCGCGGACGCAGCGGACGGTGTGGCGATCGCGCTCACGCACATCCTGCGATCATGATCGCGCTCGTGAGCGGCCGTCTGGCGGCGAAGCATGCCGATCGCGTGGTGATTCACACGCCGGGCGGGGTGGGCTACGAAGTCGTCGTGCCGCTGGGCGTGATGGCGGGGCTCCCGGGTCCGGGTGAAGCGGTGACCCTCGCGACCGAGCTGGTCGTGCGCGAGGACGGATGGGCCCTGTACGGTTTCGCCGACGAGGCGGAGCGGCGGTTCTTCCAGCGCCTCATCGGCGTTGCCGGGGTGGGACCGAAGATCGCGATCGCGTTGCTGTCCGCGCTGGGACTCGAGCGCGGGGTCCGCGCCGTGAAGGAGCGCAACATTGCCCTCCTGTCCTCCGTCAGCGGCATCGGGAAGAAAACCGCGGAGCGGCTGGCGCTTGAACTCGCCGACAAGCTCGGCGAGCTTGAGGTGACGGCCGGGCCCGCTCCGTACGCGGGCGGCGGCGCGGCGGAGTCGGCGCTCAAGGCGCTCGAGCGGCTGGGGTACGCCACGCCCGAGGCCGAACGGGCGCTGCGCGAGGTGCTCGCCACCGACGGCGACGGCGAGGCCGAAACCCTGGTGCGCCGGACGCTGCAACTTCTCACCAACGGATGACGATGGCGACGACCGCTGAGTGGCTCTGCACGCGTTGCGGCTCGACCAACCGGAAGCTGGTGCCCGATCGCGCCACCCGGGCGTCGGACGAGTGCGTCACCTGTCACGCGCGCCACGAGCTCGAGGCCGATCCGCGCCCGGTGCGGTGGCGCGCGCGGCCCACCGGGACCAAAGCAGCGTGACGACCGCCCGGGCGCAAATCACCACGCCCGAACCGCTGGCCGACGAGCGCAGCGCGGACGCCGCATTGCGCCCCTCCCGGCTCGACGAATTCGTCGGGCAGGCGAAAGTGAAGGAATCCCTCCAGATCGCGATCGACGCGGCGAAGCAGCGCCACGAGCCGCTCGACCACACGCTGTTCTTCGGCCCGCCGGGCCTCGGCAAGACGACGCTGGCGCTGCTCATGGCCCGGGAGATGGGCGTGAACATTCGCACGACCTCGGGACCGGTGCTCGAGCGGCCCGGCGACCTGGTCGGCCTGCTCACGTCGCTCAAGGCGGGCGACATCCTGTTCATCGACGAGGTGCACCGGCTGCGTCCCGCGCTGGAGGAATTCCTCTACCCCGCCATGGAGGAGTATCGCGTGGACGTGCGCATCGCAGACGGCCAGCACGCCCAGACGATTCCGATGGCGCTCGAGCGGTTCACGCTCATCGGGGCGACGACGCGCTTCGGCCTGCTCACGCCGCCGATGCGGGCGCGGTTTGGCCTCGTGGAGCGGCTGTCGTACTATCCCGCCGACGACCTCGCCCAGATCATCGCGCGCTCGGCCGGGATCCTGGACGTGCCGGCCGACGTCGCGGGGATCGCGGAGGTGGCGCGGCGGAGCCGCGGCACCCCGCGCGTCGCCAACCGGCTCCTGAAGCGCGTGCGTGACTACGCCCAGGTGCGCGCCGGAGGCAGGATCACCGCGGCGGTCGCCGCGGAGGCGCTGAAGCGGCTCGACGTGGACGAATTCGGGCTCGACGACATGGACGGCCGGATCCTGAAGTGCATCATCGAACAGTTCGACGGTGGACCCGTCGGACTCACCACGATCGCCGCCGCCGTTGGAGAAGACCCGGGCACGCTGGAAGAGGTGTACGAGCCGTTCCTCATGCAGCAGGGCTTTCTCTCGCGGACCCCGCGCGGCCGCTGCGCCACGAGCGCCGCGTACAGACACTTCGGCTTTACCCCGCCCAAGAGCGCGGAGCAGGCATCGATCTTCGAGACGTAGTGCACCGCACCTCAGACTTCGACTACAAACTCCCCCCGGAGCGCATTGCGCAGGATCCCCTGCCCGACCGCGCGGCCAGCCGCCTCCTCGTGCTCGATCGCGCCGGCGGCGCCATCCGTCACACGCGCTTCCCTTCCATTCTCGATCTCCTGGCGCCCGCGGACGTGCTCGTGGTGAATGAGTCCCGCGTCATACCCGCAAGGCTCAGGGGGACGAGGGACGGGGGAAGGGGGACGGGTAATACCGGCGCTCAGGCGGAGATCCTGCTCGTGCGCGAACTGTCCGACGGCACGTGGCTAGCGATGGGACATCCCGGCGGGAAGCTGAAGCCGGGGCGCCGCGTAACGATCGGTGAGGACTGCGTGATCGAGATCGTCGCGGTACAGGGAGGCGGGTTGCGACAGGTGCGGTTCGTCGGGCCGCTCGATGCCCGGGCGGCCCTCGCGCGCTACGGCGAAGTCCCACTCCCTCCATATATCCGGCGCACACCCCGGCCCGACGACCGCGACCGCTATCAGACGGTCTATGCACAACACGACGGCAGCGTGGCGGCACCGACGGCGGGGCTGCATTTCACTCCTGCGCTGCTCGAGCGCGTGAAGGCGGCGGGCACCGCGGTCGCGACGCTCGACCTCCATGTCGGCCCCGGCACCTTCAAGCCGGTGGAGAACGAGGACCTGGCGGCGCATGCAATGCATGCCGAGCAGTACGCTGTGGGTGCCAGCGCCGCTGAGCTGATCAATGCGAGGCGGCAAGCCGGAGGCCGGGTGTGGGCGGTGGGTACCACGGTCGTGCGGACGCTCGAGACGGTGGCCGACGCGGATGGACGGATCCGGCCGGGGACCGGCGAAACGAACATCTTCATCTACCCACCGTACGCATTTCGCGCGGTGGACAGAATCCTGACCAACTTCCACCTTCCCCGCTCGACACTGCTCATGCTGGTGTGCGCCTTCGGCGGATACGATCTGGTGATGCAGGCATATCGGGACGCAGTAAAGGAAGAATATCGGTTCTATTCGTACGGGGATGCGATGGTGATCGTGTAACGAATGTTCGAGTTCGCGATAGAAGCCGGACCTCCGGTGCTCCGCCCGCGCCGGCACGCTCACCCTGCCTCACGGCACAGTGGAGACTCCGGCGTTCATGCCGGTGGGCACGCAGGGAACGGTGCGCGCGCTCTCGCCCGCCGACCTGAAGGCGGTCGGGGCCTCCATGGTGCTCGCCAACACCTATCACCTGCACGTGCGGCCGGGCGAGACGGTCGTCGCCAATCTCGGCGGCCTGCACCGCTTCATGGCCTGGGACCGGCCCCTGCTCACCGACTCCGGCGGCTTCCAGGTGTTCTCGCTCGAAGGGTCGCGGCGCATCTCGGAAGATGGCGTGCAGTTCCAGAGCCACGTGGACGGCAGTCACCGCACCCTGACTCCGGAGCGCGCCGTAGAAATCCAGTGGACCCTGGGTGCCGACGTAGCCATGGCGTTCGACCACGTGCCGGCCGGCGGTGCCGATGCCGCGACCGCACGCGACGCGATGGAGCGGACGGCGCGATGGCTGGATCGGTGTGCGAAGAGACACGAAGAACTGAGGCGGGAAGACCGCCAGACGCTGTGGCCCATCCTTCAAGGCGGCTCCCATCTCGATCTCCGTACCGAATCCCTCCAGCGCACCATCGACCTCGGTCCCTGGACCGGCCTCGCGGTCGGCGGCCTCTCGGTGGGTGAGCCCAAGGCGGTGATGCTGGGCGTCCTCGAGACACTGGAACCTCGGCTGCCCCCCGTTCTCCCGCGTTATCTTATGGGCGTGGGGTTCCCCGGGGACCTGGTGGCGGCGGTGGAGCGCGGGATCGACTTGTTCGATTGCGTCGCGCCTACGCGGAACGGCCGCAACGGCTCCGCGTTCACGGCCGACGGACCGGTCAACCTCCGCAATGCCGAGCACCGTGAGGACCCGCGGCCGCTCGATGCAACGTGCGACTGCGAGACGTGTACGACGTTCTCGCGCGGCTACCTGCGGCATCTGTTTGCGGCCGAGGAGCTGCTGGGCCTGCGGCTCCTGTCGCTGCACAACGTTCGTTTCCTGATTCGGCTCGCCGGAGCGATGCGGACGGCGATCCGCGCGGGGGACTTCCCGCGGTGGGCCGCCGAATGGCGCCGCCGCTATCCTCAACCGGGAACCGCCTGACATGCACGGATTGCTCGCGCTGCTCTTCGCCCCCTCCGGTCAATCCGGCGGCGGTGGCGTCTATGTGTTTGCGATTCAGATCGCGGCGTTCATCGCCATCTTCTATTTCCTCCTCATCCGGCCCCAGCGGAAACAGCAGGCGGACCATCGCAAGCTGCTGGCCTCCCTGCAGAAGGGCGACCAGATCGTGACCTCCGGCGGCATCATCGGTGAGGTGATCCACCTCAAGGACACCGAAGTGACGATCAAGTCGGGCGAATCCCGCCTCGTGGTGATGCGGACCAATGTCGCCAACGTCGTCAACCGGTCCACCGCGGTCGAGGTGAAGCAGGCGTGACCGTTCGCAACCTCCACCTGCTCGGGTCCCCGGTGCTGCGGCAGCGCGCCCAGCCGGTGGCGCCGACGGACGCTGCCGTCCGCGAGCTGGTGGATGACCTGTTCGAAACGATGCGGGCCGCCAAGGGAGTCGGCCTGGCGGCGAACCAGGTCGGGGTCGCGCAGCGCGTCGCGGTGGTGGACGTCGGCGACGAGTTTGGTCCGCCCCTCGTGCTCATCAACCCGCGCATCGTGGAAGCCGGCACAGAAATGGAAAGCGCCGAGGAGGGCTGCCTGTCGATCCCGGACGTGTACGCCGACGTGGACCGCCCCCACACGATCGTGCTGGAGGCGCTGGACCGTGACGCGCAGCCGTATCGCATCACGGTCACGGGATTCAGAGCCCGCGCCGTGCAGCACGAGATCGATCACCTCGACGGGATCCTCTTTCTCGACCGCCTGAGCGCCGTGAAGCGGGCCCTGCTGCTGTCAAAGTGGAAGAAGCTCCGCAAGGGAATGACCGGACACATCAAGGAGGTGACGCCCGAACCGGCGGGCGACCGGTAGGTGCGCGTCGTCTTCTTCGGTACTCCGGAATTCGCCGTCCCGTCGCTCGAAGCCCTCCTCGGTGAGGGCTTCGACGTCCTGGCGGTCGTGACGCAACCCGACCGTCCGCAAGGCCGGTCCCGTTCGCACGCGGTCGCGTCGCCGGTGAAGGAAGCCGCGCTGACGGAAGAAGTCCCCGTCCTGCAACCCGAGCGCCCCACCGACCCGGCCTTCATGCAAGCCCTGCGTGACCTCGCCCCGGACGTCGGCGTCGTGGTCGCCTACGGCCACATCCTGAAACCTGAAATACTGGCGGTGCCCGCCCGGGGGATGGTGAACCTGCATCCATCCCTGCTCCCCGAGCTGCGCGGCGCCGCGCCGATCGAATGGGCGATCATCAACGGGCTCGAGCGAACCGGCGTCACCATCATGCAGATGGAGGCTGGGATGGACTCCGGCCCGATCCTGCATCACATCCCCGAGGAGCTGCCGCCGGACATCACCGGCGGCGAGCTGTCGGCGCACCTGTCTGAAATCGGTGCCGAAGCGCTGGTCGAGGCGCTCATCATGCTCGAGCAGGGTGCGGTTCAACCGCGCCCGCAGGAGCACGCGCGCGCCACGTATGCCCCCAAGCTGACCCGCGAGACTGCGCGCATCGATTGGACAGGAGCCGCGGAGCGCATCGCGCGCCTCATCCGGGGGCTCGACCCCAGGCCCGGGGCCTGGACCCAGCTCGACGGCCATGCGATCAAACTGTTCGGGGCCGCCGTGGGCCCGGGGCGCGGAGCGCCGGGTCAGGTGCTCCGCGCCGACAGCCACGTGGCGATCGCGGCGCGTGACGGCAGTGTGACCGTCGAAGAGGTACAGCCGGAAGGAAAATCGCGTATGGCCGCCGCCGAATGGGTCCGCGGCCGCGGCGTACAGGTGGGAGCGCGGTTCCAGTGAAACCCCCGCTGCCGCGCCTCCATGCCATCACCGACGAGCGCGTCGCGCGCCGGAGCGACCTGGCCACCCTCGCGGAAGGCTTAGCCAACGCGGCGGGTGCCGACCTCGCATTGCACGCGCGCGGACGCGAGTTGAGCGGTGCCGAACATTTTGATCTCGCGACCCGCCTGTCCGCCTACCCGCCCACCCGCCTGTTCGTCAACGACCGCCTGGACATCGCCCTCGCTTGCGGCGCGAGCGGGGTCCAGCTGGGCGCCGCGAGTCTCGACCCCGAGGATGCCCGCCGTTTGAACACCCGCTGGTGGATCGGGAAGTCGGTCCACACCCTGGCGGAAGCGGAGGCCGCGCGCCAGGCCGGGGCCGACTATCTTTTGGTGGGACCGGTATTTCCGACGGCGACGCATCCGACGCGTGACCCGGTCGACGCCGCTACTCTTAGCGCCATCGTCGCGCTCGGGTTGCCGGTGATCGCTATCGGGGGTGTCACACCGGGCCGGGCCGCGCCCCTCAAAGCGGCAGGAGTGCACGGCGTGGCGGCGATCAGGGCATTCTGGGACAGCGTGGATGGGCCGGACGTGGCGCGGCGGCTGCAGGGGGAGCTGGGTCAATGAGCGAGACGATTGACGTCATCGTGAACGGCGAGCCACGGACGGTGGTGCGGGACGGGACACTTCTCGACCTGCTCGAGACGCTGCACCTGGACCCGCGAACCGTCGTGGTCGAGCACAACCGGACGATCGTGCGCCGGCCCGCCCTTGCGGGGGTGCGGGTGGCACCCGGTGACGCCATCGAGCTGGTGCATTTCGTGGGAGGCGGCTGACGCCATGACTACCGCGCTGGAAGTCCTCAAGGATACGCCGTTCACCATCGGCGGACGCACGTTCCGGTCCCGCCTGATGGTCGGGACGGGGAAGTACCGCGACAACGAGACGATGGCGCAGGCAATCGCGGCATCGGGCGCCGACGTCGTCACGGTCGCCGTACGGCGGGTCAACCTCGACCGCGCGAGCGAAGAGGGCGTTCTGTATCACCTCGACCCGGCGCGCGTGTTTCTGCTCGCGAATACCGCCGGGTGCTACACCGCCGCGGACGCCGTGCGCTACGCCCGCCTGGCGCGGGAAGCGGGATTCAACGAGTTCGTCAAACTCGAAGTGATCGGCGACGAAGAAACGCTGCTGCCCGACGTGCAGGGGCTGCTGCAGGCGGCGCAGACGCTGGTGCACGAGGGGTTCAAGGTGCTCGCCTACACCAACGAGGACCTGGTGACCGCCCTGCGCCTGGAAGACGCCGGCGTCGCGGCCGTCATGCCGCTCGCTTCACCCATCGGCAGCGGGCTGGGGCTCATCAACCCGTACAGCGTGCGCCTCATCAAGCGGCGGTTGCAGGTCCCCGTCGTGGTGGACGCGGGCGTCGGCACCGCCTCCGATGCGTGCCTCACCATGGAGCAGGGCGTGGACGGCATCCTCATGAACACGGCGATCGCGGCCGCGCGCGACCCGAGCGCCATGGCGCACGCGATGCGCCTCGCGGTCGAAGCGGGACGGGCCGCGTTTCTGGCCGGCCGCATGCCGCGCCGCGAAGTGGCCGTTCCCTCCTCCCCGCTCGATGGGATGCTGGGGGAATGACGATGCGCTGGCGCCGCCACGAGCCGCCTTCATCCGACTGGCGCTGGACGATGCCCAACCTGTTCGCAGGCGGGTCGGCCAAACGGTGGGCACTGTACGGGGCGAGCGCCGTGCTCGCGGGCTACCTGACGGCGTACCTTTTGATCTTTCCGGCGCCATTGCTCCATGGTCACGAGGCCGTGCCGCGCGTCGTAGGGTTGAGCCTGACCGACGCGACGAGCGCGATCACCAAGGCGGGCCTGCAGGTCCAGGACGGCGGCTCGGAGCCAGACCCGTCGACGCCGCAGGGCTACGTCATCTGGCAGGATCCGCCCCCCGGGGTCACCGCTCCTGCCGGGCTGCGCGTGACCCTGGTGTCGAGCGACGGACCACCCAAGATTCCCGTGCCCGACGTGACGGGACTGGGAGGCGCGCTGGCGCAGCGTCTGATCGCGGCGGCCGGACTCAGCGCGGCGCAGGTGGAGTCGGTCCAGGCACCGTCCGTTCCCGGCGTCACCATGATGACGCGCCCGCCGGCAGGCACCGTGCTCGCCTCGGGAGCGCCCGTCACGGTCGTGGTCAGCCGCGGCGCGCCCACGATCCCCGTGCCCGACCTGCTGGGGATGTCGCAAGGGGATGCGCGGACCCGGGTCGAGATGGAAGGATTGCAGCTCGGCAGTGTGACGCGGCGCCGGACCGCCGGCGCCAATCCCGGTACAGTGGTAGCACAGACGCCGGCGGCAGGCACCCTCGCCGCCCCCGGCACCGTCGTGGACATCGTCGTCGCCCGGAGCCTCTAACTAATGACGAATGGCATTCGCATCGCCCCCAGTGTCCTGAGCGCAGACTTGACCCGCCTGGCCGACCAGGTGCAGCTGCTCGTCGCCGGCGGCGCCGATTGGCTGCACGTGGACGTGATGGACGGGCGGTTCGTCCCGAATCTCACGTTCGGGGCCAACATGATCGAGGCGCTGAAGAAGCTGTCCGACAAGCCGCTCGACGTGCACCTGATGGTGGTCGAGCCCGAGCGATACATCGACCGGTTCGCCGATGCGGGCGCGTCCGTATTCACGTTTCATCCGGAGGTGTCGCCGCACGCGCAGCGGCACCTGGCGCACGTGAAGAGCCGCGGGATGATGGCGGGCCTGGCGCTCAACCCCAGCTCGCCGCTCTCCATGGTGGAGGAAGTGGTCGCAGACCTCGACCTGCTGCTGATCATGACGGTGAACCCCGGGTTCGGGGGGCAGTCGTACATCCCTGGCTCGAACGACAAGATCCGCCGGGCGCGTGAGCTGCTGAACGCCCGGGGCTCGCGCGCGTTCCTCGAGGTGGATGGGGGGATCAGCCGTCAGACGATCGCCGCCGCCCACGCGGCCGGCGCCGACACCTTCGTCGCGGGCAACGCCGTGTTCGGAAGCCAGGACCCGAGCCGGGAGGTGGAGGAGTTGCGCCGGAGGTGTCTTGTCACGGTATGACCAGCCAGCGCCGCTGGAGCCTTCTGGCCGGCACGGTGATGACGTTCGTTTTCATCGCCGCGCTCGTCCTGAAGGTCCGTCCGCAGATGGACCTGATCGGAGCCGGGTCGAAAGCTCCCGATTTCCAGGCCGTGAACCTGCGCACGCACCGTCCCGCGTCGCTGGCCGACTATGCCGGTAAGGTCATCGTGCTCAACATCTGGGCGACCTGGTGCGACCCGTGCCGCCTGGAAATGCCTTCGATGCAGAGACTCAGCGAGCGCCTCGCCGGTCCCGATTTCCGTGTCGTGGCGGTGAGCGTGGACAAGGACGACCCGGAGGGCGTGATGAAATTCGTAAACGACCTCGGGCTCCGCTTCGACATTCTGCACGACCCGTCGGGCAAGATCCAGCAAACGCTCCAGACGACCGGTGTGCCCGAAAGCTTCGTGATCGATCGCAGCGGCACGATCATCAAGAAGGTCATCGGTGCGGAACGGTGGGACTCGCCGGTGAATGAGACTCTGATCAAGCATCTGCTCGATGCCCGCTAATTTGGGCCAGCTGTTCACCCGCAACTGGCCGGTCAAGCTCGCCGCCCTGTTCTTCGCGGTGATGCTGTACGCCGCCGTCGCCGCCCAGCAGCCGATCACGCAGTTGTTCGCGCTCGACCTCGAAGTAGCGGCGCCCCCGGGACGCGCGATCAGGCAGGCACCCACGACCATCTCGGTGCTGTTGAGCGGCAGAGGGGCCGAGCTGCTGAAGCTGCGCTCGCTCCCGCGGGTGATCACCAAGACCGTCCCCGACACGTTTTCGGGATCGCTCTGGCACATCCGGCTTCAGGCGTCCGACGTGCCCATTCCGAATGGCGTGGACGTCCAGGTCGCGGACCTGTCGCCGCGAGACGTGGACGTGGCGCTCGACTCCGCCTCGCGACGGGAGGTGCGCATCGTCCCACGGATCACGTTGCATGGCGATTCCAACGTCGTGCTGCAGGGCGTCGTGGTCCGTCCGGGTACCGCCCGTCTCGTGGGGCCGCCCAAGAGCCTCACGGGAATCGACTCGGTGGTGACCGATCCGATTTCGATTCCCGGCGACACCGGACCGTTCTCCCGCACCGTCGCGATCGAAACAAGCAGCCTCGGCGTCGCCCGGGTCGTGCCCACCGAGGTGCTGGTGTCGGGCGAAGTGGCGGCCGTCATGCAGCGCAGCTTCCCCGGCGTGCTCGTCACCACCGCCGCGTCGGGTTTCGCCGGGTTCACCCTGGATCGCGAGCGGGTGGTCGTGCAGGTGCAAGGTCCGGCGCACCGCGTGGCGGCGCTGACGCGCGACAGCCTGCGCGTGGTCGCCCACCTGGTCGGCCACGCCGGCCCGGACGCGTACGCGCGCCTCAGCGTCGGCGCGCTCCCCGGGATCACCGCGCGCGCCGTCCCGGACTCCGTGGGCCTTAAAGCCGCCGGCCGTCAAGCCGACGCCGGCCGCCAAGCCGGCGCCGACCACCAAGCCGACGCCCACCGTCAAGAAGAAAGGGAGCCGTGGCTGACGTCGTCCTCGGCATCGAGACGTCGTGCGACGAGACGTCCGCCGCCGTGCTGGTGACCGACGGCCCCCATCCCGAGTTGGCGAGCCTGGTAATCCTGTCGCAGGACATTCATCAGGTATTCGGCGGCGTCGTGCCGGAGCTCGCGAGCCGCGCGCATCTCGCCACGCTGCCGGCAGTCGTCGAGCGGGCGCTCGTCGAGGCAGGCCTCGGGTGGCACGCGGTGGACGCGATTGCCGTGACCGCGGGGCCGGGGCTCGTCGGCGCGCTACTCGTCGGCGTCACATACGCCAAGGCGCTCGCCTATGCGGGGGATCGCGCGCTGATCGGCGTGAATCACCTCGAGGGCCATCTGTTCGCACCCGCGGTGGAGGACCCCGCGCTCGAGCCCCCGTTCGTCGCCCTGCTCGCGTCGGGGGGCCATACGCTGCTGCTCGACGTGCCCGCCTGGGGACACTACCGCCTGCTCGGGGCCACCCGCGATGACGCGGCCGGCGAAGCGTTCGACAAGGTCGCGACCCTGCTCGGCCTCGGCTATCCGGGAGGGCCCGAGATCGAGCGCGTCGCCGCGCAGGGCAACCCCGCGCGCTTCACGTTCCCGCGGCCGATGAAGAACGAAGGCTACGAGTTCTCCTTCTCCGGGCTCAAGACCGCCGTGCTGCACGCCGTGCGCGCCAGCGCTGACCTGCCGCGCGACCGGGCCGACCTCGCCCGCGGATTCCAGGACGCGCTGCTCGACGTGCTCGTGACGAAGCTCGAGCGCGCCATCCGCGCGACCGGCTACCCGACCGCCGTGCTGGGCGGGGGCGTCGCCTGCAGCCGTGCGCTCACGCAGCTCGCCGCTCAGCGCCTCACAGGGATCGCGCGCGTCGCCGTCGCCCGCCCCCGTCTCAATGCCGACAATGCGGCGATGATCGCCCGGGCCGGGGCGTTCCGGCTCGGCCTCGGAGAGCGCAGCGACTGGACGCTCGATGCACGCGCCGACCTGCCGCTCCCCGGTCTTGAGACGCCACCCGCCCACCTTCACGCGCCACACTCATGACGATCTATCCGTTCGTGCTGCAGATCGGCCCCCTCGCGCTCACCGGCTACGGCCTCATGATGATGGCGGCCTTTCTCATGGCGGGCTGGGCGATGCAGCTCGAGCTGCGCCAGCGCGGCCTCAACGAAGACTACGCGGCCGATATCGTTGTCGCGGCGGTGGTGGGCGGATTGGTCGGCGCCAAGCTGTGGTACGTGGTGTGGAGCCGCGATTGGACGGCTCTGTTTCATCGCGGCGGGTTCGTGTGGTACGGCGGCCTGCTCGGCGGCATCGGCGCCGTGCTCTTCAACGGCTGGCGCCTACGGGTACCGCCGCGGTACACGATGGAGATCACGGGCGCGGCACTGGCCCTGGGGTATGCGATCGGCCGAGTGGGATGTTTTCTGGTGAACGACGACTACGGCCTGCCCTCGACGCTCCCCTGGGCGATGAAGTTTCCCAACGGCCTGCCGCCGACCACGGTCGCCAACCTCTCGAGGCTCCACGGCACCTTCCCGCCCGACGCCAGTCCCTTCGACGTGGTGGCAGTGCATCCCACACAGATCTACGAGACGATCCTGATGCTGCTGGCGTTCGTGTTGCTCTGGCGGCTGCGCACGCACCGGCACGGTTTGGGATGGCGCTTCGGGATCGTATCTCGTGCTGGCGGGAGCGGAGCGATTCATCATCGAGTTCGTGCGCGCCAAAGACGACCGGATCTTCGGGCCACTGTCCGTAGCCCAGGTGACGAGTACGCTGGTGGCGCTCGCTGGGGTCGCGATCCTGGTGCGGCTGCGCGCGCCCGGTGGGGCGGAGCCGGAGATTCCCAAACGCCTCGTGGCTCCTCCAGCGCAGCCGGCTGCCGCCTAGCGCACCGGCGCGCCGCCCGCCTGCACTCCGAAGAAGCGGCCGCGCTGCAGCCACACGATGGCAAAGATCAGCAGCACCACCAGGACGCCTTGTAACGCCAGCGACTCAACGGTGGGATAGATCCCGAACACCGGGATGCGGGGCGCCCACTCGAGCACCGTGGTGCCGATCATGCCCCCCTCCTGAAACGCTGCGACTCCCTTCCCCGCGAACACGAACGCCATGTAGTACAGCATTGCGCTGGTGACGGCGAAGAACGGCCGCATGGGGATCTTCACCCCGAAACGCTTGATCGCCAGATACAACGCGACGAGGCCCACCGACCCGAGTGCGATGCCCGCCGCCACCGCCGCCGCGCCCCCTGCCGCGCCACCCGCGGAGGTCAGCAGCGCCTTGTAGAACAGGATGGTCTCGAAGCCCTCGCGGTAGACGGCGAGAAAGGAGACCGACGCAAGCGTGAGGCTCGATCCCGTCGATAGCGCACCCTGGAGCCGCCCCTTCACGAACGCGTTCCACTTGGCCACCTCGATCTTGGACAGCAGCCAGTAGCTCACGTAGAACAGCACCGCCGCGGCCGCCAACATCGTGCCACCTTCGAGCGCTTCGCGCTGCCCGGGCGTGATGTGAAACAGCATCTCGATCGCAACCGCAGTTACGATGCTCGCGGCCACCGCGGCCCACGCACCCTTCGCCACGTCGCGCCGCCGCTCGGTGGCGCCCGCTTTGGCGAGGAATGTCATCAGGGCGGCCACGATCAGAATCGCTTCGAAGCCTTCGCGCAACATCAGTACGAACGACTCCATGAACAGACTGGCGCTCGACATCTTGTCCACGACCACGCGCTCCGCGCGCTCGAGCGCCGAGAGGAGGCGCGCGTGAGTCGCGTTCAGCTCGGCGGGAGAGGCGCCGGCAGCCGCCTGGGTGCGCAGTGCGCTGAACCCGTCTTCGAGCTCACCGGCCAGCGTGGGATTGTGCGCGCGGACCTGGGTCTCGACCTGCTCGAAGGTGAGATACGCGCCGAACGCCGCCTTGGAGGAGCGCAGGGCGACGGCCGAGTCGAGCTGGCGCCGCACGTCCATGAACACCGTGGATCCCGCCGTCGTCGGCTGACTCTGCTGTCGCTCCTGCACCGGGAGCACGCGCAGGAACGCGGCGACCTTCTCCGCCGCGGCGCGATCCATCACACGCGCGAACGCCGGCATCGGCGAGCCGGCCCGACCGTTGAGCATCATCTCGATCAGGTCCTCGTCGGAGAGTCGTCCCTGCACTGCGAGATCGGCGAGCGCCGGTGGACTCACGGACAGCGTGCGGGCGTGCACTCCATCCCCGCGACCGGTGACGCCGTGACAGGAGGCGCATTGCACCGCGTACAGCCCCTCGCCTTCGTGCACGGCGCCCTGATCGGCGCGCAGCGTGCTCAGGTAGGTCGTCACCGCCCAGCGATCGTCGGACGAGAGGCTCTGGGCGTACTCGGGCATGCCCGTGCCTTCGATCCCGATCGCGATCTTGCGATACATGTCCACCGGGGAGACGCTGGCCAGCTCCGCACGGTCGGTGAGATCGGCGGGGGGCGGGCCGACCAGGCCCTTGGCCTTGGGGCCGTCACCGCGCCCAGCCGCGCCGTGACACTGGATGCACTGCTCGCGATAGACGGCAGCGCCGCGGGCCAGCGTGGGTGGACGAGCCGGGAACGGGTCCAGAGCGCCACCCGCGGCGACGCCGATCCGTTGGATCAGGGCCGCAGCGCGTGCCGCCACCGAGTCGGGAGGGGCCACCCGGTCGAGCATCGCCCGTAGGGCGAGCAGCTCGGCGTCGGCCACCTGACGAACCGCCGTCGGGAGCGACGGCCCATCGAGCCGGGCGGCATCGAGGAACAGCTTGGCCTCCTCGACTTCCTGGGCGGCCACGACCCGGCCGCCCCCGGCGCTCACGCCGTTCGCGTACTCCTTGGCCGCCAGCGACGTGGCGGCAACCACGCGCCGGGCGACGGTAAGCGAATCGTCGCGCTGCGCAGCGAGCAGGCCCGCGCTCGTCGCGCTCAAGGCCAAGCTGATTAATAGCTTACGGTAGATGAGAACGGTTCTCAGAAAGAAGATATCAAAAAGTAGAGCAGGATTGTCGGGAATTCAAGCTACCCGAGGTCAGTCCCCTACCAGGACGGCCATGGCGATGGCGGCCAGGTGGGTATGGGAGAGGGAGAGGAGGACGCGTCGTACCCCCAGGGTTTCCGCTCGTGCGGCGGCCGACCCCGACAAGAGGACGTCGGGCCGTCCATCGGGGGCCCGCGTCACCTCGATTTCCCGCCAGCCGATCCCCCGAGCCGCATCGCTCCCCTGGAGCGCCTTGTAGACCGCCTCCTTGGCCGCCAGCCGCACGGCGACGTGGGTCGCCGGATCGGGGCGGCTCTCGCAATAGGCGCGCTCCGCCGGGGTGAGCAGCCGCTCGAATACACGGCCCCCCTTGTCCGCGATGATCTTGCTGACCCGCGCCACCTCCACGAGATCGACGCCCACGCCGAGGGTGTTCACGTTGTGGTTGGGATCAAAAGCCGAGCAGGGTGGCGAGCCACGGCGGTGCGGCCAGGTACCCGCCGAACAGCAGTCCGAGACCGATGAGCCCCAAGGCGATCGGCGTCCAGATGACGAGGATCGGTCTCAGGGATGGCCGCCACTGGGCGACCGCCTCGATTTCCAGCGCCCAGCGCCGGGCTTCGGCCGCCAGCTCGGCTTCCAGGGCAATCCACGCCGCCTCGAGCCGGCGCGCGGCCGTGCGCAGCGCATCCTGCCATTCGACATGTGCCTCCTTGTCGAGCACACTCGCCTGACGCGCCCGCTCGGCCGCAGCGTCCAGCGCATCGAGCGCGGCGACAAACCGCTCCGCGCCGCTCCCCAGCCGCGCGCCGATCGCGCGCCGCTCTCCGCCCGACAGCAGGCGGCGGCGCCAGCGGGAGCGCGGCATTCTGGCGCGCTGCGCCGCCGCCGTGATCGCGCCATCGACCGCTTCCGCGACCCGCTCCGCCGCGCGCCGCACCGCACCTTCCCACGCCGCGAGCCACGCGTGCCGGCCCAAGCACTCGAGCACGCGGTCGCGCTGTTCCCGTGCCGCCGCCCCGCGCGCCTCGCCCCCGAGCTCGATGACGCGGGTCGCGAGCTCCTCGCGAATGTCGTCGAGCGGCACCCACGGCTCCGCCAGGCGGTCCGGTACGAGCAAGCGCCCGAGCGATGGCGCCAGCTCCGGAACGCGGAGCGGCATCGGGATCTTGAGCGGCGCGTTCATGACGACGAAGGGCGGCGGTCGATCATGACAGGAGCGCGTCCAGGACACGGCGGAGGTGTCGGCGAGCGTTTCGAACACGTGGGCCGCGCCGGTGGCCTGGAGTGCGGCGGTGTCGTAGTACCCGGTCGCGACCGCCACCGAGCGCGCGCCGATCGGGCGCCCGCATGCGACGTCGTCGGGTGTATCGCCGATGATGACGAGATCCGCACCCGCGAACGGCGTGCCGGTCAACTCGGTGGCGCGGCGCGCCGCGATCGGCGGCAGCTCCGCGCGGCGCCCCGAATCGGAGCCGTACGCACCGACCGCGAACCGCCCCGGTTCGAGGCCCGCCGCGCGCAGCTTGAGCTCGGCGCCGTCGCGGATGTTGCCCGTCAGCAGGCCGACCACCGCCCGGCCCGCGGCCTCGTGAGCCTCGAGTGCCAGCAGCAGCGCCGCGACCCCGGGCATCAAACGCGTGCCGGTCCCGTCCGGCGCCCGGGTCAACTCCTCCCGCAACGCTGCGACGTAGTGCCGGCACACCGCGGCGATCAACTCGGGCGCCGCCGCGTCGGGATGGCCGGCGTGCATGAGCAATTCGCTCACGATCTGCGGGTCGGTCTTGCCGTCGAATCGATAGGTGTCGATCGGGCCGGCCGTGCCCGCTTCCGCGAGCAGGGCACGGTGCACCGCGCGCCGCCCCGCGCCGTCGGTCCAGAGCAGCGTGCCGTCGATATCGAAGAGGACAAGACGCATGACGTGAAGATAATGGCGGTCGGGCGGTCTACTACATCCGCCGCACGGCCACGAGGCCCGATCGCAGCCGGCGGGCGTGCGGGGCATCTGCCAGAGGTCGTCCGATCCCACACCGCCGCGCGCCAGCGCCGCGTGCACGATGCGTCCGGCACCGGCCCACAAAGCGACGTGCGCGACTCGTCCCCCTTCCGCGAAGAACAGCACGTCTCCCGAGTGGTAGCCGGTGCCGTCGCCCGACAGCGGCACCTCGCGTCCGGCGGTCACCTGCAGATCGCTGTCGCGGAGCAGGCGGATGCCCCGGGCGGCGAAGGTCGCCTGCACGAGACCCGAGCAATCGATCCCCCACTCGGTGCGCCCACCCCACCGGTACGGCGCACCGCCGAACCAACGCAGCGTCCATTCCGGCACGGCCACGAACCGGGCCTCGGCGTACCACTCCCCCTCGGGGCGGACGGCCCCGGAGGTCACGGTCCACACCCGTCCGTCCGCAGTCTCAACCCGACCGTCCCGCTGTAGCACGACTCTCGCGCCGATCGGCAGCCGCAACGTGCCCCCGTCCCCCCGCAGCTCCGCGCTCACCGCCCACGCGCGGGCGCGACCGGCCCAATCCTCCGCCCACTCAGTCGCCCCGCCGGCGATGTACCCGCTGTGTACCCACGCATGGTAGCCGTCGGACGTCCGGACCCGCAGCCAGTCGTCGCGCCGCTCGAGCACGGCGAGCACTTCCCCGTGCACCGCCTCACTGATCGGCCCGGCGGTCGTCGCCGGAAGCGAGAGGAGGGGCGCGAGGGCCGCGATGACAATCGCCGCGGGAGTATCCCGCACCGCCGTCGCCGGAAGCAACGTGACGTCGATCGCGGAGCCCAACTCGACGGCGAGATCCCGCAGTGCCGCGAGCGCGTCACGGCTCGTGGTGACGCCCGTCAGGGTGCGTCCAGCCATGCCTGCCTCGAAGACGCCGAGCCGGCCGTCGGGCACCCAACGGCGTCGCAAGTCAGAGAGCGCTCGCTCCAACGGGTCGGTCATGCGCCGATGGCCGGCCTCGGCTTGCTCGGCCTGTGACAGGCAGGTACGTTAGCGGCCATGAGTACACTCGCTCCGCCGACCACACCGACGACTGTGCTTGTCGTCGACGACGAAGATGGCATCCGCCAGGCGCTGAACCGGTTCCTGTCGCGCCTCGGTTACCGCGTGCTGCAGGCGGCGAGCGCCGCCGAAGCCCTGGACCAGCAGGCGGCCGATCTGCCCCACGCCATGCTCTCCGACATCCGGATGCCCAACATGACGGGGGTGGAGCTGGTGCCGAAAGCGCTGGCGCACGACTCCGACCTCGCCATCATCATGCTGACGGCGATCGACGAGCCGCGCACGGCGATCGAGTGCCTGAAGCTCGGCGCGTACGACTATCTGATCAAACCCGTCGACCTGGACGAGCTCCAACTCTCGCTCCAGGGTGCGTTGCGGCAGCGGCAGCTGGAAATCGAGCGGCGCGAGCTGGAGCAGTGGCTGGCCCGGGAAGTCGCGGTGCGGACGCGGGATATGGAAGATCAGACGGCGGCGATCGCACGCATCGCGCTGGATGCGCTGGCCGCGACCAAAGGCTGGACGGGGGAGCAGGGCTCCGTGGAAAAGCTGGCGAAAGCCCTGGGAAGTCCGGTTGACGAGGTGGTCGCCGAAGTCCGCAAACGCCGCGGCTAGGCTTTCGGCGCCTGCGCCTTCGCTTCACACGCCTTGCAGCGCGTGACTCCGCGGAAGGAGCAGATGAGGCAGATGAACGTGCCGCAATCCGTGCAGGGGTAACCCTCCGAGGCCCGCTCCTCGTTGCCGCAGTAGCGGCACACCATCGCGTCGTGCTCTTTCAGGTCCGACCGTTCCATACGACCCCCCAGGACGTGCGCGTATGACCCTAATCATATCACATCGGCGCCAGCCGGGCAGCAAGGTCAGGCGAGGGAGGTCAGAGATCCAGCGCGTACGCCTTGATCTTGTTGATCAGCGTCGCCCGCGAGATCCCGAGCTCCTGCGCCGCCCGCGTGCGGTTGCCGGCGTGGGCGCGGAGCGTGCGTTCGATGTGGTGCCGCTCCACTTCGGACAGCGCCTGCGGCACGTGCCGCCGGTCCTGCCCCGCCCCGCGTCGCAGGTCGGCGGGCAGGTGCTCCACGCCAATCACGCTCGATCCGTGCGCCAGGATCATCGCGCGCTCGAGCACGTTCCGCATCTCGCGCACGTTCCCCGGCCACGGCGCCATCAGCAGCCGGTCGAGCGCTTCGGTGCTGCAGCTGCCCGGCCGCCCCGGCAACTCCGCATGGAGGTCCGCGAGGATGCGGGTGAGCAGCGCCAGGCGATCCTCCCGAGACCGCTCGCGCAACGAGCGGCAGGTGCACCGGCGACACGCTCAACCGGTAGAACAGATCCTCCCGGAACCGGCCCGCCTTGACGTCGGCGGCGAGATCGCGGTTGGTCGCCGCCATGAGTCGCACGTCCACTTTCAGCTCGTGGGTCCCCCCCAGGCGCCGGAACGTCTTCGTCTCGATCACCTTCAGCAGTTTGGGCTGCAGCTCGATGCCGAGCTCGCCGATTCCATCGAGGAAAATGGTGCCCCCATCCGCCAGCTCGAACAGGCCCTGGCGGCGCTCCTTGGCATCGGTGAACGCGCCCTTCTCATGACCGAACAGCTCCGAGTCGAGCAACGTGGCCGAGCGTCCACCACAGTTCACCTCGACAAACGGGCCGGCGGCCCGCGAGCTGAGCTGGTGGATGATGCGCGCCACCCACCCCTTGCCGGTGCCGGTTTCGCCGGTGAGCAGCACCGTGCTCTCGCTGCTCGCCAGCAGGCCCACCTGGCGCGCCAGCTCCCGCATCGCGGGCGACACGCCGATCGTCTCGAGGCCCTCGGTCAGGTGATCGCGCGCCCGCAGCAGCGCGTTCTGGCGCGAGAGCCGCACCTTTTCCGCGACCCGCATGGTGGCCGCGGCCAGGTGGTTCATGTCGACCGGCTTGGTGAGGAAATTCTCGGCCCCGAGCTGCATGGCGCGAACCGCGGTCTCGATGTCCCCCTGCCCCGTCATGAGGATCACCGCGGCGCCGATCGCGCGCAGCCGCTCCAGCACCTCCAGACCGCCCATGTCCGGGAGATGCAAATCCAGGATGACGACGTCGGGACGAAGCCGCTCGAAGGCGTCGATGCCGTCGCCGCCGGTGGTCGCACGGGACACCTCGTAGCCGATGCGCTCGAAGTAGTCGCCCACCGACCGCAGCACATCGGCGTCGTCATCGATCAGCAGCAGGCTTTCAGTCATACCGCTACCTCCGCCGCAGGCGTGCGGGATCGACCAGGACAGACAGCGCGCCCGGCAAGAGCCGCGCTTCGAAGGGTGTCTCCCCAGCCACATCGCCGTCGAGCTGCACCGGCTGCTGCTCTCCGGAAACCATTTCGACCTGTACCGAGCGCCCGCGGGTGAACCAGACGCGCTCGCTCAGGCCGCGCGTTTGACTCCACCGGCCGCGCAACAGCTCCCAGAACGCGGCCAGGCTCGCGAGCGTCCCGTCCGCGTCCAGGGTCAACACGTCGAACCAACCATCGTCGGGCTCGATGTCTTCGCGCAGCCGCAGGAACGGGGGAAACAGGTCGCCGCAGTTGGCGACCAGCACCAGGGCCGCACGTCGCTCGTGCACCACGCCGTCCACGGTCACGCGGTGGAGCGCGCTGCGGACTCCGGGAAGGGCCGCCAACCCTCGAGCGATGTAGGCGGTGGCCTTCCACCGCCGCTTGATCGCGGCGTGGGTGTCGGCCATGAGACGGGCATCGAAGCCGGCGCCGCAGCATACGGCGAAGTAGTGCGGAACTGCGTTCCGGTCCACGACGCCAAGGTCGATCGCCTTGCGGCGGCCGCGTAATATCACGCGTGCTGCAGCCGTGGGGTCGTGCGGCAGGGACACGTTCGCGGCCAGAAGATTCCCCGTGCCGCCCCGCACGAGCCCGAGCGCCATGTCGCTGCCGACTACGCCCGCAGCCACCTCCATCGCCGTGCCGTCGCCGCCATAGCACACCAGCACGTCGACCCCGGCGTCGCGCGCTTCGAACGCAAACCGGCGGGCATCGCCGGAGTTGGTCGTCGCCTGGACCTCGACCTTCCATCCGCCCGCGCGCAGCGTCTCGCGGATCGCTCCAACCGCGCGCGCGTCCGTGCGGGCGGCCGCCGGATTGGTGATCACCAAGGCTCGGGTCACTCAGTACCGCCGTTCCCAAATGAGGTCCAACCCCACCTGCCGCAGCAGCGTCTTGCGTGTCCAGGGGATCCGAAGAGCACTGGCGCACCGGCTCAAAGCTCGCCTCCGTGCGGAACTCGGGGCTCAGGCGGAAGGAGAGGCTGAGTCCGATCGTGTTGGTCACGGCCACCGGCCGGCCCTGGCAGAATCCGGCATTCACCACCACGAATGTCTTGCTTCCGAGCTGGCGCCCCACCGCGAGCTGCACCCCCGACAACGGGTCGGACGAGGCACCCGGACGGATCTCCACATAGTCGAGCGGAATGCCGAGGTCCGACACCAGCGTCCGCTCGAGCTCGCCCGAGAGCACGGAGACCGCGGTGCTGAGCGCGGCCTGCTGGTCGGCGACCCCTCCCGGATCGCCCTTTCCGAAGAACAGGAACGAGATCACCTCGGTTTGTGACAGATCCTGACCCTCGGCCTCGACCGTCACCTTGGGCACCAGCAGCGTCCCCGTGATGTGCGCGACGACCACGATGTCGGCACCGGTTTGCCCCGGCCCCGGCAATGGATGCACGGTGTGTTTCGCCGATATGTTCAGCTCGGCATCGAGATCGGGTGTGCCGAAATACATGACGGTCCCGTCCGATACGACGAACTCGCGTGTAATGGGGCCGACCTTCAGCCGGTAGGTCCCACGCGGCGCCTGGAGCGTGCCGGACAGAAGATAGTTGTCGCGCTCCTTGCTCAGGGTCACCGTGCCGTTGAGCTGGATATTCGCTTCGTTGGACCGCAGCCACACGTCGGTCCCCATGATGAGCGTCAGACCCCGGATGCGCAGGCTGTCGAGAAACACGCTCTGGAACTCAGGCCCGAGCTGCTGTTCGAGGATCAGGGACTCGAGCGCCGAGTCGGAGAACTCTTCCAGGTTGACGATCCGCTTCTCGACCAGGTCGGCAAAATAGAGGAGGCCGGAGGTCACGGTGGCGTGGCCCTCCAGCGTCGCCCCGATGACCGGCCCGGTCAGGGTCACCCGGCCGCTCGCCTCAACCGTGACGTTGCCCTTCAGGTCGAGGGCCCTGAAGCGGTCGCCGCTGATGGTCAGCGCGAGGACCGGATGCGTCAGCTCGGTGAGGCGGACGGTGCCCGACACGTCCATGCGGCCGTTGCCGCTCGTGGCCGAAAACGACTCGCACCACGATCGTGTCCCCTGCCAGGGCGAAGTCCCCGCCCATGTTCTCGTACCGTACGTTCAGCTCGGGTATGGTTGCCGCCGCCCGCGCGACCCGCACCATGCCCCCGAGCCGCGGGTCGCGCCACGTCCCCTGCACCCTGGCATCGGCGCTGAACACCCCCCCAACCTCCTTTATCAGAGGGGTGAGCGCCTCCAGCACATTGAGGTCCACACTGTCCGCGCGCGCGCTCAGATACAACGTGTCGGGAAGCTGCCGGTTCCGCGACCGGGACGAGCGCCAGATCGAGCGGCAAATGGGCGTTGACGGTGAGCGCCGGCTCGTTGGAGCGCCACAGATGCAGCGTGGCGTCGAGCCGCTGCTCGCGGTATCCCAGGGTGCCGTCCAGAAACGGGGTCTTGAACCCACGGAGCGATCCGTTGTTCACGGCGACCGACGCGACGTACACCGGGTCGGCCCGCGTGCCCGCGATGCCCACCGTAAGGTCGATGGTGCCCCCGACACCCGCCGTGTCGCCTTCGAGCAGCGCGGCGACGCCCAGGAGCGGGAACCCATCGACCTGTACGTTCACCCTCACCTCGCCCCGGACCGGAAGGCGGCCCTCCGCCACGAGGTGCCCCGAGTCCGACGCGCTCCGCACCGTCAGCGGGGCAATCACTACCCCTGCGTCGGTGACGCTCACCTGGGTCGGCTGCTCGAGCTTCCAAACCCCGCCCGGCAGCTGCAATGACAGCGAGTCGATGCCCAGTGTGACGGCAGCCGGGCGGCCCGCACCCTGCGAGCGCCGGGCCAAGCGACCGCCCGTGGCGAACGCTCCGACGGCGCCGAACTGCGAGCCGGCGAACCAGGTCAGGGAGTCGAGCGTCCCCGCGCCAGCGGCGGACGCCTTGGCAAATGCGAGTCGGCCGTGTCGCAGCGAATCGAGCGCCCCGTCGAATCGGATGCCGGGGACGGGGCCGGGCTGGTACACCAGCGTGGCACGCCCGCCCGGCATCTCCCAATCGCGCCACCGCACGCGCTCTGCGGCGCCGTGCGCCTCGATCGTCAGGGAATCGAGCGCCCCACCCAAGGTCAGCTCCACACGCGCGGCGCCGCGGAGCGCCCGGCCGCGGGGTTTCTCGGTCGTATCGGGTCCCACGAGCCACGTGACCAGGGAATCGAGCGAGGTCAGGGTGTCGGCGGTGAAATCGAGCGCGACGCGTACCGCCCGGCCGGACGCTTCCACCCCAGTGCGCCGGCCCCGGTCACCTGAAAGGCCGGCCGGCCAACGCGCAGCGAGTCCAGCTTGGATCTGACCGTCCGCGAACCGGACGACTGCCCGGCCGGTGTCGAGCTCCACGCCCGCTACCCGCGAGCGGGCGAGCGTCGCGGCGAGTGCGCCCACCGGGGCCTCGCCGCTGTCCTGCGCCAGGGTCCCGGCGACCGTGAAGCTCAGGCGGGAGCCGGGCCCGCCGCCACTCCAGTGCGCCAGGTCGATGTCCCGGGCCCGCAGGGTAAGATCGCGAACGCCGGTGCGCGACTCGAGCAGCGTGACGATGCCGGTTACACCCACCACTCCCGCCGGCTGACGCAAGGTTCGCGTGTGCTTCCAGGGCCGGGAGCGTTCCGTCGAGCTGAATCGGCCCGCTGACCGCTCCATGGAACGGTAGTCCCGGGAAGCTGCCGCGCAGCCCGTCGAACGACAGCGAGTCGGCGCGCACGTCGGCGAAGAGCGCGATCGTGTCGGTCCGGGTGTCGAGCCCCACGGTGCCGTTGACCAGGCTCGGAGGTCGATTGCCGTCGCGATGCAGCAGCCTGCCGGTGAAGCGGGCGTTGTGCAGCGCGCCGGTCAGCGTTCCCACGGCGCCAAGCTCCCCGTTCAGCGTGACCGCGGGGGCCAGCTTGCGGATGGTACGGAAATCCACCGTCGCCGCCGTCACGAAGAACGGCTGGAAGCGCATCCCGTCCTGGTCACGCAGGTTGATTTCACCCGTTCCCGCTCACGTGCGAGCTGGGCCGGCCCGCCACGAGCGAGTCGCGAAACGTCCAGTCCACCTCGATTGACAGCGCACGCATGGGGCCGTCGGCAATGGTGCGCCCGGACAGCCAGCCGTAGAACGGCAGCGAGTCCACCAGCCTGCGCGGCAGGTCGAGGTCGAGGTTGCGGGCGACCAGGTCGGCGTCGCGCACTCCCACCAGGCCGGAATCGGCCAGGCTCAGGGTCGTGAGCCGGCCGCTGAGTGACCCACCGGCGTACTGCAGGTCGAGCGGGTCGAGCCGCACCTCGAGCAGCCGGCCGCCGTGCGAGCGCACCTGCACGCCACCCCGCAGCACCGCGCTGGGTGGCAGGCGCGGCAGCATGAAGCGCACGTCCCCCAACGTGCCGGAATCGGCGCGCACCGTGAGGTCATAGAGCAGCGTATCGCGCGGCCAACGGACGCTGCCGCGGCCCGCAAGCTTGGACGCCGGGAGCTCCAGGTTGGCCAGATCCAGGGCAATTGAATCTCCGACCACGTCGACCCGGCCTTTGACGTCGGTGAGGACGAACTCGGGATCGCTGCTCGTGACGGCGAGGTGCGCGAGCTGGAAATGGATCCCGGGCACCCGGGGCGAAGAAACGACCAGCCGCCCGACCATCGCATCGAGATGCTCGAACCGCCGGATGCGGCGCCGGCCATCGCGGTCCAGATGGTCGATCTCGCGACCCGCCACGCTCGTCGTGCTCCGGTCCTGCAGGCGCAGGGTGAGGGTGCCGTCGCGGATCCGGACGTTGCGGAACAGAATCAGCGGGGGGGCCTTCCGGGGCCCGGTGGACGGGCGGCCGAGGCGCAGCACGTTTTCGAAGTTGAGGCGGCCGTCGCGGTGCTGAACGATGTTGATCACGGGCTGGTGCAGGTCCAGCGACAGCAGCACGAATCGCCCGCCGGCCAGAGAGAACGGATTGAACGTCGCGTCCACCTGCGGCAGCACGGCGACCAGCGTCGTATCGCGGTCGAACACCCGGACGTTGTTGAGCGTGACGCCGGTCAGGAGCGGGCCGCGCACGTCGCCGATTTCCACGCTGCCGTCCACGGCGTGCCGCACGGCGTCGGTCGCGACCCGCGTGAGCAGCTGGCGCCCGGCCCCGGTGCCGACCAGGGAGCTCAACGTGCCGAGGAACGACGCCATGAGGCCCGCCACCAGCCACAGCGCCCCGGCCAGCGAGTGGCGGACCGTCAAAACGCCTGCCCCACCGAGAACTGCACGGCGATGCGATTCCAAAACCCGGTCGGACGGGGAGGCTGAATGTGCGACCCGGAATCAGGGTGAGGCTGCTGTCCGCATTGTTCTGGTAATAGAGGGGGCCCGGTTCGCCGAGGTACCCGTTGTAGGCGGCGTCGATGCGGACCGGGCCGAGCGGCGTCGTGAACCGCAGCCCTGCGCCCGGCGTGACGCGGATGCCCCGCACGTCGTACGGCTCACCGTTCTGCACCCATACCTGGCCGGCGTCCACGAACAGGGCGACCCGCATCCGATCCGGGAAGATCGGCGTGGCAAGCCGCACTTCGGTGTTGAGGGTGAACACCGAGCTGCCGCCGGTCGGGGAGGACCGTACGTTGGAGAATGTGCTGTCCGCCCCCCCCCGGTCACGGTCAGCTGGTCGCTGACGTAGACCTGGGGGCCGAGCCCGTTGCGGGGGTAGCCGCGTACCGAGTTCGGCCCGCCGCCGTAGAAGCGCTGATCGGGCGGGACGAATCGTACGGTTTGGCCGGCCAAGGCGATCTCCCGCGCCGGAAAGATCCGACCCGCCCGGAGTCGCCAGGCGAACACGCTGCGCCGGCCCACGGGATAGTAGCGCGACAGCTCCGCCTCGATGCGGGAGAACTCATACAGTGTATCCGAGCCTACCCAGCGGGAGGCGTACATCAGGCCCACGGTCGCGAGACCGCCGGTGGTGGGGTCGAGAATCGAGTTCAGTTTGTTGCGGATCGCGGTCAGGGTCAACGCGGCGAAGGGGCGCGATTTGCCGAGCAGCGCCTGGTCCGCGGCGTCACACAGGTTGAATACGCTGCAGTACACCTCGGCCGCGGCGATCGTGCGGCCCACCGTGTACACGTACCCCAAGACCACGGGGATGTCGCGCCGGGCATTGATCGTCACCGAGGGATTCACGCCAACGGCCTGGCGGATGTACGCCCGGTATTCGGAGCGGCGCTCGGCGAACACGCCCAGCCGCGCCGTGTTACGCGGCGAGAGGAACGTCGGCTGCCGCAGTGTCAGGCCCACGCTGTAGTTCAAGGTGTCCGACGTGAAGTCGGACGCGAGCGATTGGCACGCGTTGTTCGCGAACCCGAGATCCAACGGGGCCCCCACCCCGATCTTCGAAACGCTGGCGTTCAGGTCCAGGGCCCGTACTCCCCCAAGAAAGTTGTATGCCGTCCAACCGCTTTGGATGCGCAAGCAGTCGATCGTTCCATACCCCGCGCCCGTGAATACCCGATGCCCCGGGCCTTCGCGCAGGTGCACCGACACTCGGACCAGGGAATCGCTGGGAGAGACGGGGGCCAGGGAGTCCTCGAGCACCACGTTCACAGAGCGGAACACCCCCAGGGCGTAGAGATCGCGCTGCGTCCGATACAACAGGTCCCGTCGGAACTGGTCCTGCGGCTTGACCCTCAGCAACGACCGGATCGTGGACGTGTCGAGGCGCTGCAGCCCAAGAACCGACACCTCACCGACCTTCATGCGGGGTCCCGGCACGATCTCCAGGGTCGCTTCGGCGCTCAGCGCCGCGTCGTCCTGGTCGAAGTTTCGCAGCACCTGGGCGTAGGGAAAGCCACGATCGTACAGGCGCCCCACGATGGTGTCCGCGGACGCCTGGAGCCGGAGCCGGCTGAACGGGGCTCCGACCTCGAGGGAGAGATCCTTCCTGAGCTTGGGGATGTTGAACAGCGACTCGGCGCCCACGATGTCCAGCCGCTTCAGGCGCACCGGCTCGCCCTCGTGAATGCGGAACGTGATGAACGCGTCCCGGGGGGTGCGGCGCACCAGCGTGTCGATGACCACGTTCACATAGCCGCTGCGGCGGAACAGCAATATCAACCGCAGCACGTCGCGCCGGAATTCAGTCTCGTTCAGGTACTTCTTTTCGCCGAGATGGATCCAGCGCAACCACCACAGGCGGGCAAACGCGCTCGACCGGGTGGTCGAGATGGCGGCGGCCAGCGTGTAGTCGTCGAGGGCGTGATTGCCCTGGAAGGAGAGCTCCCGCACCACTCGCTGCTCCTGCTGCGCGGCGAGAGGAGCCGCCGCGGACAGAGCGGCGAACAGGACGAGCACGCGGGCATGCAAGGGTTGACGTTCGCCTGTCCGTACAATCACCAACGCGGGGGGGACTGTCAACCTTTTCGACACTGGGAGACGGGGGAGGTTGGTGGAGGACGTGGAGGTTGGCGGAGGTAAATTCACAACCTCCCCCAGCCTCCACCGCCTCCCAGTCGTTCTTTCTAGTCTTCCGTCTGCCCGAACAGCGCCATGTTGCTGGAGTGTCCCGGCTCGATCTTGGCCGTCGGGTTGATGAAGTGCACGGCGTGATTCACCGCGATGCTCGCTTCCGCGACGCCGGTCGCGATGAGTTTCAGTTTGCCGGGATAGGTGGTGATGTCGCCCGCGGCGAAGATCCCCGGAATGTTGGTCGCCATGGTGGACGCGACCTTGATGTCGCCCTTCTCGAGGTCCAGTCCCCACTCGGCGATCGCGCCGAGCGACGAGAGGAATCCGAGCTGGGGAATGACGGCGTCGAAGGCGAGTGTATCCTCTGTCTTTGGTCTTGTTGTTATAGAGGGTGACGCGCTCCACCGAGTCGGTCCCCGTGGATCGCCCGCACCTCCCAGAAGGTGCGCAGCTCCATGCGACCGGCGGCGCACAGCTGCTCCACCTGGCGCAACCGGTGGCCGCGTGGGCGCGGAAGCCGTCGCGGCGGTGCACCATCACGATGCGCTTGGCGATCCCCTGGAGGTTGACCGCCCAATCGAAGGCGGAGTCGCCGCCGCCCACCAGCAGCACCCGCTTGTTGGCGAACGCCTTGGGGTCGAGCACGCGATCGAACACCCCGCGCCCGTACCAGCGGTCCACGTCTTTGAGCGGCAGCTTGCGCGGGGTGAACGCGCCGATGCCGCCGGCAATCAGGACCGTGTGCGACGGATACTCGTCCTTGTCGGTAACCAGTACGAATCGCGGACGCCCGTTGTCCGATTCCCGACGCAGCCCGATCACCTTCTCGGCCAGGTGAATGGGTGCGTGAAACTGGACCGCCTGCTCGGCCATGCCGCGGACCAAGTCTTTCGCGAGCACCTTGGGGAAGCCGGCGACGTCGAAGATGTACTTTTCCGGGTAGAGCGCGGTGAGCTGGCCGCCGACCTGGTCGAGGTTGTCGATAAGGCGGCACGACGCCCCGCGCATGCCGGCGTAGAATGCCCCGAACAGCCCTGTCGGGCCCGCACCGATGATCGTGATATCCTTGAGCTCTTGCATCCGGGCAACTGTAATGGTCGTGGTGGGCGTCGAGCAAGCTCCTCGCGCCGTCCTCCCGCCGGCGATAGGTTCCGCGCGGTGAAGATCTATACCAAGACGGGCGATGGCGGAGACACCGGGCTCCTGGGCGGCGGCCGCGTCCGCAAGGACGACCCGCGCGTCGCCGCGTACGGACAGGTGGATGAGCTGTGCGCCGTCATCGGATTCGCCCTGGCGCTCGAGCCGCAGGAATTCTCGCGCGACGCGCTCGAGCGGATCCAGCGGGACCTGTTTACGATGGGCGCGGAGCTGGCGACGCCGGACGCCGCCGCGCTCGGGAGAGTCCTCCCGGGCGATCCCATCGGGGAGTCGGAGATCCTCGCCCTCGAGACGATCATCGACGCGCGGGAGGAGGAGCTCGCGCCCCTCACGAACTTCATCCTCCCGGGCGGCACGCCGAAGGCCGCCGCGCTGCACGTAGCGCGCACCGTGTGCCGGCGCGCCGAGCGTGCCGTCGTGTCCGCTCGCGCGGCAGCGCCCGCGTTTCTCCCGCGTCGTGACGTACCTGAATCGCCTGTCTGACCTGCTGTTCGTGCTGGCGCGCGCCGCCATACGCGGCGCGGGGGCCGGCCCGACGTCAAATGGTGACCATCCACGTTCCGATCCGCGAGCAGCGCGACGCGTCGTACGACATCGTGATCGGCGGCGCGCTCCTCGGGGACCTTGCCGGGCTGCTCGCCCGTCACTGCCCTGCGGCGCGTTACGCCGTCATCACCGATTCGCACGTCGGCCCGCTGTACGGCGAAGCGACGCTGTCCCGGTTGCGCGCCGCCGGCCTCGCGGCGGAGCGGTTCGAGTTTCCGGCCGGCGAATCCGGAACAAGACGCGGCAGGTCTGGTCGTCGCTGTGCGACCAGATGCTCGCCGCGAGGTTCGGACGGGACTGCGCCGTGATCGCGCTGGGCGGTGGCGTGGTGGGTGACCTGGCCGGGTTCGTCGCCGCGACCTACCTGCGCGGCGTGCCGTATGTCCAGGTGCGCCGACGACGCTGCTCGCCATGATCGACTCCTCGATCGGGGGCAAGACGGGCGTCGACGTGCCCGCCGGCATCCAGCGGTACCGTTAGTACAGCGGCCAGCGGGATCGTGTTGCTGGAGAACCATGTTATCTATCACTTCGATGCTATTGGTATTATCTTTGCCATCCTGTTTGTTATTGCTATCATCAATACTATCCGGATCCTTGCCGTCCACAAAGCTCTCAGGTTACAGCAGGAAACCGGTTCGTATCAGCCGTACTAATCTTTTATAACTATTTGGAAGTCTTCCGAGACCGACACCCCGCAGCGTTCTGATAAACGCTGGCGACCCTCTACCATACCGAAGAGGGAAACCGGGAATAAATAAAAAAACATAAATATATCCTTAACTCATTACTTGTTTATATGGTTGAATTTACTGAAGAACAGGAACGTGCAATTAAGGACCGGGAACAGAAAGCAACCGAAGCAGCAGAACACCGTCTTGCATTTGCCCAGGCGTTCCGGTTGGCGTTGCCGTACCTTGAAGGACTTTCCGATCAGGTTAACCCGGAGAACGGGCAGATAATCAAGCGGGGGGCAATCAGTCCCTACATTGTCGAAGCCTTCCGGGATGAATGCAATAAGGTTATTGTCAAACTGTTCCCGCAACCGGTACCGGCAGAGGAGAAGAACCCGGAGGAATAACCTGTGGATGAAAAACCAACATACGAAAAACTCCTTTCCGATAATCGGGAGATGAGCAAGAGCCTTCACTGGTACCGTCAGGATACAAAGGTAAATAATTTCATACGATCTATACTCTTTGCGATAATTGTATGTGTCACTATCGCAATAATAGAACTCTTTGCAGTGATCGGTGCGAATGCATTTGCTGAAAAACAAAACCTATCCTTTTTCTGGATCTCTACCATTGGAGCATTTTTAGATATCTCTCACTGGATACTCTATGGATATGTCATTTGGCATGTCTTCACTGTTAACTTTTATAATTTCTACGATGCGCGCGGCCGCACCAAAAATGACATTGCCGTCGTGCGCCACCTCTATCTGGATCTTGACCGTAATGGTCTTCAATCACTCAAAGCCATTCGCGACGACGCCCGATTGCCCAGCCCTTCCTACATCCTGAATACATCCGAAGGCAAATATCAGGTCATCTGGAAGGTCATTGGTCATGACATGGAACGAGCGGAGAAGCTGCAGCGGGCAATGGCCTTGGAACATGGCGCCGACCGTGCGGCAACCGACGTGACGCGAGTATTGCGGATCCCAGGATTCCTACAATCGGAAGTATGAACCTCCCTATCCAGGTGACCGCCGAGAAAGTGTCATTTATGACCTACATTCTTTCTGACTTCCGGATCCAGCATCAGGCGGGAATACAAGCTGAGCCACAGACAGCGGTTCAACGACTGCTGGCTCGCCGAAGCCCGGGCTTGGCAAGTCAGTCCGAGCGGGACTGGGCCGAGACTCTTCAGAAACTGGAACAGGGAGAACAGCCTGCAACCGTGCAGGCCTGGTTGGAACAGAAACGTCAGGACAAACATGATCCGGCTTACTACGCCGCCCTGACTGTTCGGAAAGCGATTGCAGAACGGGAGAACCGTCGCACGGCAAGCTTTGCCGTCGATCTCTCTTGATGAATGGATTTGCCGGAAGCAAACCAACAAAAGGAGGAATTCAGCATGGAAAAGGAGGAGAAGAAGTACTTCATTACCGGGAATACGTTTGCGATTAAGGATCAGCTGAGGGATCTGGGCTGCAAATGGGATTCCGAATCCAATCAGTGGTATCACTCTGAAAAAAAGATTGCAGCCAAAGCCCAGAAACTCGTTCCGGCTGAGCCTGAAAAACACATCATCGGCCAGGCTCCCTATGAGATGCGGGATCAATTGAAACAGCTTGGGGCGAAATGGGATCAGCAGACCAGCCAGTGGTATCACACCGATAAGCAGGCCGCTGCCCAGGCCCAGGAATTGATTGCCGAAGCCGGGCGGAAGCATTTCCTGACCGGCAACTCGCACGACGTCAGGGAACAGCTAAAGGCCCTCGGCTGCCAATGGGATAATGACACAAAGCAGTGGTATCACACCGACAAGGCAATTGCCGCCCAGGCGCAGGCACTAATCGAAAAGGGACCTGAAAAGCACTTCATTCAAGGCAATTGCTATCCGGTTGCCGAGCAGCTCAAGGAGATGGACTGCCGCTGGGATCCGGAAACCAAGGCCTGGTATCACTACAACACGGAAATGGCTGCAAAGGCCCAGGACCTTGTCACAAATGGAGCTGAAAAGCATTACATCCCCGAAGTGCCCTATACGCTGAATGAGCGAATCAAACAGATGGGATGTCGATGGGATGCAGAAGCCCGATGCTGGTATCACACAGATCCCGAAGTCGGCAAAGAGGCCAATCGTCTGGCGCAGGAGACCCGGGAAAAGATCCAGGGTCACGAACCAGCGCTCAATAAATCCAATGTCGGCCCCGCTTTGGCTGCCGAGGTCGAGCACGGGCTATAGCATAGGAATACTTCAGCCAATTCATTCATATGTTTACTTGCGCCAAGATCAGAGACGGCAGCACCTATCTGAGCAGTCATTTGACTGCCAACGACTATTACTGCGAAAACGAGCATGTCACCGGCGTCTGGATCGGCAAGGGGGCGGAACAGCTTTCTTTGTCCGGGAAGTCCATCGGCAAAGAGGATAGAGCCTTTGAAGCCTTCCGGCAGAACCTCTTGCCGGATGGCTCCGGAAGGCTGACTCCGCGAAGAGCCGAAAATGGCGTCCGCTTTTTCGACTTCCAGTGTTCCGCTCAGAAAAGCGTTTCCATCATGGCGGTTACTCTCGAGGACCAGCGCTTATATGCGGCTCATGACAATGCCGCTGCCAAAGCCTTTGCGGAACTTGAGCGCTTTGCCGCTTATCGCTCGGGATTGACGCGACAGCCTCAGATTAGCGGAAATCTCTGTGCCGCCGCATTTCGGCACGATGCTTCGCGGGCTCTCGATCCCCAGCTTCACACTCATTTCGTTGTGGCCAATGCAACCTGGGATTCGGATCGGAATCGTTGGCTTGCCCTGGATACCTGCGAAATGTTCAAGGCCATCCGCTATGCCGGCAAGGTCTATCAGAATGAACTTGCTCTGCAGTGCCGCCGGCTGGGTTACCAGATTGAATCCGTCCGCAACGAGAAAGGCATCGTTGAAGGATTTGAAATCAAGGGTGTCTCAAAGGAAATCCAGGAGCGATTCAGCAAACGGCGGGCGGAGGTCGAAGCCGGCATTGAAAGGTTCCGAAGAGAGAAAGGCCGAGCTCCCACTACCCGGGAAATCCATGTCATCACGCGCGAGACCCGCAACGTTAAGCTCAAGGAAATCACCACACCCGAAGTCCGGACCCTGCAGCGCTCACAACTCTCAGAGTCGGAGCTGGCAGCGCTTGACGGATATCAAACAGCGGGCGCACTGCTGGCGCCAGTGAAAAGCATCTTGATGCGATCAGCCTGGCAGGCACTGATGCGTGCCCGCGATCACCTTTTTGAACGTCACTCGGTTGTTCGCGGTCACCAGCTCTTTGCCGAGGCGCTCAACCATCAGCTTGGCTTTCTCGACCTCACAACGCTCAAGCGCTATATAAGTAGCGTCTCTACCGGGATTGTCCGCCTGGCCGAGCATGCGCGCAATCCGTTGTTATCCTGCCAATGGACTTCTCGTCAGGGATTGAACCTCGAGCGCTGGTCTATCGAGTTCGTCAATCAGACTCAGAATTGCTGCACATGCCACTGGGAGAGACCGAAGGAGTTGCTTTTGATTTCAAATCGAAAGAACAAGAGGAAGTCGTTCTTGAAACTCTGCAGAATACCGACCGGGTTTATGCCATTCGTGGTTGCGCCGGAGCAGGGAAGACCACCTGTCTGACGGAGATCCGCAAAGGACTGGAAGCTGCAGGAAGGGACAGCCTTCTACCTGGCGCCGACTACTTCTGCGGTTGAAGTCTTGCGAGCTGATGGATTTGCCAGAGCCACCACTGTTGACGATTTCCTCACCAATCAGGTGAAGACCGCGAGATCTCCGTGGTTCGGTCATCATCATTGATGAGTCCAGCCTCCAATCGACTCAAATGGGTGCCGCGCTTCTCCGGATTGCCCAGGTACACGATACTCGCGTTCTTTTTGTCGGGGATGTGCGGCAGCATGTTGCCGTCGAGGCAGGAGACTTCCTGCGCATGCTGGAACAACATTCAAATCTCCGCCGTTCCGAACTCAAGGATATCCGCCGGCAGCAGGTGGAGGAGTACAACGCTGCCATCCGCACCATGTCCCGGGGCGACGCTCTGGGAGGCATGAAGCAGCTGGATGCTCTGGGTTGGGTTCAGGAAGCAGAAGGTCAATACATCCAGCAAGCAGCCGATGCCTACTTTGCCGCAACCGCCGACGGCACTCGATCTCGATCGATGCATTGCCATTTCTCCCACCTGGGAAGAGAACCATCGATTTACGGATGCCATTCGCGAAGGTCTTAAGCAGCGGAATCTTATTAGGCGAAGGAACCGTCATCACAATCCATGACCAGTTGGATTGGACCGTTGAGCAGAAGCGCAATGCCGCAAATTACCGGCCGGGAATGCTGGTCACCTTCAATCTGGGGCTTGGTTCCATTCGCGTGGCAAACGCTCTGGAAGTTGATCGCGTTGAAGCCGGCATGCTTCGGCTGAAAGGACTTGACCGTTCCATTGATGTCGACCCGTCACGCGAAAAAGCTCACTGTTTCACTGCCGCGAACCCTGGAGATTTGCCCGGGTGACAAGATTCTTATTCGCCGCAATCGTCGTTCGGACGGACTTGTCAACGGCCAAGTTCTTACCGTTTCTTGTATACGCGCTGATGGATCGCTGGAAACTAAGGAAGGCAAACTGATACCACCCGAGTTTCCGCCACTTCTGGTCACGGCTATGTTGTTACCAGCTACAAGTCCCAGGGACGCACACACGATCAGGTTGTGATCGCCGCCGAGCAGCTCGATTCCAAGTCGGCATATGTGGCCTGTTCCAGGGGACGGCACGAAGCCAGAGTTTTTACTCCCGACAAGGAGCATCTTTTGAAACGGCTTGAACGGCCTGCCGACCGGCTGGCGGCTACGGATGTCATAGGCTCTTCACGCAGTGCTTTCTGGCAACATAGTGAACAGATGGCCTGGCAGCGTGCAGCCAAAGACGCCGCTTTCTTTCATGCCGCACTTCAACCGCTCTAAGTCTTTTGAGATGCAGATTGGCCGATGAGGAGATTATCCATGTCGTTTCAGTGCTATACCCCTCGCGCCTCGCTTCGTTCAGCCTTGACCGGCGGACTCTTTATTTCGGCTGATGGATCCAGACGCATCATGCCCGATCACTGGCTGACCCAGGCTGAGCTCTTGCATGGATCGCGATTGCTTCGCCTGAGCTATTCGTTCTGCACAATCGAAGTGTCGGGCCAATGTCTCGATCCCATTTTTGAGGATGCCGGCATTGGCAAGCTTGGAGCCATTCTGGCTGCAGCATCCGAAGCTGTGCCGAATGGGCAGCTTTGGGTGACGAGTATCGTCGTAATCGCTCCTCCCGAATCACCATGCCTCCGTATTCGAGGAGGAGTGCTTCGATGCATAGATTTATCTGTGATAGGCAGGGAAGCCTTGATGGAAATTCTCGGGTCGGTCGAGCCAAGCTCTCCCAACCCGAGACGCAATACCTCGAAGGAATTCTTCGATGTATTGCGAAGAGGAAATAAAGTGGAAATCTGTTTCCGCTTTGTTTCCTCTTCATTTCCACTTTATTTCCGCTTCCGGCCCTTGTGGCTACAATAGCGGAAATATAGAGGAAATATGTTTCCACTTCGGCACCCCATATCATCAATAAAGGCAAGGATTACGATGACTGGCAAACCCTATCAATCAAGCCTGATTCCTTACGAACGAGAAATCATTGGTTTGAGACAGCCGCAGGCCGCCGATGCCCTATACGCAGATCGCCGAGCTTCTGCGCGAAAAATACAATCTCACGGTTCAGGCGCCGGCCATTTTCAAGTTCATCAGAGTGAGATCGCGCGGTCGGAAGGTCTACAGCTACGGGCGGAAATGTCGCAGTCAGAGAAACCGGCGGCAGCTTCACCGCCTGTAAGCTGACCACAGCCACAGAAGCCCAAATTCGAATTTCAAATACAGCGAACGCTACAACCTGACTCGACTGCCGCCTGATGTGGCCGCAGCGCGCCGCAAGAAACTCGAGGAGAAAGGGCATTGATGTCAACGATTCTATTTACAGCCGGCGCCAAGGGTGGAACCGGTAAGTCCACAGCCGCTCGATTTTTAATCACTTATCTACGGGAGCATGGATTTGATCCCTTGCTGCTGGATATGGATGATGAAAACCGGACGCTTTCCCGGTTCTTTCCCGAGTCCATCCAGGTCGAAATCAAGAAAAAGTCTTCTCACGATGTTTTGGTTGAGAGGGCTCTCAATGGCAAGCCCCTGATTCTTGCCGACTTGAAAGCGGGTACCGGCAGGGAAGTGCTTGATTGGTGGCTCGACGTTCCCTTTGATGACCTTGTATCCCTGCAAATCCGCTTTGTATGTGTTGCCTCGATCACCAGTTCGCCGGATAGTGTCCAGTCTTTTTTCAACTGGGTGGCCGCCCTACAGGATCGTGTGACCTATATTGTTTTTAAAAATTACAAAGATGGTGATTACCTTCCGGACTACGACGCGAGTGACGAGGCCCTCGAGTTTCAGGAACAGTTCACTCCGTATCATGTTGTGTTGCCCCGGCTGGACGAGGAGTACACAACTGAACTGGAGCGGTTGGATCTGACCATTGCCGAAGCGCTGTCTCCTGGGGGCAAGGACATCGGCCCGCTTCTCGGTCAGCTCATGGTGAGAGCGCGTCTTCGTCGTTTCCAGCAAAATATCTACGACCAACTCGGCCCAATTATTGATGCACTGGGTCTCTGAGATAATTCCATGTCCACAGAAGCTCCAAAACAGCCGTTTACAGAACTGGCGGCAGATCTCCCTGATAACCACAAGGCTGAATTCTTTCGAATTCTGCATGAGGCGGGCATTGGCCCGGAAGATTCTGAACTTGCGCGGTTGTTGCGGGCCCTCCAGCTCTACAAGGCCTACTATGAATCGATCCCATTCGCCGTAAAGCAGGCCGCGGAAAAGATCGAGTCTCTTAAGAAGGAAATTGAAAAACTCAATGGCGATGCACACGCCAATCTGGATGCGAGTGCAAAACTCTCGGGTCAGGTTATTGAGGAATCGGAGAAGATCCGTAAGGATCTCACTCAAATAAATAAGCGCGTTGAAGGGGCATTGAGTCAGTCCGCTGAGAGCCTGGCTTCGCGCATGTCAGAACACCTAAGCAAAGGTATTGAGCAAAAAGTGCTTTTGCCGCTCCAGAACCGCTTGATCGAGCTTTCAGGATCGAATCAATCATTTGACGATGCAATTGCCCGGAACAATAAAGCTGCAGCTGCTCTGGAAAAGAGCACAGCTGAAGCCAGCCGGTTTCATATACGGACATATATTCTTACTGGTTGCGTGATCATCTGTGCGTTGGTTGGCGGCTCATGGTTCTATCTCGATCAACGGTATGCAAATCGATTTGACCAGGAGTGTTCAGATCTTGTCAGACGGTTTGAGAAGAACCGCGCAGTAATGCTCCAGCTTGCCAAATCTCACCGAACCCTCGAATTGATCGAGGATCCCGAGCGCCCGAATCGGAAGCTTCTTATTATGAAGAATGCCTCGGGCTGGCAATCCCCGGACAAACAGGGCGTCATCGAGTTCGATGAATAACTCTTCAGGAGGTCAGATGCCCTCACGCGCTTATGTAGCTCACGATAGGGTTGTTTCCGCTGCCAGGATGTATGTCCAGATGGCGGCTATTGGGTTGCTGCTGGCTGCCGGCCTGTATTGCGGCGGAATGAGCGCATTTCTCTCGCGCTATGTTTCAAATCCCATTCCCGAGCTGCAGTATGTTGGTGGGAAGCCGCGCCTTTCCTTGAAACCGGACGCCAAACGGCTGCCCATTTTCCCGCTGATTAAATATTTCATTTCATTCAATCCCAAGAATTATTTCACCCTTCATCTCAGCACCGGTCCCGCGACGACTACGGAAAAAGTCGAAATTGTTGATCCCGAATTGCGGCCTCTGTTTCAGCGCAAGGAAGTGCCGAGAGAAACCTACCGGAAAGCAGTTTTTGAGATCACGCGCGGCCGGGTGGAGCAGCTCCGATGGATATTTCCGCTGAGCCTGCTCTTCTTCCCGGTTTTTGGCGTGCTCTACTTTCTCGGTTTCAGCTGGCTGAACCGGAGGGCCGAAAAGACCCAATTTGTGCGCGGCGCGGATCTCATGCCTTTCGAGCAAATGAAGGCGGAGCTCAACCAGGTCATTAAAGAGGAAGAAAAGGACAATCCTTCATTTGTGCCGCTTTGCCTGGGCGAAGCCGCATTGCCGGATTCAGTGTCTCGCC
>CAWJMT010000015.1:0-16405 GCA_963844035.1 uncultured Gemmatimonadales bacterium
CGCGAAGGCAGCGAAGCAAACTGGGGCCGGGAGCGGACGGCAACGCGCCATGCTGGCGGGTGCGCTGGCACTCGGCGCGATCGCCGGTGCGGCCCTGTGGACCGGGCTCGGTCCTGCGAAGCCCGACCAGCGGCGGCAGATCGTGCGCTTCGGAATCGAGCTGCCGCGCGACGCGCAGCCCGTAGGCGCCACCGGATCGACCATTGCGTTCGCGCCCGACGGCTCGCGGATCGTCTATATCGGACGAGCGCCCGCGGGCCAGCGCCTCTATTCGCGCGGCCTCGATCAGCTCGATCCGGTACCGATTCCCGGTTCGGACGGGGGCATCCTGCCGTTCTTCTCCGCCGACGGCCAGTGGTTGGGATTCCGTCAGGGCACCCGTCTCGTGAAGGTGGCGCTGGCGGGTGGGCCGGTCACCCCGTTGTGCGACACACAGGGGGAGATCTACGGTGCCACCTGGACCGCCGGTGACACCATCGTCTTCGCCTCGGACTCGGGGTTGATGGCGGTGACCGCGGCGGGAGGGCACCCCCGCGTGATCGCGAAGCCCGATAGCGGGGAAAACTTCCGTTGGCCGGACGCGCTCCCCGGCGGCCGTGAGCTGGTGTTCACGAGTGTCCGTCAGAACACCGTGCGCCTCGCGGTGCTGACGCTCAAGACGGGCAAGATGAAACGCCTGGCGCAGCCGGGCGGGTATCCGCGCTTCGTGACCCCGGGCTACGTCGTGCTTTCCGATCCGTCGGGCATAGTCTCGGCGGTCCCGTTCGATCCGGGTCGCCTCGACGTGACCGGCGCCGCGGTGCCCTTCGCCGACAAGCTCCAGACCGGCATTGACGGTGATCGGAACCTCGGCGTCTCCGCCTCGGGGGATGTCGCGTACCAGCTGGCCACGACCGGGGGCAGGCGCCTGGTCCTCGTGGACCGGGGCGGAGCCGCGCGCGATGTGCAGTCGGATACCGGGCTGTATTTCGCGCCGCGCCTCTCCCCCGACGGGAAGCGCGTGGCCGTGGGCCGCTGGACCGACATCAACTTCAGCGCCAAGGATGTGTGGGTGCTGGACCTGACGCAGCACACGCGCACGCGGCTCACCTTCGACACGACGGCGGGTATGCCCGCCTGGTCCCCCGACGGCCGGCGCATCGCCTTCCAGCGGGGCTCCACCATCTATTGGGTGCCGGCCGACGGCAGCGGCGCGCCGGATTCGCTCGTCACGCTCCCCGGGCAATGGTTTCCAGGGGTCTTCGAGCCGGGTGGGCGGGGTCTCGTGTACCACGGCCTCGCGCTGCAGCAGGCGAAAGGCGAAGTCGGGCGAGTGGGTATCGTGCCGCCGGAGGCCGCCCACCGGGTGCTCGGCAACACGTTTCACAACTACGATCCGTCGCTTTCTCCCGACGGCCGCTGGATGGCGTACATGTCCGACGAATCGGGACGGTTCGAGGTCTACGTCCGCCCGTACCCCGGTCCCGGCGGGCGGTGGCAGGTGTCCCTCGACGGCGGCACGGAGCCGGTGTGGTCCCCAACCGGCAGGGAGATCTTCTACCGCAACGGCGACCGGATGATGGCGGCGACGGTACGCACCACGGGCGCCTTCGAGGTCGGCGCGCGCACCATGCTGTTCGAGGGCCCGTACCACACGCTCCCGACCCAGATCACCAACTACGACGTCACGCGGGACGGCAGGACGTTCGTGATGCTCCAGCCGGTGCAGGGGACGGCGCAAACGGTGTTCGTCACGTTGAACTGGTTCGACCAGATGCGACGGCGTCGGTGAGGGTGCGGAAGACGCGATCCTGACTGCTTGCGGCGCTTGGGTCGCCTCGGCAAAGAGGTTCTCGTGCCAATGAACTCAGGCCTTATCGAATCGATCACAGGGGAGTACACGCGCTACAAGGCCCTCGCCGAGGCAGCGCTCGCCCAGCTTACTGCCGAGCAGCTGATCGCACCGGCCGCCGGCGGCGGGAATTCGATCGCGACCATCTGCTGGCACGTCGGCGGCAACCTGCGATCCCGCTTCAGCGACTTTCTCGACGAGTGACGGTGAGAAGCCGTGGCGTAACCGCGAGGACGAGTTCCTTCCCCGTAGCGTCACCCTGGCCGAGCTGCTGGTACACTGGGAGGCGGGCTGGAACACGCTGTCCACGGCGCTCGCCGCGCTGACCGATGCCGATTTGAGCCGCACGGTCACGATTCGTGGCCAACCGCTCCGCGTGGACGAGGCGCTCCACCGGTCCCTCGCCCACACCTGCTACCACGTGGGCCAGGTCATCTACGCCGCTCGCGCGCTGCGCGGCAGTTCCTGGCGGTTCTTGAGCATCCCGCCGGGGCAGTCCGAGGCGTTCAACGCCGCGCCCGTGTCGGAGCGGGGAGCCGACCATGCGGCCGCGTTGCGCCGCAAGGGGGGCGCATGAGCCACCGCGGTGCGGACATCGGTCTTTGTCGGCACAAGTCTCGATGGCTTCATCGCACGAGTCGATGGTGCGCTCGACTTCCTTTCCCCGGGCGGCGACGAACCCCATGGGTACGATGAATTCATGGCGACGGTAGACGCCCTGGTCATCGGTCGGAAGACGTTCGAGACCGTCTTGGCGTTCAAAGCCTGGCCTTACGGGAAGAAGCCGGTGTTCGTGCTCAGCACTCATCCGCTCAACCCCACGCCGCCAGGGGCCAAAGTGGAGCGGCTTTCGGGAGAGCCCGCCGACATCGTTTCGCAGCTCGCGACTCGCGGCATCGGGCATGTCTACGTGGACGGCGGGATCACGATTCAACGGTTCCTGCAAGCCGGGCTGATTGACCGATTGATCGTCACGCGCGTCCCGGTGCTGATCGGTTCGGGGATCCCGCTGTTCGGCGCCTTGTCGCGCGATATTACCTTGACGCACGTCGCGACACGCCAGTACAAGAGCGGCCTGGTGCAAAGTGAGTATGTCGTCGCCCTCCCCAAACACCCGAGGCCAGCATGACACCGGTGACCGCACCACGTGTCCTCCGCGCCGTCGCGCTACTCGGCGCACTGGCCGGCGCGCCACCCCTACATGCGCAGCTCGAAATCGGGACATGGGTGAGACAGGCTGTGGGGGGCAGCCCCGGCGTGCCCGGTGTGATTGAAATGACGGTCGAGACGTGCTGCGGTGGGAGCGGCCGTCGCCTCACCTACCGGGTGACCGGCATGGAGGCGACGATGACCGTCGAATCGCTGCTCGACGGCAGCGAAGCACCGGTGCTCCTCGGCGGCAAGCCCAGCGGCGAGACCATGGCGATCAAGCGTATCGACGATCATCACGCAGTCACGGTGATGACGATGAACGGGAAGCCGTTCGGTACGTCGAAAGCCACCCTTTCTGCCGACGGCAAGACGCTGACGGTTGAGAATGACTTCAGCGCGGGCGTCGCCGGCCAGCAGGCGGGCCGCAGTACCGAGACGTGGGTGCGAAAGCCTTGACGCATAGGTCCTCACGCTGAGCAATCGCGGGATGAAACTCAGGAAGAAATGGCGGTACTACCTTCCCAACGACGGGCTCGGTCTGCACGTCGATACGCACGCTGCCGACGGGCGCGTCTTCTTCACGTACAAAACGAACGCGGCAGACGTTGTTGCGGCGATCGATTTCGACGGCAAGGCGCTCTGGTCCCGCTCCTTCGCGTTCCGAGAGGGTGTGTCCGCCAATTTTCGCGCTCCACGGATTTTCGTCCTCGGGGATTCCGCCCGGCTGCTCGCGCGCGAGGACGGACAGACAGTGGCCGAGCGGTCGTTTGGCGAGCCGCCGTCGCTGATCATGACGGACGATGCCACGCCTGCCGTCTGGTTGGAGCAAGCTGGTCAGCTCGTCGGACTGCATCCTGCCACTCTCGAGGACGCCTGGTCGTGGCCGGACCCGGTGGGAGCGTGGCAGGTCGAAACCGGGGCGATCTGCCTGTCCGACCCGATTGGACGGCTGCGGCGCGTGCGGTTGGACGGTCTCGTGACGGAGATCGATGTTGCCGCCCCTCCGTCCGCGATGGGCGCCTATGACCACTGTCACCTGGGGGATCGGTGGTGCGCCTTCTTCCCATCCAACCGGTACTGTGTCGATGTGCGGACGGCCGAGGTGCGTTGGCTGATCGATGCTGAGAGTGACCGGGCACACCACTTTGTGCGTTGCCTGCCGCAGCACGGCATCGCCCTCGCGCGTGAGCCGAAGGCGCATGCGTACAGTCTGGAGACCGGCGCCCTCCTGTGGACGCAGGACTATGGGTTCGGGAAGAGTGTGATCCTGACCGACAGGTTCGTCTGCGCGTACAACGACTGGCTGTATATGGCCACTCTGCCCGACGGCAACCGGCTGTGGGAGCAGCAGCTCGAGGCCGGCATCAGCTGCCTGGTGGTCAACGGGCCCCACCTGTTCGTGGGGCATCACGGCGCCCTGGACTGCTATGAGACGGACTTCAACCACCAAGGAGGTGGTTGACCGGTTCCATCACCTCCCAGCGAGAGGTAGAATTGCCGGGTGACAAATCCCCCCTTGCCACGCGCGACGTTCGACGATACTCCAGGCGAGCTTCGGGTCAGCATTCCCTCGGCTCGCAAGCCGGTCTTCGCCTCCATCCTGGTCGTCTGGCTCGTCCTGGCCGTCATGTTTGCTCGCGACCTCTTCGCCCACGTGCACACTCCGGCGGATTTGGCGTTTGCGCTGTGCGTGGCGGCGGTCTTGCTCTTCTGGGGAACGGGAGCGCTCATCACCCTCCTGGACTCCTTGTGGGGACGAGATGTCGTCGCGGTGAGCCCCCATGGCCTCACGCTCCGACACGAGATCCGCGGGATCGGACGCGACCGGACGTACCCGTTCTCGGACATCGGGAAACTGCGGGTTGCGCAGCCCTTACCTGACGTGGTCGGCGTTATCGCGCCGCTGGGAATGTTCAGAAAGGGCAATGGGTGGATTGCGTTCGACTACAGCTCCGCCACCATTCGTTTTGGTGGAGGGGTGGACGAGGCCGAGGCGAGGGTGATTGTTGAGCGCCTGAATCGCGCCGTTGCTGCATCCCCTAGACCGAGGAGTTGGCCGTGTTGAAGAAGGTTGTGCTTTGGCTCGCAGTGGCCCTGGGCGTCATCGTCGCAGGCTTCGCGATCTTCGTTGCGATGCGCCAGCACCTCACGTTCGACACGCCCTATCCCGCAATCGCGGCATCGGCCGATCCAGTGGTCATCGAGCGCGGCCGCTACGTCGTGCGGATCCTGGCGAACTGCTCGGAGTGTCATGGCGACCCGGCCCGCAGGGCCGAGGCCGGCGAAGGGAAAGAGATCCCGCTCTCCGGGGGCTTCGTCTGGAACATTCCCCCCGGGGCGATCTACGCCCGTAACATCACCCCCGACTCCAGCAGCGGGCTCGGGAGCGTCTCCGACCAGGCGATCGCTCGCGCGCTCCGCTACGGCGTGGGGCCCGACGGACGAGCGTTGCTGCCGTTCATGGAGGTGCAGGGGCTCTCGGATGAGGACCTCGTCGCGATCGTGTCCTACCTGCGCACGCAAGCGCCGGTGCACAATCCCGTTCCCATGCATCGCTACACCCTGCTCGGCAAGATCGTCAGGGCGACCGTGCTCGCGAACCCGGTTGGACCCGCGGAGACGCCCCCGAAGACGAATCCGCGCGGCGCCACGGTCGAGAATGGGCGCTACCTGGTCGAGGCGGTGACAAACTGCTGGGCCTGTCACACCCAGCGCAACATGGCCACCGGGGCGCTCGTCGGCCCGCGCTTCGGGGGTGCGACCGGCTTCGACGCGACCGCCGAGCAGTCGTGGTCGCCGCCGAACATTACGAGCGACCCGGAGACCGGTGAGCTTGGCAAAATGACGGAAGACGAGTTCGTGGCTCGATTCCGGATAGGGCGGCTGCTGCCGCACTCGCCCATGCCGTGGCAGGCCTTCCAGAAAATGAACGACGACGACCTGCGGGCGATCTACCGGTACTTGAAGACCGTGCCCGCGGTGCGCCGCGACGTCGGGCCGCCCGTCGTCGAGGTGAAGAAGTAGGTCGGGTGCCCGAGCTCCTTGCCCCCGCCGGGAGCCTCGACGCCGTTCGGGCGGCCGTCGCGAACGGCGCCGATGCGGTCTACCTGGGCGTCGAGAAATTCAACGCGCGCGATGACGACGCACAGCTGAGCTTCGAGGATCTGGAGCAGGCCTGTCGCCTGGCGCACGCGCGCGGCGCCCGCATCTACCTCACCTTCAACGTGCTCTTCAAACCGGCGGAGCTGCGCGAGGCGCTGCTCCACCTGGGCGAGTGCATCGACCGCGGGATCGACGCCGCGCTGGTGCAAGACGTGGGCGCGATTCGCCTCATCCAACAGATCTACCCTGGCCTCGAGATCCACGGCTCGACGCAGCTCACGGTGCACGACGAAGCCGGGGCCCGGCTGATGCGCCAGATGGGCGTCGCCCGCGTGGTGCTGGCGCGCGAGAACTCGCTCGCGGACATCCGGGCGATCCGGGCCGCGGTCCCCGAGCTCGGGCTCGAGACCTTCGTGCACGGCGCGCTGTGCATCGCCTATTCAGGCCAATGCTTCATGTCGGGGATGATCTCGGAACGCAGTGCCAATCGCGGCGCGTGCGCCCAGTCGTGCCGCAAGGACTACGTGCTCACCGACGCGAGCACGAGGGGGGAGCTCGACCGCGGGTATCTCATCTCCGCCAAGGACCTGGGGGCGTGGGAGCATCTGGCGGAGATCGCTGCGGCCGGGATCGGTTGCCTGAAAATCGAAGGCCGGAAGAAAAAGCCCGAGTACGTCGCCACCGCCACTCGCAGCTATCGCACGTTCCTGGATACCATCGCCAAGGGGACCTGGAGTCCATCCCCTCCGGCGGCGCTGACGGAGCCCCTGGTGCAGATCTTTTCCCGGGGGTTCACGGGCGGGATGTACGGTGGGCGCGCCGGTCGCGGCTACGTGACCCGCACTCACCCCGACAACCGCGGCGCCGTATTGGGGCGGGTAGTGGGGCGGACGAGCGGAGAACTGATTGTTTCGCTCACGCGGCCGCTCAGTGTGGGCGATGGGATCGGTCTCGAGCACCCGGAGGGTGCGGCACGCGGCAACACCGGCTTCTCGGTCACCCGCGTGCGCACGCTGAACGAAGCGGAAGGGCTCGTCACACAGGCGATCGCGACCGCTGCCGCCGTGCCGGAGGGTTGGGTCGTGGTGCGGTCGTCCCAGCCGAGCCTGCTCGAGGCGGCGCGGGAGTCATTCGCCACGGCGGTCCCGCCGCGCGAAGGTGTGATTCAGCTGCACGTGCGCGCATCGGGAAGCGCCGGCAGTCCACTCACGCTGGTCTGGAGCGGCAGCTCGGGCACGGTGACGGTAACGAGCGCACTCGCCCTGAGCGCCGCGACGCAACATCCGCTCGATGCCGCTCGGTTACGCGAACAGCTCGGCCGGCTCGGGGGCACCGCCTTCACGCTCGGCGCAGTGGACGCGAGTGCGCTCGACCAGGACCTGTTCCTGCCGATGAGCGCGCTCAACGAGCTGCGGCGCGACGCCGTGACAAAGCTCGTGGCGGCGGGGGAGCGCGCGGCGGGAGACACCCTGTCCGCGCGGCAGGTTTCGATCGACAGCGCGCTCGGCGGGTTCCCCCGCGCTGCCCCCCCCGCACCGACCGAGCCGATTCTCACCGCTGAAGTGTGGCGCCTGGACGACGCGCGCGCCGCCGCGCAGGCGGGAGCGACCGAGATCTCGCTCGACCTTTTCTTGCGTCATCCCACGCCGCCCGTGACGCGGGTTCGGGCTCTGATCGACGAGCTGGCGCAGCAGGGCGTGACCGTGCGGCTGCGTACGCCGACGATCGTGCGGCCGGAAGAGCGTAAGGTGCTCGACAAGTGGCTCGCTCTCGAGACGGCTCTGGTGAGCGGCCACGCCGGGCTCGTGGCGGAGCTGGCCGGGCAGGGGAGGGACGTGGTCGCCGATTACGGGGTGAACTGCTTCAATCAATTCACGGCGGCGGAGCTGTTTCGTCTGGGCGCGCGCCGCGTCGTCCTCTCGATCGAGCTGACGACCGAGGAGATGGCCGAGGTGAGTGCGCCCTGGCAGGGCCGCGGCTTCGAGGTATTCGCGTACGGCCGCCCCGAGGGGATGACGATCGAGCACTGCGTGCTCTCGGCGGCGTTCGATCGCGAGCCCTACACCTGTCGCGATCTCTGTGTGCAGAAGCACCCCAACGTCGAGCTGACCGACCCCTACGGCTATGTTTTCCCCGTCGCCACCGATTCCGCCTGTCGCAACCGGTTGCTCCACTCCCGCCCGGTGAACGGCGCAGGCTACCTGCAGGCGTTGTGGCGGGCCGGGCTGCGCGATTGTCGCTTAGTGTTCAACGTGCCGGGCGATCCGGTCGCGGAGGTGACGGCCGCATTTCGCGCAGCCGTCGACACGCTCAAGGAGGGTCGCACGCCGGACCTCGAAGCGATGCGCCGGGTGTCGGGGGGTGGGGGTGGGTTCACGCGTGGTCATTTTGCCCGGGCGGTCTAATGCCCCCGAACCCTGGCTGCGCGGGCCGGTTCCTGGGGTCCCCGCGCTGCTCCAACCTGCCGCGCACGCGCTCATCATGGCACGCGAGGACATCGACGCCGCGCTGAGTGGCATCAGCGATGACCAGCTGTGGCTCCGGCCGAACGACGTTGCGTCCCTGGGATTTCACCTGGCGCACCTGGCCGGGAGCACCGATCGGCTGTTGACCTACGCGCGTGGCGAGCCGTTGTCTGACGCGCAGCGCAGCGCCCTCGTACGCGAGCAACGAATTGGGGAAGTTCGCCCGTCGCTCGAGGCCTTGCTCGAAGACTGGCATCGGACGGTGACGGCGGCGCTGCAGCAACTCGCCGCCACGGCGGACGTTACGCTACAGGAGCCCCGGCGGGTGGGCCGCGCGCAGCTGCCGTCCACAGTACTGGGCCTGCTGTTTCATACCGCCGAACATGCGGCGCGGCACACCGGGCAGATTGTGACGACCGCCAAGCTCGTACGCTCCCAATGACGTATTCGATTCGACCAGTCACCCAACGCGACGCCGCTGCATGGCTGCGGCTGCGGCAAGGGCTTTGGCCCGAGAGCTCCGAAGCGGAGCTCCGGGCGGAGATCGACGAGTTCTTTAACGGTTGGGCGCTCGAGCCGATCGCCGTGCTCCTGGCCGAGGATGAACCTGGTGTGGCCGTAGGGATGGCTGAGCTGTCGATTCGCTCGATCGTTGAGGGGTGCAGCAGCGGCCGCGTCGCCTATCTCGAGGGATGGTACGTCGTGCCCGAAGCGCGGCGGCGCGGTGTGGGACGCGCGCTCGTCGAGGCGGCGGAGGCGTGGGGGCGCGAGCAGGGCTGCACCGAGTTCGGGTCCGACACGCAGCTCGACAACCTGGACAGCGTGGCGGCGCATCGTGCGCTCGGATTCACCGAGGTGGAGCAGATCCGCTGTTTCCGAAAGGTCCTGTAGCGCGGCGCGGCCGCCGACTGCGCAGCCGCGCCGCATTGCTCTTCCGCCCCGTCTAGCGCTTCAGTGCCGCCCGCAACTTGGCGAGATGATGATAGCTGTGCCGCACGGCGTGATCCTCCAGAATGAACTGACAGGTGAGCGGCGCATCGCCGTTGAGCGACACCGGCGCGGCCCGGTCGAGCTCTTCGTCGCTCAGCGCCCGGATGGCGGCCGCGGCGGCGGTGCTGTTCTGGCGCAGCAGATCGAGCGCCGCCTGCTTCGTCACGCCGTCGAACTCCTTGGCGTGCGCGGCATTCAGCTCGTGCACCGTGTCCCAGGTCAGGCCCACCACCGGGTGGCCCTCGGCCAGCGTCTGCGCCAGCTGCATCTCGATCGGGTACATCGTCGCGACGTGGTGCACGATCACGCCCATTTTGCGCCCATCCTTCGGGATGCGGGTTTGCCACTCCGCATCGGTGAGCGCGGTTGCAAAGGCGGCGAGCGCACGGGCCCCTTGCTCTAAGCGAGTGGCGAGGGCGTTCGCGCGGTGTTCCTGTCCGATCGGGGACCAGGTGGCGGCCGGCATGCTCTTCGAGGTCATGGCAATCTCTCCGTCAAAGTGTTGAGGGTGTTACTGCGCCGCGATCGTGCCGGTACTGGTCGCCGACCGTCGGGTGGTTCCGTCGCTTACGGCAGCGTCCCGCCCGTACCCCAGCGTCCCGCCGACCCGCACCGCAGTCCACAACAGCGCCTCCCCCGGGTAGAGCGTCCATGCCGGGTCGAAGCCGGCGGCGCTCGACAGATCGGGGATGAGGAGGTCGTATCCTCCCGCCAGCGCGGCATAGGCCGCGGTCATCGAGATGGTGACGATCGTCTCCTGGCCTTCTTGATAGATGACCACCGCGGATCGGTCGTAGTCACTCTGCGGGACGAAATGCGCCCGCAATTGCAACGTCGGCGCAGTCGCGACGGCGGTGAACGTGGGAGCAATGAGCGGCGCACCCAGCGTGAGTGTGCGGTCGATGGGTGCGCGGAAGTAGACGCTCGCCGAGCGGGGACTGCCGGTGGCGGAGAGCACGCTGGCCGAGAGAACCTGGAGATCGCCCGGGCGGAGCTGTGTCTCGGGCAGCGCCACGTAGCCCCTGGTTACATCGGTGGACGCATTGGTCTGCAACGCGATGGCGATCTCGGCGTTGCTTGTCAGTAACTGGGTGCCGGTGGTCGCGGTCTCCCCACCCAGCCCCGCGAGGGACACGTTCGCAACCGCGGGGGCGAACGCTTCGGGGGCGGAGAAGTCGAGCACGGGCAGCGTCGTGCTGTCCGGCAGGTCGACGTCGCGCCGCAGGATGAATCCGGTAACGGCACTGCTGCCGTTGGTCAGAATTCCCAGGAGATCACGTGGCCCGCTGGGCAGTGCCTTGATCTCGAACGTGCTGTCGACGCGGACCCGGACGCGCGAGAAAAACGGCCCGCTCACGAACGCGACGTCTTGGGTGCCGAGCCCGGCGGCGGTGCCGAGCAGGGTTTTCGCGACGAACGGACCGCAATCACGTGGATTGGTATCTCCGACCGTCGCGAGCTCCGTCGGAGTGCCGTACAGCACCGAGAGAATGGTGAGGTCTGCCGAGTGCTTCAGCGTCGCGACCGCGCCGCGTGTGGCGGAGAAGAGAGAGCTAAACCGAACCCTGCCGCCGGCAGGCGACCCTTGTATCCGCGTCCACGCGCCGTCGCCGTCCTGGAACGCCACCCAGTTCGGCTCGAGGCCGCTGCAGTAGGCGACCGCCACGGCGGTCGGCGGCGGCGGTGTCCCGCCTCCATCACCCGTGCCGGTCCCGTATGTGCTCTGACACGCGGCCAGGCCCACAAGGGCCAAGGCTGCGACAAGAAATCCACTCGTGCGCTCCAACATGTTGCCTCCCAGGGTGCCCAGTGAACTGGGAGCAAACCTGCGAGGGAGGGCTTACGGGCGGCTTACAACACCGCTTACAGGACCGGGAGTGTCGCGGAGTGTTACGTGACCAGGGTGCGGTACAGCTGTGCCGTTTCGGCCTCCGGTTTGGCCTCGAGCTCGCGCTGCAGCGCCTGCTCCAGGCGTTTGTAGGCCTGCTGGACCTGGGATCGCTCGCCCAATTTGGCGTGGCAGGTCATGAGGCCGCGGTAGGCTCCCTCGTCCAGCTCATCGCGACCGATGAGCTTGCGCCACAGGTCGCCCGCCTCGATCCAGCGCTCCTGTTTCATGTGCCGGTCGGCAAGAGCGGAGAGCGCGTTCTCGTACTTGAGGCGCAGCCGATCGCGTAGCTCCAGATGCCAGTCGCCCGCCGCCTCGTGCTCGAGAAAATCTCCGCCGTAGAGGGTGATCGCGGATTCGAGCAGCGTCGTATCCCCATCGCGCCTGAGCCGTGCCGCCCCCGCGGTCACGTCGCGCTCGAAGGTTGTGGCGTCGAACCACACGGTCATTCCGGTGTCCAGTAGGTACTGCTCGCCGGAGTGCCTGACCCATTGGGTGCCGCCCAACGTCTTGCGCAAGCGGTGCAGCGTGACGTGGAAGTTGTTGCGCACTTCTTCGGTCGATGCATCGGGCCAAAACGCGAGGCCCACTTGCTCGCGCGTGCGCCCTGCCGGATGGCACAGCAGCAGGACCAGCAGCTCGCGTGCCTTCGCCGAAGCCCACGCTTGGCGGTCGAGCGGCGCCTCATCGCGCCACACGCGCAACGGCCCCAGGGTATGCACGGTGAGCGTCGGAATGAGCGGCGGCGCACGCGGAGCAGGGGAGGGGGGCGGAGCGACCCAGGTGCCGGTGTCGGCCTCGAGCGCCCACGCGATGGCGTCGGTCAGGGTCATCGTCTCGCCGCGGCGGGCCGCGGTCCGATACGTCCCCGTGCCCAGGCGGGTCTCGATGTCGGTGCTGAGGGCCTCATACATCAGGCGCTCGGGCGGGGACCAGGTCGCCCCGATCCGCTCCCGCTCGGGGCGCAGGAACGCGAGCAGCTGCGCGGCGCGCTCCAACCCCCCGGTGCGATGCGCGATCCGCACCAGCCCCTCGAGACACCACAGGCATCCCAGCAGATCGCTGTTGCTCTCGTGTACCCGCAGCGCGGTGCGCAGATGGGTTGCCGCGGTGTTGAGCGCACCGCGCTCGATCATCACCAGGCCGAGCATCAACAATGGATGAGCGATCGCGGGTGGGTGCCCGAGAGCGACGCCCAGGGCATGCGCTTCGGCCAGGAGCCGCTCGGCCTGATCCAGGTCGCGGCGTTCCAGCGCCGAGCGTCCGTGGAAATAGAGGGCATAGGAGAGCAAGACGCTGCGCGGGGCATGCGCCCGCGCGAGCGCGGTCGCCTCGACGTGTAACGGTTCGGAGGCGGCCGGGTCCGTCAGCGAACGACCGACGGCGAGCGAGACAAGCGCGTAGACGAGGTGCCAGGAATCGCCCGCCTCGCGCAGGAGATCCACACCCTTCTGGGCATTGGGGACGATGTGGTCGAACTTCCCCAGCCAGAACGCCATGGTTGCCATCGCCGCGTAGCCTTTCCCCGCGTCGCTCGGGCGTGCGTGGTCGGCATGTCTCAGCGCGGCCTGGAGCCGCTCCCACCCGTCGCGAAAATGTCCGCGGGCGAACCAATGCCAGTGCAGCGCCGTACAGAGCCGCAGCGCGGTGGCGTAGTCTCCGGTTTCGTCCGCCCAATCCGCCGCGGCCCGCAGGTTGCCCTCTTCGGCCGCGAGCCTCCCGGTCCACTCCGGGTCACCCGCTCCGCCGAACGTTTCCCGCTCCCGTGCCGCGACGAGGTTGGTGAAGAACTGCGCGTGCCGTTGGCGGAGCGCCGCATCTTCGCCCGCGGCGACCAGTTTCTCGCGTCCATACTGCCGCAGGGTCTCGAGCAGGCGATAGCGTGCTTCGCTGCCGGTCGACTCCATGATCACCAGGGACTTGTCGACCAGCGCGGAGAGCAGATCGAGGACGTCGTCGGGGCTGAGCGCCTCGACCGCATCGAGGGAAAAGGTCCCCGCGAATACGGAAAGCCTGCGGAACAGGGCGGCCTCGGCCGCGTCGAGGAGGGCGTGGCTCCAGTCGATCGTTTCGCGCAGCGTGCGGTGGCGTGGCACGGCGGACCGGGTCGAAGGGGCAAGCACTTTGAACGTCTCGTTCAGCCGCGCCGCGATCTGGTCGGGGGCCAGGACGCGCACGCGCGCGGCCGCCAGCTCGATGGCGAGGGGAATGCCGTCCAGCCGCCGGCAGATCTGGCCCACGGCCTGGGCGTTCGAGTCATCGAGTGCGAACGCCGGCGCGACCGCGCGGGCGCGCTCGAGAAACAGCCGCCCGGCCTCGGACTGGAGCACGGTGTCCGCGGTCGAGCTTGCCGGCATGGACAGGGGAGGCACGAGCCACGTTTGTTCGCCCGGCACGCCAAGACCCTCACGGCTCGTGGCGAGGATGCGAAGACGCGGGCAACCCTTGAGCAGCGTTTCGACGAGCGGGGCGCAGGCGTCGACCAGGTGCTCGCAGCTGTCCAGGATGAGAAACGTCGTCCGCTCGCACAGGTGGTGCACCATCGTTTCCACCGCGGGTCTTCCGCCCTCTTCGCGAAAGCCGAGCGTGGTGGCGATGGCCTGGCCTACGAGTGCGGGATCGGAGAGGGTGGCGAGGTCCACCCAGCCTGAGGCTTCAAACAGCGGTGCGGTGCGGGCCGCCACTTCGGCTGCGAGTCTGGTCTTGCCGCCGCCACCGACGCCGGTCAGCGTCAGGAGCCGCGCGGATCGCAGCAGGTCGGCCACCGCCGCGATTTCCATTTCGCGGCCGATGAACGTCGTGAGTTGAATTGGGATGCCCGCGGTCGGGACCTGAAATGCGCCCGACGACCGCGGCGCCGGGGCCGTCGCCATGACGGCCTATTCTAACTAAGGAAGCGCACCGCACGCGACACGGAGCAGTTTCGCAGCGAAACCCAGGCGCCTAGTGGCGAGCGCCACCCCCGGTCAACATCTTGTGGACCAATCGCGCTATGCCCACGCCACGTCCGCCCAGGTCCCAACCGCCCAGGCCCCCTGCGCCCAGGCCCCGAAGGCGTCGCAAGGGTCTCATCGCGCTATACGTCGTGCTCGGTCTCGTGGCTGCCTTCGTCGTGCTTCTGGTGCTCACGCCGGTGCCCCCGCCGCCGCCCCCGCCCCCGCCCCCGCCGCCGCGCGCCGAGCGGCCGAAGCCGCCGCTACAGGCGGATGCCCTGGGCTACTACGTCCCGGGTTATCAGTTCACCGTGAACCGGTTCCGCTTCGTCCGCTTGGAGCTCAGACCGGACGCGGTGCTGACCTTTGTCGATCGGGAGGGGGGCAACGAGTACCAGGCGTTCTGCGAGGACCCCCGCATCAGCGCTACCGCCGTGCATCTCAAGTGCGACTTTCCGCAGGTCGGGACGGTGACCGTTGAAGGTCGCTTCCTGAGCCGATTGGCAACCCAGCGCCTCGACACCCCCGTGCTGTCCACGTTGATCACGGTTCGCTCCGGGGGCGGAGAGACGCAGTACAGCGCGCGGGACTCGTTCTCGTGGCACCCTGCCGACTAGGCCCAATGCCAAACGTCCCTGCAGCGTCCGTGCTCCTCCTCGTCACGGCCCTCGGCTGTGCGTCCCCACCCCCGCGTTCCCCGGCACCCGAGCCGCGCGGCGGTGCCTCGCCCGCGGGCGGATCCGGGACGCTCGACGAGCTGGTGCGGAAGGACCTGGCTCAAGACCACGCGTTCCCCTGGTCGGCGACGCGGCCCCTTACCTGGAGGGACTTTCAGGGCCGGCCGCCCTCGTCGGGTCCGGAGGGTGCGAAAACGGCGTACGTCTTGTATTCCCTCTGGAAATGCAAGGGTCAGGCCTTCGAATACCGCGTGACGGTGGCGTTCCGGACGCGGGAGTCGTGGGTAAAGACACAGGTGCTGAACGACAGCGTGCAGCGCCGCACGGTGCTCGAGCACGAACAGTCGCACTTCGACCTGGGAGAGGTGCACGCGCGCCGCATGCGGCAGGCTTACCGGGAGCTGACGAACCCGTGCCGCCGCAGCGAGGAAGAGCTTGACGCCCTGGCGGACCGGTTCGCCCGCGAAGAGCGCGAGGAGCAGCGCCGCTACGATGCCGAGACGACCCACGGGCTCCGCACCAGGGAGCAGGCGGCGTGGACCACGGAGATACGCCGTCGACTGGCGACTGCGAGGTAGGAGGACACATGCGCAAACTCTCGGTTTTCAATCATGTGACGCTCGATGGCTACTTCGTGGGCGCGAACGGCGACATGAGCTGGGCTCACAAGGACAGCGGGGATGCGGAGTGGAGCGCGTTTGTCGCCGAGAATGCCGGCGGCGGCGGGGTGCTCGTGTTCGGGCGGATTACCTATCAGATGATGGCGAGCTATTGGCCGACACCGATGGCGACGCAAGACGATCCGGCGGTGGCGGAGCGCATGAATGCGCTGCCGAAGGTGGTGTTCTCGCGCACGCTCGACACCGTGTCGTGGAGCAACACCACGCTCGTGAAGAGCGGTCTGGTCGCGGAAATCCGGAAGCTCAAGGCCCAATCCGGACCGGACCTGGTAGTCCTGGGGAGCGGGACGATTGTGGCGCAATTGGCCCCCGAGGGATTGATCGACGAATACCAGATCCTGCTCAATCCCCTCGCCCTCGGCACGGAGAAACATCGTCGAGGGGGTCAAGAACAAGGTGGCGCTGAAGCTCAACAACACGCGCACCTTCAAGAACGGGAAGGTCCTGCTGTCGTATGGCCCGATAGCCTGACGGATCGACGTGGGTGACGCGGTTGTTGTTGGGTTCGCAGGTGTCACCCTCGCCGGCCTCGCGCTCGTGGGGTTCGGCGTCGTGCGGCGCGCCCGCACGCCGCTGACCCTCGGCGCCGCGCTGCTCGGTAGCGCGGCCGGCGTCTGGGTGTTCGGCCCGGCGGGGGCATCGGTCGGTCTGGTGGCGCTCGCAGTCGCGTGGCGTGGACGGTGAAAT
>CAWJMT010000016.1:0-7285 GCA_963844035.1 uncultured Gemmatimonadales bacterium
CAAAATGGGTTCGAGGGGCTGATCATCGCCGGTGACACGTCCCTCCAGCGCGTGCTCATCCAGAACTACGACGTCCGCTGGGAGTGGTACCCCACGTCCGCCGAGGTCCTGAGTCTCGGCGTGTTTGCGAAAACGTTCGATCAACCGATCGAGAAGGTCATCGTCGGCACGGCGGGGACCCCTTCCCTGCAGTTCGTGAACGCGGAAGGCGCCTTCAACTACGGCGTCGAGCTGGAAGTCCGCAAGAACCTAGGTGTGATCGCGCATGCGCTCACGCCAATCACACTGTTCGCCAACACGACGCTGATGCACAGCCAGATCCGGCCGGGGAACGAGGGCATCTCGAGCAATACCAGCTCGGAGCGCCCGATGCAGGGCCAGGCCCCCTATGTCGTGAACCTCGGCATGTCGTACGCCAGCAGCGGGGGCCGCATCAGTGCCACCGCGCTGTACAACGTCGTGGGGCGGCGGGTCGCCGAGGTTGGTCAACAACCGGTGCCGGACGCCTACGACCAGCCCCGGCACGTCGTGGATTTCTCATCGCAAGTACTCGTCACGCCACAACTGGCGTTGCGACTCGATGGCAAGAACCTGCTCGATTCGCCGTATCAGATGGTCCAGGGATCCGTCATGCGGCTGCGCTATACGACGGGTCGAGTGATCAGCATGGGCGTCACCTGGACGCTGTGATGTCCTTCACCCCAAGCCCCGAGGATTGAATCATGATGCGCCTGCCGAGAATGCTCCTTCCCGTAGCCACGGCCACTGTGTTTGGCATCGTGGCCGGCTGCGGAGATGACGAGCCCACGAACCCCAACCCGACGCCGACGACGGGCGCGTCGGTCATCAACAGCAACATTACCGCCAGCCGCACGCTCTCGAAGGACACCGTGTACACGCTCAGCGGCTACGTGAAGGTGATGAACGGCGCCACGCTGACGATCCCGGCAGGCACGAAGATCGTGGGTGATACCACGGTGCTCGGGAGCTCCCTCTGGATCCTGCGCGGGGCCAAGATCATGGCGAGCGGCACGGCCGCGGCGCCGATCGTCTTCACGTCGCAGCGCGCCGTCGGGAACCGGAAACCAGGGGACTGGGGCGGGATCGTCATCATCGGCAACGGGATCATCAACCGCACCGGGGCCACGATCCTCACCGAGGGCGGAGCAGCCGGCCAGGCCGAGAACTACGCCGGCGGCGTCGACAACAACGACAACAGCGGCGTGCTGCGCTACGTCCGCATCGAGTTCGCGGGCTACGATATCTCGAACGGCGCGGGGCAGGAGCTGAATTCGCTGTCGTCCTATGCCGTCGGTCGCGGCACGACCTACGAGTACATCCAGACGATGGCGGGCCTCGACGACTCCTTCGAGTTCTGGGGTGGTGCCGTCGACACCCGATACCTCGTATCGTACGAATCGGGCGACGATCACTTCGACTGGACCGAAGGGTACGTGGGACGCAGCCAGTTCGTCATCGCCCTGCAAACCCAGCGCCTCATTCCCGCCTCCGGCGCCGGTGTGTTCTCGACCGATCCCAGAGGTTTCGAGGGCGACGGTTGTGACCCAACCGTCAGCGGGTGCGTCGTCACGGCGACCGGGGCGAGCACGCCGTACTCGAACCCGGTGGTCGCGAACTTCACGTTCATCGGACCCGGGCAACTGGCCAGCATTCCCGCCGACGGGAACGGCGCTGTCTGGCGCCGCGGCACCGGCGGCACGTTCATGAACGGCGTCCTCGGCCGCTGGAAGGGCATCGCGATCAACATCCGCGACGCCTGGACCGACTCGCTGTTCGTCGCGTCCGGCGGCAAAGACTCGCTGCAGATCACGAACCTGCTGGTCGCGCAAAACGGTTTCAATTTCGACACCGTCGGCGCGGGCTTCGCGCAGACGACCAACTGGGACGCGGGCCGGCTCGCGACCCTCAAGCAGTACGCCGCGAACGTCGCGGTGGATACGCTGCTCGGCATCAACTTGAATCCCACCGGCCTCGACTGGACCCCCAAGGCCGGCTCACCCGCCACCAGCGGCGGCGGCACCGCGCCAGGGCCCCGAGTCGCGGGCTACTTCGGCAACACGTGGGTGAACACCACCTACCTCGGCGCCGCGGATCCCGCGGGCACCAAGTGGTGGCAGGGGTGGACCGCCTATGCCATCAACTGACCGATGAAGGCTCGGGCCTGCTTCGGCTTACTGTGCAGCCTGCTGGCTGCCGCCGGCGCGTGCCGGCGGCAGCCCGCGCAAGCCGCCGCCGCCCCGCCGCAACACGTGGACAGCGTCATTCCGCGTGAGATCGAGGTGGCACAGTTTCGCGCCGGGCTGGAACAACCGTCGGGACTCCTGGACGCGGCCCCGAGCCGCGACGCATTGGTGGCGCGCTACGTCCGCGCGTTGGAGCATTCGGACACTGCGGCCCTGGCCGCGCTCGCCATCAACCGCGCCGAGTTCGCCTATCTCTACTATCCGACCAACCCCGAGGCCGAGCCGCCGTACGACCTGAGCCCGGACTTGATGTGGTTTCTGATGCAGGAGGGCAGTCGCAAGGGGTTGTTGCGCGCTCTCGAGCACCGCGGCGGGCGCCCGCTCGGCTCCGTCGACCTGACCTGCAACGACCCGCCGAGTCATCAGGGGGAGAACACAGTCTGGTCGTGCCTGGTCCACCAGGAGCGGCTCTTCGGGCCCATTCTCGAGCGTGGCGGGCGGTTCAAGTTCGTCAGCCTCGCCAACAAGCTGTAGACGTTCCAAAGCGACGCCCGGCGAGCGGTTGCACGGCCGCGCCGTCCGGGTGCCAGGTAGCGGAGGCCTGCACGGCTCCGCTACCTGTTTCTTGCCCGCCAGCCGTCGTTACAATCCCGTGACATTGCGACCGCCCGATGGTGATGGCGCGCAGGCACGTTGGGCGTGTTTGTTGGACACTAACTCCGTCTTGAGGAGCTCACCGTGCACGCAAGACAGATTGGGAGCCTGTTGTTCGTCGTAGCTCTATCCGCCCTGGGCCGCCCGCTCGTCGGGCAGGCCCCGGCCGCATCCGCCGCGCCTCAAGTGAGCGTGAGCGGCGTCGGGTACGCCCAGTACCTGTACCAACTGAAGGACAGCGCGGGGGCGGGCAACCAAAACCAGTTCTCCGTCCAGCGCGCGTACATCAACGCGCTTGGGAAGTTCTCAGGCGGCATCCAGACGCGGATCACCGTGGACGTCGCCCCAAGCGGCGCCGCGGGCAACCAGCCCATCCGGCTCAAGTACGCATACGCCGCCTGGACGCCGGGCAAGAGCGTCCTCACCTACAAGCTGGGGTTGATCCATACGCCTTGGATGGACTGGGAAGAGACGCTCTGGGACTACCGCATGCAGGGCGCCGTGGCGGTCGATCGCAACGGGTACATGACCTCGTCCGACTTCGGCGTCGGAATCGACGGCAAGGGCAAGGACGACGCGGTCAACGGTCAATTCACGTTCGTCAACGGCGAAGGCTACAGCGGCGGCACAGGCGACAAGCGGAAGGACGTGCAGGCGAGGGCCTCGTTCCGCCTTCTCAAAACCGATGACAACAGTCGCGTCGGTGGCCTCCGCGTGTCCGGTTACGTCGGCGTCGGGAAGGCCACCGGTGGCGGCGACCGCAATCGGTACCTCGGCATGGTGTCGTACAAGTCGAAGATGGCCACCCTGGCCGCCGAGTACGTCTCCACGAAGGATACCCTGGCGCCGATCGGCGCCAGCCCGAACGCGACCGGACAGATCATCAGCGTGTTCGGGGTCCTCAAAGTCCGAAAAAGCTCGGTCGCGATCATCGGTCGCGTTGACTTCGTCGATCCCAACACCGACGTGGCGACCGACAAGCAGACACGTTACATCGGCGGCATTTCCTACCAGGTCTCGCCCAATCTGCGGGTGCTGGCCGATATCGATCACCTGAACTACGAGGGGACACCCACGCTGACGCAGGACGCCCAGCGGTCGCGGGCGCTCCTGCAGATCGAACTCAAGTACTAACACATCTCCAATCCAAGAGGCCAGCGCTCATGAAGCAGATCACATTAGCCGCACTCGCCGCCCTGACGCTCGCCGCTCCGGCGGCGGCCCAGGTGAAGCTCAACGGTGCCGGCGCCACGTTTCCCAACATCATCTATCAGGACTGGATGATGACGTACAACAAGACACACCCGGACGTGCAACTGAACTACCAGTCGATCGGCTCGGGTGGCGGCATCAGGCAATTCTCGGACGGCACCGTCGACTTCGGCGCCAGCGACGCACCCATGAAGGACTCCGCCATCGCGGCGATCAAGGACAACGTGCTGCACATCCCCACCGTGCTCGGCGGCGATGTCCCGACATACAACCTTGCCGACGTGAAAACCACGCTGCGGTTCACGCCGGATGTGCTCGCCGACATCTTCCTCGGGAAAATCACCAAGTGGAGCGACCCGCGCCTCGCCGCCGCGAACCCGGGCGTGAAGCTCCCCGACCAGGACATCGTGGTCGTCCACCGCTCCGACGGCTCGGGGACCACATTCATCTGGACCGACTACCTGTCCAAGGTGAGCCCTGAATGGAGCCAGAAGGTGGGGCGCGGCACGTCAGTCAACTGGCCGGTCGGTCTGGGTGGCAAGGGCAACGAAGGCGTAACCGCCACGGTGCAGCAGACGCCCGGCGCCATCGGCTACGTGGAGCTCGGCTACGCCATGATCAACAAGCTCCCGGCCGGGATGGTCCAGAACAAGGCCGGCAAGTTCATCGAGCCGTCGCTCGAGACCATCACCGCGGCCGCCGCGGGCGCCATGCAGGCGATGGGGCCGACCACCGATTTCCGGGTGTCCATCACCAATCCCGACGGCGACCGCGCCTACCCCATCTCGAGCTTCACCTGGTTCCTGATCCGCAAGAACTACGATGACGCCGCGAAGGCCGGTGCCCTCATCAGGTTCGTATGGTGGGCCGAAACCGAGGGCCAGGCGCGCGCCGCGCCGCTCGGATACGCCCCCCTCCCGGCTCAGCTGCGCCCGTGGATCGAGACGCGCCTCAAGAGCATCACGGCAGCAGGCCACGTGGCCTGGACCAAATAGCCGGCAGCTCGGTACCTCCTTCCGACTGTCGGTCACCCCCCGCACGGCGTCATTCGCCTGCGGGGGTGCTTCATTTTGGGGGCCGTTACAAGCCCGTGACATAGGGCGGATACGTTTCCGCCCGCGATGACCGCTCTCCCCCTCGAACCGATGCCGGCCCGGGAGGACGCCGCCCAGAGCCCCCGGGAGCCGGTGCGGCACGTCCTGCGCGGCGCCAACGTGGGTGACCGCGTATACCGATCCGTCCTCACGACCCTCGCCCTCGGGCTGCCGCTGTTTCTGGTCACCCTCCTCGGCCAGCTGGTCGTGAGTTCGTGGCCATCGATCCGGCAGTTCGGCGCGCGGTTCCTGTGGAGCTCCGTCTGGGATCCGGTGGCGGGCGTATTCGGCGCGGCGCCGATGATTTTCGGCACCTTGGTCTCGTCGCTGCTCGCCCTGGTGATCGCGGTGCCGTTGGCGCTGGGGGTCGCGATCTACCTGACGGAGTTCTCCCCCAAGTGGCTGCGGCAGCCGGTGGCCTTTCTCGTCGAGCTGCTGGCGGCGATCCCGAGCGTGGTGTACGGCCTGTGGGGCGTCTTCGTGCTGATTCCGTTCCTGCGGGGATACGTCGTCCCGCCGCTGCGCGCCGTGCTCGGGTGGACGCCGTTATTCAGCGGGGTGTTCTACGGCAATTCGCTGCTCGCCGGCTCGGTGATCCTCGCCATCATGATCGTCCCCTATATCGCCGCAGTGTCGCGCGAGGTGCTCCTGGCCGTCCCTCCCACCCAACGCGAGGCCGCGCTCGGCATGGGCGCCACCCGCTGGGAGGCCGTGTGGACCGCCGTCGTGCCCTACGGCCGCGCCGGCCTCATGGGCGCCGTCATTCTGGGCCTGGGCCGCGCGTTGGGAGAAACGATGGCGGTCACCATGCTGATCGGCAACCGCCACGACATCAGCGTCTCGGTGCTTCAGCCCGCCTACACCATGGCGGCGGCCATCGCGAACGAGTTTAGCGAGGCGACCACCAGTCTGTATCTCTCGGCGCTGTTCGAAGTCGGCCTCGTCTTATTTGTCATCACGGTCCTCGTGAATGCGGCGGCACGCCTCCTGATTTGGCGCGTGGCCCGCGGTACGGCGGTCGGGAGCCGCGCGCTATGAACGCGCGCCGCATACGCCGCCGCTTGGCAAGCGGTTTCATGACCGGGCTGGTCGCCGTGCTGTCGTTTACCGCCGTGCTCGCCTTGGTGCTCATCGTGGGCCACCTCATCGCCAAGGGAGCGTCGTCGCTCGATCTCAACTTCTTCATCAAGAGCCCCGTCCCCGCCGGGCAGAGCGGCGGTGGCGTCGCCAACGCGATCGTCGGGACGGGGCTCATCGTGGGGTTGGCCGCGCTCCTCGGCCTCCCCGTGGGAATCGGAACGGGACTCTACCTGGCGGAGTACGGCTCCGGCCGGCTGGGCTGGATCGTCCGCTTCATCGCCGACGTGCTGAACGGGACGCCGTCGATTGTCGTCGGGATCTTCGCGTGGACCTGGCTCGTGAAGCCGATGGGCCATTTTTCGGCGCTCGCCGGCAGCGTGGCGCTCGCCGTGCTCATGGTCCCGATGATCGCGCGTACCACCGAAGAGATGGTCCGCCTGGTGCCGCACTCGCTCCGAGAAGCGGCGCTCGCCCTCGGGTACCCGCGCTGGCGCACGTCCCTGCGTATCGTGGCCCGGACCGCGCTCGCGGGCATCGTCACCGGCTGCCTCGTGGGCGTTGCCCGGATCGCGGGCGAGACGGCGCCGCTCCTGTTCACGGCCCTCGGCAACCTGAACTTCTCCACCAGCATCAACCATCCGATGCAGACCCTGTCGCTCCAGATTTTCTCCTATGCCACCGGGCCGTTCGAGGACTGGCACCGGATGGCGTGGGCCGCCGCGCTGGTGCTGATGGGGCTCGTGCTGCTGCTGGCTCTCACGGCCCGTTGGGCCATCCGGCAACGCCATGACGCCGCCCGTTGACCCCCGTCCGCCCCTCGAGGCGTCACGCCTGACGGCCCTGTTCGGGCGCCGGGCGGTCGTGAAGGACGTCTCGGTGTCGTTTCCCGCCCGGACGGTGACCGCGGTGATCGGCCCCTCGGGGTGCGGCAAGAGCACCTTCTTGCGTTGCCTCAACCGCATGCACGAGCTGTCGGAAGGCGGCTGGGTCACAGGCAAGGTGCTGCTTGACGGTCACGACATCTACGAGCCGGACGTGGAC
>CAWJMT010000017.1:0-16885 GCA_963844035.1 uncultured Gemmatimonadales bacterium
GAGTTGGCGAGAATCGTCGCCGGAAATGGCGTTGCCGGGAGAGGCGTTGTCGAGAGAGGCGTTGCCGGATACAGCGTTGGCAAGTTGCCGGAGGATCCCGAGGAGCTCATCAAGCTGCCGGGCGTGGGACGCTACACAGCCGGCGCAGTAGCAAGCTTCGCCTACGAGAAGGCCGTGCCTGCCGTGGATACGAATGTCGCACGCGTGATCCGGAGAGTGTTTTTCGGAGAACGCCTCACCCCCCAACGCCCCTCCCGGCAACGCCTCACTCGGGAACGCCTCATCCCCCAACGCCTCATCTGGAGCACCGCCGCCACCCTCGTCCCCAAAGACGGCAAGCGAGCCTGGCGCTTCAATCAGGCGATCATGGAGTTCGGAGCGCTGGTCTGCGTCGGCCCGGAAGCCGAAGTGTGGGGAATGTCCGGTGAGGTCGGGTTGCAAGACCGGCGGGCGGCGCGAGAAGCCAGTGCTATCTAAGAAGCGTTCCCGCAAATAGCGCGATGAGCCCCAGACAGCCGCCGATCGTCGCGACGATGGCCTGGCGTTTCCGGAGGGCGAAGAAGACCGGCGGCAGCTCGCCGCGGGAGTCGACCTCGAGTCGCGCTAGCCGCGCCGCCGTCGGCACGCTGATCGCGACCGTCGTGAGGGCCCCCAGCAGACCCGCCCCCATCATGGCGTTCAACCATCCCGGCATCATCCCCGATTTCATGTACGCCATGCTCAGCATGATCCCCGACAAGACCACGCCCAGTGCCCCCGGTCCGACCAGCATCCGCTGCACCGCGCCGATGAGCTTGTAGGCCATGAGCCGCTCCGCTGGTGCGAACCCTTTGGCCGTCACGCCCGACACCATCGTGGCGATTCCGCCGCCCAGCCAGAGCGTGAAGCCGAGGATATGGACCAGCATCCAAAAGCCGTGCATCAAAAACCTCCAAGAATCAGGTGACGAGCTCCGGGACCGCTTGCCTGCCGGCGTAAACCCCGCCTCCAGGTCGTGCCAATGCTCGATGCGCTCTTCGCCAACCCGCCAGCACCAGAATACGTCGCGCCCGTCGAGCTTACCGTAGAAGTCCACCAGCCCCTGCTCGAACCCCTTGAACACGCAGCCGATCTGCTCGAGCTCTTCGAGATACCGATTGATGTCGCCCGCCACACCCACGATCTCGGCGTGCAGCGCGAGTTGCTCGGCCGACTCACCCCAGTCGGGCCGCGCCTGGGCCGCGACGTACTCGTAGCGGTAGACGAGGTCGCGCCATTTAGGGTATAGGGCGGTAATGTCCTCAACGATGCGCCGGACGAGGGGCAGGGTGCGATTCGCGTCCGTTAGAGTGAAATACTTTCGAGGCATGCGGAAAGCTAGACGCGGGGACAGCAAAGACGCACGGGCTAGACGGCCAGCGGTCAACACAACTGCGGGGCAGACGCAAAGACTAGACGCACAGACGCGTAGCGGTGAACAGCGCTGAGTCAGTAGGGTGATCCTCCAACTAGCAACTGTTCACCACTGTGCGTCTACGCGCCTATGCGACTAGAGTCGCCATTGCCTGTTTCGTCATCCTGTATCCTGCTTCGCAGTGTCTGTCCGCTTGTCCTACTGCGAACGTCGCCTCCTTTTCAGCGACAGCTCTCACTACCACTAGCCTTGGGGCGTTTGTTGGCCATGCCGCAATCGCTCGTTCCGTCTGCGCCGCCATCATGACCCGTTCCGCCTCGCCATGCGCGCGTATCAGCGGTGGCGCGGGTGACCGCACGCCCGGCGGTATCGTCTCGTCGTACCCCGGCCCCACGTGCACCGCCACCACCGCGTCCACCGCGCCCGCCGCGAGTCCCGCCACGGCCGGAAGAGCCAACACCGCGCGGAGCCCACCCTCGGCGAGCCGCCGGCCTTCGATCACCGCGGGCGGAAAATAGAGCGGCATGGCGCACGACGCGTACAGCACCTCTTGCAGGGGCGCGACGGTCCCTGCGGTGACGATGGGTCCCCCCTCTCCACGTGGTGGAGTGGGGGTCAGGGGATGAGCACCACTCCCGAAAAGCACCAATTCCCCCGAGTCGAGGTCTGTGGTCGTAACGGTGAGTGGGATCTTCAGGTCGTCAAACCGCGTCGCGGGTACCAGACGCGCGATCGTCTGCTTGACGCCACGCGGGTCGAACAGGCTCGACGCGAACATGCCCTTGAGGAGGGTCGTCACGCGGACCGAGGCGAAGTCTTTTGCGGTGAGCGACTGCGCCGTGCGCATCAGGTCGTCCACGGTCGACCCAGCCGACAGCGCAGCGCCGATCACGGCGCCAAACGACGTGCCGCTGATTTGGGTGATGTGCGCGCCGCGCTCCTGAAGCGCCCTCCAGGCACCCAAATGCGCGAGCGCTTTCGCCCCGCCGCCGCCCAGTACGAGGGCGATCTTCAATTCCGCACTCCACACTCCGCGTTAGGGCTCACTCACCCAGCCCGCGGTCGTACCGGCGATCCATGACGCGCGTGGCGCGCCGCTTGGCCGCCCGGTCGTAGCGCCGCTTCTCATCCGGCGTCTCGGGCTCGATCGGCGGCACCTGCGTCGGGTGGCCTTGATCGTCCAACGCGACGTAGGTGATGTAGCAGGAGTTGGTGTGGCGCCGCTCGCCGGTGAGCACGTTCTCGGCGATCACCTTGACCCCGACCTCCATGGACGAGTGGCCCGTGAAGTTCACGCGCGCCATCGCCGTCACCAGCTCGCCGATGCGGATCGGCTCGCGGAAGTTCACCTTGTCCACCGACACCGTGACGCACGGCCGGCGCGCGTGGCGGATGGCTGCCACGCCGCCCGCGCGGTCTACGAGCGACAAGACCACGCCACCGAACACGTTGCCCATGATGTTCGCGTGTTGCGGCGTCATCACCTCCGACATCACCGATTCCGATTCACGCGGATGGCGCCCCTGCATCAGTTAGTCCGGTTGAGAGGTTGTGAGGAACCTAATAGTCCACCGGCCGCAGGTAGAACTCGCCAATCGCCGTCTGCGACATCACGGCGACGGTCGGGAGCCGCCGCTTCCAGTGAGTGGACTCGAGACGGCCCCGCACCAGATCGACCTCGGCGCGGGTGAACCCCCGCGCGACGACGTCCTCCGGTCCGAAGCCGCGGATCAGATAGTAGAGTATCCGGTCGGCCTTGGCGTAGGAAATGCCGAAGTCGCCTTCGTCGGTCTGGCCATGTATCAGGTCGGCGGTTGCGGGCTTGGAGACGATCACCTCAGGCACACCCACGTGCCGGGCCAGCGCCCACACCTGCGTCTTGAACAGGTCTCCCAGGGGATTCACGGGCGGCGTGTCGTCGGCGTGCCAGGTAAAGTAGCCGAGCAGCCGCTCGGACTTGTTTCCTGTGCCGAGCGGCAAGGCGCGGTGTTTGGCGGAGAGATCGAACAGCGTGATCATCCGCTCGCGCGCCATCACGTTGCCCTTGCGGGCCGCATCCGCGTCGCCGACCGCTTTCAGGTACGCATCCACCGTTTCACTGATGTCCACCGTCAGCGACTGGATGCCCAGCTTGTCGATCACGAGCTGCGCGTGTTCCAGGCTCTCGGAGCTCGAGGTGCGATAGGGGATCCGCACTGCAATCACGTTTGCGGCTCCCAGTGCCTCCGCAGCCAGGAACGCCGTGAGCGCCGAGTCCACGCCGCCCGACAGCCCCACGATCCCCTTGGTGAACCCGCGGCGCCCGACGACTTCATCCTTGAGGAAACTCACGAGCCAGCGACGGGCAAGCTCGGGGTCGATCGCCAGCGGGTCGTGTTCGGGGACGCGGGATGCGGGACGCGGGACGGGTTTCTTCGCGCCATCCCGCGCGGCGTCGAATTTCACCTTGCCTGCCTTACCCTTCCCCCTTCCCGCTTCCCCCTTCCCCAGTTTCTTGACCAGATCGGGCAACACACCGCGCAGGTCGGCGAGCAGCGGCGCTTCCGCGCGCGCGCCGGTGATCTCGTCGAGATTCAGGTCCGCGGTGACGATCGCCTCCTCGAACAGCGGGCCCCGCACCTCGATGTTCCCCGCCGGTCCCACCACGACCGAACCGCCCGGGAACCCCTTGCCGCCCTCGAAGCCGACCAGGCTCGCGTACACCACGTAGACGCCGTGCTCCTCGGCGATGCCGCGCACGGTCCGCTCCCAGCGCGCGACGCTGTCCGGTAGCCCGAGCGCTTCCCGATCGGAGCCGGTCCCGCGCGCCGGGGACGCGCTCGGCACGATGATGACCTGCGCGCCATCGAGTGCCGCGAGCGTGGCGGTGAGCGAGTGCCACGCGTCCTCGCAAATCAACAGCGCCGCGCGCCCCCAGCGCGTGTCGAACGCCTGCACGTCGTGACCGCGCTCCACGAAGCGCTGCTCATCGAACACGCCGTAGGTCGGGAGGAACACTTTGCGGTGCACGTGCTTGATGCCGGCCTCCTTGCCGCCCAGCGTGGCGTACAGGGAGGAGTTGTAGAAGTGGTTCTGAAACACCTCGTAGAATCCGACCGCCACGTCGATCGGCCGCGTGTCGCTCGACCCGCGGGCGACCTCGAGGTCGCGGAACAACGTCCCCGCCGTCACGGCGACCTCACGCACGCCGCCCTCGACGAAATAGCCCGACGTAGCGGCTTCGGGAAAGACGACCAGATCGACCGGTGGCTCGAGCTTCGCGACCTGCTCCAGCACCGCGCCCATCCGCTGCAGGTTGGCGGCGTATTCACCCTTGGTGGGGCGGACTTGAGCGATGGCAAGGCGAAGCATGGGGAAAAGATAGGCGGTTAGACGGTTAGGCGGTTAGCACATCGGTGGCTCCTACCCGCCCGCGCCGCCTACCCGCCTAGCTTCTCGCGCCATGATCGCCTACATCACACTAGGTGGCGTTGTCGGTACGTTGGCGCGCTACTTCCTCCAGGGCTGGGTCCAGCAACGTTCCGGCCTTGTGACCTTTCCCATGGGCACCCTCGCCATCAACCTGGTTGGCTCATTCATCCTCGGCGTGGTGATCCGCCTTGCCACCGGCTCCACGTTGATCAGTCCGGACCTGCGGGGCGGGCTCACAATCGGCTTCTGCGGAGCATTCACGACGATGAGCACGTTCAGCTACGAGAGCATGAAGCTGCTTGCGGATGGGGAGTACGGATACGCGGGGCTGTACATGGGCGGCACGATGCTGGGATGCCTGGCGGCGGTGATCATGGGCACGCAGCTCGCGGAGAAGCTGCTTTGAAACGCGGACACCTGACACCCGACACCTGACACCTGGAGTCCCCATGCCCCATAGCTTCAAGGGTGAGCGCACCCTGATGCGCATTTTCATCGGCGAGAGCGACAAGTACCACGGCAAGCCGTTGTACGAAGCGCTGGTCGAGACGCTCCGGGCGAAAGGGCTCGCGGGTGCCACCGTGCTGCGCGGCGTGGCGGGGTTCGGGGCCAGCAGCACCGTGCATACGGACAAGATCCTGCGATTGTCGCTCGACCTGCCGCTCATCATTGAGATCGTCGAGACCGAGGAAGCGATCCAGTCGATCCTCCCGGATCTCGAGGAGATGATCGGGGGCGGCCTCATCACGCTCGAACGGGCGCGCGTGATCATGTACCGTCCCGCAAACGTGCAACCGAGCCAGCGCGAGCATCACCGAATCGAGGGGCTGAAGCCAGAATAGAAATCGGGAGGCCGGTACTGCACCGACCTCCCGATCCTCGCTCTTGGCTTGCTGGTCTAGCGGCTAATGCCGTCTGCCGCCGCCCCGCCATTCGAAGGGCGACTGCCTCCACCACCGCCACCGCCACCACCGCCGCGACTGCCGCTGAACCCACCGCCGCCGCCGCCGCCCCCACCACCGCGACTACCGCTCCAGCCGCCACCGCCGCCCGCCGCCGCCTCGACGGCCGCCGCCATCGCCACCGCTGGCACGCGGGGAACCGGATCCCGATGAACGCCCCGATGAACGCGGCGCCGCTTCAGGCGATCCCCCTCGACGCGAGCCACCCGACGGTGCGCTCCGAGCAGAGGGTGCAGAACCACCGCTACGCTCACCCCGCGGCGCGGCGCTCGACCGTCCACTGCTAGAAGGCCGCGCGTACCCGCCGTCGCGGTAACCCCGCGAGCTCGTGCCCGATACCCTGGAGCCGACTCGCCCAGCCATGGACCCGCGATTGGCCCCCACGTAAGTGCGATTGGGGATCACAACGCGACGCCCGCCGCTCGCAACCCGCACCCCTGAGTAGGACCGCGAGCCGCCCCACGACCCAGAGTTCCTGAACGCGTAGGTCCCTCGCCCGGACTGGGTGCGGAACCCAGCAGCCACGCCCACGTACCCGGCGTTCCGATTCCTGTATGGGGTGTAACCGTAACGGCCGGAACCGTTGCCGCCGTAACCATTGCCGCCGTACGCGTAGGTGTGGCCGTACCGACCGAATCCCCACGGACGGTAGCCGTACCCGTAGTTGTGGTACCCGTACCCATAGTAGCCATATGGGCGATACCGATAGCCGACGTAGTAGGGAGGGTAGTAGTACGGGCCGCATCCCCATGCGCTCCAGTACGCGTCGCAGAAGGCGCCGACGCCACCGTACCAGTACGGCCACGGGGTGCCCAACACAACGGCGACGCTCGACCCGCCGTAAACCGGCGCAGCCGGGGCCTCGACTGTCGTGTCTGGCGCGTCGTCATTGTACGCGGTGGTCGACTGCACGGTGTAAGTGCCGACGTCGTAGTCGAAGGCGGCGTCCGCCGCACCGGAAACGATGGTGACGAGACTAGCCTCGTGGTCGGCGCTACTGTCTTGCACGCCGAGTGCGCTGAGATTCCAATGGTCACCGGTCACCAACGCGTCGAACGTGAACGGCGTTGCCGACCAGGCGGCGAGCACCGTTCCGGTCCCCGCGGCGTCAGCCGTGAACGCCTCGCGATCGGCACCATCCTGGAGCTCGATCTTCTTGCCGCCCGGCACGAACTGGTCATCGCTCGGGGCGAGCGGGAAGAGCACCCGCACCTGGCCCGCTGCGTCAACCCGGAGCACCAGCACGTAGCCGTCCTGCGCGGTTTGGACAAACACCTGCGCCTGCTCGCCGGCAGTGAACGTGCTGTTCAGCCAAAGCTGGATGGGAGGATCATCTGATTGCGCGACGGGAAGCGGGCGTGCCGCATACCCAACGGGCATCGACGTGGAGAGAGCGAGTGCAAGCGCGAGCAACATGAGACCTCCTTGATACTACGGGAACGGTACCCAGGCACCCCCCCCTAGTACAAGAACTGTGCCCCATCCAGAGGCTCAAGACATGCACTAAAACCGCCCTTCTGAGGCATACTTAGCCCCCACCTGTCCCCCGGGGGGAACATGTGTCTATGTAGTGGTCAACCATGAGCCAACTCCTCGACGCCGTCAGCGGCGTCCTGAACGCATATGAGCCCGTCCCCGGGTTGATCACCGGCGGGCAGCCGCTGCCCGAGCACCTCGCCGCGCTGAAGGTTGCCGGTTGCGACGTGGTGGTCGACGTGCGCGATCCGATGGAGGACCAACCGATCGACGCGCCGGCGGCGGTGCGTGCGGCGGGGTTGGACTACCTCAACATCCCCGTCAGCCACACCCCGCTCGACGATACGCGCCCTCGACGCCATGCAGCAGGCCCTGCACCAGAAGATTGGCACCCGCCGCGCTTTCATCTATTGCAACTCAGGTAACCGCGTAGGGGCAGCGTTGATTCCCTACTTGATGCTCGATCGGAAGTTAGATGAAGAAAGCGCCGTGGAGGCCGCGATGCGGATGGGGACCCGGCATGCCGAGCTGCTCGAGTGGGCGCTCGCCTACGTGCGGCGGCACCAGCGCTAGGGATTTCTGTGCCAGTACATCCGCAGTTCTGTGATCTTGCCGTCCTTGGTCTCGCAGAAGATCGCGCCCCGGGCATCCACCGGCTCGCCGGTGCGGCGACGGCGGTAGGTGCAGCGGAACTCGGTAGCGAACCACGGGCCCGCTACGTAGATCTCACCTGATCGAAACGACACTTCGGCCTGATTGGTGGGGACGTCTTTCCAGTAATCCCGGATGGCAGCGATGCCGACCGATCTCTCACCGAAGGGCGTTTCGAGGAAGACGGCTTCGGGCGTGAAGAGGGAGGTGATTGCCTCCACGTCACCGCGCTCCCAGGCCGTACCGAATGCGTCGAGGAGCTCGCGGTAGCCGGTGCTCATGGCGCTCAATATACCAAGGAGGGATCGATGCTGAATCGCACTTTCGCCCTGTTCGCTGTGCTAGCGTGCGCGGCCCTGCCGGTGGCTGCCCAGACGCCTGCCGGCGGGAAGGAGGGCACGGAGACCGAGATCACCGGTCAGGTGATCGACGTGAACTGCTTCACCATGGGCGTGTCTGGTTCCGGTCACAAGCAATGCGCCCAGGCCTGCGCCAAGGCGGGTGTGACGCTCGCAATCCTCGGGAGCGACGGCAATGTCTACATCCCTGTCAGCTCCAAGGCTGGCGATGCTCAGAACTCGCGGCTGATCGCCTTCGCGGAGGGCAGCGTGAAGGTGAAGGGGATCCACCGGTTCGCAAACGGTCTCCACACTATCGAGATCAAGTCGGTCGCGGCCGCCAGTTGACGTGCGTCGCGCGCTGAGCGCCGCGCTGGCGGCGGCCCTTGTCTGCTGCCGCCCCGCCCCCGCGGCGCCCAGCCACACTCTGCTGTTCCTCGACAAATCGCCCGCCGCCACGGTGGGCGGGTTCTCGTGGGCTCCCGATCCCGACTCGAGTCGCATCATCGCGTTTGACGGAGCGCTTCGGGTCGCAAGGACATTCACACACACCCGGCTCGCAACGCCGGTTGCCGTCGCGCGACTCGGTTCTGACTTGCTCGTGAGCGAGCGGACCGGCCAGGGGATCGTGTTCACTACCGACGGCACTCCCTTGCGCGAATGGGAGAGCCCCGACCCGGCGGATATCTACGCCGCCGCAGGGAAGCTGGTGGTCAGCGCGCGCTCCCCGTACTTCGTGCAGCTCGTTGGCGAAGCCGACACGGCGCCGCTGCTCCGCATCCTCGACAAGTCTGGCCGGCCCATCGGCCGAATCGGCACCATGCATAAGCCCGCCGCCCCGTTTCTCACGCAGTTGACGAATGCGGGCGGTGTCGCGACCGATGCGGCGGGGGCGGTGTATTTCGCGCCGGTCGCGCGCGACGAGATCGTGAAGTTCGACCGGACAGGTGCTACAGCATGGACCGCGTCGCGCGGCCGGTTTGTTCGCGAGACCGATCCGGTAATAGTGGCCCGGGGACGCGAAGTGGACGCGCGCTATGCGGTCGTGAACCTCGCCCTGGTTCTCGGACCGGACGGCCGTCTCTATGCACTCGGTGGCGATGACTCGGCCGCGACGCGGCTGCGGGTGGACGTGCTCGACACGGCGTCGGGAAAGATTCTCGCGACTCGCCATTTAGGGCCGCGGGAGACCGCGGTGGCCCTGGACTCGAGCGGCCAGATCGAGACGCATGACGCGGACAGTCTCCTCGCGCTGCTGCCCAGCGCGGGGCGCGAGCGGCTCGAGCCGCCGTTCGCCCTGCGGCGCGTACAGGGCGACACCGTGCGGCTGGCGGATTTCGCCGGCAAAGTGCTGCTCGTCAATTTCTGGGCTTCGTGGTGCCATCCCTGCCGCGAGGAGTTCCCGCGCATGGCGACGCTGTACGAGGAGTTCTCCCGCGCCGACTTCGAGATCGCGGCGATCTCCGACGACCGCGATTTAGGAAGCATGCTCTCGTTCGTCACCGCGTTGCGGCCGCCGTTTCCGATTCTGGTGGGCGGCGGGCGGATGCGGGCGGTCTACCACTACCGGGGCCTGCCCTACTCGGTGTTGCTCGACCGGCAGGGGCGCATTGTGAAGCGGATTTTCGGGTTCGGCAGTGAGGAGGAATTCCGCGCCTTGCACGCCACTATTGCAAACGAGGTCCGCGCACCCTAGCCTAGTATCCGTGCACGAACCCTCGCGTCCCGCGTCCCTCTTCCCGATTCCCGTCGTCATCGACACCGATCCCGGCATCGACGACATGCTGGCGATCTTCTTGAGCCTCTACTCTCCCGAGCTGGATGTGCGGGGGATCTCGGTCTCGTACGGCAACACGGTGGTCGAGAACGCCCACCGCAACGCGGTGGAAATCCTGCGGCGGGCGGCGAAGCGCGCCCGGATGGCGGTGGGGGCGCGGCGGCCGCTGGTCCGGCCCCTCGTGGTGGCACACGAGACGCATGGTGAGTCCGGACTGGGGTACGCGACCGTGCCGCCCGCCGGCGTGATCCTCGATTTCGTGCGGCCGCTCGAGCGATTGCTCGCGGAGCAGCCGGAGCCGGTGACGCTCGTGACGCTGGGGCCTCTCACCAGTCTGGCGCTCGCGCTGCGACGCGACCCGGAGCTGGTGCGCTCCAAGGTGGCCCGGCACATCGCGATGGTCGGCGCGATCGACGTGAAGGGCAACACGACGCCGCACTCCGAGTTCAACGCCTGGTGCGATCCCGAGGCGCTGCAGACGGTGCTTCAGGCCGAGCTCCCAAGCGAGCTGGTGGGCCTGGACGTGACGCGCCACATGGTCCTCGACTCAGGCGATGTCGAGCGCCTCGGACGATCCGGGGCGCCGCTCGCGTGCTGGATGTACGAAGCGCTCCGTTTTTACGTCGAATTCCACCGGCAGCACGAGAAGCTCGATGGGTGCGTCTTGAACGACGTGGTGCCGATCGCGGCGTTGCTCCGGCCCGAGACCGTGACGTTCAAGCCGGCACGGATCGCCGTGGGTCTGGAGGATGACGCGCGGCGCGGCCAGACGCGGGTCACGCCAGACGGTGCCAACGTGTCGGTCGCAACCGCGGTGAATATCCCCGCGATCCGCGCGTTGCTTTCCGAGCGGGTGTTCCGACGCGCCACGCGGCCCGAAGTGCCGGAGCCGGAGCCGCGCGCGGCGAGGGTGGAGGCGCACGCATGAACACGATGCCGGGGAAGGTCACCATCGTGGGGGCGGGCGAGATCGGCTGCGGCTGGGCCGCGCTGATGGCATCGGCCGGCTGGCCCGTGACGTTGTTCGACATCAACGCGCGCACGCTCGAGATCGCGTCGACCGAAGTGCCGCGCCGCGCACGGGCGCTGATCGCGCTCGAGCGAGCTACGCCAGGAATCGTGGAACGAGGGCTCCAGGAGCTGACCCAGGGCCGAAGCCTGCTGCTCGCAGTGCAGGGCGCGGACTGGGTCATTGAAGCGATCCCCGAAGACTTGATGGCCAAGCAGAAGCTGTTCGACGCAGTGGACCAGATCGCGGGACCCAACGTACTGCTCTCGAGCTCATCGAGCGGGATGCTCCCCAAGGACATCTTCGCCCGCTGCCGCCACCAGGACCGCTGCCTCGTGACCCATCCCCTCAACCCGCCGGAGTTCATTCCGTTGGTCGAGATAGTCCCGTCGGAACGCACTCGCCCCGAGTGGGTCACCCACGCGCATAACTATCTCTTGGCGCTCGGTCGAGTGCCGATCGTTATCCGCAAGGCGGTCCCGGGCTACGTGGTGGGCCGGATCGCGGCCGCCGTGTGGCGGGAGTGCGTGGATCTGGTGCTGGCGGGCGTGATCGATGTGGAGGAGCTCGACCGGGCGGTGGCGCTCGGGCCGGCGCTCGGGTGGGCGGCGGCGGGACCGCATCTCACCTATCACCTCGCGGCGGGCGAGGGCGGCGTGACGGTGTTTCTACAGCGCCTGCTGGCGAGTTTCGAGCAACGCTGGAGCGAGCTGGCAACCTGGCACACCCTCGAGCCGGAACGGCTGCGAGCGCTCACCCATGCGATCGAGCGCGCCTACAAAGGAAGGTTGGGAACGCTGGAAGAAGCGCGGGACCGGCGTCTCAGCTCCATGTTGCGCGCGCTCGAGCAGGAGCGTTAGCTACCTCGGTTGGCCGCGCACCATCAGCACGGGGATAAGAGTTTTGTGCCGCAGCTCGCTCGCCACGCTTCCCCGCACCACGTCGTTCAAGCCCCGATGTCCGTGCGTTGCCATGGCGATCAGATCGCACTTTTCCCTTAGCGCCGTCTCGCTGATCTCCGTCGCCGGGTCGCCCGCAGCGAGCACCGCGTCCACGTCGTAGCCCTCTCCCCGCAACGCCGCGGAAATCCGCTCCAGGTACGCGCGGTCCTCGCGCATCTCTTCCGACTCGCGCAGCGCGAGCTCCTTGATGTTGCGGGCTACCCAACCGTCGGCCACGTGGATCAGCACAATGGCCGCGTCGCAGTGTCGCGCCAGCTTGCGCACATGGGCAAGAATCGTCTCGTCGTAGGGAGAATTCTCGAGCGGGACCAGGATGCGGGTGTACATCAGGAGAGCCAGCCGCGGACGGTCAGAAACAGCAGCCAGCCGTTGAGCGTTGCGATCACTCCGGCGACGGTGTACGCCAGGATCTTCACCCACCCTGAGTTCGTGAACTCGCCCATCTTGGCTCGCTCCGACGTGAATTGCACGAGCGGGAACACCGCGAACGAGAGCTGCAGGCTCAGGATGACCTGGCTCAGGATCAGGAGCCGCGCAGTACCGCTCGCGCCGAAAAAGATGGCCGTCAGCGCCGCGGGCACAATGGCCACACCGCGCGTAATGAGACGTCGCAGCCAGGGACGGATCCGGATGTTGAGGAACCCTTCCATCACGATCTGACCCGCGAGCGTCCCCGTCAACGTCGAGTTCTGCCCTGATGCGAGCAACGCCAGCGCGAACACCGCGCTCGCGCCCGCCACGCCGAGCAGCGGCGTGAGCAGCTGGTAGGCGTCCTGAATCTCGGCCACCCCGGTGTGGCCGGTGCGGTGGAACGTCGCGGCGGCGACGATGAGAATCGCCGCGTTGATGAACAGCGCAAAGCTCAGCGCGATAGTCGAGTCCAGGAAGGCGTACTTCACCGCTTCCCGCTTTCCCGGCGCTGTTTCTTCGTAGCGCCGGGTCTGCACGATGGACGAATGGAGGTAGAGGTTGTGCGGCATCACCGTGGCGCCGAGGATGCCGATCGCGATATAGAGCTTGTCCCGATCCGCGAGGATGGAGGTGGTGGGGATGAAACCGACGAACAGCGGGCCCCAGGCGGGACGCGAGATCACAATCTCAAATAGGAAGCAGCCCGCGATCGTGGCGATCAACGCGATCACCAGCGCCTCGAGCAGGCGGAACCCCTTGTTCTGGAGATAGAGCACCAGCAGCACGTCGAGCGCCGTGATCGCGATGCCCCAGGGAAGGGGGATCCCGAACAACAGGTTGAGCGCAATCGCCGAGCCGATAACCTCCGCCAGATCGCACGCCGCGATCGCAATTTCGCAGAGGATCCAGAGGCCGAACGATACGGGACGCGAATAGTGGTCGCGGCACGCCTGCGCCAAGTCGCGCCCGGTCACGATGCCCAGCTTGGCCGAGAGCCCCTGGAGCAAGATCGCCATCAGGTTGGAGATCAGGATCACGCTCAGCAGGGTGTAGCCGAACTGCGCGCCACCCGCGAGGTCCGTGGCCCAGTTGCCGGGGTCCATGTAGCCGACCGCGACCAGATACCCAGGGCCGGCGAACGCGAGTGCCTTGCGCCACCAGCTGCCCCGGGCGACCGGGACAGTGCGATAGACCTCGGCCAGGCTGGGAGTGAGCCGCGGTTGGCGCCATCCCGGGTCGGCGACCGCGCCGGGCAGGGCCACTGGGTCGCGGCTCATGGTGTCGCCTCGCGGCACCACAAGAGCTCCGCCAGCTCGCGGCCGATCACCCGCTGGCCAAGGGTCAGGCGCACGGTCGTGGGCCCGTTGAACGGTTGGCGGTCCGTGACTGTGAGGCTTGCTCCGGGCACCAACCCCTGCTCCGCGAGGTAACGCAGCCGCGCCGGGTCTTCCGTGCCGACCTGGCGCAGCTCCAGGGGCCGGCCCACCAGCGCGTCGGCGACCGAGACCAGGTCCGCCTCTTCGATCTCGCCTTCGGCGGTCGGGATGGGGGCACCGTGCGGGTCATAGCGCGGATCGCCCAGCGCCTGAGACATGCGTTCGATTAACTCGTCTGAGACGGCGTGCTCGAGCCGTTCCGCCTCGTCGTGCACCCCGTCCCAGTCGTAGCGGAGCTGCTGGACCAGGTAGACCTCGAGGATGCGATGACGCCGAATCATCCTCAGCGCCGCCCGCCGCCCCTGCGCCGTTAGCTGCACGCCACGGTAGGGGACGTACTCGATCAACCCCGTCTCGGAGAGGCGTTTGACCATGCCGCTAACAGACGGGGCCGAGACTTCGAGGTGGGCCGCAATCTCACTCGTGGCCGCGAAGCCGCCCTGGCTCGACAGGTGGTAGATCACCTTGAGGTAGTCCTCGACTGAGCGGGTGAGCGGCGACTCCGGCAAACTTGCCTGCATGTCGTTTCTCCCTGCCGGAAAGGCGCGCAGCGATTATCGGCTGCTGACGACGTAACAGTTAGCCAGGTAATAACTTCGCTATGTTTAACCGGCGGGAGTTAGCTTAAACTAATTTAGGAATACTGTCAAGCTAACCATCTGATTAGATAGGCCATATCTCACTCAAAAATCGCCATATTATCCGCTCCGTCATGCCCCAAATGATGTCCTGACCGAAGATATACGCGTCAAAGCTGCGCTCACCCCCGGCCACGTGGAGCGTGACCTTGCGGCGGGCGCCGGGCTCGAGCAGCCGGCCCAGGGGCACCCAAAAGGCCGATTGTACCTCCTCACTCAGGCTTAGGGCTGGACGATCCCAGAGGGCGAACATGAAGGGGCGTACCACGATAGGGGGCAGCAGCTGGGTACGGGGGCTGAGGTCGTCGAGGGCACCGAGGCGCTCCGCTAGCCCCAGATCGACCGCCAGCTCCTCGCGGGTCTCCCGAATCGCCGTGTGCTCGAGACCAGCATCCGCCGGAGCCCGCCGCCCACCGGGCAGGGCGACTTGCCCGGACCATGGGTCCCCGGCGCGCACAGCACGGCGAATGAACAGGGTCTCGAGACCGGCGGGGCCGGGCACCAGGATCAATGCGACCGCGGCGAAGTTTTCGGCCTCCCCGGGCTCGGACAGGGTCCGATGGACCCTGCTCAGGCGGCGGACGGCGTCCAAGGTGATCACCGGAGGTGGCGTGCCAGCCAGTCGATGGAGGGTCGCACGACCTCCTCGAGCCCAGGGGTCGACACCGTGAGCTCCAGCCAGCGCTCCCGCAGCGCAGCGTCGCCACCTTGGACGGGCGCCGCTGTCACCGTGACAAGCGCCCGCACCCGCTCGTCCCCCAAGGTGCGCATCAAGGCGATCGCCGCTCCGGTGCCGTGACCGATTAACCCATACCTCTCCGCGGCAACGCCGACGGTCCCGCGCTGCAACGCGTCGAGCACCAGGGCGAGGTCGCCCGAATGCGCCAGTTCGAACGACACGACGGCGAATCCGGCGCGCGCGAGGGCGTAGGCGAGCTCGGGAAGGAGTCCCCCGCAGATGACCACCGCAGGGCGTACGCCACCGGCTGTTCGCACGTCGACGTGCAGGGGGCGGCCGTTGGCCCCGAGGAGCCGGAACGAGTGTTTGGTAGGGGTCGCCAAGTGACTAGCCGTTGCGGCGCACTGGGGTGCCGCTGATCATTGGTCCGGGAAGTATAGTGCGCACACTATGAGAAACCACATCTGGATGGCTGCCGGCCTGCTGGCCGGCCTGGTGCTGGGCCTCGTCGCCGCGGCCACGCAGAACCACGTGCTGCTCGCGCTCGCCGCCGCGCTGCGGCCGGTCGGGACGCTGTTCCTCAACCTGCTCTCCATGGTCGTGATGCCGCTCGTCGCCAGCGCCGTGTTCGTGGGCGTGGCCGGTCTCGGGAATCTCAGGCGGCTGGGGCGGCTCGGCCTGCGTACGCTGGGGTTCTTCTGGGGCACGACGTTGGCGGCGATCGTCATCGGATTCGCAGTGGGGGCGATCATCCTGCCGCTCGGTGCCGTTGCGCCGGAACAACAGGCCGCGCTGCGGGAGCGAGCGGTGGCCGAGTCAAGCTTTGTGCGCCGCGCCGTCGAGCAGATCCCCTCGGGAAGTCGCTTTCTGGTCGAGCTCGTGCCGGCCAATCCGCTGCGCGCCGCGGTCGACGGCAATCTGCTGCCCGTGGTCGTGTTCGTCACGATCCTCGCGATCGCGGCGACGGCGCTGCCCGACGAGAAGCGCGTCGTCCTCACCGATCTCGCGGACGGCACCATGCATGCGTTGATCAGGATCGTGCACTGGGTGCTGCTGCTCGCCCCGATCGGCATCTGCGCACTGGTGGCACCGATGGTCGCTCAGTTCGGCTGGACCATGGTGAAGGCGATGGGGGTATATGTGCTCGCGGTCATCGTGGGCGTCACGCTGTTCATCGGAGCTGTACTGCTGCCGGCGGTGGTGCTCGTGGCGCGGATCAAGTTGTCGCGGTTTCTGGGTGTCAGTCTCAACTCCATGCTGATGGGATTCTCCACGACGTCCTCGCTCGCCACCTTGCCCACCATGCTCACCGCCGCCGAGGACGACTTCAAGGTCTCGCGCGGCGTCGCCGGACTCGTGTTGCCGCTCGGTGCGAGCGTCAACCGGCCGGGAGGCGCGCTGTTTCAGTCGGTGGCCGTTTTGTTTGTCGCGCAGCTGTACGGGATCCCGTTCGGGTTTTCAGAAACACTCCAGGCGGGCGCCGCGGTGTTCCTCACCTCGATGGCCGTCGCCAGCGTGCCGGCGGCGAGCGTGGTGAGTCTCGCGCCGGCGTTCGCGACCACGGGCCTGCCGCTCTCCGGGATCGCGCTGCTCATCGGCCTCGACCGCATCCCCGACATGTTCCGCACGATGACCAACGTCACCGGCCACCTCACGACGGCGGTGGTGATTGCGACCAGCGAAGGGGAGAAGCTCGAGTGACGTGGTTGATCCCGGCGGTGTACCTGCTGTTTCTATTTTTG
>CAWJMT010000018.1:0-4084 GCA_963844035.1 uncultured Gemmatimonadales bacterium
CGCGTGATCATCAACAGCATTCTGCCGGAAACGCTGCGGGCCGAAGGGTTCCGCAACCAGGTGATGCGCAAGAAGGACCTGTCGGAGCTGGTGTTCGAGAGCTACCGCGGCGCCGGGTTGTCGGCCACGGTGCAGTTCCTGGACGCGCTCAAGGAGTTCGGCTTCCGCTACGCCACCATCGGCGGCGTGTCGATCGGCGTCGAAGATCTGGAGATCCCGTTGGAGAAGGCTCAGCTGCTGCACGAAGCGACGCAACGGGTCGAGCGGTTCCAGCGCGCGTACTCTACGGGCCAGATCACGTTCGGGGAGCGCTACAACAAAGTCATCGACGCGTGGACTCACGCGAACAACGACATCGCCGATGCGATGGTCAAGACGATGCAGCGCTCCAAGGGCGGGTTCAACCCGGTGTTCATGATGTTCGACTCCGGCAGCCGCGGCAGCCGCGACCAGATCCGCCAGCTGGCGGGGATGCGCGGCCTGATGGCGAAGCCCCAGAAGAAGCTCACGGGCGGCATCGGCGAAATCATCGAGAGTCCCATCAAGTCGAATTTCCGTGAAGGGCTGTCGGTGCTCGAGTACTTCATTTCGACCCACGGCGCCCGCAAGGGACTCGCCGATACGGCCTTGAAGACGGCGGACGCGGGCTACCTGACGCGCCGGCTGGTCGACGTGGCGCAGGATGTCACCGTCACCGAAGAGGATTGCGGCACCATCCTGGGCCTCGAGATGTCCGCGCTGAAGGAGGGCGAGGATATCATCGAGCCGTTGCGCGAGCGCATCGTCGGCTGCGTGGCGGCGGACGACGTGTTCGATCCGCTGGAGAAGGACGACGAGGGCGATCGCCAGCTGTTGATCGCCGCCGGCGAGCTGATCAGCGAGGAGACGTCGCAGAGCATCGAGAACGCCGGGATCGAGAGCGTGAAGATCCGGTCGGTGTTGACGTGCGAAGCGCGCCGCGGGATCTGCCGCATGTGCTACGGCCGCAACCTGGCCACCATGGACATGGTGGACCTGGGTGAGGCGGTCGGGATTCTCGCCGCGCAGTCGATCGGCGAGCCCGGCACGCAGCTGACGCTCCGCACCTTCCACATCGGCGGCACGGCGGCGCGTATCGCCGAGCAGACGGTGCGCAAGACCAAGGTGCAGGGGATCATCGAGTACGGCGACCGGCTGGTGTTCGTCACGACGCCGGACGGGCAGGGTGGTCACGAGCTACGAGGGCGAGCTGATCCTGCGGGCCCAGACCCACGGGGGCGACGTCGCGACCGGGAAACTGGCCGTGCACTCGCGCTTCCACGTGCCGCTCGGCGCCACGCTGATGGTGGAGGACGGCGTCAAGATCGCCAGGGACGGCGTGCTGTTCACGTGGGATCCGTACACCAACCCGATCATGACCGACGTCGCGGGCGTGGTGCGGTTCGTGGACATCGTCGAGGAAGAAACCGTCCGCGAGGAGCTGGACGAGCTCACCGGGCGGCGCCAGCGGGTGATCATCGAGGACCGCGACAAGAAGCTCCACCCCCACATCGAGGTGGTGCAGAAGAAGGGCGAGAAGGAGAAGCGGCTCCGCGACTTCGTTATCCCCGAGGGAGCGCAGCTCACGGTGGAGGACGGCCAGGAAGTGTACGCCGGCCAGGTGCTCGCCAAGGTATCGCGCGAGGCGTACAAGACGCGCGACATCACGGGCGGCCTCCCGCGCGTCGCCGAGCTGTTCGAGGCGCGGCGGCCCAAGGACCCGGCCACGATTTCAGAGGTGGACGGCACGGTGCGGTTCGGCGACATCAAGCGCGGCAAGCGCGAGATCTACGTCCACGCCGAAGAGGGCGAGCCGCAGCTGTACGAGGTGCCGGCCGGCAAGCACTTGCGCGTGCACGAGGGCGACCGGGTACGCGCCGGTGACCGCCTCACCGAGGGGCCGGTGAACCCGCACGACATTCTGCGGATCAAGGGCCCGCGCGCGGTGCAGGAGTACCTCCTGAACGAGGTGCAGGAGGTGTACCGGCTGCAGGGCGTGAAGATCAACGACAAGCACATCGGCGTCATCGTGCGCCAGATGCTGCAGAAGGTGAAGACCGTGGAGCCCGGGGACACCATGTTCCTCGAGGGCGAGAACGTGGACAAGCTCACGTTCCGCGAGATGAACGAGCGGGTCGTCAAGAAGGGCAGCCAAGCCCGCGACGTCCGAGCCGCTGCTCCTCGGGATCACCAAGGCGAGTCTCACGACGCAGTCGTTCATCTCGGCGGCGTCGTTCCAGGAGACCACGCGGGTGTTGACCGACGCGGCGATCCGCGGGGCCAAGGACGATCTGCTGGGCCTGAAGGAGAACATCATCATCGGCCATCTCATTCCGGCGGGGACGGGGATCTACCGTTACCACGACATCGAGATCGAGCCGCCGGAGGGCTTCACGCCTCCGCCGCCGCCGGTGGAGACGGTCCCCGGGGCGGTGCCCAGTCCGTTCCCGGAGGAAGTGGAAGCGGACTGAGGGCGGGCGGGTAAAGGGCGGTTAAGGCGGTCGGAAGCGCCGGCGCCCGGGAGAGATCCCGGGCGCTTGTCGTTTTTCGATCCAAGCTGCGTGCGTTGGGTGACGTCGACGGCTCAGGACTTGGCAGACTGCCGCGTGCCGCGCTCTTGCCCCCTGCTCGCCGAGGAGTCGATACTATGGGCATGCCTGCTCCCGCGTATTACACGGCTGACATGGTGCGCGCGTTGCCGGACGACGGCAATCGCTACGAGGTCGTGTACGGAGAGTTGTTGGTGACCCCGGCGCCGCGCCTCTGGCATCAGGAGCTCATTGTCAGGCTGCTACGAGCGCTCGGTGAGTATCTCGACCGGGAGCCCGTTGGTCACCTGCTACCATCGCCGGCGGACATTTCATGGGGTCCCGACGTACTCGTACAGCCCGACATCTTTGTCGCGCCGCGCGCACAGATTCGCACGTTGGATTGGGCTCAGGTGAAGGATCTGTTGCTCGTGATCGAGGTGCTGAGCCCCTCCTCCAAGCGCGGCGACCGCTTCACCAAGCGGAGGCTTTACCAGGAGCAGGGGATTCCCTTGTACTGGGTCGTAGACGGCGACGAGCGGCTGGCGGAGGTCTGGACTCCGGATGCCCGGTTCCCGGTGGTTGAGCGGGAGCGGCTGGCGTGGCACCCGATTGGTGCCGCCCGGCCGTTCACCCTCGAGCTGGCGGAATTGTGCCGGCCCATCTGATGTAGGGGCATGCATGCCACGCCTACCGCGGAGGCGGCATCAGCGAGCGGAAGCCGTGTCCTTGGCAGCCTTCCGAGCCTGGCTCAAAACCACGGCAACAAGAGCTGCGAAGATGAAGGGTCTCTTGGTCATGTCGTCCCCCAAGTCTGTAGGATCGCTCAGAGTCCCATCACCAGCCCAGCGAGCGCTCCGACCGCAGCGGTCGAAATGCCGAAACGCACCTCACTCGGGTTGCACCCGTCGGCACAGAAGTGGGTGAAGAGCCCAAATCCCCACATAGCTCCTGCAATTGTGCCGACCAACGCTGCCTTCGCGGGGTGGCCGCGTAGCGGCCGGGGGTGCGGCGCGTTGACCATTCCTCCGAACAACGCTCCAGCCATTCCGCCCACGGCCCCAAAAATGAGGGCGCCGGTGACCGCCGCCCCACCGCAGTCGGACGAGTCGCAAAAGCCTGCCCCTAACCACGCTCCGGTCGTTCCCAGCAGGCTAGCGCCAATTGCTGCCCCCTCAACCCAGTAGGTCGCGGGGTAGTGGCGAGGAGAGGAATCAGGGGGGAAGTGCCCCAGTGACACAATCCGCTGTCCCTGGGAGGCTTGCGGGACAATCACCAGGCAAGCGGCAAGAAAAACGGCGAGGGCGGACGGCTTCATTTAGTTAGTCCTCGTTGTAGTGGTCGCCTCCACAGGTATTGGAGTGGCCTCAAGCCCCTCTCAAGCGTCGACCGCCCGACCGCCGCCTCACCCGACCGCCCACGTTGCAGGGGTTGACCTAAGTGCAATCCCCCGGCTACCTTCGGACTCTGTTTCGCAACTTTTTTCTGGAGCTTATGCCGACCATCAACCAGCTTGTGCGTCACGGGCGCAAAGAGGT
>CAWJMT010000019.1:0-8662 GCA_963844035.1 uncultured Gemmatimonadales bacterium
AGAATCCGCCGCCCGTTCACCCGCACGAGGTGCATCGACCCGGTTACCGTTCCCGCCGCGCCGAGGAACTCGAGCGTCGGACGCTGGACCTCTTTCGCCGTCAACGTCTCACGGCGGATCCCGCACCGGCGGAACGCCGGGCGTGGGTGTCTCGCGCGCCACTGTGGGTGTCGCAAACGCGGGTCGCTGCACCGCGGGAAGCCCGAGGTGCTCGCGCGCCCGGTTCAGGGCATCGTCGAGGTTGCCCTGGACGTTGTCTTCCCCGACGATGGCCTGAATGCCCGATTGCACCAGCGCCACCACGGGTTGGGCGTGCACGTCGGACAGCACCACCAGGGTCCCTTCGCGCCGGCTGCGCTCCACCACCTCACGCAGCGCATGCAGGGCGGTTGAGTCCACCGTGAGCACGTGGCGCATCCGTAGGATCAGCACCTTGGGCTTGCCGGCGAGCCGGGCCAGCCGGTCCTTGAACATCTCCGCTGCACCGAAGAAGAACGGCCCGCTGATCTCATATACCTCGACGCCCGGCGGAACCGTGCGGCGACCGACCCAGTTCGGGTCCCGCTCATAGTCGTCCATCGGCTCCTGGAACTCGTGCGTGAGGACGCTGATGTTCGCTGCCTCAGCCATCCGCCGCATGAAGAGGAAGGCGGCGAGGATCATCCCCACCTCGATGGCCACCGTGAGGTCCACGAGGACGGTGAGAAAAAACGTGGTGAGCAGCACGGCCACGTCGCTCTTCTGCGACCGCAACTCAGCCCGGAAGGTGTGCCACTCGCTCATGTGGTAGGCGACCACCACCAGGATCGCGGCAAGGGTCGCCATGGGGATGAGGGCGGCCCAATGGCCGAAAAACAGCATGATGAACAGCAGCGTCACGGAGTGCACGATCCCCGCAACCGGCGTGCGGCCGCCGTTCTTCACATTGGTCGCTGTGCGCGCGATCGCACCCGTCACCGGGATCCCGCCGAACAACGGAGACGCGATATTGGCGACTCCCTGCGCCACGAGCTCCATGTTGGAGCGGTGCCGCCCGCCGATCATGCCGTCCGAAACCACCGCCGAGAGCAACGACTCGATGCCCCCGAGCATCGCGATGGTGAATGCGGGCCCGATCAGCGCGACGATCCGTGACATCGTGATCGCCGGGAGCGCAGGGGCGGGGAACGACGCGTCGATCACGCCGAAGCGTGTGCCCACGGTCTCCACGTTGAGGTGAAAGGCGTACGCCACCGCGGTCGTCGTGACGAGCGCGACGAATGGCCCGGGAATCCGCCACCCGAGCCGCGGCCAGAGCAGGATGATCGCCACGGTCGTCACGGCGATTGCGACCGCCCAGGGGCTGACGGAGTCGAGGTGGGTCGCGATCGCCCGCCATTTCCCGACAAAGTCCGCGGGGACCGCGCCCATTCCCAGCCCGAGGAAATCCTTGACCACGTTCGAGAAGATGATCAGCGCAATGCCGCTCGTGAACCCGAGCGTGACAGGATACGGAATGAACTTGATCGCGCCGCCCAGCCCCAGCAGCCCGAACCCCACCAGCATCACCCCCGCCATGAGGGTGGCCACGGTGAGGCCATCCAGTCCGTACGTGTGCACGATCGAATACACGATCACGACGAACGCCCCCGTCGGGCCGCCGATCTGCACTCGCGAGCCGCCCAACACCGAAATCACGAACCCGCCGACGATCGCGGTGTAGAGCCCGCGCTCCGGCGTCACGCCGCTGGCGATCGCGAAGGCGATCGCGAGCGGTAGCGCCACGACGCCCACGATCACGCCGGCGCCGGCATCCGCCAGCAGTTGGTGGCGGGTATAGCCCTTGAGGGTCGTGAACAGCTTGGGGACCAGCACGAATCGACCTCGGCTCGTTGGATTGTAGGCGCACCAAGATAGTGCCCGCTGAGCAGGGGGGTGGCGCGCACCGCCAGCAACCCTCTGTGCTGTCGTGGGTTAGCCACGTTCTGTGCGCAACAAGCACAATTTGGTACGCATTTGGTATGAAAACAGCCATGGTCTGGCATATCTGATGCCAAATTCATGCAATATCTGCACGAAACCCTTGACACCGCGCGCGGCGCGCGATACGTTCGGTGACCGAGCTGCTGATCTCTGGCTCACCCATCACTCAACACTTGGGACCATGAAACTCATCACTACGATCGTTCGGCCGGAGCGGCTGCCAGAAGTCAAAGCGGCGCTGTTCCAGGCAGGGGTTACGGGCATCACGCTGAGTCGCGTGAGCGGCCACGGCGGGGAGCAGGAGGTCGTCGGCCAGTATCGTGGGACGACCGTGGTCATGGAGTTCCACGAAAAGGTGAAAATCGAGATGGCCGTCTCCGAGCCGTTCGTCGAGGCGACCGTCAAGGCCATTCTCGCTTCTGCCCGCACCGGGGAAGTGGGCGACGGCAAAATCTTCGTTCAACCGCTAGAGCGAGTCATCCGCATCCGCACCGGTGAGGCGGACAACGCCGCACTGACCGCGGTCAACGCCGACCAAGTCCAGCGCCACGCCCTCGAAGTGGCGCAGCACGGAGAGAAAACATGAGCCCGTCCATGCTAGCAGACAGCGTCGCCGCTGCCGCTGCACCCGTCATCAGCGCCGGCGACACGGCCTGGGTGCTCACCTCCTCGGCACTGGTCATGGTCATGACCGTCGGCCTGGCGTTCTTCTACGGCGGACTAGTTCGTCCGAAGAACTCGCTGAACACGATGATGATGAGCATGGTGGCGCTCGGCGTCGTGAGCGTCCAATGGGTGATCGTGGGCTACTCCATCGCCTTCGCGCATGGCGGCTCGATCTGGGGCGGGCTCGCCTGGGCCGGGTTCAAGGGTGTCGGCCTCGACGCGGACCCCGCCTATTCGGCGACCATTCCGTTGCAGGCGCATTCCATGTTCCAGCTGATGTTCGCGATCATCACGCCCGCGCTGATCTCGGGCGCGATCGTGGAGCGGATGAAGTTCCCCGCCTACGTGATCTTCATCCTCCTCTGGGCCACGTTCGTCTACGATCCGCTCGCCCACTGGGTCTGGGGGTATGGCTGGCTGCAGGCGAAGGGCGCGCTCGACTTCGCGGGCGGCACGGTCGTGCACATCAGCGCCGGCTTCTCGGCACTCGTCGCCGCCAAGATGCTCGGCCCCCGCAAGGACTTCAAACGCGTCCCGATCGTGCCCCACAACGTCCCGCTCGTGTTGCTCGGCGCGGGGCTCCTGTGGTTCGGCTGGTTTGGATTCAATGCGGGCTCGGCACTGGCTGCCAACGGCCTCGCCGCGCTGGCGTTCACGAACACCAACACGGCCGCTGCCATGGCAATGGTAACGTGGGTCTGCCTTGATCTCATCCGCACCGGGAAGGCTACCGCGGTCGGTGCCGCCACCGGCCTCGTGGTCGGGCTCGTCGCCATCACTCCGGCGGCGGGATTTGTGACCGCGACAGCGTCACTCGCGATCGGCGCCGTGGGCGTATTCGTCAGCTATACCGCGATCCAAATCCGTTCCAAGTCCCGGCTCGACGACTCGCTCGATGTCTTTTCCTGCCACGGCATGGCGGGCGTCGCCGGCGCGTTGTTGACCGGCGTGTTCGCAACCAAAGCAGTGAACCCGGCCGGGAACAACGGCCTGTTCTATGGGAACCCCGGCCAGATGGGTGTGCAGCTGGTGGCGATCCTTGCCGCCATCGCTATCTCGGTGGTCGGTACGTTCGTCTTCATGACGCTCTTGAAGGCAACCATCGGCATCAAGGCGGATGTGCGCGACCAGCTCTCCGGACTCGATATCAGCGAGCATGGCGAGGAAGCGTACTTCGGCGATGTGGGCGGGAGCACGTCCCCGGGCCTGTCGCTTGGCGAAGGCGTCATCGTGTCGTCGCCGGGTGGGTCCCCAAAGAAGTCGGCGGCGATGGCCTGATCCCAGCAAGTGGGATGAAGTGCAGGAAAAAAACGAGGGGTCTCCGCAAGGAGACCCCTCGTTGCTTCGCTAGTGCGAGGAGCTCTTCCGGAGTTTGGCGCCCACGAGCATGAAGCCCACCCGCGCCTCGAGCGGCAGCAACAGCACAGTGATTAGGGACGCAAGCAGCAACCCCTTCGCCGTATGCTCCCCGAGGACCTTGTGCAGCACGGCCCAGACGACCAGGAAGATCGCGTATGTGAGGAGCAGTCCTATGAACTGCCGAAAACCCGTACCACCCTGGACGTCGTTTTGTAATCCACCGAAGAACAGCGCAGCCGCCACCCAGAACAGAGTCCCCGCCAAGAGCCACTCGAGCATTGATCCCCCCTTGCAGGCCCAGGAACAAGACCACCAACCCGCGGCTAATCGAACGGCCCGGACAGGCCGCGTCAAATGCCTAATCGGTCGTGGTGTCGCCTCGCTGATCGGACGATGTTGCCACCGGCTCCATCGCTCCGGACCAGCGCTCGAAGTGCGGCTGCTCGACCCACCGGTGGAAAGCGAGAATCGCCAGGTGGTCGAAGATGGCCGCCAGGAGCCCCGGCAGCGACATCGTAAACAGCGCGAGGCCGTACAACGGGAGGTAGCCCACCGTGTACATCGGGTCCTTGAGAAAGCGGTACGGCCCCCGCGTATTGAGGGGCGCACGCTCGGCCGTGAAGAAGTTGTGCCAGTAGTAGGCACGCTCGCCGAGCGTCTTGGCAGCCCAGAACTTGGTGAGGCCTCCGAAGACTAGGAGAACCAATCCCGCGCCGATCACCGCCTCTTGGGGGAGCGGTACGCTCAAGGTGTCCCAGGTCAAGATGCATACGAAGGCGAAGCTCACGCCATCATTGTTCATGACGAGCGCGGCGATCCGCCGGAACCGCCGGAATCCTCGTTCGGCGCCCCACCGGCGTGTGAACGCACCGTTCCGTTCCTGCGCCTTGAGGGCGCACCCGACGTAGAACACGTAGGCGAGGCGGCTCAGGAGGTGGTAGCCCAGCACAAGCACCTGGGGGGTGGACAGCGTCATACGATCCCCCCGCCATCGGCGGATCCCTCGAGTGGGCGAGTGTGGCTCAAGGCGTCAGGGCGTAAGGATGGTACGAAGGTTCTGCAGGATCTTCTTCTGGTGGCGCAGTGCGTCGCGTTTGGAGAAGAACCGGCCCCGGATCCACGCGACTAAAGACGCCGGCATCCACACTTCCTGAATCGTCACCGCCGTCGCCCCGCTCGTGGAGTCGAGCTGAAAGAATGTCTTGTAGTCGCGTCGCTGGCCGCGCTCGATCCAGCCGAACGTCCGCGGCGGCTGGAAATCCACGATGTCGAGCTCCGTAACCCGGGCCCCGAACTGCACCTTGAGTCGAGTGCCCTTCCCAACCGGGCCGTCGACCACCACGCCGGCGCACCCCGGCAGCCAGCGCTCGATGCTGCGAGGATCGGTGAGAGCCGTGAAGACCTCATCGATGCTCGCGCTGATGTGATCGATCACCGTGTAGCGGACCGGTCGCATGGCCTAGGCTGACCCGCGCGCCGGCGCGCTCAACGGCGGCCGTAGACGTGCACGGTCGTCCTGCCCTGGCGGCCGCCGCGGATTCGCCGGTAGGAAAAATCGATACGCCGAATCACTCGCCCGCCACCTGGCAAATCGAACTCCCGGCTGCGTGTTGGCTCGCGTAGATACAGTGGTCCGGGAGGCGCAAAGACGTCACCGTCTTTGAACTCGATTCGGAAGGCGCGCAGCTCGAGGTCGCCGCCTTCGACCACGACGCGGACCCGCCGGAACCGGCCCGCGCCCCCCGCCCGGATCACGTCGTGGTCACCGCGGGGGTCCAGCTGCTGGGCACCAAGGTGGTCCCAGCCGGTCCCCGCCCAGTCCTCGCCTCGTGGGTGAAACTGCCGCCCGAACACAGCGACCGTGGCGTCGCCGCGCCGCGAATGGCTCCGGTACCAGAACTCCACGCGCCGGATGATGCGTGCTTCTCCCGGAAGATCCATCACGAGCCCGCGCGACTGTCGACTGATCTGCACCCGTGTGTCGGGCGACCAGGAGAGACCGCTGCCGAACACCACCCGGACGTTGTAGATCTCCAGATCCCCATCCTGAACCTCGATCCGGATCGCGTCGAACACCCCTTCCCGAACCCCGACCTCGATGACGTCCCGCTCCGCCTCAGAACCCACGCGGCGGCGCCCGAGAAGCTGCCAGTCGTCCGCCCCGCTAACGGAGGGGCGGGCGGGCATCAGGGTGACGAGGACGAGCCCGAGAGCCACGGGCTGGCTGAAGCGGCGGATCGGGGCGCGCTCCTCAGGGAAGGGTTCGTAAGGAGTGCAAAGGTAACGGTGCGCGGGTTGGCACAGCAACCACGCGGTGCGGTCTGGAATGGTGCTACGGGGTCTTGCCTGGTCCGATATTCTTCCCCAGCACGCTTCCCGCTCGACCGTCGAGCAGGGGAAAACGTGCAGATCCGAGCGCTGCAACCTCGGCCGCAAGGATAGGATACCAATCAAAACGGGGGATGGCAAACATCCCGACCCCCCTTCCAGGAGCTGCGCGCTCGACTCGTTTAGACGAAGCCTATGGGGCGCCCTAGCGGGTGAATGCGCTCTGTCCCGCACGCTGGTCACGGCCGGCACGTCCCACGCGGCCTGTTCGACTCGCTCGCGCTCGGCGACGGGAGGGCCTCGCCCTGCAGCACCACGTCGCCGTTTTCGACCGCGACGTTCACGTGATTCCCGCGCCGCGTCGCGCTGCGCGCCACCGCTGCCATCACCCGCGCGCGGAGACGATCCTCGGGGAGTGCGGCCAGCGTGACGGTGATGTTGTTGGTCACGCCTTTCACTCCCACCAGACACTGCACCGCTTGCTCGGCTGCGCGGCGCTCGGCACCACGGCCCACTTCGCCCGTCAGCTCGACGCATCCCCCAACCACCGCAACCTGCACCCGGTCACGCGGAACCAGGACGTGCGACTCGAGCACCTGCATTGCCGCGAGCGTGATCTCCCAATCGGTGCGCTGCGCGGAGGGCGGCGGCACGACCTCGACCACATCACGCACCATTTGGACGCCGCGCACGCGTTCGCGGCGCGCTCGGCGAGCAGTTTGTCGGGGTAGCTCTTCGCCGTGCCGGTGAGGGTCACCACACGACCCTCGACCGCAACCCTGATGTCCGCTGCGTCGAGCACTTGCTCGGTCGCGAATTCATCGAAGACCGCCCGCTGCAGCTTGCCCTGAAGGACGGCACGCCCGCCGTCGTCGGCTCGCCACATCTCGATGCTCATGCCGCCACCGCCCGCCGCTCGTCCGCTGGCCGGCTGGACCGCCGGGTCCGACGCACGGGACCGCGACACCGGTCGGGCGGACGGTGCCCGCGATGCCTCGTACGCCGCCTCCCACCGTGCCGCCGCAACGCGGGTCTTCACCGTGCGGGCGATGCGGCTCGCCTGCCGCACTGCCGTGCCAACTGCAAGCCGCAGAAGCTTTTGCCCCGTCTAAGGTCGAGACCGACCGGCCGCGTCGGAGCGAGGTGCCACAACAGGTGAGCGTTTCATAGGATCTCCAATACGGTCAGAAGTGCCTGAAAGCTGCATGAAATGCAGTCATATGTCAACAATTTACACTATAACAGCTATGTAACAGTGCATTTTGTCACAAGAATTGTGCATTTTTTGCACAATATTGAAACGAAATGGCGAGTCGAAGGTTCCCGGCATCGGCCGTTGCTTCTCACGCCGTTCCCCTTTATCCCTTGGCCCGTGGAAACCTCCGAAGCGGCCGGTCCGAGCCCGACAATTATCGCGCTGCCAAAACCCTTCCCGTGCAGGTACGGCGTCCCAGTCCTCTCCGCGGTCGATGCCGCCGTCTTCAGCGCGCGCTACTTCACACCGAACTGCAACGCCACTTTTGCCACGATTCGTGCTGCCAGCACGGAGTGGACGTGGACATGCTGCACGTCCCGGCGATCGAGGCACACGCCCCTGGTGTTGCTGGAGGCACGCATGGGCATCCCGCGCGTCGCTGGTTCACCGGCAAGTACATGCCCTATCTCGAAATGCCGGGCGGCGGATCGCTCCGCACCCAGGTGGTGGACGGAGCCTGCGGTGTCCCGCGACCGGAGCGGTCGCGGCTGTCATGTGCACGCCTACTGCCTCGAGCGCGGCATCGACTATCACACGCTCAAGCCAATGTATTGACTGCCTGTTTCCGTTGACCTTTTCCGAAGGCGTGTTGTATCCGGCGATCGAGGTCGATGACCGGTCGCTGAGCTTCGTCTCGATACCGGGCCTACGCTCTACCGCGGTGTGCGAGACGAATTGAGTCACGACTTCGGCGAGGGACTGGTCCTGGCCTTGGATGCGGTCGAGGCGGAAATGGCGTAGCTCGCCTGTTTCAACGTGTCACCGAGCGCGACGGCGTGGAGGTTCGTCCGCATCTATTGAGTACACGCTGTTCGACAGGAGACTCGATATGACCAAGCAACGCATCCCAACGCTTGCCGCTCTTATGGCACTCTTACTCGGCCTTCCGGCAGGCATATCGGCCAGTCCGACCAAACGCCCGAGTGCGGCAACCCAGGCAACGCTGCGGGTGACCAACAGCAATCCTCAGCCCGTCTTCGTTGTGTTGATCGATGAACGCCCGGATGGGTGGGCGCAGTGGCCACTGGGGACAATCGAAGCAACGCCACCCGAAATTTCCAAGATCAATCCTGATGTGGTGGGCCTTCCGAA
>CAWJMT010000020.1:0-15412 GCA_963844035.1 uncultured Gemmatimonadales bacterium
GGGCCTCGACCGGCGAACGGTGAAGAGCCACCTCGAGGCTGCGCGCCAGGAGGCTGCCTCCGCCACCCGTCCAGGCTGAACGCGCTACGATAGGGGCCTCGCGCGGGCACGTCCGGCCGCGTGCGTCTCGTCGAGCCGGCCACCCGGCTCGACCAGCCATGCCGTGGAAAGGGATCGCGAATGCTCTACAGGCCCTACGGGAAGACCGGCAAGAGCTGCTCGGTCGTCGGCTTCGGAGGGATGCGCTTCAAGGACGTCGACGATCGCGACGCCTGCGTCGCGATGATGGTCGAGGCCGCGCGGGGCGGCATCAACTACTTCGACACGGCGCCGGACTATTTCGGCGTGAAGAGCGAGCAGGTCTTCGGCGCGGGGTTCCGCGAGCTGCGCCGGCTCGGGCTGCCGTACCTCTGCTGCCACCAAGACGACGCAGTCGACGGAGAAGGGCATCCGCACGGAGATCGAGGCGCAGCTCCGGCGTCTCGGGGTCGAGGCGATCGACTTCTACCACGTCTGGTGCATCCTCACGCCCGAGGGCTGGCAGACGCGCAAGCGCGACGGTGTGCTCGCCACCTTCCGCAAGCTGCGCGACGAGGGGCTGATCCGCCACGTCTGCGTCTCGAGCCACCTGATCGGCGACGAGATCGAGGAGCTGCTCGACGAGGGCGTCTTCGAGGGCGTCCTCTTCGGCTACTCCGCGTACAACGTCCCCGCGCGTGAGAAGGCGTTCGCGGCGATCCGCCGGCAGGGCCTGGGCTGCGTCGTGATGAATCCGCTCGGCGGCGGCATCATCCCGCAGAACCCCGAGGTCTTCCACTTCATCAAGAAGCGGGAGGACCAGGACCTCGTCGAGGCCGCGCTGCACTTCCTGTGGTCACACCCCGAGATCACGACGACGCTCGTCGGCTTCAGCGAGAGCCGCGAGATCCAGGAGGCGCTGCGGGCGGTCGAGGCGTTTCCGGGCATCGACGAGGCACACGTGGCGCGCGTGCGGGGTGCGATCGACGGGGCCTTCCGCGACCTCTGCACGGGCTGCCAGTACTGCGACGACTGCCCCGAGGGCGTCCCGGTGCCGCAGCTGATGGACGCCTACAACCACATGAAGCTCTACGGCACGAAGAAAGCCGCCCTCGACCGGCTCAAGTGGCACTGGTCGACGCCGCCCGGGCTGGCGAGCAAGTGCAGCGAGTGCGGCCAGTGCGAGCAGGCCTGCACCCAGCACCTGCCGATCATCGAGAGGCTGAAGCAGGTGGCGGAGCTCGGCTGATCCGGCTCTGCCCGCTGGGCGTCGCTGATCAGTCCTTGACGAACGACATCACCAGCTCCGACCGGAGAATGCCGCGCGAGATCTCGAGGCGCGCGCCCTTCGCGGCGAGCGCCCCGACCAGCGCTTCGCGTGTGTAGCGTGCGCGGTGCGGGGTCGTCCAGGCGTCGGGGACGAGCCGTGAGTAGAGGCGGCTCAGCACGACCCACAGCCAGCGGCCGTAGTCCGAGGTTGCGATGACGAGGCGGCCGCCGGGAGCGAGAACGCGCAGCAGCTCTTCGAGGAGGCCGCTGTCGCGGGGCAGCAGCTCGAGGAGCTGCGAGGCCACGACGCACGGGAAAGCCCCGTCGGCGAACGGCAACGACAGCGCCGACGCGCGGACCAGCGGCCGCGCGAAGCGCCGGGCGCGGCGCAGCTTCTCGGGAAGAACGTCGACGCCCACGCTCGTCGGGGGCAGAGCGGCCAGGATCCGGCTCGAACCGCACCCGACGTCGAGCACGCGGCGTGCGTCTCGAGCCAGCTCCGTCACGAGGCGCCGCCGCCGCCGCTGCCAGTACCGCTGGAGCGGGATCAGGCTGTCGAAGGCACGGTCCTCGTAGTCGGCGGCGACGACCGAGTTGCGCAGCACGAAGAGCCTGCGGAACGTGGCCAGGTAGGCGAAGCCGAAGGGGATGATCCGCGCGTTCGAGGAGCCGTGCACCCGCGGCTCGTAGCGGAACGGGACCTCCTTCACACGCCAACCTTTCTTGTAGGCGCGGATCACGATCTCGGGGAGCACGTCGAAGTCCCTGGCGGCGACCGCCTCGGCGCCGATCGCGCCTTTCCGGTAGAGCCGGAAACCGCTCGAGAGGTCGCGCAGGGGCACGCCGAGGCCGAGCGCGAAGAAGCGGTTGAGGACCCGACTGAGCAGGGCGCGGGCGAGTGGCATGCGCGCCTCGCCGCCCGGCACGTAGCGGGACGCAATCAGGACCTCCGCAGAGTCGCGCTGGCGCCACAGGTCCACCGCGAAGGTCGGTGGGTGAGAGAGATCGGCGTCCATCGTGAGCACGTGACGCCCGCGCGCCATCGAGAAGCCCATGCGCAGCGCACCGCCGTAGCCCGGCTCGCGCTGGGGGGCGACCGTCGCGAGACCCGCGGCCGCCTGCTGCGTCTCGGGGTCCGCCTCGCGGACGACGACCAGGACCTCGGTGCGCACGGCGAAGCCGTTCAGGATCTCCCGGAGCTGGGGGAGGAGGACGCGGAGGTTCGGACCTTCGTTGTGGGCCGGGATGACGACGCTCAGGTCCAGGTCGCTCGACACCGGAGAAGCCTATATCATCCGCCGGTGGTCGACCGCCTCCACGACACGCGCCTCGGGGTGCTGGTGGCGCTCCTGGTCCTGGCCGTCAACGTGCTCCACGTCTCGGCGAACCTCGGCTTCCTGCACAAGGCGAAGCAGGTCAAGGAGACGGACCAGTGGCGCTACATCCAGATGGCCCGCGACCCGGAGCGCAGGAGCCCGCTCGCGCGCGAGGGCACCTACGCCTGGCGCGTCTTCGTGCCGGTGGCAGCGCGCACGCTGGTGCGCTGCGGCCTCCCCGAGAACCTCTCGTTCTGGTTGATCACGAACGTCTTCCTGTTCGGCTTCCTGCTCACGACCTGGGTCTATCTGCGCGAGATCGGGTTCGATCCGCCGTTGCGCCTGAGCGGCCTCGCCCTCCTCGGCTTGACCCAGGGGGCCGTGCGTTGGTACGAGTACCAGTACTGGATGACGGACGCGCCGTGTCTCTTCCTGATCGCCCTCGCGCTCCTGCTGATCAGACGCGAAAGACGCCACTGGCTCTACCCCGTGAGCGTCCTCGCCGCCTTCGTGCGCGAGAGCTACGTCGTCGTCTACCCCTACCTCTTCCTGCGCCTGCTCCGGCGGGGCGCGAGTTTCGTCGCGGCATTCCGGGAAACGGCCTCGGTCGCGGTCCTGCCGGCGCTCGTGCTCGTGGGCCTTCGGATCGCGATCGTCCCCGACCATCCGGACAGCCTGATCGCCGATATCCGGGACACGATGGCGTTGCGCCTGCGCTACTGGACGGAGCAGCCGTATCTGCTCACGATCGGATCCCTCGGCGCGTTGGTCCCTCTCGTGCTGCTCTTCCCGCGCCGGCTCTTTGGTCTGGCGCGCCGCCACCCGGAGGCGCTCTTCATCGTCCTCTTCTTCTATGGCCTGTGCCTCGCGGCCAACAACACGGAGCGTGAGCTCGGCTACACGCTTCCGGTCGTCCTGCCGGCGGCGCTTCTGGCGCTGCGCAGCCTCGTCGCCGAGGCTTGCCTGCCCCTCGTGCCCACGCTCGCCGTGGCGGTTGCGCTCCAGGCCTTCTTCTTCTCGCAGCAGCGATACCTCGAAATGGGCTCCAGCATCCACCAGCCCACGAACCTGGCGGTCCTGGCGGCGATGGCGACGGCCTGGGTCGCCGCCCAGCTGCTGCTCATCCGGTCGCGCCGCCGCGCGATTGCCACGAACGTGCCGGCGGCGCCCGCTGCGGGCTGACGCGGTCGGCCGGCGAGCCGGGGGTGAGACCGAGCCGTACACGAAGAACCTCCCGCTCGCCCGGACCCATCCGCGCCAGCCGGCCTCGAGGAGTCGCCGCTCCAATGACGCCGGCTCGTGGAACACCTTGACGACCCTGAACTCACGGCCGTCGTTGAGCCGGCGCCGCACGATTCCCGATGCGTCTACCGGATCGTGATCCCGTGCCGTCGACGCCTGCTCGAGCAGACTGTCGACGAAGAAGACCATGCCGTCCGGCTTGACAGCCGCCCTCACCGTCCGCCAGAACGTGTCGAACCTCGTCACCGGCACGTGAGAGAGCCAGAAGGCGAAGACGACGGCATCGAATCGTGGTTCCGGCGGCAGCCAGGAGAACAGGTCGGCGACCACGTACTCGACAGCATCCGACTCGACCCGCGCCCGATTGATTGCGATCGCCTCGGGCGAAGCGTCGACGGCCACGACTCGGCGACCGCCTTCCGCGAGACGTCGAGTCCACAGACCGGTGCCGCACGCCAGCTCGAGAACCTCTCCCGGTGGCAGCGCATCACGGAGGGCAGCCTCGACCAGTGCTGTCTCCGCCGACCATTCGGCGCGATGGGACGGACCTCGATCGTAGCGACCCTGTCGGAGGAACCACTCGTCGTATTCAGGTGCCCGTGCTCGGTAATACTCGATCTGCTCGCGGAGGAGCCGCTCCTCTCGCAGCAGGGGCTCAGTCGGGGACACGGGAGTCAGATTGTCGATGGGCATCCGCTTCGCGCTCACGGGTGGTGCTCGGGCGTGCATGGCCACGCCAGACCACAGGTGCAGTCACGACGCAGCCACGGGCTCAACCAGACACCTGCCCCGGCGGCCCCGGCTCGTCCCGGAGGAGATCCTCGATGTCCCCGATGTGCTCGCCGAGAGAGTTGAGCCTGCGGGCCAGGCCTTGGATCTCCGCGGCCGCACGCCGGTTCACTTCGTAGTCGAGCTCGCCTCGCAGGCGATCCTTCGTATCCTGGCGGTTCTGGCTCATCATGATGACCGGCGCCTGGATCGCGGCCAACGTGGAGAGGAACAGGTTGAGCAGGATGAACGGATAGGGATCCCAGGCAGCACCGCGCAGGCGCACGTTGATCAGTGTGTAGGTGCCGAGCAGCACCCCGAACAGGATGATGAAAGACCAGGAACCGCCGAAGCGGGCGACCTCGTCTGCGATCCGCTCACCGAGGGTCGTCTCCGTATCGATGATCACGTTCGGGTGGCGGCTGGCCCGCACCCGAATCAGCCTCTGCGTCGCGTGGAACTGCCGGCCCAGCACCGTCAGCAGGTCCATCCCGGCCAGCGGCTTGCGCTGCAAGAGGGTCGTGATGTCGTTGCGGTCGACCTCGATGCACGTGGTGTCCTCGACGGCGACGGCCTCCGTCTGGTGAGGTGTCTGCTCGAGCATGGACGCGAAGCCGAAGAACTCGCCGTGCCCCGGTTCGTTGACCACGACTTCCTGGGCGTCCTCGTCGATCGTGCTGACGCAGACGCGACCGGAGATCATGACGTAGGCGCGGCCGCCTGGGTCGGCGGCCTTGTAGATGCGCTGGCGCGGGGCGAACCGCTTCAGCTCGACCTGGCTGGCCAGCACCGCGATCTCCTCCTCGTCGAGGAGCGCAAACAGGGGGACATGCTGCAGTTCGTGCGGATCGCAAGCCATAGGCACCTCGAGGCCGGAGGACGTTCCGGAGCATCCCATGGAAGGAAGACGCGCCACAAGCGCGCGCCGAAATCGGTCAGGTCGACCGACTTCCCGTGCTTCGCCTAGACTGGGCCGGGCGGCGCATGCCGAACCAGAGGGCGGGTGAACCCAGAAATGACACACGACGCGAAGCAGGGTATCGCGGGCATCTTCGACCGAACTGCAGCGACCTACGACACGGTGATTCCGTTCTTCTCGACGTTCGGGCGGCAGCTCGTGGAAACAGCAGGGCTTCGCGCCGGCGAACGCGTTCTCGATCTGGCCTGCGGCCGCGGCGCGTGCCTGCGTTTCGCGGCGGCCGCGGTCGGAGAACGGGGCACCGTGGTCGGCGTTGACCTCTCCGAAGCGATGATTCAGAGCACCGCGGCAGATTGGCGGGGCGTCAACAACGTCTCACTCCATGTGGGCGACGCTGAGAAGCTCGACTTCGAAACGGCATCGTTCGACACCGTCGTGTGCGGCTTCGGCGTGTTCTTCTTCCCGGATCCGCCTCGGGCGCTCGCTGAGTGTCGGCGCGTGTTGCGCTGCGGCGGACGATTCGCCGCATCGACTTTCGCCACGGGAAGCGGCGGCTATCCATGGACGGCTGACGTCGCGCGGCAGATGGGCACGGAGCTGCCGCTCGCGGCCAGTCGAGTGCGCCAGGCTGCAGGGCTTCGTGCCGTCCTGCAGGACGCAGGCTTCACCGAGATCGAAACGGCGCGAACCGAGGGCCGGTTCGTCTTCCCCGACGTCGACTCCTACGTCGCCTGGAACTGGTCACACGCGGGCCGGCGACTCCTGGAGTCGCTCGACGTGCCGAGGCTGCAGGACTACCGGGCGCAGGTGGCCGGACGGCTGGCCCGACACGCGATCGAGGGCGGGTTCGAGCTCGTGCAGGAAGTGGACAACACAGTAGCCCGTCGGCCGTGAGGGGGCTTTGACCGGGTAGGGGCGACAGCGTAGCCTGGAATGAGGTTGTCGCGTCCCCGTGCGCGCCGAGGCGAGAATACCGAAGCCCACGAGGGCTCATCGTCGAAAGGAGCGAACCGCATGCGTCGTTCGAACCACATCCTGCTGGCCGTCGCCGTCTCCCTCCTGGTCCTTGCCGTGCCGGGTTCCCGTGCCTCGGCCGCAGAGAGCAGGGACGGCGAGGGAAGCGTCAAGATCGCGTTTCCGAAAGAGGAGTCCGTCCCGGTCGATCTGAGGTGCAACAAGGTCGACCTGCGCTCCGTCAAGATCGAAGGCGCTCCGTCCCACCACGAGATCCACGAAGCCCGCGAGCACCACAGCGACGACACCTCCAACCTGCGCTGGATCTTCAAGTGCGACAACGAGGGGAAGCACCCGCGCAAGATGACGATCAAGGTGAAGGTCTACTCGGACGACAACAAAGTGCTGGCGGAGGACAGCCGGACCGACACCATCAGCGGAGAGAAGGACAAGGATCAAATCAGCGTCTGGACCAAGATCCGGACGAGAGACTACCCGAAGGCCGACCACGCCCGCATCTCCGCGGAGTGCGAGCGCGAATAGCGTCCAGGATCTCGGACTCGAGCCGATCGCGGGCGCGACGTTCTCTTTCCTGCCGTCGCCAAGACCCGTCCGCTCGTTCGCTGCGACGGCCCGGCTGACGCGACGCCCGCCGAGCCCCGGAAGCAGCGGCGGAGCCTCGGGTTTGGCCGCCATCGCCCACGATGCTACGCTCGGCCCGGCAGCGCAGCCGGGGCCGAGCCGGCGCGGAGGCGCGTGAGCAAGCCGAAAGACGAAGCCGCGGGTGGCCGGACCATGGGCGTGTGGGACGCGCTCGGCCACGCCCTCGCGTACTGGCGACCGCACACGAAGCGCGGCCTGCTGCTGCTCGCGGCGCTCGCGGTGCCGCAGGTCTACAAGGCGTTCTTCGCCTACAGCCAGCGTCTGATCATCGATCGCGGCCTGCTCGCGCACGACGCGGCCCTGCTCACGAACGTGCTCGCCCTGCTGGCGGGCGGCTTCCTGCTCGCCGCGGGCGCGGTGCTGCTGGCCGACTACCTCGGCGCCGTCGATCGCAGCGGCGATCCTGAACGGCATCCGCTTGCGCATGTTCGAGCACCTGCAGAGGCTGTCGATCGGCTACTACGCGCAGGTCCGGAGCGGCGACATCGTCGCGCGCTTCACCTCCGACCTCACTGACATCCAGAAGAGCCTCACGACACGCATCGTCGACGCGGTGGTCGCGATCGCTCGGCCTGGCGATCAACATCCCGGTCGCCTTCGCCATCGATTGGCGCCTCGCGCTGGTGATGCTGCTGGGCATGCCGGTGGCGGGGCTCGGCACGCGCGTCTTCGGACACCGAGCGGCGCGCGCGCGCTACGCGCTCAAGCAGCAGGAGGCGGGTCTCGCCAGCCTGGTGCAGGAATCCGTGCGCGCCCAGCCGGTGGTCAAGGTGTTCGGTCTCGTGGGCTGGCTGCAGGGCCGCTTCCGAGGCGCAGCTCGAGGAGATCCGGCGGCGCTTCGTGCGCGCCGAGTTCGCCGCGGAGCTGGTGGGCAGCGCCTCGAGCCAGGGTGTGCTCGTGTCGCAGGTCGTGGTGCTCGGCGTCGGCGCCTACCTGGCCATGACCGGGCACCTGACGACGGGCTCGCTGGTGGCGTTCATCAGCCTCCACGCCGTCGTGAGCAAGGACGCCTACGACCTCACCAAGAAGGTCGTGCCGAGCCTGATCGCCTCGACCGGCGGGCTGCAGCGCATCGAGGAGCTGCTCGGCGAGCCCGTGCACGTCGCCGACCGGCCCCAGGCGCCCCCGCTCGGTCGGGTGAAGGGGCCGCTGCGGTTGGAGGACGTGACCTTCGCCTACGGCGACGGCCGCCCCGTGCTCGATCACGTCAGCCTCGAGGTCGGCGCCGGCCAGCGCGTCGCGCTCGTCGGTCGCAGCGGCTCGGGCAAGAGCACGGTGCTGCAGCTCCTGCTGCGCTTCTACGATCCGCAGGGCGGTCGGGTCTCGGCGGACGGACAGGACCTGCGCGACGTCCGCCTGGACTCCTGGTACGAGCAGGTGGCGGCCGTCTTCCAGGAGAGCTTCCTGTTCGCCGGCACGGTCCGCGAGAACATCGCCCTCGGCCGCCTCGGGCGCGCGGCCCGAGGAGATCGAGGCGGCGGCTCGCGCCGCCGAGATCCACGACGCGATCCTGGCCCTGCCCGAAGGCTACGACACGCAGGTGGGCGAGCTGGGCGGGCGGCTCTCCGGCGGCCAGCGCCAGCGGGTCGCGATCGCGCGCGCCGTGCTGCGCGATCCCGGCGGTGATCGTGCTCGACGAGGCCACCTCGGCGCTCGACCCGGCCACCGAGGCCGCGATCAACGCCACCCTCGACCGCCTGGCGGTCGGCCGCATGGTCGTGCTCGTCACCCACCGCCTGGCGACGGCGCGCACCGCCGACCGCATCGTGGTGCTCGAGGCCGGTCGCGTGGTGGAGCAGGGCAGCCACGAGGAGCTGCTCGCGCGGCGCGGCGCTCTACGCCGAGCTGCTGGCAGAAGCAGAGCGGGATCGAGGTGAGCGACGACGGGCGACAGGCTCGACTCGACCCGGCGCGGCTGGCCGCCGTCCCGATCTTCGCCGAGCTGGACGTGACCGCGGCGCGGGGCCGTGGCGAGCCGGCTCGGCGGTCGAGCTCTACGACGCCGGCCAGACGATCTTCTACGAGGGCGACCCGGGCGACCGTTTCTTCGTGATCGCCCGCGGCAAGGTGGCCGTGGTCACCGGGTCGGGACCGGGCGAGCGCTGCCTCGCCGTGCTCTCGGACGGCGACTTCTTCGGCGAGCTGGCGCTGCTGCCCGGCGCGCCGCGCGACGCCACGACGCGCACGCTGCAGCCGACCGTGCTGCTCGCGCTCCCCAAGCGCGACTTCGAGCGCCTGCTCGAGGAGCACCCGGAGGTGCGCGCGGCGGTGGAGCATGCCGCGGCGCACCGCTCGCGGACGGTCGTCGACTCGATCCCGCTCTAGACGCGCAAACAACGCGTTGTCGTTTCGCGCCCTGGACAGCCTCGCCGCCGCCTCACGCGGGCGCCGTCGGCCGCCGCCAGATCGAACTGCCCTAGCGCCGCTTGCGTGCGGCCGCCTGCTTCAACAGCGCTTCGATCGTCGGCTTGCCCGCGGCCAGCGGCAGCAGGCTGGTGACCTCGCTGGCCACGTCGTAGCCGCCGTCAAGGAGCACGCGCACGTTGTCCTCGCGGTCCCCCAGCACCGCCAGCATCATGGCGGTGGCGCCGCCGCGGCTCTTGGCCTTCGTGCTGGCGCCGGCGTGGAGCAGCGCGCGGACGACCTGCGGCGGGCACGATTCCGCCGCGTGGATGAGCGGCGTCGTCTGGTTCTCGTCGCTCGCGCTCACATCGGCCTTGTGGGCAACGAGTGCCACGGCGATGGCGGCCGCGGCCGCCTTGCGTCGGGCGTCCGGCGCGCCGCAACCGGAGCTCGTGACGAACAAGAGCGGCGTGTCGCTCTGCGGCGGCGCTCGTCTCACGCCGGGTGGAATGCCCGCTTCGAGAAAGAGCAGCGTGGCGTCCGCGTCGAGCTCCATGAGCCGGCCCCAGAAACCGTCCTGCGTGAAGGCCAGCTTGCGCCGGTTCAACTCCTGGCGTGCCTGCTCCGGAGTGCGCGGCGCGTGCGCCGGGCCGGGCGCCGTCTTGGCCGGAGACTCGACGACCGTTCTACCTGCGCCAGCCTCGCGCAGGATCTTCTGGGTCTCGGGGTTGGCCCGCGCCTTCTCGAGCAGACGCTTGCCGTCGCGCTTCACGTCGTAGCCGCGCGCGACGAGCAGCCGCACGACCTCGGGCGCGTCGAAGGTGATGGCGCGCGTCCATCACCGTCTGGCCCACCGTCTCCCCCTGGATGGGCGAGGGCAGCGTCAGCTTGGCTCCAGCCGCGAGCAGCGCGCCTGCGATCTCGGCACAGCGGTAGGCACGCAGCAGAGGCAGATTGCCCTCCGGGCTGCGGTAGTTCGGATCGGCCCCGGCGCGGATGAGCATCAGGGCCACCGCGCGCACCTGGGGATCGGAGCAGTCGGAGCCGAGCACGTCGAGGAGGAGGGTCTCGGTGAAGCCCGGCGCCAGCGTGTCGGGCTTCATGCCAGCGTCGAGAAAGAGCCTGGTCGCCTCGGGCTCCGTGCGACTGAGGTAGAAGCCCGCCGGGGTGAACGGGAGCCCTCGTTGCTGGAGCTTCCTGATGGCGGCCTTCTGGGCTGCGGTGGCGCCGACGTCGGACGCCCGGCGTATCCTGGCCGCGAAACTGGCTCGGAACTGGTACTTCTGTCCTTTGAAGGTCTGCGGTTTCGCGGAGAACACCACGCCCGCGACTTCGTCGCGCGTGCGGGAGGACGGCTGGAACTCGAGGTCGGTGCAGAGGGCGCAGCCGATGGAGAGTGCCGGGTGGTTCCATCGCCAGTCGGACGGCTGGTTCTGCTGGTCGAGCGCGAAGGCCAGCGCGTTCAGCTCGCCGCTGGCCGCCGTGTCGCGCAGCCGGCCCGCGAGTTGGCTGGGGGTGGCCGGCTTCTCTGTCAGCAGGACCCATAGCACGTCCTTGCCTTCACGGTCCACTTCCACCTGCGCGTAGGCGTGGGCGAACGTGAAGGGCTTCCCGTCTACGGCGAAGCTGCCCGTGGCCTGACCGGCCGCGGGCTTCGCGGGAGCCGCGGCGGCGGTCATCGCCCCAGCGGCGCCAATGGCCACGAGGCCTGCCCACAGCGAGCCGGCGGCGCGAGGGGCTTTCGACGTCACGCGATTGCAGTACGGCTCGAGGGCGGCCATCAGGCGCCCCTAGTTGCCGCGCTTCAGCTCGTCGTAGACCCAGCCGACGTTCTGGGCCTTGGTCAGGAACTCGCCCACGTCCTTGATCTCGGGGAACTCGTCGAGCTTCACCGAGGCGACGGCCTGTTCGCGGGTCTGGCCGGCCTCGATCGCCGCGCCGACCTTCTCGCGGAGCGCCGTCAGGTAGTCGGCGAAGCGCAGCCAGGCCTTCATGTTGGTGACGGGGCCGTGGCCGGGGATGACCTTGTACTTGGGGTAGCGCTCGGCGAGCCCGCGGATCATCTTCACCCAGTTCTCGGTGTCCGCCCCGTCCGCGACGTCGATGTAGGGCGGCAGGCCATTGAAGAAGAGGTCGCCGGCCGCGATCGACGTTCTCGCTTTCGAACACGACGATCGTGTCGCCCGAGGTGTGACCCGGGCCGAAGTGCAGGAGCCTCACCATCTGCTTGCCGACGCGCAGGCCCCGCTCGGTGCCGTAGGTCTCCTGCGGCACGCCGGCGTCCTCCGGCTTCTGCTCGGGCTTCAGGTTCTTGCGCATCGTCTTCTGGCAGCCCTCGGCCGCCACGATCCTGCCATCGCGGGCGACGACCACGTTACCGCCGGTGTGGTCGTCGTGATAGTGCGTGTTCACCAGGTACCGGATCGGCTTCGGGCTGAGCGAGGCGATCCTGGCAGCGACCTGGACCGCGTTCAATAGATTTTTCAAACAAGCATAAACATTATTATGAATTTTTCCTTTTTTTCCAGAGCTCAAATTTTGAACAGCTTAACCTGGAAGAATCAAGAATCATAAAATACCTTACTGAACAATCACCACTGGCAATTGTACAGGAATGTGTAAAAAAAGGAATTGCCGATAAATCATTACGCACCGATATCCCGGCTGATGTTTTTGCCGCGACTCTATGGTCACAACTGCTCGGAGTGATGATTGTCATGAATTATAAAAGAAACATATACAAAATGTTTGGACTGAATGCGGATGATATCATCAAAACGCATCTGGAACTTGTGTCAACAGGAGGGAAGCATCGATGAGTCCACAAGTCTACCAAGTGAAGCACAACCGAATAAACATATGGAAATGAAACAGATAATTTCATTAATTGTAATAATCTCGATTATTCCAGGCATTGTTTCGAGTCAGGGCAACGTCCTTGATTCCTATATCGCCGAGAGGCCTTGAAAATAATCTTGCCCTGAAGCAGAAGGAGTATAACTATGAAAGAAGCCTGGCTGCACTGCAGGAAGCGAAGGCGGTGTTTTTCCCGGATGTCAATTTCAATGCACGGTATACCTGGGCAGATGGGGGAAGGGTGATAGAGTTGCCTGTCGGGGATATGCTGAACGATGTGTATTCAACTCTTAATATGCTTCTTCAGACGGATCAGTTTCCAATAATAGATAACCAGGAGTTTACATTTCTGAGGGAACATGAGACATGAGACAAAGATCAGTGTTATCCAGCCTATCATTGAACCGAAGATCTATTATAACCACCAGATAAGTAAACAAATGTCCGAGGTTCAGCGTGGAGATGCAAAAACCTACCGCAGACAGCTTATTGCGGATATACAAACAGCTTATTTCAACTATCTCAAAACTCTTAGAATTGAGACATTGCTGGCAGATACCAGGGAGCTGCTTGAGAGAAAACGTGAGAGTTAACGAAAGTCTTTACAGGAATGATAAGGTAACAATTGATAATGTGTATCGCTCCAAAGCTGAGCTGAGCCGTCTTGACCAGCATATTGCCGAGGCTGAAAAGGCAAGGCAGATATCCATGGCATATTTCAATTTCCTGCTCAACAGGCCACTCACAGAGCAAATTCAGGAGGACGATTTTTATGACAGCACTTTCGTGACTTCAAACTTCGAGCTGGCAAGCGAGAATGCCCTTGGGAAAGGGAAGAACTTGCCATGCTGGAAAGTTATTTGAAAGCTAATAATTACTATCTGAACCTGAACCAGTCAAGGATAATCCCATCGGTCTTCGGGGCTGTTGATTATGGTTACCAGGGGACAAAATACCGTTTCACTGATGATTATGATTATTGGATAGCGTCGGTCGTCCTGAGATGGGAACTATTTCACGGATGGGAAAACAGGTCCCAGATAAGCCAGGCAAAGATCGGACGGGAAACGTTAGAGACAAAGATAGAGGAAACAAAAGACCAGATCCGCCTGCAGGTTATCGAGGCATACTATGATCTCCAGGCTTCAGAGAAATCAATTAAGGCGGCTGATGAAGCATTGAAAAGTGCCCGGAAAGCGTACTGAAATGGTTGACAAAAAGTTCAGGGAAGGACAGGCAAACCTGATCGAGTATATCGATGCGCGAACGACGATGACCAACGCCGAAGAGAACCTGATTATCAGTCGGTATGACTATTATATCAAGTACGCGGAATTCGAAAGAGTTGCTTGTCTTCGTGAATATTAATGAAACTATTGACGATAAATGGTTAAACTGTTAAACTGTTAAATTGTTAAACTGTTAAATTGTTAAATTGTTAAATGGCTAAATTATTCGCAGATATTCCACTCAACTATAACAATTTAACAATGTAACAATTTAGCAATTTATTACTTTTCTCAGGGAGCATAATAGTAATCGAAATATCAAGATAAAACTTATCGAAATGAAAAGAATAGACCTGTTTTTAATAGCGATCTGTGCTGTTATCGTGGTAGGAGCATGTAAGAGGTCTTCCCCGAAAATAGAGGAAAGAACTGCTATCCCGGTCAGAACCAACGTCGTAAAAGAGCAATTATTGAGTTTTCCGGTGAGGAGATCGGGGAGGCTGTCGGCGAAGACTGAGTCGAAGCTGAGTTTCAAGACGGGAGGGATCATTAAGAAAATATATGTGGATGAGGGACAGTCGGTGACGGAGGGACAGATTTTATCTGTCCTCAATTTATCTGAGATCGAACCGAAAGCCCGGCAGGCGGAGCTGGCACTTCAGAAGGCCCGGCGGGATTATGACAGGGCGAAGAACCTGTACAGGGACAGCGTGGCGACACTGGAGCAGTTTCAGGATGCGAAGACAGCTCTTGAATATGCACAGTCGAATGCCGAAATAGCAAAATTCAACCTCGAGTATTCGGAGATCCGCGCTCCGCTCAATGGCAAAATCCTGAAACGGGTTTCGGAATCGAATGAGATTGTCGGCCCCGGACAACCAATCTTCCTGTTTGCGTCCACAGAAAACTCCTGGGTGGTAAGGTCGAACCTCACGGATAAGGATATCGTTAATATCAGGCTAAATGATTCTGCCACAATAGATTTTGATGCTTATCCCGGGAAGACTTTTTATGGCAGGATTTCAGAAACAGGCAATATGGCGGATCCATACACCGGGACCTATGAGGTGGAGATCATCTTGAAGGAGCCTCCCGAATCACTGGTTTCAGGGTTTATTGTAAAGGTTACTATTTATCCGGTGCGGACAGCCCGGAAAATGATATTGATCCCGGCCGTAAGCTGTGCAGGAGGGGAATGGATTGAGCGGCAATGTGTGGGTTATCAGGGATGAAAAGCCGGTGAAACAGGCAATTGAGATCCATTCTATAACGGACCAGGGTATTGTTGTGACATCAGGGCTGATTGATGGAGATGAGGTGATTGTGGATGGCGGCGAGTATATCAGGGAAGGTGTTGATATTGAGCGGATTAACCTGAAAGCTGAATAATTTAGACCATACAAAGATGAAACTTCCTGAATTATCGATAAAAAACTGGCAGTTCACTGTTGTCGTTTTCGCGGTGCTTGTCATAATGGGGGTATCCTCCTTTCTGACTATGCCGAGGACAGAGGATCCGCCGCTGCAGCTGCCGGGTGCAAGCGTTATTGTTCTGTATCCGGGAGCGAATCCGTCTGATATGGAACAGCTTATCACGGACCCGCTTGAAGAGTCGATTAACCAGCTGAACGATATTAAACGGATTGAGTCGGGTTGCAGGGACGGGATTGCCATAACCAGTGTGGAGTTTATTTTTGATACGGATGCCGGTGAAAAATTTGATGAGGTAGTCCAGCAGGTGAATTCGGTAAGGAATAAATTCCCGGCTGATATTTACGGGCTTCAGATCCTGCAATGGACCAGCCAGGATGTTGTTGTCGTGCAGCTGGCGTTGA
>CAWJMT010000021.1:0-27436 GCA_963844035.1 uncultured Gemmatimonadales bacterium
CTCCACTCAATTGGCGGTGGCGGTGGCTGATGATGAAGCCGGCATGCATCACGCTTGCACTGTTCGCAACCGCGTTTGCCTCGGCGCTGACCGCACAGGTCGAGGAGGGGGATGCCCGGAAGACCCTTGCCGGCCTGCGGGGCGTCTCCGTCTCGGTCGTGCCGGTGGTGGAACAGGCCCCAAAGAACGCGGTCGTGGCGGAGCAGATTCAAGCCGAGGTGGAGACGCAGGTGCGGCACGCCGGCATTACGGTGCTCAAGAAGGACGACCTGCGTCGCACGCCCGGAATGCCGTACCTCTTTGTCCTGCCAAGCGTCCAGCGCCCGGACTCCGCCGGCAAGCCGTACCTGTACCGCGTCGAGGTCGAGGTCTTCCAGCTGGTGGTGCTCTCCCGGAACCCCGAAATGTTTGCCCTCGCCCGCACCTGGAATTCCAGGGGTAGTCTCGGCGCGGCGGCGGAAGCGAATCTCGTCTCGTCCATCAAGGACGCCGTGCAAATCATGACGGCCCAGTTTATCACGGCGTACCTGGACGCGAATCCGAAGCATTAGTCGAGCCGACGCCTGCCCCTCGCGGTTATTCTTCTCCAGCATATGCTCTCCCCTGAGGTTCCGGAGCGCCAGGCCCACGCGGCGCCCCGCGCGATCGAGCCGATCGACGGCCCGCGCGACCGGGAGCGCATCCCCACCGTGGTTGTTGCCGACCCGGACGACGTCGCCCGGCTGGTTGCGCAGCGCATCGTAGACCTCGTCCAGCGCCGCGCCGACGCCGTGCTCGGCCTCGCCACCGGCAGCACGCCGCTCGGCATCTACGGCGAGCTGATCCGCCGCCACCAAGCGGGGGAGCTCGATTTCTCGCGCGTCGTCACGTTCAATCTCGACGAGTACTACCCGATGCCCCCCGACCGGGCGCAGAGCTACCGGCGGTACATGTGGGAGAATCTGTTCGCGCACGTGAACATCCGACCGGAGAACGTGCACATCCCCGACGGGCACGTCCCGCGGGACCGGCTCGCCGAGCACTGCGCCGCATACGAGCGCGCGATCGCCGATGCCGGGGGGATCGACTTCCAGCTGCTTGGCCTGGGCCAGAGTGGCCACGTCGGGTTCAACGAGCCCGGATCCTCGCCGGATTCGCGCACCCGACTCGTCACGCTCGACACCGTCACCCGGAGGAACGCGGCGGCCGATTTCTTCGGCGAGGACCACGTGCCCCACGAGGCGATCACGATCGGCGTGGCGACGATTCTCGAGGCGCGCGACATCGCATTGATCGCCACCGGCGAGCACAAAGCGGCGATTGTCGCACGCGCCGTCGAAGGCGATCCGTCGCCGGACGTCGCGGCGACGTACTTGCAACGTCACCCCAGAACAGTCGCGTATCTCGACCTCGCCGCCGCGGCCGAGCTCACGCGCATTCAGACCCCGTGGCTCCTGGGGAGCGTGACCTGGACCCCGGCCGAGACCGATCGGGCGGTCGTGTGGCTCGCGCAGGAGAGCGGCAAGGCGATCCTCAAACTCACGGCGCGCGACTACGCGGACCATCACCTCAGCCCGTTGCTCGCGCAGCATGGCTCGGCGGGGCCCATCAATGGGGCTGTGTTCAACCGGCTGCAACACAAGGTCCGGGGCCGCACCAAGCTCCCGGCGCGGCTCACCGTGCTGGTGTTCTCGCCCCATCCGGACGACGACGTGATCTCGATGGGGGGGACCCTGCGGAAGCTGCGGGAGAACGACAACACCATCGTCGTCGCCTACATGACGAGCGGCAACATCGCCGTGTTCGACCACGACGTCCGGCGCCACCTCGATTTCGTGGAGCGGGCCAGCGAGACGCTGGGGGTCGATGCCCGGGCGGTGTCCCGGGTGCGCGCCGAGGTCGAGTTGAGCGTCGAGCAGAAGGAGCCGGGCGCGGTGGACCTCCCGGCGGTACAGGCGCTCAAGCGCACCATTCGTGAGTCAGAGGCAGTCTCCGCGCTCGGCGCGGTGGGGCTGCCGCCGAGCGCCGCCCGTTTCTTGAACCTCCCGTTCTACCGTACGGGAGAAGTGCGCAAGCGACCGATCGGGCCGGAGGATGTTGCCATCCTCGTGGCGCTGCTCGATGCCGTGCGTCCCGACGTGATCTTCGTAGCGGGTGACCTGTCGGACCCGCACGGCACGCACCGGATGTGCCAGGCGGCAATCGAGCGCGCGCTCCACGAATACGGCGGCCCAGCTCCTGCCGTCTGGCTCTACCGGGGTGCGTGGCAGGAGTGGTCGATCACCGAAGCGGACGTCCTCGTGCCCCTGTCGGACGACGAGCTGCGGGCCAAGGTGCTCGCGATCTTCAAGCACCAGTCGCAGAAGGACACCGCGCCGTTCCCCGGTCCGCACGACGACCGCGAGTTCTGGCAGCGGGTTGAGGCCCGCAATCTCGGGACCGCCGCGCTCGCCAATCGCCTCGGCCTGCCGGAGTACCATGCGATGGAGGCGTTCGTGCTGCACCAAGGTGCAATGGTTGCCTCAGATACCCGCTCGTAGGGTTGTCCACGAGTCCGCCGCATAGAACCCCCAGCTTCTCGTTCGTCAGGAGGCACGTCATGACCAGGATTCGGCGTAGTGCCGTTGTCGTCGCGCTGGCGGTCGCCGGCACCGCTGTGTTGCCGGCGCGGGAGGCAGGGGCCCAGGCGAAGCCGAAGGCGCAGAGCACGCAGCCCTCGATCGCGACGATCTTGAACGAGACCTACGCCAAGTTCAAAGATCTGCAGGAGGGGAAGAACGCGGACTATATCCCGGCGCTCGCCAAAGTCGATTCCAACCTGTTCGGCATCGCCCTCGTGACTCCGGACGGCAAGGTCTACACCGCGGGCAACACCAAGGGACAGGTCTCGATCCAATCGATCTCCAAGGTGTTCACGCTCGCCAAGGTGATCGAGGAGCAGGGACCGGACGTCATCGAGAAAACCATCGGCGTGGACGCGACCGGGATGCGCTTCAACTCCATTGTCGCCGTCGAAATGGCGCAGAAGGGTCTCGGCGGACCGGAGATGAACTCGCTCGTCAACCCCGGCGCGATTGCCACGACGTCCATGGTCAAGGGGAATACGCGGGCCGAGGTGTGGAACAGCATTCTCAGCTTCTACTCTGATTTCGCCGGGCGGCCGCTCCAGGTGGACCAGGAAGTCTTCAAGTCCGAGGCGGAAACGAACCAGCGGAACCAGGCGATCGGCGCCCTGATGTACGCGTACGGCTACATCAAGGCGAACCCGGCACAGGCGACGGACGTGTACACGGAACAGTGCGCGGTCAGTGCGAATGTGAAAGATCTCGCCACCATGGCGGCCACGCTCGCTAATGGCGGCAAGAATCCGGTGACCGGCAAACAGGTGATGGCGTCGAAAAACGTCCCGTACGTGCTGGCGGTGATGGCGACCGCCGGACTGTACGACGACTCAGGGAAGTGGCTCTACCGCACGGGGCTGCCCGCCAAGAGCGGCGTAGGCGGCGGCATCATCGCCGTGGCCCCCGGCAAGTTCGGCATCGCGGTGATTTCCCCTCCGCTCGACGGTGCCGGGAACAGCGTCCGTGCCCAGCGCGCGATTGCGGAAATCGCGGCGCGCTTGAATGCCAATCCCTACGCAGCCGGGGGTCCGGCTGCGACCCGGTAGCCCCTGGGGTCGCTCGCTTGTACTCGCGGCGAGCCTGCTCGTGGTCCTCGCGCCACGCGTGAACGCCCAGGACGTGGCGGCCCAGACACCGGCCGACACCAGCGCCGACACCGCCGCGACCGCCGATTCCATTTATCAAACCAGCATCGCTGGAGAATTTCGACCTGCCAAAGGGTTCGACCTCGTCCGCACGAAAGTCGCCAGCCTGAACATCAGTTTCTACGGACTGTTCCGGTATGTGAACCAGCTCCCGGGGGATCAGGAGTTCATTGATCACCTGGGTGGCGTCCGCACCGTCAAGACGCGCAACGATCTGTACTGGCACCGGACGATGGTGTGGCTCACCGGGTTCTTTCACGTTCCCAGGTTTCGCTACAACATCACGATGTGGTCGCTGTCGACCACGCAGCAAGCGCTGCTGTTCGGGAATCTCCAGTACGTGTTCGCCCCGGCCCTTACCGTCGGTGTGGGACTCACCCCCAATCTGACGATACGTTCGATGCAGGGTTCCTGGCCGTTCTGGGGCGGCAGCGATCGGCAGATGGCGGAGGACTTCTTCCGCGGGGGATTCTCGTCCGGCGCCTACGTGACGGGTCAGGCAGCGCGCCGTCTCTATTACACCGCCTCGGTCAACACCAACTTGAGCCAGCTCGGCGTGACCGCGTCCAACGACACGCGCGACCTCGCGTACAGCGCCAGCTTGAACTGGATGCCGACCACCGGCGAGTTCGGACCGCGCGGCGGACTCGGCGATCTCGAGTACCACCAGCGTCTGGCCACCCGGTTCGGGATATCGGCGGGCCACAGTCGCGAGGGGCGCTACGCGAACGACAGCGTTCCGCCCAATGCCGCGCAGATCAAGCTCTCGGACGGCGTGAACCCATTCGACGCGGGCGCGCTGGCCGCCGGGGTGATCGTGCAGAAACTCGACTACGACGAGATGGCGATCGACGCGGGATTCAAGTATCGCGGCTTCTCGTTTCAGGGCGAGTATTACCTGCGCCGGCTCTCGAACTTTCTGGCCACGGGCCCCGTGCCGCTCTCGTCCATCACCGATCACGGGTTCCAGGTGCAGGGCATGCACATGGTGGTGCCGAAGCGGCTGGGAGTCTACGCCACCTACGGCGTGGTGATGGACGAGTTCGAACGGCACCCCTGGGAGGTATCGGGGGGCACGACCATCTACCCGAGCGGCACGCGGTCCTGGCGCTTGAATCTTCACGTCATCCGGGTCGAACGGTGTCCGGCGTCTTCCACGTTTGGTTACTACACGTCGGGCCAGTCCGGCACGACGATTTCCATCGGCACGGACATCCTGATGTGAGGTGCTCCATGCGCGTTGTGTCGGGGCTCGTGTTGATCGGTCTCTGCGCCGTGGCGCACCCCGCCGCAGCACAGACCGCCGATTGCGATTTCGACGACTCGCATTTTCATCTCACCAACTACGTGCAGGAAGGCCCGGGCGTGAGGGACTTCCTGAAGCTTATGGGAAAGCGCGTCTGCCGGTCCACGCTGTTCGGCATCCCGCTCCAGCAGACGTGGGCGTATGCGAACTCCGGGGACTACGCGCCGACGTACTATCTCCAGACCGACGCCCCGCTCTACTACTACTCGTTCACCGACGCGAGCGTCGCCATGGCGTACCGCTCGCTGTCGCCGCAGGAGCGCACCCGGTTCGATCCGATGATCACGGGCTTCAATCCGGCGGACATGTATGCCGCCGATCACATCAAGCGGGTGCTCCGTACCTTCCCCGGCGTGTTCGAAGGCATCGGGGAGTTCACCATTCACAAGGAGTTCGTGTCGGCCAAGGTGGCGGGCGGAGCCGCGAGCCTCATCAACCCCGCGCTCGACCGGATTCTCGATTTGGCCGATACGGCGGGACTCGTCGTATTGATTCACAATGACATGGACATGCCGTTCGCGAAACCCGGCACCGAGCCCGTGTTTCTCCCCCAGATGAAGTCCCTGCTGCGGCGGCATCGGGGCGCTGCGATCATCTGGGCCCACATCGGCCTGGGACGCGTGGTGCATCCCACCGTGCCATCGGCATCGGTCACCGCGGCCGAGCGCAACCCGACGTACGGGATGATCGTCGAGGGCATCCTTTCGGACTCGACGCTCAGCCACGTGTACTTCGACATCAGCTGGGATGAGGTGGCGAAGTATCTGCTCGCGAGCCCCGAGGTGACCCGCCGCTCGGCCGAGTTGCTCAACCGCTATCCCGACCGCTTCCTGTTCGGCTCGGATGTCGTCGCGCCGCGCGATACGAGCGCGTACTTCGCCGTGTTCAACGACTATGCCCCGCTGTGGGCGCTGCTCACGCCCGAGGCCAGCGCGAAGGTCCGCAAGGGCAACTACGAACGGCTGTTCGACGCCGCGCGGGAGCGCGTGCGGGCGTACGAACGAAAGCAGGGCTGGTCAAAGTAACCGTAGAGTCCGAGGGAGTTGCCGGACCCGCCTGATTTGCTAACTTCCAGCCGCATTACTTCCTAGGTCCGTAGCTCAATTGGTAGAGCACCGGTCTCCAAAACCGGGGGTTGCAGGTTCGATTCCTGCCGGGCCTGTTAGAGCCGCACCGTGGGGGATCTCATGCAAAACGTCGCTCCGCGCAGCTGTGCGCACCTCGCGACAATGGCCGTCGCGGTGTGCGTCATCCCCTCCGCCGTGCCAGCCCAGTCGCCAGTCCCAGACTCGGTGGTATACCTCCTCTCTCCATCCAGCCGCTTCGAGGTAACGACCGGCAAGGGCGGTCTGCTCGGCTTCGCCGGTCACACGCATGTGATTCGCGCGCGGGCGTTCTCGGGGCGGGTTGTCTTCCACCCGGCAAGCCCACTGCCTCCCGCGTCGAGATCGTGGTGCCCACGGACTCGCTCGAGGTCCTCACGCCTCCAGACACGGCAGAGATCCGCAAGGTGACGGAGGCGATGCGGACCGAGGTGCTCGACGTGAAGCGCTATCCCGAGATCCGCTTCGTGTCGAAGACGCTGACGGCCGCTGACGGTGGCTTTGTCATCGTCGGGGATCTGACCATGGCGGGCCGCACGCGCGAAGTGCGAGCGGAGGTCAAGGTCAATATCCGCCCGGACAGCTTGCGAGCGACGACCACGTTCGCGGTGAATCAGACCGACTTCGGAATCCGGCCGTTCCGGGGCGGCCCTGGCGGCAGCGTCCGAGTCGCCGACCGGGTCAGGTTCGAGGTCGATGCGGTGGCGTCCTTGCGGACCGCCCGGCGGGACGATAAATCCGGTCTCCCAATTGGATAGTTCGCCAGCTAGCGCGGAACTTCATTTAAGGAGGAAGCATGGGTGTCGCTGCGAGAATCCCCGTCGTGGTGATGGTAGTCGCCGGCCTCGCACTCGGGCGTCGGACCGCGGCCGCGCAGGAGGCGTCGGCCGACGCGCAGCTCGCGCAGGCCAAGACGGCGCTCGCCAAGTACCAGGACCCCATGGAGGCGGTGCGCAACGGCTACTTCTCGACCGTGAGCTGTATGGAATTTCCGACGGGCCTCAACGAACACGAGCATGGCGAGCACGGCGGGATGTCGTACAAGCCCGGGGGAATGGGCGTCCATTTCCTCAATACCGCGCTGATCGGGCCGACGCTCGATCCGACCAAGCCGCAGGTGCTCATCTACGAGCCGGTCGCCGACAACAAGCTGCAGCTCGTGGCCGCGGAGTGGTTCTCGCCCGTGATGCCCGGTGTGAAGGAAGCGCCCAAGGTGTTCGGGCGAGCGCTCGAGGGTCCGATGGAAGGGCACCCGCCGATCATGTCGCCCGGGTTCCACCACTGGGATCTTCACGTCTGGCTGTGGAAGAACAACCCGAGCGGGATGTTCAGCCCGACCAACCCCGACCTGAAGTGCCCCAAGACCGGATACTCGTATGCCGGAGAACCGCCGAAGATGGTGACGCCATAGGACAGCATGATGGTGCGTTACGCCCTGCTCTGCATCCTTGCTCTTGGCTTGACGGGATGTGAATCAACTGCCCCTACACAAGCCGACGTAGCGGTCGCGACCGTTCAGGTCGCGGCCGCGACGGACACCGCGACCGCGCTCGGGAGTAGCGTGCAGTTCAGCGCGCTCGTGAAGGACGCGGGCGGCAATATGCTGTCAGGCAAGACGGTGACGTGGAGCTCGACCACTCCCGCGGTAGCGGTCGTGAACGCGGGCACCGGCATGGCCACAGCGATGGCGAACGGCTGGACGAGTATCGCGGCATCGGTCGAGGGCGTGACGGGCGCGCGCACCCTCACCGTGGCGCAGAGCGTGGCGACGGTCGTCGTCACCCCCGCGACGTTCAGCGTCCCCGCCGGCACGACCCGCCAGTTCTCGGCGACCGCGCTCGACGCCAACGGCAGCGGCGTCGCCGGAATCAAGTTCCTGTGGGTGTCCTCGAACACCAACGTAGCCGTGGTCGATACCACGGGGCTCGCCCACGGGGTCGGCCGGGGCGAGGCGATCATCGCCGCCGCCGCCCGCGGGCAGCCGGGGTACGCGGTCCTGACCGTCACGGTCCCCGCCGGACGCCTGGTGGTGGCGAGTACGCTCGACAACGCCGTCTACCTGTACGATCCGGTGACGCTCACCCGACTGTCCACGTTCACCGTGACGGCGCCCCTGTCGGCTGCCGTCGGGCCGGATGGTCGTGTCTACGCCGGCACCACCTCAGGGCAAATCGCGGCGATCAATCCCACCACGGGAGACATCGCCACGTTGGGCAGCGGCATCATCGCCGGTCCCATCTATGGCACCGACGGTGAGCGCGAGCGGCGTGATCTACGCATCGGGATCCAGCATGCTCGAGGTCCGCACGATGGATCTGACGGGCGCGGCGCTCGGCAACATCACGTCGCCCAACGGGACGAGTCTCCGCGCGTCCACGCTGGGACCGGATGGGAGTTTCTACCTCGCGACGTTGGCCGGGGGGCCGGTGCAACGCTGGGCCGCCGGCTTCGTATACGACACGGGTGTTTGGGGGCGGCGGGCTCGACGATGCGTTCGGCATCGCGACGCGGGCGAACGGCGACGTCATCGTGACCGACCAGAACCAGCACGCCTACTTCCGGTTCAGCCGCGAGGGCGTGTTCCTCGGCAGCGTAGCGATCGACTGCACGGGACAGGTGCGTAACCTCGCCGTGGACCAGGAGGACAACCTCTGGATCGCCTGCTACGGATCAAACGCGGTCGTGAAGTTCGACACCCGTGACCGCGAAGTGGCCCGCCTGACGGTCAACTCCCCTTCGGGAGTCGCGTTCGAGCGGCCGTAGTTCGCGCCCTGAGAGGGAGCGCTCGCGTCTCCGGTTTTACGCGCCCTGAGAGGGCGCGCTCGGCGGGGGGTGCGCCCTTAAGGGCGCACTCGCGCTCAGCCCGGGCTCTCAGCCCGGGGAATACCGCGTGATCTAGTCCCGTAGCCCCAAGCGCTCTCGTGCAGGCGATGCGGCTGGCGCATGGGAACCCAAGCGAATCGGTATCGGCCCTGCTGATCCCGGGCTGCCTAGCTTTCCGGTGTGACCCCCACGAAATCCCCGACGAGATAGTCGAACGGCCGCACGGCACGGGCGTGATTTCCCGGGGTATGCTGGTAGCTACCCGGCCGTCTGCCGCCATCGTTCTGACGCCCCTCCTGACGCCACTCCGATTGCGAGACCGCCGCGCGTCCTGGCCTGGCTGGTTTACGCGACGATTGGTGACCCGACATGAACCGAGTCCAGCACGGCGTGTTGCTCGGCGCCGCACTCATGTCGCTCGCCGCCTGCGATGACCCTTCCGATTCGCCCAGCGAAGTGGGGTTCCCGCCGCCCACGAGTGTCATGGCGGTTCCGGGGCCGGGCGCGAACCAGATCTCCATCGCGTGGGCGAACAAGATGGGCCCTGGGTCCTACCGCGTGTATTGGAGCACCAGCCCCAACGTCGCACCGGGGAACGGTACGACAATACTTGCGGAACCCAACAATGCTGAGGCCATCATGGGTGTGACCCACTCCGGGGTCACCGCGAACACCACCTACTACTATGTCGTGACCGCCGCCGTCGACCATGGCGCGCCGGACGGGCCGCCCTCCAGTATGACGTCGGCCAAGGCGTCCGGTGACATGGGGCTCGATGTGCGCGTCCCAGGACCCGGGCAGTTTGTGGGTAGCCTCCTCAACGTCGTGGTCGTTGTGGAATCTCGTTTCACACTTCAGAGCGTCGTTGCGACCGTGGGCGGGCAGTCCGTGAACCTGACTTTCACTGGGACCGTTTGGGCGGGGACGATGCCGCTCGACGCCGTGCCCCCAGGGCCCGTGACGGGCACGATCGTCGCGACGGACGCGTACTCCACCGCCATCACGGGCTCCTTCGCGTTTGTGCACGGCAGTGCGCCGTCCCCCCTTACGATCACTGCGCCGGAGAGCCTCACCGTGGCTCGGCCCAACGTCCGGCTCAACGTCTCGTGCGTCGGTTGCTATGATGTCGCCGGGTATTTGCTCTATCCGGAAGTGAGACTGCTGGCTCAAGCACCCTCAGGCTTCGATCAGACCGTCTCACTCGCGACGTGGGATGGCCATGAGGCAGTGCTGCAGTTCAACGCAAGGGATTCCACGTGGCATACCACGATCAAGCAGCGTCGGGTGTTTGTCGAGCTCAGCCCAAACCTGACCGAGGTGGCGAGTGTCCACGGTTCCATTCTAGACGTACAGCCCGACCGCATCCTGGTTCTCACGCAACCCGACAGCGTATCAACCGGCGTCTACATCCACAGCCGAGTGTCGGGCAGCGACGTGGTGGTCTACAATGCGCCCGGCCATAGCGGTGACGACCGGGTTCCTGACCCCGGTCGGAACCATGTTCCTCGAACGCACCGGGAGCGCAGGCCCGATGGTGCTGCACGAGTGGCAATCCGGCACGTTGAGCGACCTGGGGAACGCGACGGGTCTGGCGGTGAAGGGCAACTACGCCGCCTTCACGACCGGCGCCGGGCTGATCCGCCGCGACGTGGTCACGGGCACGAACACGACCGTGAGCGCTTCCACAGGGGCGTTTGATGTCGCCGCGAACGGCGACGTGGTGTGGCAAGCGAGCGACGAGGTTTGGCGGTTTCGCGACGGCGTGACCACCCAGCTAACGAATGACGGGTCAGCATTTAGCGATAGGTCTCCGAAGACCGACGGCATAAACGTGGCGTATCTCAAGGTCACCAGCTATGGAGGTTTCACCACCGCCGTGTTCGACGCGACGGGTGAGCACATCCTCACGCCGGTCCCGCTCAGCGGGGACAAGGGCTATCGCATGGCCAACGGCTGGGTGGCCTATACGAAGTCCGTAAACGGCGACTATCAAGTGTGGAGCCGCTCTCCGGCCGGGGAGGAGCGTCACGTGGGCGCGTTCGCGGCCGGACCCACGGAGGTGCTCGATGCCCTTGGTCCGAACGGCGAGGTGACCGTGACCCTCCTCGGTGTTTACGGCGGGCGACGCTATCTCACGGTGCCCGACTACAGCGCAGCGCCGCGGGAAGTCAATTCATCCCTTGGCTCCGGGCTCTTCCAGAACGGCGGCCTCTTCGTCACCATCGGCCGCTCGCTCTTCCAGGTGAATCCGTAGGGATATGAACCGCACACTCCAGCACCTATTGCTCGGCGCCGCCGTCTTGGTCCTCGCCACGTGCGATGACCCGTCCGACCCGTCCGACGCGTCACGGCCGGGCCCCCGCCGCCCACGAGCGTCACAGCGCTTCCGGGGCCGCACGCGAACGAGATCACCGTCAGGTGGGCGTCGAAGGTCGGCCCGGCGATACACGCGTCTATTGGAGTACCAGCCCCAACGTCGCACCGGGGAGTGGTACCACGATACCTGTGGACCCATACCAAGGTCCTCACGGAGTAACGTGTCGTCCACTCTGGGGTCGCGTCGAACACGACCTACTACTACGTGGTGACCGCCTCTGCGGGCGACCGCCGGTGAGGGGCCGCCCTCCAGTGTGATTTCCGCCAAGGCGTCCGGCGACATGGGACTCTCTGTCGCCAGCCCGGAGCCCGGGCAGTTTGTCAGTAGCCAACTCAGCTTGGTCGTCGGGGTGGATTCTCGCTTCACGGTTCAGAGCGTCGTTGCCACCGTGGGCGGGCAGTCCGTGAACCTGACGTACAGCGCAGGGGCTTGGAGGGGGACGATACCGCTCGACGCCGTGCCCCCGGGGCCGGTGACGGGCACGATCGCCGCGACCGACGTGTACTCCACCGTGATCACGGGCTCATTCGCGTTTGTGCACGGCGCGACGGGCCGCTCACGCTCACGATCGCGTCGCCCGAGAGCCTCACCGTGGCGCGGCCCAACGTCCGGCTCAACGTCTCGTGCGTCGCCTACGATCTCAAGGGTTGCTATGATGTCGCCGCGTACGAGATCTCTACTTGCATAAACACGAAAGCTGGCGCAAGCCCCCTCGGGTTTCGATCAGACTGTCTCACTCGCGCAATGTGATGGCAAACAGCCGTTGCTGCAGTTCAACGCAAGCGATTCCACGTGGCATACCACAATCAAGCGGCGCCGGGTGTTCGTCGAGCTGAGCCCCAACCTGACCGAGGTAGCGAGTGTTCACGGGTCGATCCTCGACGTACAGCCCGACCGCATCCTGGTCCTCACGCAAACCGACAGCGCATCAACCGGCGTCTCCATCCACAGCCGAGTCTCGGGCAGCGACGTGGTCATCTACAATGCGCCCGGGCACACGGTGACCACCGGGTTCCTGACCCCGGTCGGCGCCATGTTCCTCGAACGCACCGGGAGCGCGGGCCCAACGGCCTTGCACGAGTGGCAATCGGGCACGTTGAGCGACCTGGGGAGCGCGACGGGTCTGGCGGTGAAGGGGAACTACGCCGCCTTCACGACCGGCGCCGGGTTGGTCCGCCGTGACGTCGTGACGGGCACGAACACGACCGTCAGCGCTTCCACGGGGGCGTTTGATGTCGCCGCGAACGGCGACGTGGTGTGGCAGGCGAGCGACGAGGTCTGGCGCTTTCGCGACGGGGTGACCACCCAGCTGACGAATGACGGGTCAGCATTCGCCGACCGCTCCCCTAAGACCGACGGCATAAACGTGGCGTATCTCAAGGTTCAGGGCGGTTTCACCACTGCGGTGTTCGACACGGCGGGCGAGCACATCCTCACGCCGGTCCCGCTCAATAACGGGGACATGGCGTATCGCGTGGCCAACGGATGGGTGGCCTACACGAAGTCGGTGGCCGGCCAGTACGAGGTGTGGAGGCGCTCTCCGGCCGGTGAGGAGCGTCACGTGGGCGCGTTCACCGCGCCTGGGGAGGTGCTCGACGCCCTTGGTCCGAACGGCGAGGTGACGGTGCTCAGGACGCGACGGTATATCGTTTTGCCCGACAACACCACAGCGCCGCGGGAAGTGAATTCCATCCCTTGGCACCGGGTTGTTCCAGAATGGCGGCCTGTTCGTCATCATTGGTCGCTCGCTCTTCCAGGTGAATCCGTAGGACGCACCCGGAAGAGCATCGCGTTCGAGCGGCCGTAGGATTCCGCGCCCTGAGAGGGCGCGCTCGGCTGGGGCGCGCCCTTACAGGGCGCACTGGCGCCCAGCCCGGGCTCTCAGCCCGGGGAATACGACGCGATCTAGTCGCGCCGCCTAGTCTCGCTTCAGTTCCGCAGCGCTCCCTGCGCCACCCAGCGCCGGATCATCCGGATCGTCTGATTCGGCAGGGGCGGAAATCCCTGAGGCATGCGGCCGCCACTGCCGCCTACCTTCGCTTGAGTCCCCTGAATCTTGTGCACCAGGTAGCTCGAATCGGGCTGCCCCGGCCGGATGAGGGTCATCTCCGAGCACTCGGCGGATGTGACCCCGACCGTCGCTACTCTGGCGCGGTACCCGGTGAGCCTCAGGCCCAGCGGTGCGCCTCCCGCCGCAGAATGGCACCCGGTGCAGGCCCCCTTCAACACCGGGGCCACGTGACGGGCGAAGCTCACCGGCTCGAGCGTGACCGTGAAATCGACGTTCGTCGCCGCCAGCTCCGTCACGGTGACGGTCCGCGGATTGGCCTCCGGGAGCGCGGTCGCTGCGGGCACGATCAGCAGCACGTCGTACGTGCCGGGCGTGACCCCCGCGAATGCGTACCGCCCGGTCGCATCGGTGAGGGTGGCTCGCAGGTCCGTGGCGCTCCCCGGACGGCGCAGCCGGACGGATGCTTCATCGAGCGCGGCGCCAGCGGTATCGCGCAGGGTGCCGACGATCGCCCCGACCGGCGGTGTGGGTGGCGTGGCCCCTCGGTAGCACGCGACCAGCACGACGCCCGCGGCGAGGGTGAGGAGTCTGGTGTTTGCGGTCATCTGGATCCTCACGTGTCAGTGGGAGACAAAGCGCTCCAGCGCGACCCGATAGGTCGCCGTGGATGAGTCGTAGGTCAGCTGGACTTGGGTGGGGAAGTACCCGCTCCCCGGATACACCAGCGGCTGTTTGATCGGAAAAGCGACGCGAGGTCGTGTCTTGAGCCATTCCACCGTGGTCATGAGGTCGTAGAACGTGATCTTGCCTTCGTGCGAGCCGTACAACAGCGTCTTCTCGAACGGCATTCCGTGGAACTCGGGCGCGCGCATGTCCGCGAAGTGCGTGCCCATGAAGGCCACCGACTCGGTCACCTTCGCGTAGTCCCTGGGGAGGCTCTTGGACGGCGGGGGCACCGAATCAACCCCTCCGGCGACGGCTTCCCGGTCTTCGATCGACACCAGATAGAAATGGAAGTCCAGGTGGGGCCGGTCGTAGATGCCACCGGGCGCGTGACCGAGCGGCACCCAGTCGAAGTACAGGTGGGTGAACGGTGTCTTTGGCCCGTCCGGGCCCAGCGTGAGTGTGAACGGGGCGTTGGTGTCCGGCAAACCTGTGAGTAACCCGGCCGTGAAAACGACGCCCACTGCCGCCGGATGCCCGGCGCTATCGAGCGTGACGAACGTGCGGATGGTTCCGTTGCCAAGCTTGGCCGTCTGGCCGGGCTTGGAGGCCTCGCGGTGTGTCGCGAGCAGGGCGGCGGTGAACGCGACGGTGCCGCCCACCGGAAGGAGCAGGGAAGTAAGAAGGAGTCGGCGCATCAGGGCGTCCTTGAGTCGTATTGGTGCTCCGACCGGTGTGGGTCGGACGAAAATGCGAAGCGGATTGGCGGTGTGGATCAGCGACCGACGTACGAACGGATAGGCACGATCAAACGCCGCGTCGCGGGCAAACAACTTGCGTAGGGAACGGTCGCGTTTCAGGGACTCATGCGCCGTGATGGTTCGTACGCGTCGCCGGGTTACGCGTGGGTGACTTACCTGCGGCTCGGGTCACGCGTCGATGGGCGACCCGTGCTTCGGGTCACATGCCCCGGAATCCGCATCGCTCTAGGGCTAGCCCCTAGACCATGGCCTCTCGCATGGTGGTGTACCTTTGTCGCATGATCGAGATCTCGGACCTCCATCACGTCAGTCTCGCCGTCACCAATCTCAAGCAGTCCAAAGCGTTCTACGGCGACGTGCTCGGGCTCAAGGAGATCGAACGTCCGGCGTTCGAGTTCGCGGGGGCGTGGTACGCGATCGGCGATCGCCAGCTGCACCTGATCGTGCATGACAAGCCAACGCTGCGCACGCGGGGGATCGACTCACACGACGTGCACTTCGCGCTGCGGGTGAAGAGCTATCAGGAGATGGTGGCCCACCTCAAGTCGTTGGGGTATTCGAGTGACACGCGGGATGACGCCAAACGGCTGCGGGAAAACCAATGGGGGAAGGCGGGCTTCCCACAGATCTTCATCCTCGACCCTGATCGCCACGTGATCGAGTTGAATGCGGAGCGGGCGGAGGGGTAGGGCCCCGTGCTGACCCGTTGGACCGCAATCGCGCTGCTCGCGCTCGTGCTCGCGTGTAATTCGAACGACCCCGCGGCCCCCGAAGTGTGTGCCACCACGAATGGAGCTCCCGCACCAATGCCTGGGCCAGCCCATGCGCCGTTCTCGGTCCTCGTCTTCTCCCGCACCACCGGCTATCGCCATGCCTCGATCCCCGCGGGCGTCACCGCGATCCAGGTGCTCGGCGCGCTCAACAACTTCACCGTCGAAGCGACCGAGGACCCCACCGCGTTCACCGACGCGAACCTCGGCGCGGTTCGGCGCCGTCGTGTTCCTCAGCACGACCGGCGAGGTGCTGGACGCCGCACAGCAAGCGGCGTTCGAGCGCTACATCCAGGCCGGCCACGGTCTGGTGGGCGTGCACTCGGCATCCGACACCGAGTATGGCTGGAGCTGGTACCACACTCTGCTTGGCGTCACGTTCGCGTCCCATCCCCCGATGCAGCAGGCCAGCGTGGTCGTCGTGGACACGGGCCAGCGGTCCACGCGCACCCTACCCGATCCCTGGGTCCGCACCGATGAGTGGTACAACTACACCGCCTTGCCGGTGAGCGTCTCGGTGCTGGTGCGGGTGGACGAGTCGACGTACTCCGGCGGCACGATGGGAGCCACGCACCCGATCAGCTGGCAGCGCGAATATGACGGTGGGCGGGCGTGGTACACGGCGATGGGACATACGGCGTGCAGCTACAGCGAGCGGGCCTTCCTCGACCACCTGCTCGGCGGCATCGAGTGGGCGGCGGGGATTCCCTGAGCGACGGACTAGCGGCGCCCGAGGTACTTCTCGTCCCAGGCGACCGGGTAGCGTCCCTGGCAGCGTTCGCAGCTCAATTCGGCGGGTGATCCCTCGAGCGACACGCGATTGCTGCAATTGGGACAGACGCCGTACTTGTCGCCCCAGGTCTCCGGGAGCCGGATCGCGTCGCGCGGACGCGGCACGACGGTCCAGCGCAGCGGTCGCTGGTCCACGACCTCGATAACGGAACGCGGTACGCTGACGGTCCTCCACTGCACATCGAGGGTGATTTCGTGGCGCTCGAACTCCGTGACCCGATACCACGCGCCGCGGCGCAGCGGGTACGGACCTTCAGCCTTCAAGCGAGCCCAGTGAAGTGCATGCATGGATCGGTTGTAACACACTAGTGCCTGAAAGGCGCGCCTGATAGCCGATGACTCCGCTGGTTCGCGCGCCGCTTTACACGTCCGTTACGGGTCCCGGGGCTCCGTTCTGTAAGTAATCATGTGACAACGCCTTAGAAAATTCGCCGTAGGCCGGATATTGGTCGCTGGCCCGGCGGATTGCATATTGGTCCCCCCTTATGACCAGCAGCGCGAAGGACTTCTGGCTGTTTAGGATCGTCCACCAGGACACGGGCAAACCAGCTCAAGGGGTCCCCGTGACGGTGCTCGACGGGTCCGGGAATCCGGCCGGCCACTTTGTCAGCGAGCCTGACGGCACGGTGCGGATCCCCCGTCGCGAGGGCGCGCGGATCAGGCTGCGAGTCGGACTCCGCAACGAGGAGCCGATCGAGCTGAACACGGCCACGCTGCGAGACGGCCCGACCGACCTCGCGGCGCCGAGCTGGGTGCCGTTCACGTCGTCGCCGGTGGAGCGTGGGGAGCGGGAGCAGATGGCTATCCCGGCACCGCATGCGGCCGAGTCGCGCGAAGTGCCCGGGCACGTCCTCTACTTCCAGCGCCTCGCCATGTTCGGTGAGCCGGCGTCGCCGTCACCCGCCGGATCCCAGGACAACGTCGCGGACTTCTTTGCGACCCCGACCGATCCAACCGCCGTGCTGCGTTACGGCGTGGTGATCGAAGTCGAGCAGCTGTGGCAGTCCACCGGAGTGCAGTGGGGCGAGCTGCTCTACAGCGTCTCGCTCACGCCGGGGGACGAAGCGCGGCTCACCGTGCTCGACGGCCGCTGGCGCCGCGACATCGAGGGCCGGGAGCGGCCGCTGCAGATTCTCGCCCGGATGGTGGGGACGTCGATGCTGGGCGATCTGGTGACGGCGCTCCGGCCCGAGCTGCAGGTCGAGTCGTGCACCCTCACCGACCCGAATCTCGAGACGGCGGCGAGCGGCACGATGCACATGATCCGCGAGCGCACCGAGCGGATGAGCCAGGCGTTGCGCCGCCGTCCGTTGGGCGTGGTGGACGGCACGCAGGAGACCTCCGACCACGCCGCGATCCGCACCGTGCGCAACACGGCGAAGGACCGGGTGGTCACGTTCCACTTTTTTGAGCCGCTCGAGCACTTCCGGGTGGTCGTGCGCAGTCCGCGGATCCGCCCGGTGATCTTCGTCCCGTTCCGGCTCCCCAACGTGGCGACGCCGGACGTGGTGCAGCGGTTCGGGTACATCTTCCGGCGCACGCTGCTCGACCGTGGCATGGTTCCGGACCTCGAGCGACTGCTGAATGGAGAGAGCGCGGGGAGCGGGGGGAACCGGCTGCTCGAGCACGTCGAGGCGAACCTGCTGTACTACTCGACCGCGATCATCGCGGCGGGGGACCACGCCGCGCGCCATACGGCGCTCTCGAAGGTGCGCGACGCGTCCGGTGTGCCGTTGACCGACCTGGTCGAGAACACGGTGCTGGGGCGGGTCGGGAGCGCGATCGCCATGCCGCTCCGCTCGCTGGGGCAGCTGCCGCGGGAGTGGCGTGAGGCGCTCGCGGCCTACACGACGCGTCCCCCGCGGCTGACCGAGGAATTCAGCGTCAACATCCCCCATCCGGGCGTATGGGTCACCGCGCAACCGCACGCGCCGATGCAAAGCTCGGCGACCGAGAGCGCCGCAGGCTGACCTTCGTCCCCTCGTCGGGGGCGGATCAGGTACGGATGCGGTTCCGCCCGTCTTCCTTCGCACGATACAGCGCTTGATCGGCGGCCCGGATCACCTGATCCGGGAGGCCGTGGCGACTGTTCCGCTCGGCCACGCCGATGCTGACGGTGATCGCCGCCTGGCGGCGTTTGCCTTTGCTCTTCTCGCGCTTGCGCGCGACCCGGATGCGGCCGCGAATCGTGAAGGCGGTGTCCGCGATCGCTTCGCGCACGGCTTCGAGATGAGGCAGGGAATCCTCCACCGACTTGCCCGGGAACAGGATCGAGAACTCCTCCCCGCCGTAGCGGTACGCCTTTCCACCGCCCTCCACGTGGGCCAGCTTCGCCGCCACCATCTTCAGCACGTGGTCCCCCACATCGTGGCCATACTCGTCGTTGAAGCGCTTGAAGTGATCCACGTCCACCATCGCGATCGCATACTGGCCCCCCAGGCGCTGCATCGCTTCGGTCAGGGCACGGCGGGTCGGCAGGTGGGTGAGCCCGTCTTGATAGGCGAGGAGGTAGGAGGCTTCAATGATCGAGACGACGAGCACCAACCCGGCGGTGCCGAGGTAGATCGCTCCCCCGGGGCCGGGGCGGTACGCAGTGAGGGCGAGGAACGCGGCCAGGATGGCCCAGAGGAATCCCCGGTGCGTGGCGTCGGTCTCGAACACGAGGGGCGTGACCACGGCGCCCAGAGCGATGGCGAAGGCCAACAGCGCCGGCTGCCGCAGGTGCGCCCACGCCAGCAGTTTCGCCGGGACGCAGCGGTTGCGCCAGCAGGGCCGCGGTCGTCGTGGGCGACGTGCGGCTGAACATCAGCACCAGCGTCACCTGCAACACGATGGCCCCGAGACGCAGCAGGCCGCTCGGCGTGAGCGTGCCGCGGTCGGGGAGCAGGGCGAGCGCGGCGAGGTTCAAGGGCAGCAGCACCGCGGTGGCGCGCAGAATCACCTGGCCGCTGGCGCCGCGTCCGGGCGAGCCGAGCGCGAGGGTCGCGAGGGCCAGCACCACCAGGGCGAGCAGCAGCCGGTTGCGCTGGAACCGCCAGGCCAACAGGGCGCCCACCGCGAACACCGCGTAGGGGTAGAACCGGGCGAACGCCGGCAGCGCGCCACGCAGCGCGTCGAGCTGCAGGATCACCGCGGCGGCGATCACCAGCACGCCGTCGGGTGCGACCAGCGTCAGCCCTCGTTTCCACCATCTGACTTGCGCGCGTTTCATGGGTTCGCTGTTGCGGTGGCCATAACGGTACGCTAGACGGCGGACAGGTCAACTCAGGGGAGGCGGGCACGCGGGTTGCGTGCTCCGGCAACGGGTGGTGATATTCTCCCCGCCGGCTCTTCTCCGGCCGAACTCCGGCGGTATCGTCTAGGGGACTAGGACGGAGCCCTCTCAAGGCTCAAACACGGGTTCGAATCCCGTTACCGCTACTGTCACCGCTGGCGCTTCCGCCCCCATCGTCTAACGGTTAGGACACCACTCTTTCAAGGTGGGAACAGGGGTTCGATTCCCCTTGGGGGCACTAAGAAAGGGACGGGGGGGGAAGGGGGACGGGTGGCGGACGTCGAGCTATCCAACGTAGAGCAGATTGCGATCATCGTGCACGACGTGGACCGCGCGGTGCGGTTCTACCGCGATATCCTCGGCCTGCCGTTCCTATTTCAGGTCCCGAACATGGCGTTCTTCCAGTGCGGCGAAGTGCGCCTGATGCTCGGTATTCCGTCGGCGCCCGAGTTCGATCATCCCTCCTCGATCATCTACTATCACGTGGCCGACATCGAGGCGACGCACCAGGCGCTCGTGAGTCGCGGCGCTCACCTTCCGGAGCACACCGCACCTGGTGCACCGGGCCGCGGACCACGAAGTGTGGATGGCGGAATTCCAGGATCCCGACTCGAACCACCTCGCGCTGATGAGCCGCAAGCCGCTTGGCTCGCCGAGGGTTGCCTAACGTTTTGTGGATAGCGATGTTTCCGCCGCGCGCCGATAGCTCAATTGGTAGAGCAAATGACTCTTAATCATTAGGTTCTCGGTTCGATTCCGAGTCGGCGCATGACGTCGTTCCAACCCCCCGGGCCTCGCCGCTCGGGGGGCTTTCTTGTGCCAAAATGGGGGTATCATTCGTCCCCAGCGGGGAGGTGCGACGTCAATTCGCTCAACGCCCCCACGAACAAGGCAAGACCGACGAGGCCGAGCGCGAGCCCGATCGTTCTTCCAGCATCGACCTCCTTGATCGCGACCTGCCTGACGTCCGAGACCGCGACCTTGAATGGCCTTCCGTGGGAGACCCCTGCCAGGCTGTCGTCCCCCACGACTCGCGGCTCTTCGACAACCACGTGCGAACCGTTGGCCTGGGTCAGGCGCACGGCAGTGGGTTGCTGGGCGGAGATGATCTGCGGCGGGCTGCCCGCTTTCTGAACGTGCCACGTGGTGCACGCGGCGAGATACCAGACGAGGAGAGCACAGGCGATTGGTCGGCGCAGCATGGGTGACTCCCTTGTGGGTTCGCCAGCAATAGACGCTCGCGCTCTCAAGCGAGAATCAAGGAAGTCCGAGCGACTCACCCCATCGGGCTATCTACCTACTCCACCCCTCCACCGAACGAGGCATGCCTATTGAGCCCCGCCCCTTACATGTTGCAGCAGAGGCCGCTCGTACGCCATCGTCCACTGGAGGTTTCCGTGAAACGTTTCTGGTTATTCGTGCTCTTGATCGTGGTCGCCTGTACCACAGACACGTCGGGTCCCACCGCCGTGCCCGTGACAATCGTTGTCACGAACGACCTGATCGACCCCGTCACCATCTATGTGAATGACATAGCCGTAGGGATTACTGCAGCGAGCGCTACTCAGCAGGTCACCGTCAACGTTGCCGGGAGCCTCACGGTGTCCTTCGATCTGAACCGTCCCATCACGACCGGGGGAACCCCGCTCGGTGAGCAGATGTTCGGCGACTTTGAGACCATCTCGAACCCCAGCGGCACCTACACGTTCATCGTGGACAACTTTGTAGGCACGCAGGAATACTTCGCCCCGTTGATTTCAAACTCCGGCGCCTATCCAATCATCATGGCAGTCAACTCGGGTCTCGCTTCAGAATACCGGTGCAATTGCACCGCTCCCTCGGGTGGGTTGGACGTCAACATCGGCTACTATCGCTTGTTCGGTAACACCGAAGTCAGAGGTTATCGGAGCGTGAGCGGCTATGGAAACGGCACCTATACCTTCTGGAACGTTTCCACCTTTGGTCCCGGCGTACAGGACGGCAGCGGCGTCGTGCTGCTCGCCAATAGTGCGAACCTCCTGTCGCCGCCGATCGGGGCGGCGGGAGTTGCCGGCACGGTCACAAGAGGGACAGGTCGCCCAACATTGGGTCGGGCACTGACGAACACGCCGTAAGCCGCATTCTTGGAGCGGAGCCCGGGCTCTCAGCCCGGGGAATGCCGCGCGCGGAGTCGGCGCGTTCCTGCATCTGCTCCGAGCGCGGTCTGTCGGCGAAACGGTGGATGCCCTTGCGGTGCGGGTCCGCAGGGGAAACTTATCCGCTGTCGTGCCCGAGCACGTCGCTCTCTTTCGGCCCGGCACCTCTCCTCCGTCGAGCGAGCGCGGCTCTCCTCCGCGCTGCCGCCCGATCTTCTCGAGCAGGTCCGTCGCCGGGTCCGGCTCCTCGCCCTGTTCGTGGCGATTGGGTTCGCGATCGACCCCGTCTTCTCCTCCGTCGGCTACGGTGCGGCTGCCCTGCGAGCGTCCCGCTGCCGGAGGTATTCCTCGAAGCGCCTGCCGTTCCAGTGGGTCAACTTCGGCGCGGAGCGGCTCCGGTCGCCGTATGGGGACGGCTCGTCAGCCGAAGGTCACGCCTTGCCGGCTGCTCACCATCGGTCTCGTGTATCGTAGTCCCGTCGCCGAGCTGGCTGGAGCTATTTGAGCCCCAGCAATAGGCGGCACCCACGGCCGTGAGCCGCAGGTGTGCGAGCCGCCGGCGCTCATGCTGGTGACGTCAGCGTGCGGCAACGAGGCACTCGTCGCCCCGGTGCGCCCCACCGCGCTCGCGGCGAGCCTGTAACCGCTGCCCGGCCGGTCGATCCGCAGTTGTTGAACGTGGCGATCCCCCGGGCCGCCACGACGGTCAGCGTGCCCGCGAGGGTCCCCGCGACCAGGTTTGCCCCGAGCGCGAGCGTCACCGCGTCCGTCGCCGTCGTCAGCGTGTTGCCCGCGCTGTCCTGCACCGCTACCTGGACCGCGGGAGCGATCTGCTCTGCACCCGGGGCGCTCGTCGGCTGCACCAGGAAGGTCAACTTGGTCAGCGGGGCTACCGGTGCTGGTTGAGCCGGAGGTTGAGCCGGAGCGGTTTCCTCGCTACAGCCGATAATGGCCGCAGCCAGGACGAACAGCAGATGGCGTGTGTTACTGGGAGTCATTCGCAAACAGATATGTGCCCCATCCTGCGAGGCGTCAATGGTGCCGGTTGCGCGGTCGATGGATGAGGCAGGTGAGCCGTTTTCGCGCCCTGAGAAGGCGCGCTCGGCCGGGGGTGCGCCCTTACAGGGCGCACAATCAACGCCGAGCCCGGGCTTCAGCCCGGGGAATACCGCGTCCCGAGTCGGCGCATTCCCGGAATTGCCTCCGAGAACCATAGGACTCATAGGTCCTCCTTTAGTTGCCGTTCTGCGTCGTTTCGCCCAAGGCCGCGGCGTACACGACAAGGAATAGCGGGACGCAGATGCCGAGCGCTAGTCCGATCGTTTTGCCTGCGTCGACCTTCTTGACCGCGACCTGCGTGACGTCCGAGACCGCGACGGCGTTAGAGGACACTCCGTTGTGGAAGCCCGCCAGGCTGTCGCCCCCGACGACTCGCGGCTGTTCGACAACCACGTGCGAACCGTTGGCCCGGGTCAGGCGCACGGCTGTGGGGTGCGTGGTAGAGATGAGCTGCGACGGGCTGACGCCCTTCTCAACGTGCCACGTGGTGCACGCGGCGAGATACCAGAGGAGGAACGCAGAGGCGATTGGTCGGCGACGCATGGTCAACTCCCTTGTGGGTTCTCTCAGTTGCCGGCGAGCGGTAGGTGTGTGCGACCCGTATCGACGCGCCCGGCAGGAGCTCCCCTTCCTGCTGCCCGACGAGCACGGCGAGGGGAGCCGAAACGACGATCGCGGTCAGGAACCCTGTGCGCATACGTTCCTCCTTTAGGGATGGCCGGAAATAGGCGCTCGAGCCCTCAAGCGAGAATCAAGCGAGCCAGAAATGCTGTGTTATCGCTCAGATAGGACGGCGCGACCACAGGTCGGCGATCGCGGATTCGGGGAGGCGTCGGAGCGGAGGCGTCAGAGCGAAGGAGCGAGGGCCGGCATGGCCATCGAGGGCCATCGCCAACACCGACAACACTACTGGTTGGTACAGTCCGCCGCCAACTGACTGCGCGGCAGCAAGGCGCCCCCCGGTGTCGATTGAACGCGGTGGCCGCGGTCCCTCATGAAGAACATGAAGAAGAGCCGCGCCGGCCCTTCCTTGACAGTCTGCCAACCGCCCGCAGTTTAGCCCTGCCCGACACGAGCACCCTCAAGCCGGGAGATCCAACCATGCGTCGCACGTTCGCTTCTCCACTCATTGGCATGGCGTTGGTCGCAGTCGTCTGTGCTCCCGTGGGAGCCCAGGCGAAGGGGAAGTCGCTCTACGTCCGGCTCGGGGGCAAGGCGGCCATCACCGCCGTGGTGAACGAATTTGTGTCCCGGGTCGGCGCCGACAACCGCATCAACAAGTACTTCGCGGCCACGGTGGCCGACACCGTGCGGCTGGCGGCCCTCAAGGGAAAGCTCGTGGATCAGATTTGCCAGGCGACCGGCGGCCACTGCCACTACATGGGGAAGGACATGAAGACCGCCCATGCAGGCATGGGAATCACGCACGCCGACTTCGCCGCACTGGTCGAGGATCTGTCCGGCGCGCTGGACAGTTACAATGTGGCGCCGATGGACAAGGCCGAGCTCCTTGGCGCGCTCGCACCAATGGAAAAGGACATCGTCGAGGGCACCTGACAGCCCGGGAACCCCTCGTTCCGAGTGGGCGCCCTGGTGGACGACCCCCGGCCTGACCTGTAGCTTGTCGGGTCTCTTGCAATTCGGCCCATCAATTGGCGGATCGAGTGGCACCGCGCGGCATGCAGCCTGACGATCTCGACCCGGCTCGCGGGGTCCTGACCGGCGTTCTCCTGGGCGTCTTGTTGTGGGTACTGCTGATCGGTACCTGCTACTACGTGGTGAGGCGCGGCTAGTCGCCCTACTGCGGCGTGATGCGATACACCTGCCCGCTCGAGCGCGTGACGTAAATCTCGCCGCGCGCGTCCTCGCCGAACGACGTGAGTCCCCCCGCCACCCCGAAGTCGGCCGTGTGATCGATGAGGTCCGTCACGGTGCCGCCCTGCATGCGGAGGCTGCGGATCCAGCCGGCGCAGTACTCGCCGAAAAAGTAGCGGCCGGCGAGATCGGGGTATCGGGTCCCGCGGTAGACATAGCCGCCCGTGATCGAGCAGTTGGCATTGTTCGAACCGTGGCTGTACTCGTAGACGGGGAGAATGAGGCCGGCCATTGGGCAGGAATTGCCCGAGGGATAGCAGTGCGCCCCCTCCATCGTGTTCCAGCCGTAGTTGCGTCCGCCCGGGTCCCCGGCACTCGCGAAGTTGAGCTCTTCCCAGGCGTTCTGTCCCACGTCGCCGATGTAGAGGTCGTGGGTCATCCGGTCGAACGAAAACCGCCACGGGTTCCGCAGCCCATAGGCCCATACCTCCGGCGCCGCCGGCGGCCGGCCGACGAACGGATTGCTCGCCGGAATCGCGTACGGTGGCGCGCCGTTCACGTCGATGCGCAGGATCTTTCCCAGGAGCACCGTGCTGTCTTGCCCGTTGTCGTCGGGATCGCCGCCGCCACCCCCATCCCCGGTACCGATGTAGAGGTAGCCGTCGGGTCCGAACGTCACCAACCCGCCGTTGTGGTTGCTGTTCGCGGCATGCGGAATACTCAAGAGCACCTGGCCGGAGGTCGCGTCGCCGACGTTGGGGTTCGCCGAGATGTGATAGCGAGCCACGGTGAGTGCGCCGTTGGACGCCGTGTAGTCGACGTAGAAGAACCCGTTGCTCGCGTAGTTGGGATCGAAGGCGAGGCTCAGCAAGCCGCGCTCGCCGCCGGTGCTGATGATCCCGGAGAGATTCAGGAACAGCGTCGGGAGCAGCGTGTCGCGGCGCACCACGCGAATCGCGCCGCTCTGCTGTACGACGAAGATCCGGTTCGTGTCGCCCGGCGGCGCCGTGACGTACAGCGCCGAGTTCAAGCCCGATGCCACCTGGGTGAGGGAGAGGGTGGGCGCGGACGGCGTGTCGTCACCGCACGCGACGAGCGTCGCAACACCGGCTGCGAGGAGCAGCGTCCCGATCGGTCGTCTCATGCGATGACTCACCTTACTGGGGTGCAATGCGGTAGACCTCGCCGTTTCCCCGAGTGATGTACAGCTCGCCCCGCGTGTTCTCCCCGAACGACGTGAGGCCGGGAAGCAACGCGAACTCCGTGTGCGACACGAGGTCGGTCGCGACTCCAGCGACCATCCTGAGACTGCGCACCCGGCCGACGCAGTAGTCGGCGAAGAAATACCGCCCGAGGAGCGAAGGATTCCGCGTGCCGCGGTACACGTAGCCTCCGGTGATGGAACAGTTCCCCGATGCATGGCTGTACTCGTACACCGGCAAGACCAGTCCGGTCATGACACAACCCGTTGCGGGGGCGTAGCAGTGGAGCCCTTCCATCGTATTCCAGCCGTAGTTGTGCCCACCCAGGTCCCCTGCGGAAGCGAAATCGATCTCCTCATACGCGACCTGCCCGACGTCCCCGATGTAGAAGTCCCCGGTGACGCGATCAAACGAGAACCGCCACGGATTGCGCATGCCGTAGGCCCACACCTCGGGAGCCGCGGGTGGACGGCCGACGAACGGATTGCTCGGTGGAATCGCGTAGGGGAACGCGCCGTTCACGTCGATGCGCAGGATCTTCCCCAGCAGCACGGTGCTGTCCTGGCCGTTCCCGTCCGGATCGCCGCCGCCCCCGCCGTCGCCGGTGCCGATGTAGAGGTAGCCGTCCGGCCCGAACGTCACCAACCCGCCGTTGTGGTTGCTGTTCGCGGCATGCGGGATACTGAGCAGCACCTGGCCCGAGGCCGCGTCGCCGACGTTGATATTCGCGGAGACGTGATAGCGGGCGACGGTGAGGGCGCCGTCCGGAGCGGTGTAGTCGACGTAGAAGTAGCCGTTGCTGGCATAGTTGGGATGGAAGGCGAGGCTCAGCAGGCCACGTTCACCGCCGTAGCTGATGATCCCGGAGAGATCCAGGAACGGCGGCGTGAGCAGCGAATCGCGGAACACCACGCGAATAACGCCGCTCTGCTGCACGACGAAGACCCGGTTCGTGTCCCCCGGCGACGCGGTCACGTACAGGGCGGAGGTGAGGCCCGACGCGATGAGCGTGAGGCCGGGAGTGCCCGTGGCGGTCGCGGTGAACGAGAGGACCGGGAGCGCGCCCACGGTCGCTCGCGCGGTCTGACTGCCGGTGGTCTGGCCGAGTGTCCAGGTGGTTTGCGCCTGCCCCGATGCATTCGTCGTAGCGGATGCGCTCCCGGTGCTCCCCGATCCGGCTGTCGCGGCGAATCCCACGGTCACGCCCGCGACGGCATGCCCGGTCGCATCGTTCACCTGCACGACGAGCGGCTGCGGGAGCGTCTGGCCCGCGGTGTCGGTCTGCGCGTCCCCCGAGACCTTGATCAGCTGCGCGGCCGCCTGCGCCACCGCCACGGTCACGCTCGCGGTGAGGCTCTCCGACTTGGCCGTGACTTGCGCGCTGCCGTTGGCGACGGCCGTCGCGAGGCCGGTGGCGGTGACGCTGACGACGGCGGCGGTGCTCGTGGACCATGCGATGGGGGCATTCGCCAGCGTATCGCCGTTCTGGTCTTTCACCGAGGCCGTGAGCTGTTGCGAGGCACCGATGGCGGTGAGTGAAACCGTCGAGGAGGGGGTGATCGCGATCGTGGTGGCTACGCGCGCGGGGTCGGGGACCACC
>CAWJMT010000022.1:0-51513 GCA_963844035.1 uncultured Gemmatimonadales bacterium
GGCGGGGATGCTGCGCGACCGGATTCGGCTGATTGAGAAATTAGACGAGCGAGGCGAGCCGGATGAGGACGTTCAGCCGGAGGTGTTCGCGGCGGAACCGACTGAGGCATTGGTGAAACTGCAAAAGATTTTGAATACGCCCAATCCCGATAAGAATCATCGAGGGAATCGATATCGCCAATATCGGCGGCAAGGAGGCGGTGGGGTCATTGGTGAAATTTATCGACGGCAGGCCATTCAAGGCGGGGTATCGGCGATTCAAAATCAAGACGGTCGAGGGAAGCGATGATTACGCGATGATTGCGGAGGTGGTCAAACGCAGATACAAATACGCGCTTGCGGGCGAGGAGCTTTGGCCTGATTTGATTTTGATTGACGGCGGATTCGGGCAACTACACGCTGCGGAAACGCACTGCGAGAACTATTTGCCACAGAGCAAGCTATTCACCGCAGAGAACGCAGAGAACACAGAGAATATATAAATAATTTAAGACTGGCGGGGATAGCGAAACGGGAAGAGGAACTTTATTTGCAGGGAAGCACAAGGCCATTGAAATTGCCGCGGCATTCGCCGGCGTTGAAGCTGCTGCAATACGTCCGCGACGAGGCACACCGGTTCGCACAGCATTACTTTCACATCCTGCAAAGAAAGAAACTGCTGGAATGATGACCCCGCCCGCAGGCCCGCCACAAGCGGGTAAAAGCTGAGGGCTAACGCATAAGGACTAAAAAAACAATATTTTACCTGACATCTTGATGTTTTAATGTTATGATGTTATAATGTCGATAGTATAATAGTGAGGTGATAATATGAAAACCGTGAACAAAAGAACAACTATATATATATCCCCGGATATTCACCGGGCACTGCGAATCAAATCGGCGGCAACAGAGTATTCGATGTCCGACCTTATCCAGGAGGCAATCCGAATATCGCTTGCCGAAGACGCAATCGACCTTGAGGCCATCCATCAAAGAAGACATGAGCCGGGCATTTCATTCGAGCAGGTCCTTAAGGATTTGCGAAAACATGGCAAGCTATAAAATCATCTTCAAAAAGTCCGCAGTCAAAGAACTTGGCGACATTCCTAAAAAGGACATGTCAAGAATCATCAAACGCATTCAATCTCTTGGCGATAATCCAAGGCCGGCCGGCTCAGAAAAATTAGCTGCTCAGGAGTGTTATAGAATCCGACAGGGCAATTATCGAGTAATCTACATAATCGACGATATAAACCTGACCATCGACATATTTAAGATTGGTCATAGGCGTGAGGTTTACCGATTTTAGACCGCTTACACAAACCTTGAAGCGATGCGCATCAGGAGGCGTTTGAGGGGCGGTTTGGTATAAGAGGTTGCGATGAGGGTTTGTTTGATGGCGTTTTAGGCGCCGTTGCGGAAAAGCCGGGAGCATTGTGTTGCCGACGTTGGCGGATCTCGTTGATTTTGTATTCGTAGCCGCGGATGATTGCGACGGCAGTAGCCGCTGCAGGCCATCAACGGTATAGTACGCCTGGTCGAAAGCCCGCGCCGATTCTTCCAGTTTGCCCACCATGAAACATGAGTTGCTCATCACGACCCATGCATCGGCAATGGTTGGATCGGATTTCAGGGCGTTTTCAAGGCAGGTGATCGCTTCTTCGTGCTTCCCGAGCATGCTGAATGCAAGACCTTTCCGGTAGAGCGCTTTTGCATTCCCGGGTTCGAGGGTCAGTGCCCGGTCAAGGATTTCAAGGGATTCGCGGTAGCGTTTCAGGTTGATCAGCGCAACCCCTTTCTTTATCAGGGCTGAAAGGTAAAACGGGTAGATCTTCAGTGCCCGGTCATAACAGATGATCTCCTCTTCGAACCATTTGAGTTTCCCGTAGGCAAACCCCTTGTTGACCCACGCGGAGAGGTATCGGGGCCGGAGTTCAAGTGCCCGTTCGCAGCACCGGACCTCCGCCTCAAACTTCCCCAGCATCCCAAGGGCCACTCCCTTGTTGTTCCATGCAGTGGCATTCTCCGGGTCGATCTGGAGCGCCCGCTCGCAGCACTCGACCTTCTCTTCAAACCGGTCGAGCATTCCGAAGGCGAACCCCATATCGTTCCATGCATCGACACAGTACCGCGTCCAGCTCGATTGCCTTTTTACAACAATCGATCTCCTCTTCAAACCTGCCGAGCTTTCCGAGCGCAAATCCCCGGCCCACCCAGGACAGCGCCATCTTCGGGTCCAGTTCCAGTGCACGGGAGAAAAGGATCAATGCCTCATCATGCTTCCCTTCGCGCCCGAGTGCAAGACCTTCAAGATAAAAATCTCTTCCCGTCTGGGGGGAATGGGCTGGATCGGTCGGTTCGGAAGAGATTGTCATGGACTGGAAAACCCGGGACTCTGTGTATCAACTGCTTGGTGTCGTTGATATTTATTTTAACGGATTTTGGATGACGGAAGGAAAAGAAGAATGTATTGAGGTATAACCGGAAATGTGCAGAGAAACGGGCTGATGGTAATGATTTCATAAATGCACCAGATTAGTATCTGGTTTTTACGAATAATACAACAATATTTTTAGAACAATTTCGAAAAACTTATACCATTTTTAATATAACTCAGCATGGTGTCCCCGCTGCCCAGAACCCGAAGATGCCAGTCTCGCAGGTTAATGGAATAATCCTGCTGGTTAGGTATCACTCATCCTTGCGGCGATGCTGCTGCTCATCCAGTGTCTCGGGTTCCAGATGCCGCATCGGGATCCGAGGTACCGGCGATTTTCAAGATTACTACAATGTAGTTCATACTAACGATTCACGGAAAATGACGAGGAAGTCATATTACCCTAACCAATATGGAGACAGGATTACCGGAACCGGTATCTCTATGTGAAACTTATTTGTCAATGACATACCGGCAAATTGGAATCTCCTACGCTCAACGACGATCATGTTCGATCAATTCACTCATCACGGGTATGAAACATTGGGGGCGTCGGTACACAGGGGGATTGTACTAGTTCAACTTCGAAATGGTACTCAGGCCCAGACGATTATATATCGATTATCAATGACGGAACATTCCGCCCCGGGGATACCATTCGGATCGAAGTCTACGATCGTATAACCAGACAAGTAATCTCCCGGGACACTTACCCCCCACCAAAAAAATACACCACGAAGTGGTTCTACAATAATTTCCTCAATCATCAAGCCGCTTGAAAACGCCCTTCTTTGCCTTGAGGATCTTGCATTCAGGACAGCGCCATGTGTCCGGTACCTTCTCCCACGGAGTCCCCGCAGGAACGCCGTTCTTCGGGTCACCCTTGGCCGGGTCGTAAATATAGTGGCATTCAAGACAGACCCATCGTGCATTTTTCGCGTCAGTTGGCATTGTTCAGATCAGCTCCATTTACCGGTAAAACGTATCAGTCCAGTTTTCCCTGCAGGGATATGAATTCTTTTCTTGGGGCAAATCCTTTCAGGATTCATGCGTGTCCCGTGCACGGGCAGAACTGCCGTGCACAGAGCCGGGCCACCCGCAGCGGTTCGGGTATCTTCCCCTCAAGAGTGAAATCGCGGCAGAACCGCGCGGCATCCGTATACCCGATCCCGGCTGCCCGCAGGTAGATTGTCCGCTGGTCACCGAGATCAACGGGAACCCGTTCACCCAGCCGGAGATAAGCCTGCATACGTTCCTCATCGCCCGGAAAATGGTGCCGGAGATCATCGAGAAGCCCATCCGACTCCTCATAGGTGACGCAGATAACCGGGATCCCCGATTCCACTGCAATGCGTTCAGGATCGAGAACATTGTACCACGCAATTACGCATCCCGAGAGCAGGACAATGTTGATGTCCCCCCGGTCAAGGTACCGGATCATTGTAAGAATGGTATCGGTTGCATCCATGCCGCCGACGGTAACCCGGCCGGAGCAGAAACCATCGATGCGGAGGTCTTTACGCATAACCACACCGGCAAGCGTAGACAAGTTTTACCCGATATCAACAAGTGACGGGATTGTCGCGGCAGCCCTTCAGAAAAAGGATGGTTCCGGGGATAAAATCACTATGGAGGTTTATAAAAACGGCGTGATGCTCAAACGTGAATCAACAGTCACCCCAAGGGGTATTGTTGAAATTCAGTCGGATTTGAAAACTCTTCCCGGAATCAGGTAATTCGACCCCCTGAAAAATATATTTTCTGAATTCCTTATATTAAAAAAAACATGCGGTTCAAAGATGGGATTTCCATTAAAAAAGTTGTGATTCTCAGATTAGCAAATGTATGTAACATTTGTTTTTTGGGTAATGTACAAAATCCAGCCCCTGACTTTTTTCTTTTTTCGTCTTTTAAAAAAAAAGGGTATAGTCACATTCTAGCGACTAAATTTTTGAACGATTTATCTAAAATAGGGATTGATAACGCTCCTGGGTGCTTCGGCTTTGCCTCCGCCCCCGCCGCTGTGGCACCCCCCAAAATGTGATAAAACCAATATCATTAATGAAATCTAAAAAATCTATTTTCCAAAAAATGAAGCACCTCGTTCTATCTCGAAATCAGTAACTTATATTTTCATATTTTTACGTCCTGAATAAATTTTATTTTAGTGGTTTAATTGTGACTATACCCAAAAAAAATTATGTAACTAAAACTGAAATGAAAAAAGTGACAGTGATTTTCCGGCATTCTTTTCGTGTTGATGGCTCCTGCATTCAGATTTATCTCATTGCGGGGGTCGCCTTACGGCGGCGGGTGGATTTTTTGCAAAAGCCCCCGGGAGCATGATAATTATCAATCCGAGTATCATGTTCACAAGATCTTATGAAAAAATCAGGAGCTAAAATCACACTTTACTCTCGTTTTTTTAATATAATAACAGACCAAATCAAAAAAAAATTCACAGAGGTATCGATCGAAGGGTCCTGTTCATCAAAACTGCCAAGATCTTTTGTAATGATGAGTCCATGCTCAGACGGTTATGTGAATTTTAGAGATTTCTGACAGAGAAAAATATTTTAAAAACAGATTTTTTTTATTCTGCAGAATATTTATTCTGGGTAAAGTCGTTTTAAATGTTCCGATTGTAAAAAAAAACAATAATTTGAAATGGGTTTTGCAATACCCCATTCCCCATGGAAAGACGTCCAATTTATCCCCCGATCATCAAATGTGTCAAACAGGGTATTTCCTGGTGGGGGCATTACGTAATCTCCGAACTTATTGACGATATGGATTCTGCCAGCACCGCGAACTGGCCTGAATGATATAAAGTGCGGGTCGGGAGCCAATCGTTGGCGATGGAGCATTGCGATAGACTAGTGAAGTATTATCTTAACCGGGCGACTTCGAAAAAGCAAAATGGAGTCTGTGAGCGGAGTGTAATGAAAGAAGAAAAGAGGGGTTTCAGGATTTCTCCCCATTCATCTGCTGGGGAATCCCGAATGCCTGCTTTGTACCAGGCGACAGGCAGCAGGTGAATTTTAGCGTTTGCTGTAAGGTATGGAATTTGGAGAAGAGAACGATCAGTGGTAAAGTGCTGCTATGGGGATTCGAACCCCAGTCGCGGGCGTGAAAGGCCCGCATGATTGGCCGGACTACACTATAGCAGCGCGTTGTTGCTCTATCTAATTTCTCGGCACCTCATAAATAGATTATGGAACAGCAAAATAAGGGGGTATTGGGGGTTACTGAAATGTTTCCGGGAAATTTCTTAGTATTGTTATTTTTTATTGATCGGATAACCTTCTGTCTCAGTCACCGTTTTGAATGCCGCCATCAGCTGCCGGGTGACAGGTCCGGGTTTGCCGGTCCCGATTGTCCGCCCGTCCACCCAGGTGATCGGAGCAACTTCGGCCGCAGTTCCGGTACAGATCATCTCATCGGCGGAGTAGAGATCGAAGTACCCGATATTCTGTTCTTTCACGGTAATGCCAAGGGATTTTGCAAGTTCAAGCAGGACCATCCGGGTGATGCCCCGGAGGTTGTTGAGGGTCGGGGGCGTAATAATCTCGCCGTTTTTCACGACGTAGAGGTTGTCGCCGGAACCTTCAGATACATACCCATTCGTGTCAAAGAAGATCGCCTCATCTCCACCCTTATAATTCGCCTCAATCTTTGCAAGGATATTATTGAGATAATTTAAGCTTTTTACATTGGGAGGGAGTGCATCAGCGGGATTTCTTCGAATGGAGACGGTTACTGCCCTGAGACCCTTGTCATAGAGATCGCCATACATGGCTCCCCAGCTGGTGGCAATGACAATGACGGAAGGTTTCGGGCATTTGCACGGATCAAGACCGAGATCTCCCACACCTCGGCTGATGATTGGCCTGATATAAGCGTTGGTCAGATTGTTCCTGCGCAGGACTTCGCAGATCACTCCGGTCATCTCCTCCTTCGATAAAGGAGGCTGCAGGTCAATTGTTTTTGCTGAATCGTACAGACGATCAAGATGTTCTTTCAGACGGAATATTCTGCCGTTGTAGGCGCGGATTCCCTCAAACACACCATCCCCATACAGAAAACCGTGATCAAAAACCGAGATTTTTGCCTGGTCGTCAGGAAGGTACTTTCCATCAATGTAAATGATCATAGCTTTTATGGGAGGTACTGGGTTTTGTAGTTTTTTCTTTTATTTATGCAAAAAAATACAAAAAAAGGATTCCTTACTTACATCGTTTAACATTCAACAGGGAATTTTTCATTTCCAGAACTACAGCTGCCTTGTCCAGGATTAGTTTTATATCCGGCAGGAAAAGAATGAATTCGTCTTCTTTTCATTCACCGATTCCTTCGCAAAAAAACCACTATGGCTCTTTTACACAACCTGTCAATAACGTAAAAAATTATTTCCTCTCTCTTGCCAATTGTTTTTGTTCGATGGATGCATGGAATGATTGTCTCTGCACATGCTCATGAATTTTTCCGGCACAATTCGACAAAATGCCGGAACATTCCTGAACTTGCTACCGGGTGCAGATGGGTGTAACTTCCCAGGGTGTTACCCGTTACCGCACCGTCAAGATTTTCATGAATACCGATACCACGGGTAAGATGGTATGCAAAATGTGTACCTGGAGATAGAATAACGTCAGAGTAATGGAATTCATGACCCCGGAATGCTGCAGCACCCAGAGGAGACCCGCTCGAACTTACGCCTTCAACATAGCTGACTACTCTTCGTGCCGGCATCCGGGTCTCCCCGGAAAAAACTCTGCACATTTCATAGGCAGTTTTTTTATGTGCCCCATCCCAGCCTTTTTTTAAGACTATACGATCGGTGAGATACATAAGGCCCCCGCACTCCCCATAGACCGGAGAACCGTTTTGCGATACTTCAAGTATCGCTTCTCGCATAGGGTTATTTGCCTCCAGTTCTTTAACAAAAAGTTCGGGATACCCACCCCCGATAATGTAACCATCAGCTTCAGGGAGCCTGTCATGAACAGGACTGAACGGAACATACTCTGCTCCTGCAGTATGGAGAACGTCAAACAGATCGGCATAGTAAAAATTGAACGCCTCGTCAAGGGCAACACCAATTTTAACGTCTTTTTCCACATTTAAGTCAAAGAGTGTTTTCTTCTGGCGGGACGTTACTTCTTCTCTCATGAGTTTCTGAAACCGTTCAAGATCCACATAACGACCGATCATATCCGTGATGGTGGCTATACGGACATCAAAGTCACCGCGCCCGGTGCCTTCCCGATAGGGTACGAGGCCAAGATGCCGCATGGCAAGCTGCATTTCTTCCATACGAGGTATAGCACCGATGACCGGAATATCACAGTAATGTTCGATTGCCTTTTGTGCCTTGTCTTTGTGCGAATCACCTTTGACATTGTTCAGGATGACACCGGCGATATCAACATCACGATCAAATACCTGAAATCCTTTTACAATGGCTGCTGCACTTCGGGTAATACTCTGGGCAGAGACAACCAGTACCATGGGGAGATCGAGTAATTTTGCAATTGACGCAGTGCTGCCAACATCGGTCAGTGCCTCAGCTCCTTCATACAACCCCCGGACTCCCTCGACAAGTGCTATATCTGCACCGCGACAACCAAACTGAAAAATTTCGCGAATCTGTTGAGCAGAAAGTGTAAAACTGTCAAGGTTCCGGCAGGGCCGCCCGGAGACTGCAGAAAGGTAGGATGGATCAATATAATCCATCCCCACCTTGAAGGTCTGTACCCTGCAGTTCCTGGAAAGAAGTGAAGCGAGAGCAAGTGTAATGCTTGTCTTACCGCTTCCTGAGCGATCCCCGGTAATCAGAATTTTTTTCATGAAAGACTCCGCATGATGGCACCGAATTCACTCTCGACAATGGAACAGACACCCAGCGTCTTTGGGTGGAGGTCGATTTCGACAATGACATGCTGGTGCCCTATGGCGTGGAGCGGACCCACCTGACGGGGGCCGTTTGTCACCGAGAAACATTCGATGCCCTGGGTGTATTCCGGAGGAATTGCATGAGGCACTCCGACAATCAGAGCAAATACGGGCGCAATCTCCCGCAACCTCCTTCCAAGCAGATCACCATTTGCTCCGTACTCGTCAAGTGCACCGATTATTTCAGGTCTGACACCGCGGCATGTCATCTCTTCATATATCCGCTCTGCATCCAGCCGGGTCTTTGGTAGTCCGCGCTGATCGAGATTGGCAATATAGGTGATATCCGCATCCGGGCAGGCATCATGGAGAGCAACCAGCTCATCGGCGAACATATAGGCTGTCTCTTTCTTTGCATTCAGGATTGCTGCACCCCGTTTCCCGCTCCGTGCAGACTCAAGCAGGCGTTGTGCAGCGATGTGTTTCATATCACCCCGTGAGGGTTCAATATATGGCTGGCTTGCCGCCCCCCTCAGATGTTCCACTTCGTTTGCCTTTTCCATCAAGAACCGCTGGCGGATCAGTTCATCCCGGGAAATCCACCCCGCTTCACACGCTGCATCAAGTGTCGCAAGGACCCCGGCAATGTTTTCGAGATATCCCGCATGGATATCAATAGCTATCGTCGGGGTTGTTACACCCGCTCCATCAATGGCAGACTGGAGATCTTCCCCGATAATCATTGCAACACAGGTCCCAATCACCGCCATCCTTTTTGGGCAGAAATGATCTTCGGCATAGCGCAGTACTTCTTCAAGGGGTTTCTGACCGCCAAAAATGAATTCATTGTCAGCAAGTGATGTTGTAAGCACGCGCATGCCATCTTCCTCCAGCAGCCGGGCATGTTTGAACGAACAACCGGAAGGACCGTGAAGTATAGCAATATCGACTTTGAGATCCCGAGCTGTATAGAGCGCAGCAACAATTGAACTGGGGCGGGGGTGCATGTATTTCATGATGTTGTTCAGTTATCTCCAGGTCTTCACGGCAAGGACAATCGATCCATGCTCAGTTATTCTGACAGCTGATGAATAAGCCTCGGTAAGGGTAGTTGTATACACCGGTACAGGAGGTGCGATCCCTTCAGACTCCGGAGTTCCCGGTATCGGGAATGCTCCAACACCTACAACATGCGTGGGACGGATCTGGTCGATTGCCGCCCGGATCTGGTCGAAGCCAAATCCTTCGCAGACAGCCCCGTCGCCTTCAACTTTTCCGATAACCAGTGTAATTGCCTCTTTTCCCGTGATAAGGCGGGCATACCGGGCTGCTTCGACAGTGGTTGCAAGGTTGGTTCCGCTGTTGGAATTGTCTACCACGAATATTCCCCGGTCACGCGAAACAGACATTCTGCCGGGAAGCGCGCTGAATGAGGATAACGGATCCGGGTCTATTCCCAGAAGTATTGCCGCCGCGGCGGCAAGCATCAGGGGCGAATGGTATCCGGGAAGTGCAAGAAGAGGATTTGAAAAACTGCTGGTTTTTCCGTTCACTTTGAGGGTGCATGTTGTAGCATCGCAGATTGCAACGTCTTCGATGTGAACAACCCGTTCCCGGTCATCTGCAGGTATATTTCCCGCGAGGAGAAGGTGTTTACAGTGTTGTGCTGAAGTCACTTTCGTTATGAGGGCGGATTTTTTCCCGGCGGCAAAAAAATAATCTTCATCAGAAGTAATAATCCCCAGCGTTCCTGAACAGGTGATTCCAAGGGACTCCTCAACGATCAACCAGCCCCCGATGCCACATGCCATTCCCGCGGCAGCGAGTACCGATCCCGGTGTAATGCCTGATTGAGACAGCCATTTTTTTTCCGGATATTGGTAGGTCCCGGACGAGGTGTGCAGGATACCTGGTCCTCCCATCAGAGAAGCGAGAGCGTGGGCAGTCGTTGTCTTACCCCGAGTTCCCGTAATCTCGATCATTGGTTCCGGAGTATTCCCGCCCAGCAGCCGGCGCACCGCTTCATGATGGGAAATGACCGGAGCCCCGGAGAAATGTAAGAGAGGATGATCAGGATCGAGATGCACTGGCGCGACGATCAGATCATAGTTCCTTGTCAGAGCTGTTGCAACGTCAGGTATGCTCTCTCCCCGGTACACATCCACGCAATCCACACGATCACCCCGGCCCGCAAACGCCTCACCGATCGTTTTTCCGCCGTGGATAGTGTCCAGTACCAGGATATGCATAAAAAGAAATTATAATAGTGTAAGCGCTTTTATCGCGTTCTTTATCATCAGGTCAGCAAGAAGGGGATCGCTTCCGATTGGATCTGCATATACCAGCGGGACCGATCTGCCATTCAGGGTAAACAATCCTTTCTTAATACCCTCGGCAAGCCCAATCTCTCCCGGGATATCTTTTTCAATATGAACGCCTTTTGCAAGAAACAGGGGGACAACCACCAGCGCATCAATCGGTTCATGCCTGAATTCATTGAGTGAATCCCTGATTGTCGGCGTATTCATATTCATAAACCCGCATTTCACGATGAAATCCGTACTATGTTCCTTAATCATGGAGGCGGTTTTCTCGACGAGATCTTTGTTGTAAGGCATCGTGCTCCCGTGCCCGACAAGTAACATTCCTTTCTGACCCATATAACACATAGTATTACCGGGAATCTTAAAAATTCTTACCAAATGTTTTTGGGGATGGTATTTCCCGGATGAGCAATGAGCGGTTTATGAACCTGGATTTTTAAAAGGCCCAACTGTTTTTTTTTTGAATTTGTGGAAAAATTTTCATCTCTTGAAAAAATGGTTACCTGGTGATTAATGCAAAGGAATTTGGTTGATCAGTCTCAACAGATATGAATCTATGATGGATGCATTCGAGCGCTTCGGCCTGCTCATTAACAACCGGATTGTCAGGACACCCGTGGCAATTGCATCCATGGCTGGAATAGTCGATGCTGCGTATGTTCTTGAACGCGCTGATCATGTCGGTGCAGCGTTTATCGGGGGGTATTCCATTGATCAGCCAACCCTGGAAGCGGCAAAAGCTGTCACGGATGGGGGAGACCGTAAAGAATTTTTATACGATGACCCGGTAGAAGAACTCAAAAAACAGATGGCCCTCATGGAAAAGAGCCCCGTAGTTCTGGGACTCAACCTCCGTGGGAGTGCTCCTCAATCTTTCGGGAATATTGCACGATCTCTGGGTGAAAGTGTTGTCTATGAAATTGATGCTCATTGCCGCCAGCCGGCCGTGATCGCTGCCGGGAGCGGGGAGCATTATCTGAAAAAACCCGGAGAGCTGATGGCAGTTGTCAGGGCGCTTAAATCTGAAAATGTAACCGTATCGGTAAAAATACGCGCCGGTATTGCCGCCGATGATCGCCTTCTTGCCCGTAAACTATGGCAGTCGGGTGCAGATATTCTGCATATTGATCTGATGGACTCCGGTTATGCGAAACTCCGGCAGATCCGGAACAGCTGCCCTCTTATGCTTATTGCCAATAATTCCATAAACACGTTTGACCGGATGCGGGAGATGCTGTCTCACGGAGCGGACATTGTTTCTCTTGCACGCAAATCTGACACACGCACCCTGTCCGGGCTGGACGCAGCGATTACCCGTTACGCTACGGAAGAAGGATGGTACAACTCTCCCAAACAGCTGTGCCGGGGCGGGGACATCCGCGCACTCACCTTCTGCTGCATGCCCGTCAAAGAGTGCCCCCTCATCCCCACCCTTTCCCGTATCGACATGCCAAAAGAAGCCTACATCCGGATGAAACTGGACACGGTAAAAGGCACCCCCCTCCAGGAGGGGAACCAGACCTGTTTTGGGAGCCTGGCCTGGTGCTGCAAAACATCCTCTCCCTGTATGTTCCGCGATATGACGCTCAAACAGGCAGGACTTTCGAAGAAAGAGTATATGCGCCTGAAACGCGAGCTCTCAGATACGATAATGAGCCGTGTATTCCATGACGTGCCTTCTGATGAGAGCAGCTGAACGTGCACAGCTTGCCCTGATGCTGGAGGTCTGCGCTTATCCGAAACCGGGAAACGTCGACCGTTGCCATGACTATCCCGATACCCGTCTTGAACATTTCCTGGCTTCAACGCTGTTTGCCCGTCCGGCGCTTGAAGAAGCTGAGGCAGGAACGGGGCGGATTGGAGAGATCATCAGGCATGCAGTCCGGGATACCAATTGTCATCGTGGTGGCAATACGCATTTTGGAGCATTTATCCTTCTCATCCCGCTCGTATATGGCGGAGATATCCCGGGTGCAATACGGGCTACCGAAAAAACTGATGTTTCAGATGCAGTTGCGTTCTACAAGGCTTTTGCTTTAACGTCGGTTAAGATGAATGTAACGGATGAACTTGATGTACATGATCCCCATACACTCACGATGATCCGGGACAGGGATATGACTTTGCTTGATGTGATGCGTCATTCAGCGGCAAACGATATGGTGGCACGGGAATGGGTAACAGGATTTTCCCTGACGAGGAGAGGAGCTGATCTGATTAAACAATTCGGCCCGGGAAGGCAGGCGATTGTCAATACCTTCCTTACTCTCCTTGCTTCTGAACCGGACACCTTCATCATTAAAAAACATGGCATTTCAGTAGCGCAGGATATCATGCTCGTTGCCCGGAAAGTCCTGGACGGCAAACGCTCCTTAGAAGATTTTGATACAGACTGTATTGATCGGGAGATCAACCCGGGTTCAACAGCGGACATTATTATCGCTTCAATTTTTATCGCCCTGGGAGAAGGATGGCAATGGGACTTTTAAAAGGCGGAATTAATGAAGTAATCGCAACAACATTCTTCAATGCTGCACCGATGGGCATCCATTACCGGGAAGGAAATGCCAGTATGGTGCTTTTTTCCGGGAAGTAATACCGCAGAAAACATTAAGCGCGAAGGTTGGATTGTTGCGAATTTCGTACACGATCCTGTTCTTTATGTCAGGACTGCCTTTGAAGATCTGCCGCGGGATTCATTTATTGAAGAACTGATCTCCGGAAAGAAGATCATGAGGCTCCGGGGTGCTGATGCCTGGGCGGCATTTACAGCCACCGTTGTGCGCACAACAAATGAGTCCATGATGGTCCGGCTTACGCTGGAAAAAGAGATTATTGAAGAGGTTGCCATACACCCGGTGAACCGGGGTTTCAACAGTGTTGTTGATGCGACAGTGCACGCCACGCGCTACAGGGTGAATCAGGATCCGGCATTAAAAAAGATAATTGATTATCATGTGGGTATTGTGAAAAAGTGCGGAGGAAAACGGGAACTGGAAGCATTGGAATTGTTAAAGAAGTATATGTAGGTATATAAGTCTACAAATGGTGCAGATTATGAAGATTTAATTTCTTCTATCTCCTTCGCAACTTCTACTCAACCCACAATAAGGATCCAGTCCGGTTCAACCTGATATTGTATTTTAACGTAAAGGTATAGCAGAATTGAGCCCTTATTGGGCTTTCAGTGTCGTTCTGAAAATTTTCCGGTTGGTTTGGAGTATGGGTGTCCCTGAATAGACGAGTGGTAGTCCTATCAGTGTTTTTATTTGTTCTGAACTCCACATTAATGGTTAGACAAGAGTGTGAATCATCGATGTGTGTAGCAGTTCCTGCAGAAGTGCTCGAGATAAAGACGGGAATGTGGAAGTTGTTGACTATGGCGATCTCCAGACAGGAAGTCAGGCTCGACCTGGTTGACGTGAAAATTGGCGAATTTGTTTTAGTCCACGTTGGTTTTTGCCATCCAGAAACTCTCCCGGGTAAGAAGGACTTGAAACCCGTGAGATATTCAGACAGGTCTACGCTGCAATGGAGGAGTGATGCACGAGTACGCTATCGCGTATGACCTTTATGCAACTGCCCGTAAGACTGCGATTGAGAACAAAGCCAGCAAGGTGAGAAAAGTTCGCGTGGAAGTGGGAAAGATGGCGATGGTGAATCCTGATCAGGTGGCTTTTCTCTTAATACAATCAGGGAAGACGATCCTCTTTCTCTGACTCATTTCTGATTGCAGCGAGATGCCGCCCGAAACAAAATGTTCATGCGGGTATTCCGGTGATGAAATGTTTGTCTGCCCGGTACGCGGTTGCTTCCCGAACTGGTCAAAGGCAGTGAAATTTTGGTCACCAGCATTGAAATCGAGGTGGACGATTAGATGCAAGGTCACCCTGATGCATGGCGCAGGTGGAGAATTGATGGGAGTGTCCTTCAAACGCTCACAAAATTCAGACACAACAACGCCGGTGCATTGGATTCTAGGCTTGGAAATCACGGCGCAGTGATCCCTTTTAATGGACAGAAACGTAGTGTTTATGACAGATTCCCACGTAGTCCGCCCTATTTTTTTCCCGGGTGGCGACATTGGTAGAATTGGAGTCTGCGGGAACCATCAATGACTCTGGGATGATGGGGGAACAGCCCATACACACTTCTGTGTGCATGATTATTGAGGAGGGATTCGAAAATCGACGACCTTGGAGGATCGTTGCTTCAATGGACGATGCTCTTGGTGAAGCTGGTGCAAACCTTGTAACCGGAGACACAAAAGTCATGGAGAGGGAGCACTGGCAATGGATTACTATGACTGCCGGTATCGGTATTGCAAAGACCATTGTGCGGGATAACGGGCTCGTTTCCTGTAGACCGAATCATCGTTTCCAAAACTTTTGGCGATCATGGTATTGCGATTATGCACACCGGGAGGGATTCATCTGGGGAGCAATCAAATCGGATGTTGCACCCCTCTGGGGAGTGATGAAAAGGTTCTCATGTGCACCATCCATGCAATGAAAGACCTGTGGATATGGGGCGGGTTTGCGAGCACTATTAACGAAGATGGCAAGAAAGAGCAGGGTAAATATTGGTGTCAAAGAGGAGAAATGACTCCATCCGGAGAAGTGTCAGGAGTGCGGCAGGCATGTTGTAATAATATCGTCTAGGTAGCAAATGAAGGGAAAAGTTGTTCTGGGAGTTCCGCCTTCCAGTGTGGATGCTATCTCTTAGCTCTCTCTCTCACACATAAAATACGGCAGGGATGCAGCGGTGGTCGGTACTGTGAAAAAGGTGCTCATGTTATTATGGAGACAAGGATCGGCGGTGAGCCGACCGATCGAACCGCCAATGGGCGGCGTCCGGTGAGTTACGGGTCTGTTGATTCAGGTTTTTTTAAAAACGTTTCTTTTTACGCTGGGGAAGAGATTTGAACTTCTGAAGTGCAGGGCACCAGTAGCTTCTAAGGCTACCGCCTTCCCGGGTGACACAGCCACCTGGAATGCTCCATATGTAGGGTGTCCCATCAAAAACTTCTTTGCTAGTGATACGTTCAGGAGATTTTTTTTATCATCTGGTTTTTTTGACTATCAGGAACGCTATAACCAATGAAACTACACCAAAAAACGGGAGGAGTGGAGACTTCGGGGTATCCGCCCTCACCCCGTGGGACACTTGCAACAACGGCGCCGTACCTGTCGGGCTTACAACAACAGAGACTGCATTTTCCGCATACAGGAAAACGTCGCTGTTCAGTGAGCACTCTATCGGATACACCTTGATGTATTGTTTTCCCGTTTCCCGGAACCTTATTCTTCATGTTGTTCACCCTCATCGTTCACTGTTTTCACTGCACCTGTATTGTCGATATACTAGCAATACGTCTAACCAGGCTAGCCAACATAACATGGCGCCAAAAAAACATATCCTCCTCTTCTATTCTGACTCCTTCTCGACCCAGCGAAACGCCGGGATGTCGTCGTTCGAGCCCAGCAGGAGGCCCGCTTGAGAGGCGCCGGTCTGCGACGAGAGGTCGGTCTCCCACTCCGCCAGGCGATGGGTGCCCTCGCGCAGCCAGGTCGCCATCTCGGGGGCGTGGCCGTCGCGCATCGCGCGCTGGAGCACCGGCAGGGCCAGACCGTCGACCTCCAGGTAGAGGATGCCGGGCACGTCGGTCACCACGCGGTCGCCGGACAGGCGGGCGATGCGCTGGATCACGCGCAGCGTGTACATGTCGTCGTCGTTGGTGCCGAGGAGGACCTCGAGGACGACGGTGACCGCGGCGACGACCAGGGCGGCGGCCAGCGCCGCCCAGAACGAATCGACCTCGAACGAGCTGTCGGAGAGGTCCGACGCAGCTTGAAGATCCAGGCGTCGAGAAGCAGGACGAGCAGGAAGCCGGCGACGAGCATGAACGGCAGGCGCAGCGCCGCGATGAGCGGCGGCAGAAGCGCGTTGAGCAGCGCGATGAAGGCCGCCGCGACGAACGCCCCGAGCGGCCCCTCGACGTGCACGCCGGGCACCAGCCACGCGGCCACGTAGACGGCCAGCGCCGCCGTCACCCAGGCCGCGAGGAGGCGCATGAATCGCAGGCGCGGCGCGCGGGCTCCCACGCGGGCGTCTCCCGTACCCGTCTCCTAGCTCTGCGGCCATCGTCAGTCTCCTTCGCCGCCGGCGCGCGGACGCGGCGCCCTGCCTGCACGACATTCTAACCGGGCCGCGGCGGATGCCAAGACGGAGGAGGGCGCGCATAGACTCCTCCCGCACCCGCCATCGGGTGCGCCCCGTGGAGGTGACGCCCGTGTCGCGCAAAGGCTGGCTGTTGTTCATCGCCTTGTGCGTCATCTGGGGTCTCCCTACCTCCTGATCCGGGTAGCGGTGCGCGAGCTCCCTCCGCGGGCGCTGATCTTTCTGCGCACGGCGCCGGCGGCGCTCCTGCTCGTGCCCCTGACCCTGCACCGCGGCGAACTGCGCCCGCTCCTGGCGCGCTGGCGCTGGGTGGCGGGCTACACGGTGGTGGAGATCGCCCTCCCCTGGCTGCTGCTGGCGCACGCCGAGGTGCGCATCTCGAGCTCCCTGGCGGGGCTCGTCGTGGGCGCGGTGCCGCTCATCGCGGCCGTGCTGTACCGGGCCTTGGGCGCCGGCGAGCAGTTCGACGCGCGCCGCATCGCGGGTCTGTTGGTCGGCTTCGCCGGCGTGGCGGCTCTGGTCGGCATCGACGTGGCCGGCTCCGACCCGCTGGCCGTGGCGGAGATGCTGGTCGTAGCCGTCTGCTACGCCAGCGGCCCACTCATCATCAGCCGGCCGTTGGCCGGATCTGCCTGGTGTCATCACCGCCTCGATGGCGCTGACCGCCGCCGCCTACGTGCCGGCGGGCCTGCTGACCATGCCGGCGTCGGTCTTGGCGCAGACGGTGGGCGCCGTCGCCACCTTGTCTCCTGGTCGCACCGCGCTCGGTTTCCTTATCTTCTTCACGCCGACCGCGAAGTGGGGCCCTCGCGCTCGACCGTGATCACTGACGTCAACCCGCTCGTGGCGGTGCTCCTGGGAGTCGTGCTCCAGCGAACCGCTCACGTTGGGCATCGCCGTCGGCATGCCGCTGATCATTCCGGGCTTGGTGCTGAGGAGGCCCTTCGTGGCGTATGGCGAACGCGGTGTCAAGCGAGCGGCCGAGAGCCGGGGACTGAACCCTGCCGTGGATCCGGCGGCGAGCCGCCGACGCGCAGGGGTGGCGGCACAGCCCGCCCGCGCCTGACCGCGGAGGCGCGCCGCACCCAGGCCTCGGTCGCCGCGACCTGGTTGAAGGTGAAGAGGTGCACGCCGCCGATGCCGAGGTCCGCCTCCGCGGCCTGCGCGGCGACAGCCCGTGCGAGCGGCGTCGGATCGAAGCGCCGCGAGCGCGCCAGCGTGGCGATCTGCCGGCCGTGCCGGGCGAGGTAGCGAAGTGACGTGCCGACCCCGGTCTTGAGCGAGATCTCGGCGAGCTTGCGGCGCTCCACCACGCCCGGCAGGCCCACGACCACGGGCAGGCCTACTCCAGCCTCCCGGATCGCCCGGACCCAGCGCGTCAGCGCCTCAGCGTCGAAGCAGAGCTGCGTGGCGATGTAATCGGCGTGCGGCTGCTTGCGCCGCAGGGCCTCGAGCAGGCCGGCCGCGGGGATCAGCGGGTGGCCCTCCGGGTAACCGCCCACGCCGATCCTGGTGAGGGCATGCGGCAGGCGCCCGAGCTCGTCGAGGAGGTCGCCGGCGTCGGCGTAGCCACCCGCGGGCGGCGAGGTGTCGCCGCCGACGACGAACGCCTCGTGGATGCCGGCGGCCTCGAGATGCGCCACGAGGCGCTCGAGCTGGCCGCGGTCCGCGATCATACGCGCGGCCAGGTGCGGCACGACCCGATACCCGCGGCCGGCCAGGCGCGCGCTCACGTCGATCGTCCTCTCGATGCCGTGGCGCGGCGAAGCGGTCACGGTGACAGTCGTTCCCGCGGGGAGCGCGGCCACCTTCTCCTCGATACCGCTCACGGGGATCACTTCGTAGCGCGGCGCCGCCAGGAGCCGCGCCACCGCGGACGACCCTGCGCGCGCTGCCTCGTTGACTGTGGCCAATGTCTACCTCGATCCGCTCGAATGAGGATGCTTTCTCTCCGCTCTATACCCGGCGGCGACCTCCGCCGAATCACCTCCCCATGAACGACGCGCCCATCACGCCCATCCCCGGCATCTCGATCGTCATCGACGCGCTGGCGGTGCGGGTGACGAGCGCGCGGCCGCTCACGGTGTTGAGCTCGGCGGTCGTCGGCGGAGGGCTGGGCAGCGCCCGCCACATCGTGAACATGCATGTGGACAAGGACTACGACGGCGCGAGCCCGGAGGACGACCTCGCGGCGTTCGCCGGCTCGTGCGGCGTCGGCGGCGCCTTCGTGGGCCTCATGACCGCCGCCTACACGGAACACGCCTGCGTGGAGGCGGAGTCACGGGACGGCGTCACCGTCGCGGCCGTCGTGTCGGTGGGCCTCAGCAACACCTCGAACGCCGGCATCACGCCGCCGCTCGCGTCCGCTCCCGGGACGATCAACGCGATCCTGCTCGTCGACGCCGAGTTGTCGCCGAGCGCCATGGTCAACGCCGTGATCACGGCCACCGAGGCCAAGACAATGGTGCTCGCCGAGTGGGACGTGCGCACGCCCGACGGCGACCCGGCCAGCGGCACCTCGACGGACTCGGTGGTCGTGGCGTGCGCCCAGGGCGGAACGGGGCTGAGCTACGCCGGCCCCGCGACCACCGTGGGCTGGCTCGTCGCCCGCACGGTACGCGCCGCCATCACGCGGCTGTGCCACGAGAAGGTCGAGCGGGACGGGGGCCGGCGCGTCGGCTGGTGAGCGTCGGCGGCGCCGACGGCCTCAGGCTTCGCTCTCGAGGACCTCGTCGATCCAGCCGGCGCCGGCGATGGCCAGGGGGAAGCCGCAGGTGGTGATGGCCAGCACGGCGACCTGACGGACCTCCCCGGGGGTCGCGCCGGCGGCGATCGCCTTGCGGACGTTGGAGCGCACGGAGCCTTCGGCGGCCACGCCGATGGCCAGACCCAGCTTCACGAGGCGCGCGGTGCGCTCGTCCAGAGGTCCGGCCGCATCGACGGCTTCGCCCAATCCGTCGAGAGCCTTGGCGACGTCGGGAAACCCGTCGCGGAACTTGAGATACACGTTCGGCAGATGCTCTTCGCTCACGATGGTCTCCCTTCGGTCAATCCAGGAATTCGCGCAGGCACTGCGCGTCGCGGTAGGCCTTGAGCTTGGCCAGCGTCTTGGCCTCGATCTGGCGGATGCGCTCGCGCGTGACGCCGAACTTCTGCCCGACCTCTTCGAGGGTGCGCGGATTGCCGCCGGCGAGGCCGAAGCGCAGCTCGACGATGCGGCGCTCGCGCTGCGTGAGCAGCTCGCAGCACGCGCGCTGAGCTCCTCGCGCTGCACGATGTCGTCGACCTCTTCGACCGGAGACGTGGCATCCTTGTCTTCGATGAAGTCGACGAGCAGCGCGTCGCCCTCGTCGCCGATCGGCGTGTGCAGGCTCGCCGGCTCCTGGCTGATCTTGAGGATCTCGCGCACCGTTCGGGCGTGGTGCCCATCTCGGCGGCGATCTCCTCGGGCGTGGGCTCGCGGCCCGGTATCCTGCAGGAGCTGACGCTGCACGCGGATGAGCTTGTTGATGTTCTCGACCATGTGCACCGGGATGCGGATCGTGCGCGCCTGGTCGGCGAGGGCGCGCGTGACGGCCTGCCGGATCCACCAGGTGGCGTAGGTGCGAGAACTTGAAGCCGCGCCGGTAGTCGAACTTCTCGACGGCGCGCATGAGCCCGAGGTTGCCCTCCTGGATGAGGTCGAGCAGCGGCATGCCTCTGCCCATGTGGCGCCGCGCGATGGAGACCACCAGGCGCAGGTTGGCCTCGATGAGCTTGCGCTTGGCGTCCATGTCGCGGCGCTCGATGCGCTTGGCCAGCGAGACCTCTTCGTCGGCGGTGAGCAGCGGCACCTTGCCCATCTCGCGGAAGTACATGCGCACGGGATCGTTGGTGGTGGACTTCACCGAGAGGTCGAGCTTGGGGGGAGCCTCCTCTTCGACGACCGGCTCCGGGCTCGGCGGCGACGCCCTCGCTCTCGATGACGTCGATGCCGAGGTCGGCGAAGACGCCGTGGATCTCCTCGAGCTGTTCCGGGCGTGAGGTCGACGTCGCGCAGTGCGGCGGCGATGTGCGCGCCGTCGAGGTAGCCTTGCTCGCGACCCTCTTCGAGCAGCCCGCGCACCTCGTCGGTGCAGAGCATGGCGAGGTCGGCGGACGAGGTGGTGCGATCTTCAGCGGGTTCGATCACTCGGAGACTCCTGCTCTTCGTGGCGTGCTTGGACCATCGGCGTGGCCAGTGCTATCTCGCGAGGCGGCGCGCCAAGCACGTGCGCCCCGTGCAAACGGTGTTGCGCGTGCCCGTGAGGGCTGGGGCGGTGAAGAGCGGACGCCAAGCTGACAGGTGATGATACCAGTATGCACAGAGCCGAACAAGACCAAACGACCGGGCCGCCACAGGTCATGACGGACGGCGCCGCCGACGCGCCGTTGGGGCACGTCGGCGGCGATCCGCTGTGCAGCGGCGCCCGCTCAGTACGGGCTGGTCGTCGACCCGCCGTAGGGGTCCGCGGTCTGGGGCTGCTGCTGCAGCGTCCCGGCCTTGATCTGCTCCATGACCTGGATGGCGGTGTTGATGGGCACCGCGAAGCCGATGCCCTCGTTGCCGCCGGACTGTGAGTCGATCTGCTCGTTGATGCCGATCACGTTCCCGTTGGCGTCGATGAGAGGGCCGCCGGAGTTGCCGGGATTGATGGCGGCGTCGGTCTGGATGCCGCCGCTGATCGTGGCGCCGTTCGGCGACTGCAGTTCGCGATTCGTCGCCGACACCACGCCCGAGGACAGGGAGAAATCGAGGCCCAGCGGGTTGCCGATGGCCACGACCGCCTCGCCCACCGTGGCCTTGGAGGAATCGCCGAGAGGGATCGGCACGAGCGCGGGCGTCTGGCTGGGGTCGACCTTGATCAGGGCCACGTCGGTGGACTCGTCGGCGCCGACCACGGTGCCCTCGACCTGCGTCCCTTGCGACCCGTCGCCCTTGAAGGTCACGGTGACCGTGCTCACGCTCTGGCCGCTCTCGCTGACGACGTGCGCATTGGTGAGGATGTAGCCGTCCTCGGAGACCACGAAGCCCGTGCCCAGAGCCTGACCTCCACCGGTCTGCTGGCCGAAGATGTCGAAGGTGCCCGGGAACGTGGCCGTGATCTCGACCACGCTTCCGGCGTGCTTCTCGTAGATCTGCTGCGGGGTCAGCCCCGAGCTCTTGAACGCCGCGTACGCGCCCTTCACGACCGTGGTCTGGCCACCACCGACGAGGCCGAGCACGCTGGCCACGACCAGGAGGACGGCCGCCCCCAGGAAGCCGGCCACCATCATCGCGAGGAATCGTCTTGTTCTCATTGGTGCACGACCTTTCGTTGACTGCGCCCGCGCGGCCGAAGGCCGGTTTCCAGGCGCTTGATCTCAGGTACCGCCCGCTTCTGCGGGTCTGCCTGAAGCAACGGTACCCGCGGCGTCTGAGGATCTGCTGAGAGAGAGCTGAGGGCGGCCTGTGGGTCACCGAGCCGTCTGCGCGCTTCCCGCGGCGCCACTAGCCCTCATGCGCGCGGATGTGGGAGTATTGGCTCAGTGAAGGAGTGTTTTCGGCGACCATCTCGAGCAAAGGGAGCACCATGGCACACTTTGGCCCCGACGAAGCCATCGCACGCATCGCGGACTGGAAGGACAAAGACGTCCGCTGGGAAGAGCTGGGCGGCGGCATCACCAACCACAACTACATCGTCCTGGTCAACGGCGGCCCCGGCAATCCGGGCGGCGGCAAGTACGTGCTCCGCGTCCCCGGCCAGGGCACCGACATGTTCATCGACCGCGACGTCGAGCGCGACTGCATGGTCCAGGCCGACAAGGCCGGCGTCGGGCCCGGCGTGGCCTACCAGATCGACCCCGAGGGCGCCCTGGTCATCGACTTCGTCGAGGGCGAGATCATGCACCCCGAGACGATGGCCGGGCACCCGGAGCGCATCAAGCAGGCCGTCGAGACAGTCGAAGGTCTTCCACGACAAGGCCGTCTTCAAGAACGAGATCAAGATCTTCGACATGCTCCGCCGCTACACCAAGATCGCGCGCGGACAACGACACCCCCATGCCGCCCGAGCTCGAGTCGCTGCTCGCTCGAGATGGAGACCATCGAGAAGGCGACGGCCGTCAACCCGCCCGCCGACGTCGCCTGCCACAACGACCTGCTCAGCGAGAACTTCATCGTCGACGCCGACGGCAAGATGTGGATCATCGACTGGGAGTACGGCGGCATGACCGACCCCTTCTTCGACCTCGGCGACTTCGTCATGGAGCACCCGTTCTCGCGCGAGGAGGAACGGCTGATCGCCGCCACCTACTGCGGCGAGATGGACGAAGGGCGCTTCGGCCGCATGATGCTCTACAAGAGCGTCTCGGGCGTATGGTGGGGCGTGTGGGCGATGATCCAGCACACCTTCTCGAAGATCGAGTTCGACTACATGGAGTGGGGCATGGAGCGCATGGCGCGCGCGCAGGCCGTCGTGGACGACCCCGACTATCAGAAGTGGCTCGCCAACGCCTGATGCGCGAGGCAGTGACGGAAGAAGGGGGCCGGGCGCCGCTGGCGCCCGGCCCCCTCTTCGCCTGACCCTCAGCCTCAGGTCTAGCCTGAGATCTCCTCGGACGATCTCGTTCTCCCGCGCCTCGACGGTCAGCGACTCTCCCGGATCGAGCAGCCGGACCTCCACGTCGGGCGCCTTCTCGGCGGCGAGCACAGCGAACGCCTCCGGGCGCTTGCGGGTCTTCTGGAACCAGGCATACGTGGCCTGCTTGCCGGCATAGGCGGAGCCGGGCATGTAGAGCGTCCCCCAGTGGATGGGCACCGCGATCCGCGGCCGCAGCAGCGCCAGTGCGCCGGCTGCCGAGCGCGGGCTCATGTGGCGCCCTTCCGGCGGCCGCACCCCCCAGGTCTCGATGGGCAGGAGAGCGACGTCGATGCGCTCGTGCAGGTCTTCCATGCCGTCGAAGAGCGCCGTGTCGCCGGCGAAGTAGACGGTGGACGAGCCCTGGATGATGAAGCCGAGCGGCTCGGTGGGCGGCGTCAGGACCCAGCGGCGGCGCGTGTGACTGGCGTGCACCGCCATGACGTCGACGTCGCCGACGTGCAGGAGCGTGTCGCGGCGCGTCTCGATGACCGTTCTGAAGCCGATCTTGTGGACGGTGCGTCCCACCAGCGGCGGCCCGATGACCACGGCCGACTTGGGCAGCATCTTCAGCGAGGACGTGTCCAGGTGGTCGATGTGCAGGTGCGAGATGAGCACAGCGTCCAGGCGATGGCGCACGGCGGCATCGGCAGCGGCCCGTAGCGCCGCAGCGCCCCGGTCCAGCGCTTCAGGGACGGGTCCGTGAGAATGCGCACGCCGTCCATCTCGACCAGCACCGTGCCGTGGCCGACGTACGTGACTCGAGTGGGCTGTGGCTCGTGCTCCGTGGTCATGGCCGCCCCCTCCTCCACGTGTCGCGGTCGACCCGTTCGTACCCGCCCGTCGCCGACCTCATGCGGGCGGCCCTCCACGCGGCTCACGGCACGTAGCGGCGGCCGCCGGCGTACTCGCGGGCATACGGTTCGGCGGAGAGGGAGACGATGCTCACCGGCGAACCGGTGGCCGGGGAGTGGATCATGCGCCCGCCGCCAATGTACATCCCCACATGATGGATCTGGCCGGAGGAGCCGCGGAAGAAGACGAGGTCACCGGCGCGCAGCGCCGTGCGCGCGACCTTGGCGCCCTCCGCGGCTTGCGGGGCGGCGTCGCGCGGGATGGTGACGCCGAGCGCCTGGTAGACGAGGCAGGTGAAGCCGGAGCAGTCGAGCCCGAACCCCGACATGCCGGCCCAGAGGTACTGCAGTCCCAGAAAGCGGCGCGCCTCGCCGACGAGCTGCGCGCCGCTGGGCCGCGGCAGGGACGCGCCGCGGCTGCGCAGCGTCACCGCGGCGCGCTTCACGTACAGGTCCGGCCCGTTCAGCATGGCCACGCGCACGGTCGAGGTCGTCCAGGCCAGCGCGGGGAGGCGCGTGCCGTACGAGAGCTCGAGCACGCGCCCGCTCAGCGACGGCGCCTCCCAGGCCCAGGCGGTCGGCCTGCGGATGACCGCCACGCCTCTCCCTGCCACTGGTCTCACGGCGCTGAGCTGTCTCGTCGGCACCCAGCCCGGGTAGCCGCGCGCGTCTCTCGGCGTGGGCTGGCCGGGCACCGCGACTTTCGACCAGGCGCCGGATGTAGCGAGCAGGGTCACAGGCGTGCCGTAGAGCGCCTGCGTCTCGAGCTTCCCCACCAGCCAGCGCTTCTGCGCTGTGCTCATCGCGGCGACCCAGGCGCGGGGGTCGGCGACGGTGGCCACGGCGGGGGCATCGACCGGCCGCGCGAGCCCCGGCTCGACCCAGAGCGTGACCACCGAGACGGCGATCCAGCGGGAGGGCGCGGCGGCGGCGGCCGGCCATGCGCACGCCGCGACCGCGAGCATCACGGTCACGCCCAGGACGGCGCTTCGCAGGCCTCTCACGCGAGCAGTCCGACGCGCTCCCGCGGCCCTACAGCCGCGCGAGCAGCTGGAGCACCACGAAGAGGACGATGAGGGCGACGATGCTGCTGAAGTCGACCCCCGACCCGCCGAGGCGCACCACCGGGATGAGGCGACGGAACGGGCCCAGGTACGGCTCCGTCACGTCGACGAGCACCGCGTTGACCCGGTACACGACGGTGCCCGGGCGCGGATCCAGCCAGCTCATCACCGCCCGGGCGACGATGAGCCAGGCGTAGATCGTGACGGCGAGGTAGATCATGTACACAAGACCGCTCATGCAGACTCCTTGAAGCGGGATGCGCTTGCCTCGTGGCGGGCTGCCTTCCCGAGGTGATTCTAGAGCAGTCTGTGCCGGTACGCCGCAGCGCCGCCGCGTCAACCCTTCAGATACCGGTCGAACCACTCCAGCACGATCTCAAAACGCTGCACGCGGTGGGCCGGGCTGCCCGAGCGGGTGAGCTCGTGAGACTCCCCGGGGAAGCGCACGAACTCGACCGGCCGCTTCAGCAGGCGGAGCGTCACGAAGAGGTGCTCCGCCTGCTCGACGGCGCAGCGCAGGTCGTTCTCCGAATGCAGGATCAGGAGCGGCGTGTGGATGCGCTCGGCGTAGGTCGCCGGCGAGATGCTGAGGTACGCGTCCACGTCCTCGTAGATGAACGAGCCGAGATACCCCTTGAAGTCCCAGCCGAAGTCGCTGGAGCCCCATTCCGAGACCAGCTGATTCACGGCGCGCTCCGACACGGCGGCCTTGAACCTGTCCGTGTGGCTCACGATCCACGACGTCATGTAGCCGCCGTAGGAGCCCCCGATCACGCCCAGTCGCTCGCCGTCGATGAAGTCGTAGCGATACGCGGCCTCCTCGGTGACGGCCATGCAGTCCTCGTAGTCCACCGAGCCCCACCCGGGACCTTGCGCACCGGGGCCGCGGATCGCCCGGGCCCACTCCTCGCCGGAGCCGGACGAGCCCCGCGGGTTCGAGAACACGACGACGTAGCCGGCGCCGCAGTAGACCTGGAACTCGTCGAAGAAGGTGTTGCCGTACTGGCCGAACGGCCCGCCGTGGATGTTGAGAAGCGTGGGGTACTTGCGGCCGGGCTCGAAGCCCGCCGGCTTCATGACCCAGGCGTCGACCTGGGAGCCGTCGGCCGACGTGGCCGTGAAGCGCTCGGCGGCGGCGAGCTCGCGGCCGGCGGCGAAGGCGTCGCCGACCCGCGTGAGCCTCTGACCGGCGGCGAAGAGTTCGCTGAGCCGCGTGGGCTCGTCGGCGGCGTACACGAGCCGCCCGGCGGCGACGTCGAACCCGGTCACCGTACGTTCGCCGCCCACGACGAGCTCGGGGCCGTGCGAACCGTCGGCGGGCACGCGGTAGACGTGGGTGTTCCCGTGGTCCTCCAGGGCGAAGACGATCTCGGCCCCGTCCCAGATCGGCTCGCGCAGCTGCGGATACGTGCCGCAGTTACGGTCGAGAGCGGTGGTCAGTAGCTCGATCGCGCCGGTGCCCGCGTCGACGATCGCGATCTGCGTATGTCTCGGGTCGTCGAAGACCCCCGGGTAACGCTGCACCGCCAGCCGGGCGCCGTCCGGCGACCAGGAGACACCGTCGATGCTGCCGCCGCCGTGGGTGAGCCGCCGCGGCTCTCCTGCTTCGGCGGCCACGACGTACACGTCGCTGACCGGCTCGATGTCCCAGTCCGGTCCGCGCGCCGAGACAAAGGCCAGCGTGGCGCCGTCCGGAGACCACGATGGCCCCGAGTCCTCGTAGTCGCCGTCGGTGAGCTGGACGGGCTCGCCGCTGCCGTCCGCGCGAACCGTGAACAGGTGCTGCCGGCGGTCGGCGGTCCAGCCGACGTTGTCGTGCTTGTACTGCAGGCGGGTGAAGCGCCGCGGCTGGCGGCGTTTGTCGTCCTCTTCGTCGTAGGCGGCGCCAGGCACCCGCGCGACGAAGACGATGGTCGCGCCGTCCGGTGACCAGGCGGGCTGGGTCACGTCTTCCTTGAGGCTCGTGAGCTTGCGCGGCTCGCCGCCGGCCAGCGGCATCACGTAGAGCTGCCTGGCCTTGCCCTCGCGGTTCGAGGTGAAGGCGAGCTGCGCACCGTCCGGCGACCAGCGCGGGTCGGCGTCGTGCCTGGCGCCGGAGGTGAAGGGGCGCGGCTCCGCCGCGCCGTCCGCCGACGCCAGGCAGATCGTCCCGCGGTAGTCGTTAGCCTCGGCATCGACCGCAGCCACCACGTAGGCCACCGTCGCGCCGTCCGGTGAAAGGCGGGGATCGGCCACGCCGGTCAGTAGAAAGACATCTTCCGGCACCATCGCGTTCATCTCCTACCCCCTCGCTCGTCGTGGAGAGCTTGGCCGCGCGCCCATCGCACCGGACCTCGATCGTTCACGCAAGTGTACGTCGCAGCCACCGGCGTCCGCACGCCGGATCAGCTCTGCACCGGAGCGGCTGCCCGGCGTGTGAAGCCCTATCTGGCGGGTACAGGACGAGTGGAGACTCCGCCGGCGGGAGGCTGCATGGCTCACATCGAACTCATCCTGACGGCTGCGTGCGTGCTCGTGCTGCTCAGCATCGTCGCGAGCAAGGCGTCGAGCCGCTTCGGCGTACCCTCACTCCTCCTGTTCCTGGCCATCGGCATGCTCGCGGGCTCCGAAGGCCTGGGCGGCATCTACTTCGACAACGCCGAAGTGGCACGCTCTGTCGGCGTCGTCGCTCTCGCCCTCATCCTCTACTCCGGCGGGCTGGACACGAACGTCGGCGGCCTGCGGCGAGTGCTCGCCCGCGGCATGGCCCTGTCGACGGTCGGCGTGCTCACGGCTGCCGCCCTCACCGGCGCCTTCGCCATCGTCATCACCGACCTGGCGCCTCTCCAGGCGCTGCTGCTGGGGGTCGTCGTGTCGTCCACTGATGCGGCCGCCGTCTTCAGCGTCTTGCGCGCCCGCCAGGTCCACCTCCCGGGCAAGGTGCGCGACCTCCTCGAGCTCGAATCGGGGAGCAACGATCCGATGGCGGTGTTTCTCACCGTGTCGCTGGTCGCCCTCATCATGGAGCCGGGAACGCCCGCATGGACGCTCGCCGGGTCGTTCGTCGTGCAGATGGGGCTCGGCGCGATCCTCGGCTACGCGCTGGGCCGGACGACCGCGTCGGTCATCAACCGCGCCCAGCTCGACCACGAGGGGCTCTACCCGGTGCTGAGCCTCGCGCTTGTGCTCCTCACGTACTCGCTGACGGCCTGGATCGGCGGAAACGGGTTCCTCGCCGTGTACATCGCCGGAATCGTCATGGGCGGCCGCGCCTATCTGCACAAGCGAAGCCTGGTCAAGTTCCACGACGGGCTCGCCTGGCTGATGCAGATCGCCATGTTCCTCACGTTGGGGCTGCTGGTCTTCCCCTCCCGGGTGGCGGAGGTCGCCGGACTGGGCCTCGTCGTCTCGGCGTTCCTGGTCTTCGTGGCGCGCCCGCTCAGCGTGTACCTGAGCTTGGCCGGCTCATGCTACAGCCTGCCTGCCCAGACGCTGATCGGCTGGATCGGCCTGCGCGGCGCGGTCCCGATCATTCTGGCGACGTTCCCTCTCGTCGCAGGCGTGCCCGGCAGCGGCCGGCTGTTCGACGTCGTGTTCTTCATCGTCCTCGTTTCGACGCTGCTTCAAGGCACGACCATCCCGGCAGTGGCCCGCTGGCTGCGCGTCAGCGGACCGGCCTTCGAACCGGAGCCGATCGGCAGCGGTCAGCCGCTACGGCGCAGACTCGTCGAGTTCACGGTGCCGGCGACGTCGCCGCTGGTGGGGCGACAGGTGCTTCATGCCGGACTCCCCGAGAATGCCCAGGTCGTGCTGATCCGGAGGTACGACGCGTATCTCCTCGCCGGCGGTAGCTCGCGCCTCCGGCAAGACGACATCCTCCTGACGCTGGTGGACAACGAGGCGCTGCGCGCCATCGAGGGAAGCGCTGCACTGGAGCGGGTCCCCGGCCCGCCCTCGGTGTGCGGGCCGCCGTGAACGCCCCTCCGGGTCCGACTCTCAGCCCAGGTCGCGCCGCCAGTCCCACTCGGGCGCGATGACCGGCGTCCCCTCGGTGTCCTCGACTTCTCGGCGCCAGGCCACGCGCTGGCCGACGCTGGCGCGCAAGTGCCAGCGAAAGGTCTTGCTGGCGTCGTCCACGGCCTCCTTGATCGCCGCGAGACGGTCATACACCCGCGTCATCACCTCTTCTGAGAGCCCATAGTCGTCGACCATGGCGATCACGACGTCGAGGTTCGTGGTGAGGTCGTGATACAGCCCCCAATCGCGGGAGCATACGTCGGCCATGTGCTTCACGTCGATCGACACTCCGTCGTTCGTGTCGCGCAGCGGCACGTCCTTGCAGAGGGCGATCACATCGTGGACGTCCTTCTGGTTGATCTTGCCGATCTGCAGCTTGGCGATGAGCGCGTCGGCAGGCGTGATGGCGTAGTCGTCGATGTCGAGTCGCTCGCGCACGTCGAGGTCGTGGTCCATGCGCATCAGGTCGAGGAAGATGTCGACGTGGTCGACGAGCGGCGGCTCATACGGCGTGTGGCCGGCCGCCGCCTCCGCTTGGGCGCGCTCCTCCTTCAACGCCTCGATCTTGACGTACTGCAGCTGACCCGCGGCGGTGGCCTGTGAGACGTAGTGATTCTCGTCGTAGCCAAGGGCGGAGAACACCTCGTGAAGCTCCTTGCTCTGCGACGAAAGCCCGATGAAGTCGATGTCGGAATACTCGCGGTCCATGAACTCCAGATCGATACAGTAGCGCCGGATGGCAAGCCCACCGGTAAGGCGCAGCTGGGCGCCGCGTACGCGGGCCGCATCGATGATCGCCATCGCCTCGGCCATCAAGCGGTCGGCGCGCCGCAGAGGAGCCTGTTGCTCGCCGGCGCCCGACTTGAGCACGGCGCCCTGGGAAGCGGTGCCGGACATGCTGCGCAGATCCTCGAGGGGGTGAAGGACAGCGTCGAGGACGTGCCGCGCCAGGTACACCCGCGGCCAGCGCTTCTCGCCCCACTCGGAAAGCAGGCCCTTGGCCTCGAGCTCGCGGACTGCGCGGCGCGCGGTCGGGTTGGTGACGCCCAGCACGCGCTGTGCTTCGGGGACCGTGATGCAGGGCGTGCGGAACAGCTCGTCGGCGAGCGCCAGCGCGTGGCCCTTCACCTTCTCGCGGTCGCGGGCGTGGTGCCGGATGAGCGCCCGCGCCTGTCGCGTCGCTCGGTCGGCCGTCTCGCGCACGCCCGTCGCGAAGAACGTCAGCCATGGCACCCAGTCGGCGTGCGTGCGCACGCGCTGCAACAGGGCGTAGTACTCGTCGCGATGACCCTCGAAGTAGGCCGAGAGGTAGAGCAGCGGGCGCGTGAGGCGCTGCCGCTCGATGAGGAACAGCGTGATGAGCAGCCGGCCGAGGCGCCCGTTACCGCCCACGAACGGGTGGATGCTCTCGAACTGCGCGTGCATCATGGCGCACTGCACGAGGTCGGGGAGCCTGCCCCTCTCCTGGAGAAACGCCTCCCACGCGGCGAGCGCGCCCGGCAGCTCGGACATCGGCGTCGGCACGTAGGTCGCGGTGGCCAGCGTCGCCCCGGGCGGGCCGATCCAGTTCTGCGAGGTCCTGAACTCGCCCGGGGTGCGAGCCGCGCCCACCTCGTCGCGCAGCAGCTGCACGTGCAGCGCGCGGATGAAGTCGAGCGACAAGCGGCTCTTCGCGCAGGCGCTCGACGCCGAAGCGCAGGGTGGAGATGCAGCTGCGCACTTCGCGCAGGTGCTCGCGCTGCACGCTCGGGTCGGCGGCCGCGACCTGGTCCAGGAGCAGGTCGGAGAGGCTGACCTGGGCGCCCTCGATGCGCGACGAGCAGAGCGCCTCCTGGCGCTTGAACGGGGCGTCGAGCAGCTGTGGGTCGGGTAGCTCGCCGCCGACGCCGGAGAGCTCGCCGAGCGCCGCGTCGGCGCGCGAGAGCGCGAGGACCAGCTCGGGGCTGTAGGTCAGCTTCGGCGGCAGCGCGGCCGGGACGAAGGCGGCATACCCCTCGGGGCTGTCGACGACCTCGCCGGCCTCAGGAGCGCGGAACTCGGTCGGGTCCACGACATCACCTTCGCTCTTTCTGAACGGTCATGTGGTCAGCAGACAATTGAAAGCATACAGCACAATTGTTACCAATCGATGAAGATCGTGCAAGTGCGCGGCGGCTCGGCCGCCGGCGGCGCACGGTGTCGGGAGAGCCGCTCAAGGAGTCTCATGGTCGCGCCCCGGTCGCGCAAGCGAATCTCGCGACTCCCGCCCTCATCCGCACGCGACCGCACGGGTCAGGCGAAGGCCCCAGTCTCTCCGGCGAGCACTCCGCGGCACTCCTCGGCGGGAAGCGGCCGGCAGAACAGGAAGCCCTGTACCTCGTGACAACCGCGCGCCTGCAGGAATTCGAGCTGCTGCCGGGTCTCCACACCCTCTGCGACCACGCCCAGCCCCATGGCCTTCGCAAGATCGACGACGGCACCGGCGATCGCCGCGCTGCTCTCGTCCCCCGGCAACTCGGCGACAAACGAGCGGTCGATCTTGAGCCGGTCGATCGGCAGCCGACGCAGCTGGCTGAGCGACGAGTAGCCGGTGCCGAAGTCGTCGAGAGACACTGAGACGCCCATCTCGCGCAGGCGGTGCAACACGGCATCGGCGTGACCGGGGGTGCTGAGAGTCGCCGTCTCCGTGATCTCTATCTCCAGCAGACCCGGTTCGAGGCCGGTCTCCCTCAACGCGCCCGCGACATCGTCGATCAGGCCGGGATCGCGCAGCTGCCTCGCCGAGACGTTGACCGCCATGCGCAGTGGGTGAGCGCACAGACTCTGCCACTCGCGCGCCTGAGCGCACGCCGCACGCAGGATCTGCTGGCCCATGGGGACGATGAGCCCGGTCTCCTCCGCGAGTGCGATGAACTCCTTGGGACGGATGAGTCCTCGTTGTGGATGCCGCCAGCGGACCAGCGCCTCCACGCCGACGAAGCTGTGATCGCGCGTGTCCACCTGGGGCTGATAGTGCACGACGAATTGGCGATCGCTGACGGCGGCGTGCAGCTCGCTCTCCAGCGACAGGCGTTCGGCGGCCAGCGTGCTGAGTTCGCGGTCGTAGAACTGCTGGGCATCGCCGCCGCTCTGCTTGGCGCGCCGCATCGCCGAATGGGCGTTCTCCAGAAGAGCCTGTGCATCCCGGGCATCATTCGGATAGAACGCCAGGCCGATGCTCGCCGAGATGTAGAACGTCCTGTCGCCGAACTGCCACGGTTCCCGCAACGCGTCGAGCATCCTGTCGGCGGCAAGGACCGCGTCGCGCGCCGTGCTGATCTCCGTGAGCAGGAACAGGAACTCGTTGCCGCCGGAGCGCGCCACGGAGTCGCTGTCGCGCATCAAGCCGGTGATGCGCTCGGCCACTTCGGTCAGAAGGCGGTCGCCTTGCGCGTGCCCAAGCGTATCGTTGACGTTCTTGAAGCGATCGATGTCGAGGACCCCGATGACGAGCTTCTGACCGTGGCGTTCCGCGACGGCGACCGCCTGGTCGATCCTGTCCCTGAAGAGTGCGCGGTTGGGCAACCCGGTGACCAGGTCGCGATAGGCGAGCCGCTGCACCAGCTCCTCGGCCTGCTTGCCCTCGGTGAGGTCGGTCACGACGCCGATGCCCCCGATGACCTCTTGGCTGGGTCCGAGGAGCGGTGACGCCGCGAAGCTGATCCACATCTCCGTCGCGCTCGGCCCGACGATGAAGGGGCCCTCGTAGGTGCCCGCGTCGCCGGCGAGCGCACGCTCCATGACCGGCATGGTCCGCTGGTCGGCCACCCGACCCACAGCGGAGCCGACCAGCCGCTCTCTGGAATCACCTGCCTGCAGGACGAAACGCTCGTTGCACTCCGTGATCACCAAGTGCCTGTCGAAGAGGAAGACCCCGACCGACGACGTCTCGAAGAGCGTCTCGCTCTTCTGCCGTGAGAAGCTGAGCGCGGTCTCCACCTGCCGTCGCGCCTCCTCGGCTTCACGACGGGCGGCGATGTCCTCCTCGAGCGCCTCGGCGGTGCGGCGCAGCGCCGTCACGTTCCACTCGAGACAACTCGCCACAAGCCAGGCGACGATCGCCAGGCCGAAGAGCTCGAGGCTGACCTGTACATCGATGAGGTGCCCTGCGTCGAGACTGCTCCTCCCGGTATGGACATGGTGCAGGGCGACGAAGGAGACAGACGAGACGCCGGCCCAGATGAACGACGCCCAGGGCGCAAGCGACGAAGGCCGCGACGAAGATGGGCACGGCGAAGAGGACCTCGATCCGGTAGGGCGACGTGTAGAGGAAGAAGAACACGAGCCCGGCCGACACGCCCATGAGCTGCAATGATCGCGGCCAGAGTGACCCGGCCGCTACGATTGAGGAGCCAGGTGGTGGCGATCAGCCCGACGAACAGCAGGTCGGTGACGATGTTGTAGGCGGCGTGCTGCGACGGCGGCAGCAGCCAGCCCACGACGTCGATGATCACGAACCCGACTCCGATGAGGAACAAGGGCACGCTCACGAAGGCCAGGAGCTGGCCGCGACGCTGGAGCGAGGGGTCGTCGACCGAGACGCTGACGGCATCCCGTGCGAACGCCCTCAGCGAACGGCGGGACGGCGACTGCCACTGAAGTGCGTCGCCGCCGAGAGCGCCCCTGGCAAACGACGGCGTCACGCGCCACGGTCCACCTCATTCGACGACATCGAACCTCTCCCCGAGTATTCCGCTCCTGCCGTCCGCACGGCAGCAGCGCGCAGGCCCGCGCACGCTGAGGGGTATCGGCAGGCTCGGCCGTGAGCATGAGAGCTGGAGAGGAGCGCCGGTACGCCGAGCGAGCCGGAGCCGCGCGTCAGAGGGGACCGCGAAGCAGTCTAGACGACGCCGTACCGCGCACCCACGGCGGCGAACTCCTCCACGAGACGGTCGAGATGCTCGCGCTCATGGCTGGCCATGAGCGTCAGCCGGATCCGGCTCTGCCCTCGCGCGACCGCGGGCCAGCGCACGCAGGGCGCGAGGAGCCCGCGACGGAACAGCTCGTCGGAGATGGCCACCGCCGCGTCGTCGTCGCCGATGAAGATGGGGACGATCGGGGTCCCGCTGCCGAGGGCCTCGAGGCCGATCTCCTGGAGGCCGTAGACCAGGTAGTCACGATTGCGCAGCAGTCGCACCCGGCGCTGCGGCTCCCGCTCGCGCGATCTCCATCGCCTTCAGGATCCCCGCTGCCAGGCAGGGCGGAACGGCGCCGGAGAACATGTACGAGCTGGCGGCGACGCGCAGGTAGTCTGCCGTGGTCCGGTCGGCGGCGAGGAACCCGCCGAGGGCGCCGTACGACTTGGAGTAGGTGCCCATCTGCAGGATGTCGGCGCCGCCCTCCATGCCGAAGTGCTCGAGAGTGCCGCGCCCGTTGCGGCCCAGGACGCCGGTGGCGTGCGCATCGTCCAGCAGCACGGTGGCGCCGTAGCGGGCGGCCAGCTCGACGATGCCCGGCAAGGGCGCGATGTCGCCGTCCATGCTGAAGACGCCGTCGGTGACGATGAGAAGCCGCTTGCCCTCGTTCTGCCTGAGTTTCGCCTCGAGGGAGTCCAGATCGCAGTGCTCGTAGTGGACCTGCCGCGCTCTTGCCACCACGCAGCCTTCGACAATGCTGGCGTGGTTGAGCGCATCGCTCAGGACGACCATCTCCCGCGCCTTGGATGCCAGCGGCAGCCCCGCCATCCTGGCGAAGTAGGGCACGTAGGCGAGCGCGGCGATCGTTCCCGTGTTGGCCATGTAGCCTGTGGGAAAGGCGACCGCCGCCGCGGTGTGCTTGAAGCGTGCGGTCGCCTCCTCAAGAGCGATGTGCAGATCCGTCGTGCCCGACACGAGACGCGAGCCGTTGGCGCCGACCCCATACTCCCGCACGGCGTCCGACCACCGCATCTTTGACCTCGGGGTGCGTCGCCAGACCCAGATAGTTGCTCGAGCAGAAGTTGAGCACCTGTCGACCGTCGATCGTCACGACAGGCTCGGATGAGGAGCCGTCGATGACTCTCATCCGCGGCAGAGCGCCGGCGCCTTCGACCAGGTCCATGAACTCGGCAACGGCTTGCATGGTTGTCCCTTCGTTCTTCCGGTCGATCGGCGCCGGACCGCACGCCATTCGCCGCGGAGACTACGCAGTCGTCTGCTCAAGATTGGCCACGCCTCGTCCGATACCTGCCACGGACACGGTCACGGATGGCCACACGGCCCTTCGGCCCGATCACGCGAGGCAGAACATGGACGACGGCAGGATCACGGACGCCACATCGAGCTCCCTCTGCGGCACGCCGCACGCTCACGCGGAGAGCAGGCCCACCGCGCCGGCTACGACCCGCGGCGAGCCTTCGGCGGGCCGGCCGCAGGACTGCCCGCTGTGCGGCAGCGACCTCGTCTACCCGACGGACTGGCGTCAGGTCGACGCGTCTGGCTGGGACCTCGAGCTGCGCTGCCCCGAATGCCATACGGTGCGCACCGTGTGTCTCTCTCGCGAGGACGATGCACGGTTTCAACCTGCTTCTCTACCGGAGCGCGGAGGAGCTGACCCGCGAGGCCGAGGAGCTGACGCGCCAGTGCGCCGCAGACGACGAGGCGTGCTGCAGCGCCCTGGTAGCCGCCTTGAACGCGGCGATCTCATCCTCCCGATGGACTTCTGAGGCTCTTCGCGAGACTCCGCCAGCGCTTCACGCGGCACCCCCCAGGGCACCGCGGCCCGCTCCGTCCTTCATTGCTCTCGTCGGCGGGCCGGGCTATCTTGGCGGGAAGCCTGCCACGTGAGACGGGATGAGCGGACTGGATGGGAGTGCCCGTGACCCGCATTGGTGAGGGACCCGGCCTTCTCGCCACACCGGCGCATGTGAGCTTCAACCTCGTGGTCGTTCGTGGGCGGCTCAAAGTAGGCGCCGTGGTCACCCCACCTGAGGATCGGCAGGGCGACTCAGGCGGCAGCTCGCAAGCCCGCAGGCGGGTGGCGGTGCGTTCGCCACGCCGGACCGGCGGATCCTGCTGCTCAGCCTCGTCCTGCAGCTCGCGCTGGCGCTGCTGTTCGGGCACTCCTACGACACGCGCGTCTTCATGGGCACGGGCTACCTGGTGGGCAGCGGGCAGAACCCGTACGTGGGCCAGGACCTCAGCGCGGTGTTCCACCACCTCGGCTTTCGCACGCCTGACCACGGTGGGCTACCCGCCGCCGTGGCCGCTCGCCCTGGGACTCCTGTACCGGGTCGTCCACGCTGGTCACGTCGAACCTCCTCGTCTACAACCTCGCCATCAAGCTCCCGGTGATCGCCGCCAACGTCGGCCTCGCCTATCTGGTCGGCGCCGTCCTCGAAGAACCTGGGCGCCGACCCGGCGACGACGCGCAGGGCCTGGGTCTTCCTGCTGCTCAACCCGTTCCTGCTGTACGTCGGCGCCGCCTGGGGGCAGATCGACGCGCTCGTCGCGCTCGGCTCCCTGGGGGCGCTCGTCCTTCTCACGAGGGAGCGCCGGGACGGCTCGGCCGGCCTGCTGGCCCTGTCCATCGCCGTCAAGCCGACGGCCCTGCCCGTCCTGCCGGTCGCCCTCGTGTACCTCGCCGGCAGGTCTCTCGGGCAGGCCGTGCGCTACGCCGCGGTGTTCGCAGGAGGCGTGCTCGTCTTCTGCCGTGCTCCCCTTCGCCGTCTTCGCCTGGGACCCGGCCACGGTGGTGCGCCACCTCAACGCCCACTTCGTGATGACGGGCACGATGTCGTTGATGACCGTCGTCAGGCTCTTCCGCGACCCGCTGCTCATGCAGGGGCACTGGTGGCTCCTCGGCCTGCTCTGGATCCCGGCGCTGGCGGTCGCGACCGCCGTCGCGTTGCGGCGCGGCGTCGACGGCTTCGACGACCTCGTGAGAGGCCAGCACCGCGCTGGTGCTGGTGTTCTTCCTCACGCGCACCTGGCTCGCCGAGCCCAACGTGATCCTCCTCCTCCCCCTCGTGCTGATCCTGACGTCGCTGGGCGAGCTCGACCGGCGCGCCCTCACGGCGGTCTGGGTCATCCCTCTGCTGTTCACGGTGTTCAACGCCTCGCCGCTGCAGCTGCTCTTCGTCGCGTTTCCCGACGCCATGCAGGCGTCGCTCGCTGTCGTCGCCCGGTACGGATCCGCCACGCTGGTCGTGCGCGCCGCCCTGGTGATCGCCTGGCAGATCGCGGGGTGGTGGATCGTCGTCTCGTGCTTCAGAAGGGCTCGGCCGGCGACACGACGAAGGAGCCGTGCGGTGGAGCTGAGCATCCCGCTGTTCGACGGTCTCTCGCTGAGCGATCGCCGACCAGTCGGGCGACGCGGGCGAGCTACCCGACCACGGCGCCTGCAGAAGGGCCTCCTGCTGCTCGACGGGCGAGAGGAGCTGGCCGAGGAGGGCGTCGGGCTTCGGGGTCCCCATCCTCAAGCGCGGGGTCCAGACGATCTTCCCGGGCGAGGTGGAGCTGGCCTGGCGGCGAGAGGGCCCGGTCTGGGAAGTGACGCGCCGTCTTCGCGATGGACCTCGTCGAGCGCCTCGCCAAGCCGGGCGGCGCCAGCCTGCAGTCCGGCGTGCTCTACGCCGCCAAGGACTCCCTGGCCGCGCTGCACCGCCGCGTGCCCCCGCTCCGCGGCCCGCTGACGGCCGCGTCCACCGCCTTGCGGCGCCTGTTCGGGTGGGTGACGACCTACGAGCAGGCGGAGGTCTGCGCCAAGCTGAACGGTGACGTACACCATCGACGGCGAGCGACGGGACGATCAGCGTCGCCGTCGACACGACCGGTCTGCCGCAGGACGTCACCGAGGTCGTCGATGATGAACGAGCAGGGCGGCGCGTCACTTCGACCGCTACACCGATGCCGACGGAGCCGACCTGCGCGGCGACGAGATCGGCACCTGGGACGAGGTGACGGCCGCGCGGCGCGCGCTTCGTCGAGCACGGCGCACAAGGTGGCGTTCTCCCTCGGGCAGGTGGAAGGGGCGCGGCTGAGCCGCGGCCGGGAGCTCGTCGGCTCGCGCCTCGCCTGGTCGGGCTTCGGCTACTCCCTGCCCCCGGCGCTCGGCGGCTTCGCCTACGAGGTGCGCATCGAGAGGACGCCATGACCTCGGTGCTGCTGATCTATCCGTTCTTCCGCCGCCGGCTCGACCGCTCGCGCTTCCGCTTCCCGCCGCTCGGCGTCGCCTACGTGGCCGCCGCCCTGCAGGAGGCGGGGCACGAGGTGCGGGTGCTGGACTGCACCTTCCTGCAGCCGCGACGAGGCCGCGCGGCTGGCGCTGGCGGCGCGGGCCGACGTCGTCGGCATCTACTGCATGGCGACGATGGAGGACGACTGCCTGCTGGTTCGCGCGAGCATCTGCGCGGCCGCTGCCGTCTGCTCGTCGCCGGCGGCCCGCTGCCCACCTGCGACCCCGACGCCTTTCTCGAGCACTTCGACGTCGTCGTGCGCGGAGAGGGCGAGCAGACGATGCGCGAGCTCCTCGCCGCCCACGAGGCCGGCGCCGACCTCGGCGCCGTGCCGGGCGTCGCGTGCCGGCGCGCGGCGGGCGCGGCGCCGGCTGCGCGCCTCCGCGCCCGTTCGCCCGCGACCTCGACGCGCTCCCCTTCCCCGCGCGCGAGCTGCTCCCCAACGCGCGCTACATCGCGTTCGGCAGCGAAGAGCTACGGCTACTCGATCACCACGGTCATGAGCACCCGCGGCTGCCCCTTCGCCTGCGAGTTCTGCAGCAACGTCGTGTTCGGGCAGTCCTACCGCGAGCGCTCGGCGCAGAACGTCGTCGACGAGATCGAGGAGGCCTCGCGCTGGGCTACGACCGCATCTCGTTCGCCGACGACGTGTTCACCCTGAACGCCGCCGGGTGCTGGAGATCTGCGCGGAGATCCGGCGGCGGCGGCTCCGCTTCGCCTGGGAGTGCCTGGGTCGCGTCGATACCTTCGACCACGCGACCGCGCGGGCGATGAAGGACGCCGGCTGCTTCCGCATCTTCTTCGGCATCGAGTCCGGCAACGACGAGATCCTGAAGCTGATGAACAAGCAGATCACGACGGCGCAGGCGCGGAGCGCCGTCGAGGCGGCGCACCGCGCGGGGCTGGAGGTGGGGGCCTTCTTCATCCTCTGCTACCCCGGCGAGACCGACGACACCGTGCTCGACACGCTGCGCTTCGCCACCTCGCTGCCGCTGGACTACGCTCGGTCTCACGATGCCCTACCCGCTCCCCGGCACCGCCCTGCTCGAGCGGGTCGGCGACCGGGTCACGCGCCCATGGCGTCCGCAGGAGGCCCTGCTCGTGAACCACGTGCTCACCTACGAGGGCGACTTCTCGGCGCTGAAGATGCGCTTCGCCCTGCTCAAGGGCCACGCGCAGTTCGAGATGAAGCGGCGGCTGGGGACGCTTGGCGCCGGCCGCCCTCAGGCTCTTCGAGAGGCCCACCGACAGGCTGTTCCGGCTGCTGAAGTAGCGCCGGCCTGACCGCGGCCTAGCCTCGCGCCGCCCCGGCCGCCGCCGCGCCGCGAACGCCGCCATCGTCTCGTCGATCCGGCGCCGCAGCCAGCTCTCGTCGATGTCGGACGGGAAGACGAAGGTGACCTCGTTCTCGCGCGTCCAGTCCCTGCCCTCGTCCGGCGCGCCCAGGCGCTCGAACAGCTTCGAGCCCGGCAGCGGCATGGGGACGTTGAAGGAGATCTCGTCGAGGGGCAGCGCCAGCGCCAGCGCGAAGGTCTCCTCGATGGAGGCGACGGTCTCGCCCGGGTAGCCGACGATGAAGAACGCCGCCACCTCGATGCCGGCCTCGCGATACAGCTCCGCGGCGCGCACGCCCTGCTCCACGCGTGACCTGCTTGTTCATCAGGTCGAGCGTGGCCTGGCTGCCCGACTCGAGGCCCAGGTAGACCCGCCGGCAGCCGGCCTCCTTCATCAGGCGCACCGTCTCCGCGGTGATCCCGTTGGCGCGCGAGAGGCAGCTCCAGGTCATGCCCAGCGCCGGCGATGCGCCGGCAGAACTCCTCGAGGTAGGCCTGCGTTCAGGGTGAAGGTGTCGTCGGCGATCCACAGGCTGTCGTAGCCCAGCGCCGCGGATCTGCTCGATCTCCTCGAACACCGCGTCGAGGTCGCGCCGGCGGACGACGCTGCCGAAGATCGGCTTGGAGCAGAAGTCGCAGCCGAACGGGCAGCCCAGCGTGGCGATGATCGAGGTGGTCTTCGACCCGGTCTTCTCGCAGCCACTCCTTCTGATAGGCGGCATGGTCGAAGTCGCTCCTGTCCGGCAGAGGGAACGAGGCCATCTCGCTCTCGCCGATGGTGGACGGTCGGGTTGTCCACGTGCAGGCCGTGGTCGGCGACGAAGAGGCCGCCGTAGGTGGCGAGCGGCAGCTCGCCCAGGTCCGCGGCGGGGACGCCGCCTGCGCGAAGTAGTCGCGGCAGAAGCGAGGGAAGCTCACGTCGGCCTCGCCGCGGAACACGGCGTCGAAGTGCTGCGTGTAGCGGCCCGGGAACACGGTGGGCAGCGGCCCGCCGGCGACGAGCAGGGCCTGCGGCAGGCTCGTCCGGACCATCTCCGCGACGCGCAGCGTGTTGCGCGGTCAGGCTGACCATGGAGTAGATGCCGACGATGTCCGGGCGGTAGGCGGCCAGGTCGGCGCGGAGCTGCTCGAAGGTGCCGAAGGTGCAGTCGAAGACCCTCGTCTCGATCCCGAGCCGGCGCAGCTGGGCGGCGAGCGTGGCTGCGCCGAGCGGCGGGAACAGCATCTCGGTGGCCGCTCTGCGTGCGGAAGTACGGGAACACCAGGGCGACTCTTGACATGTCGTTCCTCTGTCGAGGTCGACCGGCCGGCGCGGCAGCGGACTCGTGATGATAGTGCCCGAGGGCTCGCGCGCGGTAACGCGGCCGCGCGGGCACAGAGGGTACACTGACGGTCGTGAACGCCGGAACAGAGAAAGAGAAGATGATCGCCGGCCGGCTCTACCGCTGCGCCGATGCGGAGCTGGTCGCGGCGCGCATCCATGCCCGGCAGGTGGTGCGCGCCTACAATGCCACCGACCCCGCGGCCGAGCACGAGCGGCGCGCCCTGCTGGCCGGGCTCTTCGCGCAGTTCGGCGAGGGCGCCGTGCTCGAACCTCCGTTCCACTGCGACTACGGCTGGAACATCTCGCTGGGCGACGGCGCCTACGTCAACGTGAACTGCGTGATCCTCGACTGCGCCCCCGTGACCATCGGCGCGCTCTCGCTGATCGGCCCGGGCGTGCAGCTGTGCGCCGCCACGCACCCGGTCGACCCTGCGCAGCGAGAGGCCGGCCACGAGTACGCGCTGGCCGATCGTCCTCGGCAGAAACGTGTGGATCGGAGCAGGTGTCGGTGTCGGGGCGGGCGTGACGGTCGGCGAGAACAGCGTCGTGGGGGCCGGCAGCGTCGTCACCCGTGACGTGCCCGCGGACGTCGTCGCGGCGGGCAACCCCTGCCGCGTGCTGCGCGACCTCTGAGCTGCTGGGTCGCCGGCGGCCGACTCGACCAGGAGGGCCGGCGGCGGGACCTCGATCCGGGAGCGGCCCGCCTCGTGAGCAGCCTGCGCGGCCGTCACCCCGCGTAGTCTTCGCGGCGAACCAGGCCGACGACGGGCTCGCCGAGAAGGTAGCGGCGCACATTCTCGGCGGCGCGGCCCAGGCCGAGCTCGAACCAGCCGGGGACGATGCCCGAGTTGTGCGGGGAGCCGAGCAAAGTTGGGGAGCTCGAGGAACGGGTGACCGACGCGCAGCCGGTCGTCGGGGAACGGCTCGTCCCACCAGACGTCGAGAGCGGCGGAGAACTCCGGGTGCTCCACGAGGTGCCGGTAGAGCGCCGCTTCGTCGACGATGGGCCCGCGGGCGACGTTCACGAGGATCGCGCCGGGCCTCATCCAGTCCAGCTCACGCGCGCCGATGAGGCCGCGCGTGGCCGCCGGTCAGCGGCAGCGTGACCACGATGACGTCGGCGACGCGCAGGACCTGCTCGAGGTCGGCGAGCGTGCCGACGAAGTCGACCGGTTCGGACGTCGTGCCGCTCGAGTTGAGCGCCTCGACGCGCATCCCCAGCGCCCGCGCGAGGTGCGCGACGGCGCGGCCGCTGCCGCCGAAGCCGAGGATGGCGCAGGTGCCGCCGCGCAGCTCTCGGGTGGGCGCCTCCTGGTTGAAGGCGCCGCGCCGGAGCTCGCCCTGTTCGGCGAGCAGCCGCTTCGCGAGGGCCAGGATCATGGCGAGCACGTGCTCGGCCATCGGTTCGGCCCAGCCGCCCGCGTTGCCGGCGACCATGACGCCGGCCGGAAGCGACGCGAACGGTACGTGGTCGACCCCCGCGGAGAGAGTCTGGACCAGGAGAGGGCGCGCGGCCGGGAAGCCCGCGAGGACCGTCCAGTCGTCGTCACCGAGCTCATCGCCGACGACCCACGAGAGCAAGGCGTCGGCGCGCGACAGCTCGGCGGCGCGGTCTGCGGGCGGGGACGTCGTCCAGAATACTTCACTGCGGCGACGTCGCCGAGAGCCTCCGCGACGAGCGCCCGCGCGCCTTCGTCCGCCGCGAACGTGACGAGCACACGCCGCTCTCTGGCGACGTCCACTGTTGTCTCTCGGCCAGGTTCCATGTACCCTCGGCGTTTCCGGAGCGACGCGCTCTCGAGCTCGCAGCCGTCGCCGGGATGCTACCAGAGAGTGCCGCGAGCGACACGCACGAGCGGCCGGCGACGGACGCACGCCGGCACTGTGACGCGCAGATCTGGGAGGTGTTCTTGGACCAGAAGTGGACCTGCATCGACGGCAACGAGGCGGCCGCGCGCGTCGCCTACGCACTCAGCGAAGTGATCGCCATCTACCCGATCACGCCGTCGTCGCCGATGGGCGAAGCGGCGGACGGCTGGGCGGCGGCCGGGAAGCCGAACCTGTGGGGCGTGGTGCCCGACGTCGTCGAGATGCAGTCCGAGGCCGGAGCCGCCGGGGCCCTGCATGGGGCGCTGCAGAGAGGCGCCCTCTCCGGGCAGCTTCACGGCCTCGCAGGGCCTGCTGCTGATGATCCCCAACATGTTCAAGATCGCCGGCGAGCTGACCCCCGCCGTGATCCACGTCTCGGCGCGCACGATCGCCACGCATGCGCTCTCCATCTTCGGGGACCACAGCGACGTCATGCACGCGCGCACGACCGGGTGGGCGATGCTCTCCTCGGCCTCGGTGCAGGAGGCCCAGGACCTGGCGCTCATCGCCCACGTGGCCACGCTGCGGGCGCGCGTGCCCGTTCCTCCACTTCTTCGACGGGTTCCGCACCTCGCACGAGATCGAGAAGATCGCGCTCGCTCAGCGACGACGACCTGCGCGCCCTCGTGCCGGAGGACGAGATCCTCGCCTTCCGCGGCCGCGCCCTTACCCCGGACGCGCCACTGGTGCGCGGCACGCGCAGAACCCCGACACCTACTTCCAGGGCCGCGAGGCGGGCAACCCCTTCTACCTGGCGCACGCCGGGCATCGTCGCCGAGGCGATGGCGGCGTTCGAGGCGCGCACGGGGCGCCCTACGGGCCTCGTGGAGTACGAGGGCCCGCCTGACGCCGAGCGCGTGATCGTGCTCATGGGGTCCGGCGTCGGCGCCACCGAGCAGGTGATGGACGCGCTGGCCGCCGCCGGCGAGAAGGTCGGCCTCGTCAAGGTGCGGCTGTATCGGCCGTTCCCCACCGAGCAGTTCGTCGCCGCGTTGCCGGAGACCGTGCGCTCGATCGCCGTCCTCGACAGGACGAAGGAGCCGGGGTCGACGGGAGAGCCGCTGTACCTCGACGTCGTGACCGCGCTCGCCGAGCACATGGACTCCGCCCGAGCCGCGCTTCGCGCGCGCGCCGCGGGTCATCGGCGGCCGCTACGGCCTGTCGTCGAAGGAGTTCAATCCGGGAATGGCCAAGGCGGTCTTCGACCATCTCGCGGCCGCCCGCCCCAAGCGTCACTTCACGATCGGCATCACCGACGACGTGACGCACCTCAGCATCCCGATGGACACCGAGTTCCGCTACCCCGGCCCGCCGGCGAGGTGCAGGCCATGTTCTTCGGCACGGGCTCGGACGGCACGGTCGGCGCCAACAAGAACTCGGTCAAGATCATCGGCGAGGGCACCGACCTGTACGCCCAGGGCTACTTCGTCTACGACTCCAAGAAGGCCGGCTCGGTCACCGTCTCGCACCTGCGCTTCGGCCCCAACCCGATCCGCTCCAGCTACCTCATCGAGCGCGCCGATTTCGTCGCCTGCCACAAGTTCGGCCTGCTCGGCAAGCTCAAGGTGCTCGGGCACGCCAGAGACGGCGGCACCTTCCTGCTTAACAGCCCGTACCCAGCGGACGAGGTGTGGGACCACCTCCCCGAATGCATCCAGGAGCTGCTCGCGCGAGCTTCACATCCGTTTCTGGGTCATCGACGCCGACAGAGTCGCCGCCGAGGTCGGCATGGGCAAACGCGTCAATACGGTGATGCAGCCCTGCTTCTTCGCGCTGTCCGGCGTCCTGCCGGTCGACGAGGCCATCTTGCGCATCAAGGAGTCCGTGCAGAAGGCGTACGGCAAGCGCGGGCCCGTCATCGTCGAGAGGAACTTCGCAGCCATCGACCGCTCCCTGCAGGAGCTCATCGAGGTGAAGGTGCCCGCAGTCGGGGACCCGCGGCGGCCCGTCGGGTCACCGTGCCCGACGACGCCCCGGACTTCGTGAAGCGCGTCACCGTGCCCCTGCTGGCCGGCGAGGGCGATCAGTTGCCCGTCAGCGCATTCCCTGTGGACGGGTCGTACATCGCTTCCACGCTTTAGGTTCCGGAGCTGAAGTGGAAGTAGAGCGGCAGCAGGAAGGTCGCGAGGAAGATCAGCGCCAGGCCGACCGCGATGAGCGTCTTCGTACGGGTCAGGTGGCCGAGCACCGCGATTACGAAGCCGATGCCCAGCAGCATCAGGTAGCGCTTGGGGTCGGTGGCCTCGTCCTGGCTCGGCAGTCCGGGCAGCGCGCCCAGCACGAGGTGTGGCAGGCCGGGCGGCATCCAGAGGAAACGTACCCGCTGGAGAAGCGCCTCTCACGCACAACCGTGGCCCGCCCGCCGCCAGCCGAAAAGTATCCTTGCCCGATGGCTGAGCCAGTGGCCGGAGTCGCGGAGGTCAGGGAGTCCCTGGAGAAGGCGGGCTACCTCGCGGGGGAGTCGCACCGCGCTCGTCGCCTTTCTCGCCGAGCCGGCTGGGCAAGCCGGTGCTGGTCGAGGGCCCCGCCGGCGTGGGCAAGACCGAGCTGGCCAAGGCCCTCTCACGCGCCACCGGGCCGCACGCTGATCAGGCTCCAGTGCTACGAGGGCCTCGACGAGGCCAAGGCCCTGTACGAGTGGAACTACCGCAAGCAGCTCCTGCGCATCCAGACCGAGGCCGCCGACACCGGCTGGCAGGAGGTGAAGGACGACATCTTCGGCGAGGAGTTCCTGCTCGCCCGCCCGCTGCTGCAGGCGATCTCCTCCGAGGAGCCGGTGGTGCTGCTGATCGACGAGATCGACAAGACCGACCAGGAGTTCGAGGCGATGCTGCTCGAGGTCCTGTCGGACTTCCAGATCTCCATCCCCGAGCTGGGCGTGGTCGAGGCGCAGCACGCACCCGCTGGTGCTGCTCACCTCCAACAACTCGCGCGAGCTCACCGAGGCGCTCAAGCGCCGCTGCCTCTACCTCTGGCTCGACTATCCCGGACGTGGAGCGCGAGCTCGAGATCGTGCGGCTGCACGCTCCCGAGCTCGACGAGCAGGTGGCCCGCAAGCTGGTGGAGGTCGTCCACATGGTCCGCTCGCTCGACCTGAAGAAGCCGCCGTCGATCGCCGAGTCGATCGACTGGGCGCGCGCGCTGCTGCTGCTCGGCGCCGAGGACGATCGACCAGACGGTGCTCGAGCGGACGATGTGCGATCATCGTGAAGCACCGCACCGACCTCGACCTGGTGGCCGAGCGCGTGGGGGTGAAGCTGGGCGATGGCCTCCTCGGGCGCCAGCAGGCCGGGTAACCCGAACCTCTACGGCGGCCTGCCCGGGAGCCCGGGCCTCCGGGCTTCGCCGCGCGCCTGCTCGAGCTCGCCGACGAGCTGCGCCAGCGAGGGCGTGGCCGTGGGCACCTCGGAGCTGCTCGACGCGTTCCAGGCGCTGCGACGAGCGTGAGCTGGACCGACCAGGAGGACTTCCGCGAGACGCTCGCCGCCACGCTGGCCAAGTCGCAGGAGGACCGCCACGTGCTCGACGTGCTCTTCGACCGCTTCTTCTTCCGCGCCGTGGAGCGCGAGGCGGTCGAGCGCGGCCTGACGCGAGGAGCGCTTCACGGGCGGCGAGGGGCTCGACCTCGACGAGCCTGCGCGACCGCATCCGCGACGCCATCCGCGCCGGAGTCGACGGCGAGATGCGCGACCTCGCCCGGCTCGCGATCGTGGCCTTCGGCCGCCAGGGCGAGGGCTCCGGGGTGATCGGCGTGGACGTGCAGCGCATCCGGCGCAGCCTCGGCCTCCGCGGCGAGCGCCAGAACCCCGCCGGGCCGAGCTGCCGGACCCGGACTCCGTGCCCCGCGACAACCTCCGAGGTTCGAGCAGCACGTGCGCCGCGAGCTCGAGCGCGCGCTGATCGAGCGCACCCGGGCGCTGCCGCCGGCGCGCCCGCTGCGCGAGCTCGACCGCGCGCTCCCCTCCAACCCGACCCAGGACCTGAGCCAGGTGCACCGGGTGGTGGCCCAGCTCAAGCGCCGCCTGGCCACGCAGGGCCGCGAGCATCGCGGGCGCCGGCGCAGCTGGCAGGTGGACGTGCGCCGCACGATGCGCGCCTCGCTCCAGACGGGCGGCGTGCCGCTGCGACCTCCGGTACCGCCCGCGGCGGCCGCGGCGCCCCGAGCTCTACGTGCTCTGCGACGTGTCCACGAGCGTCACCAGCGCCAGCGTCTTCTTCCTGTCCGTGCTCCACGCGCTGCACGACCAGTTCCGCAAGCTGCGCTCGTTCGTGTTCGTCGAGCGGATCTCCGAGGTCACCGACGTCTTCGAGGCCGAGCGCTCGTTCGCCGCGGTGTCGCGGAAGATCGCCACCGACGCCGGCGTGGCCGACGTGTCCGGCTACACCGACTACGGCCGCGTATGGCTCGAGTTCCTCGACCAGGTGGTGGACGACCTCGACCCGCGCTCCACGGTGATCGTGCTGGGCGACGCCCGCACCAACGGCCGCGAGCCGCACGCCGCCGCCTTCGGCCAGGTGGCCGACGCCGCCGGCCGGACGCTCTGGATCAACCCCGAGCCGCGCCTCTACTGGAACTACGGCGACTCGGTGATGTCGGCCTACGAGCCGTTCTGCGAGGGCGTCTTCGAGTGCTGGACCACGAAGCAGCTCGAGATCTTCGTGAACGCGCTCACCACCCAGCGCCCGACGTCCGCATAGCGGACGCTTGCGGATTCCAGGAACCGCGCATACGATCGACTGATCCTGATTCAGCCGCCGGCTTTCAGGCGGCCCGCGAGACTCGGAGGTCTCGGACAATGCGCAAGGCCCGTGGCCGTCTGACGGCCGTGCTCATAGCCGTGCTCGCGCTCGGCGCCGCCGCCGTTCCCGCCCAGGCGACGGGCGGCCACGCCTCCACCACGCTCCAGTTCGGCGGACGCACGAGCCAGTGCCCGCCGACCGCCGGCCGCTGCGCTCAGGTGGTCTTCCTGCTGGCGCGAAACATGCACAAGGTCAAGCAGTTCGCGATCGAGTACGCGGCGACCTGTCAGAGCAACCCCGGCGACCCCATCCTGGACGGCATCGGCACCGACACCCTCCCGATCAAAGCGAGCGGGCGCACCTACGCCTTCAACGCCAGCGGCACCTACGACCTCGACCCGGACCCCGTGACCGGCAACAAGCGCCACGCCACCGTGGACTTCACGGCACGGGTCGGGCGCCACGGCCGCGCGAGGGGCACATTCGAGGCGACGATCGACGTGGTCGACGCGAGCGGCCAGCAGGTCGACACCTGCACCACGGGCACCTCGGTCGTGACCTGGACCGCCCGGCTCCACAGGAGCTGAGATCGCCCGCGCAGCGATACACTCGGGGCCGATACATCAGGGGGGCTCGCGGACAGGCGGGCTGAGATAGCGCTCTCGGATGCAAGTCGTCCGGCGCTGACCCTTCGAACCTGTGGGGTAATGCCCGCGGAGGGAGCTATGCAGGTCGAGACCGAGGCTCCGGTGACGGAGCCTCGATCATTGGAGGGAATCGGGATCACGCTGAGCGGGGTAGGCGCGCCGTTTCGGCGCGGCGCCGGCGTCGTGACCGCGCTCGAGGGGCTCGACCTCGCCGTCGACGAGCCGGCGAGGTGGTGGCCGTGGTGGGCCCGTCGGGCTGCGGGAAGTCCACCCTGCTGGAGCTCGTGGCCGGGCTCCAGGAGCCGGACGACGGGCACGGTGGCGATCGAGGGCGCCGAGCCCGCGCGCCGGGCGCCGCGACGCGTCTGCGTACATGCCCCAGCGCGACCTGCTGCTGCCCTGGAGGGACGCGCTCGGGAACGCCGGCGCTGGCGCTCGAGTGCCAGGGCGTGCTCGAAGGCCGAGGCGCGGCGGCGCGCGGCAGCCGCTGTTCGAGCGCTTCGGCCTGAGCGAGTTCGAGCGCTCGCGATCCCGCCGCGCTCTCGGGCGGCATGCGCCAGCGCGTGGCCTTCCTGCGCACGCTGCTGGCCGGGCGCCCGGTCCTGCTCCTGGACGAGCCGTTCGGCGCGCTCGACTCGATCACCCGGCCGTCCATGCAGGAGTGGCTGGCCGGCGCCCTGGCCGCCGAGCCGCGCACCGTCGCTGCTGGTGACGCACGACATGGAGGAGGCGATCCTCCTGGCCGACCGGGTGGCGGTGCTCTCGGCCCGGCCCGGGCGGGTGGTGGCCGAGCTCGACGTGCGGCTCCCGCGGCCCCGCCGGCGCCGCGAGCGCTCGCGCGACGCCGGAGTTCGCGCGACTCGCCGGCGCGGGCGCTCGAGGCGCTCGGAGGGGCCGCGTGAAGGCGCTCCCGGATCCTGCTCGCCGGCCTGCTGCTCGCGGGCTTCGTGGCCGCCTGGCAGGGGGTGGCCTCGCTCCACGGCGTGGACGACCTCACGCTGGCCTCCCCGTCCGAGACCCTGACGCGCGCTGCGCGACGACTGGTCGCTGCTGATGACAACGCCCGCGTCACGCTCGATCGAGGTGGTGCTCGGCCTGGCCATCGCGGTCGTGGCCGGGGTGGCGCTGGCGGTGGCCTGATGCACCTCTACCGGCCCCTGCGCGACGCCGCCTACCCGCTGCTCGTGGCCTCCCAGGCGATCCCGATCGTCGTGCTCGCGCCCCGATCTCGTGCTCGCCTTCGACTACGGCATGGGGCCGAAGCTGGCGATCGTCGCGCTGATCTGCTTCTTCCCGATCACCGTGAACATGCTCGACGGCCTGCGCTCGGTGGCCGCCGGAGCTGCTCAAGCTGATGCGCAGCCTCGGCGCCTCGCGGCTCGCAGACGCTCGCAAGGTCGAGCTGCCCGTCATCGCTGCCGTTCTTCTTCAGCGGGCTGCGCGTGGCCGCCACGGTGTCGGTGATCGGCGCGGTGTTCGGCGAGTGGGCCGGCGCCGACAAGGGCCTCGGGCGGCTCGTGCTTCTCGGCAACAACCAGCTCCAGACCCCCCGGGTCTACGCAGGCGTGGTGATCCTGCTGACCCTGATGGCGCGTGGCACTGTTCGCCCTGGCTACGCTCGCCGAGCGGATCGCCTGTCCATGGAGCCGGGAGGAATCCCACACGTGAGATTGCGTCCGCCGTCCTGACCCTCCTCGCCCTGGCCGCCGCGCTGTGGCGCCGCCGGGTGCGGCGAGAAGAAGGAACCCTCGGGCCCGAGGGGTCGCAGTCGGTATCGAGCTGATGCTCGACTTCTTCCCGAACGCCGATCACGCCGCCATCTACGCCGCCCAGGCGGCCGGGCTACTTCACGCAGGCCGGGATCAGCGTGGAGATCCGCGGAGCCCAGCGACCCGTCGCGCCGCTGAAGCAGCTGGCCGCCGGCCGGGTGGACCTGGCCATCTCCTACGAGCCGGAGGTGCTGCGGGCACGCGACCAGGGGCTGCACGTGGTCGCCGTGGGAGCGCTCGTCCAGCGGCCGCTCACCTCGATCATCTCGCTTGCCAAGGCCGGGATCACCAGACGCGCGAAGGACCTGGCGGGCAAGACCGTGGGCACCGCCGGGATCGACTACCAGAGCGGCCTACCTCCAGACGATCCTGGCGGCCACGGCGTGAACCCGTCCAAGGTGAAGGAGCGCAACGTGGGCTTCGACCTGGTGCCCGCCCTCGTGACCGGCCGCGTCGACGCCATCCTCGGCGGCTTCTGGAACTACGAGGGGGTGCAGCTGCAGCTCGAGAAGCGGCACGCCGCGCATCATCCGCGTGGACCAGGTCGGGCGTGCCCGACCTACGACGAGCTGGTGCTCGTGGCCAACTCCGACGCGCTCGAGCGCGAGGCGGCGACCATCCGGGCGCTTCATCGGCGCCCTCTCGCGGGGGTGCGCGATCTGAAGGCGCGATCCGAACGAGCGCCATCGACGGGCCTGCTGAAGGCCAACCGCGACCTCGATCCCGGCCCTCCAGCGCGCGTCGCTGAAGGTCACGCTGCCGCTGTTCTCGCCGCCTCGGGGCAAGCCCTACGGCTAGCAGGACCCCGCCGAGTGGAGCGCGTTCGCCGGCTGGATGAACGAGAACGGGATCCTCAACGGCTCGAGCGCCGTGGGGGCCTTCACGAACCAGTTCCTGCCCGGGCAGGGCCTGTAGGGAAGAATCCGCGGGGATGCCGCGTCTAACCGCTCACATGCCCAGAGCTCTCAAAATCCTCACCCTCGCGATCCTGCTGGTGGCGGTCACGTCCGTCGCGACGGCCCTGGCGGCCGGCGTGAAGACCGTGAAGGTCGGCGACTTCTTCTTCGTGAAGGACACCAACCACACCAATACCGTCCACGTGGCCAAGGGCCGCACGGTGCAGTGGAAGTGGGTCGGCACCCAGGACCACAACGTCACCGTGATCAAGGGTCCCGTGAAGTTCCACTCGCGCACGCAGGACCACGGCACCTACACGAAGACGCTGACGAAGCCCGGCACCTACCTCATCGAGTGCACGATCCACGGCTTCAAGATGCGCCTCGTGGTC
>CAWJMT010000023.1:0-53303 GCA_963844035.1 uncultured Gemmatimonadales bacterium
CTGGCCGAGCGCCAGAGGCGCGACACCCGCGCCGAGGACTCCTCAATTGGCGAGGCGCCGTCCAGGAAGGCCCCCTGCAATGCCGTGAAGGGGAGCAGCAGCGCGCTCCGGGCGCGGCCGGTCCAGCTGGGCGGCAGAATAAGCAGGATCAGAGAAAGCGCGAGGTAGACGAGGAAGGCCCTGAGCAGCAGGCGCGCGGTCCTAGAGGAGGAAGACTTCATCCAGCTCTCTATTCCTCGTCCGACCCTTCGAGGATGTCCTTGACGCGGTCGAGTTCTTCGAGGACGGCGCCGGTGCCGCGGGCGACGGCGGTGAGCGGGTCCTCGGCGATGCGGACGGTCGAGGCCGGTTTCCTTGGCGATCAGGCGGTCAATGCCGCGCAGGAGCGCGCCGCCGCCGACGAGCGTCATGCCGCGGTCAATCAGGTCGGCGGAGAGTTCCGGGTCGGTGGTCTCCAGGGTGCGCTTGACGGCGTCGAGGATGACCTGGATCGGCTCGCTGAGCGCCTCGCGCACTTCCTCGCTGGTGATGGTGGCCGAGCGCGGGAGGCCGGCGATCAGGTCGCGGCCTTTGACGGCGCGCGTCAGTTCCTTTTCGAGCGGGGCGGCGGAGCCGATCTCGATCTTGATCGCCTCGGCGCGTGCGGCTCGCCGATGAGCAGGTTGTAGGTGCGCTTCATGTAGTTGATGATGGCCTCGTCCATGTCGTCGCCGGCGATGCGGACGGACTGGCGCGTGACGATGCCGCCGAGGGAGATGACGGCGACCTCGGTGGTGCCGCCGCCGATGTCCACGATCATGTTGCCGACCGGCTCGATGATGGGCAGGCCGACGCCGATGCCGGCGGCCTTCGGCTCGTCGATGAGGTAGACCTTGCGCGCGCCGGCGCGCTGGGCGGAGTCAATGACGGCCTGCTTCTCGACGGCGGTGATGCCGCGAGGGGACGGCGATGACGACGCGCGGGCTGACGAGGCGGCGGCGGCCGTGGACCTTGCGGATGAAGTACTCGAGCATCGGCGCGCGTGATTTCGAAGTCGGTGATGACGCCGTCGCGCATGGGGCGGATGACCTGGATGGAGCCGGGGGTCTTGCCCGATCATCTCCTTGGCGACGTTGCCGACGGCGTTGCCGTTGTCGAGGACCTGGTTGGTGCCGCGCTTGACGGCGACGACGGAGGGCTCGGAGAGGACGATGCCCTCGCCGACCAGGCAGACGAGGGTGTTGGCGGTGCCGAGGTCAATGCCCATGTCGCGGGAGAAGAGTCCCGCAAGGCGGTTCAGAAACATCCCAAATCCTTGACGGCGAGCGTCCGGAGCGCGTTCGGCCGCTCGAGGTAACGCCGCCGACAGAAACAATTGGGACCCTTACCGTTCCGTTCGGCAGAGCGGCACGCGCGGCCATTCGGGCCGCGTCCCCTCGACGGGCGGAAAATCCGCGATACGTTCCGATCCCCGGCCCGCACGCACATCGTTCCCCCGTCCGCGCGGGTCCCCGTCACTCTGTGGTCGAGCGGGTGGTGGAGGTGGGACGATCCTCTGCGCGATGTGGGCGTCGGCGCTTCGCGTGCTACGGCTCGTGGGCGCAGGCGCCGTCGTGGTCGGAGTGGCGCCATCGGCGGCCTCCACCGGAGCGGGCGTGGCCGCCGGCGACGCTTCCGGCGCCATCGGCCGCGCGGGCGGCGTCATGCTTGCCGGAACGCCGCACCTTCTCGGCGCCGCGATAGTTTGTGAAGTACTCAAACGCGGGAAAGAACATGGCCACAGCCTGCGCAGTCTTGACGTGGATTTTTCGCAAGGAGCTCATCCCACTCCACAACCTCTCCATCATGCGGCGGGATGAGATTCTGCAGGCTGTTCAGCGGCGCGGGGTGGCCCCCCTCCTCTGCGGTTACTTCGGCACGTTCAGTTTCGGGATCTTCAATGCGCGACCGGGATCCAGAAGGCGATACCTCTTGATGGCCTGCGACAAGGTCCAGCGACTCCTAAATGCAGGTTTTCGACTGCTCTTTGGAGCGCGCGGGGCCGAGAGCCGCTATTTCAGTCCCTACCTGATCTTTGTTGGCGTGAAGGAGCGCTAGGCCGCCTATTACTCTGGCCGTTCACTGCCGCGCAATCTGTGGATGCTGCTGTCCCGGACGGTTGCGGCTCGATGACGGCGGTTTCGACGCTCGGCCGGCGAGTGGCTGGTTGGTTTCAAGGATCCGCCAACCGGCGCATCCTGGCGGCGATCCTGACCGTCGGCGGCTTCTCGGTCGTGGTCAAGCTGACTGCGACTGTGAAGGAGCTTGTGGTCGCATATCGGTTCGGCACTGGAGACGCGGTTGACGCGTTCCTGATCGCCTTCCTTGTTCCGTCGCTTGTCGTGAACGTGGTCGCAGGTTCGCTCACGGCAGCGTTTACTCCCGTCTACATCGAGGTTCGTGAGACTCAGGGGCCCTCGGCAGCCCGTCGCGTGTTTCAGAACGCTACCGCAGGAAGTGCGGCCCTTGTTCTTGTTGTGACATGCGTCTTGCTGGCGCTCACGCCGTTCGCTGCACGTTTCCTGGAAGGAAGTTTCAGCGCGGAGAAGCTGGCGCTTACACGGTCGCTGTTCTTTCTCCTCCTCCCGGTCATACTTCTCAACGCTGTCGTGACGATCTGGTCGGCGCTCCTGAATGCCGAGCAGCGGTTTGCATCAGTGGCGCTCGCTCCAGTGTGTGTGCCGTTGCTGACCCTGGCCATGGTTCTCGTCGCCGGTCGGACCTGGGGCATTTATTCCTTGGCCTTGGGAACGGTCTGCGGCTCTCTCGCTCAGTGTGGCGTCCTGGCGGTGGCTCTCATCCGCCAGGGGATGCCGGTGTTGCCGCGGTGGAATGGCGTGACTCCGGAGTTGCGGAAGGTCGCCTTCCAGTATGTCCCGATGGTGGCGGGAGCCGCGCTCATGAGTAGCAGCTGGGCCATAGGCCAGGCCATGGCTGCCATGCTGCCGGCGGGGAGTGTGGCGTCCCTGAACTATGGGAATAAGGTTGTCGGGATGACTACCGAAATTGGCTCGATGGCGCTGGCGACGGCCGTCCTGCCTCATTTTTCCGTGATGGTCGCGCGGCGTGATTGGTCCTCGATCCGGAGAACTCTCCGCGTCTACGTGCGTCTGATCGTGCTGACCGCGCTACCGGCGACAGTGATCTTGATTCTCTTTTCAAGGGCAATCGTTCGGATCCTGTTCGAACGGGGCGCGTTCACGGCGGCAGACACGAGCCTCGTGGCGAGCATCCAGGTTCTCTATCTTCTGCAAGTGCCGTTCGTGATGGTGGGTATGCTGTTTGTTCGGCTGGCCTCGTCGCTCCAGAGGAACCAGATCCTCCTGTGGGGAGCGGCCATCACTTTGCCGTTGAATGTCGCTGCTCAACCTTGCATTGATGCGGTGGCTGGGCGTCGCCGGGATCGCGCTCTCAACGTCTATCGTGTTCCTCGTTTCCTGCTGCTATCTCGTGGTGTCTGTCCAGCGTGCGCTCAGGATCGCGGAGCGACGGTACCCACAAGGTCCCGTCGTCGAGGCGGCCTGAGGAGACGTGATGAGCGACTCTGCGATGAGCTCACCGAGACGAATCCCCGATCCATTGCTCTACCTCGTTCCGTTGGCGCTGGCGTTCCCACCGCTGCTGGCATACGGTGGAAGAGCGCTCGGTTGGCCGGGTGGACGGCTCTCGACCCGGTTGGCACTGGTCGTCTGCATCGGGATCTTCCTGCTTCTCCGACTGCTGCGGCGCGACCTGTCCTACCGCCGGATCCCGGGCCTCGGGTTCGTGGCCCCTTACGTGCTGCTCGTGATCGCGTCGGTGCTGTGGGGCGTCCTGGGACCGTACAACGGCGACGCGGCAGCGATCGCGAACGAATTGCTCACCTGGTTGATCCTCGGCGCAGTATTCCTCGCCGTCGCCGGATCATTTCATGAGGAACGTGATCTCAAGGCCGCAGGCCGCGTACTCATTGCGGTAGCGCTCGTTGAGGTTGCCTACTCTGGGCTCCAGGCACTCGTCCTGACAGGAAACGATGTTCTCGTGCCCCTCCCCATCGTCGAGGTCACGCAATACGCACGTGGGGATCTGTCCGTTCGGAGCCCTCCGGCTATACGGCTCGCTGCCCAATCTCGGGCCCAACTTCTTTGGGGCATTCCTGCTTGTTCCCACGGCCTTGCTATTTAGCCGCGCATTCAGCCATCGCGGGTTCGCGCGGGCGGGGCGGCTGCTCGCAGGCGTTACGTGTGCAGCGGTGATCGCCGCGACGTATTCGCGTGGAGCCATGCTGGGACTCGCGATCGCCCTTCTCATGATTCCGGTGTGGCGCCGAAGCTGGCGGGGCGCCGTCGGAATGATGAGCGCGATCGGTCTGGCGGGTCTCCTGGCGATGCAGACACCGGTTGGACGCCACGTGACGGAGCTTTACGAATCGGGGCAGTTCGACGTGTCGGGTAGCGCGCGCTTGTATCTGTGGAAGGCGATCTTCAAGAGCGCTGCGGACCACCCCCTCGGGCTGGGGTTCAACGGATGGCCTCGTGCAGCTCGGGTCTCGATTGACGTCGGGCTTGAGGACCCCCCGGCTACCATAGGCGCCGAGCATCCCGCAGAAAACCAATGGATGCGAGAGCTCGCCGACCGCGGCATTCCAGGAGTGGTTGCATTGGCCCTACTCGTCGGCGGGCTGATCCGCTTGACATTCCGGGCAGCGGATTCGAGGCGGTCAAGCGGGTATACCCGAGATCTCGTAGTCGCTGTGGGCGCTGCATCCGTGGGTTGGGCGTTTGCATTTCTCACCGGGGACCATCTGATGTATGACAGTTCTGCGGGAATGATTTGGTACACGATTGCCCTTGCCCTCGGAGCGGCACGCGACGCTGTCCCACTGTTACCACAAATCGAGAGTTCTCCGTTTGAGGATGCGCTCGGCGCTCGTGCCTGAGGCGTCAGCCAGGTGACTCGGCGCTACCGGGTACTCCACACAATCACCCTGTTCCCGCAGTCCTCTGGCGCGGCAGAGAACACGAAACTCACTCTCAATCTGCTCGACCGCAGCCGGTTTGAGCCGTTTCTCGCTACGGCGCCAGGGCAGTCCATGGATGCGGAAGTCGCGCCTGACGTGGTCCGTATCCCCCTGAGGTTCCTGAGGCGGCCCATCAACCCGGTCGTGGATCTGTCCGCATTTGCGGAGCTCTACAGCGCGATGCGTCGCTTTCGGTTCGACGCCGTCCACACCCACAGTGCCAAGGACGGCATCCTCGGCCGGTGGGCGGCGCGCCTCGCGCGGACACCGGCCATCGTCCACACGATCCACAACGTTTCATTCCGGGCTTCAACGAGCAGGCATCGTCAACGCACAGTACGCCATGCAGGAGCGGTGGGCCGCGCGGATCACTGATCGGCTGCTCGCGGTCTCAGCTGTGAACTCGGCCACGTACCTCGCGCGGGGCATCGGGCGCCCAGACCAGTATCGGACCGTCTACTCCGGGCTCGACTTGGCCCGTTATGCCGACGACGGACGCCCAGCGGCGGTGCGCCGGGCCGAGATGGGGCTCCCCAGTCGACCCGGTCCGTGGGTGGGATGGCTGGGACGTTTCAACCCGCAAAAGGATCCGCTGACGTTCATCCGCGCTGCGCAGCTGGTCGTGGCCAGGTTCCCAGGCGTGCAGTTCATCGTCTGTGGTGACGATCCTTTGGAGCCTTCGCTCGAGGGAGAGGCGCGGGCTCTTGCGAGCGAGCTTGGTCTCTCAGACGCGAATGCATTTCCTGGGATTTCGGCGCGATGTGACCAACACGCTACGCAGCGTCGAGATGGTAATGCACTCGTCGCGCTACGAGGGGATGGGGCGGGTAATCTGCGAAGCGCTCGCCTGCGAGCGGCCCGTCGCCGGGACGGCGGTGGACGGTGTGGTCGAGGTCATCGACTCCGGGCAGCGCGGTGGCCTGCTTGTGCCCCCCGGCGACCCTATCGCTCTGGCCGAGGCGACTCTACGGCTGCTCAGGGACAAGGTCTTCGCCCATGAGCTTGCGCGTGCCGGACGCCAGTGGGTAATGCAGAACCTCTCGGCGGCGACGATGGTTAGCGAGATCGAATCTGTTTACATGGAACTGCTCGATCGGGGGTAACACTGCCCAACTGCTCATCGGGTCACTCACGTAGGTCACCACGAAGGCGCCCGGACCAAAGCCGTCCCTGGTCACCTACCGCTGAGGTCTAGGCTTCCGAGGAAATCGGGCCAGGGATTCCGTCACTCGCCGATGGAAGACGGAGGTATTCGGGATCTCCGGAGGCCATCAGGTCGTCACGGTGCTGCAACATGATCGCGAGCGCTGCAGCCAGGATGCCTACGACGAAGGTGACCAGAAGGACGGTGATCGAGCGCTGTGGACGAATGCGTCTCCCCGGAACCGCCGGGTGGTCGATGATCGTGAGGACGGGGGTGTTGTTGACCTCCTCGATGCGAGCCGTTTCGTATTCCCGACGCAGCGTGAGGTACAGCTCCTGCTGAACGGTCACCTGCCGCGTCAGCTGTTGCTCCTCGAAGCGCAACTTGGGTGAGCTCTGCAATTGCCGGTTGCGATCGTAGAAGGTACGCAACGCATCCTCAGCGCCGCGCAGCTCTTGCTCCGACGTGGCGACGCGTCCCTCAACAAACTTGCGCCGTTCTCCCGCCGTGCTCTGGCGGCTATGCACGTTGAAATCCGCAAGGCGGGTGATGAGAAGATCGAGGACATCGCGCGCGGCGACAGGCGATGGCGCTTCGACGGCGACGCGAACGACGTCGGTCCGCTGATCGACTCCGAGCTTCACGTGATTCCGAAGGGTCTTGATGCCGTCGTCGAGGCGTCGTTCCGGGGTGGAGCCGCGGATGCGGTACAGGTCGTAGACGGTGATGCTGTCACCCGGGACGCTCCCGGGGATCTTGGACAGCGAGCACCGCACCGAGAATCTCCCGACTCCTGAGCAGATCGGCGTAGAACGCAGGCGATCGGCTGGCTTCGGCGCCCAAGCTCATTCCGAACTGCGACGCGAGGCCCGAGAGACCTGCCGGAAGGCGCGGTTGCGCCCCGTGTTCCGCTACGAAAGACGCCGAGGCCGCGTACGTCGATGGCATCAGGAGAACGGCGATGGATGTGGCGACTGCGGCAAGGAACGGAACCCCGACGACCAGGCGAGGCCGGGCGACCAGGGCTTCCAAGACGTGGAATACGGTTCGGCGCTCGCCTGATTCGCTGGGCGTGCTCACTGCGTCGCAACCACGATGATCGCCACCGTAGCCGCCAGGATCTGCGCGACCGCCGCGACTAAAGGCGCGGCTCGGCCCTGCCCGCGAACGGGCGTGGAGGCTCGTACGACACTGAGGTGTGCTTGGTTCACAGGTGGGTCAGCGTCGCGGGCCCAGGACCTCGTCCACCGAGATTGCGCCGGTGGCGACGAGGAGCGCGGCGAGTGTGTCGCCCCGTCCGAGCGTGCGAACCTCACGGTATCCCTCGGGGCCAGGGTGTCGATGGACTTCGATGACGTCGTGCTCGAGATCCACCAGCCAGGCCTCGGGAATCCTCGCCGCGGCGTAGAGTGGCAGCTTGACGTCGCGGTCCGCCGCGAGTGACGTGTCCGCGACCTCGACTACCAGGAGGATGTCTTCGGGCCCCGGGTGGGCGGTGCGGTATCCGTCGGCGCGCGGTTTGAGTACCGCGACATCGGGTTGGGGCTCCCCCCGCGCGCCCAGCACCACCGGGTTCTGCCCATGAATCATTGCGGCGTCCCCGACCCGCCGCGACAGGACCCGGATCAGCGCGTCCACGCACCCCGCGTGCTCCGGCCCAATGGGTGTCATCTCGACGACCTGACCGTCGAGCAGCTCCACGCGGTCGTCTTCGCCGAGGATCCCTGCCTCGGCCAGCCGGTGGTAATCGTCCACCGTGAACGGGCCCTTGAGTAGTCGTGTCGGCATGTAGGATGACCTCTCCGGTCAATCTCGGGAGCGCTGGGGGTGGCGGCAAGTGGAGGCCCGGACATGGCCGAGGATGTCAGCCGGGGCCCAGCCCATCGTCATCGGAATCGTGCCGCGTGCTGCCGTTCGGTTGCGCCGCTTCGTAGCCAGCCCTTCAACTCCGCATGCCGCATTCGCACCCCGCTCACTGCGTCGCAACCACGATAATCGCCACCGTGGCCGCCAGGATCTGCGCGACCGCGCCCGCGAGCGCCACCCAGTCGGTGTGCACCGTCGAGTCCTTCGCCGGCACGAACACCTCCGACCCGGGCCCGGGCTTCGGGTTGCTCGAGGACAGCAGCGACGTGCCCTTGGTACGCACCTCGCCGTTCGCGTACTTCACGCTCACGCGTCCCTTGTCCGCCTTGTAGCTGAATCCGCCCGCCGCGCTGAGGTAGTACTCGAGGCTCTTGCCCTTCTGCCACAGCACGCTGCCGGGCGAGTTGACCGCGCCCGACACCTTCACGCTCGGCTGGTACTCCGGGATCAGGATCGAGTCGCCGGGCTGCAACGTGATGTTGTGGTCCGAGGTACGATCCTTCAGCGCCTGCGGCAGCTCCACGTTGATCCGGCCCACGTCGTGCTCGGCACGGAAAAACTGGATCCCCTCCGGGTACGCCTGTGGGGTGAGGCCCCCGGCCCGGTCGATCAGGTCCGCCACGCGCTCGTCCTTCGTCTTCAATGTGTAGATGCCGGCAAACCGGACCTCGCCCGCGATGAACACGGTGCGCTGTAGCTGGAAGTCCGGCTGCTTCAGGATCAAGACGTTGTCGTACGGCTGGAGCACCACCTCGGGCGCGCCGCCCGCCGGGAAGGCCTCGCCGGCTGCGCCGAAGTAGCGGCCGGTGGAGTCGCGCTCGATCAAGTAGGTCGAATCGAGCGGCACCCGGATCGTCTCCGCGAGGCGGCCGTTGGCGCGGTCGGCCGGCAGCCGCGCGACCTCGGCCTCCTTGAGATAGGCGCCGACTCTGGGGCCGCGCGCCAGCAGCACGAGATCGCGCAGTGTGATCCCCTCGCGCCACGCGTATTGGCCCGGCTTGTTCACCATCCCGGCGATCGCGACGTACAGCGTGCTGCTGAGCCCCGGCACCGAGTCCACCACGACCGAGTCGCCGTTCTCGAGCGACACCGGCGGGACCACGACGCCGTTGATCACCGACGCCGCAGGCGCCGAGCGGGGAGCGGGCGTGAGGGCGACGTCCACGACGGCACGCGGGTACGGCCCCGGTCCGCGCTGCGCGGCGGGGAGGATGCGGTGGACGGAGACGCGCCTGAGCGCCGCATTGGCCCGAAAGCCCCCCGCCGCCCGGAGCAGGTCCACCAGGGTTTCCGGGGCCTTCACCTCGTAGATGGCCGGCCGGATGACCGCTCCGGTGATCTGCGCCCGGGGTCCCGTGCAGCGGCACGAACACCACGTCGCCCGGTTTCGAGCCGAATGTCGCTGCGCTTCTCTCCCCGCAAGAGATAATCGTAGAGATCGACCGACAGCTCGGGCTTGTCGATGCGGCGGACCATGATGCGCCGCAGGTCGGCGCGGTCGGTGATGCCGCCCGCCGCATACAGCGAGGTCAGCACCGTGCCGAGCGCGCTCACCTGATACGCGCCGGGCTGCTTGACCTCGCCGATCACGTAGACCTGATTCACCCGCACGTTGACGACCGAGATGTCGAACCGCGTGGTGGCGTCGGCGCCGCGCTTCACCCCGGAGTACACCCGGCCGAGGCGGGTGTACAGCAGGTCGCGCAGCTTGTCGAGCGTGAGATTGGCGACGAACACCTGCCCCACCTGGGGGATCAGCACGAATCCTTCGCGCGTCACCTGGAGCGCGTACGCGAACTCGAGCTCGCCCGTGAGGATCAGCACCAGATGATCGCCCGGGCCGAGCGCGTAGTCCGCCGGGACGGGACCGGCGAGCGTGGGCAGGAACTGCGTGGTGCTGCGCCGGAACACGTCGACGCCGAAGACGTAGTTCCCAGCCGCGAGTGATTCCGCGCGCAATGCCTCCTGCATCCGGATCATCCCGGTGTCGACGCGCATCTGGTCGGGCGGTGGCACCAGGGTCCCCAGGCCGAGCGCCTCCACCGCCGCGAGCTGGTCGGCGCCCGGGGTGAGGGCTGCCTGGCCCGGCTGCGCCGCGCCGAGATACGTATCGAGCAGGTCCGGGGGGTAACCGCTGGCCGCGAGCCGCGCGCGGACCTGATCGGGAGTCATGCCGGAGGCTTGCAGCCGCGAGCGCAGCTGCTCGGCGAGCGCGGGATTGGATTGCGCCGCCTGCAGCGCCTGGCGTACCTGGGACGGCGACGGGGTCTGCGCGAGCCCCGTGGAAGCGCCGCACAGCAGGGTTCCGACGAGCAGCGCGAGTCCGGATCGATTGCGTTGGGCGGCCATGGGCTCGCGCCAATATGCCTTTGTAACTGAATGCGAGTCAAGGCGTTAATCGCGTGCGCCTCGGGCGAACGTTAGCTTGTCGTCGTCCCGTCTACCTAATTGAGGAGATACGGTTGCATGGGTCTGTTCGGGGCGGTGGCCCAGTATGCGCAAGACACGCTCTGCATCGTCAGAAGCCCTCATCCGTGGTCACGCCGGATGCGGCTCTGGCTGCGGCTGAATACGCTCAGCGCGGGATTCAGGGCGGGCAACCTGCTCGGGTTTCAGGTCACTCGCTTCAGCGGCTCGACGTTCCTTCTCCTCTACCGCGAAATCTTTGCGCGTCAGTCCTATCTGTTCACGGCGCGCAGCGCGAGGCCGCTCATTCTCGATTGCGGCGCCAACATCGGCATGTCGGTCTTGTACTTCAAATGGCTCTATCCGGACGCGGAGATCAGGGCGTTCGAGCCTGAGCCGCGAACCTTCGCCGCGCTGCAGGAAAACGTGGCGCGCAATCGTCTCGCCGATGTTGCCGTTCACAACATTGCTCTATGGGATACCGATGGGCGCCTGGACCTCTTCGTGCCCGGGGATCAAGGTGGGAGTCTGGTCGCGAGCGCCAATCCCGCGCGGAGAGGCGGGACCGCCGTCAGCGTGCCGTGCGCCCGGCTGTCGTCGTTCATCGAACGTGAAGTCGACTTTCTCAAGATCGACGTGGAAGGCGCCGAGCTACGGATTCTCACGGACCTGGCACAGTCGGGAAAACTGCGCCTCATCCGCCAAATGGTCATCGAATATCATCACAACATCCCCTCAGAGCCGGCGGCGCTGTCGCGCCTGCTGCATCTCCTCGAGGACGCGGGCTTTACCTATCAAATGTCGGCGTGGTCCTTTCCCCTGGTCGGGAAAGAACATTTTCAGGATGTGCTCATCGGGGCGGTGCGGGCGGGGACCGTGGCGGGCGACGAGTAGCGCGATCGCGGCTAAAGCCGCGGCTCGGCGTCTCCCGCTAAAGCGGGTTAGCGCGCCGCCCGTTTACGGGCAGGTGCCGAGCCGCGAGTTCACTCGCGCCGGCGAACCGCGCGTTCACGGGCGAGCAGCGGGCTCTCGCGCCGATCCGCATTGAAATGATGACGCTCGCGTCAGAACTCGTGCGACACTCACGCCTGTGATCCACCGTCTCTACTGCCACGTCGTCTGGACCACGCGGAACCGAGAACCAGTCATTGATGCCGGACTGGCGCGTTTCCTTAGCGGCTTTCTCCGCGGTGTTGCGCGACAGGAGCGCACGCGAGTGCTCGAGATCGGGATGGTGGCGACGCATGTGCACTTGCTGATCCGTATCCACCCGACCACGGATTTGAGTCGCCTACTACAACGATTGAAGGGCGGTAGCTCCGCCGTCGCCGGCAAAGAGCGGCACACAACTCATGGCAACAGGCTCCGTTGGGCGAAGGGGTATTCCATCCACTCGGTCAGTCCTCGAACCATCGCCGTGGTACGCGACTATGTGCGGGGTCAGCCAACGCGGCACCCTGATGAGGCCATTCTGGACTGGGGTGGAGCGAGCCCGGAGTACGATCGATCGACTCAGGACGAGTGGAGGTCTGACCTGCGGCGTCGAGTGTGAGTAAGGGCGCGGCTGAAGCGCGGCTGCGAGGTGCCGAGGCCCGCCCGCGGGTGCGCGGCTAAAGCCGCGGCTCGGCATCTCCCGCTAAAGCGGGCTGGGCGCCGCCCGTTTACGGGCAGGTGCCGAGCCGCGAGTTCACTCGCGCCGGCGAGCGGCGGGCTCGAGAGTTCCGTTTCGTCGAGACTCGCGTCTCACCCGCGCAGCTTTCCGATCTGCTCTACCAGGTACGCCGTGAAGGGCAGGGAGCACGTGAACCCGGGCGAGACGGCGTTCAGCACGTGGAACGAGCGGTCGTCACCCTCGAACTTGAAATCCATCTCCAGCCGGCGCTCCTGGACATCCACGAGCTGGGCGCGAATCCCGGCGCGGCCCCAATGGCGGAAGTGCTCCGGGCGTATCCCCTCGGCCAGCTCGGCGCCGAGTTCGACGATACGGCTGGGACGGTACTTGGCCATCTCCTCGAATGGCGAGGGCGCGGAAGCCGAAGTTGTTCTGAAGAAACAGGCCGGCTTCCCGCGTCAGAATCTCGATCATCTCCTTCAGGCTGAAACGACTCCATCCCGCGTACTGCTCGCGCCAGAATGCCGGGATCGCCGTGGGGCCGAGGGTGACCACGCCGTCCACGTGGAGGGTGACGTGCACGCCGAGGAACGGCTGGCGCGGGTCGGGCACGGGGTAGATGTGCGTGCGGAACCCGGGGCTGCCGGCCGCGCCCTCGAGATACAGTCCCTTGAACGGCAAGATGCGCCAGCGCGCGGCGAAGCCCCAGTCGCGCGCGATCCGATCCGCCTGCAATCCCGCCGCATTCACCACATACCCGGGCGAGAGCGTGCCGGTGGTGGTGCGCACCGCGCTGCCCGATCGCCCGAGGTAGGCGATGCCGGGGAGCAGCGTGATCCCCTCGCTCCGGGCGTCGGCGACGAAGGCGTTGAGTACGGCGTGAGGATCGACCGACGAGGTGGTGGGTGAGAAGAGCGCCCGCTCGCATGTCTTCACACGGGGCTCGATGGCCCGCGCATCGGCGGCCGTGATGTCGTCGAGCGGCACGCCGTTGACCCGCCCCCGTCGCAGCAGCTCGGCAAGACCCGGAAGCTCGGCGGGGGTGCGCGCCACCACGAGCTTGCCGCAGCGGTTGATCGGCAGGCCGCGCGCGACGCAGAACTCGGTGAGCTGACGGTTGCCGTCGCGCGTGAAGCGGGCCTTGAGGCTGTCGGCGGCGTAATAGAAGCCGGCGTGCAGCACGCCGCTGTTGCGGCCGCTCGCGTGCTCGCCCCAGGTTGGCTCCTTCTCGAGGAGCGTGACGGCGGCGCCCGGGTGGCGGCGGCGCAGCTCGCGGGCCAGGCTGATGCCGATGATGCCGCCGCCGATGACGAGAAAGTCGGGAGTGGGTAACGTGGGAATTGGGTCCTCGCTAGAATGGGCGGTCTGCCGGTCTGCCGGTCGGGCGGTCGAAGTAAGGCTGGTTCCATGACCGCCTGACCGCCCGACCGCCCGACCGCCGAGGTACGTTAACCCATCTCAGGAGAGACGGAAGCGCATGCACGTCGGAGTAACCGGAGCCGCCGGGTTCATTGGATCGCACGTCGTCGAGCGGCTGCTCAAGCGCGGCGACAGCGTGCTCGGGATCGACAACTTCGACCCGTTCTATTCGCCGCAGGAAAAGCGCGGCAATCTGACGCTCGCCGCCCAGTCGCCGCGGTTTCACCTGGCCGAGCTGGATCTGGCGGATGGCGCGGCGCTGCGCGCGATGCTCGATGGGTACCCGCACCATCTCGACGCGATCGTTCACCTCGCGGCCAAGGCAGGCGTGCGCCCGTCGATCGCCGACCCGGTTGGGTATGTGCGGGCGAACGTGCTGGCGACCCAGGTGGTGCTCGGGGAGGCCACACGCCGAAGCATTCGCCGGTTCGTGTTCGGCTCGTCTTCGTCGGTGTACGGCAACTCCGCTCCGGTGCCGTTCAGCGAAACGGCGACCGCTGTGACGCCGGTGTCGCCGTACGCGGCGACGAAACGGGCCGGGGAGCTGCTCTGCATCGCCCATCAACACTTGCACGGCGGCAGCATCGTGTGTCTGCGGTTCTTCACGGTGTACGGACCGCGCCAGCGTCCGGACCTGGCGATCCGCAAGTTTGCCGGACTGCTCACGGCAGGAGCACCGATCCCGTTGTTCGGTGACGGCTCCACCGAGCGGGACTACACCTGGGTGGACGACATCGTGGATGGCGTAGTGGCGGCGCTCGACCGGAGCGCGCGTGTGCCGGAGGAGCTGGAGATCGTAAACCTCGGGGGAAGCCGCGCGACCAGTCTGGAGCGGCTGGTGCAGCTCCTGAGCGAGGCGCTCGGCGTCCCCGCGCGCATCGAGCGCCATCCTCCGCAACCCGGGGACGTGGAGCGCACCTGGGCCGATGTCTCGAAGGCGCAACAGTTGTTGGCGTACCAGCCGGCGGTGCCGATCGAAGAGGGCATCAAACGGTTCGCGGCCTGGTTCAAGGAGAAGGTGCGTGATGGCGTGACTCTTGCGTAACCCGCGCAGAATAGCAGATATACCGCAGGGTGTCCCACTCAAGCAAAGGAGTTCGAGCGGTGCGCGTTCTGGTGACGGGTGGTGCGGGGTTCATCGGATCGCACATTGTGGATCGCCTGCTCGCCGAGGGGCACGCGGTCTGCGTCGTCGATAACCTCTCGACCGGGTTGGCCGCCAATATTCCGGCCGCCGCCACGTTCAAGCAGCTAGACATCTGTGATGCGGCGGCGTTGAAGGAGGCTTTTGCCTCCTTCAAGCCTGAGGTGGTGTTCCACCTCGCCGCGCAAATGGATGTGCGTCGCTCGGTGCTGGACCCGGACTTCGATGCGCGGGTGAACGTCCTGGGCGCGTTGGCCGTGCTGCGGACCGCCGTCGCCGTTGGTGCGCGCCGGCTCGTGTACGCGTCCACCGGCGGAGCGATCTACGGGAACCCATCGCAATTGCCCGTCACGGAATCGTATCCCCCGGAGCCGGTCTCGGAGTACGGCGCCAGCAAGCTGGCGTTCGAGCACTACCTCAGCGTCTACGGCAACCGGGGCGAGATCGAATACGCGTCGCTGCGATATCCCAATGTGTTCGGCCCGCGGCAGCGGCCCGATGGGGAGGCCGGTGTCATCGCGATCTTCACGGGACTGATGCTGCGGGGCGATCAGCCGAAGATCTACGGCGACGGCAAGAAGACGCGTGACTACCTCTACGTGGCGGACATCGTGGAAGCGAATATCCGCGCGATGACGGGCCCCGCAGGGGTCATCGCCAACCTCGGCTGGGGGCGCGAAGTCACCGATCTCGAGGTGTTCGAGACGGTGGCGGCGGCGACCGGGTACAAGAAGCCGCCGGTGTACGCTCCGGCGCGCTCCGGTGAGGTCCAGCGAACCTGTCTCGACGCCGGCCTGGCGCTCAAGACCTGGGGCTGGCGTCCGACGGTGACGTTGCGAGAGGGCGTGGAGCGGGTGGTGGCAAACCTCCGCCGGGTGCAGGCGCAGAGCGGGGGACAACCCGCCGCCGCGCGCTAGCGGGTCGCGCCAGTCACGCAGAGGGGTCGGGCGCGAACCTGGGCGCCGCGATCCGGTTTCGCTCGACGAGCAGCAATGCACAACGTATCGATTCTCCCACCAGCACCGCGCTCGACGCACCACTGACGCCCATCCGTGGAATCAGCAGCACCCCTGCAGCCAGGGTGACCACGACGCCGATCGCCGCCGTGCGCACGACGATGCGCTCGTGCCCGGCGGACACGAGCCCGAGCGCCGTGGGGGCGGCGGCGCCGATCGGGACGAGCGTCCAGGCGAGCACGCGGAGTGCCTGAATTGCCGGGCCGTATGAAGAACCATAGAGAACAACGATGATCGGTTTCGCGGCGAGGGTCGCCACGAGCGCGGCGGCCACTCCGAGAATCACAAGGATCACCATGGACTTGTGGAGCAGCCCGGCGAGAGGCTCAGGGTCCTTGATGGGCTCATCCGACATGGCATCCGCCACCATGCGGGCGGCGACCGGGGACATGGCGGCGAGCAGCGAGTAGTGGGCCAGCTTGAGGCCCTCCACCACCCGGAACGCCGCCGCGAACCATCCGGATGAGGCATCTCCGGCGAGAAAGGTGAGCAGGAGCACGCCGACTCGTTGACTGAGAATCGCGAGCCCCCCAAGCAGTGCCAGCGGCCAGGTACGTCTGATTATGCCGAGCAGGACCGTGGATCCGATGCCCGCTGCGTGTGTGAGCGCGAATCCGGGCTGGACGACGCGGCACAGGTACCAGGCGACGACAGAAACGACGACCTGCGCGAGCAGCAGCGCAGCCATCAGCTGCGGCAGGCTGCCCCCGACGCGCAGCACGACAAACGCGACGCTGGCCATCAAGGCTGCCGTGCCGCACGTGAGCAGCGCGCTCAAGTCCATGCGCTCCCAGGCGCGGAGCATTGCGGAACACACGCTGTTGAAGGCCAATGGCAGCAGGGATGCGACGTAGATCCGCAACGCGAGCACGGTATCTCCCGTTCGCCCCGGCAGCCACCCCGCTCCTCCGATGACGAGTATGATCACCGTCGCGGACAACACGAGCTGCAGAGCGAGCGCGGCCGCGACGAGACGCGCCGCATCGCCGCGCTTGGCGGCGATGTCCCGGACGAGCAGCGACTCCGTCCCAAAGATCGTGATGATGTTGCCGATCGCGACGACGGCAAGGACGAAGGCGTACTGGCCGAAGCCCGCGGAGCCCAACCCTCGAGCCACGACGACGGTAAGTGCGATGTTGAATACGTGGCTCGCGATGCGCCCGGCCGCGAGCCAGGTCGTGTTGCGGGCGAGCCCATGAATGGGAGCGGCGACGTCGCGGATCACGTAGCGGAGATTGAGAATAGCGTGTATCGGACTATCTTGCATCCTCCACCACGGCTTCGCTGATCTCCTGAAAGACTTCACGCGCGTCTTCGCACTCGTGCCCGACTGCCACACCGCCGGCCGGTACATGCGGGTGTGGCGGCGCCACTTCTACGACGGGTTGCAGGGGGCGCTGCCGAGCGTGGTGTTTCCGGAGGCGGTGAGCTTCACATGGGCGCGGCCGGCATCCGAGGCGACACTGGGTCCGTCCCGCGAGCGGGGTGAGATGTCCGAGCGGCTGTGGGACCAGATCCGGATCGCGCACGCCGCGCGCCCGCTCGACGCGGTGATCTCCTATTGCTTCAGCTCGGACATCGAGGCGGCGCTCATCGAGCGCACGGTCGCAAGCGGTATTCCCTGGGTGAACTTCTACTGCGACAGCACCTACGCGTTCGATCGGGTCGAGGCGCTGGCGCGTGTCACGTCGCTGAACTGGTTTCCCGAGCGGGCGGCGGCGCCCAGCTACCGGGCGGCAGGCCGCCCCGCGCTCTGCCGGCCGTACGCCATGAATCCGGCCGCACTCCCGGAGGCCGCGTGTGAGACCGCCGACTACGCGCTGGGGTTCGTCGGTGCACCCACCGGGAACCGGGTACTGCGCCTGGCGGGGCTGCGGCTCCTGGGGTGCTCTACCGAGGTGCGAGGCGAGGGCTGGCAGCGTGCTAAGACGTCGCCGGTGGGGCCGGGTGCAGCGCGGCCGCAGCCGCCCCGCGACCGGCGCGCGCGCGGACGGCTGGGTGAGCGGGTGCTGATGCGGGCGCTGCGGCCGTTCGTGCGCCGATGGGGCGGTGCGCTTACCGACGACGAGATGGCACCGTTCCTTTCGCGCTGTCGCATGGTGCTGGGTCTGAACGAAGGGCGCGATACTCAGGGCAGGTACCGCAGCTACCTCAAGCTGCGCGACGTGGAGTTCCCCGGATTCGGCTGCTGTTACCTGACCCAGGACTGCGAGGACGTGGCACACGCGTTCGATGTGGGACGGGAAGTATTCACGTTCCGCCATCTCGCCGAGGCGGCGTCGCTGGTGCGCCGGAACATGCGACACCCGGAGGCGGCGCGGGCGATGGGGCGGGCGGCGCGGCGACGTGTCCTCGCCGAGCACACCTGGGCGGCGCGGCTGCCCGAGTTGGCGCGGGCGCTCTGATGCGTATCGCCGTCGTCTCGCCGCACCTGCCGACACCCGCATTGCCGATGCGTGGCGTGTCCCATGACGAGCAGATGCGGCTGTTCGCGGCGGCCGGGCACGAGGTCCGCGCCGTCGTACCGCTCGCCTGGTCCCCGCGGCGCTGGCTGGCCGGTGTTGCGATCCCCGGCGAAGAGCGCGACGGGGCCGTGCGGGTGACTCATCCCAGCTATCCGCGGGTGCCGCGATTCCTGCGCGGGGCCGGCAACGCGATCGAGCGCCGTCTATTCGCTCGGGCGGCGGCGTCCGTCCTCGCGACGGAGCAACCGGCGCCCGATATCGTACTGGCGCACTCCGTGTCGCTGCCCGGCGGGCTGCTGGGGCGGATTGGCCGGGCGGCGTTCGTGGTCAGCCTCTACGACCACGAGCTGTATGATCTGGCCCCGGCGAGTGCCCTCGTTCGGGGAGGGATTGTCCGCACCCTGCGCGGCGCCGATTGTGCCGTCTACCTGTCGGAGGCGCTGCGACGGCAAGCCGTCGCGCTCGCAGGCTCACATCGAACCCTCGTGATCCCCCTCGGCATTGAGGTACTCACTACACCGTCCGCGGACGCGCCGTCCGGGTTCACGGTCTGCACCGTCACCCGTCTCATCGCGCGCAAGCGCGTCGATCATCTGATTCGAGCGATCGCGCGGCTCGCGGGCGAGCGGCCGGACGTACGTCTCGTGGTGGTCGGCGACGGTCCCGAGCGGGGAGCGCTGGAGCGGCTGGTGCACGTGTTGGGGGTCCAGCGTCTGGTCGAGTTCGCCGGGGCGCTCGACGCGCGGAGCGCGCAGGAGCGGATCGCGCGCGCCAGCGTCATGGCGCTCCCGAGCGTGCGCGAGTCGCTCGGCGCGGTATACCTCGAGGCCATGGCGCTGGGTGTGCCGTCCCTGGGAACGAGGGGTGAAGGCATCGACGAGCACATCGATCACGGGGTGAGCGGGATTCTCGTGCCTCCGGGGGACGAACCGGCGCTGCTGGCCGAGCTGCGGGCGCTGGCCGACGACCCGGACCGCGCCCGGCGCATCGGCGAGGCGGGTCGCCGCCGGTTCCTCGCCGGGCGGTTTTCCTGGCGCGCGAACGCTCAGGCGTTCATGGACCTGTTCGCGGAGTTGGCGAGGGGACGGAGACTGCCGGCCGACGGGTTATGATTGGTGTGTGCCTACCCTGCGCGCCGACGAGACCGATCTCCGTACAACCGGCGCTTACTACGACGCCTTCGCTGAAGTGGCGGAGGCGCGCTACACCTCGAACCACGTGCTGGTGCGGGTGCGGGACGCATTCCGTCGCGCCGTCGAGCCTCACGCAGCGGCCTCGGTGCTGGACCTGGGCTGCGGCCCGGGCACAGACCTCGCCTGGTTCGCGGAGCGCTACCCGCGGCGCCGGTACGCTGGGATCGACGTCTCTCCCCGGATGGTTGATCTGGCGCGCACCAGGCTCGCCGCTCATGCGGTGCAGGTCGAACGGGGGTGCGCGGAGGACGTCCCGCGGGTGTTCCCCGGCGAGCAATTCGACCTGGTCTACTCCTTCTTCGGTCCGCTGAACACGGAGCCCGACTTGGGCCGCGCCGTGGGAGCGCTGACGGAAGCGGTGGCGCCCGGGGGAGTGCTCGTGCTCACCTTCGTGAGCCGCACGTTTGTCGTGGACAGTGCCATGCACCTCTTGCGGGGCCGGGTGGGGCAGGCGGCAGCGCGAATCACGAATCGGTGGCGCGGCTATTCGCCCCAGACCCCGCTCGATGCATCGCTCTACTTCCCCCGGCAAATCGAGGCGTGCTTCGCCCCCACGTTCCAGGTGGAGCGGCGCGAGGGCTTTTCGATCCTCTACCCCGCGTGGTACCTGGCCCACCGGTTCAAACCGAACGGCACGCCGGTGCGGGCGCTGTGGATCGCCGATCGCCTGTTGAATCGCACCCCGTTCTGGTCGGCCGGCGAGCATCTGCTCTACGTGCTGCGCAAGAGCGCTGCCAAATCGCCGTCGAGATCCTGATGCTGCACCGGGTATTCAGCGTGCAGGGCCTGGTGCACGGTCCCCACGCGCGCTGAGAAGGTGAACGCCTCGCGGACCGCCCGGCCGAAGCGCCGCTCGAGGTCTTCGAGGGGAATACGACGGATCGGCAGCGCAGTGAGCCGGGCCAGCCGTTCGGCGAACTCGGCCTGCCGGAGCGGCGGCCCCGTGAACAGGTTCACGACCGACATCGGGAGCGCCGATCGCGCCGTGTGGAGGAGCAGGCCCGCGCAGTCGTCCACGTGCACCAGGGACATCCAGTTCTCGCCCGCCCCGTAGAGTGGAACGGCTCGCTCCTCCCGAATGAAGCGTCGGTAGTAGGCCTCGAACCACGACCCCGGTCCCAGTACCCAGGCGGGACGCGCCACGATCACCGGCGCGTCGTTGCCACGTTGAGCGCGCAGCCACGGTAACTCGGCTTTGTGGTAGTCACGCGAGAAGCTGGTGGGGGAAAGGGGTGTTTGCTCCGTGACCATGTCCTCGCCATGCGAGCCGTACGCGAGGGTCCCGCCGACGTACACGACGAGCGGCGGATGTGCGCAGCTGGCCACCCAGAGCAGCAGGCGCTCGTTGGCCACCCGGTTGCGCGTCCGGGTGAGCACACCACGGATCCCGCCGCGGCCCGGGATGCGCGCGAGGTGAAAGATCACGTCGGGCGGATCCTGCTCCAGCAGCCGCCATTGCACGCGGTCCATCGAGCCGCGCAGCACGCCCGATTCGGCGACAGGGAGCGGACTACGGTGCAGCAGGCAGGTGGTGCGCACGCCGGCCGCGACGAGCCTGCGCACCAGCGGGGCCCCGAGGTACCCGCTACCGCCGAGCACCAGGGCATGCCGGATGCGGCGGTCTGCGAGTAGGCCCGCGTTCGAACTACGTGAGGTGCTGGACAGGTCCGCTGCTCACGCGGTTACGGCGCCTGCGCTCCCGCGTCTCGCAGCCGGTCGTCGAACGCCGCCAGCACACGGTGGCGGTGCCCGCTGGTGTGTGCCTTATAGCAGTCCACGCCGTAGGAAATCTCGTCCTGCTCGATGCCGGTCTTGGCGCGTTTGTGGATCCGATACGTCATCTCAAGGCGATCGAGCGCCTTGCCCAGCGGCGAGCGCAGGGCCACTTCCCCGAGACGGGCTGCATCCACGAACGCTCGGGTGGGCCAGGCAAGCCGGTCGGTACCGTGTGCGTCGGGCGGGCGCGTCGCCTCCATGGCATTCGGCAGGAAGGCGCTGGCCCACGAGTTCGATCGACGCAGGCGATCGTGCGTGTCGAGTCCCGCGACCGGCACCATGCGGGCCAGCTCGTACGCGCCGTACAGGTTGCGTTCCGGGAGGGTGAGCGCCCGCGTGGACACCATGTAGTTGGGGCAGAGGAACACACCGTCGCGGCGCGCCACGCGCCCCAACCCGGCCAGGAGCCACCGGCACACCCAAAGCCGGTCGGGTTCAGTGACGACCAGGTAGTCGATGTCCGCTCCCAGCTCGACGTTGTCCCACGCGAGCGAGCCGGTGACCGCCACCATGCGCACGAACGGCAGATCGGCGATCAGGCGGCCGTATTTCACGGCCGCGGGCCACAACTGCGCCGCGTGCACGGAGCGGCGGCGACGGATGTCGACCAGTCCTTCTTTGCCCGGCAGGGTGTAGTAGCCGTCGGTGCAGGTGAGCGGGCTCCCCGGCGCGCTGCAGCTCGCGAGGACTTCCAGGGTCTCTTCAAGGGTCGCTCGGGTACCGTGCAGGTAGCGGTGCACTTCGTCCGCCCGCAGCGGGTACTCGAATACGTCGGCGTACGCCACGGATCGAACGGCCGCCTGCTTGATCGGCAAGTGGCTCGGCGGTTTCACACCCACAAAGCTCGGCACAGCCGAAAGTTGAGTAGGGTACGCAGGAATCGAAAGGGGGGCACAGGTACACTAAGGTGCTGCTTGAGGGGTATCCTGCAGCGGGCCATATTCGTCGCACCCTTACTCCGCGCTACCCGCATTCCGTCCGGATCTCGTCTCTCCGTCGCTTTCTTCGTAGCGCTCATGTGGCCGGCCCCCGGTTACGCGCAGCGCGACTCACTCGGTTTGCACACCACGTTGAATCGCTGGGCCGACAATGCCTGGTTCACGATCCTCGATCGGGACGCGGCCCGCGGCGGCCGTCTGGGTGACCAGGGGATCCTGCAGCGCTTTCATCCGCTGATCGGTCCCGACTATCCGGGCGCCCAAATCCGGTTTCGGTTCAATCCCCTGGAAGACTACGTCTGGTACCGCAGCACCAATGGTGCGCGGTTCGCGGGTGGCAGCGTCACCACGCAGGACCTGGCGATCGACGCCGAGTTCAAGCAGGCGGTGCCGATGGGCAAGGGATGGGCGGCGGGAGTGCACTACAACAAGGAAGACCTTCCCGACGTAGTCCGGAACCTGGTGCGGCTGGGTTTCACGCGGGCGGCGCCGAACGGCGTGTTCACGTTTATCGAGGCCACGCTGACGCCCAAGAAGCCGAGCGCCGACATCGAGCTTGGCGCGGGGTGGCACCGGGGCGATACGCGCGCGGCGCTGTCCGTCGCGGTGCTGGACGCGTTCAACGATCTGATCTACCAGTCCATCGTCGTGTACCACGCGTTCGCCGATACGGCGCTGGACTACGAACAGCAGCCGGTCATGTTGCGCACGAACTTCGACGTTCCCCTCGGCGCACGGTTTCGCCTGGAGGGTCACGGGGGCGTCATGGGGCCGTCGCTGGTCCGCGCCTACGTGCAGACCGCGCCGGACTCAGGGTTCAGGCAGGACGAGGACTACGGCTTCGCCGGCGCGCTGTTCGAGTGGATCGCCTCGCCGCGCGTCACGGCCGGGGCGTTCGCGACCTACGTCAACGCGGTCACCGACCGGGAGCCGCTCCCCGCCGGCCGGCCGCTCGACGATTTCCTGCTGACGGAACGGACGACCCAGGCGGGAGTGCGACTGCTGGCCCGGCTCAAGCCGCGTTGGCTGTTTCAGGGCTGGGCCGGGCGGATGTGGCGCTCGGAGACGCGCGTGTATGGCACGATGGCGGCTCCGGATGTGGACTACGGGGATGAGTCGTGGAGCGGGCAAGCGGAGCTCAGGTACGGGGCGCCGGTGGGATTGATGCTGAGCGCTGCTCTCGACGTGGATGACCGGCAGGTGGTGCGCGGCGAGGGCCAAGTCCCCCGATTCGAGTCGTACACGCCGCGACAACAACCGCGTCCGGTTCGACTTCGGCTGGCAGCTCGCGAGCGGGTCAACGTTCACCCTCGGGCTCGCGCTACGACCTGGACCCGGGGCAATACAGCCACGGCTGGTTCGGCGGGGCGCACGGGAGGTTCGTGCTGTTCTGGTGAGGCGCTACAGCAGAGTGCGGTACACCTGCGCCGTTTGCTCGGCGGTGCGTTGCCAGCTGAAGCTCCGAGCCCGCGCCCGTCCCGCGTCGACCAGCTCTTCGCGGCGTGCGGGATCGTCGGAGAGATCGTCGAGCGCCTGAGCGTACGCCGCGGGATCGCGGCCTTCGACGACGACCAGGGCGTCGCCGCCGACCTCCCGAAGACCGCCGGCACCGGACGTGACCACGGGGAGTCCCGACGCGAACGCCTCCAGCACCGGGTAGCCGAACCCCTCGTACAGCGAAGGAAACAGCAACACGTCGGCCGTACGATAGGACCGTCGCAGGGTCGCTTCGTCGGCGGCGGTCACGCTGCGCACGTAGCGCCGCAGGTTCAGGCGCTCGATGAGCTGCTGCTGCGCTCCGGTAAACCGTCCCCCGACCTGCAACAGGTACACGTCGGCGACCGAGCGCAGCCGGGCGACGGTTTCGATCACCAGCGGCACGTTCTTGCGCTCCACGGTGCTGCCCACGTGGAGCACCACGAACGCGTCCTCGGGGATGCGCCACTCGGCCCGGCCCTGGGTGCGCGCGCCGGGCGATTCCGAGAAGAACGAGCGATCGACGCCGAACGGCACGACGTGAATCCGCCGGTCGTCACCCAGCCACGTCGCCAGCTCCCGCTTGAGCCATTCGGTGGGGACGATGTACGACTGCGCCTTGCGCAGCGCCTTGAGTGCCTGGCGCAGCAGGCGGTTGCGCAGGCCGTCGCGCCAGCCGTCGGTGGGCGAGCGCAGCACGATCACGGGGAGCAGGTCGTGCACCGTCACGACCACCGGTCGCCGCGCCGCGCTGGTCACGATGTGCGCGTAGGAATGGTCGAGGATGTGGACGACCTGCGCCCGCTTTGCCTCGCGCCGCAGGCGCCAGGGGTACAGCAGGTAGCGCGCGGCGTAGCGCTGCGGCTCGAGCAATGGGCCCGGGAGAATGATGCGCGAGGGACGCACCGGTTGGGTCCACCAGCGCACGAAGCCGCCCGATCGCCGCCCGTCGGCGCGCTCGCGCGTCAGCTCTCCGATCGACGCGGCGAGCCGCACGTCGAGACCGGAATGAGAGCTCTCGAGCCAGTCGAACAGCCGGTGGGCGTAGCGATCCATCGACGGCCACCGCTCGAGCGGCAGGTCGGGGACGAGGAGGATGCGGGTCATGGGGAACGACGGCCCGACGGCACGACGGCCCGTTCCCCGAAGCGTGCGGTTCCGGGCAACGTGCCATCGTGCCCACGTGCCGTCGTGGCTGGCAACGTGCCGTCCTGCCGTCGTGCAACGTGTTTCACGCCAGTATCTCCCCCCAGAACCGCATCGTTGCCTCCGCCACCGCGTCGTCGGAGAACCGCTGCATCGCGCGCGCGCGCGCCGCGTGCACCAGCGGACGCCGTTCGGACTCCGCACCGAGGCGTCGCAGCGCGGCCGCTAACGCCTGTGCGTCGCCCGGTGGCACGATGACTCCAGCGTCGCCGATGACTTCGGGGATCACTCCGGCGTCGCTGCCCACCACCACCACTTCGTGGGCCATCGCTTCCATCAGCACCTGGCCCACGGGCTCGGTCCACGCCGGCAGTTTCCGCGAGGGGAGGACCAACACGTCGAGCTCCGGCCACAGCCGCGCCAGTCGATCGGGCGGCAGCGCACCGGCCCAGCGCACGCGGGCGGCGAGCCGCAGCTCGCTGGTGACTCGCTCCAGTCGCTCACGATCCGGCCCTTCGCCGATGACTGTGAGGTGCCAGTCCTCGCTGCGGTTCTCCGCCAGCGCCTCCAGCAAGGTATCGAGTCCTTTCTCCGCCACCAAGCGTCCCACGCACCCGATCGCCAGGCCTTCGTGATAGGTGTGTTCGGGTGCGGGAGGGACGGCGACGCCGATCTGCGGAATCACCGCGACGGGGAGCTGGGGCCGTTCGCGGGTCACGAGTTGGGCCGCCGCGTCGCTGCCGGCGATCACGCCGCGCACCCGCTCGAGCGTGCGGCGGATGCGCCAGCGCTCCAGGACCGACGCCGGGCGTTCGACATTTTCCTGCGTGAACACCACCGCGGGGATGTTGGAGCGGCGCGCCGCCCAGACCACCTGGCCGGCTGCCCGCGCCAGGGGCTCTTCCTCTATCTGTACGAGGTCGGGGCGCTTGTCGCGCAGCAGCGAGAGCAGCTCGCGTCGCCCGAACAGCATTTTGGCGGGATCGTCGTGATGGCGCGCCGGGATCGGAAAGATCTCGACGCCTCCCTGGCGCTCCCAGGTGGTTTCGATCGAGCGCCCGAGGTCGCCCTCAGTCCAGCGCTGTGGGACGCCCAGGGTCACCTCGAGCCCGCGGGTCGCCAACGCGCGCACTTTGCCCCGACGGCTCGGGTCCAGGTAGACGTGGGAGACGATCAGTACGCGGCGCATGACATCGAGTGTGGAATGGGGACTGCGGAGTGTGAACTGCGGAGCGATCTTGCCTCTCGCTCTCGCGTCCCCACTTTTGCATTCCGCATTTGCCTCATTCCCCCCTCTGCATTCCGCGTTATATTTGCCGCTTCGCGGGCCCTTAGCTCAGTTGGTTAGAGCAGCGGACTCATAATCCGTAGGTCCCAGGTTCGAATCCTGGAGGGCCCATGGGCCCGTTGTATGACGCCGACGTACGGACGCTAAGATAGCGACATGACGTAGCGACGTACCGTCTTGCGTCTGTCTAGCGTCGGTCTCGGGTGGTTAGCTCAGCTGGTTAGAGCGCCGGTCTCACATACCGGAGGTCACTGGTTCGAGTCCAGTACCGCCCATTCCTTCCATATTCGCTTTCAATCACCCCGTCTGCCGCATTCGTTCCCCCTCGCCACGTCAGTGGAGAGGGGGTCAGGGGGTGAGGTCTAGAGCAACCCGCCGCGCCTGAGCCTCCCCAACTGATCGTGGTACGAATCGTGGACCGCGAGCACCTCGGCGGGTGAGGCCGTAGCCACTCCCGACTTGCCCACTTCGACGCCGGCCGCGTAGTTCGCGATCTGCGCCGCCTCGCGCACCGCTCCGCCGGCCGCCAGGGCCGTGCCGAGCCACGCCGTGACCGTGTCTCCCGCACCGGACACGTCGAATACCTCCCGCGCCATCGAGGGGATGCGCGTGATCTCGCGGTCCTTGGTGACGAGCACCATGCCCGCGGCGCCGAGCGTCAGGAGCAGGTTGTCGACCCCGAGCCGCTCGAGCGCGGTGGGGAGCGCGTCGGGTTTTTCGAGCTCGAGGGCCGCGCCCATCGCCTGCTCCAGCTCGCGGCGGTTCGGCTTGAACACCGACGCGCCGCGGTACGCGAAGAAGTTCTTGTACTTCGGGTCTACCACCACCGGGACGCCGCGCACACGGGCAAGGCGCATGGCGCACTCGATCACCGCCGGCGTGAGCGCACCCTTGTTGTAGTCCTCGATCAGAATGGCGTCGGCGTCGGCCATCGCTTTCTCCAGCTCGGCCATGAGCAGCTGCTGGGTGCGCTCGGCGATCGGCTCGTCCACTTCTTCGTCGATCCGCACCACCTGCTGGCCGCGGGCCATGACCCGGGTCTTCGAGGTCGTCGGCCGCGCCGGCGCGATGACGAGATGGCGGTCCGCGAGCCGGTGGGCGGCCAGCTCGCCGCGCAGGGAATCGCCGCGGGCGTCGTCGCCGATTACGGCCACGAGGCGGGCCTCGCCGCCGACCGCGGCGACGTTGGCCGCCACGTTGGCGGCGCCGCCCAGTGCGTGGCGGCGGCCGTGCACCGTGACCACCGGCACGGGGGCTTCGGGCGAAATGCGCTCCGCGTCACCCTCGAGGTAGATGTCGAGCATCGCGTCGCCAACGACGACCACGCGGCGCTGCGCCATCTTGGCGATCAGCGCCTCGATGCGATCGCGGGAAAGCAGGGTGACCATGTGTGGCGCCGTCATTGCGTGCCCCCGTGGCTCTCTAGTCGGAAAGTCGTACGGCGCCGCCGAATCGATACGTCAGGGCGACGCGCGCGACGAAACTGGTTTTGGCTACCCCCGACTGGTGTTCGGCGTTGGTGATGCGGTGCACGCCGGCATTGAGGTCGAGATCGAGCCGCCGCCACACCGATGCCGTCCCCGCCACACCCAGCCGCCACGTGTTCTCGACCACCCCGTCGAAGATCACGGGCCCCGTCACCGGCAGGGGCGGCGTGGGGTTCCGGAAGTCGCCTTCCCCTTGCTTCAGGAACACCACCTCCGGCCGGAGCACGATCATTGACCATGGCACGAACGATACGCTGACGCCCGTTTGCCAGAAGTCGGCGAAGTTCTGGCCGAGGCCCACGCCGCGCAGCATGACGGCGTTGGGGGGCCCGCCGGGCCCCTGGTACGCCCAGGCCGACACCGCGGCCGTCCAGACGCGCACCGCCATCCCGTGGCCGACGGGGATGTCGGCGAGGCCGTCGATGGCGCCGCGCGTGGGCATCGGGTCGGGCGCGTGGCCGTTCAGGCCCCCGCTCAAGGCGTCGAGCAGCAGGCTTCCTTGCAGTACGATGCCGTTCGGCAGGGCCAGACGGAGCGACCCGGCCACGAGGGTGTTCTGACTGTCCTGGAGGTTCTCGTCATTGGCGGTGACGAACGCGAGCTTCAGTGGATTGAGAAATCGCGGCTCCCACGTACGGGTCGGCCCGTACCACAGTGCCGCCTGGTCGACTGATGCCACCATCCATTTCCACGGGCTGAACACAAACCGCACCGACGACCAATACCGGTGAATCGGGACTCCGGCGGTGTCGGCCATGTCGTCGAGCTGTGTCGTCAGCAGCTCGGCCCGCACCGCGTGGGTTCCCGCCCGCAGCATGAGGTGATCGTACGAATACGCGTAGGGCGATGTCAGGAATCCATCGATACCGGTGGGTCCCCAATTGCGATTGATGGCGCCGAAAAACACCTCCCCATACTTGCCTTGCAGGCTCATATAGGCATCGGTGAACCGGCCGGGCGGTTTCTTCGATTTGTTTCCCGTGTAGTCGGGATCGATCTCCAGGTACTTGTCGAACGTTGAGTGCGAGCTGAGGGCGACCGGGCCGATGGCCGCGCTCAAGCGCAGCCCGGTCGTCCACGCGGCGTACTCGTCCCCGACGGGGTGGAGTGGATCGCGGCGCTCCTGGGTGCCCACCGCTTCGCGTAAGTACATGTCGACCCGGTAGGGCGCCAGCGTCCCCGAAGGGACGAAATGCTGGAGCAACGCTCGGACCGTGGAGCGGACGGAAGCGGACGCCGCGGACGTATCGGCGGCCCGGAGGGCCGCCACCACGTCGCCACGCCGCAGCGGCCGGGTGAGCGGGTCCGGGTCGGCGATGACGCCCGCTCGAATGAGGTGCTCGATATACGGCATGGTCCCCTCGTCGACCGGGATGAACGGTGACGCCTGCTGCGCGTGGAGCGACGCCGCCGCGAGCAGGAGAAGGAGGAGGGGACGCATGTCGCGCGCAATTTGGGGGGCCAAGCAGGGTCTGGCAACATTTCATTATGTTCCCGGCCCATGTCTCCGGTGCTCGTTCTCATCCTGGCGGTCCTCGCCGTCACGTATGCCGGCCCGGCGATCCGGTTCACCAGCGCGCCCGCGGTCGCGGTCGCGTTTTGGCGCCTCGTGCTGGTGCTTCCGGTGACGTTCGCGGTGTCGCGCAAGGAGCCGTTCCAGGCGCGCGAGCGCGCCAGCCTGCCGCTGATGGTGTTGTCCGGGCTGCTCCTGGCGGCGCACTTCTGGACCTGGATCGCCTCGCTGCGGTTCACGACCGTCGCCAGCTCGGTGCTGCTCGTCAATCTCCGGCCCATCTTTGTGTGGGCGATCGCCGCGGCGTGGCTGCACGAACGACCCGGGCCGCGCGAGCGGTGGGGCATCGCACTCGCGGTGCTCGGCGCGACGCTGATCGGGGTGGGGGATGCGCGGTTCTCGCTCGGGGCGCTGGGTGGAGACCTGCTGGCGCTCGCGGGCGCGCTGACGGCGGCGGGTTACAGCGTGATCGGGCGACGCGTGCGGCAAACGGTCGGCGTGTGGCGCTACGTGAATACCGTGTACGGCGTGGCGGCGCTGTCCCTGGGTGCCGTGGCGCTGCTGGGACACTCGCCGCTCACGGGGTTCGCGTCGCGGGATTGGGCGGTGTTCGCCGCGCTCGCCGCTGGTCCCATGCTCGTGGGGCACACGGGAATGAACTACGCCCTGAAGCATTTCCGCGCGACCACGGTGAACGTGGCGGGTCTGGGTGAGCCGGTCGGGGCGACGCTGATCGCGTGGCTGGTGCCCGCGATCCACGAGGTCCCTTCCTTCACTGCTCTGGTCGGAGGGCGCGATGGTGATCGCCGGGATCTGGTTTTCATTGACCGAAAGGCGCACCGCATAGTGCTGGTTGAGGAGCGCAGGGGGGCGGTGGTCGAGACCCGGCATCGGGTCCACGCCGCCGTCGTGGACGCCGAGCGGTCGGCTCCTGGCACAGGCTGGCAATCCGGAGCTCGTGACCTTCTGGCGCTCCGGCGCGAAGCCGTTTCAGGCGCTCCCGCTCGTGACGGACGGCGTCGCGGGCCGGTTTGGCATCACCGCCCAGGAGCTCGCCATCTGCTGCTCGTCCCACTCGAGCGAGCCGGCCCAGGTGCAGCTCGTGCGCGACCTGCTGGCGAAAATCGGCTGCAGCGAACGAGACCTGGTGTGCGGCCCGCATCCGCCCCTCTCGCCCGCGGTGGCGCAGGACTACGCGACCCGCGGCGTGCGGCTGACCGCGGTGTACTCGAATTGCTCGGGCAACCATGCGGCGATGCTTGGCATTGGCCCGCCATCACGACTGGCCGGTGGAGTTCTACGCCCGCTTGGAGCACCCGGTGCAGCAACGCTGCCTGGCCGAAGTGAGTACGTGGAGCGGCGTGCCGCTCGGGAACGTCGGCACTGCGGTGGATGGGTGTGGCGTGGTGTGCTTCGCGCTGCCGCTCCGGAACATGGCGTGGGCGTATGCAAGACTGGCGAATGCGGAGTGCGGAGTGCGGAATGCGGAGTCGGCGGACGACGTCTCCATTCCCCATTCCGCATTCCGAATTCCGCATTGTGGAGGCCATGCTGCGCCATCCCGAGCTCGTCGCGGGCGAGGGCCGGCCCTGCACCGAGATGATGCGCGCGCATCCGGGCCGCGTGGTCACCAAGGCCGGTGCGGCGGGCGTCTACTGTGGCCTGTTGACGCGCGAGACGCTGGGGCATCGCGCTGAAGATCGACGACGGGCACGGCGAAGCGGCGGTCCTCGCGATGTCGGCGGTTCTGGCGGAGCTTGGGGTGCGGCCTCAGCCCGAGACGCTCCGGTCGCGCGCGATCGTCAACACGCGCGGGGAGACCGTGGGCGAGCTGCGCGTAAATGGGGGACTGACGCACGCAAAGGATGCTGGAGGATCGGGAGGAGTGATGTACAATGCCTGAGCGCTCGACGGGTCTCGATGCGCAGACGCGCGCCCTGGTGCACGTGGCGGTCGCGGTCGCGAGCGGCGACACCGTGGCGCTGCGCCAACGGCTGGGGGCGGCGAGCACGGCACGGGTGCCGGCCCGGTGGATTGACGAGCTGCTGCTCCAGAGCTTGCTCAACGTGGGCTACGCCTTGGGGCTGCAGGCATTCGGAGTCTGGCGCGAGGTGAGCCCGGCGCCGGCCGCAGGCTCGGCCGAGGCCGGGGAAGCCACTCGCTCATCGGGATGTGGTCCGACTGGGCGGAGCGAGGGGCGCGAGTCTGCCGCGAGGTGTACGGCCGCACGTATCACAAGCTGCTCGTGAACCTGCGCGGGCTGCATCCGGCGCTCGAAGCGCTGGTGGTCGTGGATGCCTACGGCAAGCTGATCGGGCGCGACGGGCTCGACTTGAAGCGGAGGGAGCTGTGCACGCTCGCGGAGATCGCGGTGATCGACACACCGCGTCAGCTCCACGCGCACTTGCGGGGTGCGCTGAACGCGGACGCAACGACGGAGGAGGTAGATGAGGTGTTGGCACTCGTGGAGCTCGACATCGACGCGGCACAGGCCAAGCGGACGTGGGAGCTATGGGCGGACGTGCGAGGACGAAACGTGGGGAGCGGGGACGCGGGACGAGGGACGGGTAACACATGACCGCCCGACCGCCTGACCGTCTGACCGCCGCCTTTTCAGAGGACCACGCGTGTTCATTGATCGTGTAGTCGTCCATGTCGCCGCCGGCCCAGGCGGCGCGGGCGCGTCCTCGTTCCGGCGGGAAGCCATGGTGCCCAAGGGTGGCCCCGATGGGGGGAAGGGTGGCGAAGGAGGCAGCGTGTATGTGCGCGCCGATCCCAACCTCGCCACGCTGCTCGACTATCGGTATCGCATCCACTGGAAGGCGGAGCGCGGGCAGCACGGCAAGGGAAAGAACATGACCGGGAGATCCGGCGCTGATCTCTACCTCCCGGTGCCGCCCGGCACCGTCATCACGGATGTTGCGAGCGGGCAGGTGTTCGGTGAGATGCTTACCGCAGACGAGACACTCCTCGTGGCCAAGGGAGGGCGGGGCGGGCGCGGCAATTCCTCGTTCGCGACCCCGACGCACCAGAGTCCGCGCGAGTGGGAGCCGGGTGGATATGGCGACGAGCGGGAGCTCGAGCTCGTGCTCAAGCTCATCGCCGACGTGGGTCTGCTCGGCGAGCCGAATGCGGGCAAGAGCACCCTGCTCTCGGTCGTCTCCGCGGCGCGACCCAAGGTCGCCGACTATCCGTTCACCACGCTCGAGCCCAACCTCGGCGTCGTGGGGCTGTCCGACCATCGGTCGTTCGTCATGGCGGACATCCCGGGCATCATCGAAGGCGCGCACGCGGGGAAGGGACTGGGCCTGCGGTTCCTGCAGCACGTCGAGCGCACCCGGGTCATCGCCGTCCTCGTGCCGCTCGACAGTCCGGACCCACAACACACGTACGACTTGTTGATGCAGGAGGCGGCGCTCTACAGCGAGGATCTCAGCGCCAAGCCGCATGTCGCCGTCCTGACCAAGCTCGACCTCCTGCCGCCGGGCGCGCCCCTGCCGACACTGCGCACTCAGGGCGATGCGCCCGTGCGCGCCATTTCCGCCGTGGCGCAGGCGGGCCTCCCAGAGCTGCTCGAGACCTTGTGGCAGATCCTGCGGGCCGGAGTCGCGACGACCTCGCGGCCTATCTAGCACTCGCTCAGATCCCGGGGATCGGCGCCGCGCGGTTGCGCACGCTGGTCAGGGCATTCGCGAGCGCCGGTGCCGTCTTGCAGGCCCCGCACGGCGCGATCGCGGCGCTCCCCGGCTTCAGTCGCGCAGCCGCCACCGCGATTCGGGGCGTCTCGCTGCGATCGGGGCATGACACCCTGGACACCCTCGATCGGCTCGGTGCGACCGTGCTGCTCGCCGGCGACCCGGGGTTCCCCTCCTTGTTGGCCGAGATTCCCGACCCGCCGGCGCTGCTGTATGCGTGGGGAGATCTGACGCTGCTCGCGCGGCCCGCCGCGGCGGTGGTCGGGAGCCGCGACCATTCTGCGTACGGTGCGACAGCGGCCCGTCTCCTCGCCGGCGGGTTGCGACGCGCGGTGGTGGTGAGCGGGATGGCCCGCGGGCTCGACGCCGTCGCCCACGCGGCCGCGCTCGATGCGGGTGGCGGCACGGTCGGCGTGCTCGCCAACGGATTTGGCGTCGTGTACCCTGCCGCCAATCGCGCGTTGTACGATCGCATGATCGCGCACGGCTGTCTCGTCACGGAGCTGCCGCCGGGCGAGCGGCCGCACGCCGGCGCCTTCCCGCGGCGCAACCGCCTGATCAGCGGGCTCGCGGGCGTGACGGTCGTCGTGGAAGCGGCGCCCGGCTCGGGCGCGTTGATCACCGCCGATTGCGCGCTCGAGCAGGGCAGGGCGGTGTTGGCCGTCCCGGGCCCGATCACGAGCCCCACGTCGCTCGGCTGCAACAAGCTCATTCAGCAGGGCGCGAAGCCGGCGCTGTGTCCCGAGGATATTCTCGAGGAGCTCGGCCTCGGATCCGTCGCGACGCCGCGTTCCGGGGAGCCGGCCGCCGCGTCCACGCGGTCGTCTCCACCGGACCTGACGGGCCTGCAGCTCGCCTTGTGGCAGGCGCTGCACCAGGAGGCACGTCACGTGGACGCCCTCGTGGCCGCGGTTGAGCCCGTAGCGGCCGTGGCGACCGCCGACGTGTTGACCGCGCTGACGGAGCTCGAGCTCCGCGGCGTCGTGCGGCAGAGCCCGGGGATGGTGTTCGAGCTGGTGTAGGGTCGGGGGCCCCGCCTGCGAGCGTCGAGGTGCGCGCATGAACCCCGGGGCGTCGCCCGGGGTAAACCCACCCGAACGGCTGGAGGCTGGTGAGTGGCAGTAGCCATCGCGCGCTGCGGGCTTTACGCGCACGTCACATGGCACACGTGGCGGCGGGTGGCCCAGATACGCAAGGCGACGTGCCGCTCATCGCTGACAGCATTCTGAACGCCGGCGAGTCGCACAGGCGTGCGGGTGCATGCGCAGGCCGTCCTCACCGACCACGTCCACGTGCTGGTGAGCTTCCCACCCGCGGTGGCGCTCGCGTCCTTCTTCCGTGAGGCCAAGTCCGAATCGGCCGGCGCGTCAATGTTGCACGGGACGCGATGGGCAGCGCGTACGGTGGTGTCGCGGCTACTACGCGGGATCACTGTCCCGAGACCACGTCGGCCGCGACGCGGGTCTACGTCGCGACGGCAGTTTCCGCGCACCCAGATCGCATCCCGGCTAGGCGTGAGGCTCACCCCGCGGCGGTGCCGCGGGGTTAGGACGCGGGCTCCGAGTCGCACCCCGGGGTCCCGCGGGATCCCCGTGGTCGAACCCACCCACCACTCCTCCGCTCCCGTTACGTTCCCTCCGTGCGCCACCTCTACGTCCACGTCCCCTTCTGCGTCCGCCGCTGCTCCTACTGCGACTTCTCGATCGCGGTGCGCAAGCGCATTCCGGCGACAGGAGTACGTGGAGTGCGTGCAACGGGAGCTGCGGTCGGTGGTCGAGTCCGGGTGGGTTCGCCCCGGGGCCACGCCCCGGGGCTCCGGTGGGCCTCGAAACCCTCTACTTCGGTGGCGGCACGCCCTCACTGCTCGGCGCCGACGCGCTGAGCGGCCTGCTGCGGTCGCTGCTCGATGCCGCATCGTCTTCGGCGACGCGCGACGCGAGTTGAAGTCACGCTCGAAGCCAATCCGGAGGACGTGACCCCCGCGGCGGCTCGGGAATGGCGCCGGGCCGGTGTCAACCGCGTGTCGCTCGGTGCTCAGTCATTCGACGATCGCGTGCTCCAATGGATGCACCGCTCGCACGACGCCGCGCGGATCGGTGAGGCGCTGCGCACGCTCCGGTCGGCGGGGATCGACAACATCTCGCTCGACCTGATTTTCGCGCTGCCGGTCGAGCTGCGAGCGCGACTGGTCGCGCGACTTGGATGCCGCCCTCTCCCTCGATCCCTCGCACCTGTCGTTGTACGGACTCACCGTCGAAGAGCGCACACCGCTGGCGCGCTGGATCTCTCGCGGCGCCACGTCCGCGCCCGATGACGAGCGCTACGCCGCGGAGTACCTGCTCGCCCATGAGCGACTCTCGGCGCGCGGGCTATCATTTCTATGAGGTATCGAATGCGTGCCGGGACGGCTCGCCGGTCGCGCCACAACTCTGCGTACTGGACCGGGCGTGAGTACGTTGGACTAGGGCCCGCAGCGCATTCATTTGACGGCCGTGCGCGGCGCTGGAACGTCCCCCAATGGGAGGCCTACCGCAGCGCGATCAGCGGAGGTCGCACGGTTGTTGAGTCGCGAAGAAGTGCTGACTCCAGAGCAGCGGGAACTGGAACGTGTCTATCTCGGGTTGCGCACCGACGCGGGCTTGCCGTCGTCCGCCTTCCCGCCTTCCCGCCTTCCCGCCTGGATTCGGCAGGGCTGGGTTCGAGGTAGCAGGGGACCGCATTCGCTGCACGCCCGAAGGGTGGCTCCGGCTCGACGCCTTGGTGCGTGACTTGACCGGGCCAACGGCAATTTTGTAAATTGTTTGCCACTAATAGGTTGGACCAACTATGACAGCCACTCTCTCCGAACGCGAGCGTCAGGTACTCGAAGCCGTCATCGAGACCTACGTCGAGACCGCCGAACCTGCCGGTAGCCGTACGATCGCGCAGCGTTCCGGCATGGGCCTCTCCGCGGCCACGATTCGCAACACGATGAGTGAGCTGGAGGAGAAGGGCTACCTCTATCACCCCCACACCTCCGCCGGCCGGGTCCCCACCGACCTCGCCTATCGGTTGTACGTCGACTCATTCATGCGGCTGCCGCAGGTCTCGCGCTCCGACTCGCATCAGATTCGCGAGGAGCTGGGGGGCGAGCGGAACGCGGTGGACCAGATCTTGGCGCGTGCCGCTCAGGTGCTCGGCGTGCTCACGAAAGAGTTGGGGATGGCGGTGAGCCCGTCGCTCGATGAGACCGTCCTGGAGCGCCTCGAGCTGCTGCAGGTCTCGTCCGAGCGCCTGTTGCTGGTGTTGACGCTCAAGAGCGGCGCCGTGCGCACGATTTTCGTCGAGGTGCCGACGCAGCTCGAGCCGCAGACAGTGATCGAGGTGGCGGTGGTGCTGAACGGACGGCTCGCCGGTCTCAAGCTGCGGGAGATCCGCGCGACGCTGTCGGAGCGGTTGCGGGATGCGGGGTCGGATCCCGGCTCGAGCGAGCTGATCAATATTTTCATTCAGGAGGCGGACGAGCTGTTCGATGTCCCGTCGGTGGGAGTGGGGAACGGCGACGGGAGCGGCGTGCTGCTCGGCAGCGCCCAGCTGCTTGCGGGCCAACCGGAGTTCGCCACGCGGGAAGGGATGCAGGGGCTGATCCGGGTCACGGAGCAGCGCGAGCTGCTGCGCGATGCGCTCGCGCACCGGCTGGGTGGCGGGTTGACCATCACGATCGGCGCGGAGCATGAAGACCCCAAGCTGGTGCCGTTCACGCTCGTGACCTCGTCCTACCGTATCGGGCCGTTGAGCGGCGTCATCGGCGTCATGGGCCCCACGCGCATGCCGTACGACAAGATCGTCGCGCTGGTGGATCACACGAGCCGCCTGGTGGGAGAGCTGCTGCAGTGAGCACCGCGAACGACTACTACGCGATATTGGGCGTCGCGCGCGACGCGGGCGAGGCCGACATCAAGAAGGCCTATCGCGGGCTCGCGATGAAGTATCACCCCGACCGGAACAACGGGGACAAGCAATCGGAGGAGCGGTTCAAGCAGATCACCGCCGCCTACGAAGTGCTGAGCGATCCCGAGAAGCGCGCGGTCTACGATCGGTACGGCGAGCAGGGGTTACGCGGCGGCGGGGGCGGCCAGGGGTTCCAGCCCGTTCGATCTGTCGGAAGCGCTCAGCGTCTTCATGCGCGACTTCGGCGGCCTGGGTGGGCTCGACGCCTTCTTCGGCGGCGGCGGCGAGGGTCCCAGGCGGGATCAGCGGCGCGGCGCCGACCTCAAGGTCACGCTGCAGCTGACCCTCGCCGACATCGCGACCGGCACGTCGAAAACGGTCAAGGTCCGCACGTTGGACCGGTGCACCGAGTGCGGCGGGACGGGCTCGCGCGACGGGACTCGCCCCACCACCTGCGACACCTGCGGCGGGGCGGGGGAAGTGCGGCGCAGCGCCCGCTCAGCGTTCGGCCAATTTCTCTCGGTCTCGCCGTGCCCGAAATGCGGCGGCGAGGGCACGGTGGTCGCGCACCCCTGTCCCAAGTGCCAGGGGGACGGCCGCGTGAAGACCGAGAAGTCGGTGCAGATCGACGTCCCGGCCGGCGTCGCCGACCATCACTATCTCACGGTGCGGGGCCAGGGCGTGCCCGGGCCGCGGAACGGACCCGCGGGCGACCTGATCGCCGTGCTCGAGATCGCGGAAGACCGGCGCTTCGAGCGGCGCGGCGACGACCTGGTGTACGATCTGCCGCTGTCCTTCACGCAGGCGGCGCTCGGTGCGGAGGTGATGGTGCCGACGCCCTACGGTGACACCGTATTGAAAATTCAGGCGGGCACGCAGACCGGCACCGTCTACCGCATTCGCGGCAAGGGACTGCCGCGGTTGGGTGAAGGGGGACGAGGCGATGTGCACGTGCGCGTGCACGTGTGGACGCCCACCCGCCTCACGGCTGAGCAGCGTGCGCTGCTCGATCAGTTGGCGGAAGTCGAGAGCGCGCCACCCACCGAGGAGGGCGCGGGCAAGAAACTGTGGGACGACATCCGGCGCGCCTTTCGTGCATAGGCGGGGGCGATGACGGCCTGCTTGTTTTGCAAGATCGTGGCGGGCGAGATCCCGGCCACCGTGGTGAAGCGGCAGGGGGGGTTGCTCGCCTTCAAGGACATCAACCCCCAGGCCCCGACCCATCTGCTGGTGATTCCCACGCAGCACATCGGCTCGCTCAACGAGGCGAACGATCCCGCGCTGCTCGGCGCGATGCTGACGTTTGCGCGCGACCTCGCCCGCGAACTGGGCATCGCCGATCGGGGCTACCGCGTCGTGATGAACACGAACGCGCACGGCGGGCAGACGGTGGTTCACATCCACCTGCACCTGCTCGGTGGCAGGGCGATGCAGTGGCCCCCGGGGTGAAAACCCTTGCGACCGCCAAACGGCGCGGCTAACTTTTCATGTCCCTCTTCGTCAGCAGCGAACAATGTCGGAAGTCATCATTCATGATGACGAGAGCTTTGAGCGGGCGCTCAAGCGATTCAAGAAGAAGTGCGAGAAGGCGGGGATCCTCTCCGACCTCCGAAGGCACCGCCACTATGAGAAGCCAAGCGAGCGCAAGAAACGCAAAATGAACGCGGCGCGTCGCAAGGGTCGGCGTCCACGCCCCCGCCCGGTCTAAGAGTGCCAAGCCTGTCTGAACAGCTGCGCGGCGCGATGGACCAAGCCCGAAAAAAACGTGACGCGGCGCGCACCATCCTCCTCTCCACGATCCTCGCAGATATCAAGAACCGCGAATTCGAGCTGCAGCACCCCGCCACCGACGACGAGGTGGGTGAAGTGTTGCGCCGCGGTATCAAGCGGCGTCGCGAAGCCGCGGAAGCCTACACCGCCGGTAAACGTCCTGACCGCGCGGAGCAGGAGCTCGGGGAAGTGAAGGCGCTGGAAGCGTTCCTGCCGGCCGCAGTGGACCCGGAGGAGATTCGTCGCGCGGTCCGGGCGGCTATCAGCGGCGGGGCGAACGACTTAGGGAAGGTGATGGGGCAGGTGATGCCGCAGTTCAAAGGCCGGGCGGACGGAAAAATCGTGAACCAGATCGTTCGCGAGGAGCTGGCGGCGGCCGTATGAGCGTGGGTGGAGGGGCCGCCCCCTCCGTGCTGGAGACCCTCGAGTTTCCTGGCGCACTGGAGCGCGTGGCAGCGCACGCCGTCTGCACGCTCGGGGCCGATCGAATCCGCGCCCGCAGTCCCGCCACCGATGCCGAGACCGTCCGGGCAGCGCTCGCCCAGGTCGCCGAGCTGGCGGCCCGCATCCTCTCCGACGATTCCATCCGCGCCGAACCCGTCGCCGACATCGCTGCGACACTCGACCTGCTCGCGGTGCCGGGCAGCGTGCTCGAGGGTCTCGCCCTGTCGCAGGTCGGGGGTGCCCTCGCCGCCAGCCCGCCTGGTGGCGGCCGAGTTGGCGCGCCTCGCGCCCGACGCCCCCCGGGTGGCGACGCTGCGCGCGGCGCCGCTCCCCAAGGATCTCGAGACGCGTCTCCAGGAATCGCTCGATGCGGATGGCAGCGTGCGCGACGGGGCCTCCCGCGGACTGGCGCGCGCGCGGCAGGCGGTGCGCGAGACCCGCCAGCGCCTGATCGCCAAGCTCGAGGCGCTGCTCGGAGCCCTCGACGACCGGGAGCGGGCTCCCGACGCCGCCGTCACCGTGCGCGGGGGCCGCTATGTGGTGCCGGTGCGCAGCACGTCGCGCGGCCATATCGGCGGGATCGTCCACGACGAGTCCGCGACGGGCGCGACGGTGTTCGTGGAGCCGCCCGAAGCGGTGCAGCTCGGCAACGAGCTGCGCGCGCACGAGGTGCAGGAGCAACGCGAGGTGATGCTGGTGTTGCGCGAGCTGACCGACCGGCTGCGTCCACACCACGACGCCATCGCGGCTGCCTGGGAGATGTGCGTCGCGTTCGACGACCTCTGCGCACGGGCGCGCTACGCGATCGAGGTGAACGGGTTCGCGCCGGTCATCGGCACCGGGCCGCTCAAGATGCGGAGTGCGCGGCACCCGCTGCTGGTCGGCGGCGCGATCGCGGTGGTGCCGTTCGACCTGACGTTTGCCCCTGACGAATTCACGCTGCTCATCTCCGGCCCGAATACCGGCGGCAAGACGGTGCTGATCAAGGCCGTCGGATTGATCTGCCTGCTGGCGCAGAGCGGCATCATCCCGCCGCTTGGCCCCGATTCCGAGCTGCCGGTGTTCCGCGACGTATGCGCCGACATCGGTGACCGGCAGTCGATTGCCGAGAGCCTCTCGACGTTTTCGGCCCACGTGGCGGCGCTCCGCGACCTGCTCGAGCGTTCCGGTCCAGGAACCCTCGTGCTGCTCGACGAAATCGGCAGCGGCACGGACCCGGCCGAGGGAGCGGCGCTCGCGGCCGCGGTGCTGCGCACGCTCACCCGCCGGCGTGTCGTCACGCTCGCGACCACGCACTTGGGGGCGCTCAAGCGGCTGGCCGCCGAGACGGTGGGGATCGTGAACGGCTCGCTCCAGTTCGACGCACAGACCCTGACGCCGACGTACCGGCTCTTGAAGGGCGTGCCGGGGCGCTCGTACGGATTGGCAATCGCGCGCCGGCTGGGAGTGGACGAAGCAATCCTGGCGGAGGCGGAGCGCACCTTACCGGAGACGGAGCGCACCCTCGATGCGTTGCTCGCGGCGGTCGAAGCGAGAACGAAGGAGCTTGAGGAACGCGACACCGCGTTGCGGGCGGCGGAGGAGGCTACGCGCGTCGAGCGAGACATCCTCGAAACGCGAGGGGCGGCGCTCGAGCAAAGCGAACGCGACGTGCGCGACCGGGCGCGGGCCCTCGACAGCCAGGCGCGCGAACAGACGCGCGCGTATCTGCTCGAGGCACGGCGGCGCGTCGAGGAGGCGCTGGGCTTGGCGCGTGCCGCGGTAGACGAAGCGACCGCGAAGGAGGCGAGGCGGTTGGTCGAGAGTGCGCTTGCGGAGACCGACACTGAGACGAGGGAAGAGGGAAGGGGGAAGGGGGAAGGGTGGCTGTCGCTGGAAGAGCTGCGGCGGCTGCGGCGCCGTCGGTCGCCCGACCGCCTGACCGCCCGACCGCCCGCTTTCCACCCGCCCGACCGCCCGGGTACCGTCCACCGAAGTTGAGACCATCGCTCCCACGGAGATTTCTCTCCGCGGCCTGCGCGTCGACGAGGCCGAGGCCGTGTTGATCCGGGCGATCGACGACGCCGTCCTTGCTGAGCTGCCATACCTGCGGGTGATCCACGGCAAGGGCACGGGTGCCGTGCGCCGGCTGGTGCAGGAGATCGCCGCCGGTGACAAGCGGGTGGAGCGGTTTGCGTTCGCCCCCGCGAACCAGGGTGGTGCGGGCGTGACGGTGCTGGAGTTCCGCCGCTGAGCATGATTCCCGACGAAATCATCGAGCAAGTGCGCGATGCCGCCGATCTCGTCGGCATCGTGGGCGAGCACGTGGAATTGAAGCGCACCGGCGCGGACTACCGCGGGCCCTGCCCGTTCCACGGCGGCACGCACCGCAACTTCGCGGTCATCCCGAAGAAGGGAATGTTCTACTGCTACGTCTGCCACGAAGCGGGCGACGTGTTCAGCTTCTTCATGAAAAAGCTCGGGATGGATTATCCGACGGCGGTGCGCGAGGCGGCCCGGCGATCGGGGATCACCGTGCCGGAGCGGAGCAGCTCGGGCGGCGGGGCGGACCCGCACGAGCCGCTGTTCGGGGCGGTCGCGCTGGCCGCCGACTGGTTTGCCCGCCAGCTGCGGGAGAGCCCCGAGGCGGAGGTCGCCCGGCAGTACCTCGTGTCCCGGCAGCTCGATCTGGAGACGGTCCTGCCGCTCGGGCTCGGCTACGCCCCGCGCGGCACGGCGTTGTTCGACGCGATGAAAAGCTTGGGCGTGCGCGATCCGGTGTTGCTCGAGGCGGGCTTGGCGGTGAAGAGAGATGACGGCAGCGTCATCCCCCGGTTCCGGGGACGGCTGCTGTTTCCGATTCACGACCTGCGCGCGCGGGTGATCGCGTTCGGCGGCCGGATCCTCGGCCCGGGCGAGCCCAAGTATTTGAACTCGCCCGATACGCCGATCTTTCACAAGGGAACGCTGCTCTACAACCTGCACGCCGCGAAGCACGCGATCCGCAAGGCCGAGCGCGCAATTGTGGTGGAGGGCTACTTCGACGTGTTGCGGCTGGCGCTCGCCGGGCTCGAGGAGGTCGTTGCACCGCTCGGCACCGGCTTGAGCGCGGAGCAGGCGCAGCTGCTCACGCGCTATACGTCGCACGTGATCCTGCTCTACGACTCGGACGACGCCGGTCTCCGCGCCACGTTCCGCGCCGGCGACGAGCTGCTGCGGCACGGATTGCGCGTGACCGTGGCGACGCTGCCGGAGGGGGAAGATCCCGACACCATCGTGCAGCGGCACGGGGTCAAGGCACTGACCGACCTGCTGAAGGACGGGGTGGACCTGTTCGAGCGCAAGATCCAGATCCTCGACCGCAAAGGGTTCTTCGCGTCGCTCCCGGGGCGAAGGCGCGCGCTCGACCGCTTGCTGCCGACGATCCGCGCGGCGCGGGACGGGATCACCCGGGAGCTGTACCTCTCGCGTGCCGCGGAGGCGGCGGGAGTCCGGAAGGATGTGTTGGAGCGGGAGGCACAAGGCGGCGGTCAGCCGGTCAGGCGGTCAGCCGGTCAGAAGCTCGGAGTGACCAGTCGACCGCCAGACCGCCTGACCGCCCGACCGGCGCCCCGTCGGGCGCCGAGAAAGCCTTCCTGCTTCTCATGCTCGAAGGCGAGCCGTGGCGCGCGCGGGTCCTCGAAGCTGTCGACGCCGACGATTTCGAGTTCGCACCGTACCGGGCCGTGTTCGAGGCGCTGGTGGAGGATTCCCCCGAGCGGCTGGACGAGACTGCGGCGCGCACGTTCGAGCAGCTTCGGGCCGAGGGGCTGGGAGCGCGCCTGCCGGACGAGATCCTGGCCGGTGCGGTCGGCTGGATCGAGGCGAGGGGTTTGCAACGACAGGTGGAATCGATCGATCGCGAGCTGCCGCTCGCGAGTGAAGAGGAAAAGGTCAAGCTTGCGATTCAGAAGCAGCAGCTCAGCGCGGAGATGAACGCGCGACATCCGAAGTGGAAGGCGTTAACGAAATCCTAACGAGGAGGGGTAGTGCACCCGGAACTTGAGCCTTTGTTGGCCCTGCAGGAAAAAGACCAGGCGGTGACTGCGGCGGAAGCGGCGCTCGCGGCCCTGGCACCGGAAGTGGATGGACTCGACGGGGCAGTGGCGGCGGCCGAGCGGGCGCTGGAAACGGCCCGGCGGGCGATCCAGGCCGCGCTCGACCGTCGCTCGGAAATGGAAGGGAAGATCGCGAACTACAAAACCATGCAGGACCAGCGGCGCCAGCGGCTGGAGTGGGTGCGTGGGGCAAAGGAGGCATCGACCTTGATGGCCGAGCTCGACCTCGCGCGCTCCGTGCTCGCCAAGGAGGAGGCGGAGTTCATGCGCTCCGGTGACGCGGTGACCGAAGCGGAGCGCCGGGCCGCCGAAGCGGAGAGGGCGCTGGAGGAGCTGCGCGCGGCCCAGGCGCCCGGGCGCGAGGGGATCGCGGGACGGCGCGACGGGATCGCGAGCGAGCGCGAGCAGGCGCTCGCGGCGCGTGAGGCGGCGGCCGCGGCGGTGGCCGCGGAGTTGTTGGCTCGCTACGAGAAGATCCGGCGCGGCAAGGCGCCGCTCGCGCTGTACGCGTTGCATGGCGACGCGTGCGGCCGATGCTACACGGCGGTACCCACGCAGCGCCGCGTGCTGATCCAACGGGGCGCGACCATCGAAACCTGCGAAGCGTGCGGTGTGCTCTTGTACTCGCCGGAATGATCCCGGCACGCTGGACCATCGCGCCGCCGGCGGATGCGGCTCTCACCACCGCGCTGGCCACCAATCTCTCCATCCCGCTCCCTCTCGCGGCGCTCCTGGTGCAGCGCGGCCTGGGCGCCCCGGACATCGCCAAGGCGTTCCTCCGGCCCGACCTCGACAGGCTCAGTGATCCGCGGGCGTGGGCGGACATGGCGCGCGCGACCGATCTCGTCGCGGCGGCCGTGCGCGGCGGGTACCCCCATCCTCGTGCACGGGGACTACGACGTGGACGGTCAGTGCGCCGCGGCCCTGCTCACGCGCGTGCTGCGCGCGGCCGGCGCGGTCGCTCACGCCTTCGTCCCCAATCGGCTGCGCGACGGCTACGACTTCGGGCCGGCGGGGCTCGCCGAAGCCCGGCGCGTACGCGCCGGGCTGATCATCACGTGCGACTGCGGCATCACGGCGGTCGAGGCCGTCGCGGCCGCGAACGCCGCCGGGTGCGAGGTCATCGTCACCGACCACCACCTCCCGGGTGACGTGCTGCCGCCGGCCGCCGCCGTGGTGAACCCGCGCCGGCCCGATTGTCCCTCCGAGGACAAGGATCTCTGCGGCGCCGGCGTCGCGTTCAAGCTCGCCCAGGCGCTCGTGGCCGCCCTCGGGCTCTCCCCCAACCTGCCGCTGCACTTCCTCGACTACGTCGCGCTGGCGACGGTCGCGGATGTGGTGCCGCTCGTGGGCGAGAACCGCATCCTCGTGCGCCATGGGCTCAAGATGCTCGCCGACTCGCGCTGGACCGGCCTGCGCGCGCTGGTGGATGCCGCGGGCCTCGGCGGCAAGCCGCTGCGCGCGGGCCACGTCGGGTTCATCCTCGGACCCCGGCTCAACGCCGCGGGACGGATCGGTGATCCGATGGACGGCGTGCGGCTGCTGCTCACGGACGACCCCGATGAGGCGGCCAGCGTGGCGCGAGAGCTGGAAACGCTCAACGCTCGCCGCCAGGCGCTCGACCAGGCGATGCTGGACGACGCGATCACGCAGGCGGACGCGGCTCTCGCACCCGACGATCGCGGTCTGGTGCTGGCGTCGGCGGAATGGCATCCGGGTGTGATCGGCATCGTTGCGTCGCGTCTGGTCGAGCGCTATGGTCGCCCCACCTTCCTGATCGCCTGGGATGGCGACGTGGGCAAGGGCTCGGGACGGAGCGTGGCGGGGCTCGACCTGCATGCGGCGCTCAAGCGGGTGGGCCCGCTGCTCGAGAAGTACGGCGGGCACGCGATGGCGGCGGGCCTCACGATCCGGCGCGAGCGCTACGAGGAGTTTCGGATTGCGTTTCTCCGGGTAACGGGCGAGCTTCTTGGCCCCGAAGACATGGCGCCCGCTCAGCACGTCGATCTGGAGCTGCCGCTCGGTCTGGTGAGTGAGGAGCTGGAAAAGCTGATGCGCTACATGGAGCCATGCGGGCCCGGCAATCCCGCCCCGGTGTTCGGGGTGCGGGGCGCGCGCGCCGTGTCGGCCAAACGGGTGGGGACGAATCACCTGCGGTTCGTCCTGGACGACGGGTCCGGGCTCCTGCCGGCGATCGGATTCCGGTGGGCCGACGTCGTCCCCGACGCCTGGCTGCGCGCGCCGCTCGACGTGGCGTTCCGCCTGGAGCGCGACGAGTGGCAGGGGCGCACCACCCTCCAGGCGCGCGTGGCGGCACTGGCGCCCAGCAAGTAACGATCCCATGATCCGGATCATCGCTGGCGAATTCAAAGGGCGACGTCTCAAGACGCCGGCGAGCCTGAAAGTGCGGCCCACCGCCGATCGGGTGCGCGAGGCATGGTTCAGCATCGTGCAACGCTCGCTCCGCGGGGCGCGGGTGCTCGATCTCTACGCCGGCACCGGCGCACTCGGACTCGAGGCCCTGTCGCGCGGCGCCGCCACCGCCGACTTCGTGGAGGTGCACCGCCCGGCCCTCACCATCCTGCGCGCGAACATCAAGCTTCTGAAGGTCGAGGAGCGCACCGTGATCCACCGCCAGGACGCGTTGAAGTTCGCCGAGCAGCTGCACGCCGGGCAGTACGACGTGGCGTTCGCGGACCCACCCTATGCGGGCGACCAGGCGGCGCTGCTGGTGGCGATGTTCCGCCTCACGCCCTTTGCCCGCGTCTTCGCCATCGAGCATGCCGCCGACCGGCCGATGCCGGGGGACGACACCCGCCGCTACGGCGACACCGGCGTCACGTTCATCTACGCGCCGTGAGCCGCATCGCGCTGTACCCCGGGTCGTTCGACCCGATCACGCGCGGACACGAGGATCTCGTGCGGCGCTCGCTGGTGTTCGCCGACCGGGTGATCATCGCGGTCGCCGTCAACGCCGCCAAGGAGCCGCTCTTCTCGGTGGAGGAGCGGGTGGGGCTGATCCGGCAGGCCATCGCGCATCCGGCCGTCGAGGTCCAGTCGTTCGACGGGCTGCTCGTGGACTTCGCGCGGCGGGTGGGTGCATCGCTGCTGGTGCGGGGGCTGCGGGCGGTCAGCGACTTCGAGTACGAGTTCCAGATGGCGCTCATGAACCGCCACCTCGCGCCGACGCTCGAAACCGTGTTTCTCGTCCCCGCGTTCGACCTCACCTACCTGAGCTCGAGCATGGTGCGCGAGGTCGCCCGCCACGGGGGCGACGTGTCGCAGCTGGTCCATCCCGCCGTCGCCAACGCGCTGAAGGTCAACGGTTCCGGACCTGAGCGGCCGCGACTACTTGACAGCGCCAGACGCCGCATACAAACTGGTGCAGCGACCGGGGTGTCGCCGGGTGCCGCCGCCGACGATATTGTGGCACGGCGCGGAGTCGCCGTCCTTCAAAGCCGAGGAGCGCGCATGAGCTTCAGTCTGCGTAAGGACAAACACGGGGTCGTGGTGGTCGGCGTGGACGGCCAGCTGATCGTCGGGAACCGTCAGGAGCTGAAGCAGAAGGTGCTCGATGCGCTCGACGGCGGCGCCCGGAAGTTCGTCATCGACTTCACCCCTACCGGCTACATCGATTCCTCGGGGCTGGGCGTGCTGGTGTCGCTCTCCAAAAAGATTCGTGAGCAGGGCGGGGATCTGCGGCTGGCGGGCCTGAACGAGGATCTGCGGACGCTGTTCGAGCTCACCAAGCTCGATACGCTGTTCGCCATCGCCAAGAGCCCCGAGGAAGCGCTCGCCGCCTTCTAGCCGGCCGTGACCACGCCGCTGCGCCTCGACGTCCGCCGTTCGGGGAGTGGACCCACGGTGGAGTTGTGGCTCGACGTCCCGTCGGCGCTCGAATACGTCGGCCCGGCAGTCGATCTGATCGCCCAGGCGTGCCCGCCGGGCCCGCTGTCCCCCCGCCGCGTCGCCTTCAACCTCCGGACCGCGCTCGCGGAAGCGCTCACCAACTCCATCGCCTACGGCAACCGCCACGATCGCAAGCGGATGGTGCGCGTGCGCATCGAAATCACGCCCGAAGCGGTCCGGATCCATGTCGCGGACGACGGCGCCGGGTTCGATCCCTCGGCGATCCCCGATCCGACCCTTCCCGAAAACATCGAGCGGGAGAACGGCCGGGGCCTGTTCGTGCTCCGTCACCTCGTTGATCACGTCACCATCAACGACAAGGGGAACGCCGTTTGCCTGACGCTGCTGGCGGGCTGACCCGGCTCGACGGCGTCCTCCTGGCGCTCGAACGCCTCTCCGGCGCGTCGCTCGCGGGTGTGGCGCCAGGACGGAGACGCGACGCGGACCCTCGCCGGGCCCGCGGTGGGATGGACTCCGCCCATGAACGGCGTGCGCGCGGGCCGGCAGCTCAAGACGCCCGATGGCCCCGCCTGGTTCGAGCCGGTCCCGGACGCGGACGGCGTGTGGATCGAGATCCGGGAAGGGAAGGGCAGCGCCGGCACGGGCGGCCGCGGCGCGCTCGCCCAGGTCGTGGGCTCCGTGCTCGCGACCGAGCAGGAAGCCGGCGCAGGTCGCCGCTGAGCTGTCGGACCGGTACGAAGAGATCGATCTGATGTACAGCATCAGCGAGATCCTCGGTCATACGATCCGGCTCGAGGACGCCGCGCAACGGATTCTGGTGGAGGTCTCCACGGTGGTGCGGGCCGGCCGGGCCACCCTGCTCGCGCTCGACGAGGAGCGGCGCGTGCTGCGGCTCGTCGCCTCGCGCGGCATGGATCCGGCCGATGTGGAGCCGCTCGAGCTCGACGACCCGCTCTCGGTGGCGGCGCGGGTGTTCCGCGAGGCGAGGATCATCAGCTACGACCCGACCGACCTGGCGGCCAAGAACCCCGGCTCTCCCGAGGGCCGGCAGTACAAAGGGAAGGCGTTCCTGTCGGTCCCGGTCGTGTACGCCGCCTCCGGCGGCCCGTCGCGGCCGATCGGCGTCATCAACCTGACCGACCGGGAGGGCGAGGACGCGTTTACGACCGGGGACCGCAAGCTCGTGGTCTCGATCGCCAATCAGATCGGCGCCGCCATCGAGAACGCCCGGCTCGTGGCGCGCGATGTGAATCAGGAACGGATGCGCAGCGAGATGAAGCTGGCGCACGACCTGCAGCTGAAGCTGCTGCCGTCGCCGCTGGTGCTCGCGGCCAAGGTGGACGTCGCGGCGCGCTGCCGCCAGGCCGACTCGGTCGGGGGCGACTTCTACAATCTCCTGAACCTCCACGGGGACCGCATCGGCGTCATGATCGGCGACGTGACGAGCCACGGCTTTGCCTCGGCGCTGATCATGGCACTCGCCATGGCCGCCTCCGGCATCCACGCCGCCGCGGCCACGACCCCCAGCGACGCGCTGGAGCGGCTGGAGCAGTCGCTGATTCCCGAGCTCGGCCGCACCGAAATGTTTTTGCAGCTGTTCTACGGGATGATCGATGCCAACGAGCATCGCCTCACGTACGCCAACGCGGGCCACCCCCACGCGTTCCTCGTGGACGGCACGACCGGCGCGGCCACCCGCCTCGAAGCCACCCGTCCCCCGCTCGGCGTCGAGCCCAAGCGGGGCGAGGACCATCAGTGCCCGTGGCGGCCCAAGCGCGACATCCTGTGCCTGTTCACGGACGGCCTCGTGGATGCCGTCGGCGAAAGCAACCCGGGGCGCTTCGGCGAAGAGCGGGTGCTGGCGCACGTCAGCGCGCTGCGCGCCCGGCCGGCACGGGAAATCCTGGAAGCGATCTACGCCGATCTCGCCGCCTTCACCGGCGGCGGCCTGCCCTCCGACGACCGCACCCTGGTGCTGCTCAAGGGGTGACGCGCCTCGGCCAGCACTTTCTCGCCGATCGCAACCTGCTCGAACAAGATCGTCGCCGCGCTCGATCCGGCGCCGGACGACGTCGTGATCGAAATCGGGCCGGGGGAGGGGAGTCTCACCGGCATCCTGGCGCCGCTCGTCTCGCGGGTGATCGCGATAGAGACGGATCGCCGGTTGGCAGCGGAGCCGAGGGAAGAGGGAAGCGGGAATGCGGGAAGCGTGAGGTCGTCGAGGGGGACGCGCTCAAGGTCGACTGGCATGGATTGGTTCACCCTTCCCTCCTGCACTCTTCCCACTTCCCGCCTTTAAGGTCATCGGAAATATCCCGTACTACATCACCTCGCCCCTCATCGAAAAGGCGCTCACGCCCCCGCTCCCTGCCCGCGTCGTGTTTCTCGTGCAGCGCGAGGTCGCCGACCGGCTCGCCGCCGCGCCGGGGAGCAAGCGCTACGGGGCGCTCTCGGTGGGGGTTCAGGCGGTGTGCCGGGTCGAGAAGCTGTTCGTCGTGAAGGCCGGCGCGTTTCGTCCTGCACCACGAGTGGACAGCGCGGTGGTGCGGTTCACGCCGCTCCCCGCTCCATTGATCGCCGCCGCCGAAACGGCGGCATTTCGGACGTTCGTCACCGCCTGCTTCAGCCGTCGGCGCAAGCAGTTGCGCAACGCGGTCATGGCGGCGACGGGCCGGCCGGCGGCGGAGGTGAGCGCACTTTTGAAGGCACTCGAGCTCCCGCCGGCGGCGCGGCCCGAGACCCTGGCCCCTGAGGTATTTGTGCGACTCTTGCGCGCGAGCCCTGTATTGTGAAATAGTTCACAATATGCGGAAGATCGCCGAGAGCACGGTCCGCCGCCTCTCGCTGTACCTCCGGTTCCTCGAGCAGTTTGCAGCCCAGGGACATACGACGGTCTCGTCGGCAGAGCTTGCCCGCCGGGGGGGCACAACGTCGGCACAGGTGCGCAAAGACCTGTCGTTCTTCGGGTCGTTTGGAAAGCGCGGCCTGGGGTATTCGGTGGCCGAGCTGGCTGCCAAGATCCGCGACATCCTGGGCCTCGAGCGCACCTATCGCGTGGTGCTCGTCGGGGCGGGCCGCATCGGCAGCGCGCTGGCGCAGTATCCGGGGTTCCGCCAGCGCGGCTTCAACGTCATGGCGATCTACGACACCGATCCCAAGAAGGTCGGCGGACGCTGGAACGGATTGGTGGTGCGCGACGTGAGACACCTCGAAGCGGATCTCAAGCGGGACCCGAGCGACATCGCCATTCTCGTGACCCCGGCGGACGCGGCGCAGGAAGTGGCCAACCGCCTGGTGCACGCGGGCGTCAAGGCGATCCTCAACTTCGCGCCGGTGCAGCTCACGGTGCCGCGCGACGTGGTAGTGAAATCGGTGAACATGGCGCTCGAGCTCGAGACGCTGAGTTTCGCCTTGGCCAATCGGTAGGTCGGCCCTCGGGATTCCGCATTCCGCATTACCTTTCGTTCATGGCGACGCGCGTGCACGTGACGTCCGAAATCGGCCCCTTGCGGGCCGTTCTCGTTCACACCCCCGGGCCGGAGCTGCTCGGCGGTCACCCCGGCGAACCGCGAGGACTACCTCTACGACGACATCATCGACCTCGAGCAGGCGCAGCGGGAGCACCGGCGGTTGGTCGCGGTGCTCGAGCGGTTCGCCGAGGTGTACGAGATCCGCACGTCTGCTCGACCGAGATCGTGGCGCGCCCCGAGGTGCGGGACCTTCTCGTGACCCGGACGCTCGACGTCGTGCCGTCGGACGCTCTCGCCAAGACGCCTCGCCGCGCTGCCGGCGAAGGAGCTGGTGGACGTGCTGATCGACGGGGCGATCGAGGAGGCGGGCCCGATCGCGCGGGCCCTGAACGAGACCGGGTACGTGCTGCCGCCGCTGCCGAACCTGTTCTTCACGCGCGACGTGGGGCATGGTGATCGGCGAGCACGCGGTCGTCGGCTCGATGCGCTACGGCGTGCGCTGGACCGAGGAGCTGCTGGTCTAGGCGCTGTTCCGCTACCACCCGCGCCTCGAGAACGCCGGCATGCTGTACGACGGCTCGGAGGAGAAGCGCGGCAACTACACGCTCGAGGGCGGCGACGTCCACCCGCTGCGGCCCGACCTCGTGGTGCTCGGCTTCACCGAGCGCTCCAGCCCCGGCCGCCCTCGATCAGCTGTGCGATCTGCTGTTCGAGCGCTGCGGCGTCACGGACGTGATCGTGGTCGTGCTGCCCAAGGAGCGCACGGCGATCCACCTCGACATGATCTTCACGCAGGTCGACACGCGAGCAGTGCGTGCGTGTACCCGCCGCACTTCGTCGGGCCGGAGCGCCTGGCGGTGCTGCACCGGCGCAAGCGGTCCAAGCCGTCAAGGAGATGCCGAACTTCTTCGCGGCGCTGCACACCGTCGGCCAGCCGCTCGAGCCGGTGTTCTGCGGCGGGTCGAACCGCCCGACCAGGAGCGGGAGCAGTGGTCGTGCGGCTGCAACTTCTTCGCGGTCCGGCCCGGGGTGGTGGTGACGTACGAGCGCAACGAGGCGACGCTGCGCGAGATGCGAGCAGGCGGGGTTCGGCATCACTCCGGCGGCGGACCTGCTGACCGGGCAGGAGGCCGGCGGGCGAGCGGGCGGTCATCACCATCGAGGGCAGCGAGCTGGTGCGGGGCGGGGGCGGCCCGCGCTGCATGACGCTGCCGCTGCGCCGCGACGACCTGTGAGCGGGCTCGCCGCGTTCCCCGCTTCGAGCCTCGCGAACCGCGCGGCGGCGTACCTGGAGGCGGGCCCCGCCTCGAGCATCGCGCGTCGAGACGTGCTGGGGCTGGGCGCGACCCCGCGCGCCCTGGCGGCCAAGATTGCCCAGGCGCTGGTGGGCGGCGATCCCCGGGTGGCGCCGACGCCCGAGGGCCGCTGGGCGCTCGTCGGGACCGCGAGCGACGCTGCCAGCCCCGACTCGGTGCGTGCCGGTACGCCGTGGTGGACGTCGAGACGACGGGCGGCAGCGCCCGGGCCGGCGGCCGCATCACGGAGATCGCCATCGTGCACGTGGACGGGACCACGCCGCGGTCGCATTTGACTGCCTGGTGAATCCCGGCGTGCCGCTCTCGCCGTTCGTCACCCGGCTCACCGGCATCAGCGACGCCCCGTGCGCGGCGCGCCGCGGTTCGAGGAGATCGCCGACGCGGTGCTGGCAGCGCTGGCGGGCAGCGTGTTCGTGGCGCACAACGCGCGCTTCGACCTGTCGTTCGTGCGCGCGGAGCTCGAGCGGGCCCGCGACGTGCTGCTTCCAGGGCCCCCGCGCTCTGCACGGTCCGGCTCTCCCGCGCGCTTGCTGCCCGACGCTGGCCGCCGCAATCTGGACAGCGTCATCGACTTGTTCGGCATCACCACCGAGCGGCGCCATCGCGCCGCCGGCGACGCCCTCGCCACCGCGCGGATCTTGCGGGCGCCTGCTGGGCCGCGCGGCGGAGCGGGGCGTCGCGCACCTGGCAGGAGCTGGCCGCGCTGTAGCGATCCGCCCTCGCCGCACGCGTCTTCACCGTCGGCCGCCTGACCTGCTGGACCCTCGACGCCGGCCTGCAGCGCCTCGACGGCGGCGCGATGTTCGGCGTGGTGCCGAAGCCGCTGTGGGAGCGGCGCATCCCCGCCGACGCGCGCAACCGCATCCCGCTGGCGCTGCGCTGCCTGCTCGTCGAGCACGACGCCGGCCTGGTCCTGATCGACACCGGCATCGGCAACAAGGACGATCGCGAAGTTCCACGACATCTACGGCGTCGAGAACACGGGCGGCCGGGCCGACGCAGCTCGAGGACGCGCTCTCGGCGGCCGGCTTCCGCCCGCCGAGGTGCGCTGGGTGGTCAACACGCACCTGCACTTCGATCACGCCGGCGGCAACCTCCACCGGGCGCCGGATGGCTCCGTCGCCCTCGTTTCCCGAACGCGCGCTACGTGGTGCAGGTGCGGGAGCTCGAGTTCGCGCCGCACACGAACGAGCGCACCCAGGCGAGCTATCCGCCGGCCAACTTCGCGTCGGTCCCGTTCACCCAGGTGGACGGGGAGGTGGAGATCGTGCCGGGGATCCGGCTCCTCCCCACGCCGGGCCACGTCCCCCACCATTCCGGTGCTGATCGAGAGCGGCGGCGAGGCGGGGCTGCTTCCTCGGCGACGTCGTGCCGACGAGCGCCCACCTGCCGCTCGCCGTGGATCATGGGGTACGACCTCGAGCCGCTGGTGACGCTGGAGACGAAGCGCCCGGCGTACCGGCGGGCGGAGGGGGAGGGGTGGCAGCTGTTGTTCGAGCACGACCCGGCCGTCGTGGCGGGGCGCCCGGGGGCGGGAGGGGAAGGGAATTGTCTTGTGGAGCCGCGACGTCGAGGGTAAGTTGCTGCCCACAATACGGTAAGCGGGCGCCGTTGGCGTCCGACCCGCCGCCTCGCGAGAGTGCTTTAGGGTATTCAGTTGCGCCGTCAGCCATCAGCGATCAGCCCTCAGAGGCTGCCCGCTGACTGCTGAGGGTTGATAGCTGATGACTCTTTTGGCGGCGGGCTCCCGGACGGACGGGGTCCGCTTTCGCTTTTCTCTCAGGAGGAGAACCGAAACTGGCAATCGAAAGCAGCAGCAGCAGCAG
>CAWJMT010000024.1:0-4466 GCA_963844035.1 uncultured Gemmatimonadales bacterium
AGGCGTACAACCCCAGCCCCACCAGCCCGGTCCAGCGACCGACGAACCCGACGGCGGGGTGATCGGGTGATCCACGCCGCACCGCGCCCACCAGGGCACCGATGGCGAGCAGCAAGTAGGCGAGCACACCGAGGCGATTCGCCGGCGGGCGCGAAGGGCTGCCGAGATCGGTCATTTGGGAATGCCCTGGCCCGGACTCGAACCGGGACGGCTTGCGCCACTGCCCCCTCAAGACAGCGTGTCTACCAATTTCACCACCAGGGCGGGCCGAGAAACCTAGAGCGCCGGTCCCCCCATTTCAAGCCGATCTGCCTGCAACCAGTTGGACGCGCGTCCCAAGATGCGTAGCTTAGGTGGCCATGGAACTCTGGATTTCGTTCGCGTTCGGCGGTCTGGTGTGCGGGGTGCTCGGCTACCTGGTCGGGCGCCAGCGCGCGAGCGCGCGGCGCCCCACCGGACCCACGCTCCCCAAACCCGCGCCCACCCGTCCCGCCCCACCCGTCGAGGTGAAGCGCGTCGCGCTGGATGAGGGGTCGGCCAACGTACTGAACGCGCTGAACAACCGCCTGGCGGCCATCGGCGCGCTGGCGGACCTGCTGCACGGCAGCCCGCTCGATCCGGAGCGGGCCCGCGCCCTGATGATGCTGCACGGCGAGGTCCGCCGTGCGGCGGAGATCACGCAGCACTTCCTGGAGCTGGCCGAGCATCCGATCGGGGCGGCGGAGCCCTCCGACGCGGCGGTGGTGCTGAACGGCGTGCTGGCCGAGCGCGAGGTGACGCTGCGCGAGCTGGGGGTGAAGCTCGACCGGAGTATCCCCCACGACCTCCCGATGGTCGCCTGCCCCATGGCCCAGCTCACCGAAATGTTCACCCGCCTGCTCGATTTTTCGCTCCGCCGCCTGCGGGATAGCCAACCGCCGCGCGAGCTGCGGGTGGCCGTGGTGGATATCGGGCAATCCCTGACGATCGGGCTGTCCGACTCGGGCGCGCCGCTCTCCGTCGAGGCGGAGCAGCGGCTGGTGTCGCCGTTCCGGTTCACCCAGGGCGGCGGCGGGGAGATCGAGTTCGCGCTGGCGCGCGCGCTGGCGCAATCGGCCGGCGGCACGCTGCGGCTGCGGCCGCGTGCGACCGGCAACGCGGAAGTGATCGTCACCCTCCCGAAGAGCGTGCTCTCGCCGCTGGCCCAGACGACCGCCACCACGCCGTCGCTCCCCAAGCTCCGGATCCTGGTGGTGGACGACGACGCGGTGAACCGCCAGGCGATGCGCCTGCTGCTCGAGCGCGAAGGCCATGAGGTGGTGGCGGTGGAAAACGGCCTCGAGGCGGTCGAGCGGCTCGGACCCACCACCTCGGGATTCGACGCGGTGGTCACCGACCTCCAGATGCCCCGCCTTGGCGGCCGGGCGCTGTGGGAGCAGCTGGTGGACGAGCGGCCCCAGCTGGCGCGCCGCTTCGTGTTTGTCACCGGCGACCGCGCGCGCGATGAGACCCGCCGTTTTCTGGAGGAGTGCGGCCAGCCGTCGGTCCTCAAGCCGTACGACTTGGGCGACCTGATCAACGCCATCGGCAAAGTGACCAAGCGGCCGTGACGCGCGGGGAGGGTGCCGTGCTTGCCCTCGCCCTGCTCTCGTGCCTGCTCCCCCCCACCGCTGCTGTGGCGCAGGGCGTTGCGTTGGGCACCGACAGCGCCCCACCGCGCGGAGCCGAAATTCTCCCCGTGGGCTACATGTTCACCCCCCTCATCGCCGATCTGAAAGAACCGCAGTTCCAGGCCAGCTACCTGGGGACCGATTCACCCGTGCTCGACCGGCAGATCGGGGCCATCGGACTCGGGGAGACGTTTGGCCTGGTGCGGTGGCCTGGCCGCCGGCCCGGCGACGGCTGGCAGATCGACCTGTCAGGAGGGGTGTTCTCGCAGTTCGAAATCGGGGCACAGTCCACCGACCTCGTCAACGCGGACTACGTGGTCGGTCTGCCGGTCACCTACCGGCGGGGGAGCTTCTCCACGCGCCTCGCGCTGCACCATCAAAGCTCGCACCTGGGCGACGAATACCTGCTGCGGGAAAACCCCGAGCGGCTCAACGTGTCATACGACGGGATTCAATTGCTCCTGTCGCACAACCTCGCGGACTGGAGGCTGTACGCGGGCGGCGACTACGTGTTCGTGCACGCGCCCCAGCCGATGAAAGACGGCGTGTTCCAGGCCGGCGTGGAGTACCGCCGTCACCAGCCGCTGTTTTACGCCGGGGTCCGCGAAGCGGCGCGCGTGGTCGCGGCGCTCGACGTGCAGTCGTGGCAAGAGCCGGATTTGCAGCTGTCGTGGAGCGTGCGGGCGGGGGTCGAGCTCGGGCCCCCGGGACCGGCGCATCAGGGACTGGGCCGGACCTGGAGCCTGCTGCTCGAAGCATTCAAGGGACCCACGCCGTGGGGTCAGTTCTTCTTCGAGTCGATTTCGTACGTAGGGATCGGGCTCCACTTCCGCTAGGTCACTTCGTTGCCGACCCGCCGCACGCCTCGCGCTGATGCACCAGGATCGACGCGATGCGCCACCCCGGCGGTGTTTTCATCAGCTGGAACTGCGCCAGTCCGCACCCCGTGACCTTCGCCCCCTCATAGGACGAAAATGGCGCCCAGACGACGGCGACGGAGCCGTCGCCGAGCACGGTGACCTCGGGGATGGAGTCGCGCGCCACTCGCATGGCAAAGGGCCAACCCTTCCGGGCGATCGAATCGCCCCTGACAAGCCCCACGCGCGCGTCCGGGGCCATCACCTTCCCCAGCCGCACCGGATTCTGCGTCTCGCGCGCCTGGAGGTATTCATGGGTGACCGCTAAGATGTCTTTCCGGTCGCCCGGGTCCACGGCGCGGGATACGCGCAGCAGATGGACAATGTCGCCGAGCCGGTCGTTCGGTAGCTCCATGGTCAGGTTGTATTGCAGGATTCGCCATCCCGCCGCGGTGCGGTGGACCACTCCCGTCCCCCGCCAGGTCCCCATCCAGGTATTGAGCCGCTTGTCGAACCACTTGATCTTCTCGTCGAACCAGGCCAAGTCGGCGCCGGGCCCGAGCGTGACGTGGCGGTCGTAGGGGGTGAGGTCCCAGGCGGAGCTCTTCGCGAACTGCGGCTTGGCCCACTCGCGGAATGCCTGCTTCGACCACCGCTCCTCGGGGTCCGTCCCCAGGTACACCGCGGTCGAGTCGAGCGCCTCGAAGTAGGCCGTTTCATCGGCGATCGCCGCGGCGTGATGCCAGCGATCCAGGAAGGTGTTGAGCTCCGCGACGGTCGCGGTGTCCTGCGCAGCTGCCGGAGTGCCGAGGGCTCCCCACACGAGCAGAGCGGCGGCACACGAGAAATGGAAGAAGGGTCGCATAGGTGTGACCCCATACGGACGCCCCAGCCAGCCGGTTTCGACGCCTTGTTCGGCAAACCCTGGCCTGGGTAGATTCGCGACCGCTCTGGGAACGTCAACGCCCAAAGGGAGATGATACGTGAGCAAGGTGCTCGACGAAGTCCTGGCGGCAAACGCTCGTTATGCCGCAAGCTTTGGGGACCGGGCCAATCTCCCGATGCCGCCGGCGCGTCGCTTTGCGATCCTGACCTGCATGGACGCGCGTATGGATCCGGCGAAATTCGCCGGGCTGGCTGAAGGCGACGCCCATGTGATCCGCAATGCCGGCGGCCGAGCCAGCGATGACGCGATCCGCTCGCTGGTGATTTCGTACAAGCTGCAGGGCACACGGGAATGGTTCGTCATTCACCACACGAATTGCGGCCAGGAGTACTTCACCGACGAAACGATGCGCGCCCTCCTGGCCCAGAGCCTCGAGACGGCGACGCTCCAGCCGGACGGCTTTCACGATGTGGGGAACGGCCCGGGGTCAGCGGAAGGTGGCTACATCGACTGGCTCACGATCAAGAATCAAACGGAAAGCGTGACCGCGGACGTGCGCCGCATTCGCAACCATCCACTGGTCTCCCGGAAGGTGACGATCTACGGGTACATCTTCGACGTGAAGACCGGACGTCTGAACGAGATTCGGGAAGCGACAGAGGCCGGGAGGCCCGCCTAGGGGATCACCACCAGGAGCCGACGCGCACGAAGGCGTTGCCGCGGCCGAGCGAGTTGTGCCCGTAGGCAAAGCGCAGGCTTCCCACCGGGGTGTCGACGCGGAACCCCAGCCTGCCACCCCACACCCACATCGAATCCGGTATGGCGCCCCCCTCATCGGCGGTGGCGCCGCCCTGACCGCTCAACTCCACGAACAGCCCGCCGCCGAGCGCGTACTGCAGGCGGAGACCCGCCAGCACCTCGCGGCTCCCCCGCCGCTCGCCCAGGACCAGGCCGGGGAACCCATCGGTGCCGCCCAGTGGGAACGTCGCCTGGAGCGGCAGGTCCTCGCCCCACCCGTAGCGCCCGAATGGCACCGCCTCGAGGCGGCCGCTCGCGAGCACTTTCGCGTGCAAT
>CAWJMT010000025.1:0-40956 GCA_963844035.1 uncultured Gemmatimonadales bacterium
TTTTGGCCTAGCAGGAGGGTAGTGCAAGTTGGACCCGAGACGCACAGTGGGGAACCACTGTGCGTCTCGTGTCTCAAGGAGGGTGAATGGAGCCCACGCGAGGAGGTCGCTGTGACTGTTCGTTTCTAGGACGCTGTTCCGCGCACCGTACGCCTCCGGCCTGCTGGTGGTGGGCGCACTCGCCTGCCTCGCGGGTTGCGCAGGCAAGCAGGTCGTCGAAACGCCGAACACCGGGATTCCCGGCACCAGGTTCAAGGTTATCGCGACCGTTGCGGGCGGGACCCGTGGGATGGATCTCCGGATGTCGGCGACCGTGCGCAAACAGCTCAACGACTCAGGGTGGAAGGGCGTGGCCCGGTACGGGCGGTGGGACACGCGGGGGGAAGCCGTGATGTCGATCTGCGCCGACGGGGACGTCGATGGCGTGCTCTTCGTGGATTACAACCGCCTCGAGCTCGACGACTGTAAGAGCAGGAAGGTCGCGTACGCGATCGACGGATCACCTGAGAAAGGCGTCGGCATCGATCAGATGATGCAGCGGGTCATGCGGTATCTGCGTGGGGAGCAGGCACCCGCGCCGTCCCAATAGCAGCTCGGTCTCTGCGCTGTCCACGTGCCGTCAATCCCCGCCGGTGCGCTAGCGGGTACCAGGCCCTCGCGCTGTAGCTGGTTTCGCCTATCTAGGGCACACGTCCCTCATGTCCATTCGGGGAAGGCGTGGTATTCCAGCGTCGTTCCGGTGGAATCGGTCCCATCCCCCCAAACGACGATCCCCGCCGAAGCAGGAGCCCCGGCGGGGATTTCGTGGTTATGTCGCTATGCGCAGGTGAAGCGGTTTACTGCCCGATCCGTACCTGGCTCTCGGGGCGCAACACCAGGTCCACGCCCATGAACAGGCTCTTCCAAATGCCCATCATGACGCCGAGACCCAGGGTTCGCTTCCAGACACCGTAATCGTCCACCAGCGATTTCACCGGAATCTTCCACTTGGCAAGCACCCGCGTCACACCGCCGGCGTCGGGATACCACTTGATGACCTGCCATGACCGGCTTCGTGACGCCGCGCAACGTCCAGGTGCCCATCCCTACGGCCCACGTGGTGTCGCCTTTGCGGCTCGGGTTTACGATGCTGTCGAGGGTGAACTTGATGTCCGGATACACAGCCACCGAGAGCACGGCGTCTTGCTCGTATTTGTCGCGCATGGACTCACCGGTGACGATGTCCTTCACGCGGACCGTTACCTGTCCCTGCGCCCCGCGCCACTTCACCGTGTCAGGCAGGGTGACCTGACCCTGAAGCGCTTCGCTGCAGACGTAGCGGATTCTGCGCCGCGGGTAGAGCGGGACGTTGATCGTGTCGGACTTCTGGTTGAATCCGTGGGCGAGCGTCTTGGCATTGGAGGCCTCTTCGGTCGTCCAGCCACCGCTGCGACCCTCGCCGGCACGCCAGGAGGGCTCCTGCGGGCACGTGGTGCCCCACAGGTGGGCCATATTGGGGTCGATCTGCCACCAGGCGAGGCTACCCTTGGAGTCAACCACCATGTGCACCTGGGCCTGCGCAGGCGTGGCAAACGTGGAGAGGAGGCACAGGGACGCAACAGCGGCGGTGCGCCGCAGCAGCGTCTGAATCGAACGAGAACTCAGTGACATCGGTCGATCTCCTATGGTGTTCATTGCGAGTCGCAAATCGGGTCTTCGGGGTGCTCTTCGCAGTAGTCCGGGCCCCCGTACACTGTATCGCCCTTCCCACCAATGAGCGCGTAGATCATTCCACCCACGGCAACCGTGATACCCACCGACCAGGAGATAGGTGCGCGTCTTTGCGGGCGTCTCCACCATCAACTGCGTCAGCTGGGCAGCCGGCATCTCCTCATACACGCCGTTGATGTACCCAACCAGCGTGTCGCCAACGACCTGAGGACCGGAAACCAGTACGACGGTCTGGTCCTTTTCGGTGACCCACGCTTTCAGGGGCTTCATTGCATTCAGCTCGTCCATCGTAACCGTCTTCTTGGTAGTACACGCTGCGCTGGAAAGAGTGGCGAGAAGCAGCGCGCAGACCACGTTCGAACGCATTGTGATTGAGCCTCCAGATCAACGATCCCCAAGCGATTGGCCAACACCGGTTTTGACGATAACTAACCGTCAATTGGAGGGTCGCGCAAGACATCTGCCTGAGGTGCAAGGCGTGGCAGTTCCACTATGGAACCGTGCCAGCACAATTGGTCGCTCCAAAACGTCCACGCGCTTACGGTCCTCGGAGCGCGTCCAGCATCCGGCGCGCGTTCGCGTTGTTCGGGTCGAATTCAAGACCCCGTCGAATTGATGCCGCCGCCGGTCCGCGCTCCCCGAGCTGCGCATACGCGCTCGCGAGCGCGAAATGCGCGTTGGCGAGCCCCGGATCAACCTGGACGGCCTTCTCCAAGGCGGTAACCGCCGCCCTCAGGTCTCCGCCCCTGAGCTCGACGATCCCCAGGTTGGCGTAGGCAGCGGGCTCCCAGGGATTGATGGCGATGGCCTGGCGGTATGCCTGCCGCGCGCTGTCGAGCGCCCCCTGCTGCATGAGCGCGAATCCCAAGTCGACCAGGACCTGCGGCTGCCTTGGGCGGAGCGCCAGACTACGTCTGAAGTGCTCAATCGCCTTGCTGTAGTCACGGAGCCTGTTGTACGCCACACCGAGGCTCCGCCACACAGCAGGATCGGCTGGCTTGACCTCCAGCGCCTTACGATACGCTGCGAGCGCGCCGTCGTGGTTGCCGCCCGCAAGGAACGCGTCACCTCGAACGCGCAGAACCCAAGCCCAACGGTTCCGCACGGCGTCGTCCTCGGCCCCGAGGGTCCCAAGCTCGCGCACGAGAAAGCGGCGGACCCCCGGGTCGGAGCCCTGCAGCAGGTGCAGTGTCGCGAGGGCGAGCGCCTGCACGTCCCGGTCGGGGCTCTTCGCGAGCCGCTCCAGCCCCTCGACCGTCTCACCATCGAACGCGGCCAGGTCCGGGTTCGCGTATCGCCGAAGGATGCGCCCCAGGCCCGCAATTCCCGCCATCGCGTGTCCATCGACCGTGGACAGGATCGTCCGGGCGGCGCGGGCCGGGTCGCTCACGCTGTCGGCCGCAAGCAATCCGGCGACTGGTGCGGCGTGAGGCTTGATCTGGCCGTACCACGCGGTGATCTGCGCCTCGAGCTGCTCAGCGGTGCGACTGCGATGGCACTGTTGGCAGGCATTCTCAATGCCGAGGCGCGTGTCAAACGCGGGTCGCGGGATCGGGATGGTGTGATCGGATCGGGCGTAGCGGATCTGACCTCCCACGCTCGACTCCTGGAGGTACGGCATGTGGCACGAGACGCACCGACTTCCCGGCGACGACGGCGGGTGACGGGTGTGCCGCTCCAGAGACTCGGCCTTGCTCGCGTGGCAATCCAGACATTGCCCGTCGTCGAACCGGCCGGGCAGGGGAGCGCTGTTGATGTCGCGATACCGCTGGCTGTGAGGATCGTGGCAGTCGACGCACGTCATCGACCCGTTGAGGTAGCAGTCGCTGGAGAGGTGGCCCTCCTGGTACGCGAACACCCGAGTCCGGCCGTCGGCGTAGTAGATCGAGTCGAGGACCTGCGGAAGCTTGAGCGAGAAGTGCCCCTCGAGCTGCCTCCCGGGGAGGTATCCCGGCTCGAGAGCGGCCTTCACCGAATGGCATTGGAAGCAGACCTCGAGCGACTGGTCCTTCGTCAGCGTCGCGAGCGAGCGCATCCCGATATCTGCAGTGGCGTCCATCTTCCCGGATCGCGCGATCTCCACGTGGCGTCGGCCCGGCCCGTGGCAGGATTCGCAGTTGATGGCCAACGTCGTGTACCGGGTGTCGTAGCGCTGTGGCGACCGAATCAAACGCCACCTCGATCTGGCTCCCGTGGCACTGCTGGCAGGACTGGAACCGCTCGGAGCTCCCGAGGATTCGGGTAGGCGGCCAGGCGTCGCAGTCGGCCAGGGCGATCGCGGGGGTGACGGGAATCCACCCGCGATTGCCTGGACGGGCCTGACAGAACCACAGATGCTCCGCCTGCGAGTAGTCAAACGGCAGAAATCGCAGGGTTCCGTCGGGAAACTTGCTGAACGCCGCCTGCGTCCCGCCCCCCACCATGAAGCCCCCCCCCACGACGGCGTCGACCTGGAACACGACCGTGGGACGGTCTTGCTGCGCCACGGTGAACACGTACGCTCCGCCGGCGGTGGTCGAGGGGGTAACCACGGCGTCGCGAAACCGCATCGGGCGCCCGTTGAAGGGCCCCTTCGCGAGCGCCGCGGGCGGCCCGCCGGCGCGTCCGTGCGTGGAGGGCTTCCAGGCGGCGTACTCCGCTGGATGGCATGAGGCACAGGTTTCGGCCCCAACGAAATCGGCCTGCGTGACGCTGGCGTCCGGCTCAGGGGGCTTCGGCGCCGGGAACACGATGTGACGGCCGGCGCGGTTGTATGCCATGCGCCCGATGACAACCCCTGCCACGAGCACTGCAGTGCCCAACGCGAGCAGGCCGGCCTTTCGGAGGGCGCCCGCCCGGAGAGGGGGAGCGGGGGCGGGCGCGGCCTGGGCCGCTCCGGAATGACGCGGTCGCTTCTTGCTCATCTGTTATCGCGCGACCAGGTAGGCCCCTCGCACCGGCACAGCGTCCGCAGATAGCGCACCAACGACCAGATCTGTTCGCGGGCGAGCGTGTGCCCGAACGGAGGCATCCGGTTGCTCCGATTCATGATGTAGCCGCCGGCGTAGATCGCATCGAACAGCGCATCATCTGACCTGCGGGACATGTACGTCGCATCAGCGTGCGCAGTGGGCCGCACCGGAAGGAACGGGGCGTTGTAGCCATCCCCCGCTCCCCGCACCCCGTGGCAGGGCGAGCAGGACCGGGCATAGAGGACCTCGGTCACCCCGGCCTGGTTGCTGGCCGTCGGACCGGGATCGGGGGCCGGAGTGCGCGGCGATGGGCTCTGGCTTGGCTCCCGCTGAACCAGATAACTGGCGATCAGGTCGAGCGTGGCCAGGGTCATCGGTACGCGCGGCATGATCGACGCCTTGGGGGTCACGGATCATCGAGTACACATGATCCGGAGTGCGCCGCCCCTTCAACTGCGGATAAGCTGGGCCCGATTCGGCCCCCTTCCCCTGCGAGCTCGTGGCATCCGAGGCAGGGCAACCGGTTGCGGAGCATCCACTCAGCCTTGGCGACGTCGAAGGGGGACAGCGTGCGAGGGGTCCAGGGCGGCTTGCCGGGCGTGCCCTGGACCGGCACGAGCAGCAGCGCTCCCAGCAGAGCGAGGGTCACGCGCTAACGTTCGCCGAGCCCCTCGGCACGTGTCAACCGCCGGCTCAGGGAGGGCCGCAAAAAAGTGCGGGCGCTGGAGCAAAGACTCCAGCGCCCGCGCTACCGCGACACGACCGCCGCGGTCAGTTGCCGCCCTTATTGCCCTCCGGCAGCACCGGGACGGGGATAAACACGATGTCCGCGCCCATGAAGAAGTCGTGCCAGATGTTGGTGTTCAACCCGAGACCCAGGTAGTGGAGTTTTGGCGTCATCTGATGAAGCGCCGACGCTGGGACGCGCCACTTGGCGAGCACCCGCATCCCCTTCCCACTGTGGAACGCCTTCACCACGGCCACCGTCGGTTGCTTGTTATCACGGAACGTGAGGATGCCGATCGCCTTGCCATGCAGCGTGTCCCCACGTCTTTGCAAACCAGTGAGGCTGTCGAGCGAGAAGGCGATATCCGGGAACTGCGATGTTTGCATGACCTGGTGCATCAGAAGGTCCCGCATCGACTCCCCGGTGACGAACGCCTCCCCCTTCACCAGGATGGTGCCGAGCGTCCCACGCCACGTGACGGTGTCGGGGGCGACAACTTCCCCCCGGACCGCCTCGACGCACGAGGGATAGACGCGGTCGCGGGGGAACAGCGGCACGTTCACCGTGTCGTCCACGTTCGCGTAGCCGTACTTGGGGAGCTTCAGCTTGGGGTTGATGTACCAGCCGCTGCTTCGTCCCTCGCCCGGTCGCCACGAGGAGTCGCCCGGACAGGTGGTGCCCCAGAGGTGATTCAGATTGGGGCTCATCTGCCACCATGCGAGACTGGACTTCGTATCCACCACCCAACGGTTCTGCCCGTGGGCAGCAACTGGCCCGGCCAACATCAAACACCCAAGCAGCAAGAAATAACGGCGCATGTCCAGTTGCTCCCCCGGTGCGCACTCCCCCGGTACTATGATGGTGATACTGAAGTTCCCGCTAGTTGCTTCCTCTACCCTCCTGCGGGACGGCCACGGGGCGGAACACGATGTCCGCACCCATAAAGAAGTCATGCCAGATGTTGGTGTTCAGTCCGAGACCCAGGTACTCGAGCTTCGGGGTCATCTGAACCAGGTTCTTCGCCGGGACGCGCCACTTGGCGAGCACGCGCATGCCGTCTCCGCTGCGGAACGCCTTCACCACGGCGACCGTGGGTGTCTTCTGGTCGCGGAACGTGAGGACGCCGATCGCCTTGCCGATGCAGCGTGTCGCCGCGTCGTCTGCAGACCGGTGAGGCTGTCGAGCGAGAAGGAGATGTCTGGGAACTGCGATGTCTGCATGACCTGGTGCATCAGCAGGTCTCGCATCGTCTCGCCGGTGACAAACGTTTCACCCCTAACCAGGACGGTGCCGAGTGTGCCACGCCACGTGACGGTGTCAGGAGCGACGACCTCGCCTCGGACGGCCTCAATGCAGTTGGGATACACGCGGTCACGCGGAAACAGCGGAACGTTGACGGTGTCGTCGACACCAGCGTAGCCATACTTGGGGAGCTTGAGCTTGGGATTGATGTACCACCCGCTGCTTCGGCCCTCGCCCGGACGCCACGAGGAGTCGCCCGGACAGGTGGTGCCCCAGAGGTGATTGAGATTGGGGCTCATCTGCCACCAAGCGAGACTGGATTTCGTGTCCACGGCCCAGCGGATCTGGCCGTGGGCGGCAGTCGCGCCGGCAAACATCAGGCACCCAAGCAGTAAAGAATAGCGGCTCATGAGTCGATTTGCTCCCCGATCGTAAAGTGTTGGACAAAGGCCTTGTAGCAAGGGAATCCGGCGGCAACACTAGAACTACAGCCACCTCTAGGTTCGCGCAAGTGTTGGGTTTGGGCTATTATTGTAACCCAATCGGGTGGGTTTTGATCATACCATAGGGGTAGGCCGGGAGGCCTTGGATCATGCCATCGGGGTAGGCCGGGAGGGGCAGGAGCCGGCCCCGGGGTCCTCGACAAGTGAGGGAGGACGTAGTACTGTAATGCCTCTGATGTAGGGCCAGGCCGGACCAGGACAGTAATCAGGATTGCAATTGCAATTATTAAACACACGCCTAAGGAGGACTAGGATGCGCACGTCTGTTCAACTCACCCTGCTCGCGGTAGCAGCTCTAGTCGGGGCCGCCTGTCCAGGGCCCGATGCCCTCATCTGAAACGGACACGACACCAGTTTGCGTACACCATAAGGGGCGCGAATGTGCTCCCGACGCCCGCCGATACAGTACCGGAGGCGAATGGGACGTTCAATAGCACGAGCCTCGCATACACGTTCAACATTGTTCACGCGCCCACGGGCACGATCGATTCGATTGCGATCTACCAGCTGGCGGCGTCCGCGACGAACTGCGCCGTGACCACTTGCTCGACGACCGGTACGCCGGCGCCGGGCGCGACCAACTCCGTCGCAGCGGTGATCCTGTGCGCCGGCGCGGCCGCCTGCGCGGCGACCAGCGGAACGGGCGTGCTAAATGGAACGGCGACCAACGCGTCGGTAAACACTCTGCTGCGCGGCTACGGTGGACAGATGATCGTCTTCACGCAGACGGTTCGCAGCCAGGGCGTGATGCGCGGGACGCCCTACCCGACTCCGACATCCATCGTAGTGAGTTAGGGCTTTCGCGAAGCCAAGACCTGAAGCAAGAGAGGCCGGGAGTTGCTCCCGGCCTCTCTTGTCTTTGGGGGAACTATTGCTTATGCGCCCTTGGGTTTGCGTTTCAGGTACTTGATCAGGCGCTGGGTCATCTCGGTGAGCCCCTTTTCGGACGACCCGTGGTATTCGAAGGCCGCCTTCGAGGTCTGGCAGTCGTACATGACCAAGTGGTCATATTGTACGACCACCACGCCGTCCACGACCTGCGCCGAGCCGGAGGTGCAGATCTGCCCCAGCGCCTCGACCACGCTTTCCCAGCGACCGCCCGCCGCGACCGCATTGATGCCTGCTTTGTTGAGATCTTGACGCACCTGTACCATCATGCGGAGATCATTGCGGCCGGTGGCCCCAGCGATCGTGGCGATCGTCTTGAAGTGGTTTGCGGGGATGCTGGTGTTCCAGTTTTCGAAGCCCTTCTTGTTCGACCCCATACAGCCACCCAGTAGCAGGGCCGCCGTGGCCACGCAAACGCGGGGGAGGATGCTGGTTCTGCCCATCAGCGGATCACCCGGTACGCTACGGTGATGCTGATAATGAGGTCCTGGTGAATGCGCGCCTCCGTCTCGGTCGGGAGGCCTTTGTCGAACTGCGCCTGGGAAACGTAGTCGTCGACATCAAACCGCAGCACGGCCCGCGGACCTACCGCGGTCCGCACGCCGACGTTGAGCAGAGCAGCGGGCGCCGTGAGACCGGAGGAGTAGTTCGCCCAGACGTTGCCGCTTCGGCTCACAACTCCCGAGGCCTGCCCCGACGTAGAAGGACCAGGGGAGCTCGCGTTTCCCCGGTGGAGCTTTGAACAGCAGCGGCGTGAACGCGTAGATCGCGCGAGCCGAGGCCAGCAGCACGGTGCTCGAGTGGTCGTGCGTGCCCGAGGTGTCGGTCACTGCGACGTCGCTGGGAGAGACATTAAAGGAGGCCGCGAATCCCCAGTGGTCGGAGGTCCACAGGGTGATGTTGCCACCCAAGGCCGGCGTGCCTTGCAGCCGCTGCTGAAAATACGTGGCCGGCATCGACTTGTCGCCGCTCTCGACGAGCGCCCCGATCGGGTTGTAGTAGCCGATGGTAAACCCGATATCGGTCTGCTGGGCGAGCCCGGTTGCCGGGGCGAGCATGCCGGTGGCGATGGCCAGCGTTACCGCAGCTGCGGCGTCGCCGCGCGTCCATGGTCTTGAAATGGTGCACCCCACAATAAAGGCGTGGATACTTGGATGGCCCTTGGTCCGACCGGTACCGGCAGCGAGCGGGTACTATACGGCCCCCTCCATAGTACCAGCAAGGGTGCTCGCGGGTCCCTGGCGCTAGGCGGTATCGATGCGTGGGGGCGGGGTTTGCGGGCCTACTTGTATCGATACGTGATCCGGCCCCGCGTGAGATCGTAGGGCGATAGGTCCACCGCCACGCGGTCGCCCTGCAGGATGCGGATGTAGTTCTTCCGCATCTTGCCACTCACGTAGGCAAGCACGTCGTGGCCGTTCTCCAGCTTGACGCGGAAAGTCGTGTTGGGGAGGACTTCGCTCACTGTCCCCATCATCTGTATGGCGTCGCCAGCCACTCGCTGCGATTTCTCCTGGCCCGGGGACCCGGCGGTCTAGTGCGGCGGCGACGCCGAGTGGGGGTCCATTGTATTGTCGCGGGTAGGCTCGGGACCCCGCTCGATGTAGGAGGCGTGCCGGCTGCAGCTCTGGCACGTCAGGGTGATCCGCTCCGAACGGGCGACCATGAGCAGGTCTCGCGCGCCCCGGCGTCGCGGCACCCGCTGTATTGAGCGGGTCCCACAAGAAGGGCAGACCAGGTGATCATGCTCCCGATCTGCCGCGATCAGCGCCAACGCCTCCGGCGCCCGATACTCCTTAATGCCGCGTCGCCCCACGTGTTGCCTGCACCTCCGACCCACAATCTAGCCTTTCACAGAAAAGTGAGCAAAGGAGCCCCCCCAAGGCCGTATCTCTCTGCGGTTCCAGACGTTGCCATGGGTCACCCGGTACGTGAGCGCGCTCACACGCAAGGATCCCCGGGTGTCACGGCGCGTAACCCCCCATTTCACTATGATGTACGCTCTTCCATCGGTGACCAATTCGCTTGAGGTCTGAACGTATGCTCGCGCCCTTCAGGGACGAGGCGGCAGTCTGTGTCGCCGTCGTCCTGGCGGCGTTTCTGCTGGTCGGTTGCGCGGGTGGGCCCACCCCCGGCAGCACGACCCCTGAAACCTTGGCCGCGCTCGAGGCCCAGGTGGCGCAGCACCCCACTGACGCCACCAGGAATCTTCGCCTCGCCAAGGCGTACCATGCCGCCGGCCGGTTCGCCGATGCCCGCCGCACGGTCGGAACGGCGGTCCGCCTGCAGCCCGCGAACGTCGAAGCGCAGGTGTACCTGGGCCTGAGCTATGAAGGGCTCATGCAATACGATTCGGCCCGGGCGGTCTACGCGGGATTACTGGCGTCCCACCCGCGCGGAAGTGTGCAGCGACTGTTGTCCGGACGGCTCGCAGTATTGACCCGGCTCGAGCTGCGCGCCGCAGCGCGCGACGCGATCGCGCGCGAATCGCTGATCTCGCAGACGCCGCCCGACCCCCATACCGTCGCGGTTATGACGTTTCGCTACACGGGCAGCGATAGCTCTTTCCGCCCCCTGGAGCGCGGCCTGGCGGCCCTGGTCGTCACGGATCTCTCGCGGGTTCGCCAGCTCAAGGTGGTGGAGCGGGCACGGCTCGAGGCACTGCTCGATGAGCTGCAATTGGCCCGGAGCGATCGGATCGACGTCGCGACCGGGGCGCGGTCGGGCCGCCTGGTCAGGGCGGCGGAGGTCGTGCAGGGCCAATTCTCCATCGGCCCCTCGTCCCAACTCCGGATGGACGCAACGGTGGTGCGGGCCACGGACGCCCAAGTGACGGCGTCAGGCTCAAATTCGGACCGGCTCCAGGCGCTGTTCGATATTGAGAAGGCTGTGGTCTTCCAGCTGCTCGCGAAGCTTGGGATCACGTTGACCCCAGCCGAACGGGTCGCGATCAGCGAGCGGCCGACGCGCGACATCCAGGCGTTCCTGCTGTACAGTCGCGGCCTCGAAACGGGGGACCGTGGCGACTTCGCGGCCGCCGCGGGTTTCTTCGGCGCTGCCGCGCGCCTCGATCCCGGTTTCAGCGCAGCTGCACAGCAGGCTGCGGCAAGCGACGCGGCCCAGGCGGCGAGCAGCGTCACGCCGGCCGACCTGGCGGCAACGATCGCGAGCAGCGCGGCCGCGGCGCCCCGTCAGGGCACGCTCGCCAGCGGCATCAACAGCGCGGTACCGACGGGCACGGGCGCGATCGACGCCGTCTCTACGTCCACCACGCCCAGGGTTCCCTCGACTGAGACCGACCGCGTCTGCGAGGCCGCGACGTGCGACGGACCGGCCCGTGCGGCCCTCGTCGGCAGCGTCATCATCACCGTCAAGGTGCCATGAGCCAAGCGAAGCGGTTGCCGCAAACGCTGAGCCTTGTGGCGCTCGCCGTCGTGTGGTCGGCAGGCGGCCTTGCCGCGCAGGGCTCGGACGCTTTGTACGCGCGCTTCAACGCACTGAGCGGCTGGGAAATGAGGGGCTACACGTTTGATCCGGGGATCGGCACGAAATCCGTGTCTCAGTGGAATGTGCCCTTCGTCGCGGTCGCACCGCTTGGCCGGAGGATGTCGCTGGACCTGACGACCTACTACGTGAGCGGCACCGTTGAGACGTACGGGGGCACCACGGAAACGTTGTCGGGGATGACGGACACCCAGCTCCGCCTGCTCTATACCATGAGCCGCGACCGGTTGGTCGGTTCAGTGTCGTTCAACCTGCCCACCGGTGCGCACGCGGCATCGACCAGCCAGTACCAGGTGGCCGGCGCGGTCGGCAGCACGTACCTGTCGTTTCCAGTCTCGAACGCCGGCACCGCATTTGGAGTGACCGGGGGCGCCGCCTACGCGCAGCGGGTGGGAGGGTGGAACACCGGCCTGTCGGGCAGCGTGCGCTATCTGGGCAGCTACGCGCCATTCGCCGACGACGCCCTGTCGTACCGGCCCGGGGTCGAGGGGCGCGTGCGGGCGGGTGTGGAACGGGTGCTGGGCCGGCAGGCGCGCCTGCTGTTTGGCGCGACCGTGAGCACGTTCTCGACCGACACCTACGGCGGCTCGACCGCCCTGGCGAGCGGATCGTACGCGCCGGGGACCAGAGTCATCGGCGAGCTCGCGTTCGTGCGCGTCATCGGGCGATCCACGCTGACGCTCGCGGCCTGGGACTTCTACCGGCTGGCGGGCGACACCAGCGGCGTCTCGAATCCGGACACCAAAGAGAACGTCCTCAACAGCGAGCTGCGCCTCACATTCCCGATTGCGCCGCGGGTCCGGGTGGAGCCGATGGTGGCATACCGCCAATGGAACCCGTCCGACTACCTGGGCGGGCGGCTGACATCCGGTGGTCTGCGGCTGCTGGCGGGACTGACGGATCGCTTGTCGGCGGCGCTGGCGGGTCGCTACGACGCCGGCTGGATCTACGACCGAGCGAGCGGCCGGGCGTCGCTGCAGGGGTATGGGGCGTCGCTGATCGTACGGTTTGAGCAGTAACGCATGGCGGGGCAATTGGTTGAACCGGGGGTGGGTGGGGTGTCGTTTTGCTTGACGCCCCAGCAGGGGCATGGTAGCTTGGCGCGACCTTCAGCGTCGGAGAACCACATTCGATGCCAGCCGAACTCGGCGGGTCGCAGATTTCCTCGCTGCTCGAAGCCCTCCCCGGCATTGCAAGCGTTTTGCGGAGCCCGGTTGCGGACGCGCTTGTCATAGCGATCCGTGCCGCGGCCGGGATGGGGGAATTTTCGGCGGAGGATGCCGAGGAGCTGGTACGGTACGCAGTGCGCCGGGGCCTAATCGGGTCTGATGAAGGCGATCGCGTACTGGCGGATGTGGATGCCGGGTTGAAGGCGAAGCGCAAGGCGGCGCGCGGCGCCAAAGCCAAGGCGAGTCCCAAGAAATCGGAGAAGAAGAAGAAGTCTCGCCGCTGAACGGGCGCCGTGAGTCGAATGCTGAGAATCGGAGCCAGCTGTGCGCTGGCTCTACTTGTCATCACCTGCACTGAGCAGACCCTCACCGGGCCCAACGGTACGGGGGTCGCCGCGCTCAATTTTTCGGCGTTTGCAACTACGTCTACCGCGGTGCAGGCGGAGAGCCTGGAGATCACCCTCCAGCGCCCCGCCGATGCGTCCGTAGCCCTCGACAGCGTGCTCCCTCTGGCCATGGCTGCCAACGGCGACTCGGCGGTGGTCAAGCTCACCGTGGTGCTGCGCCAGACCCCCGAGGATTTCCTGCTCTCGGTCCGTGTCTTTGGGGCCGGTATCACCTGGTACACCGGCTCGTCCACCATACGCCTCACCTCCGGCCGTGTGGCCACCCCGACTGCGCTCGTGGTGCAATACGTCGGCCCGGGCGCGAAGGCGGCATGGATCGCCCTGGCCCCGAGGGACACGACCGCCGTCGGGGGCGTACCGTTCCCGCTGCAGGCCCTCGTCTACGACAGCGGCGCACAAGTGATCGCAGGGGTACCGGTCGCCTATCGCGTGAGCGACCCATCGCTTGCAGCGGTTACGCATCCGGCGCCCAACACAGCCGTCTTCACGGGCAAGCCGGGAGTGCCCGACAGCGTCTGGGTCGTCGCCGAGACGCCGACGCATCTCAAAGACTCGACACGGGTGTACATCGTTCCGACCATCCCGGTCGGCACGGTAGCCATCGTGCCCAAGGTCGACACGATCGAGAATGGCACGACCGTCCAGTACACGGCCATTGCTACCGACGCCGCGCAAAACCCGCTGACCACGACCTTCGGGTGGACGTCCACAGACCCCTCGGTTGCGACCGTGAGCAGCACTGGCCTTGCGACAGCGCACGCCGGGGACTCGACCATGATCATCGCCTCGGCAGGGAGCGTGGCGGACACTGCCTGGCTGTACGTGCGCGCCTTGCAGTCGATCACGTTGAGTCCCTCCGATACCATCGTCACCGCTGTCGGGGACTTCGTGGACCTCACGGCTTCGGTGGTCTACAACTTCGACTTCATCACGGGGGGCTCTGTGAGCCGCCCGGGTCCGGGTGCTTTCGGCGTGATCACCGCCGCCGGCGGGAATATCCGCTTCACCTCGGCTTCGCCGAGCGTTGCCACGGTGGACCGCCTCACCGGCCGGGTCACGCTCATCGGTCCCGGGGACGCCGTTATTGTCGCAGGCGATTCAGCGGCATCGAGCGACTCCTTGATTCGCGGCTTCGCGACGCTGCACGTGAATCAAGTAACGGCTGGGATCGTCAGCAGCCCCAAGAGTCCGGTGATCATCGGTGTCGATGGGAAGATCCAGCTCACCGCGACCGCCGTCGACGCGAACGGTTATCCGGTCAAGGGGAAGGCCTTCTCGTGGATAGCGCGGCTCGACACGATCACCGGCGGGCAGCCCGTGAGCGTCACGAGCACCGGGCTGGTGACGGGCGTGGCGAATGGCTCAGCCTATGTGGTGGCCTCGCTCATCGAGGACACGACGTTCAAGGACTCGACGGAGGTGATCGTCAGCGGCAATCCACCCACGCAGCTGCGGTGGGCGTTCGACTCGATCACCGTCGGGAAGGGCGGCACGACCTGGGTCGGTCTCTCGGTGACGGTTCCGACCACCAGAGATCTGACGATCGAGGTCAAATCGAGTGATGACAAGATCGTGGTGGCGAGGACGAGCACGGTGACGATTCCCGCGGGGCTGTCGAGCACAATGGTCGAGGTCGAGGGGTTAGAGATTGGCCGTGGGGTCCTCACAGCGCACGATCTCGGTGGACCCGGGCCAAGCTATGACGATGCGGTGATGACTGTGGAGGTGGCCTCCACCGACCTGCCATCCCTGATGCTCAATTCGGACATCAGCTTGAGCATCGGCAAGGCGGTCCAGACCTACGTCCGCATCCCGTTCCCAGCCCCGGCGGACGTCACCGTGAGCTTGGACGGGGGACTTCTCTTGGACGTTCCCAAGACGGTCACGATCCGGAAGGGCACTGATGTGGCCTATTTCGACATTTCCGCGCTGTTGCTGGGGATCGGCATTCTGAAGGCGAGCGCACCGGGATATCGAGATGCCGCCGCCGTCAGCATCCAGATTCAACTCCTCGAGGGCCTCTAGACCCGGAAGCCCTTCACCAGGCCCCGCAGCTTCTCGGCCGCCTGGAGGAGATGCGCGGCCGAGGCGGCCATCTCCTCGGTAGAGGCTCCCTGCTCCTGCGCCGCGGCGGTGACTTGCTGCGCGCTCGAAGCATGCGCCACGGCGCGGCTGGCGACCTGTTGCGCCTGCTGCTGGAGCCGCTCGGTGATTTCCCGGTACTGCTGAGCGGTCGCCGCCACCGTCGTGGCCGCCTGCTCCACCTGCTCCACCGCGGCGGCGATTTCTCCGAGACCACGCGCGGCCCCCCCGGCGACATCCTCGATGCCGCGCACCTTGGCTGTACCGGCTGCCATGGTCGCCGTCACGTCTTCGACCTGATCGCGGATGGCGTTCGTCGTGAGCGTAACGTCCTCGGCCGCCCTTGCCGACTCGTCGGCCAGCTGGCGCACTTCCTCCGCGACGACGGCGAACCCGCGCCCGTGTTCGCCGGCACGCGCCGCCTCGATCGCCGCATTCAGCGCCAGCAGGTTTGTCTGGGAGGAGATCCGGCGGATCAGGTCGACGAAGTCGTCAATCGCGGCCATCTCCTTGGCGAGCTCCAAGATCTGCTTGGAGGTGGTCTGCACGACCTCCCGCACGTCGAGGAGCACGGTCGAGGCGGCCGCCACGCTTCCCCGATGGCGGTCGGCGACGGTGCGGATCTCTTCGCCGAGCTGAGCGACGCGCTCCGCGGCTTCTGCGGCCTCGCCCGTCGCGACGCGCAACCGGTCGAGACCTCCACCGATCGTGGCCAGCTCGGCGCGCTGCTCCTCCGCGCCGTGTGATATGTCCACCATGGCCGTGGATACCTGGCTCGAAGACGCAGCCAACTCTTCACTGATCGCCGAGAGATCGGTCGCCGAGCCGGCAATGCGGTCGGACTCACTGATCACATTGGCCACGATGGCGCGCAGCCGGTCTCCCATCACGCGCATCGTATCGGCGAGCACTTGGATATCCAACGGCATGTGCCCGGTGGTCACGGGGCGCAGGTCACCGTTGCCGAACCGCTCGGCCGCCGTCACCACGCGTCCTAACGGGCCCTCGACCGACTGCAGGGTCCAGTATCCGACCAGCACCGTGGCGATCACGACCGAAGCCAGGCCGAGGTAGAGGTACACCTCCCAGCGTGCCGTGCGCGCCGCAACGCGCTGCTGAGACTGGTGCGCGTTTTGGGCCAGTGCCACCGAGAACGTGCGCACCAGGCGGGTCAGCTCGGCCGCGGGTTTGAGCACGTCGATGGCCGCTGCTCGCGCCGCCTCAACTCGTTTCAGGTCATTGAGCGCGTGCGCGATCGCGTAGTCGGCTTCGATGGTTGCGCGGAGCTCTCTGATCTTGTTGGTGGTAAGCCGCTGCTCCAACGTCAGTCCTGGGAGCCGGTTCAGCTCGCGGGCGAATTCAAAACTTTGCTCCGCTGCATCGTGAAACTGGGCTCGCAGTGCCTCCGTGGGGGTGATGAGATATTGCTGGCCCGTGTTGATCTGCCGGAACACGCCGGTCACGAGCCCGCTCGCCACGTCCCCGGTGCGTTGGGTCGTTTCGAGCAGCGCGGCCTCCGAGCGCCGGATGGTTCGCAGCGTGTACACACTGAATGCCGCACCGCAGATACTGGCGCATCCGAGCAACGCCAGGCCGCCCAGGATTCGAGCGCGGATGGTATCCAAGGCGATCATTCGCCCACCTCCGCGACCAGGCGCCCGCCCCGCACCACGGCGATCAGCACGCCCTTGGACGGCGCGTTGCCCGCGTCGTCGAAAGCGATAGTGCCCGTGACGCCTTCGAACGCGGGGAGTCCGCGGCCGACGCTCGCCACATAGTCGCGCACGGCGCGCCGGCCGGGGCCGGCCGTGCCGATCGCTTGAGCGAGCAGGTTGACGACATCGTAGGCGCCCGCCGCACGGTGATCGGGGCGCTGGCCCGCATATGCGCGTGCAAACTCGGCGACGAAGACGGCGTTCTTTTCGCCCGCGCGGTCCGGAAGGTAGGCGGCGGAGATCCGCAGCCCCTCGGCGAGGGTGCCCTCGGTCTCGATTCCGGTGAGGGCGTCGCCGCCGAGCACGGGCCAGCGGATCCCCAGCGCGCGTTGCTCCCGGAGCGCCAGCTCCGCTCCCCTGCGGTCAGCCGCAAGAAGCAGGGCGTCGATCCCGACCTGCCGCATCCTGGACAGGTATGGCTCGAGGGAGCCGGTGGTCGCCACGTAGGGATCCGACTCCACCACGAGGCCGCCCAGACGCGCGAAATCCGCTGCGAAACTCCTGCGCACCCCGCGGCCATACGCGTCACTGATGAACAGAATCCCGACGCGGCGAGCGGCAAGGGTTTGCCAGGCGAACCTCGCCAGGGCTGCACCGTGGTTCGAGTCCGACGGACAGATGCGGAAGACGTAAGGGCTGATTCCGCTCAGGTCCGGGCTCGACGCCGCGGGCGAGATCATGGTGATGGGGCTGAAGCCCCCGCCGTACACCTGGGCGGCGGCGATCGATGCATCTGATGTGAGGTGGCCGACGACGGCCACGACGGCGGGGTTGTCGTAGAACGCCTGTGCGACCCGGACGGCGGCGTCCTCGTTGGCGCTGTCGTCGGCAAGGCGGAGTTTCAGAGTCCGCCCGCGCACGCCACCGCGCGCGTTGATTTGGTCGATCGCGAGCTGTGCACCCCGCTGCATCGCGAGGCCCCGCGGCTGCGAAAACGGCCCCGCGAGACCGATTTCAATCGGCCCGCCGGAGCGGGAGCACGCCGCGCACGAAAGCACGGCGCCGACGAGAGCGACGGTTCGTGTAGTGATCACAGTGTCGGTCGGGTGCGGGCAAGGTTAAGGCCCGTGGCACGGAATTGCAACATGACCATCCCCTTAAGCTCGGAGCGGGCAACGGGTTGGGGCACCCCGCGCTGGGTCCACACCCGCCCACACAATTTTCCACGTGTGGAAAAGGTGATCCCCCATGCACCGGGCCTCCCCCCGCCCTCGCCAGGCGACGCTGGGGGCGTATTTTTCGCCCTTCATGGAAGCAGTGCTGCGAGTCTGCCGCTTCGCGGGCGCCTTGGAGCGTCTGTTGACCGCTCGTGATGCGGTGACCTTCGAATCCACCTGGACCGTGCAGGATCTGGACCGGCTCGGCTGGGATGCGCTCGCGCTCGCCCGTCGCACCAACGAGTTGGCGTTGGAGCCGGCGCTGGCGCAGGTCGATCGGCGCCTCTTGGCGCTGCTCGATCGCAGTCGGGCGTTTCTCGAGCGACACGTCCTGACGTTTCGCGTGCCGGAGCTCGAACGGTGGCAGCACGCGGCGGCGGCGGCGCTTGTCGGGGTCCGCTGGGGCGTGGCGGGGCTTCGCACCGTCGTCGCGGACACGGTCGCGCCGCGCGCGCGGCGCTACTTTGCTTTCCTTGCGCTGGCTGAACGGCACCCGGAAGGCGCGTGGCCGCTGTTCGAGCGCTATCTGGTCACCCCCAATGCCCACTACGCATTCGTCGGTGCGGCGGTAGCGGCGGCACGCTACTACGAGGGGCACGCGGACGTGCTCGTACGGCTGTTCGAGCGGATCCGGGGCGACTTGATGCTGCGTCGCTTCCTGAGCCCGCGGATCCTCGAGTCGCTGTACGTCCTCGGGGATCGAGAGAGCCTGCCGTTATTCGAGAGCCTGCTGATCGCCGGCCACACCGACGCGGACGCGGACCGCTGCGAGGTCACCCGCGCGCTGGTCGCGGTGCGCAAACTGACGGGCCGCGTGGCACCGAACTCGAAGTTTGGTGACGCAGATACGCCGGCCGTACGGCGGGCGTTGGACGAGGCCGAGCGACAGTTTGACGCTGAGCGAGACCGCATCGTGCCGGTCACCGTGATCTGACGGGCCTAACGCACTCCCACCACGAATCGCGCCAGCCGATCACGATACCCATCCGCGCCGACATCATACGTGTCGTTGTGGCCCGCTCCCGGAATCGTCACGAAATCAACCGGGCCAGTTGCGGCTGCCGCCACGGTCTGCCCCATGGCAATAGGGACGAGCCGATCGTCGGTCCCGTGGAAAATCAGGACAGGGCAGCGGACCCGCCGAATGGTGAGGGCGTTGTCGAGCTTCAGGCGCAGCAGGACGCGCGGCACCAATCCATAGTGAAGGCGCGCCATCGCCGCGGCACTCGTGAAGGGTGATTCGAGGATGAGCCCGGCGGCCGGGTGGGAGGCCGCCGTGTGGATTGCGACGGCACTGCCGAGCGAGCGGCCGTACACGTACACCCTCTGGATCTCGGGACGCCCCGCCAGGGCGGCGAAGGCGGCGTCGGCCGCCTCGTAGACGGCCGGCTCCGAGGCCCGCCCTTCGCTTCCCCCGTAGCCGGGGTAGTCCACCACCAGCAACGCCGCACCAGGGGGTTGGAACTCACGCAGGATCGGCCAGATCCGCGCGATGTTCTCACCGTTGCCGTAGAACCAGAGCAGGCCGGGCGCAGCGGCGCCGCGGGCCACCCCATTCGCCCGCAGGTACCACCCGACGAGCTTGGTCCCGCTTGTGGAGCGTGAGCTCGATGCGCTCGCCGTTCGCAATCCCCAGGCGTTGTGGGTCCGGGACGGCGCCCCGGGGTGCTGGGAAGGCGAGGCGGTCCTGGAATAGCCAGGCAAGCAGCGCCAGCACGGCATAGGCGAGGGCGAGGCCGAGGGCCACGCGCACGACGGGCATGGCGCAAGATAACCCTCTGTGGGTGCGCCGCTGTTGCCCTTGGCGGCCTCGCAGCGAATACTTTGGGCCGTGACGACCCAGGTGAAGTGCCCATCGTGCCGCGCCGACATTCCGACGGGCTCGGCGTTCTGCCCGGCCTGCGGCAGCCCCTCTCCCACCGTGATCTCGAGCGAGCGCGCGGTACCCCCCCCGACGCCGGCTGAGGTCGTCGAGGCGCCGGCCGTGCGCCTCGCACGCGCCCTCGGTCCCAAGTACGAAGTAAAGCGACTGGTGGGCCGTGGCGGATTCGCGGAAGTCTTCGAGCTGTGGGACGTGGACCTCGACCGGCGCCTCGCCTGCAAGGTGCTTCATCCCGAGATCGCCTGGACGCCCGGAATGATCGCGCGCTTCCGCCAGGAAGCGAAGGCGCTTGCGCGGCTCCAGCATCCTTCCATCCTCGCCATTCACTTTACGGGGGATGGCGAAGGACTGGCCTACTACGTCATGCCGTTCGTCGACGGTGAGTCGTTGGCCGACGCGCTGCGGCGGCGCGGAGTGATGTCGGCCGACGATTCCCTGAAAATTGCCGAGCCCATACTCCAGGCCCTGTCTCACGCGCACGCTCAGGGCCTGGTGCATCGGGACATCAAGCCCGACAACGTGATGCTGGAGGCGAAAACTGGCCGGGCGTTGCTCGTGGACTTCGGCATCGCGAAGCTGCTCGACACGAATGTCGGGGGTGGTGCCCAGACGGCGACGGGGTTCACGGTGGGCACGGTGCAGTACATGAGTCCGGAGCAGGCGCTGGGCCAGGCGAGCCTGGATGGGCGGAGCGACCTGTACGCTTTCGGCGCCATGCTGTTCCAGATGGTGACGGGCACGCCCCCCTACGATGGGAAGTCGAGCGCGGAGATCGTCGGCAAGCACCTTGCCGAGCCCGCCCCTGTCGCGAGCGATGTCAACGCAAAGATCCCCCGCTGGATATCCGACGTCATCCTGCGCTGTCTCGCCAAGAAACCGGAGGATCGCTTTCAGTCGGCAGACGAGGTGCTCGCCGCGCTCCAGGTGGGTCGCGCCGCTGGCTCCAGCCGGTTGGTCGGGGTCGCCACGGTGGAGCGGAAGGTGCATGCCGGGGGGCGCTCAAACCGCTGGCGCGACATGGGCTGGGTGGCGTTCGCGGCCCTGGTGATCGGCGGTGGGGCCGTGTGGTACGGCGGGCGCGAAGGCTACATCGGACGAAAGGTGGTATGGGCACGTAATTCCCTGGTAGAGCCGGTTGAGATCGTGCGGAATGGGGTTCCCATGGATACGGTCGCACCCGGAGGCCAGGCCAAGGTGTGGACCGGCCGCCGGTCTCAGGCAGCGTTCGCTTGGCGGGTGCTGCGGCCTGGCAGTCCGCCGCTGGGCGAACCGGTGGAGGGCGAGATGCCGGTCGTCGGGCGGGAGGCGGGGAAACGCGCATGGCGCATCACGGCGGAGGTGCGCGGCCAGCGGTTCTTCGCTCCGCTCGTCACCAATACGACCTCGTCCGATATTGCCGTGGAGGTGAATGCGGGAAGCGCTGCCGCGGTGCCCTGCGCCTGTGTTGTGCCGCGGGGGGCAGTCCGGGCCCACATCGGATACTACCGCCTGTTCGCCAATTCGACGGTCGCCGCCTACAACGCCGCGCATCCGTACACCGGCCCTCACAGCGACCGCGGCGACTTCGCCAGCCAGGTCGTGCCGGCGAGCGGGGCAATCGTCCTGACCTATTGACGGCGGGAACGGCTACCTAGGATTTCGATCGCTTGGCGTACGGGGAGGTGCGCTGCAGCAGCACGTCGTCCCTCAAGTTGATGTAGAACCACCGTGCCTTACCGCGCCCGCGCCAGGTGAAGGCAGCCACACGCGGTCCGGTCTTCCATTCCAACTTGGTCGGATAGGACCGCGCTGGGCCGAACCGGCGCAGCAGGTCTTCGCGGGTGCCGGCAAGCAGACGAGCGTCGCCGGAGTCGCCGAATGAAACCATGGCGACCTTTCCTTCAATTATGTATCCGCTCAGATAGAACCGTGCCCCGTCGCTTGAGTCACGGATCATGGCGCCGCATTCCATGAGTTGCGCGGTATTCGCCGAGGTCTTGCAGCGCAACGCATCGCCTGCGGCAAGTCGTCGTGCCCGCTCGGCGAAGCTGCGGTACGTCATCCCCGGGGTGAAGCCGCGGTACACCGGGGGCTTTGGCTGGGGTGGCGCTTGCTGGCCTGCGAGCGCGGCCGGCACGAGCAGCAACAGGATCCGTCCGATTTGGAACATAGGGCCAATATAAGGTGGGAAAACAAAACGGGCCCGGTGCGCCCGGGCCCGTCTCGCTAACGTGCTGAGCCTTCAGACCTTGCGAACGTTCTGCGCCTGCAACCCCTTGGGACCCTGGGCTACTTCGAACTCCACCGTGTCGCCTTCTGCGAGGCTGCGGAAGCCCTCGGCCTGAATTGCTGTGAAGTGGACGAACACGTCCGGACCCGACTCCTGCGCGATAAAGCCAAAGCCCTTCGCGTCGTTAAACCACTTCACCTTACCCTTTGCCATACTGTTCCGACCTCTGAGCGAGGGGCACTGCCCCGGGGAAGAACGGCTCTGGTCACCGCGGCCAGAGACGGGCTCAAACAAAAACCGCGAGACGAATGGTCCTCGCGGTGCGCAGACAAACCGGTGACGGTGCCACGTATGCTTGAACCGGGGCAAAAAGTAGGGGCCCCCCTTAGTCCTGTCAATGTCGATTGCACTCACGTCGCGAGCCCCTTTGCTGAGTTTTGGGGCTTCTCGTAACCCGAAAAAACGTCACCCGAGATATGGCGACAGCTTCAAGCCAGTATTGCAACACCGCTGAGTCGGTCAGCGGTTTGGCAATGCGACAGCAGCGCGAAAGTCCTTCAACGCCGCATCGTAGCCCTTGAGACGCGTCACCAGGCTTGCCACCGTGCTGTCGGGCTGGCGGGCTGCGTTCGCCTGGCAGTTAGGCGCGGCCTTGATCAGACTGTCGACCTGCTGGGTGAGCCGCTTCGCCTTGATCCCGGTCGAGTCCGCATACGCGGTGGGCTTCATCTTGGGCCGACCGCTCGACATGAAATTGCGGGCCGTGCCGCACAGGCCCGCCAGGCGCTGCGCCGCCTGTTTCAATCGAACCGAGTCGCCGTGCGAGCTGCTCACGCGCTTCACGGCATCGGTCAACTGAGCCACGCCCCGCCCCACGGAGCGCAGCCCCTGGATGTACTGCTGCTGCTCCAGGGTTGGCGGCGGTGGTGGTGGCGGCGTTGACTCGACGCGGGCCGAGTCGACGATGGGCGGCACGGGCGGCAATGCTGGCGGAGTCGATTCAGGATGCATCGAGTCGGGCAGCGGCGGCACCGGTTGCTGCGCCGCCGCGACGGTTGCGAACAGGCACAGAACCAGGGTAAAACCACGCATTGAGGCTCCTCTGTATGACGGTTCTGCTGTGGGTTATAATCCCACTATGACGGTTCCCGCAACCTCACGCCAGACTCGCACGTTCGAGGACAGGGCCGACGCGCTCGCCCATTTCTTCCTTCGTGCCGGCGCGGCACCCCGGCTGCTCGCGTACGACGACGTGGCGGGGTGTCCCCTCGATCAGGGCCTGGCCGTGATCGAATGGACCGCGGCAGTCGGGATCCTCGCCGAAGACGACTTGATCCACGCGGCTCGCCTGAGCCCCGATGCCGCCGCCGCCGTGGTGGAGCGCAAGGAGGGCGACGAGCGGGTATTCATCTATTTCGGACCCCGCATGGACGCGCCCCCCGCGGACCCGTATGAAAGCACCTTGTTGTATGATCAACCGGGAGTGCGGGCGTACATCTTTGCCCATCGCGTGCACGCGATTGCGCACTTCCTGCGCGCGACGCAGGGGAGCGGGACTCTCGTCGCGATGCTCAGCCGACGGGCGCCGGAGTTGCGACACATCCGCCGGTGGCTGCGCGCGCTATTCGGCGAGCCGGCAGATCCGCACTCGACGCAGCTCCTGGCTGGCTGGTTTGCTGCGGGCGGTGCCGGGTACCTCTTTCTGTCCCCGAACTCCGACGAGCCGTACCGCTACGATGAAGTCGGCATAGACAGCTGAGATGGCGGCGGAGCTCCTGCTTTTCTGGGCGGTGTTCATCGCTCAGGCGCCCGACACGGCGGCGCTCAATCGGCAAAACGCAGCGATCCGGCGGGTCACCGACTCGCTGACCGTCCTGGAAGGGGCGGCCGCCATGTTTCAAGCCGATCTCGTCCACGCTTCCCCCGACCTCGTCATCTCGCGCGCGACGCGGCTCAGACAGCACTGCAGCGGCGCGCACCACGAAACCACACGCCTCGACTCGGTTCCGGCGCTCGCGGCGCAGTTGCGTCGCGAGCTTGCCGCACTCCGCACGGAGCTCGCGCGCTGTGACCGCGAGTTCACCACCGGCCCCTGGTACCAACACGTCGATTCCGTGAAGGCATGGGCGCCCTATCGACTTGCCCGCCTGAGTGACGCGGTACGCAGCTTTCGACTCGCGGCGCGAGCCTCGACTGCGGCGCCGAAACACTGACGGGGAAAAAGGGTGGACGATGTGGAGTTGAGTATCCACATCGTGTGGACGGTCCCTGCAATGAGCAGCGGGAACGCGCGTTAGCATCCACAGCCGATGCACACGCAAATGAGCTAACCCGAAGAAACATCGGCACTTGCGCGCTTGGAAGTGGGCCCTATATTGGCCTCACGCACTTTGAAGGGAAGGGTTGAGACCTCGCGTCTTGGCCACGCCTGCAAGGTGGGTCCGAGCGGAAATTCCGGGGAGGCCGCCGATGCAACAAGGGCTCAGGCGGTCGGCGATCCGGGAGCGGCTCTCCGGCTTGGATAGTTGGGGCCAGTCGCGTGCCCCATCCTCGCCGACTCGGTGCCTCGGCGAGCAGTGCGGAAGGTCGGTCCGCGACCCGATCTGACCCGTAGCACCCACGCTGGTGAACCTTGCGGCCCGGCCAGGCTGCTTGGGGATGGAAACCGGAGCTCCTGTACACCCTACCGAGCGACGCATCAGTCAACCGGCGGTGGCAGGATGAAGAACGGAGGGAGCAATCCCCCGGCTCCGGGTAACCGGTGTGCAAAGCCCCCGGGCGGCGATCCTGCCGTCCCGGGGGCTTTGGCTTGGGTAGCGCCTCTACAGCTCGACCTGCGCTCCTACCTCGAAGACCTGTTCTGGCGGCAGCTGAAAGTATGCTGTTGCGCGCAGCGCGTTGCGGGACATGAAGCTGAACAGGTGCTCGCGCCAGATCGCCATCCCGGGCCGGTCACTCGCGAGCAGTGTCTCGCGCCCCAGGAAGAACGTCGTCCCCGCGATGGGGATGTCGAGCCCTTTCGGTCTGCAGCCCTCCAGGATCTCCTCGATCTGCGGGTCCTCCATGAACCCGTAGTGGGCCGTCACACGGTTGAACCCCTTGCCGAGGCGGCGTACCTCGATCCGGTCGGCCGGCGCGACATGCGGCACGTCGCGCGTGATCACCGTGAGGAACACCACCTTTTCGTGCACCACCTTGTTATGGGCCAGGTTGTGGACGAACGGTGGCGGCGTCCCGTCGGCGCTGCCGTACATGAAGACGGCGGTGCCGGGCACCCGCACCGGCGGCTCAGCGGCAAGATCGGCGAGCAGCATCTTCAATGGGACGGACTTCTCGAGCATGCGTCGCGCCAGAATCTCGCGGCCTTGCTTCCACGTGGTGAGCAACAGATAGATCGCCGCGCTCAGGACCAACGGGAACCAGCCGCCGTGCGGGATCTTCAGGGCGTTGGCACCCAGGAACGCGAAGATCGATGATGAGAAATACGCCGGACACGAGGGCGGCCCGCGGGAAACTCCACCCCCAGACATCGCGGCTCATCACGAAGAACATCATGGTGGTGATGACCATCAGGGTGGATAGGGCGACCCCGTACGCGCCCGCGATGTTGCTCGAGGTGCGGAAGCCGAGCACGATGAGGCACGTCAGCAGCATCAGACCCCAGTTGACCGCCGGAACGTAGATCTGTCCCATTTCGCGCGACGAGGTGTGCTCGATCCGCATACGCGGGCTGTAGCCGAGCTGGATCGCTTGGCGGGTCAGGGAGAACGCCCCTGTGATGACCGCCTGCGACGCGATGATCGTGGCGGCAGTGGCGAGTGCGATCACAGGGTACAGGGACCACGCTGGCGCGAGGTGGTAGAAGGGATTCGCGGCGCTCTCGGGCTCCTTCAAGAGGAGCGCGCCCTGGCCGAAGTAGTTGAGGAGCAGGGACGGGAAGGGCACCGTGAACCAGGCGAGCTGGATCGCCCGATGGCCGAAGTGGCCGAGATCGGCGTACAGCGTTTCCCCGCCGGTGACGGCCAGAAACACGGCGCCCAGCACCAGGAAGCCGCGCTGCACATCCTCCGCGAAGAACCGCACGGCGTGATGTGGCGAGAGGGCGGCGAGTACTCCCGGCTCGCGGAGAATCCCACCCACGCCGAGCGCTGCGATCGCCGCGAACCAGAGGAACGTGACCGGTCCGAACACGACGCCGATACCGGCAGTGCCCCGGCTCTGGACGAGGAACAGGCCGACGAGGATCACGAGCGTGAGCGGGACGATCCAGTCGGCGAACGCGGGCGTGGCGACCTCGAGGCCCTCGACCGCGCTGAGCACCGAGATCGCCGGAGTGAGGGCGCCGTCGGCGTACATGAGCGCGGCCCCAAAAATCCCGAGGTACACGATCACCCGGCGCGGCGACAGACCGCGCGCCAATCGGCTCCCCTGCACGAGCGCCATGAGGGCGAGCACCCCGCCCTCTCCCTTGTTGTCGGCGCGGATGATGACGACGTGGTACTTGATCGTCACCACGAGCACGAGCGACCAGACGATCAACGAGAGGACGCCCAGGACGTTCCCGGGAGTCACGGGGATGGCGTGCGGTCCGTGAAACGCCTCCCGCACCGCATACAGCGGGCTGGTACCGATGTCCCCGTAGACGATACCGAGGGCGGTGAGGGCGAGGAGCGCGAGGTAACGTCCAGTCGGCTGTTCGGCGGGGCGTTTCATCTCAGCCTGTGATCACTCCCATGGGTCGTGTTTTCCGCATTCGGGATGGTCTCTAAATAATCGTCGCACACCTGACCGCCTAGTGGTGTGGGGCACCGAGCGATCAGGCCCTATCGCGTCTCCGGTCGCCTGAGGTGGGGAAGATCGGTCTCGAGCTCGTGCGCCTTGTGAAAGGGCATTCGCGGCGGACGGATCGGAAGCAGGTGTGCGATCGAATTCGCGTAGTACTCGAGCAGCGGGCGCCCGTGCGGCATCACGACCAGGCTGTCGCCGTCCTCCACGACCAGACGGCGCAGCTTGAGCATCCGCCAGGCGCGGTCCCAAATGTCGGCAATCCCGGCGCCTCCACGCACGACCTTGGCGTTGACGTCGCGCAGTCGATCGCGCAGCTCGTCCATGCGTTCGAGCAGCGCGGTGCGGGGCACCGCCGTCTGCCCAAACGAGAGGAGAGCACACGCCGCCAGAGGCACCGGCGTGACCGGAACGATGGCGCCGATGCGGTCCATCATCTCCCGGCCGAGGCGCTCGAGCTCCGGAAGGCGCCGCTCCTTGGGCCAATTGAGCACTCCTGCCGGCGCTGTTCCGAGCCAGTCGCGCACGGAACGCGGCGTGCCGAAGTTCACGGCGACCCGGCCATACCGCTTCAATCGCCCTGTCAGGAGGCGGCCCACGTTGCGTGTGATGTAGCGGCCCACCGAGACGAGCTGGGACAGCCGGCCCGGACGCCGTCCCCCGTCGACCAGCTCGCGGATGAGCGAGCGGTCCTCGAGCACGCGGTCGTAGTTGATGGCGACCGGTACGAGCCATATGTCGCGCGTGAAGGCCGGATCGCCGATCGTGCGGCAGATGTAGTCGAGCAGCCCGAGCTTCGGGGGCCGCAGGCGGCCGTCGCGCGTGAGCCCCCCTTCCGGGAAGATTCCTTGCGTCACACCGCTGCGCGTGATGAGCTGCACGTAGCGTTCGAGCACAGCGTGGTACAGGGGCTCGCGGAACTGGCGCCGGATGAAGTAGGCGCCGAAGGACTTGAATACGTATTCGAGGGGCCACGCCCTCGCCCATTCCCCGACTGCGTAGCTCACGTGGACGCCGTACGCCGAGTACGTACGCCAGCACGACGTAGTCGGCGTTCGAGCGGTGGTTCATGAGGTACACCACGACGTCGCGCCGGGGGATGCGAGCGAGCGACGCTTCGTCCTGGTAGTCGACGCTCATCTTGTACAACAGGTTCACGAATATCTTGGCGACGTTGTAGCCGATCTTGTAGTAGGACAGGATGCTGAAGTGCGGGACGATCTCGGCGATGTAGGCGTCGACGCGGCGTCGCACTTCGGCCTCCGGCAGCCCGGCCGTGCGCGCATGCTCCGCGATCGCCGCGTTGACCACGGGATCCTGGTGCAGTGCCTGGTGCGTATGGCCGCGCTGCTGCAGCTGGTAGCGGGCCAGCCGCGCGCGGAATTCGTGGAGGGTGCGGAGGGCCCGGCGGCGGAGCCACCCGTTCATGAAGGAGCGCCTTCCTCGCGCTTACGCTGGGCGTAGCCCATCCCCTTCAGAATCGCAATGCGCTTCGCCATGGGCGGGTGAGTCGCCAGGACGTCGGCGAGCATCCCCTCCCGATTGGTGACGCGGCGGCCCAGCGGATCCGCGATGCACATGTGGGCGGCGCCGCTCTTGATTCGGCTGGTCGGGGCGCCGGCCCCCTCGATCTTTTCGAGCGCCCGCGCCAGTGCGAGCGGGTTGCGGGTGAACTGCGCCGCCATGGCGTCGGCCAGGTACTCCCGCTTGCGGCTCACCCCCATGGCGAGGAGCTGCGTGACGAGAGGGGCGAGCAGCCAGGACAGGATCCACACGACGAGCAGGATGACGACGGCCGGGCCGGGGCTGCTGCGGCGGTTGTCGCGGTCGCCCATGCCTCGCCCGCCGAGAAACATCCGGCTGGTGCCGTTGCGGATCAGCAGGACGGCGCCAACCAGGGCGGCGAGCGTCGTCATGAGCCGGACGTCGAGATTCTTGATGTGCCCGAGCTCGTGGCCGATCACCGCCTGAAGCTCTTCGCGATTGCACAGATCGAGCAATCCGCGCGTGACGGCGACGTGGCCGTGCTGGGGATCGTTCCCGGTGGCGAAGGCATTGGGATCGGCATCGGGCACCAGCCAGATCCGCGGTCGCGGCACGCCGGCGGCGATGGCCATTTCCTCGACGACGTTCACGAGCTGCCGCGTCGCTTCGTCGGTTGGCGCGGTGACCTCCACGGCGCCGGTGGCCCACAGCACCTTTTCCGCTCCGGTCCGGTAGGCGTGCCACGCCAGGCCGATCCCGAGCCCCAGCATGACGACGCCGAACCACCAGGTATCGTGTCGCTGCGCGGGCGGGGCGTGCGCGGTGGAAAGGGAGTAGATGTAGTCTCCGCCGAACCCCAGCCAGGCGAAGAACAACACGAAGCAGACGATCAACCAGACGGTGCGCCGGCGATTCGCGTCCTGCTGTTGAAAGAGGTTGAGCGAACCCTCGTCGCTCACGACTTCGGCTTGGGCGACAGATCGACCCGCGGCACTTCGCGTTCAACCGTGTTGTCGATTTCCCACAAGACGGCGGGGGTGGCGTGTGCCCACCCGGCGACCAGCGACGTGGGGAATTGTTGCTGCTTGATGGTGTACTGCGTCGCCGTGTCGTTGTACAGCTGCCGGGCAAATGCCACCTTGTTCTCGGTGGATGTCAGCTCTTCCTGGAGCTGACCGATGTTGCCGGTCGCCTTGAGTTGCGGGTATTGCTCGACCACCACCATCAATCGCGAGAGCGCACCCGACAACGCGTTTTCCGCCTGGCTGATCTCTTTCACGCCGCCCGCGCCGGCTGCATTTGCCCGGACCGCCTGGTTGCGGGCCTGAATCACCGCTTCCAGCGTGTCCTTTTCAAAGTCCATCGCGCCACGCACGGCGCTCACAAGGTTGGGGATCAGGTCGTGCCGGCGCTTCAACTGGACGTCGATCTGCGTGAAGGCGTTGAGCGTCTGATTCTTGAGGGATATGAGGCCGTTGTAGGCCCCGATCACCCATAAGGCCACCGCCGCCAGCAGTACCAACAGAACCCACGACGACATCGGTGACTCCTTGGTGAGAGGTCTCGCTGCCGCCGTCCGGTGTCGGTGTTCCTTTAGGCCGAGCCGTGCGGCAGGAGTTTCGTAATCGCTTGCCGGACGGCATCGGCCACGACGGCGTCGCCCGGGCCCACACGGGCCAGGGGGTGTGCGGCGTCCACGTGCAATTCGATGCCCCGGCCCAAGGGGATACGTCGCCAGGTGCTGGGGTCCCCCAGGTCACGCACGGCGTCGCGGGCAATCCAAGCGGTGAGCGCCCGCCCGGAGCGGCCCCGGGGCGGGCCTCCGGGGCTTTGCAGCGGAAGGCGATCGGGCGCGGGGAGGGAAGAGCCGAGTGTTTGCGCGGCGCGGCGTTCCAGCACGTCGCCGGTTTGATCCTGCATGTCCTTAGTGATCGCGGCCAGCGTGGCGCCTTCCATCTGCCGGAGCTTGATGCAGAGCAGCTGGAGGAAATGGCGATAGGAGTAGGTCGCAGCCGTGCCCCGGCCTTCGGGGGGGCTTACCAACCCCTTGGTGACGTAGAAGCGAATCGTGCGTTCGCTCGGCTGCGCGCGCGCCGCCGCGTTGATCGGCGTGATCGCCGACGCGTCGAGCACGGCACCAACCAGGGCGGCCAGGTCGCGCAGGTTCCAGGGCGCCAGCCCGCGGTATTCGCGGAGTACGTGTAGCGGATCGTGCTGGGACGCCACAGTCATGGCTCAGCCGTTGCCCGCCTCCCGCCGGCCCGATGGGACCCCATTTTCCAGCCAGGCCGAGATTTCCCGCAGGTCGAACGGCTTGCGCAGCACCGTGCACTGGTGCTGCTCCAGCCAGCTGCGCACGTCGTCGGCATCCGCGTCGCCGGTCATGATCGCGATACGGCCGTCGAGGTGCGGCCAGCGGTGCACGATCAGGAGGTACAACGCGAGGCCCGACATCGTCGGCAGCTGGATATCGAGCAGCAGTGCGTGCGGCGCGTGTGCTTCGAGCAATGCGTACGCCGCTTCCGCGCTTCCGGCGCTCAAGACGCTGAAGCCGTCGCGGACCAGCGCCCGCTCCAGAACCCGCCGTAACGACGGGTCATCGTCCACGACGACGACGGTCCTCGTCGAGGGCATCACGAGGCCTCCGCGGAGACCAGAGGTGGTGGGGCAAGGAAGCGCTGCGCGACCTGCTCGAGCGCCTGCTCGGGCGTCAACGAGAGGCGCATCTCACCCGCTGTCAGGCCCAGATAGGCACGCGCGTGCTGCTGCAGCGTCTTCACCTGCGCGTAGCCCAGGCGTTGGGCCACGTCCTCGACGGTGAACCCGGGATCCTGGAGCAAGCGGTGAGCGTACAGCACACGCGCAGCGGCGAGGAAGTGCCGCGGGCTCGGAAGGCCGACCCGCGTGAACCAGCGCTCACAGGTCCGGCGATCTACGCGGGCCCGCGCGGCGATCTGCCCGACCGTTTGAACCCTGTCCGGGGCCTGAAATGCCTCCTCCAACACCCAGCGCAGCTCGCTTGGGAGGGGTGCCAGGGCGCCGGCCAGCTGTTCGAGGAACAGATGCGACGCGGCGCGGCCCTCCTCCTGCCCCAGGACCTCGCGCAGCCGGGCCGGGTGGTCGTCGTAACGGGCGAATACCACGGACCGGATGCCGCGCTGACCGAGGGAGAGCAAGACGGCCGCCGTCTCAGGGGAGAGACTGGTGTAGAGGATCAACGGGAGGGAAGGGAATAACACGCGCAGCCGCTCGATTTCCTGGGCTCGAGCGGACCCCGCGAACAACGGATCGACCACCGCCAGCTCCACCGGGCGACTCCGGATGGTGGCCAGCGCCTCGCCCCAGCTCGTCGCTCGCGCAAGCGAGAACCGCGCCGCCGCGGCTCGGCGCAGTTTGTGGAGCTGCATGTCGGGGACGGCCGCCAAGATCAGCATAAATGTCGCAAAAGTGCCCTTCGATGCCGCAAAAACGCCCTAATCAATGCGATTCGGGAGGCGAAGTTTCCCGGCGAGGTAACAACGTCGCTCGCCGCCCACCCGGACCCTGGAGGTTGCATGTCACGCAACGTACGCGCTCTGCTTGCTATCGTCGCCCTGTCGTTCGCGTTTTCCGCCGCTGCGTGCGCCGACGGGTTCGGCCCACACGGGGCGCACTGCGACACCAGCGGGAGCAACACCTGCCACTAGGCGTCTTCCGTGACGAGCTGTGCCAGGGACGCTGAGACCCCTCGCACTGCCTCGGACTGAGTGATCGGCTCCGCGCCTGCGTTGGAGGTCGCCACGAGCGCCTCCTCGCAGCCGTGGAGTCCGTTCACGATTCGCTCGATCTTGAAGACGAACTCGTGCAGGCCCGCGTCTTCCGCGACCTTGAGGGCTCCCGCCAACGTCGCCCGGCTGCGCCTGAGCAGGCCGAACCGTGCTTCGCCGATGCCGGCCTTGAAGTGATAGTCGGCGAGGATGTTGGGCGGCATCTGATCCTTGCGCTTCTCACACCGGCCGCGCCAGCGCGCGAACGCGACGCGGTCGCGCCGATACGAGGCGCAGTGCATGAGCTCGATCTCCGCGTTGCTCACGTTGTCCTGCGAGCCGCCCTTCCGCACGACCTCCAACAGGGCCCGCTCCGCCGCCAGCGGATCGCCCAGCATCAAGAACATGATTCCGGCGTCATTGAGCGCGCGTAGCTGGCGATCCTCATCATCGTAGAGCTCGAAGGCTCGCCAGACGTGTAGGAGCGCGTCCGCAGGTTGCCCGGTGTGGAGGAGTATCACGGCGACCTCGTGCTCGACCCGCGCCTCGATGTCGCGATCCCGGCTGCTATCGATGTCGGCGAGAATCTCCCGCAGGATCCGCTCGGCTTGCGGAAGATTGCCCCGGCCGCCGCTGCACTGCGCACGGCCGATCCGACTCAGAAAGGCTGAACGCCGATCCCCGGCCGTGGTTGCCACGCGTCCGGCATCGGCGTAGGACTCCTCCGCAAGGTCGAATCGGCTGAGCTTGCGGTTGACGCGCCCCGCCCGTAGCGACAGCGCGACCGCATCGGTGGCCGAGAGGTCTACCCCGCCGACCTGGCGGAGCGTCCCCAGCACATCGAGCGCCTCCTCCAGCCGCAGTTCGTCCTCGAGGTAGTGCGCGTACGCGAACAACCCGGGGACCAGGAGACCCACGTCGTCTTCGCGCTGGGCGCTACCGGCGCTTTCGACCAGCCCCTGAAGGTGCGCACCTTCCGTCGACGTGACCCGCAAGTCACGGCAGAACCGCTCCGTTGCCGCGCACTGATAGCGAAACGCATCGGGATGCACGGGCTCTCGCTCGGCAGCTAGCAGGTCGATCAAGCGAAGCGTGAGGAACGCGCCCTGGCCCAGACGCGACTGCAGCCCCCCTCCGGGGAGCGGAAGCGTCTGCGCCGCCCGTTGCAGAAAGACAGCATGCGACAGGGACGGCAATTCGGCCTGCGCGATGGACATCGTTGAAACTCCTAGCGTCCCAAGGGGGGTCGCCTGTGTCCTTGCAGTAGTTGTGCTCAGGGCCCAACCCACTAGAGGCTCAGAAGATACCGCATTCCCTCCAGCGGCGTTAGGCCGCCGTTTCCGCGTTTTCTTGCTGATTGCGACATGGTTTTGGTCACCCTTGGTGTGGTGATCTGAGCCGACATTGAGTCATGCACCGTGGCTACTCCCTTGCCGAGCTGGCGCTCACGCTGGCGGTTATCGGCGCCGTGACAATGTTTGCACTCCCCGGCTGGGCGAGGTTGCTGGACCGGTTCGCCGTCGAGCAGGCCGCCTCGGAGCTTACAACCGCACTGGCCGTTGCCCGCAATGCGGCCGTGCTGCGGGGCACCAATGCCAGGCTATCGATCGCCGCTGACACTTTAGGGATGGACGTGTGGGTAGATGGAGACTGGAATCCGGCTTGGCGGTGGCCCGGGCCCCAAGCTCACTCCGTCAGTCTGGAAGTCACCAATAGGGCGGTGACCTTTGGAGCGAGCGGCATCGGGGTTGGAGCGTCCAATACTCAGGTCCTGCTGCGGCGGGGCAGGCAAGTCGTCAGGATCACAACGTCGCGCATAGGCCGGGTAAAGCGCTGGTAAGGGTCGCCCAGGCCCAGACGACCGCTGCAAGTTGTTATTTCTACGACTCTTACGCGACCGCGACCATTTGGGCCATGCCCGCATCATAAAGAGTGTACGGGCCTCTGTGGAGTCCGGGCGGGGAACCTCGGAAACCACATCAGGCGTGATGCAAAAACCAGCGCATCATAAGGTCGCGGCGGAAGTGTGACGGCCACTTCCCCCGACCAAACCAACCCGGGGCGCATTCGGCTCCGGGTTCGGTTTTTTAGGGGAGGAACCGCGCCAATCCTTCATCGAACGGGAGGGGCTGGATTCCGAAGACGGTGTTGATCGCGTTCGCCGGCGTGCGTGTCCCTTCCACCAACATGCGTAGTTGAATGCTCGTGATGGGCGCCGCCGGGCCAAGGGGGTCACAGGCGCGGGCCCCAGCGCGCACTAGCGATAGCGGGACATGGACGAGCGGTCGAGGGTGCCCGGAGGCTCGCCCTATGGCGCGGACGAACTCCTCGTAACTGAGGACGGCAGGACCGCCGAGCTCCAGCGTACCCATCACATCCGCGCGCTCCACCGCCAGCGCGAAGGCCAACGCCAGGTCCTCGATCCACACCGGCTGAGCGGGGAAGGATCCGTCCCCGAAGATGGGGATTACCGGCGACCAGCGATGCAGACGGGCGAGGGTGCGGATGGGGGCGCTTTCCGGGCCGTTTATCAACGAGGGTCGGAAGATGGCAGCGGGGAGTCCCGATTTGCGGACCAACTCCTCGGCCTCCCACTTGGTGCGGTGGTAGGCCGTGGCGTCCGCGTCCCCCCGTGCTCCCACCGCGCTCATATGAATGAACCGTCGCACGCCGGCTGCTCGCGCACGCATCGAGCATTCGTCGCGTTCCCTGCACGTGCACGGTCGCAAAGGTGGCGGATCCCCATTCGACAATGATGCCGACGAGGTGCACTGCTGCGTCTGCTCCGTCGAGCAAGCGCGCGAGCGCGGCGTCATCATCAAGGGCGCCGGGCACGAGGTCGGCTCCCTGGGCCGTGAGGAAACTCGCCCGGGACAGGTCCCGGACCAGAGCACGGACGCGGTGGCCGCGGCGGAGCAAGAGGGCGGCGACGTGGCGGCCGACGAATCCGGTGGCCCCGGTGATGGCAACTAGCACGTGATCGGCATTGCGGGGGGCTGGCTCAAGCGGCCAGGGGCGGCGGCGACGCGGTTACTCGGGGCCGCCGCTGTTGTCATCCAGGAACACCAGCGTGTTCCGCCTGGCGACTACCGCGGCCAGGGCGTCGTATACCGCGGGATCGAGCACGGTACCCCCTAGCTCCTTGATACGCTCGACCGCTTGCTCCGGGGAGATCTTGTCCTGGTACGGTCGCGACGAGCACAGCGCGTCGTAGACCTCGGCCGCACCGATGATCCGTGCGCCGATCGGGATGCCCTCGCCGCGAAGACCGTCGGGATAGCCGGAGCCGTCCCAGCGCTCGTGATGGCTGCGGACCATCGCAATGATGTGCTCCAGGTGGGGCAACGGCGCCAGAATCTGAGAGCCGATCAGGACATGCTGCTGCACGTGCTCGAACTCCTCCGGCGTGAGGGGCCCGTGCTTGTTGAGGACCGATTCCCGCGTCCCGATCTTGCCGACGTCGTGCAGGCGTCCGCCGACGCGCACCTGCTCGACTTCTTCGTCGGACATGCCGAGCTGCGCGGCGATCGTGGCGGAGAGATCCGCGACGCGGGCGGAATGCCCCCGCATATAGGGGTCCTTTGCCTCGAGGGCGTTCACGAGCGCCTCGAGCGTGGCGACCGAAATGCGCTCGAGCTTCTGGCGTGAGCGTTGCAGCTCCGCGGTGCGCGTCGTGACTTCTTCCTTGAGCCAGCGACTCATCTCGCGGCTTTCGAGGAGCGTGTCGCGGAGCTTCAGCGCGCGCTGCACTGCCCGACCCAAGTCCGCCAGCTCGATGGGCTTGGTCAGGTAGTCCATGGCACCGCGCTGCATGCACAGGGCGGCGCTCGTCGCGTCGTTCACGGCGGTGCAGCATGAGGATCGCGAGATCCGGCTCGATTTCGAGGGCCTGGGGGACCAGGTCCACGCCGCTGGTCCCGGGCATGCGGATGTCGCACAGCATCAACGCGATCTTGTGGCGCCGGAGCTGGTTGAGGGCCTCGTCGCCGGACGCGGCGGTGTACGACTCGAACTGCTGCTGCGTCAAGAACTTCTTGAGCGCGTTGCGGATCGGCTCCTCGTCGTCTACGACCAGCACGGAGGGACGAGCGGTTGATTCAACCAAGATGAGGGCTCCTTGCGGGCTGGCCAAAGATGGCAAGACCAGCGGTGCGGCGCCAGCAGACTAGGGCGTGGCGCCGACGAACTGGAGGTCGACGGCGGGGAGGATGCCAGCACGGGCACCGCGCTCGAGCAGTTCTGCGACCGCTCGTCTGCCCGCGACACCGTAGTCGACGGTGAACTCGTTCACGTACATCGCCACGAACTTATCGGTCTGCGCGGCCGTCAACCCGCGGCTGAACCGACCGGCGTACGCGAGCCCCTCCGCCCGGTGGGCCAACGAGTACTCGATGCTCGCTTTCAGGTCCCGGGCGATCTCGCCCATCAGGGCAGCCCCTAGGTCTCGACGCACGACGTTGCCGCCGAGCGCCAGGGGGAGACCGACTTCGTGGTGCCACCATTCGCCCATGTCCGCCCACAGGTGCAGATCGCGGTCGCTGTGGGTCAACTGCCCTTCGTGAATGAGGACGCCGGCGTCGGCGCGGCCGGCAAGCACGTAGTCCTCGATCTGATCGAACGGGACCACTACGTGTCGGATCGCGGGCTGGTAGAGGCGCGCGGCCAAGAACGCGGTCGTAAGCTCGCCGGGGACGGCTACCGTTCGTCCGGCGAGCGCGCTGCGGGGATCTGCGGGCGCGGGCGTACGCGCGACGATGCGGGGGCCGTAGCGGTCGCCGATGCTGGCGCCGTGCGCGAGCAACGCGTACCGATCCGCGAGGTAGGCGTAGGCGTGCAGCGAAACGGCTGTGACCTCGAGCTCCCCGCGTAGCGCGCGCTGGTTCAGGCTCTCGATGTCGGCCAGCTCGTGCTCGTACCGTCTGGGACCTGTGTCGATCTTCCCGGTGGCGAGCGGCCAGAACATGAACGCATCGTCGGCATCCGGGCTGTGCGCGACGTGGATCGTCCGTGTGGCAGCCGTCAGACGTCCTCCCGGCACGTCACGACCGTCATCTGGCGCCGCGTTCCCGGCAGCAACGGGGCGCAGCGCTCGCGACCTGGGTCGCCGGCACGCCAGTAGGTACTCGATGGGCGGCTCATGAGAGCGGGGAATCTAACTGGCAGGATCGACGGCGGGAGCGTAGAGTATCGATCTGATGTTGCGCACTTCCTTCCCGAGCGCCGGCGGCCCCGGTGGGGGGCCCCGATGACCGCCCCCTTTGCTGGTCACGAGCGGGCCAAGCAGATGGGCGAGCTGAAGCGCGGCGCGCAGCGGTGGGACGTGTTCGTGGAAACGCAGCCCGATGCCGAGCTCCATGCGGTGCGGGGCCGCCTGCACTTCGTGCATGGCGACCGCCATCGCGCGACGTCCTGGATCTTCCTCGAGCCGACGGAACGGGACATCCACGAGAGATTCGGAGAATTTTCGGCGGTCGAGCTGTGGCATTTCGTCGAGGCGTTGGGCGACTGACGTCGGGCCATCGCGCCCTCCTGCTGTGGGCAATGTCGGGACTCGCGGGGTGCGAGAGCGCGCCGCGCCGTCACGACACCCAAGGACTCCAGACCCTCGGTCGCTGGGAGTGGCATGGCCGACTGGTTGTCGCAACCCGACTCCCATCTCACCCTGATGCGAATGAGGATCGACACGGGCGGCCCCAGGTCCGTCCGGAGACGTGGTGCTGATGCGTTACGATTTCAACCCCGCCTTCGGCGTGGGGGACGAATACACCATCATGCTCGGTCTCGACCTCGGGCGCGCTCGCGACTTGCGGACGGGCGTGGCATACGCGATCGGGCCACCGCCCGGGCGGATCCCGGCATATGCCACCATTACGTGCCTGTGCGAGCCGCTCAAGCTAGATTCCGCCCGCGGTACGGTAGTCCTCGCGACCCGTGGGTTGCGGCAGCTCAGCGGGCGTGTCGATGCGACATTCTATTTTGGAGTGTGGAACGATCCCTCGAGGCATGTCGCAGTACCTCCTGTATCAGCGCTTTGACGCGATCAAGTAGCCTTGCCGGCAGTGCTGCTCGTGGAGCGCGGCAGGCTAGCGTGGGTTGCCGGCCGCAGCGGCGGGCCGCCTGCAGGCGCAAGCCCCCGCGCCGATCATCGACACTATCGTGGTGATCAATCAGAACATCTTCGACGAGAAGGACCTCGCAGAGCTTCCGTATATCGCCCGGATCGCCAACTCGCTCCACATCAAGACGAATGCGTCGGTGATCCGCGGCACGCTCTTGCTCAATCCAGGGGGAGCCCTACGATTCGGCACGTGCGGTGGAAAGCGAGCGCGCGCTCCGCAGCCTCAACGTGTTCCGCGAGGTGCGGGTGGACACGGTGCGTGTGCAGAGTCGTCTGGCCCTGCGGGTCCGAACCGCGGACGGGTGGAGCACCAAGCCGCAGTTGAACTTTTCCTCGTCGGCCGGGAGCATCACCTGGCAGCTGGCATCCAGGAAGAGAACGTCCTCGGCACTGCGACGTCGCTCACGGCGCTCTATACACAAACGCCCGATCGATAGTTCGGTCAGCTGGTGTACCTCAATCCCCATTTCATCGGCCGGCGGCCGCGGTTGGCGCTCAACTACCAGCCGCTCTCTGACGGGAAGGACTTGTCGTGGAGCCTGGGCGTGCCGTTCTACCAGACCGCGGCAAAGCGGCAGTACGGAACCAGCGGGGAAGCCTCCGAGTACCGGGTGCTGATTTTCAAGGACGGCCTGCTTGGCCGACACCACCCATCGCCATGCGCTGCGGTTTGGGGTGAACGGCGGGTTTGCACTTAAGGCCACCAGTCGCAGCTACCTGCGGCTCTGGATGCAGGCCGGTGGCGGCGTGAGGACTTCGCTCCCGACCGTCGTCCCCCCGGGGTCCACGTTCGGTACGGTCGGTGCCGGTCTCGAGGTGGCCCACCGCAAGTTCCACGTCATGCAGCGCCTCAATACGTACGGGCGTCGCGAGGACGTGAATTTGTCGGACTACCTTCGAGTCGGTGCGTTTGCCGCGCCGCGGGCCTGGGGATACTCCGCGGAGCAAGCCGGGGTCGGCCTCGAGATAAGCGGTCAGGCGAGTACGGCGTGGCCCGGGGGGTTCCTGGTGCTCTACGGGGGTGCATCCGGCGTGTACACGGGCGCGGAGGTCGACTCGGCGACGAGCGCGCGGCGGGCTGACGGTCGCCAGCCAGAACCTCGCGTACCAGACCCTGATTGCGCACGTCGAAGGCGGTGCGCTGCGCCGCGCAAAGCCCACCACCTTTTACGACACCTGGCAGAATCAATCCGGGCCGCGGCTGTACCCAGCACACGCCTTTACGGGCACTCGAACCATCTGGGTGACGTTCGAAGACCGGATCGTCGTGGCCGACCAGGCCTTCGGCCTGGTGGGGGTGGGCCTCGCGCCGTTTTTCGACTGGGGTGGTGCCTGGTTCGGGGACGAACCGGTGTGGCCGGGCAAGGGTCCCATTACGCTGCTCGAGCCGATGCGCACCGGAAACGACGCCGGCCTATCGATCCGACTGGGGCCCACCCGGGCGGTACGCGGCGACGTCACGGAGATGGCCTTCGGGTACCGCTTCGGCGCTCCCGCGGATGGTCCGCATGGCTGGGCGCTTTCGATTCGCCGGGGCATCCCCTTCTAGCTTCCGGGGCCCGGACCGGGCCGACGCGCCGTAGACCATCCCAATCGACAACGCCCCCCGACCCGTACGGCCAGCCCAGCATTCGTTGCCGCCCGGCCCGTTCCTGCCCACCCCTCCTGAAACCCGTCGACGCCCCTTGACGTACTGTAGTCACTCCAATATTGTTCTCGCTCCAAAGTTGACTGTAGTCATTATTGAACCAGGTCTAGGGTGTGATAATCATGACCGAAGTCGAGCTGTCGCGCCGCGAGCGCAAGAAGGAAGAGACCAAGGATCGGATCTTCAAGGCGGCCTTTGCTCTGTTCAAACGACAGGGAGTCGAGGCCACCACGATCGACGATATCTGCGAAAAGGCCGACGTCGCCAAGGGCACCTTCTTCAACTACTTCCCCCGCAAGGAGGCGGTGTTCGGCCACCTGGCGGAGGAATGGTTCGCGCAGGCGGAGGCGGAATCCGCCGCCATCCTGGCGCGGCCGGGGCGGGTCGGGCCGCAGCTGATCGCGATGTTCTCCGAGCTGGCGGCGTTCTACGAAGAGGAACCGTCCCTCGCCCGGTACGTCCTCCAAGAGGTGATGCAGAACCAGCACAACGAGGACGACGAGATGTGCCGTAACTGGGACGAACTCGCGCTGCGGCTGATCCAGAAGCTTCAGACCAATGGAGAGCTGCGGACGGACGAGTCTCCGGAGCGGGTGGCCGGCGTGCTCCACTGCGTCCATCAAGGGACCATTCTCGAGTTCGTCGCGTCCGCGGAACCCCCGTTTCCCCTCAGAACCGAGCTGCGGCGGCGCCTGACGCTCGCCATCGAAGGCCTCGCACCGCGGGGAGGCAAGTGATATGCGCCATGTGATGATGACGTTGTGCCTGTTGGCGGGTGTCGCAGCGCCGGTGGCCGCGCAAGCCCCGACCGACACCATTCGCCTGACCCTCGACGAGGCGGTGAATCGCGCCCTCGACCAGGGCGTCGACATGCGTCTGGCCAAAGCGGCGGTGCTCACCGCGAACGGCCAAGTGCGCGAGGCGTTCTCCGCGGCGTTGCCCCAAATCACCACGTCGCTGACCTACACGCAGGCAGTTCGCGTCGATCTACTGCGGACTCGGTCCGGGCAGCGGGTTCGATACGCTGT
>CAWJMT010000026.1:0-14206 GCA_963844035.1 uncultured Gemmatimonadales bacterium
CCACGCATTGCTACCAAGAACCCGTTGAGCGAGGCGAGCCCGGCAAGCACCGCGAGCGCCCCTACCACGCGTCGAGAGACCGCGTCGAAGTGACCAATATTTCCACCGATTCGCGCCATTGTTCCCCCTGAGTCACGGGCCGTGTGTACCACCAATTTCCGCAGGGAAGGTGCGAGGCCCGACGCGAAACGGAGCATGAAGAGCGCGTGATGATTCCTTGCGCGGCTAACGCGTGGAGACGGCGGTCATGACGGGCCTGTGCACCGTTGGAGGATCCGGAGGCGCAGCCCCGTCTCCACCATGTCCCGGTCGATGACGTCCCGGAACATCCGTGCGACGAAGGCGTAACCCCGCGGCTCGGCCGTCAGCCACCGCGACCATTCCAGCTCGTCCAGCGCCGCCCCGAGTCGATTCCCTTCAAAGTTGCTACCACGCCCCAGCAGCGCGGCCGGGCTCCGGCCACCCAGAATTGCGGCGACTCTCAAGAGAGCCTGCGCATCGTCACTCGCCCGGCCGAACATCACCCGGATTGCCCCGACGACGCTGTCTGGCAGATCTCCGGGAAGCGTCTCATCCAACGTGCGACCGGGTTTGGGCCACCCTTCCCGCGCTTCCCGAAGCTCGAGGCCCGCCGCCACCGCCTCGAGGAGGGCCGTCACGAGCAGTGGAATGCCGGCGGAGTCGGCGGCGACACGGCGAGTCAGGCGCTGCACCTCCTCGTCCTTGTATGTCGGCTGAGTCCAGCGTGCCAGCCGGGCGATGGCCTGCTCCGAAAGCGGGGCCAGGCCGAGCACGACCCCGGCGACTTCGCGGCCCAGCCGCGCCCGCACCTCGTCTACCTCTGTCCGGGCTGGATGAGACGATGTGGTGACGAGGATCGTGAGCGGCGCGGGCGGGTCCCGGAGCGTGCCGAGGATCGCGAGCAACGATTCCCGATCGAGCCACTGCGCGTCGTCCAGCGTGAGGAGCAGCGGTTGCTCGTCGCACACGGCCGTCACGACGTCGCTGAACGCCCTGGCGAGCTCCGGAGCAGCGACGTCGGCGCGGAGGGCAGCGAGCGCGGCGGGCGAGGCGCCCGCGATTCCGGGCGCGGCTAGAAGATCGTGGTGGCACAGGCTGAGCACGCCGCTCCAGGGGGAGGACAGATCGGCCTCGACGGCGCGAATGGCGGCCGTCGCTGCGCCGTCAACCCGGGCGCGTGCGGCGACCTCTTCAGCGAGACGCGTCTTTCCAATCCCCGCGTCACCCTCAAGGATGATGACACTGCGGTGTCGCTCGGTGCGACACGCCCGCCACGCCGTGAGGGCGCGCTCGAGGGCGTCGGCCCGGCCTTCCAAGGGGGTACGGCGCCCGCGGTCGCTCTGATCCACGTGTGCGCGTGGAGTCCGTGGCGCCCGCCAGGCGCGTTCGCGCCGCACCCGTTCGGCCAGCGCGGCGGTCGCCTGATCGGGCAAGGCACCGAGCCGCGTTCCCAGCTGGGCCTTGAACACCTCGTAGCATGACAGCGCGCTGGCGCGGTCGCCGCCAACCGCACGAACGCACATGAGCGTCCGCACGACCGGCTCAAAGAGGTCGTCCAGGCGCAACGCCCGGGTGCACAACTCCTCGGCCTTGCTCGTGTCGCCGGCGTCGAGCACTGCGTTTGCGTGCCGCCAGAGCACGTCGAGCGAGCGCCGCCGCACGGCAGCACGCTCGGCCAGCAGCCAGTTTTCGAATTCGGAAGAGTCTGAGAGTGCAAAGCCTTCCAGGAAGTCGCCGCGGGCGAGGTCCGCCGCTCCCTCGAGCTCGCCCGCCGCGGCTAAGGACTCGAACCGATCGACGTCCAATTCCACCGACCCGGCGCCGAGGCGCACATGGTCCACATCCGTGTGCAGACTCCCTTCTCCCAAGTGGTGCCGCAACGTGCTGAGCGCCACGTTCAGCGATCGGCGGGCGTCATGCTCCGGCTTGTCCGCCCAGAGAAGACCGATCAAATGGTTCCTGGTGCGGCTTCGTTTGGGAGAGCGGGCGAGATATATCAGCAGCCCGAAGTTCTTTTTCCAGGTGAGATCGGACGACGGCGCCTGGCCGTCCACCTTCAATTCCCAGGTACCCAGCGTGCGGCACTCGATCACGGTGAGAGCACCCTCAGCGAGTTCCGGAGGGAGACAATCATACGACCGCGAACGAGGGCCAGCCAGCGGGGCGTTCGCTTTACTCCAGCTTGACTCCTGCAGCGGACCTTGGGCGCGTCCCTCAAAACAGACTCGCACAAACTCGCAAGGAGGCTCACATGGCTAGGGCAGTCATTAGCGTCGCCGCGGCACTCATCGTTCTCGGCTGTGACGCTCAGCAGGTGACAGGTCCGGTATCGCCGGGCGGGGCTGATGTCACCGCCAACCGGTCGGCTGCCGATGAGTCCCGGATAGGGACGCCCGGTGTCACGGCGCTGACCTGGAATGTCTATGTCGGGGCGGAAGTGGAACGCGTCCTCCAGGCGCGGACACCCGACGAAGCCGTGGCGATCGCCACGCAGCAATGGGCGAACGTCCGCGCCACCAATTTCCCCGCACGCGCTGGACGCATCGCGGCGGCAATCGCCGCGCGGCATCCCGAGCTCGTGGGCCTTCAGGAGGTGGCGCTCTACCGGACCACCGACCGGCCGTTCGAGGAGCTCGCAACGCATGTCGCCTATGACTTCCTTCAGATCGTGATGGATTCGCTCACAGCGCGCGGACTCCACTACCGGGCCGCGGCAATGGATCGAACGACCGACATCCAGGTGCCGGTGATCGCCGGATTCGACTCGTCGGGCAGCCCAATCCTGGCGGGCGTGCGGTTCACCGATGGCGATGCCGTCCTGGTGCGTGGTGACGTCCCCTTCACGCATCCTCGATCCGGCGTGTACGTCGCGCACCAGACGGTGTCCATCGGCGGCGTCACGACGGGCGTGTACCAGGGCTGGAGCTCGGTGGAAGCATTGCTCGACGGTCGGACGTACCGGTTCGTCGTCACGCATCTGGCCGGTCAGGACGTGCAGAGCACGCAGCTGGCGCAGACCGCCGAGCTCATCTCTCTGCTCCGCGGTGAGGCTCGGCCGACGATTCTCGTCGGCGACTTCAATTCCGATGCGTATGGCGCCGATCCCACCCACGCGACGCCAACGTACCCGACGCTGCGCGCCGCCGGATATTCGGACAGCTGGATCGAGCCGGAGCAGCGAGACCCTGGGCTCACCTGCGGCGCACAGCCGGACCTCCTCAACGCGCGCCGGACGTTCGATCAGCGCATCGATTTCATCTTCACGCGGAACCTGCCTCGGCGCGCTGACGCGGTGCGTCGAGAAGTCGTGGGTGATCGCATCGTTGATCGCCGCGCAGGGTTGTGGCCGTCCGACCATGCCGGCGTCGTCGCAACGTTCCTGGCGCCGAATCGGGGCAAGTAGGACGTGCATGCGCTCGGCTGCCGGCTGTTTGACTTTCCCGTGCGCGGCGGGGAAGTTCTGAGTCCGAGGTGAGTCGTGTCGCCCTTCTTCGAGCGCCTCCGCGCGGCGTTAGCACCGGACTATGAGCTGCTTCAGGAGCTTGGAAGCGGCGGCATGGGGATGGTGTACCTCGCCCGGGAGGTCGCCCTCGATCGCCCGGTGGCCGTCAAGGCGCTCAGGCCCGAGCTCGTCACAGCCGAGGGCGTCACGCGATTTGTGCGCGAGGCCCAGCTCCTCTCGAAGCTGCGCCATCCGAACATCGTCGTCGTGCACAAGGTCGACAAGCGGGACGGCCTCCATTTCTATGTGATGGAGCAGCTCGACGGTGACACGTTGCAGCGCCGTCTCGAGACGCAGGGTCGCCTGACGCACGATGAGGCCCGCAAGCTCGGGCGCGATCTCCTCGAGGCGCTCGACGTGGTGCACCGGCTGGGCGTGATCCACCGCGACGTCAAACCTTCCAACTTGTTCGTGATCGGCCGTCGTGCCGTGCTGACCGACTTCGGCATCGCCAAGCAGGCGACGGGCAACGGGCTTACCGACCCATGGTTCACACCCGGGACAGCGGCGTATATGGCTCCGGAACTGTTTCGCCCAGTCGGAGGGGCGGGGCTACTTCGCCGGGTCGAAGCGAACGAACGGACAGACACATACGCCGCCGCCATGGTGATCTATGAAGCGTTCACGGACCGCCGCTGGGAGAAGGGCTCGCCTCAGGCGGGCGAGTGGGCCGGTGTGCCGCGCGGCGTGGCCCGTGTGTTGCGTCGCGCCCTGGAACTCGATCCGGAGGATCGCTGGCCGGATGCGGCTTCTTTCCGACGGGCCCTATGGCGGACGCGAGTGTGGCCGTATCGCCGCAATGTCATCGGCGTAGCGCTGGTTTGCGCGGTCATCGGAGCTGTGCTGCGGCCGTTGCCGCCGTCCACAACCCTCCACCTATCTCTTCAGGTCGCTGGCGCGGCGCCGGGATTGCCAACCTGGCTCGGGGACTCGATCTCTTGTGGGCTGGCGCGGCGTCTGAGCGCCTATCCGCAGCTCTCGGCGCACTGCGCTTCGGGGTTGGCCCGCTGGTGGCCCCGCGGACGTCGCGGCCTCGACGTGCGGCCCGAGATCGAGAACGACGCCGGCCGCGCACGGGTGCGGTTGGCGAGTTCGGTCGAGGGTATCGACGGACTCGAGGTGCGGGGTGCGCCGGACCGGTGGCCCGTGCTGGCCGACAGTCTCTCCGACCTCGTCTCGGCGGTGCTCTTCGGGACGGCGAAACTGCTCGACCCCGCGATGTCGCCGCTCGTGTTGCCCAAGAACCCCGATGGGCGGTTGGCATTTCTTCGGGCCGAGCGCGCCTTCGCACAAGGGCGCTGGGGGGAGTCGCGCAGCGCGTACGCCGCCGCTGCCGCGCTCGACCCGACCTGCTGGATCTGCTATTGGCGCCACGCCGAGGTCGGTCGCTGGTTCGATTTGGCAGACGACCCGGTGGACACCGCGCGTTATCACGCCCACGTAGCCGATTTCCCGGACTATTACCAGACCTTGATCCGGTCGGAGCGGCTTCCCCAGCGGGTACGACTCGACTCGCTCGCGGCCCTCAGTCGCCGCTGGAAGGATTTCCTCTTCGGCCAGTTTCGCCTCGGCGATGAGCTGCTGCACCGCGGGCCGCTCGTTGGGCATCCCCGGCGGGAGGCCGTCGCGCTCTTGGAGAACGTCGTCAAAGTCCAGCCCCAGTTTGCGCCCGGGTTACAGCACCTTGCGCAGGTGCGCATCGCCGATGGCGACTCGGCGGAAGCCGCGGTCGCGCTCGCTCGCGCCGAGCGCCTGAGCAGTCCGGGCGATCCGTCGTTCGCCACGCTCGCGCTCCTCGAGGTGGCCGCTGCGTGGCGGTTTCTGCCGCGCGAAGCAGCCCTGCGACGGACCGATGAGCTCGTGGCCCAAGCCAAGCAAGCGGGTATCCTCGACATCGATGCCGGGGCTCGCTTCCTGGCCGGTTATGGCAGCCCGGAGGGAGAGCTTGCGCTTGCCGAGCGGCTGTTGAGCGAGCCCGGCTTCGCGCGCTCGGCCGGCATCGCCCGCGTCCTGGCCCTGGTCGGCCTGGGACGGCCCGACACGGCGCTCGCCTTTGCCGGGATACTCGCGAAGCAGTTCCCGGACCTGGCGCTCTTCGCCACCGAGCTGGCCGCCGCCACCATTCTTTTCGACCGAGATTCGGTCCGGTACCCCACCGCGTGGCCGGCGGTGCGGGCGGCGTTGGCGCGCGACACGACCGACCGGCGAGCGATCTGGATGCTTGGGATGGTCGAGGCTGGAGGCACCCGGAGCGCGATGCACCATGAGGATGCGGCATCACAACCGCTGGTCGAGTTGCTTCAGGCCACGACCCTGGCACAACGGGGCTATGTGGCGTTGGCGTTGGAGACCAGCGACGCGCTGACCGTCATTCCGGCCCGACGGATCACCGACCCATTCTTCCGAGCGGCATTGCACCTGCTGCGGGCTCAGTGGTATGAGCGAGCGGGACGCCCAGCCCATGCACGGTCCGAGCTCGTGTGGGCCGAAAACACCGACGTGGTCGGCTACCCCAAACGTGACCCACAACCGGCTGAAGTGGACTGGGCGTTCGCGCCGCTCGCGGCGTGGCGGCTCGGGGTCCTGCTTGAGCAGGCGGGGGGAACGCGCGACGACTTCTGCCGCGCCTATCGCACGGTCGCAAGCCGGTGGGCGGGTGGTGAACCGCGCTTCCGGACCCGGGCGGAAACCGCTGCCCGGCGACTCGCATCGCTCGGGTGTGGGCGTGGCCCACGATGACCCTCCGCTTTACCCCCCCTTGATCGTGCCCTCATATCCTGCACGCGTCCCTAGAAGGAGACGCAGATGCAGGCTGTCTCTCGCCGACAGGTTCTCAGCCAGCTCAGTCTGATCGCCGCCGGGCTCGCGGTGGCATGCACGCCGCTCCGCATCCTGACGCACGCATATCCCTCCGCGTTCGACGACGATGCCATACTGCTGGACGAGGTACTCCGAGCGTTCGTCGCGGTTGTGATTCCCGGCGCGCCCGGCGACGATCCTGACCTCGTCAGAGCCTTCACCGATCGCGAGCTGCCGTTTGCCCGTTTCGCTCCGTTCTTCGGCGCCGATCTGTGCCGGCGCGCCCGGGCACGGTTCGGCGCGACGTTCCCCCGACTCGCGGCAGCCCAACGGGCCGCCATCATTCGAGATGGCCTCGCCGCCGACGGCACGACCCGCAAGCTGTACGGCAGCGCCATCGTGCTCGCCGAGGTCGCGTTCTACGCCGGGATATACGACCCGCAACAAGGGGTGCGCCCTGATCGGCTTCGAAGGCGGTCAACACTCGCGTCTCCTGACCGACATCACCCACCCCGACCCCGTGCGGTTCTTGCCCAAGGCTCTGACGGCCGACGGCAATCACGTCTGACCCTGCGAGGCACTCATGCGAACGATTCACGCAGACGTCCTGATCATCGGCACCGGTTTCGGCGCGGCGGCGCCGGCTTTGCGGCTCGCCGCAGCGGGGGCACGGGTCGTGATGCTCGAGAAAGGGCCGCGCATCGACACGGCCACGTTCCGGCAGACTTCGGATCCGACGTACGTCCTCAAGTACCTGAAAGGAACCGCGGGGGACCATCTGAGCCTCACGTACGCCGAGGCGCTGGGAGGCGGCTCGGGCTTCTATGAAATGGTATCGTTGCGCGCACCATCACGGGCGTTCGATCAGGTCGAGCCGGGCGGCCGGCGGTTGTGGCCCGCAGGACTCGACCGCCACGCGCTCGATCCGTACTACGAGCGCGCCGAAGCGATGTTGCACGTGGCGCAAATCGCGCCCGAGGAAGTGCCCAAGACCGGCCTCGTCTTCGCGCAACTCATGAAGAATCTGGGCTACTCCGTGGACCGCGCGCGCTATGCGGTACGCGGCTGCCAGGGGAGCAGCTTCTGCGTGACCGGCTGCATCTACGGCGCGAAGCAGTCGCTGTTCCTCAACTACCTCCCACAGGCATGCTCGGCCGGCGGCGCAATCGAAACCGACATCGAGGCCATGGCGATCCATCCGCTGCCGGGGTTGCGGCAGGCCAGCGCCCGCGGCTTGCGACAGGTCCCATACCGTTACGAGATCATCGCGCGCCGCCGTACTGGAGCGCAGGAGCTGCGCCGCTACGTGGCGCGCATTGTGATTCTGGGAGGCGGTACGGTTGGGACCGCGAAGCTCTTGCTGCGGTCGCAGCCGTACCTGCCGTTCCTCAGCGAGCACGTAGGACGGAACATTGCGTACAACGGCAGCGTCAAAGTGGCCGCGGTGTTGCCGGAGGGGTTCCCGGACGGCGACATGTTCACCGGCCGCACGCATCCGGGGATGGTGAGCTACGAATTCCTCGCGTCCCACGGAATTACCGTGCATGCCGTGAAGGCGCTGCCCCTGATGCTCGTGTCAGGCGCCCACCTGCGGCCTGAGGACCGCAGTCCCATTTCGGGTTGGTGGGGCGTGCCGCACGGTGAGTTGATGCGCAAGCTGAGATACCGCGTCGTCATCCTCGATGCGTTCGGACTCACCCCGCCCGGCGGCAGGCTCGAACTTGCCGATGGCGACAGGCTTGGGCTGTCGCTCCGGGTGGATTCCTCGCTCGAGCAGTACCACAGGCGGACTAAGGACGTGCTCGAGAGCATCCTGGTGCGAAATGGCTGCCGCCTGATACAGGCGGACTTTCTCGACAAGAGCCTGCAGCCCGAGCAGGGGCTTCACTTCTCCACCGCCCACCAGGTCGGTTCCTGCCGGATGGCCGATGCCAAGAAGAACGGCGTGGTGGACGCGAACGGCGAGGTGTTCGACTACCCGGGGCTGTACGTGTCCGACGGCGCCGCGATTCCCTCGTCGCTCGCCGTCAACACCAGCCTCACGATTCTCGCGAACGCCGAGCGGATTGCGGATGGCGTGGTGGAACGCTACGGGCTGCGCGCGGCGGCCTGACGCAACTCACCTCGAGGGCTATTCCTCGGGTTTCGCTACGGCCCACCCATCGACGCAACCGCGGCAGCCGACCCGGTGAGGATGAACCAGTCGAGGCTCACGGCCACGACCCAGTGGATCACGGCGACGTACCAGATCGATCCGATCCGGCCGGTGACCCAGCCGAATACGAGGCCGGCCGGGAGGGCCGCGAACGTTTCGTTCAGCGCCCGGCCGAAATGAGCCGTCACCGACACGGCCGTCTGGACGGCGTTGGCCGCGCTGCTGCCCACTTTCCCCCGCAATCCGAACAGCAGGACGCCCCGAAACAGCGCTTCCCAGGCGCCGAAATACAGGAACGTGAGCAGGGCGTACGGAATGAAGCGCGTGGGGGCAGTGACGAGGGACGGGTCGAGTGGATACACGGCCCGCACCGCCGGCGCGGCGGCGCCGAACTTCCCCGCGAGAATCGCCAGGGGAATGCCGATCGCGAGCCACCGCAGGCCGAGCTGCCAGCGCCCGAAGCCCAGGCCGAGTTGCGTCCACGTGAGCCCGGTGAGGCGGCGCGCGAGCAGCATGGGAACGACGCCCAGGACGAGTCCTGAACCGAGGTAGTGAAGCCACGGCGGCAGGGGCCGGCTCGTGAGCGCGTGCCAGCCGCGCGCCGGCGAGAACACGCCGACGGCGTCGGCGCGCATGAGGTAGTAGAACGCGACCAAAGCGATGGTTGCCACGACGGGCAACCACGCCGCGCCGCGCGCCGTCGAACGGGCGGGGATCGCGGTCATGCCGCCGCCTTGCCGCGTTCCGCGAGCCAGGCGATCGTCTCGGCCAATCCCTGGCGCAGGGGACGCGGCCGGTACTCCAAGGCGGCGCGCGTCGGCTCGACGTCCACTCGCCGGTCCTCGAGGAAGACGCGGACCCATCCCGGCGTAATCGGCGTCGTGCCGCCCAGCTGACCCCACCACACGGCAGCGCGGGCCACCGCGAGCGCCGCCTGCCATGGCAGGGCGAACACGCGGCGCCGCACCCCCGTGAGCTCCTCCACCAGCTCGAGGAACTTCCGGAACGAGGCGTTCTCGCCACCCAGCAGGTAGTGGCTGCCGGCGCAGCCGCGTTCCGCCGCGAGCTGGATCCCCGTCGCGACGTCGGCCGCGTGTACGTAGTTGCCGAGCACGTCGCCGTCGGCGATGCGCACTCGGAACCGGCCGCTCAGGTACAGCGCGATGATTTTCGTGAGCGCGTTGGCGTCGTGCAGGGGCCCCGGTCCGTAGACGCGCGTCGGGTGGACCAACACCGCATGTCGGCCCGTCGCTGCATACGACTCAACCAGGCGCTCCCCCGCGAGCTTCGTCTCCTCGTAGATCGTGGGCCGGCTCGCTGCGCCGCCCACCGGCGCCGGTTCGTAGGGGGGCAGCGTGAGCAGCGTGGAGACGTGGACCAGCCGCTCGACGCCCGCGTCGTACGCCGCCTCGAGCAGGGTGGCGACGGCGTGTACGTTCACGGCCGCGAACTCCAGGGGGTCGCGCGACCAGGCGCGTGCGCAGGCCGCGAGGTGCAGCACGGTGCGGGCACCCTGCACCGCGCGGGTCAGCGCGGCGGCGTCGCGAACGTCGCCCCGGTGTACCTCGACGCGGTCCAACAGGGCGGTCCCAAGCAGCTCGGGTCGGCGTGCCAGGATCCGCACCGGCCGGCCCTGCGCCACAAGGTCCCGGACGACGTAGCTCCCGATGAACCCAGTAGCGCCGGTCACGAGGGTCAGGTCGTTCATGCGGCACCTCCGGTGGTCGCTCGGGCGAAGAGCGGCCCGGGGTGGAAGGACGGTAAGATCGGCACGGGACGGACGACCGCGGCGGGCATGACGACGCCCTCCAGCGCCAGCGCAAGCACCACCCCCGCCACCGAATCGATCGCGAAATGGTTCTGGGTGTAGACCGTCGCCACGCAGACGCCGGCGGCCTCGATCGCGAGCAGGGTGGCGACGGCCGGCCGGCACCAGCGCCAGCCCACGTACGCAATCGTCACCGCGCCGGCGACGTGGGAGCTTGGGAACGCGGTCCCCATCGAGTCGCCGACCTCTATGGCGGCGTGCGTCAGCCGGTAGAAGAACCCGTCGGTCAGGGCCCCGGCGTAGCGGATCGTCGTGTGACTCGGCCCGTCGACCGGAAAGAGGATGTAGATGAGATAGCAGCCGATGTACGTCACGAGCAGGCGGAAGGTCATGTCCCGCATCGCCGCCGTCCGCCCTGCGAGCCCCATCACGAGCGGGGGCAGGAAGATGAGCGGGTAGTAGGAGAAGTAGATGAAGTGCATTACCTCGCTCAACCACACGTACGGCATCCCGGGCATCCAGACGGCGTTCACATGCACGCCGAACAGGGCGAGGTCGAGTGCGGCAATCGGGGCATCGTTCGCGCCGGTGTGCAGCAGCTCGCGAACGAACCCCAGCTCCGACCAGAAGGCCACGAGCAGAAGGAGGGGATAGATCTCCCGCAGCGCGCGGCCGGCCCGGGTCAGGCGGTCCTTCGCCCGCTCGAGCAGCCACGGCAGCCCTGTCGCGGCGAGGTGTGTGGCACAGATCCACGGCGCATAAGGAGTGCGCAGCAGGACCACGCTCCACACGGCCGCGAGGAGCAGGTTGTAGCCCGCGAGCAGGCGGTCCACGGGTAGCACGGCGCGGTCTAGAGCCATTGGGCCTCCCGGTACCACGCCGCCGTTTCGGCCATCCCCTGCTGCACGCCGTAGGCGGGACGGAACCCGAGCTCTGCGACGGCGCGGATCGGATCGCACACCCAGCGCTGCTGGGTGAGGTCGCGCACCCGTTCGCGGTTCAGGATCGCGGGTGTCCGACGCAGCGCGGCGCACGCTTCCGCCGCGAGGGCGATGACGCGGGCGATCGGCACGGGCACGCTCACCCGCAGCGGCGCTCGGGCGAAAATGGCGCCCACGACGTCGGCGACCCGCCCCCAGCTCACGGGCTCGGGATGGGCGAGGCAATAGGTGCGCCCCACAGCGCGCTCGCTCGTTGCGGCCGCGAGGAGGCCTTGCACCAGATCGGCGACGTAGATCAGGCTCACTTCACGGTCCCATGCGCCGATGGTGAGCGCCACGCCGCGGCGCACCAGGCGAAAGAACTTCAGCACCCCCTTCTCGCGGGGCCCGTATACGGAAGATGGGCGGATGACGACCGTGGGCACCCGGTCGGTGTAGGCATGCACCACCGCCTCCGCGAGCAGTTTGGAGTGGCCGTAGTGGGAGATCGGGAACGGCACCGTGTCGGGCGCGAGCGCTTCCCCGTTGCGGCAGGGCCCCAGAGCGGCAATCGACGACATCACGATCACCCGCGGCGCCGAGCCGTTGTGCGTGGCGGCGGCCCGCAGCACGCACGCCGTGCCTTCGGTGTTGACGGCGTAGTAGTCGGCGGGGTCGCGTGCCTCGGTGAGCCCGGCCAGATGGAACACGACGTCGGCGCCTTCGCAGGCGCGCGCCAGTGCGGGCGCGTCCGCGAGGCCCGAGTCGCAGTAGTGGAGCTCCAGTCCCTCGAGCCAGCGCCGCGACGCGCCCGGCCGCTCGACGCACACGACCACGTCGCCCCGCGCCCGCAGGGCCTCGATCAAGTGGCTTCCGATGAAGCCCGCTCCGCCCGTCACGACCGCTCGCATAACGTCCTCCCGTTCCGAGGTCCGTGCCCAACATCGCGCGTGGGGGTCAAGGGGCGATTAAGCGGCGCGGCGGCAGCGTGAGGGCCAGCCGGTCTCCTCCCGGGCGCCAGGCCAGCCAGACGAACCGAGCCAGGTCCCGGAGGAACGCCGTGTACGTGGGGTAGACCTGAGCGCCCGCCTGCCGCAGCTCCTCCGTCAGCAAGCGATGGAGTGCCGGCAGGTTGTACCAGGGCACCGCGGGGTAGAGGTGGTGCACGAGGTGATAGTTCAGGTTGCACATGAAGAAGGAGACGAACCGGTTGCTGATCACGGTGCGCGTCGCCGTGAAGCGGTCGCCGTGGCCCGTGAGCACGTGCTCGGCGAGGGTGCGCACATTGGTGAGCTGGCGCGCGAACAGCGCCGGAAAGATCCAGAGTTGGAGCAGCGTCGCGAGCGGGACCGCGCTGAACGCCACGACCATCGCCGCGGCGATGATGGCGTATTCCACCGCAATGTCGCGGCGCTCGCCGGGCGCGGCCCGCAGGGCGGCGGTCGGGCCCACTCGATAGAAGCCGAACACCTCGCCGCCCACGAACATCAGGCAGAACAGCGCGGCAAGGGCGCGTGGGTTGTGCGTCGCGTTCTCCAGCTCGTCCGGGTCGCGGGCCCCGCGCTCGTAGCGGTGATGCGGCAGATGGCCGACGCGGTACGCCGTGACCGACAGCGCGGCCGGCAGACCGCACACGAACGCCACCCAGCGATTGAAGCCGCGGTCGCGGAACAGGATCCGATGCACCCCCTCGTGCATCAGGATCGCGAGCCCCTGGATCGTCGCCCCGATCAGGAACCAGCAGACGAACCGCACCGGCAGCAGCGGCACGTGCAACGCGGTCCATCCCGCGCCAGCCCAGACGCCCGCGAAGGCGAGGGCCTTGAGGTTCCACCACGGCCGCAGCGCGTGCAGCTCCCGGATGCGGGCCTTCTTGGCGGCGGGGATGTCGCGGATGGTCAGCATGGCCGCCTCCCTAGCGGGCCGAGACCGCGGCCCGCGCCGCGAGCTCAGCCAAGAGCCGCTCGACCGCGGCGACCACAGCCGCCGGCCGCTCCTCGTACACGAAGTGTCCGGCACCGGGGACCGAGTCCACGGCGAACATGACGAGCCGCTCCCGCAGCAGCGTGACCTCGGCTGCGCCGGGCGCGCCGGAATGCGGCGTGCCGCCGGCCATGAGGCGGACCGGACAGCGGATCGCGCCGAGGTGCTCGCGCAGCAGCTCCGGCTCGCGCGCGTGCGCCATGCGGAGATAGGCCTTCAGGGTCGCGTCGAGGTCGGCGGCGGCGCCGGCCGTGTAGCCCGCGACCACCTCCTCGGTCACCCAGGCGGGATCCCCGGACGCCTCGACGAGGGAGTCGCGGATCTTGCGGCGGATCAGCTGCACGCCGCCGAACAACTTGATCCACGGCGCGAACCGCATCGCGCGGCGGAGCCCCGGCGTCGCCGCCGCTTCGGCGGGCCCACCGTCGAGCGCGATGATGCCCCGAACGTGGTCGGGCCTCCGGTAGGCGAGGCGGTACGCCATCGACGCCCCGATGGAGTGCGCGACCACCACAGCGGCACCCAGGCCGAGCGTGTCCAGCGCGGTTGCGATCCGGTCGGCCTGCGCGGTGAGCGAGTAGTCGGCGCGCTCGGGCCGGCTCGAGCCGCCGATGCCGAGCGGCTCCACGACGACTACGCGGTATCCTGCCGTCGTGAGCCGCGGGATGAGGTTGCGGAAGCCGTACGCCGACCCGAACAACCCGGGCACGAGCACTACGGGCTCTCCCGCCCCGGCGTCGGTGACGCGCAGCGTTTCCTGTGGCGCGACGAGGATGTTCCAGGTGCGCGATGAATCGGTGAACAGCAGCAGCGCGAGCAGCCACATGGGGGCTCCGGTGACGGGGGCGCCCCAACGTGGCGGTCGAGTCTTAAGGAACAGTCAAGCGGGAATGCACCGCGTCAGCGTGTGGAGGCAAACACTTCGGGACTCGCAGCTATGACAGTGTCGGTCAACGCCTGGAGGAACGCCCGCAAGTCGTTTCGCTCCACCGCCGTGAGGCGATTACGAATCCCGCTCCGTGCCCAGGGTCAGCCAAATGTGAAAGCGAAGGCCTCAA
>CAWJMT010000027.1:0-113172 GCA_963844035.1 uncultured Gemmatimonadales bacterium
GACGGCCTGCCCCAGCACACCGAAGCCCAGGAAGCCGACGCCGAACGCGGCCTTCGCGAGCCGCTCCCGCGGCTGCCAGCGACCTTCGCGCTGCTGCTCCGCGTACGCGTTCGCCTCGCGATAGGCGGCAAGCACCGCGAGGGCGACGTACTCGACCATCTGCTCGGCCATTCCCGGCATCCTCGAGGCGGATCACCGGAATGCCGTCCGGCAATCTCGGCGCCGCCAGCAGCACGTCCACGCCGGCGCCGGGGTCGAAGTCGCCTTCGCGGGGCGCACGCGGGCGAACAATTCCGGCGGCGGCTTCCAGACGAGCGCGTAATCGGTCTCGGCGCGGGCCTCCGGCCAGACGGTGATCGCCGCGTCCGGCAGCGCCGCCGCGAGCGCCGCGTGCCACGCCTCTTCCGCATCGCGCGGCGGTTGCAGCAAGTCGCCCTGACGGACGCCCTCGTCGTCACGCGTCGTCGATGTCGACGAGGTCGGCGCCTTCGCGTCGACCCGGTCGCCTGCGCGAAGTTGACGGCGTCGACGGCGCCGGCGGCCGGCGCGGGGATCGTGTGCGCCGATTTCATCGCCTCGAGAACGTCAACGGCGTGCCGCGGTTCGACATGGTCACCCTTTCGACCAGCACCGCGACGATGGTGCCGGACATCGGCGCCATAGGGTGCCCGCCATGTTTTTCGTCTTCGCCGGCGTGCGCCAGCTGATCGACGACAAGCAGTCGACGATGCTCGCCACGACAGAAAACGTGCCGCTCTTCGCGCGCGGTCACGACCGTCGCCATGAATTCGGCGTCGCGGCGCGCGATGAGAGACGGCCGTCACGCAGTCGAGGCGCGCTCGCTCGTCGGCGGCCCGTCGGGAGGCGCCACGCGCCAGCCGTCGCCATCTGCGGCGGACCGCGACGTCGTGGCGTGCCTCACCGTCGGCGAACGACAGCGCGATGGCGTGGCGCGCCGCTGTTGGCCCACCAGGGATCGACGACATGCCACGGCGAATGCGGATCGCCCGACACGTGCGCGCCGGCCTCGCGCTCCGCGGCGAGCGCCTGCGACTTCCGCGAGCGCCGCGGCGAGCAGCGCATCGGCGCCTGCCGGGGCGACGGCGGGAAACAGCGCGGCCTGGTGGCGCGCGATGAGACCCGTGTCGACCGCGCCCGATGCAAACGCGTGGTGCGACACGACACGCTTCAGGAAGGCAACGTTGGTCGCGACGCCGACGATCTCGTACTCGGCGAGCGCCTCTTGATCCGGTTGCAGCGCCGCGGCGCGGTCCTCGCCGTGGACGATCAGCTTGGCGATCATCGGGTCGTAGTGCGGCGAGATCGCGTCCCCCGCGCGAACGCCGGTGTCCACGCGCACCGCGGGGCCCGTCGACCGGCGCGCGAAGGTGGACGAGCGTGCCGATCGACGGCAGGAAACCGCGCTCGGGGTCCTCGGCGTAGACGCGCGCCTCGATCGCGTGGCCGGTGAGCGCGAGCTCGTCCTGGCGCTTCGGCAGCGGCTCGCCGGCCGCGACGCGGCAGCTGCCATTCGACCAGATCCAGGCCCGTGATCATCTCGGTCACCGGATGCTCGACCTGCAGCCGCGTGTTCATCTCCATGAAGTAGAACGCGCCGTCGCGCGGCGCGCGTCCGCCGCGATGAATTCGACGGTGCCGGCGCCGACGTAGCCGATCGCCTTGGCGCCGCGACGGCGGCCTCGCCCATCGCGCGCCGGCGCGGGCTCATCCCGGCGCCGGCGCCTCCTCCAGCACCTTCTGGTGCCGCCGCTGCACCGAGCAGTCGCGCTCGAACAGGTAGACGGCGTTGCCGTGCGTGTCGGCGAACACCTGGATCTCGATATGGCGCGGCGCGCGACAGGTACTTCTCGATCAGCACGCGATCGTCGCCGAAGCTCGCCTTGGCTTCGCGCTGGGCGGAGGCGAGCGCCGCGGCGAAATCGCCGTCCGCTCGACGATGCGCATGCCCTTGCCGCCGCCGCCGGCGGAGGCCTTGATCAGCACCGGATAGCCGATCTCGTCCGCTTCGTGCGCGAGCCGCTCGGGTCCTGCTCGTCGCCGTGGTAGCCGGGCACCAGCGGCACCGCGGCCTTGCCCATGATGTCCTTGGCCGCGGACTTGCGAGCCCATGGCGCGGATCGCGGCGGGCGGCGGGCCGATGAACACGAGGCCCGCCTTCGCGCATGCCGCGGCGAATTCCGCGTTCTCCGACAGGAAGCCGTAGCCGGGGTGGATCGCTTCGGCGCCGGTTTGCTTCGCGATCGCGAGGATCCTTGCCGTCGAGATAGCTCTCGCGGGGCGGCGGCGGACCCAGCCGGTAGCGCCTCGTCGCATGGCGACATGCCGCGCGTCGGCATCGGCATCGGAATAGACGGCGACCGTGCGGATGCCCATCCGCCGCGCCGTGCGGGCGACGCGGCAGGCGATCTCGCCGCGGTTGGCGATCAGGATCTTGTCAAACATCGGCGCCGTGCCCGTGGTCGGATGAGATCCGCGCGACATCCCGTGACCTTTCCGATCTTTTCGACGAGCATCCTGATGAAGCGCCAGACCTTCGGGATGAGCCAGATCATCAGCAGCACGAGGACCGCCAGGACCTGTTGCCCCAACCCCGTCACCACGCGCGAGATAACGAGCGACACGCCGACCATCAGGTAGTCGGGATAGTGCATCACCAACACGTTGATCGTGGGACCGAAATCCCACGCCCCGCGGGCCCGCGCGATCAGCATCCCGAGCGGATTCATGGAGGCGGCAATGAGACCAGCAACCAGGGTCCTGGCGGGAGTGTTCGGCACGATCGCGGGGAAAATCAGGATGACCACCCCGACCCACGTGATCTGTGGCAGCAGCGGCCAGTGCTCCGGGAACGCCTTCCCAGTGCCAGCTCATGCCGATGCCGAATGCGACGAAAACCATGTACACCGAGTCCGACATCCAGCATGAACCGGGGGTCGCGGTCGCTCGTGCGGGTCCAGAAGAACAGCGCGAGCGAGACGAGCACGCTCACGCCGGCGATCGCGTCGAACCCCCGAAGGCGATACGAGCCCGGGTCTCCGTGAGTCATCGCGCGGAGCGCGAAGTGATACGACGTCGTCGCCGACGATCCAGAGCACGGCCGTGAGGAGCGCCATCACTCCGAGACGCCGCGACGCTTCCCGCAGCAGGTCCTTCGGGATAGCCCGGGGTTGGCTCCGCTGCGCCGGCGTGCTCCCGAGCGGGCTGGATTCGTTGGGCGGTGGACATGACCGTCATGCGGGCGGGTGCGCCTCCCACCACTCCCTCGCCTGCGCCTCGCTCCACGGCTCGCCCTCGACGCCCGCGAGCAGGCGGGCCAGCTCCGCGGCGCTCTGCGGGCCGATCCTCCGGCTTCTTCGCCAGGCAGGCCAGCACGAGCCGCTCCGAGCGTCGGCGGGATCGGGAGCGTGGTACGCTGCGACGGGGGGACCGGATCCTCCCGCAGGTGCTTCGCCAGCATCTGGAACCCGGTCGTCCGCTTCGAAGACGAGCTCCCCCGTGAGCACGAAGTAGGCCACGCACCCGAGCGCGTAGAGATCCGCGCGCGCGTCCACCGGGTCGCCCAACGCCATCTCCGGCGCCATGTACGCGGGCGTCCCGGGAGTGAGACCGGCGGCGGTGGCGAGCGACTCCCCGCTCGCCCGCGAGCGTCACGTACTTCACCAGGCCGAAGTCGAGCACCTTCACGAAGTCGCGGCGCAGCCCCAGCCGGCCGACCTGGATGTTCGCAGGCTTGATGTCCCGGTGCACCAGCCCGCGCACGTGCGCCTCTTCCAGCGAGGCGCACACCTGGCGCAGGATGTAGATGACGCGGGGCGCCGGGCAGCGGACCGTACCGGCGCACCATCGCTTCGAGCGTCATGCCGTCCAGCAGCTCCATCACGAAGTAGAGCGTCTCGTCGTCGGTCACGCCGAAGTCGTACAGCTCGACCGTGTGCGGCGACCGCAGGCTGGCCACGGTCTCGGCCTCGCGCCGGAAGCGCTTGACCGCGAGCTGCGCCGTCTCGCCGCCGCGCGCGCCGATCATCTCGGGCCGGATCAGCTTGATCGCGGCCGGCCGGGCGAGCATGCGATGGGTCGCCCGGTACACCTCCCCCATGCCGCCGCGCCCCAGCAACTCGCCCGAGCTGGTAGCTCCCCATCTCGCGCGCCTTGGCGACCTGCTGGCCCAGCCGCGTCACGACGTGCGAGATCACCGCCGCGACGCCCGCCATCAGGTAGTCGGGATAGTGCATCAGCAGCACGTTGCTCGTGGGACCGAAGTCCCACGTCGCCCCGGGCCTTGGCAATCATCATGCCGAGCGGGTTCATGGACACGGCGATGAGCCCCGCGATCAGGGTCTTGCGGGGCGTGTTCGGCACGATCGCGGCGAAGATCAACGTGATGACGCCGTTCCACGTGATCAGGGGCGACATGACCCATCCCGGCGGGGACCGGCTGCCAGTGCATGATCAGACCGAGGGCGAGCCCCGTGAGCACCATGTACCCAAGTCCGAGATCGAGCGTCCGCTGCGGGTCCCAGTCGCGCTTGCGCGTACCGACCCACAGCGCGAAGGAGACGAGCGCGCTCACGACGCAGATGGCGTCCGTCCGGTCGAGGTGCAGCCAGCGCGGGGCCCCCATGCGACATAACGAGCAGTGCCACATGATCCAGCAGCGGGCTGACGACCCATAGCGTGGCCGCGAGCAGCGACATGATTCCCAGGCGGCGGGACGCCTCCCGCAGCAGATCGTCGGGCAGGGGGCGGGGCTGGCCCCGGGAGGTTCTGAGCTCCGCCGGGGTGCTGGGGCGCGGTGCGGCGATCAGCGGCGGGGTCGGCATGACCGTAAAAAGTAGCGGTCGCGCCACGGCTCGATAGCTTCCATCGAGGCTTATGGCAGGTGATGGACCCCCAAGCAGTGGTATCGGAGAATCCTATGAGCACCCCAGCACCCGGACCCGCGCGCGGGTCGGCATCGGCGCCCGCATTTGCACCTGTACCCGCACCCGCACCCGCGCCCCCGGCCGCGGGGAGCCTGACTCAGCTCCCCGAGCGTCCCCTGTTTCGCATTCTCGCGTACTACGTGCTCCTGTTCGCGGGCGCCGCCGCGGTGATTCAGCTCTGGCCCGAAGTCCTTCCCTTCTTCAACGCGCCGTTGCCCGTCTCGACGTTTCTCCCGAGCGGCATGGGGCACGACGCTGCCCTGCAGGTCGCTGGAGGCGAGGCGCCGGGTCCGTGGCACGTCGTGCTCGCGACGGTGGTCGCCCTGGCGAGCGCCTGCCTGCTGATGCTGCCGGTCACCTGGATGTACGTACAGACCCGCCGCAAGAAGGGGTTCCGGCAATCGGTCGTCCAGACGCTCATCATTCTGCCGCTGGTGGTCGCCGGCGTAATCCTGCTGGTGCAGAACAGCACGGCGTTAGCGTTCAGCCTCGGTGGCATCGTCGGCGCCGTCAGTTTCCGGAACACGCTGCGGGATACCAAGGACACGATCTACATCTTCCTCGCGATCGTCGTCGGCTGTCGCCGCCGGGGTGCATGCGATGCTCGTGGCCGCGACCATCTCCGTCAGCTTCAACATCGTGGCATTGATCATGTGGTGGACCGACTTTGGCCGGGTCGGCGCCGTGCTCGAGGGTGGGCCGGCCGAACGGCGCCTGGCGCGGGCGAAGGCCATGGCCGACCGGTCGGGGGGGTTCATCTCGCTCGTCGATCGCGAGCTGCTGCAGTCGATGACACCCGAGCAGCTCGACGTGCTGGCGGGCCGCGCGCGGCTGCGCCAGCATGCCGCTGCCGAGGCAGCGGACCTTGATGACGTGATCAAACCGAAGCGCGACCGTACACTCCGCTTGCAGATCTCAGGCCCGCCGGCGCCGGCACGCCGGGCGGCCGAGGCCGCTCTGGAAGGGCAACACGAAGCGCTGGCAGTTCATCAAGTCGTGCTCGAACGGGCCCGGGTCCGGAACGCTCGAGTACCGCGTGCGGCTCAAAAAGACCGCCGACCCGGCGGACTTTCTGGGTCGATTCCGCGCTGCCGCCGGCGCCGTCGTTGAGAAAGCGGATCTCGACGAATGAAGCGGCGCAGTACTCCAGGGCGCCTACATCGACGAGCTGCGCAGCGCTATCGCTGAAGGCCTCGAGCAGCGCTACACCGTCGAGGGACTGCTCGGCACGGGAGGGATGGCGCTGGTCTTTGCGGGCCGGGACCTGAAGCGGAATCGCCCGGTCGCCATCAAGGTGCTGAGCCCCGAGATCGCCAGCGCGGTCACGACCGCCCGATTCGTGAAAGAGATCCTGTGGAGCGCGAATCTGCAGCATCCCCACATCGTTCCGGTGCTCGACTCCGGTGAGGCCAACGGCTTCCCGTACCTGGTGATGCCGTTCGTCGAGGGTGAGACCCTCGGCGCCAAATTGGCCGAGCACGGGGCGCTTCCCATCGCAACGGCGGTGAAGTACGCCACCGAAGTGGCGCTGGCGCTCGACTATGCCCACAGCAAGGGGATCGTGCATCGCGATATCAAGCCCGAAAACATCATGATCTCCCACGAGTACGCCCTCGTTGCCGACTTCGGGGTCGCGCGCGCGCTGGGGGTCGCGAGCGGCAACACGCTCACCGGACCCGGGTCGCCGATCGGCACGCTGGCATACATGAGTCCGGAGCAGGTGCTGGGAAGCCCCGACGTCGATGGCCGGAGCGACATCTACAGCCTGGGGTGCGTCACCTACGAGATGCTGGCGGGCCGGCGCGCGTTCGGTGGTACCTCCTTGCGGCAAATCATGGAGCAGCAGCTGAACAGCGAGCCACCTTCGCTCGGTACCGCGCGGCCCGAGATCCCGCCGCCCATCACCGCGGCCGTCACGCGCGCGCTGGACAAGGATCCGGCCAGGCGCTTTGAGACCGCGCGCGAGTTTGCCGCGGCGCTCGGTGAAGTCCCCGCAGCGGCGCTCACGGCGCGGCCCGCGGCCGCACAGTCGCGCACCGGCCTGTGGCTCTTGATCGGCGCCGGAGTCGCCGTCGCGCTGCTCGTCGCTACGCTGCTGCGCCGCTGACCGAGGGCACCTCCATGCCGCCACCCTCGCAGGTTCGCTGCAGTGTCCCCGGTCGCGAGTTGCTCCAGGTGCTCGCCACGGCGCCACTCCCCCTCGGCCTGCGCGACGCGCGATCGGTGACGAGCGTCCACCGCGATCTCTACTTCGACACCGCGGACGGTGTGCTGCGGGCCGGCGATGTGGTCAGCCGGTTGCGCTACCGGGCCGACGGCAGCTGTATCCTGTCCCTCACGGTCTCCAAGGCGACGGCGGGCGACGACCCCGGCGCTCGGCACGTTGAAGCCGAGCTCGTTGCGCAGGCACCGTTGGCTGCGCTCAGCGGCGACTCGGAGCCCGCGCGCCGCTGCCGGGCGTTCGCGGATCCGGCATTGCTGGAAGCTCAGATCGAACTGGCCGTGACACGCACGACCCGCTTCGCATGGGCGGGGTGGCTCCGGCAGGCCGTGGTCGAGTGCCAGCTGGACGATGTGACACTCCGCCACGGCGATCTCTCCGACGCGTTCCAGGAGCTGAAGCTGCGTCGGTCGGGTTTTGGCGGCCCCAGCCTCGAGCGACTCGCCCGCGTGTGGGCCGAGCAGCACGCGCTCCGCCCCTCCCTCACCACCAAGCTGCAGCGCGCCGAGGCTATCCGGCAGCGTCTCGACCATGATGCCGTGACGTTCCAGTTGGGCCCCGGGCGATCGGTAGCGGTGGTGGCCATCCACGACGGCTCCGTCGCGGTGGTGGCGGACGGTGACCGCGTGCGCCTCCCCACCGGTGCAGGGGCGGGAGAGGCGGCGTGCCGTCATGCCATGCAGGCGTGGCTGCGGAGCCGCGTCGGCGAGGTGTCTCTCCTCGGCAGCGCCGAGACGCCGTCCGGCGATCGAAGCGTTGAGGTTTGGGTGGTGCGCCGCCCTCGCCATGCCGCCGCGGCCACCGCGCAAGGCGCGGTGAAATGGTTGCCGCTCGAGGCACTGGCCGCGTTCGCAGCCGCCGGTGCGCTCGGCGATCCCGAGAGTCTGGCCGCCTACCGCGTGGTAGCGGCATCCGGACTCCTGCAGGCGCTGGGGCACGCGCCCGCCAGCACTCGCCGGACCGCCACGCGCCCCGTCACGCCGGCCGAACCGGAGCGGGAGGTGTCCGACGATCTGCTCGATGGTCCCCAGAGCGAGCTGGCCTTCATTGCGCGCGTGCTGGCGCTTGCCGAAGACGTGCGCGTGCCGGTGCTCGAGCGGATTCGCTACGTCGGGATCGTGAGCGCCAACCTCGATGAGTTCCATATGGGGTCTGCCGGCTGGCTGCGCCGCAGCGCCGAGCGCGATGCGTCCGCGCGGGAGCGCCTCGTTCTTCTCACCGCCGATGTGGGCCGGCTGCTCGAGCGGCAACGCCGTGCTCTCAACGCCTGCCTTGCCGTGCTCGCGACGCATGACATCGCGCTCCGCCGCTGGGACGCCCTGAACGACGCGGAGAAGACCAAGCTACGGGAGCGCTTCGCCAGCGAGATCGCCCCGCTGCTCACCCCGCGCGCCATCACCGTCAGCCCCGGGCACCCGGTTCCGAGCATTCCACCGTTGACGCTTGCGTTCGCCGTTGAACTCGGCGAGGGAACGGGCCCCGTCCACTACGCCTACTTGAAGGTCCCGCCCGACGTGCCGCGTTTTCTCGAGGTTCCCGGAGGCGTCGTCCTCGTAGAGGACCTCATCCGCGCGGAGCTGGGCCGGGTCTACCCGGATCGCCCGGTGCAAGGGGCGTGGCTATTCCGGGTCACACGGCTCTCCGACCTGGATGTCGACGAGGCGGGATCGGGCGATCTGCTCCAGGCCATGGAGGAGGACCTGGACCAGCGGCGGACGAATCTGATCGTCCGGGTCGAAGTGGAGCATGACATGCCGCCGGCCGTGCTCGACATGCTGCTGCGGGAGCTGCGCTTCCAGGGCTCGGGGTGGGCCGCCGCGGCGGTCAGCGCTCCGGAAGTCCAGCGGGTCGAGGGGCTGCTGGCGCTCAGCGACGTGCGCGAGCTCGCTGATGCCGCGGTTCCGGACGGCACCTTCCCTCCGTTCGTGCCGCGCCAATCCTTCGCTCCCGACCAGCCGTTGTGGGACCAGCTCCAGGTGGCCGACCGCATCGTGCATCATCCCTATGACGACTTCGCGGCAACGGTCGTTCGGTTTGTGAGCGACGCCGCGGACGATCCCGACGTCGTTGCCCTGAAGCTGACGCTCTATCGTGGCGGGGATCGCTCACCGCTCGTGGATGCGCTGCAACGCGCGGCGCGCGCGGGGAAAGACGTCGCCGTGTTCGTCGAGCTCAAGGCGCGCTTCGACGAGGCGCGCAACGTCGTCTCGGGGAAACGACTCGAGGCGGCGGGGGTGCAGGTCGTCTACGGCCTGGTCGGACTGAAGAACCACGCCAAGGCGGCACTCGTGGTGCGACGAGAGGCCGGCGGGCTGCGACGCTACGTGCACCTCGGGACCGGGAATTACAACCCTGGTACGGCACGGGTCTATACCGACATCGGGCTCTTCTCGGCGGACCATGAGTTGGGCGAGGACGTGCACGACCTGTTCAACCAGTTGACGGGGACGTCGGGCCCGCCCCAGTCGGGCTTCCGGCGGCTGCTCGTGGCGCCATCACACCTGTTGGCGGCGATCCTCGAACGCATCGAGCGGGAAGCGGAGCATGCGCGGCAGGGCCGCGCCGGCGTGATCCGGGCCAAGATCAACGGCCTCGAAGATGCCGAAGTGATTCGGGCGCTCTACGCTGCGTCGCAGGCGGGGGTCGAGATCGATCTGCTGGTGCGCGGGCTGTGCCGGCTCCGGCCCGGGGTCCCGGGGCTCTCGGACCGCATCCGCGTGCGGAGTACGCTGGGACGATTCCTCGAGCACGCGCGGATCTACCATTTCGGCAACGCCGGCGAGCCGGAGTACTTCATTGCTTCAGCTGACTGGCGCCCCCGCAACCTGCGACGCCGAGTCGAGGTGGCCGCGCCGATCACCGACCCGCGCTGCCGCGAGTACATCGAGCGGGTGCTGACCGTGGAGCTGAGCGATCCGACGGCGTGGATCCTCGGATCTGATGGGCAATATGCGGCTCCCGCCGCGGCCGTGGGCGACGCTCGCAGCGCACAGCAGTTGTTTGCCGGCCCCTAGTGGCAATTCCCTCCAGCCCTATCCAACACGACGTGGTTCACATCGAGGAACGCGGACGTCCACCCCGCGGCAGTTAGCGTGACCATCAGCACTCCGTAGCGATCCTGGAGGCGGAACGTGCTGTGAGGCTCGGGCTTGGCTCGGAAGGCGCGCAACTCACCACCGCCCGTCCCGACAACGATTTCGGTGATGCCGCGCGTTGAATCAGCGGTTCCCTGCGGCGTTTGCGGCAGGAAACGCTCGTAGTTGTGGTCGTGCCCGCTCAGGACCAGATCGGCGCCCCCATCGTACAGGATCCGCCACACCGGCTCCAAGCGGGGATCGGTGCCGTGTAATCCCGAGCTGAAGCGGGGATGGTGCCAGTAGGCCACGGTGCACCGCGCGGGATGGGACTGCAGATCCTCTCTCAGCCAATCCTCCTGCGCCTTTCGCGCCGCGTCGGAGAAACGGGCGTTCACCACGATTTCACTGTTCAGCACGACCGCGTGCCACGGCCCCACATCGTAGCTGTAGTATCCCCTGCCCTTGGGTCCGGCGCGGCTCCCGAAGTACTGGTAGTACGGGGATGCTCCATCCGAGACATACTCGTGGTTCCCCGCCGCGGGATGGATGTTGTTCATGATCAGCTTGGCGGTGTCGCCCCAGGTCGAGCCGAAGCACTGCGCGAAGTCCCCGGTCGACCCATTGGGATAGGCGTTGTCGCCCATTGTGACGACGACCGCCTGGACGTTGGTCCCGCGGGCGGCGCGCAGCACGCTGTCGACCAGGCTGCGCAGTCGCCACGGCACCGGGAAGATCACACCGCCCAATATCTCCGGTGCCGATCAGCACCGCTGTGCCACTCGCCGCGATTTGTAACCACGCCAGGGCGATCAACATCAGCAGGGACCGGTGCCGCTCGGCCGGCGGCAGACACGAATCGAGTTGGCCGGGTTCATGACGCCGATCCAGAATCCCACCCCGGTCGCACTGTGCCATCCGCCGGGAGACTCGCCGTCCACGAACACCCTGCCGACATCCTGCGTGGCAAACAGGCCCGCGTTGAGTGGAAGGATGAACGGAAACCTGACGACCGGGACCCGCAGCTCGATGGTCCCGTACACCGATGCATCGCCCGCATAGCGCTGCGCGTCCAGACTCCGCAGCGTAGTGCGGCCGCCGATGAACGCCGCCTCGTGGAACGGAAAGTCACCGAATACCTGCTTGGCGCCGCCGCGCAGCACCACGATCGGGTGCAGCGGGACCGGGATGGTGACATAGGTCGCGACCGCGGCCGCGACGGAGCCAAAGGCGCTGGTCACGTCCCAAATGGCAGGGTAGAAGCTGCTGCTCGCGTCCACGAGAAACCCGCGGTGCGGATCGGTGGCCTCGTCGCGCTTGTCGTAGTGCAGCAGCATCCGCAGACCCGCTTCGCCGAACTTGGCGAATCCATAGGGATGGTCGGCCGCGATGAAGCTGCCCGGGAGGCTGTCGGTCGTCGCGTACTGGATCGCGGGCCCGACCGCCAGCTCGCTGTTGGGGCCGAGGGACCAGGCCACGGCCGGTTGCAGCAGCCATTGCCGCTGCCGGACGTCGTAAAAGGTCGGTCCCGAATCAGAGGTTGCGTTGCCGAGGCCGTGGTAGCGGATCAGCTCGAGTTCCGACATTCTGGCTACGGCGATGAAGTGCATCGCCGAGCTTTGCCGCCGTTGATCCGTCGTCAGGGCGATCCGGAACGCGTTCACACCGGTGGAATACTCGGCGTGGATTCCGGTGACGCTCGAGTACGGACGGTCGCGGAACGCGTACCCGTACTTGCTCACCGACAGGCGGGGGAGGATCCCTAGGTCGCGGTTGCTCGACAGGCCCGGCGCGGGGACGATACTGTCGCCGTGATCGCGGCTCGGCGGCTCGAGGTGGCCGTATTCCCTGACCCAGGGGATCCGGTTGAATGACGTGTCCGGGCCATACGCCACATTCTGCACCGTGCCGACATCGAGCAGCTGCACCCGGCTTCCGTGACCGCCCCCACCGGACGAGTCGACCAGCCGGTTCGTGCCGTTGCCACCGATCACCCGAACCACGATGTCCTGCCGGCCCGTGACGGTGGCGGTGTCATCGCCGCCGTGGAGGTACACCCGAATCTCGCGAGTTTCCTGCGGGTCGAAGCGACGGACGAAGTACGGTGGATTGCCTCCCGACTCGATGCGCACCTCGACGAACGGGCCTTGGACCCCGGTGATGGTGGCGCGGTCGGCGGCATCGGTACCGTGAACGTCCGCGACTTGGGCGAGCATACGGTAGAAGCGGTTCGCCGCCTCCGGCAGCTTGGTGCGGCGCTCCTTGAGCGCGCTGGCGAGGTGCGGTACCGACGACTGGTATTCCGGTGGCAGCGCCCTGAGCGCGGCGTCGATCACCGAGTCGGTCACCCGTTGCATCAGCGCGGCCGCCACCGAGTCCCATACGGGCTTCTCCAGGCCGTCCAACATGCGGCGATCGAACTCGAGGCTGTTCCACGTCAGGGCGCGGACGCTCGGGTAGGACTCATCGAAGGGGACCAGGTTTCCATTCACCATGCGCGCGATCGTAGCGACCAGCCCGTCGGAGGAGACGAACACCTTGTCGCGGTCGCGCGGAATCGGTTGCCAGGGATTCGCGACGCCCGATTCCATTCGGGCCCACTTCCACTGGCCGGGGTGCCGGTCCCAGTCGTTCAAGAGCATGTCCATGAGCCGGGCGGCGAGGAACGCGCGCGTATCGACCTGCTGGCGGGGATCGCTGTAGAGCAGCCGGAGCAGCTCTTCGCTGTCGATGATCTTCTTGGCGCCGGCGAACCCGACGCCGTGCTTCGGCTTGCCCGGATATTCCTCGATCAGGCCCAGCGTGCCGGCAAAGGCGGGACGAAACTCTCCCAGCAGTGAGTCGTCGGGCATGACCGCGAGGACGGGCGTGGCATGGAGCACACCTGCGGCGTCGAGCATCGGCGCGGCGGCGAGCGCCGCCCCGGGATGGCTCGTGCTGACCTGATCGCGAAACACCTTGTCGACGATGGTCCCTTTGAACGCTGCCGGCGTCTGAACCTTGTCCTTGTCGACCAGCCGGAAGACGTATTCGACTCCGTCGGGGTTGATCAGGCGCAGCGACCGCGTCTGGTTGCCACCGCCCGTTTTGACCGGGCGCAGTCCGCCGGCAAAAGTGCGCAGATTCAGCACCTGTACCCGGGTCGGCGTCTTCCACAGGTCGCGGTAGGTGTCTCCGAAGAACCAGCGGTGCAGGCCGCCCGCTTTGTACCGGACGCCGGCCGCGATCTCGACGCTGTCGGGCCCGGTCGGCGGAGGTGGCCCGTGGGGTGGGTCGGTCTGCGCCGCCGCGAGCGCCGGCACGAGCGTCAGTAGCGCGGCGACGACGAACTTCATCGCGTCCCCCCCCGCCAGCGATACAGCGTCAGGGCGGCGGGGGCCCCCTTGGCGAACTCGTCGCTCACGATCAGGATCCGATCGCGCGTGAGCGCAATGCCTTCGGGTTGGGCATGCGTGCCTGGAAGTGGACGGGCGAAAATCACGTCACCCGCCGGAGTGATCTCGATCAGCGCTTTCTCCCTGGAAGCGACGATCAGATAGTAGCCGTTGAACGGGTCGATGGTAATGTCCGAAGGGTGCAGCCCATCCCATCGGTTCGAACCGATCACTCGGCGGAGCGGCACGGTCAGTTTGGACAGGCGGGGACCGTTCCCACGCTCGAGCTTCCAACGAAAGATGACCAGGGAATCCCGCAGAGTTTTGGTGAGGACGTTCTTGCACACGAGCAGCAGCGACCGGATGCCCGAGTCGAACGCCACGCCCTCGATCTCGCACTCGCGTCCAGCTTTCGTGTCGTGGACGGTGTACGCGACCCTCGCGCCGTTGCCGCCTTCCCGGGCCACATAGATCGTCCCCTTGCTGGTCACCAGGACGACACTGTCGCCGACGACCGTGATTCCCTCGAAGTCGTCCACCGCGACCGAGCCGCCGAGCGCGAACTGTTTGACCACGACCCCGCGCCGGTAGTCGATCTCGTACACGTGGCCCAACTCGTCGCCATGCGCGAGCAGCCGTCCGTCGGCGGTGAGCGCGAGACCCGAAATTTCGTCGAGCGTTGGCGGCAGCACCCACCGCGCGATCGGTGCTCCCGAATCGGGGTGGGCGCGCAGCTTGGTGCTCTCGGTGCCCCTGGTCTCGAGCCGCTGCGGTGCGCTGCAGGCGGCCACGCTCAAGAATGTGGGGAGGAGCCAAGTGGGAAAACGAAGCAGACACTACCTCCGAATGCGTGGCGGCGGCTCGAGGTGCGCGACCAACTCTAGCGGGTGACTTAGCGCTGGAGTATGGCCGCTGTCAATTTCGTCGGGAACGATACCAAGCCGATCGCGCACCACGCGCCGCAGCCATGTCGCAGGAAACACGCGATCGTGACGACAGAGAATGAACCGAGTAGGGACATCGGGCCAGGCAGGGAGTGGCCAGGGCTCCTTCCCGGGCGTGTCCGACTGCCTGCGACCCTTCGCGAGCGCCGCGGCAGCCAGCGCCGGCTCGACGTCGTGGTAAAAGATCGCAAGATCGCTCGAGTCTTCCTGCTTGGTCGGCGCAAACCCCGTGTTCGCAAACATCGCTTCAGCCGGCTCTCCCGGGAGCCGGGACCATCGCCGCCACGAGGACCATGAGGATCGCTTGCACCCGATCGCAGACGATCGGTGCGACGCAGCCGCCGAACGACTGTGCAACAACGACAAGATTCTCGCGGTCCCCGATGGCGTGAATGACAGCATCGGCATAGGCGGCGAGCCCGGCCGTATCGTCGTCAACCGGCAGGTCCGGCGCCACGACGTCATGCCCCAGCCGGCGCAGCTCGGCCTCGACCAGGTGCCAGTACCATCCCACATCCCCGGCGCCGTGGATGAGAACGTAGGTGTAACCTGCGTCAGTCGGCAACGCGGGTGATGGTGAGATGAGGGGCATCACCAGCGGCGCTCGCCCCTGCGCCACCCGAACGCAACTCGTGGCGGTGGACCGCCCACCATTGCGCGGCTCGCGCGTTGGTCCAGCGGCCCGCCGCGGCGCACGCGCGAAGACGCTCGCGCAGAACGTGCGCCGAGGCCGGGCGATCCTCAGGTCGCTTGGCGAGACACGCGAGGAGCACCGCCTCGAGATCCGCCGACACGGGCGCACCGAGCCGAGTGGATGGAGGATCGGGTACCGCATGCAGATGATGAGCCACCACTTCGAGGATCGAGCTTCCGCTCGAAGACGTGCGTGCCGGTCAGCAGCCAGTACCCGACCGCGCCGAGCGCATAGAGGTCCGCCCGCGCGTCGACGGTCTCCGGCGCGGTCACGGTCTCGGGGGCCATGTAGAGCGGCGTCCCCGTGATCGTGTCGGCCACGGTGAGCGCGGGCTCGGACGTCGCGCCGCCGCTCGTCCGGACGCCGACGTCCTTCACCAGGCCGAAGTCGACGCACCTTCACCAGGTCGGAGATGCCGCCACGATCGACGACCAGGATGTTGCCGGGTTTGACGTCGCGATGAATGAGCCCGGCGTCGTGCGCCTCGGCGAGCGATGCCGCGGCCTGTTCGAGGAGGTGGATGACGCGTTCCTCCGGCTGTGGACCATCGACCTCGACGATCTCGTCGAGCGATGCGCCTTCGAGCAGCTCCATGGCGTAGTAGAAGACGCCGTCGGTCGTGCGCCCGTAGTCGAAGACGGTCACGGTGTTGGGATGCGTGAGCATCGCGGTGCGCCGGACCTCGCGCTCGAAGCGCGTCAGCGCGTCCTTTCCGGCCCGGTCGGGCAGGCAGGAGCTTGATGGCCGTGGGCCGGCGCAGCATCGCGTGCGAGGCGCGGTAGACCACGCCCATCCCGCCCTCGCCGAGCTTCTCCTCGAGCGTGTACTGTCCGAGCCGCCGGATGTCGCTCACCGCCTTGCGCAGACCATAGATCGTCTGCGAAAAGCCGGCCGCCATGGCCACGACGATCGCCCACAGGACGGCGGAGACGAGCGTCGCCGGGTAGGCCATGTCGCCCACCTGGCCCTTGGGCCAGATGGCCGCGGGCGGATCATACAGCGCGGGATCCCACGCGCGGAACGCGACGAAGATGCAGCCGAGCAGCGGCACCGTCATCAGCGCGGCGACCACCAGCGTGTGCCGCGCGGTGGACGGGACGTAGACCGCATAGACCAGCAGCATGTACGTGAGCTGCCGTACGCACGATCATGTCCGGCGATGCGGTCAGGTCCATGACCAGCGCCATCGCCGAGAACGCCGCGGTGCCGACGAACAGCGTCGAGAGCTCGACGGCGCGGACGAATCGAGGCGATCGCGGCGCTCCACGCAGCAGCAGCCAGAGCGCGGCGAACGCGACCGCCGCCACGAGCAGCGGAACGCTCTGGCGATTGAAGGAGGGCCGATGCAGAAACCAGATCGACAGGGCGAAGGTCAGCCGCGACGAAGCCCAGGGTCACGCACGCGAGCACCCGACCGAACCGGGACAGCCGGGTCTGCCGCAGCTCGTGGTCGACTACTCCCTCGGTGGAATCCATGTGCGGGACCCTACCCTTCACGCTCAGCGGAAGACCTCCTTCAACAAGGTGGTCACGCGCGCCGCCGGGTCGGTCCGGATCTTTCTCTCCTCCTCGCTCAGGACATGGAATAGTCCATCCAGCGCTTTCGTCACGACATACGCTTCCAGGTCCACCGTCTGGATGCGAACGAAGGGCACCGCTTGCGCCCGCCTCGTGAAATCCTTGTACCGGCGAGTCGTCCCGACCTCATTCATCGACTGCTCCACCACAGGCCGGAACGCCGCGGTGAGCTCGTCAGACGTCTTGCGGCGGAAATACTCCGTCGCGGCGCTGTCCCCGCCGCTCAAGATCTGACGCGCATCGTCAAAGGTCAGCTGCCGTATGGCATTCACAAAAATATCCCTGGCCAGTGGCGCGGCGCCTTCCGCAGCGCGGTTCATGCTCAGGATGAAGTCGTCCACCTGCCGTCCATACCCCACCTGCCGCAATCTTTTTTCGATCGTGCGGAGTTGTGCCGGCATCGGGATCTTGATGGCCTCATTCCTGAAATACCCGTCCACTCTGCCCGTGAGGCGGACCGCATTGCCGGTTCCCACCTGCAGCGCTTCTTTCAGCCCGGACGCGACCCGCTCCTCGCTCGGTGGGCCGACTTTCAGCCCAAGGCGTTTGCCGAGCGGTCCTAGCTGGGCTTGCAACTCTGTGAAACAGAGCAAGCCAACTGCGAGAACGACAAGAGATCGTGAAGACGTAGACACCTCGTCCTGAGAGAGGGAGAGCACCCCATACGTTAACTCAGCGGCGTCTGTGACGCGGCAGCACCTCCATCAGAGAAGACGTTCGTCTGAACGGTGCGCTGTGGGACTTGGCGAAGGAGGTACTTGCGGCCTGAGCAATCAGTCCAGGGAGGAGGCGTCGATCGGCGCCTCCTCCCTGGGTTTTGCTGAGCGGCAAATCGTCGGGCGCCTGTCGATGCGCACCCGCCGCCGCTTAGCCTCGATTCATGCCGGTGTCACCAAAATCCGACGCGAGATCGACGACTTCATGACCGTCCCACGCTCGCGCCCAGGGTGACGAGAAGCTCGTCCAGTTGCTCGAACGTCTCTCCCATCGCATCCGCCGCCCCGGTGCCGGCGGCGTCGAGAGCTTCCTTCGAGGGATAAAGCTCGTGCATGACCAGCAACGTCTTGCCGCCTTTTTCCGCGAAGGTCACCGTCGTGACGGAACCCTCGTCACTTTCCTCATTGGTCCAGACGAGGCGCGAGTGCGGTGTTACTTCCTTGTACGTGCCGAAGAACGCCGCCTGTGAGTCCCCGTGTGCGAACGCCAAACGGTACCTGCCCCCGACACGAACATCCATTTCGCAGGAAAGCAGGGACATTCCCATCGACTTCGGCACCCACCACTGCCTGAACAGCTCGGGCTTGGTCCACGCCTCGAACACGAGGCGCGCCGGGCCGTTGAAAGTTCGCGTGACGACGAGCTCACGCTCGGACTTCCGCTCCACCGTCGTACGGTTCTTCATGGGGGCAACCTCACTCTCTCTTCTTGCGTTCATGGACCTTCTCCTTTCGTTTCAATTCCTCGACAACGTTGTCCAGCTCGTCGAAGCGTGCGTCCCAGAGCTGGCGGTATCTCTCGATCCATGCAGCTTCCTCCTCCAGTCGGCGCGGGCCGAACTTGCAGGTCCGCACGCGCCCGACCTTCTCCGTCGAGACTAGCCCCGCCTGCTCCAAAACGCCGACATGCTTCTTCATGCCCGTGAGCGTCATGCGGAACTTCTCGGCAAGGGCCGTGATCGAAGCGTCTGCACGCCCGAGCTGCTCCAGAACGCCACGTCGGGTGGCGTCGGAGAGCGCGGCGAACGAGGCATCGAAGCGGGTCTTGGTATACTGAACCATATGGTTCAGTATTTAACACACGAATAGGCGGCACGCAAGGGGGGCCGCGCCGCCGGCTTCAACTCAACGCACCACCACCGCCACACCGAGGCGCGTCACGTATGCGATGACGTCGTCCGCAGGCTGGCCGTTGACCGTCAAATCGCCGAGCGCGGAGATGTGCGTCGCCGCCTGCACCGTCAGCCCGAGACGCCGGCTGACTTTGACATCGTACCCCACGCCGAGGGCGAACCCCACGCCGGTACTCTGAGTGGACCCGGGCTCGGCACCGCCGGGTCCCCACACGATCCCGTTCCCGGCGCGCACGAAGAACCCCGTGGCTGGCCACGGATACCACTGCACCATGGCCAGCAGGCTGGACACCTTCTGGCCCCCGCTGCTCGACCACCGCTGCGCCTGCAAACCGAGCAGCACGTTGCGCGCGGGAGTGAACCCCGCCGAGACCGTCACCGCCGTCCCGTTGGCGGAGACGGCGGTCGGGCAGGTGGCGCAGGTCAAGCGCAGGCGTCCATACCCGATGCCGGCGTCCCCCCAGAGGCCGCCACCGCGCTTGGGGGTCGGAGTGCGCGCGGGCGATGGCGACGGCACCTGCGCGCTTGCCGGCAGGGCCGCGAGCGCCACCAGGAGCAGCGCGGCCGCCGCCCGCGCCCTCACTGCGGCTCGGGAGCGGCGGGACGCGGACGCGATCGCCACACGACGTACGCACGGAGCTCGCGGTATGTCCCGGCTTCCTCGAAGCCAGCTGCGTAGGCGCTGCGCCGGATGTACCAGCCGGCGTAGGCGCCCAACCCGAGCGTCCGCGTCAGGGGCAGCGCGGCCTCGACACTCGGCAGTTGCGTGAAGTGATCGGCCGGCGAGCCGCTCACGGAGTGGACCATCGCCCAGTGATAGCGTGCGGAGAACACCGGGAAGTGGCGCCGCTGGACCGACAGTGTGAGATCAGCCCCCACGCCGGGACCGAAGTCGTAGGTGCGCGGGGTCCCGGGCTCGCCGGCCCCCGGAGCATCCACGGCGCCGAGCATGATTGCTTCGGCGTACGCTTCGGTCCGCAGCTCGAACCCTTTCCCGAGCGAGGACCCCGCCACCACCCCCGCCTCGAGGCTCTGCCCGCCGAACCGGTAGGCGGGGTTCCTGGTGTACTCGAACTTCTGCCGCACCGTGAAGATCGTCCGTACTGAAGCTGACGGGTTCGTGATCTCACGCGCGTAGAGCCGCCCGGCGATGCGCAACTCGCCCATGGGGCTCGCTTGGGGGCCGATGAGCGCCCGCGCCTGGAAGACGTCGAACGGCCTTTGGTACGGCGTCGCGAATGCGTCGCCGTAGCTGAGCTCCGCGACCAGCACGCCCCGGACCTGGCTCGTGCCGGAGACAATTGAGTCCATGGCTTGTCGCACCCCGGTCTGCAGCTGCAGCGCGATCGGGGGCGGCAGGTGCTCGCCGGGGTTCGCATACACCCGGGTGAAGTTGCCCTCCACGAGACGCTGGAGACCTCCGGCCGGGTCGAGCGGCAAGGCGACCAGCTCGCGCAGCACGCGGCCCGCGCCGCGCGCCTGGTTATCACGAATCAGCGTGACGAGGCGGTAGACCGTCTCGCCCACGATGATCCCGCCGAATCCCGTGTTGTAAAGGTCGTTCAGCGAGGGTTTGGTCGTCTCGCCGAAAAACTCCCACATGGCCGAGCCAAAAAAGGCGAGCGGCACCGATTCCCAGAAGTTGAGGCCGTTCGTGCGCCCGCTGCGGAAGTACGCGCCTCCCTGGTACGGGTGCCCGAACATGTTGATGACAAAGTTGTCGGCGTCCCACACCCAGCCGGTACGGATGTTGTTGCTCCAGGAGTGCGGTGAGACGCGCGCCCAGTAGCCTTCCACCGGGTCGTGCATGTTGAGGACCCAAGCATTGACCCGGTTCATGAAGACATTGCTGGCGACCACATAGAGCACCGCCGCCACCGGCCGCTTGCGCGGGCAGCCGGGGCACGCGCTGTCGGTGCGGGCGGGCTGCGGGGCGCTCGAGGGATGGTGCTGCGCATGCGCGACTGCGGAGGCCGTGACGACGGCCCCGAGGACCATCAGAGCAAGGCAGGATCCGCGCACATATAACGTTGCCCCGGCACGCTGCTCGCGACCATCGCCCGCCGGACGGATGACCGATCACCCAAAGGATCGATGTAGTATCCCCGGCAGCACGCGCAGCAGAAACGCAGACCACGCAGAGACATCCTCGTCGTCATGGTAGCGGAGACTGAAGTCTTGGTTTGGGCGGTACGGTCGCTCGACGGGTTGGAAGTCCGCGAGGAGAGCCTCGATCAGGAGGTCCGGGTTGGGAGAGGTCTTCGCGAACGCCTCGCGTAGCATCTGGATGTGCTCTGGTGGCGGAGGCTTGAGCTTCGCGATGACTCGGTTCTGAAGGGTCAGCGCCTCCTCGAGCTCTGCTGTGGAGAGGAACTCCTGGAGCCGCTGTGTTGGGCCGCCCCAGGGTTTCGGGGGCCCGGAAGTCTGAAAATTCACAAAGAAGCTCGAACCGGCGTATTGATCCCAACCCCATTTGTCGCATTGGAACCACACCAGGACCGGTTCACTCTGCCAGCCGAGCTGCGCCTGCCTGGCGCGCTTGAAGCCCTGCTGCTTGAACCACGCACCGAGGTGTTCTCGCAGCGTGCGGTAGAGTTCCTGGCTCTTCATTCTCTCACACCGTGGCCCTGGTCCGGTTCACCACCCCCGCTTCCGCAAGCGCGGCCTGCGCCGCCGCGAGGCGCGCTGTGGGCACGCGGAACGGGGAGCACGACACGTAGTTCAGCCCCGCGCGATGGCAGAACTTCACCGACCGTGGTTCGCCGCCGTGCTCGCCGCAGATCCCCACCTTCAGATCGGCACGCACGTTGCGTCCCAGTCGCACCGCCATCGTGATCAGCTTCCCGACGCCCACCTGATCCAGCACCTGGAACGGATCGACCGGGATGATCCCGTGCTCCACGTAGAACGGTATGAATCGCCCTGCGTCGTCGCGCGACACGCCAAGTGTGGTCTGCGTCAGGTCGTTCGTGCCGAACGAGAAGAATTCTGCCTCGCGCGCGATCTCGTCGGCGGTGAGGGCCGCCCGCGGCAGCTCGATCATCGTGCCGACGAGATACGGCACGGCGCGCCCCTGCGAATGGAAGACATCCTGCGCCACGCGGCGCACGATCGCAGCCTGGCGCCGGAACTCCTCGACGTGTGCCACGAGGGGAATCATCACCTCGACGTTCACGCGGCGCCCGTGGGCGACGGCGTGACACGCCGCCTCGAAAATCGCGCGTGCCTGCATCTCGGTGATTTCGGGATAGGTGATCCCGAGCCGGCAGCCACGGTGGCCCAGCATCGGGTTCGCCTCGACGAGCGAGTCGACCCGCGCGCTGCAAGGCGGCCACGGGGATCTTGAGCGACTTGGCGAGCGCGGCCAGCTCAGGGGCCGTGTGCGGCAGAAACTCGTGCAGCGGCGGATCGAGCAGGCGAATCGTGACCGGGATAGCCCGCTCATCGCTTCGAAGATCGCTTCGAAGTCGTGCCGCTGCATCGGCAGCAGTTTGGCGAGCGCCTGGCGCCGGCCGGCGACGTCGGGCGCCACGATCATCTCGCGCATCGCCGTGATGCGATCGCCCTCGAAGAACATGTGCTCGGTGCGGCACAGGCCGATGCCCTCGGCGCCGAGCTCGCGGGCCCGCTTCGCGTCCTGCGGCGTGTCGGCGTTGGCGCGCACCCGCAGGCGGCGGCGCGCGTCCGCCCAGGCCATGAGCTTCGCGTAATGCTCCCCGGCCTTCGGGGCCACGAGTTTGGCGGCGCCCAGCAGCACGCGACCGGTCGTGCCGTCCACCGTGATCACCTGCCCCCGCTTGATCACCCGGCCGTTGGCGCGGAACCGGCCGGCCTCCGCGTCCACCTCCATGTCGGAGGCCCCCACCACGCAGGTCTTGCCCATGCCGCGGGCGACGATGGCGGCGTGGCTCGTCATCCCGCCCCGCGCCGTGAGGATCGCGCCCGCCGCGACCATGCCGTGGTAATCGTCGGGACTGGTCTCGGCACGTACCAGGATGACCTTGTGACCTTGCCGGGACAGCGCTTCAGCGTCGTCGGCGTCGAACACGGCTTCGCCGATCGCCGCTCCGGGTGACGCGGGAAGGCCACGCGTGATGACGGCTGCCTTCGCACGCGTGTCGACGGTCGGGTGGAACAGCTGGTCCAGGTCCTGGGGAGGGACGCGCTGGACCGCCTCGTCCTCGGTGATCAAGCGCTCGCGCACCATCTCGACGGCGATCCGCACGGCCGCCGCGCCGGTCCGCTGCGCCCGGCGCGTCTGGAGCACGTACAGCTTGCCGTGCTCGAAGGTGAACTCGATGTCCTGCACGTCCCGGAAATGGCGCTCGAGTTTCTTGGCGACGCGCTCGAGCCCGCACGTGCACGGGAGCGAGCTTGCCACGTAAGCGCGACAGCGGCTCGGGCGTGCGGGCGCCGGAGACGACGTCCTCTCCCTGCGCGTTGGTCAGCACGTCGCCGTTCAGGCGGCGTTCGCCCGTGCGGCAGTCGCGCGTGAACGCCACGCCCGTCCCCGAGTCGTCGCCCAGATTGCCGTACACCATCGCGACGATGTTCACGGCGGTGCCGAGGGTGTCGGGAATGTTGTTGACCCGGCGGTAGTCGACGGCGCGTCGGGTGCGCCAGCTCTTGAACACGGCCTCGATCGCACCCCACAGCTGCTCGCGCGGATCGTCCGGGAACGCTGTATCGGTGCGCGCCTGTATCAGCTCCTTGAACTCCCGCACGAGGCCCTCGAGCTCGGCCGGCGGGAGGTCGATGTCCCGCTCCACCCGGCAGCGCTGCTTGGCCTCGTCCAGCACCTCCGCGAACGGCTCCTTACCCAGGTCGAACACCACGTCGCCGTACATCTGCACGAAGCGGCGATACGAGTCGTACGCGAAGCGGGGGTTTTGCGACGCGGCGATCAGCCCCTGCACCGTGTGCGTCGTTCAACCCGAGGTTGAGGATCGTCTCCATCATGCCCGGCATCGAGACCGCCGCGCCGGAGCGCACGGAGACGAGGAGCGGGTTGTCGGGACTTCCGAACCGCCGCTTGGTGGCCTGCTCGACTTGTTTGAGGTGCCGGTCTATCTCTTCGGGGAGCTCATCGGGGAAGGTGCCGGTCTCGAGATAGGTGAGACACAGCTTGGTTGAGATCGTAAACCCCGGAGGCACCGGGAGCCCCAGGTTCGCCATCTCGGCCAACCCGGCGCCCTTGCCTCCCAGGATATCCCGCATGGCGGCCGAGCCGTCGGCTCGACCGTTCCGGAACGCATAGACCCAGCGTTGGAGGGAGGGCACGCCGCAGTGCTTTGAAGGATGTGGTTATGATCCGGCCGCTACGTTCATGGCGCCGCTTCAGCTCGTCAACCTGCGTCATGGTGAAGTAGTTGAGGCGAACAATGCTCGCGATCGGCTTCAACTCCGCCGGCAACACATTCCGCGCCTCGTCCTTATTGTCCCGTTCGAGAATTATCCACGCCTTGTGCACCCCGTCCGAGCAGCCGAAGTCGGCACGCGTCAGGAAATGCGATCCGGTGCGCAGGAGCAGCTCAGCGGCACGGGCGCACGCGGCTGCCGTTCCATCGTGTGGTACCTCTATGAGAAATCTGTGCATAGTGTCTCCCAATTTTACCTTGAACGAACGCCGCCGCCACCCTCAGGCTGTCGACTCCCTCCATCAGTACCCAACTAGTCCAACACGACAAACTGTCCGCTGACGTGACCGTCACCTCGGAGTTCAGGAATGAGTTTGCTGACGCAGGATTGGTGATCACAGCGAGCAGCGGCGTGGCGCATGGTCGTGACTACAGGCGCGGGCATTGGGGACTCGGGCCGGGCAGGGCAAGCGTATCTGCAACCTTGAGCCAGCCCGACCGCCCGGCGAACGTCGCAACGTCGACCCACCACTCCAGTTCAGCTCTGCTGACGAGCGGGCACTGGGATCCCACACACCGATGAATGGCCGGTCATTCCAAAAGGCGCGGAGCTCCATTTCCTCGCCCTTGTACCATCCCTTGAACGTCCCTTCGCCGAGGTGCTCGAGCAGATACACGGTGTCGCCCGGGACGAACGGTGTGCCAGCGGCATCGGTCGTGGAATCATGCACGAGGAGAACACCGGGCCGGACCACGTGGGTGAATCCGTCCGTGCCTTGAGCGAATCGCCGGGGTTGAGAACGAAGGCCAGTTGGGTGGATCGCCTTCGCTACGGTACACGGGCAGTGGCTTGAGTGCGTGCCACGTGCCGTAGTTGCAGTCGCACTCGGTCTGCTCGCAACCGTAGTGCGCGGCGAAGCGATGCCTGATCGGGGGGTACGGGAATGTGGCGGGGTCGATGGTCTGCAACAGCAGGTCGCTCCTGCCAGCTCTAGCAGCTCTAGCATCCCTAGCAGCTGAGGCACGTTCTCGGCCTCCCTCCACAGGAGTGCTACCCGGCTTTCTTGTGAGGTATCGGGGTCAACGATCTGCGACTGCAGGTCGCTCCTAGCACCTGGGGCAGCTGCAGTGTCTTTCGCCACTGATACCACGCTGTCTTGGGACGACGAGTGTTGAGAGTCCTTTGCGGTGGCGCAAGCGGTCGAGAGAACCCAGATCAAGATCGTGATGCGCATCATGCGTCTCCCCCACTGCCGCCTACCGGATTGTCTCAAGCTGCTCAGAGATGCATGGCGGCGTACGGCTGCAATTCTACCTCGAAGGCACTGCGCCGCCACCTTCAGGCGTCGGCGCGTGTCTTCCTGGCTTCGAGCAAGAGCCAGATGAACGGCAGGAGCGCTAGCACCTTCAGGGCTGGCGCTTCGGCGTCCAAAGACGTGCCCCGATAGGCCAGGTAGTACGCGTAGCCCCTCATCCCGGCGACCAGAGTGACAGCGCCGGCACCCACGATCCTCGTCCATCCGCGGGCGTCCACGACCACCACCGCCATGCACCACATGACAAAGAGATCGCCCGCCCGAGCTTCTATCCCTTGGCCCAATCCTTGGTAAGCGAGCTGGGTGAGTGAGTCGTGCTGCGCCAGTTCGGCGACGCCTTGGATCAGGAAGATCAGGGCCAGGACGCCGAGGGAGAGGGATCCGGTCCAGGCGATCCATCGTGCCGTCCGAAAGTCGAAGACCGCCACGGCCATGAGTGCCGCACCCACCGCGAGCGCCAGGTGAATAACAACCTCGGCGCCACGGCCCGCGACCGCTTGGTAGAAAGCTGCCATCGGGAGGGCCGATAGGAAGACGACGGCGGCGACAACTGTGCGGCGGGACCTCATGCTTCGCTGGGGCTACGTAGAGACGCCACTCGGTTATGAGGTACGGCGAGCGCTCCATGCCCGACGCTCCTGCACTCGCACTTTCGCCAGCTTCGTCACAAGGCTGGCTGGAATCGGCGCATCAAGCGGGAACCTCAGGGTACCCTTCCCTGCTCGATAAGGCTCGAGTGCTTCACGATACTTGGCCACCATCCCGGCAGTGACCGGGTAAACGCCGACGTGCTTCTTGAACGCTGCGATGTACAGTAGATAGCGGCCGTCCGAGGTCGAACGTCGGGATTCGATAGCTGATACGCTCCGTGATCCCCGGTGCTGCCGCTTTGATTGCGGCCCGCAGTTGTTTGAGCGCCTTGCGCGCCAACGGGGGAGTCTTGGCTATGTAGTCAGATACCGCGGTCGTCCTGGTCATGGTCAGAGTCTCACGCAATTCTACCGGACATTCTTTCGCTCCTTTGAATCCTGCCTCCGCTCAGCGAAGGTGGTGTGACGGCCAGGGCGGAAAACTCAGCTGAACGCCGATGCCCAGGCGGCCTCCAGGGAGCAGTCCGATCTCCGCACGTGGCGTGAGTGTCACCGTCCGGTACGGTGGAGAGCGAACGAGCGCTCCACTAATGCCGCCGAGGGCCGCGCCGAGCAGCGTGAACGATCCGACGACGTGCCATGGGTTGCAAATCCAGTAGAGGTCGCCGTCGCATGGGTATAGGATCGCTCCGGCGATGCCATAGCTAATCCCGAACACCAGTCCCACGCCGGCACCCACGAGCAGGTATTGCGCTGTCCACGACCGCGGCGGCTGGTTGCCGTGATTCACTTCGAAGCGTTTCACGACGGAGAACGCGACCACGGTCACAGAGTCGGTCTGGCTCGCACTCCGGAGCACGACGGAGTCGGCGCGAAATCCGACGAAGGAGCCCGGCCACCGCTTCCAATGGAGTGAGGGCGCTGTAACTCGCACCTCGTCACCCGGCGCAACGTGAGCGGTGTCCTGCGCGCGGGCCGATGGAAGCGTGATCGCAAAGAGTGTGGCGAGCGCCCACAGCGTTTGATCGAGCGGGCTCACACGTGATGCGCGCTTGTTAGGCGGCGGCTCGCGCTGCGACATCGAGTCGCCACCGAACCTCAGCCACGGCGCGCCTCCTCGATAGCCGCGATGTCGATCTTCTGCATCAGCATCATCGCATCGAACGCGCGCTCGGCGGCAGCCCGATCGGGATCGGTGATCGCTTTCGTCAGAGCGATCGGCGTAATCTGCCAGGACAATCCCCATTTGTCCTTGCACCAGCCGCACGCACTCTCCTGGCCGCCGTTGCCGACGATTGCGTTCCAGTAGCGATCCGTTTCGGCCTGGTCAGCGGTGGCGACCTGAAACGAGAACGCTTCGTTGTGCTTGAATGCAGGTCCGCCGTTGAGCCCGAGGCACGGAACGCCCATGACGGTGAACTCGACGGTCAAAACGTCCCCTTTCTTCCCCGACGGGAAATCTCCCGGTGCGCGATGCACCGCGCTGACGGACGAATCGGGGAAGGTCTTGGCATAAAACCGCGCCGCATCCTCGGCGTCGCGATCGTACCAGAGACAAATCGTGTTCTTTGCTGGCTTCACCATGTCACTTCTCCATCGAGATGAGCCACCCAGGCCGGAGTCAACGATGTGCTCGGAGCGAAGGCGGCTCGCGAGGACTTCAGTCTGAGGCTTCTCCCCCATCAACTCGTAGAACCGCCGGAACACCTCAATCCCGTCCCACAGCTGTTTCAGCTCGAGCTTCTCGTTGGGAGCGTGCAACCGGTCGTCGGGAAGCCCGATCCCCGTGAGAATCACCGGCGCGCCGCTCTTGCCCAGCGCCGGCACGATCGGGATCGACCCGCCGGCCCGCGCCGGCACGGTGCCCCGCCCCACCACCTCGCGGAACGCCTCGTCGAGCAGCTTGAACGCCGGATGCGTGACCTTCACCTGCGCGGGGTCGGCACCGTGTAGAAACTTCACCGTCGCGGTGACGTGCTTGGGCGTGTAGCGCTTGACGGCGGCGGCGAGCTGGCGCTCGACGGCCTTGAGCTTCTGGTTCGGCACCATGCGAATGCTCACCTTGGCGCTCGCCTCGGCCGGGATCACAGTCTTCGCCCCCTCCCCCGTGAACCCCCCCTTGATGCCGTGGATCTCGAACGTCGGCAGCGCCCACAAGCGCTCGAGCACCGAATACTGCTTGAGCCCGGTCAGCGCCTTCGCCTGGACCCGCTTCTTCAGGAAGTCGGCCTCTTTGAACGGCAGCTTCTTCCACGCGGCGCGCTCGGCCTTGGACGGCGCTTTCACCGCGCCGTACAAGCCCGGGAATCTGAATCTTGCCGTCGGGAGTCTTGAGCTTGCCCAGCAGCCGGGCCAGCTCTTCGTGCGCGTTGGGCGCCGCGCCGCCGAACTCCCCGGAATGAAGATCCGACTTCGCGGTCCGCACGGTGATCTCGGCGTAACACAGGCCACGCAGCGCCGTGTACACCGCCGGCCAGCCCGGGGCCACATACGCCATGTCGGCCACCAGGACGGCATCGGCGCGCGTGCGCTCGGGCTCGCGCTTGAGCAGATCGAACAGCACGCGGCTGCCGAACTCTTCCTCTCCTTCGATCATGAACCGGAAGTTCACCGGGACCCGGTCGCAGGCGGCGATCGCCTTCAGCAGACAGAACACCTGGCCCTTGTCGTCCGCGGCGCCGCGGGCGAACAACGTGCCGCCGCGCACCGTGGGCTCGAACGGCGGAGTGACCCACTCGTTGAGCGGATCGGGCGGCTGCACGTCGTAGTGCCCGTAGATCAACAGGGTCGGCGCCCCGGGTACCTCGGGGCCGACGCCCCACACGACGGGATGCGATTCGTCGGCGAGCAATTGTACTTCAGGGCAACCCAGCCGTCGCAACTCGGCGGCAACCCACTCGGCCGCCGCGCGGCAGTCGGCGTTGTGTGCCGGCAGTGTCGAAACAGACGGGATGCGGAGAAACTCGATCAGCTCGCGTTGCAACGTTGCGTGGTCCATGGCGCGACAATCTAGACCCAACCAGTGCGCCTAGCCAGCGACGAGCCCGGGGATACATTACCGCCCATGCGCACCACCGCTTCGTTCGATCTCTTCCCCGACGTCCCGAACGAACGCGTCATCGCGCGCGCGCGCTGGCTGGCGCAGCAGGGCCGCGTGGGCGACGCAGAGCGCGCCTACCGCACCGTGCTCGCCGCCCAGCCCGACTTGAAAGCGTGCTGGGCCGAATGCTTCGAGCTGTTGCGCCGCACCGGCCGCGCCGCCGAGGCGCTCGGCCTCGCCGAAGCCGCCCTCGGCCACTTCGGTCCCACCGGCTTGTCGCTCACGCTGCGCGGCGCCGCGCTGATCGAGCTGGAGCGCTACCGCGAAGCGCTCGGCGCCCTCGAGCAGGCGCTCGAGCGCGATCCCGATCTCGGCATGGCCTGGCACGAGCTCGGCTACGCGGCGCATCGCATGGGCGACGCCAATCGCGCGCTGCTCGCCCTCGACCGCGCGTTCGCGATCGAGCCGCACACGGAAACACTGCGGCTGCGCGGCATCATTCTGCGCGCGGCGGGACGCTACCAGGCCGCCGAAGTGTCCTTCGAGGGCGCGGCGCAAACTGCCGAGCATCCCGATCAACGGGCCGAGTGCGAGCGTGAGATCCTCACCACGCGTCGCTACGCGTTCTTCACGCCGAAACGGCCCGACGACTTGACCCCGGCGCAGCGCTGGTTCGCAGATACCGGCACGATCGTGCTCGCCCCCGACCCCGGGCCGGTGCCGCCCAGCGACGAAGCGCTGAGCAAAGCGTTGATCGAAGTGGCGCAGGATTCCGCCTGGCGCTTTGGGCAGGTGGTCACCGTTGACGGGTCGCGCGCCCCGTGGGCCGAGTTGGCCGAGGCGCTCGGCGCACCCCTCGTGGACCAGGCGGCGTTCGACGCCGCCGCGTGCCCGCTGGTCGTGGCGCCCCGCCCCCTCGTGAACGAGCCGGCGTGGGCCTCGCTCACCGCGGCCGTCGCGAGCTACGGGACCGGCCTGGTGTTCGTGCTCGAGCACCCCGCCGACGTCGCGCTGGGGGGCGGCGCCGATATCATCGGCGTGCTCACCGACCGCGGCGTCCGGCGCCCCCGCATGCCCAACACCGCGCACGCCATCGCCGACGCCCAGATCCCCGCCGCCCGCTGCGCCGGACGCCGGCTCCGTCCCGCCTGACCGCGACGCCGTGACCGCGCCCGTCCCCGTACCGCCCCGCGCCATGTCGGGGAAGTCGATCGCGGCAAGCCAGTTCGACCGCGCCGCCAACCTGATCAACCTCGAAGACTACATGCGCCGCATCCTGATGACCCCGTTCCGGGAGGTGCAGGTCGAGGTCCCGGTGCGGATGGACGACGGACGCATCGAGGTGTACACCGGCTACCGCATCCAGCACAACGGCGCGCGCGGCCCCTGTAAGGGCGGCATCCGCTTTCACCCCGAGGCCGACCACGACGAAGTGCTCGGCCTCGCGACCATCATGACGTGGAAGACGGCGCTCATGGACATCCCGTTCGGCGGCTCCAAGGGGGGCGTCACCGTCGATCCCAAGAAGCTTTCGCGGCTCGAGCTCGAGCGCCTGACGCGCCGCTTCACCCAGCGCATTTCCATCGTGCTCGGACCCTACCGCGACGTCCCCGCGCCCGATGTGAACACCAACGCGCAGGTGATGGCCTGGATCCTGGACGAGTACTCGAGCCGCCACGGCTACACCCCCGCTGCCGTCACCGGCAAGCCGGTGTCGCTCGGCGGCTCGCTCGGCCGCGACGAAGCCACCGGCCGCGGCGTGATGTACGTGATGATGGAATACGCGCGCGACTTCGGTATCCCGCTCAAGGGCAGCCGCGTCGTGATCCAGGGCTTCGGCAACGTCGGCGGCCATCTGGCCCGGCTGCTCGTCGCCGAAGCGGGCGCCAAGGTCGTCGCCGTATCGGATGTGGACGGCGGGATCGTGAACGAGCAGGGCCTCGACATCCCGGGGCTGCTCGCGCACGCGGTCGCCGGGAAGCCCGTATCGGCGTGGAGCGGCGGCAAACGCATCAGCCACGCCGAGCTATGGAAAGTCCCCTGCGACTGGCTGGTGCCGGCGGCGCTGGGCGGCGTGATCAATAAGGAAGACAACGCGAGCAGCATCGACTGCAAGGTCCTGGTCGAAGGGGCCAACGAGCCCACTACCCCAGCCGCGGACCGCATCCTCGAGGAGCGCGGCATCCCCGTGATCCCTGACTTCCTGGCGAACGCCGGCGGCGTCACCGTGAGTTATTACGAGTGGGCGCAAAATCTTCAGCAGTACCGCTGGACCCACGAGCAGGTGAACCGTGAGCTGCGCGCGACGATCACCAAGGCTTATGAGGGCGTGCGGGACTTGGCCAAACAGCGTGGGGTGACATTCCGTACGGCTGCGTACGCGATCGCGCTACAGCGGGTGGCGGAGGCGGAGAGGCTGAGGGGCAATTAGGCGGGAGGGCGGGAAGGCGGGAAGGCGGGAAGATGGTACGTTGCCCAACGATTTGATTCAGCACACGCGCTGGCCTCCATGAGAATTGTCGGCGTGGCTCGCTACCATCGATTCGAAGCTTGGAAGAAGTCGCATCACCTCGCGCTCGAGGTGTATCGCATCACGGTATCCTTCCCACGACACGAGTTATACGGGATCACCTCCCAAGCAAGGCGCGCCGCGCTCTCCGTTCCAACGAACATCGCGGAGGGGTCTGCCAAGCGAGGCAGACGGGAGTTCGGGCGCTATCTCGACATCGCCCTCGGCTCGTTGTCCGAGCTCTCGTACCTCCTCTTGGTGGCGCGAGACTTGGGGTTGTTGTCACAGGAACAGTGGAGCGCATTCGACGCCTTGCACGACGAAACTGGCAAGATCTTGTGGGGACTCTACGAGGCCGTGCGACGCGGGTCGACTACGATCCGCTAGGCCATAATACTTCCCGCCTTCCCGCCCTCCCGTCTGCCCGCCTCAATCCGCAGGAACTCCCGGTCTCGAATACAACGATTGGTAGGGATCCTCCCCCGGCTGCGTAAACACCCGTACCTCGATCGCGCGGATCGTCTCGGCGATGTCGGCGCCGTTTTGCAGGTAGATCTCGTCGAACAGATTGAGGTTCATGCGGTACAGCCGCTGGGCGATCACGACGGCGTTGTTGAGCGTCGAGGTGGCATACCAGCGCCAGTCGTAGGTCTCGAGTGACTGCCCGACCGGCCCCGTGAGCTGGGTGCGGGCCCACCGGAACAGCGTCGCCCGCGCCTGCGCCACGCCTACCCCGCCCGGAGTGCTCGCGTACGCGGAATCGAGCCGCCGCGCCAGCTCGGAGTAGAACACGTCGAGGATGCGCTCGTCCCGCCAGCGCGCGGCCGCGCGCGCCGCGTCGAGCGAGTCGCCGCGCGACCGGAAGAACGCCTGCGCGCCCCGATAGCCGACGAAGCTCGCAAAGCTCTCGTCGAACGCCGTGTGGCCCTTCACGTACAGCGTGTTGTGCGCCAGCTCGTGCAGCACCGTGGCGACCAGCTCCATCGTGTCCTTGCCCATGATCGTCGAGAGCAGCGGGTCGCTGAAGTAGCCGAGCGTCGAGAACGCTCCCGCGCGGCGCAGGTAGGTGTCGTACCCTTCCTCTTCAAGGTCCGCGGCCGTCTCCCGCGCGCGCGCGAAGTCGAAGAAGCCCTTGTACGGCACCACGCCCACGATCGGATAGGTCCAGGTGTAGGCGCGCAGCCGCTCGCGGCGGCTGGCGGACAGCAGCAGCAGCAGCGTGTCGCGCTTCACGTCGGCGTAGGTGGTGTAGGTGCGGCCGACCGACAGCTGCATCGAGTCCGCCGCGTACGCCCGCGCGTCGAGCACCAGCTGCAGGCGCTGGCGCAGCGGCGCCGGCGTCTTCGAGTCGGCCACGAGCCCCGCGATCGACCGGCGCCGCAGCAGGATGCGGGCTTCCTCGGTTCCGGCGCGCGCGATGTAGCGCGCATCGGCGCTCACGACCAGCGCCAGCAGCACCATCGCCGGCACCCCCACCACCACCCACAGCAGCAGCCGGCGGAACACGCGACCCCAGTTCGGGGAACGGCGCAGCATCACTTCCCCCATCGCACCCCGACGCGGTGCACCGCGCCGCTCGGCATCTCGAGCGCGCGATAGGCGTAGTCGATCCGCAGATGCCCCAGTGCCACGCCCGCCCCGAACGCGAAGGGCGACTGGTTGTTCGCCGCCGCGGCACCGCTCACCCCCACGCGGGCGACGAGCCCCACGCCCCCTCGCGTGACGATCCCGCCCTCCGCGCCGGCCACCAGCACCGACGCTTCCCCCTCCGGCCACTGGCCTTCAAGCGTCGTGCGCAATCGCGCGGTGCCCTGGGGATCGACGAAATTCATCGTGAGTCCGACGCGGGTGCGGTGCGGCAGGTCTGCTCCGGTGCTCAGATCGCCTCCCAGATTCTGTACGCTCGCACCCAGCGCGAAGATATCGAACAGCGCGATTGCCACGCCGGCGTCGCCCGCCCATGACTCGACCTGGGCGGTAGAGTCTCCCTCGCGAACGTACTTCACGGATGCCCCGAGCGCGATCATACCGAAGCGGAATACTACAGAGGAGAGGCCCAGCACGTCGTCGGGTTCCGTGCTTCCCGACGCCGGGCGGAGCATCTGGCCCGCCAACCCATAGTTGAAATGACCGAGGCGCGTGGCGACCGCGGCGGACGTGTGGGCTACGCCGCCGGGGTACCACGCGTACGACCCTTCGAGCGCGACGCCGCGAATGGTGGCGAGTCCGGCGGGGTTGGCGAACATCGAGCTCGCGTCACCGACCAGGGCGACTCCGGCGCCACCGAGGCCCGCCGAGCGAGTGGAGCCGGAGAGAAAGGTGATGCTGGGCGGCGACTGGGCGGTCAGGCGGTCAGGCGGTCGGGCGGTCAGCGAAGCGAGGATCGTCCAGACCGCCAGACCGCCTGGCCGCCTGACCGCCAGACTCATCGGATCCGAAGCACGTTGAGCCGCGGTACCACGAACTTTGCAGCAAGGCGCCGGTCGCTGTCGCTGAACAGCAGCGTGAATTGGCCGCCGCCCGGCTCCTGCAGCGCACGCTGATATGTCCCGGCCGAGCCCGCGTAGATGGTGCCGGTCACATTGATGGCGTTCCCCGGCCCGCCGGGTGGCGGCGAGCGGGAACGTCGCCGGGAGTCGGCTGGGGCGTCGCCTGCGGTGCACGACGCGTGTCAACGCCGGGAAGTCCGAGCGGAACGCCCAGGACTTGTACTTCGGACGTCGCGGGGGCGGTGATAGCCCGGCAGATCGGACACCCAGTTCGCGAGCACCCACCGGCGGGCCACCGTGGCGAACGGCATGCCGGCGCGTTGCGCCACGTTGGTGGTGCCCGTCGCGGTCGTCTGGACGAGCTGCCGCGTGAAGACCGCCTGCGGCCGCAATGCTGGTGTCCGTGGCATACTGATCAATCAGGTAGCGCACGAACGCCCACCAGGCGCCGCGCTCCGCCAAACCGCCGATTCCGCTCTCGCCGACCAGTGCCACGGCTCCGGGGTTCGCCAGGTACGCGCCGAAGTTGTCCACGTCACCGCGAACGTGCAGGCAGTAGCGTGTGCTGTCGCCGGCCTTGAGGAACACCCGCCCCCCCAGCTCCTCTGCGTAGTGCGACAGGCCCTCATTCATCCACAGGGTCTCGGCGGCGCCGCCACGCACCAGCGACGTGCTGGTTGAAGCTGATCATGTGCTGGAACTCGTGGATGAACGTCACGGGGATCGACACGATTCACCTGCGTGACCGAGTGAGCGCAGGACAGCGTCGCGCTCGGGTCCGCCACGACCGTGTAGAACACCTCGCCGTTGTTCCACTGCGTGCGCGTGCCGGGGCGATATCGGCCGCGAAGAAAAATCCCGCGACGTAGCCGCTGTCTGATGCACTGCGATGCGGTGACGAGCCGGTTCACGACGTTGCTCATCAGTACGATCACGCGTCCGTTCCCGTCGATGTCCGACTCACGCCCGAACGCGACGGTGTCCGCCGCGTACAGCAGCGTATCGAAGTCGGAGCGCAGCTTGTCGTAGTCCGCCGTCGTGAGGCCGTTGGCGGGCGCGGCGTTGTCCACGTACACGATGACGTGCTGTCCCACGCTGCGCGCGGTGGCGTTGACCGTGGTGAACATGTTCGGGTTCGTGAGGTTCGCGAGCACCTTGAACGTGCGCGGGTTGCCGACCGTATCCCCCGGCCCGGCGCTCTGCACCGCGGCGCCCGCGGGAGCGGCGCCCGCCGTCGCGCCGGCCGGCAGCGGGTAGACACCGGACTGCTCCATCAGCCGCAACCGATCGTGGAACTGCTGCAGCGGGAGAGGGCGGTTCCGCCGCGAGCTGTGCGGCGACGAGGGATCCCGACAGGATCGGCGCGCCACCGGCCAGCTTGAAGCTCGAGTGGATATCGGCACCGGTCGCCGCCGACTGCGGCACCAGGAGATACTCGGCGGAGTCCGTGACCGACGTGTTCGCCGCAAAGATCACGCAGCCCGCGCTCGGCCCCGGGTCGATGGCCGTGTCGGCCGCGACCGCCAGGCCGATCGGCTGCACCGTGGTGTGACACGCGGCTTGCTCCGGAGCCATCGGGTCACCGTTGCACGCAATCGTAGCCAGAATCGCCGCCGCGACAGTCCGTCTCATCGAATCCTCACCACGTTGAGTCGTGGGAACACCGAGGTCTTGAGCTGCGCCCCGGTCGCATCACCGTACAACATCGTGTACGACGCCCCGCCCGGCCCCTGCAGCGCGCGCTGATATGCGCCGGGCGACGCCGGATGTCATCTCACCCGTCAGATTGACCGTCTCTCCCGCGCCGGCCGTGGCCGTGAGCGGGAAGGTCGAAGGAATCGTGTTGCCGCATCGCGTGCGCAGCTTCGGGTACGCCGTGCGGAACGCCCACTTCGTGTACTTGAGCGCCGCCGGCGCGGTGAATCCCGGCAAATCCGACGCCCAGAGGGCCAGTGCCCATTCGCTGGCGCTGGTAGCAGAACGGCACGCCCGTCGCCTGCGACACGTTGTTGGTGCTCCTGAGAGCCGTCTGGACGAGCGCGCGCGTCACGCCGTTCTGCGAGGCGAGGGCGGTATCGCCCGCAAAGCGATCCACCAGGTAACGCACGTACAGCCACCCCGCACCGCGGTTCGCGAGCCCGCCGATCCCCGCCGTGTCGACCAACGGGTACGTCCCGGGCTCCTGAAGATATTGATAGGCGTTTTGCATGTCTCCACTCACATAGTTGCAGTACGTCGTGCTGTCGCCCGGCAGGTAGGTGCGCCCGCCCAGCTCCTCGGCGTAATGCGACAGCCCTTCGTTCAGCCACAGCATCTCGGACTTGCCGTGGCGAATCAGCACGTGCTGGTTGTAGCTGATCATGTGCTGGAACTCGTGCACCAGGGTCGTGGGGACCACGCGTTTCACCGTGGTAACGGAATGCGAGCAGCTCAGCGTCCCGGCCGGATCGGCGACCATCGTGAAGAAAATCTCGCCGTTGTTGAAGATTGGGCGCCGACGACGGATCGATGTCGGCGCCGTAGAAGTACCCCGCGACGTAGCCGCTCGACTGGCACTCCGTGGTCGTGACGAGCTTGTTCACCACGTTGGTCATGAGCACGATCACCAGCCCGTTGCCGTCGATGTCCGACTCCCGCCCGAACGCGGCCGTATCGGCGGCGTACAGCTGCTGGTCGAACGCATCGCGCAACGCGTTGTAGTCCGCCGTGGACATCCCGCCGCGGGCGCGGCATTGTCCACGAACAGGGCGATGTGCGTCCCGACGCTCTGCGCCGTGGCCGGGACGGAGACCGATGAGCTGCCGTTGCTGATGTTGGAGAGCACCTTGAACGTCCGCTGGTCCCCCACGTTGATCACCGCGGGCGGTGCGGCAGCCTGGAAGCGGGGGCCGCTGCTGCCGGGAGCGAGGGTCGCGTAGGCGCGCTGCGCCTCGAGCTCGCGCAGCATCGTATGGAATTGCTGGGCGGGTGACCCCGGCGCCGACCCCTCATCCGCCACGATCTGGGCGGCGGCCATCGAAGGCAATCCACCGGTCAGCTTGAAGGTCGTGGTGAAGTCCGCGGTCTCCGTCACCGTCTGCGGCACCAGAACGTACTCGGCCGAATCAATCCCAGCGTTAGCCGGGAAGACTACGCACCCCTGCGAAGGGACCGGGTCGATGACCTTGTACTGCCCCACCGCCAACGCCAGCGGCGTCACCGCCATCAGGTGGCAGATCGCTTGCGGGGGCGCCGTCACGTTGTCCACGCACGCCGCCGCCCCCACCACCAGCGCCCAGACCCCTACCCCCACTCCCATCCGCTTCTGTACCACCAAGATGCCCCCCCTCCCGCAATTCCCCCGCGCGCGCCAGCCCACGCCGGAAGCAGATCGGACCGACGATCTCGTGCACCGCGACTACGGCAACTATGAATGCTTCGAGCGAGACGCCCGAGGCAGGTAGGGCCCGCCGGACCAAGGGCGCCAAACCGAGGGCAAACCCGGCTTGAGAGATAAGCCCGAGCCACCCCTCCCGCGCAAGGGCCGGCGCCACATCCTGACGACGGCCGGCCCATTGTACCCCGAAGCGCAGCGAAGTGGCACGCAGACCGGCCAGAAGCACCGCCCACGGCCACAGTTCCGCCAGGGCATCCACCTGCAAACCGGCGCCCGCCAGCACGAAACACACGAGATAGATAGGAAGGGACTGCTGCCTGAGGGCGCGCGTGACCTCGGCGCCCTGCACCGGGGCGACGTTCGCCAGGTAGAGTCCCGCCGCCAGGCCGACCAGGACCGGATCGACGTGGACCACCCGCGCCGCCGTGGCGGCCAGAAACCCCGCGACCCCGAGGAGCAGGACCCCCTCGCGCCGCGCCGGCGGCTGGTAGTGCGCCACCAGCACACCCAGCACGCCCCCCGCGGCCAGGGCGCCGCACAGCCGCGCCAGCGCTTCTCCCGCGGCGCGCAGGTTCACGGCGCCCGGGCTCGCGAGCGGGAACGCGAACAGCAGCACGAACGTCAGCACCAGGGGCGCGAGCAGCACCTGTGCGCTCGCCACCCCCAGCACGCTGCGCGCGAACGGCCCGCGCGACTCCAGCTCGTCCATCATCGCCATGGTGACGGTGGGCGATCCAATACTCGCAAACGTGGCCAGGACGAGCGCCACCGCCATCGCGCTGCCGAACGACAGATGACGGGTGAGGGGGAACCACGGGCTCACGCTCATCACGACGAGCGCGACGGCGGCGAACGGAAACGCGATCGCGCCCGCCGTCATGCGCGCGAACCCGATCCGTAAGACTCCGAGTGCGCGCACGTCGAGTGCGCTGCCGGCGGCGAGCGCGATCAGCGCGATGCTCGCATCGGAGATGAGGCGCAGCGCCGCCAGCTCGTCGGCGCGAATCAGGTTCAGCCACGGCGGCCCCACGCAGAAGCCGACGAGCAGGAACGCAATGATGCGGGGGAGTCGGACGCGGGGCGCGAGCTCGGCACCGAGCCACGCCGCTATCAGCAGGAACCCGAGGGCGAGTGTCGCCCGGGCTTCAACGGGACCGTGCGCGGTGAGGTGATGGACCAACGCCATCATCAGTCCCAACGCGAGGAGGCTCGCGACCCACCGCATGGCGGGCAACATACGCGCAACAATGGGCTTTTGACAATGCAGCCGAGCGCCGGTATCTTCCCGAAGTGAGCGGAAAAAATTGGATTGAGGACGTGCACTTCGGGGACGACGGACTCGTCCCCGTCGTCGCTCAGAGCGCTCTCGCGGGCGAAGTGCTGATGGTGGCGTACGCCGACCGCGAAGCGCTGGAGCGCACGCGCGAGACGGGCGAGGCGCACTACCACAGCCGCAGCCGCGGCAAGCTGTGGAAGAAGGGCGAAACCTCGGGCCACACCCAGCACGGTCGAAGACGTGCGGGTGGACTGCGACGGGGATGCCGTCCTCTATGTGGTGCGGCAGCAGGGCCCCGCCTGCCACACCGGGTCTCCCACCTGCTTCGGCGAGCCCACCGGCGCCGTCCTCACCCGCCTCGCCGGCACGATCGCCGACCGGGGGCGCACGCGCCCGGCCGGGTCGTACACGGCCCGCCTCCTGAACGACGGTGTGGGGCGGATCGCCCAGAAGGTCGGCGAGGAAGCGGTGGAAACGGTCGTGGCCGCCACGAGCGAGGACGCCGCGCGCCTGACGAACGAGGCGGCCGATCTCTTCTATCATCTCCTCGTGCTGCTCGAGGCGAAGCGCCTCCCGCTCGACCGGGTCTTCGAGGAGCTCGCGCAGCGGGCCCGATAAGACACGATGGCGTTCGTCCACCTCCACACCCACAGCGAGTACTCCCTCCTCGACGGCGCCAACCGCATCCCCGACTTGCTCGACCGGGTCCGCACGCTGGGCATGGACTCGATCGCCCTGACCGATCACGGCAACCTGCACGGCGCCTGGTCCTTCTATGAAGAAGCGAAGGCCCGCAAGCTGCGCCCGATTCTCGGATTCGAAGCCTATCTGGCGTTCGGCAGCCGCCACCGCCGCGAAAAACTCCCGGGCGCTCCGGCCGACTACTCGCACCTCGTGCTGCTCGCCAGAAACCGCACCGGCTACGCCAACCTCATCAAGCTGTCGTCCATCGGGTTTCTCGAGGGGTTCTACCGCCGGCCGCGCATCGATCGTGAAGTGCTGGAGCGTCATCACGAAGGCATCGTCTGCCTCGCCGCCTGCCTCTCGGGCGAGGTGCCGCTCTACCTCCGCCAGGGGAACTACGAGCAGGCGAAGGCGAGCGCGCAGTGGTTCGCGCAGACGTTCGGGCCCGACGGCTTCTGGCTCGAAGTCCAGAGCCACGGCATTCCCGAGGAGCGCGTGGTGGCCGACGGGATCTTCCGGCTGGCCGCGGACGTGGGGCTTCCGGTGGTCGCCACCAACGACGCGCACTACCTCCGGAAGGAAGACGCCGAAGCGCACGACGTGCTGCTCGCGATCGGGACGGGGAAGGATCTCGACGACCCCAACCGGTTCCGGTTCACCGGCCAGGAGAGCTACGTCAAGTCCGAAGCCGAGATGCGCGCGCTGTTCCCCGATCGGCCCGACTTGCTCGCGGAGACGGCGCGCGTCGCCGAGACGTGCGAGCTCGACTTCGAGAAGCGCTACTTCCTGCCGCAGTACCCCCGGCCGGCCGAGTTCGCGTCCGATGTCGACCTGCTGGTGCACCTCGCGCGCGCCGGCGCGCGCGCGCGCTACGGCGATCCCCTGCCCCCCGCGATCGAGACCCGGCTGCAGTTCGAGCTCGACGTCATCACCAGCACCGGGTACGCCGGCTACTTCCTGATCGTCTATGACTTCATCAAGGCGGCAGTCGACCGCGGTATCCCCGTGGGCCCCGGCCGCGGTTCCGCCGCCGGTTCGCTCGTCGCCTACGCCCTCGGCATCACCAAGATCGACCCGCTCAAGTTCGATCTGCTGTTCGAGCGCTTCTTGAATCCCGAGCGGATTTCCATGCCCGACATCGATCTCGATTTCTGCTTCGAGCGGCGCGGCGAGGTCATCCAGTACGTGCGCGAGCGCTACGGGCGCGAATCGGTCGGCCAGATCATCACATTCGGGACGCTCAAGTCGCGCGCCGCCTTCCGCGACGTCGCGCGGACGCTGCGGGTCGAACAGAGCGAGGTGGACCGCTGCACCAAGCTGATCCCCGCCGGTCCCGGCGTCACCACGACCCTGGCCGAGGCGGCGGAGCGCATCCCCGAGCTGGCCGCGATCGCCCGTCAGGATGACCGCATCCGCAAAGTGCTCGACCTCGGCTCGCGCATCGAAGGCCTGGCGCGCCACGCGTCGGTGCACGCCGCCGGGATCGTCATCGCCCCCGGGCCGCTCAGCGACTACGTGCCCGTCTGTCTCGCCCCGCAGGAGCCGGACGCGATCATCACCCAGTACGACATGGTGGCGCTCGAAAAGGCCGGGATGCTGAAGATCGACATCTTGGGCCTCAAGACCCTCACCGTGATCCACGACGCCGTCGCGATGGTCCGCGAGCGTCACGGCGTCACGCTCGACATCGACGGCCTCGATCTCGAGGATCCCAAGGTCTACGCGCTGCTGCGGGCGGGCCGCACGGCGGGGGTCTTCCAGTTCGAGTCGGCGCTCGCCACCGACTGCCTGCGCAACATGAAGTGCGACCGGTTCGACGACCTGGTGGCGACGAACGCGTTGCTCCGGCCCGGGCCGCTCGACACCGGCATGCATCTCGTTTTCATCAACCGCAAGCTCGGCCGCGAGCCGGTGCGCTATCCGCACCCCGCCCTCGAGGAGATCCTCGCGCCCACCTACGGCGTCATTACCTACCAGGAGCAGGTGATGCGGATCGCCAACATCCTGGCCGGGTTCTCGCTCGCCGAAGCCGATGTGCTGCGCAAGGCGGTGGGAAAGAAGGACAAGGAGCTCATCCAGCAGGAGATGGGGCGGTTCACGGAGCGCGCCATCGCCGCCGGGCACACGCGCAAGGTGGTCGAGGACATCGCGGCCCAGATCGAGACCTTCGGGCGCTACGGGTTCAACAAGTCGCACTCGGTGGCGTACTCGGTCCTTTCCTATCAGACCGCCTGGCTCAAGGCTTCCTATCCCGCCGAGTTCATGGCGGCGCTGCTCTCATCCGAAATCGGCGACACCGACAAGGTGGTCCAGTACATCAACGAGGCGCGCGAGCTGGGTCTCGAGGTGCTCCCCCCCGACGTGAACGAATCCGGATTCAAGTTCACCGTCATCGGCGAGCGGCGGATCCGTTTCGGCCTGGGCGCGGTCAAGAACGTGGGCGCGGGCGCCATCGCGTCCATTCTCGAGGGGCGGCGCGACGGGCCCTACCGCTCGCTCGTGGACCTGTGCGACGGCATCGACCTGCGGCTCTGCAACAAACGGGTGATCGAGTCCCTGATCGACGCGGGCGCCTGCGACTCCCTCGGCGGTCACCGCTCCCAGCTCGTGGCCGCGCTCGAGCACGCCTTCGGCGAAGCGCAGGTCCTCCAGTCCGAGCGGGACGCCGGTCAGCACGCCCTGTTCGGCGAACATGCCGCCGTGCCCCGGCCCCCGTCGTCGCTCCCCGACCTGCCGCCCTGGAGCGAAAAGGAACGCCTCACCCGCGAGAAAGCGGTGTTGGGGTTCTTCATTTCCGGCCACCCCCTCGCCAAATACCGCGCGGAGGTGGAGCTTTTCGGGACGCGCACGACGGCGACGCTCGGCACCTGGAGCCCGCAGAAGGTCCGCGTGGCCGCCGTCGTGACGGTGGTGAAGCGGCAGATCTCGAAGAAGAGCGGCGCCGAGTACGCCCGGATCACGCTGGAAGACTTCCACGGCACGGCGGAGGCGCTCGTCTTCCCCGAGGCCTGGGCCAAGTTGAACGACGTGATCCGCGCCGACAGCGCCCTGCTCTTGACCGGCAGCCACAGCGCGCGCGATCGCGACGAGCAGCAGGCGCCGTTCATCGTGGAGCAGGTACGGCCGCTCGAGGAGCTGCGGGTGAGCGGCGCGGTCGCGGTGGCGCTGTCGTGGCCGGCCGACCGCCCGACCGATCCCGCCACGGCCCGGGCGGTGGCGGCGTTGTGTGCGGCCCACCCCGGGCCCGCGCCCGTGCTGGTCGAGTGGGGCGACGGCAACGGCACGACCGCGCGGCTGCGCAGCCGCGCCTTCCGCGTCGATGCGGCGGACGAGCTCATCGCGGCGCTGCGCGAGCTGCTGGGCGCCGATCACGTACACCTGAGGGCGGCCTGAGCCGATGGCGACACACACCCTGGACTTCGAGCGCCCGCTGCTCGAGCTCGAGCGACAGATCGACGAGCTCAAGCGGGTGGCCGGCGAAACCGCGGTCGACGTCGAGAAGGAAATCGCCCCGCTCGAGCGCAAGCTCGCGGCCATGCGCGCCGAGATCTACCGCAACCTGACGCCGATGCAGCGCGTGCAGGTGGCCCGCCACCCGCGGCGGCCCTACACCCTCGACTACCTGCGCACGGTGTTCAGCGACTTCGTCGAGCTGCACGGCGATCGCCTGTACCGCGACGATCCCGCGATCGTCGGCGGGTGGGCGCGCCTCGACGGCGCGAGCGTCATGGTGATCGGCCACCAGAAGGGCCGCGACACCAAGGAAAACCTGCGGCGCAACTTCGGCATGGCCCATCCCGAGGGATACCGCAAGGCGCTGCGGCTGTTGCGCCTCGCGGAAAAGTTCGGCGCGCCGGTCATCACGCTCATCGACACCCCCGGGGCCTACCCCGGCCTCGGCGCCGAGGAGCGCGGCCAGGCGGAAGCGATCGCCCGCAACCTGCTCGAGATGGCCGGGCTGCGCACCCCGATCATCGCCGCCGTCGTGGGCGAGGGTGGGTCCGGGGGCGCGCTGGCGGTGGGGCTCGCCGACCGCGTGATCATGCTCGAGAACTCCGTGTACTCGGTCATCTCGCCCGAAGGGTGCGCCGCCATCCTCTGGAAGGACGCGAGCCAGCGCGAGCGCGCCGCCGAGGCCCTCAAGCTCACCCCCGCCGACCTGCTCGAGCTCGGCGTGATCGACGAAATCGTGCCCGAGCCGCCGGGGGGCGCGCACGCCGATCCCGACGCGGCCGCCGAATCGCTGGGCGACGCTCTGCGCCGGCACCTCCGCCAGCTCCGCCGCATCAAGGTCGAGAAGCTGCTGCGGCGGCGTGAGGAGAAATACCTCTCAATGGGCGCGATGAGCGAGCCGTGAGTTGATCCGCAGTGCCTAAGTTTTTCCTCACGACCGCGATCGACTACTCCAACGGCGAGCCGCATCTCGGCCACGCCCTCGAGAAGATCGGCGCCGACTGCATCGCCCGGTACCGGCGGCTGTGCGGGGACAACGTCCATTTCCTCATGGGCATGGACGAGCACAGCCAGTCGGTGATCCAGGCTGCCGCCCGCACGGGCGGCACGCCGCAGGGGTGGGTCGATGCGATGGCCGACACGTTCGCCACGTATTGGAAGCGCCTCGAGTGCAGTCACGACGACTGGATCCGCACCACCGAGCCGCGGCACGCGCGGGCCGTCCCCGCCCTGCTCGAGCGCATCCGGCAGCGGCGCCCCGACGACCTGTTCGAGGCGGAGTACACCGGGCTCTACTGCACCGGGTGCGAGGAGTTCAAGACCGACGCGCAGATCGTCGACGGCCACTGCATCGAGCACCCCACACTCGCGCTCGTCCCGACCAAGGAGCGGAATCACTTTTTTCGGCTGAGCGCGTACCGCGACGCGGTGCTCGAGCGCATCCGCTCGGGCGCGTTCCGGGTCGAGCCCGAGATCCGCCGCAACGAGGTCGTGCGCCTGCTCGAAGCCGGCCTCCAGGACATTTCGATTTCGCGGCAGCGGCTGGCGTGGGGCATCCCGTTCCCCGGCGACCCGCAGCAGACCGTGTACGTGTGGTTCGACGCGCTCATCAACTATCTCTCGGCAACCGGATTCCCCGACGCGGGGTTCGAGCGGCTCTGGCCCGCCGACCTGCACGTCGTCGGCAAGGGGATCACGCGGTTTCACTGCGTGATCTGGCCCGCGATGCTGCTCGCCGCCGATCTCCCGCTCCCGCGCGAGGTGTGGGGGCACGGCTACGTGCAGTGGGCTGGCGACGAAGATGAGCAAGACGGCCGGCACGGCAGTCACGCTGGGGGATGCGATCGAGCGCCATGGCGCCGATGCACTGCGCTACTTCCTGTTGCGCGAGATCGGGTTCGAGGGCGACGGGGATTTCACATGGGAGCGGTTCGACGCACGCTACGCGTCGGAGCTCGCCAACACGCTCGGCAACCTGGTGTCGCGCTCGCTCTCGATGATCCACCGCTACCGCGGCGGCACCGTGCCGCGCGCGGCGGCCAGCGTCGGGTCGGCGTTCGACACCGAGGTCCGCCAGGCGGTCTCTGCGTACGCCGAGAGTATGAACGCCACGCGCCTGCATGACGGCGCGGCGCAGATGATGAACATCGCCGCCAGCGCGAACCGCTACATCGAAGAAACCGCCCCCTGGAAGCTCGCCAAGCAGGAGGCGCATGCCGAGCTCGACGTCGTGCTCGCCAACCTGGCGCGCGTGATGGTGCGGTTGGCGATCCTCGCCCACCCGTTCATCCCTGAGAAAGCAGCCGCGATCTGGAACGCGGCCTGTCCGGGCATTTTGCTCGGGCCCGCTTCACTCCGCGAGGGAATGGGGGGCATCGAGGGGCGCGCCGTGGGTAAACCCCCCATCCTTTTCCCGAAGCCTGAAGCTGATTCCGCCTAGCGCCCGGAAGGGCGTGATGTGGCTCACTTATTGCGTATTTGACGGTCCAATCGGGGAGGCGTATCTTTGCTTCCCCTTGTTTGTGGCCGGATCCCGCCCTGTCCGGATATGGGTTGTCGCAGCACTGCACCGCCTTCTACCGGCGGGAGCTTTGACGTCGAACAGAGGTGCCACAACACCGATGGGCAAACGCGCGGAACGACGCTGGACTGTCATGTTGGTGCCACACGGCTCGGGAGCCTCTCGAGCGGTGGAGGTGTCGCACACGGTCGTGAAAGTGCTGCTGGGGCTGGCCAGCGTTGTCACGCTCGTCGTCTCGGTGCTGGGCGTCGCGGCGATCGCGCGCGGCGTGAACATCACGCGCAACCGCACACTCGAGCGGGAGAACCGCGTGCTCGCGGGTGAGATCGCGCGCATGCAGGACCGGCTCGTCGGCCTGCGCGACACCATCAACTCGATCGGCGTGCGCGAGCAGGAGCTGCGGCTCCTCGCCGGCCTCAACGCGACCGACGCCGGCGTCCGCCAGGGCGGTATCGGCGGACCCACGGGCAGCTGGTCGGAGCGCGATTCACTGGCGGCGCTCGGACCCAACGGTCAGAAGGCGCTCGCCGCGCGCATGGACGTCGACGGTCTCATCCGCCGCGCGAATATTCTGGTGCGCTCCGTGAGCGAAGCACGCGACTCGCTCTCGAGCCATCAGGCGCGCTTCGCGGCGACGCCGTCCATCATGCCGACCAAGGGATGGCTCTCGAGCGCGTTTGCCTCGGAGCGCTCGCACCCGATCCTCCACCTGACCCGCCCGCATGAAGGCATCGACGTCAGCGCACCCATGGGCGCCGAAATCGAAGCGCCGGCGTCGGGCGTCGTGGCCGACATCAAGTGGCAGGAGGGCTACGGCAACCTGCTCACGATCGACCACGGGTACGGCCTCGTGACGCGCTACGCCCACTGCTCCAAGATTCTCGTCGTCCGCGGCCAGCGCGTGAAGCGCGGCCAGAAAATCGCCCTCGTCGGCTCGACCGGGTTGTCCACCGGCCCGCACGTGCACTACGAAGTGTGGGTGAACGGCAAGGCGGTCGATCCGAAAAAGTTCGTGCTGCCGGATGCGATCGTAGACTGACGGGAGGGCGGGAAGGCGGGAGGGCGGGAAAAAAGAAATGGGGGCCCCGGATCACCGGAGCCCCCATTTCATTTCTAACCGTCTAACCGCCTAACCGTCTAGAAACTGACCTTCGGTGCCTTCTCCGCTCCGGCTTCTGCCTCGAAGTACGGTCGCGGCCCTTTCCCGATCACCTTCGCCGTCAGCACCGCGGGGAACCGGCGGATGTAGGCGTTGTAGCGATTCACCGCCTCGTTGTAGTCCTGCCGCGCCACCGCCACCCGGTTCTCGGTCCCTTCGAGCTGATCCTGCAGGGCACGAAAATTCTCGTTCGACTTGAGCTGCGGATAGTTCTCGGCGATCGCGAGCAGTCGGCCGAGCGGCGCCGTCAATGCAGCGTTCGCCGCGGCCATCTGTTCCACGTTGTTGGACTGCACGGCACCGGACAGCTTGGCCCGCGCTTCCGCGACCTCCGTGAAGATCGTCATTTCCTGCTTCGCGAATGCCTTGACCGTCTCCACGAGATTGGGGATCAAGTCCGCCCGGCGCTGCAGCTGGACCTTGATCTGTCCCTCGGCCGCGTTGACCTGCTCGTCGTACGTCTGAATCGTGTTGTACCCGCACCCCGTCGTCAGGGCGAGCGCTACCAGCAACCACCGCATCCGTAGGTTCACGAGTGCATCACTCCTCTAGGTGAGACCGTTGACAAACTCAGCCGTCCGTGCCACCGCGGCCAGGTACGCCCCCGCCCGGGGGTCGCGCGGCGCGAGCGCAAGCCGCGCCCGGCCCGCGGCGTGCGCCACCAGATCCTCGAGCGCGGCCGCGGAAAACCCCGCGACCGCTCCCGCCTCCCGCACGACGTCTTCGGATGCGGCGGGCACTGCGCGCCCGGTGAGGCGCAACAGGCTGCGCAGCATCGTGAAGAACCCCGCCCCGCTCCCGACGACCACCTCCGTCAACCGCTTCGAGTCGCTCCCCGCCGCGGCGTACGCCTGCCGCAGACGGATGAGCTTGCCGACCAGCTCGAACTCGAGCTGGCGCCGCAGATCCTCGCGCCGGACCGTGATCCCCTGCCACGGGTCCCGGCCGGCCAGCAGACGGTGCGCCTGGCGTATCTCCTCGTACTCGATCGCGAACGCGTCGCTCGAGGCCCGCCACTCGCGCTCGGTAAAGATCAATGGCGCCGGATTGCCGGCGCGGGTCCACGTGCGCACCGCCGGCTCGAGCGCCGCGAACAGGGCCTCGTCCACCGCGTCGCACACGAGCAATGTGTTCACGTCCGAACGTCCGGCCACATGCGTCCCGCGCGCGGCCGATCCGTAGAGGAGCAGCGACCCGAGTCGGGCCCCGAGCGCCTTGGCAACGTCCTGCGCAAACGTTTCCGCCGTGACTGCCGCCATCGTTAGAACTTGCCTCCCGCGCCGCCACCCGAGAATCCGCCGCCACCGCCAAATCCGCCAAACCCGCCGCCGAAACCGCCGCCCCCTCCCCCGCCCCAGCCACCCCTTCCGCCACCGCGACCACCCGAATCCACCAGCAGGAGCGGCAGGAACAGCCCGCGCCGGCGACTGAGGAAGAACAGCACGAGGAGAAACAGCAGCAGCTTGACCACCGCTGGCATCCCGGGGGCGTGCTCGCCTTCCGCGGGAACGGGTACGCCGGTCAGCGTGACGCCGAACTCCGCCGCGAAGGCCTGGGCGATGAGATCCACGCCCGTGCTGAGACCCGCGCCATAGTCTTCGCGCGCCAGGAACGGCCCCATGGCGTCGCGGATCCGGCCCGACGCGCGCGTCGGGAAGAAACCCCTCAGCGCCCCGCCCGGTGGAGATGAACAGGTCCCCGGTGCCCGCCCGATGGTCGTGCCGTGGCACGAGCAGCATCACGATCCCGAGGTTCTTTCGCGGATCGCCCGCCTCCCCCTTGGCACCCACCCCCCAGTCGCGCCCGATCTTGAGGGCGACATCGCTCGCCTCCCGACCGCCGAGATCCGGCCATGTCACGACCGCGATCTCGCCGCCCGTCTTCTGGCGCACCTCGGCGATCACGTCTTCCATGTGCGTCACGGATTCGGGGGCCAGCACGTGCGCGAAATCGTTGACGTAGCCCACGGGGGCGGGGACGGCGACCTGAACGAAGAGGACGAACGCGAGGGCGACCACGATGTGCGGAAACATAATGCCAGTAGCGCCATCACCGGCCAGTCGCTATGGTAGTGCCGACCCGCAATCGTCGGCCTTCCATGGATTTGCAAGGAGATCCAGTGCCCAGGATCTACGGTCCGCTGTCGCTCTCGCTCGGGCTCCGCGTCTGCGTCCTCGCCTGCGCACTGTCTGGTCTGGCGCGCGACGCATTCGCCCAGGCCGACCGCGCGACCGCCCGGTCCAAGGGCCGCCCGGACGCGCCCATCACGATCTACGTCATGTCGGACTTCCAGTGCCCGTTCTGCCGCGACTTCGCGCTCACGACGATGCCGACATTGGAGCGCGAATACATCAAGCCCGGCAAGGTCCGGTTCACATTCGTCAACTATCCCCTCACGAGCATTCACCAGCACGCCGTCGCCGCCGCCGAGGTAGCGATGTGCGCCGCGCTGCAGGGAAAGTTCTGGCCCGTGCACGACCGGCTGTTTCAGCGCCAGGAGCAGTGGGCCGAACAACAGGACGCCGGTCCCTATTTGCTCGCGCTGGCGGATTCGGCCGGTGTGAACCATGCCCAGCTTGCCGAGTGCGTGAGCACCCACGCGACGCGATCCGCCGTCGAGGCCGACGCCGCCGCCTCGGTCCGGGCGGGCGCCCGCAGCACCCCAACGTTCTACATCGAGGGAGGACTCATCGATGGCGCCGCCCCGATCGCGGCGTTCCGCGAGATCCTCGACTCGGTCTACCAGGTGAAGACCGCCGCGCCAGCGCGTCACTGATGGCCCGCCCTTCCATCTTGTACCGCCTCAGCGTCCGGCTGGCCGGCAAGGCAGCCCCGTTCGCGGCGCGCTTCGACAAGAAGCTCGCCCGCGGTCTGGACGCGCGGCGTGGTCTGGTGGACCGCTTCGAGGCCTGGGCGAAGGACCATCGCGATCACAAACGGCCGCTCGTGTGGGTCCACGCGCCATCAGTCGGGGAAGGCCTGCAGGCGAAGCCCGTGCTCGAAGCGTTGCGGGTGGCGCAGCCCCACTGGCAGCTCGCCTACACGTTTTTCTCGCCGTCCGCGGAACGGCTGGCCCGGACGCTCCCCGCCGACGTCACCGACTATCTGCCCATCGACCGCCCGCACGACGTGAAAGCCGTGCTCGCGGCGTTGCAGCCGACCGCGCTCGTGTTCTCGAAGCTCGACGTGTGGCCGGAGTTGACGCTCGCCGCGGCGCGCCGCGGGGCAAAGCTGGGACTCATCTCCGCCACCGTCGCACCCGCAAGCTCACGGCTGCGCTGGCCCGCCCGCGGATGGGGACTCCCCGCCTATCGCGCCATCGACCGGATCGGAGCGATCAGCGAGGAGGATGCGCGGCGGTTGGAGCAGCTCGGGGCCAGGCGCGAGGTCATCGTGGTGACGGGCGACACGCGCTACGACAGCGTCGCGGAGCGGGCCGAGCGGTTCGACCGCACGCGGGAGCCGTTTCTTCGCCTCAGCACGGTGGGCGACAAAGTGTTCACGATCGTGGCCGGGTCCACCTGGCCGGGCGATGAAGAGGTGGTGCTGGCCGCGTTCGCCGATCTGCGCGCGCAAGTGCCCGCGGCCCGGCTGATCCTCGCGCCGCACGAGCCAAACCCCGATCACCTGGCCGGCATAACGCTCCGCACCCAGGCGCTCGGGCTCCCGCGGCCCGTGCGTCTCTCGCAACTGGAGCACGCGCGGCCCTCCCCGGTCATCGTGGTGGACCGCGTCGGCACGCTGGCGGACCTCTACGCGCTCGCGGACGTCGCGTTCGTCGGGGGAGGGTTCCACCGGGCGGGGTTGCACTCGGTGCTCGAGCCCGCGGTGTTCGGAGTTCCGGTCGTGGTGGGGCCGCATTGGCAGATGAGCCGGGACGCCCACCTCTTGATCGAGCGCGGCGGCGCGGTGGCGCTCCCGGCGGATGGACGCCAGCCCCTGCACTCGCAATCGCTCGTCTGGTTTCACGATCCGGCGGCACGCCGCAAAGCGGGCGCGGTGGGACAGCAGGTGGTGCGGGAGGGGCGCGGCGCGGCGGAGCGAACCACCGCGCTGGTACTCGCGATGGTGCGGGACGCGGTGCGAGCGCTAAGGCGTTTCGGGCGGCGCGACTGGCGCCGGCGCTTCCTTTCCGACCACCACACCCTCGTAGGTCACCGAGCGGGGCGCGACGAGTCCCGCGGTAATCACGGTGAAAAACACGTCGCTGAAGCGACTGCGGACGTGGATCTTCAGGCTCGCGATGGACGCGTTCTTGCCGAGCTGGCCCGCCAGCAGATCTTCTATGTTGGCACCGCCCATGGAGAACATGCCCCAGATCAGATACACCGGATGTCGGGTGATCTTGAACTGGTTCCCGGCCGGCTGGGGTAAGATGGGCTCCGCCATGGTGGCGGTGACGCCGAGGTGCGACGCATCAAATTTGGAAGCGCAGCCGCTCGGCGACAGCGCCAGCGCGACGAGGGTCGCGCCTGCAAGAATGCGTTTCACACGGCTCCTGGGGAGACGAATGGGCGCGCTGGGAGCAGCGCGCACCAAAGGTAGTCGCTGAATATGCCCTTGTGAACCCGTCAGAGACCGAACGCCGGCCGGAACGAGAGGTGTGCGCCGATGCCGAACGTAGTGGTATGTCCCCCGCCCTCCAGGTTCTCATAGTCCATCGCCGCGTGGATCCCCAGCATGCCGAACCCGACGGTCAGACCGCCGGCCACGCCGAACTGCGTGCTCGTTGAGGCAGCGTTCGTCACGCGGACGCCGGGGGCGATCCACGGCTCGAGGCTCACGCCGGGTGCCGGAAGGTCGACCGCGAACCCCACTGCGCCGGTCCAGCGCGTCGTCGTGACGCTCGCCACACTGTAGGACGCGAACCCGCCCTGCAGGTTCATGGACACGGGCATCAACGACCCGCCGATCAGCCGCAGGGCCCCGGTGCCGCCCCACTCAGTGACGCTGCCCGAGGCTCCGTCCGCGTCCCGCGTGCCTACCGTCGCACTGACCGTCAGCACGCTCATCCCGAACACCACGCGCCCCGCGTACGTGGAGCCACCCCCGCCGCTCGAATCGGGCGAGCCGTAGTCCGCGGCGAATGTGAGTCCAGTTCCGCTGCGCGGACTATTCCACACGGGCATGCCGGCGAGCTGGGCGGCCGCACGCCCCGGTGCGGCGAGTGCGGCCCCAGCAACGCAGACCAACAGAAGAGCGCGCTTCATGAATCGTCCTCCACCTGCGAGAAGGTATCCAGCGTGCCTAGCGCAGCCAGACGGCGCCGAGCGACACGCCGTCGAAATCACCGATGCCGGCGCTGATCCGTAGGTCGAACCTGCGACTCAACCTCAAGTCAACGCCGAGCCCCAAGGTAAACTGGACGTCCGTACCAGCGTCGTTAAAGACGAGCCAGGTGGTCGGCTGCACGTACGGTACGATAACCATTGAGGAGTCCTTCGGCTGCACCCGGCGGCCGAGGGACAGGCCCAACGGAACAGTTACCACCCAAGTGTCACCGAAGTTGGTACCGACGCCGACCGTGATCGCCCCGTCCAACGGAAAGTCCTCCGTCTGCTTGATCACGCGCTGGCGCGCTTCGACACCCAGGAGTCCGATCGCGTCGGCGCTGTCTCCCGGCGAATACATGCCCCCGCGCAGGCCCAGGTCGAAGTTACCGCGCGCGCGGCGGTACACGCCTTCGAACGCGACGCCGTTGCCGTTCGGAAAGCTCACGACGGCGCCGATCTCCGATTTCGTGAACGCCCGGTACGGCGCGCTGAACGACGGCGTGCTCGTCGACTGTGCGCTCAGCGGGGCGATGAGACCAAGAGCGAGCCCGGCGATCAGCAACGTCTTCTGGTGCCGCATGGTACCGTCCTCAGTTGGTTATGGGGAAGATGCTGAGACAAGTACCCGAGGGTCGCGGTGGCGTTCCCTCACAGGGTCGGACGCAACGCTTGGATTCGACATCAGTGCCAGAACGACAAACCGATCCTCGTGCCGAGGGTCACGTTGCTTGGGTGGCCGCCCCCCCCGAACATGTAGCCGAGGAAGCCCTCGAACCGCGCCGCCGAGGAGCCGAACTCGTCCTCCTGGTGTGTGCGAGCTGACCCAACTACCCGAATGGTCAGCGACGCGTTCCCAGTGAGGACCGGACGCAACACGGCCCGCCCACAGAGTGGACGGGCCGCGTGATGAGGTGTGACATCGCTCACGCCGTATTGGCCCAAACGATCAACGCCAGAATGACAAGCCGATGCGAGTCCCGAGAGAGAAACTGCTCGGCAAAGCGTCGCTCTCGAACGCATAGCCAAGGAAGGCCTCGATACGTGTGGCCGCACTGCCGAACGGTATGCGCTTCCCCACGCCGGCACCGAGCGAGAATTGCGACCCGCTCCCGCCGCCGAGATCATAGAACGACATGCCCACGCCGCCCGTGATGTACGGCGCGCGCACCAGCTTGTACGGCCCGCTGCCGGCCTTCAGGCGATACAGCACATTGAGGCCGGGCGTGACCGTGTAGGTGGTGGCGCCGATCGTGGTGAGCAAGAAGCTGAGACGTGGCTCCCACATCAGCTTCTTGTGGGTGAGGAAGCCCATGCGAACGTCCACGGGCAGGCCCATGTTGATGCCGCCATCCACGTCCGACGGCTTGGTGTATGAGGCCGCAAAATCGCCCCCCAACTCGTAGCGGGGACTGGATGTCGTGCTGGCCGTGGTCTTCGTGTTGGCTGGGGTCTTCTTCTGCGCCGACGCGGGCGCGGACGACATGGCGAGACACCCAACCAACAACGCACAGCCGAGGAGCTTGACCATAACGGTTCCTCCTTGGATGAGTACGTGTGCTGGTGATCCCTAGGGCGCCTCAATAAGCGCCCTACCTCTAAGACACGGCCTTCGTTCTGTCAAGTGTTTTCCACACACACGACCACACCACGCACGGTTACACCGTGCCCCGAAAGAGGCCGGACGCAAGACGGCCCGTCCATAGTGTGGACGGGCCGTATCAGGCCGATGTGATCCTTCTCACGATGACGTGGGCCGCGGGTCTCGTTCCGACCGGTCAGGTGGTTTCGGCGTGATCGGCCACTACACGCACGGTGTTGTCCGCCACCTGCAGGAATCCACCTGCAATCTTGAACGCGCTGGTGGCGCCGGCGTGACGCACCCGCAGCACGCCCTCGCCGAGCAGCGTCAGGAACGGCGCGTGGCGGTTCAGGATACCGACCAGTCCGTCGTACGCGGGCGCGACCACGGATTCGGCCTCGCCGTCGAAGACGGCCCGCTCGGGAGAGATCACTTTGACGTGCACGCGGATCAGCCCGCCGCGAGGCGCTGCGCCTGCGCGACCACCTCGTCGATGCCGCCCACCATGTAGAACGCCTGCTCGGGGAGGTGATCGAACTCGCCGGCGACCACCCGCTCGAACGACGCGATGGTGTCCTCCAGCTTGACGTACTTACCTTCGAGCCCGGTGAACTGCGCCGCGACGAAGAACGGCTGCGACAGGAAGCGCTGCACTCGGCGCGCACGCGCCACCACCCGCTTGTCTTCCTCCGACAGCTCGTCCATGCCGAGAATCGCGATGATGTCCTGGAGATCCTTGTAGCGCTGCAGGATCCGCTGCACTTCCAGCGCCACGTTGTAGTGGCGCTCGCCCAGGTACTGCGCATCGAGAATGCGGGAGGACGAGGCCAGCGGATCCACGGCCGGGTAAATGCCGAGCTCCACGATCTGGCGCGAGAGCACGACGGTCGCGTCCAGGTGCGAGAACGCGGTGGCCGGCGCGGGGTCGGTCAGGTCGTCGGCGGGCACGTAGATCGCCTGCACCGACGTGATCGACCCCTTCTTGGTGGAGGTGATCCGTTCCTGCAGCTCACCCATCTCGGTCGCCAGGGTCGGCTGATAGCCCACCGCCGACGGCATCCTGCCGAGCAGGGCGGACACCTCCGACCCGGCCTGCGTGAAGCGGAAGATGTTGTCGATGAACACCAGCACGTCCTGCCCCTCGACGTCGCGGAAGTACTCGGCGACGGTGAGGCCGGTCAGGCCGACGCGCAGCCGCGCGCCGGGCGGCTCGTTCATCTGGCCGTAGATCAGCGAGCAGGAGCCGATGACGCCGCTTTCCTTCATCTCGAGGAACAGGTCGTTCCCTTCGCGCGTGCGCTCGCCCACCCCGCAGAACACCGAGCGGCCGCCGTGGCCCATCGCCACGTTGTGGATCAGCTCCTGAATGATCACGGTCTTGCCGACGCCGGCGCCGCCGAACAGCCCGATCTTACCGCCCTTCACGAACGGGGCGATCAGATCGACCACCTTGATCCCCGTCTCGAACAGCTCCGTCTTCGGCTCGAGATCGACGAACTTCGGCGTCTCCCGATGGATCGGCCAGCGCTCGGCACTCGCCGGGATCGCCGGGCCCTCGTCCACGGGCTCGCCGAGCACGTTGAGGATGCGGCCCAGCGACGCGTTCCCGACCGGCACCGAGATCGGCCCGCCCAGATCCAGGATGTCCATGCCCCGCACCACGCCGTCGGTCGTGCTCATCGCCACCGCGCGCACCTGATTGCGCCCGATGTGCTGCTGCACTTCCGCGGTCAATTGGACCGGAGGCGCCCCGTTGCCGGGGTGGTCGATGCGCAGCGCGTTGTAGAGCTCGGGGAGATGCCCCGGCTCGAACTCGACGTCCAGGACCGGCCCGATCACCTGGACGACCTTCCCCACGTGGTGTGTGGTGTCGGTCGCGGACTTCTTGGTCGGCTTCTTCGCCTTCGTGGCCATGATGCCTCAGGTATCAGGTATCAGGTGTCAGGTGTCAGAGCCGGTGTCTGCGTCAGGGAGACCCTGACACCTGACACCTGGCACCCGACACCTATCCGTTCTGTGCTTCCGCGCCGCCGACGATCTCGGCGATCTCCTGCGTGATCTGCGCCTGACGGGCCCGGTTGTAGGTCCGCTTCAGAGATGTCGAGAATGTCGCCCGCATTGTCGGTCGCATTCTTCATCGCCGTGCGGCGCGCGCCGTGCTCGGCCGCCGCCGTTTCCACCAGCGCGCGGAAGATCTGGTTCCGCACGTACAGCGGCAGCAGGCGCTCGAGAATCGCCTCAGCCGACGGCTTGAGGATGTAGAACGGCATTTTCTGCGCGCCCTTCCGCGCTCCCGCCTTCGGCGGGGCGTCACCGGCAGGATCCGCACCACCGTCGCCGGCGTGGACATCGCGCTGTTGAATTTCGCGAACACCACGTCGACCGCGTCCAGCTTCCCTTTCTCAAACTGCTCGCATCAGCGGGCCGACCAGCTCCACCGCATGCTCGGCCGTCGGCCGGTCCCCGATGTCGGTGCGCTGCACCGCCGCCGTCCGCCCCGCGAACCGGAAATAGGCGATCCCCTTCTTCCCCACGAGGTGCAACTCGACGGTCGCGCCGTCAGCCTCGAGCTGCTCCACGCCGCTGGCGCCCCTCGCGAATCAGGTTCGCGTTGAACGCACCCGCCAGGCCGCGGTTCGACGTGATGACCACGAGCGCCACCCGCTTCACGCCGCCCGGGCCGGGCTGCCGCAGCAGCGGGAACCGCTCCGCGAGCTCCGGCGAATAGAGATCGGCGATCACGTCGGCCAGCGCCGCCGCGTACGGCCGCGCGCCCACCACCCGCTCCTGCGCGCGCTTCAGCCGCGACGTGGCGACCATCTCCATCGTCTTGGTGATCTGGCGGATGCTGCGAACCGACTTGATCCGCTGGCGCAGGCCGCGCGTCTCCGCCATCAGGCAGTTCCGCGCGCCTTATAGGCCGTGATCGCGCCCTTGATGCGCGCGATCAGGTCGTCCGAGAGCGCCTTCTTGGTCCGAATCTCCTCGGGGATCTCGGGGTGCTCGGTCGCCATGAACTCGTGGTACCCCTTCTCCCAGTCGCGAATCTTGTTCAGCGGCACGTCGTCGAGGAATCCGTTCGTCACGGCGTAGATGATCAAGACCTGCTGCACCACCGTCATCGGCGCGTACTGCGGCTGCTTGAGGATCTCCACGATACGGCCGCCGCGCGCCAGCTGGCGCTGCGTCGCCGATCGAGATCGGACCCGAACTGCGCGAACGCTTCCAGCTCGCGGAACTGCGCCAGATCGAGCCGCAGCCGGCCGGCCACCTGCTTCATCGCCTTGATCTGCGCGTTGCCGCCGACGCGTGACACCGAGATGCCGACGTTCACCGCGGGGCGCACGTTCGAATAGAAGAGATCGGTCTCGAGAAAGATCTGGCCGTCGGTAATCGAGATGACGTTGGTCGGAATGTAGGCCGAGACGTCGCCGGCCTGCGTTTCGATGATCGGCAGCGCCGTGAGCGACCCGCCGCCCATCTCGTCCGACAGTTTGGCGGCGCGCTCCAGCAGGCGGCTGTGCAGGTAGAACACGTCACCCGGGTACGCTTCGCGCCCCGGCGGGCGGCGCAGCACCAGCGACAGCTGCCGGTATGCCGTGGCCTGCTTGGACAGGTCGTCGTACACGCACAGGGTCGCTTTCTTCTCGTCGAACATGAAGTACTCGGCCATGGTGCAGCCGGTATAGGGGGCGATGTACTGCATCGGGGCGGGCTCGGACGCCGAGGCCACAACCACCGTGGTGTACTCCATCGCTCCGGTTTCCTTCAGGCGTTCGACCACTGCGGCCACGGTCGAGTTCTTCTGGCCGATCGCCACGTACACGCAGAAGACGCCCTGGCCCTTCTGATTGATGATGGTGTCGATCGCGATCGCCGTCTTGCCCGTCCCGCGGTCGCCGATGATCAGCTCCCGCTGGCCGCGGCCGATCGGGATCATCGAGTCGATCGCCTTGATCCCCGTCTGGAGCGGCTCCTTCACGGGCTGGCGCTTGATGATGCCGGGGGCGACGACTTCCACCTTGCGGGACTTGGTCGTCTTGACGGGACCGAGCCCGTCCACCGGCCGGCCGAGCGCGTCCACCACGCGGCCCACCATCGCGGGCCCCACCGGCACCTCCAGCACGCGGCCGGTGCGCCGCACCTCGTCGCCTTCGCGCAGCTGGAGGTAGTCGCCGAAGATCACGGCGCCGATGTTGTCTTCCTCGAGATTCAGCGCGAGGCCGGTGATCTTCTCCCCCGTTTCCGAGGAGAGGAACTCGAGCATCTCGCCCGACATCGCGGACGTGAGTCCGTAGACGCGGGCGACGCCGTCCTTTACCTCCAGCACCGTACCGACTTCGCGGACATCGATTTCCGCCAGGTCGGCTGCCTGGATCTCCTTGAGGAGGATCGCCTTCAGTTCACCGGGTCGTAGGATCGAATCAGTCGCCATGGATTTGGGGTTCGAGAGATTGTGAAAAATATCACATGCCCGGCATACCGCAACTACGAACGGCTAGACGGTTAGGCGGTTAGCCGGTTAGGGGGCTCGACGGCATCTAACCGCCTAACCGCCTAGCTCCTAGAACGCGTCTTTCCTCTTATGAACCGCTGCAACACGCCCCGGGGCCCCAGCTCGCGCAACTCCTGCGGGCTCACCCCGGCCACCCGGCGGGCCGTCCCGGCCAGGTGGCTGGGGGACGCATACCCAGAATGCGGGACACCGTCGCGACGTTGTAGCCTGGTTGCCGAGCAGGTCGGCCGCGCAGGCGGAGCGCGCCAGGTCGATCACGCGCTTCAGGTTGGGCGCGCCCCCCGACCGCGAATTCCCGCGACAGATGCTCACGCGTAACGCGTAACGCCTGCGCGATGTGGGCCGTCGTGATCGGCGCGCGTCACGCGACGCTGGACCTCGTCCCACGCGCCGAGCTGCAGCGGGTCGGTCAGGCGCAGCAGCTTGGGGGCGTCGGCGAGCGCCTGGCGCCGCGCCACCTGCGCCGTCCGCGCCGCGACCCACTCGCCCGACGAGGGCGTGTCCACCCCCTCGACCAGGATGCCGGCGAACCCCGCCCGATGGCACCGGGCGATGAGCGCTCCGTCGTCCGGCCGGAACGCCGACAGGGCGTACATGGGGATGCGCGGGAACCGGGCGGGCAGGCTCAGCCCCGCGTCCGGCACCGCCTTCACGTCGAGCACGACCGCATCCACCACGCGATGGGCCAGCAGGCGCTCCACGGCGGCGAGGGTGCGGCACAGGCGGACGCTCCCGGCGCCGCGCGGGTAGCCCCGCTGCACTGCCCGCCGCGTCTCGCGGCGCGGATGAAACACCGGAATGACGGTCAGCCGGCCTCGTCCGGCGCCAGTGCGTGCACCATGTCCGCTGCGCGCTCCAGCACGCTGCGCGCGTTGTCGTACGAGATCGTATCGACGGACCCCGCGAGCGAATGCCAGCTACAGTCGGTGATCCCCTCCTCGGCCTGGGGCACCGGCTCGCCGTGCTTCGATTCGAACAGGAAGAAATGGCAGTACTTGTGAATCGTCTTGCCGCGAAACCGAAAATACCAGTCGATCACCTGGATCGGCCCGTGCAGGGTCAGGTCCCCGAGGCCGGTCTCCTCGACCACCTCGCGGCGCGCGGCATCGGCGGGCGGCTCCCCCGGCTCGAGGTGCCCCTTGGGGAGCCCCCAGTTCCGGTAGGAATCGCGAATCAGCAGAAACCGCACGTCGTCCCCCTCGCGCCGGAACACGACTCCCCCGGCGCTCGTCTCCCGCTCAGCCCGTCGCTGCCGCTGTGCCATGCCTAGAACACGCTGAAGCTGAAGTACTTGCGCGGATTGGCCTGAATGTCCGACAGCAGCTGCCGCAGCTGGATCATCGTCAACGCCGTCTCGCGGTACAGCGTCGAATCGGATACCAGCAGCCCCAGCGTTCCGGTGCGGTTCACGATGCGCGACATCACGGTGTCGGCCGACGTGAGCACCCGCACCAGACTCTCCTGATTCTTGTGGGCCGCTTCCATGAATTCCCGCAGGTTCTGCGAGGCGCTGCGGAGGTCCTGGCTTGACGCCGCGGAGTTGTTGAGAATCGTCGCGAGCTGGCCCTGGTTGGTGGCCGAGTCGACTCGCCCGAGCGTGTTGGACAGATCGGTCGCAGCGCGCGCCAGCAGGTTGGACCCCTGGCGCAGGTTGGACCCCACCGACCCGAGCATTTCCGCCTGTTCGTTGGTGACGCGGAGCAGGCGGTCGGAGACCTGCCCGAAGTCGCTGATCGCGCCCCGCAGATCCATCACTGCCTGGGAGTCGAACGCCGTCTGCACGCGATTGGCGACGGCGGCGATGTCGGTCGCGATGCGGCTCGCCTGCGCCGTCAGCTGCCCGATGTCGGGGAGCGTCGCGCCCGGCCACTTGCTCCCCGCGCCTGCGGACGCTTCCGCGATCGCCTGGCGCACGTTCGGGTCGTCGGGCAGCTGCTCCAGGGGGATCAGGGTCGCGGCCCACTCGCCGAACAGCGACGCGGAGGCGGCGATGACGACCGGTTTGGCGGGCAGCGTGACGCCGCTGTAGATCTTCATGTCCGCCTCGACCCAGTCACCCGCGGTCAGCCGGATCGCCTCCACGCGCCCCACCCGCACGCCCCGCAGCACCACCGGCGCCCCGGCGCCGAGCCCACCCATCGTGCGAAACCGGGCCGTGTAGACGGCCTCAGTCTTGCCGATGTGGGCCCCGGAGAGCCACAGGGCGCCCGCCACGATGACCGCGAACGCGACGATCACCACCACGCCGACTGTGAACTCGTTTTCGCGTTTCATGGCGCACGTCCCTCGATGAACTGCCGGACGACCGGGTCTCGCGTCGCCTGCACTTCTGCTACGGTGCCGACCTGCCGGATCCGGCCCTCGTACAGCATGGCGATCCGGTCCCCGACCGTGTAGGCGCTGCGCATGTCGTGGGTCACCACCACGCCGGTGACGCCAAGGCGCTCGCGGGTCCGCACGATCAACCGGTCGATCACGGCCGACGTCACCGGGTCCAATCCGGTCGTGGGCTCGTCATACAGGATATAGCGCGGCCGTATGGCGATGGCGCGCGCGATCCCGACCCGTTTTCGCATCCCCCCGGACAGCTCGGCGGGATACTGCTCACCCGCCCCCGTGAGGTCAACCATGGCCAGCGCCTCCTCCACCCGCTCGTCGATCTCCTCGTCGGTCAGACGCCGCTGGCGCAGCCCCAGGGCCACGTTGTCGGCCACCGTCATCGAATCGAACAGCGCGGCGAACTGGAACACATAGCCGATGTCGCGGCGCAGCGTCGTTCAAGGCGGCCCGCTCGAGGGTCGACACCGACACGACCGTCTACCGACAACATCTCCCTCGTCGGGCTCGAGCAGGCCCACGATATGCTTCAGCGCAACGCTCTTCCCGGTCCCGGAGTAACCGATGATCACCATCGTCTCGCCGTCCTGCACCTCGAGCGAGAGGCCCGCGAGCACCGGCTTGCCGCCGAACGCCTTGGAGAGGCCGCGAAATTCGATCACCGCAGCAGCGTGGCCGCCCAGAAGGCGTCGAGCGTCAGAATCAGGACCGCCGAGTACACCTGGGCGCGGGTGCTGCTGCGGCCCACGCCCTCGGCGCCACCGCGCGTCGACAGCCCCATCACGCAGCCGACCATGGTGATCGCGAACCCGAAGGTCGCACTCTTGAGCAGGCCGAACCAGGTGTCTTTGAACACGTAGAACAGCTTCAGCCCCTTCACGAACTCGGGCGTGGAGAGGTGGAGGAACGCCAGGCTCGTCATCCATCCCGTGATAATGCCGATCCACGATGGCGAGTGCAACCACGAGCGGAAACATCGCCGTCCCGGCGAGCACGCGCGGCACAACCAGAAAGCTCTGCGGGTCGTATGCCAGGGTCTCGAGTGCGTCCACTTGCTCGGTGACCTTCATCGTCCCGAGTTCGGCGGCCATGCTCGCTCCCACGCGCCCGGCGAGCGCCAAGCCCACCAGCATCGGGCCCAGCTCGAGCATCATGCTCTTGCCGACGAGCGTCCCAACGAGATACAGCGGGAACGGTACCGTTGAAGGTGTAGGAGGCCTGCAGCGCGAGGATGACGCCGGTGAACGCGGCGATGAACAGCGCGACCGGAAGCGAGTCCACGCCGATGCGGCGCATCTGCACGAAGAGCAGACGACCCCACGTGGCGACATCCGGCACGGCGCGCGCCATGTCGGCCATGAAATGACCCCAGCGACCGGCATCCTCGACGAGGTTGACGGCCTTGCGGCCGATACGCTCGATCACGGGGGTTAAGCTAACGTCGCTAAGTACGCTAAGACGTAGCGACGCTATGTCGCAAGAAAAAGACGAGGTGGCCGGGACCTGCACCGACCATCCTGGCAACCTGCAACTTACCGTCGTAGCGCTTAGCGTCTTACGCTGCAAAACTCGCCAGCGCCTTCCCCACATCGCCATCCCGCAGGCGCTTGAGCGCGCGATCCCGCAGCTGCCGCACGCGCTCACGCGTTACGCCGAGCATGCCGCCGATTTCCTCGAGCGTGTGCTCGCGGCCGCCGTCCAGGCCGAAGTAGAGGCGCAACACCTTGGCATCGCGCCGCTGCAGCGTGTTCAGCGCCGACTCGACCTCGTCGGACAGGAACCGGTCCATCGCCTGGTCTTCCGTATCCGGGAGGTCCTCGGCGATGAAGCGCTCGATCAGCGACCGGTCGCCGTCCGGATCGAGCGGGGCGTCCAGCCGCACGTCGCCCGTGTTGAGGGCCGCGAGCGACTGCACCACCTCGAGCGACAACTTGGTGGCATCGGCGATCTCTTCCGGCGTGGGCTCGCGCCGCATCGTCTGCCGCAGGTACTCGGCCGTCCGCACGATGCGCGACAGGTCGGCGGTGCGGTTGAGGGGTACGCGCACCGTTCGGCCCTGACGCGCCAGCGCCGCCAGGATCGCCTGACGGATCCACCACACAGCGTAGGAGATGAACTTCACGCCCTGATCGGGATCGAACTTCCGCGCCGCCGTGAGCAGTCCCACGTTCCCCTCGCCGATCAGATCGGTGAGCGGGAGGCCGCGGTTCTGGTATTTCTTGGCGACCGAAATGACGAAGCGCAGGTTGCGCTTCACCAGCTCCTGCATCGCCTCCTGATCGCCGGCGCGCACCTTCCGCGCGAGCGCGATCTCCTCCTTCTGCGTGAGCAGAGGGGTCTTGGAGACTTCGTGCAGGTACTGGTCGAGAATGTCGCGCTCGTGTTCGTGGTGGCCCAGACCGGACATCAGGCCGCGCCGGCGACCGCGCTTTCTGCCAGGCTTGGGCTTAGCCGCGGGCGCCGCCGGTGGTACGACGGTCGCCGCTCGGGGCTTCGCCCGGGAGGCAGGGGCAGTCTTGGTGCGGCGGGTGGCCTTGGGCATGTCCCTCTTATCTGGTCTGGCGTGAGAATTCCCCCCTGATACCACCGACGGGGGTAAAAGTTCATCGCGAGCGGAAAATCGCTTGACACTGCTACAACGCCCCGATATGATGCCGTGTTCCAGTCGGATAGGCATCCGAGGGGGCGGCTAATATAACGGGGGCGTAGCTCAGTTGGGAGAGCGCGTGAATGGCATTCACGAGGTCAGGGGTTCGATCCCCCTCGCCTCCATTGGGGGGCGGGCCGGGTGAAGTCGCAAAATGGGCCGGGCCGGGCTGTGGTAGATAGAACCCCACGGAGCCGTTACATTTGCGACGCACGCGGGAATAGCTCAGTTGGTAGAGCACAACCTTGCCAAGGTTGGGGTCGCGGGTTCGAGTCCCGTTTCCCGCTCTGAGAGGCGGTTAGACGGGTGGTAGGCTGACGGTTAGGCGGTTAGACGGTTAGGAACGACGGGCGAAGGCGTGGGTCTCTCTAACCGCCTAACCGTCCAATCCCTAACCGACTAATAGGCGACGCGGGGTGGAGCAGTCTGGTAGCTCGCCGGGCTCATAACCCGGAGGTCGTGGGTTCAAATCCCACCCCCGCTATTGAGGCGGAGGGATGCAGGCGGAATGCCGACGGAGCTATTCCGCATCGCGATTCCGCCTTCTCTCGGGCGGTTAGCTCAGCTGGTTAGAGCGCTACGTTGACATCGTAGAGGTCACAAGTTCGAATCTTGTACCGCCCACCTATCCGAGAGAGGGTTGAGACGGACAGGGTACAGGTCGCGGGACCGGCAACAGCTAGACGCACAGACGGGTAGCGGGTTAACAGGGTGCAGGAGCGAGGAAGGCCCAGCGTCGCTTTTCCCAGTCCCGTGACACTACAACCATCTGTCCGTCTACACGTCTAGTCTTTGCTCTTCCTGTCCACGGCGACTGCGAACCTGTAGACTGATTCCCAGTTAGTGTTCGAGGCGGGCGCCCATAGCTCAACTGGATAGAGCGTTTGGCTACGGACCAAAAGGCTGGGGGTTCGACTCCCTCTGGGCGCACTAAATGCCTGCACGGAAGAAGGACGAAGGTGGTCGGTGGTGGGGAGTAGGAAAGGCAAAGCTAGACGTATAGACGTCTAGGGGTGAACAGTGTGAAGTGAATGGGAAGGCTTCCCACTCACTCGCGACTATTCACCGCTGTCCGTCTGTACGTCTAGGATGGCAGGTCCTGGTTTACTGTTCACCGTAAACTGTTCGTAGGTTTTTCCGGGGCGTAGCGCAGCCCGGTTAGCGCGCCTGGTTCGGGACCAGGAGGTCGGAGGTTCAAATCCTCTCGCCCCGACTGAGTAACAATGCTCGATAGCCAGTCAGGCTGTCGAGCATTTTTTCGTCGATACACCTCCTTGTACCTATGGCGCGCTCATAGGTCTTCAGCACAGTGATACTTCACACACGTCGATTGTGAGTAGACGATCGCTCCGATTACCGCGGACATGCCGACCCCCATCGCGATCGTCTTACTCTTACTCACGTCTCGGATGGCTACCTCTGACATGTCCGAGAAAGCCATGGCGTAGCGTTTTCCCGGTAGCGGCCCACTAGGCTGTCGTCTCTGGTGATTGGCTCCTTGATCACGATGTAATACCCACTGGGCCGAGTGATGCGAACGACGTCGGGTTCATTAAACGAGATCACGTCCTTGGGGCTGAATGTCGAGACGCGCCAGCTCGTGCAGGCTGAGAGAGAGACGAGGAACAGCAGACAAACAAGGCGTAGACGCATGATTCAACTCCTGTCGGTCGGGGCCGTGGGGCCGTTGCTCGGGCGAGACCTCTTCTAGTTGGGTCCCCCGACGTGGTGCGCTGACAGATCGTCTATAGGACAGTTCTGCTTGACATCGCAGGGCAATAGATCATAGGTGACCGCTGAGAGCGACGCGATTGCGACCGCTAGCGCGATCGTCCTGCTCTCACTGACCTTCTGGGTCGCAACCTGCGTGACGTCCGCGAACGCGAGGTTGGAGTACACTCCGTCTGTGGAAGCCCGCCAAGCTGTCACTCCCGACGACTCGCGGCTGCTTAACAACCATGAGCGAGCCGTCGGCCCGAGTCAGACGCATTGATTTCGGGTGTTCTGCGGCGATGAGTTCTTTCAGGGTGATTCCTTCCCTCACATACCAGTCCGTGCACGCGGGGAGAGAGACGAGCAGCAGCAGACAAACAAGGCGTAGAAGCATGGTTCACCTCCTGACGTTGAGCATTCTTCTCGAGCCTAGTCCCTAGTTGGGTCCCCGACGTGCTGCGCTGACAGAGCGTCAGGACCGCAGTTCTGCCAAAAATCACATGGCAATACCGCATAAGCGGCCGCCGCACTAGCAGCCGCAATCGCAGCCGTTAGCGCGATCGTCTTGCTCGAGCTGCTAATTCGGATTTCAACATGCACGACGTCCGCGACCGCGAGGTTGGAGTACACTCCGTTGTGGAAACCCGCCACGCTGTCACTCCCGACTAATAGCGGCTGGTTGACAACCACACGCGAGCCGTCAGCCCGGGTGAGGCGCACTACGTTCGGGTGCTCCGTAACAATGAGTTCTTTCAGACTGATCCCCCTCAAATGCCAGGTCGTGCAAGCGGGGAGAGAGACGAGGAGCAGCAGACAAACAATGGGTAGACGCATGGATTACCTCCTGTTGGTCTCAGCCTAGCGCGGGGTCCCGGGGCGGTAAAGGCCGTCGCCCGGTTGCCCAACCAACCGTATGCTCGCACACCGGTTAGGCCGGTGAGTGTTTCCGGTCTTACGAACCTGCCGGCATACGCACATCTTCTAGGTGACCCGAAGGTTTCGGTGTGCAAATGCGCTCGATTCGCTTCGACAACGCCCTCCGCAGTTCCCCGCGTCCTGACCCGCAGGGCCCATCGCGTTGCCACGCGCAGTTGCAAACCAGTTGCGTCCCCACCCATGAGAACGGAGGAAACCAATGACGAGATCAGGCGGCAACATCGGTCACTTCGACGCTACATCACGGCGGGTCGTTGGAACGTGCGTGGTGCTCGCTGGGGCTGGGTCGCTCGGTGGGTTCGTCTCGTCCATGGGTTTCTTGACGGGCATTCTCTTCGCGATCATGATCGCGCTCGGCTTTTTCTATATCACGGGCGGCCTGCGCGGGGGTTCCGCGATCTTTGGCTTGGTGCTCATCGCGGTCGCGGTGGGTGACGCCTGGTTGGCCTTGCACCACGAAGGCGCCTGGGCGCTGCTCGCCGGTGTGATCCTCGGCGCGTACGGATTCGTCACCGCCGAGATGGGGTGGTGTCCGATCAACAGTCTGTTCCACAAGGACACGCACAACGTGGACCAGGAGTGGGCAACGCCGCACCCCGCTCACTAAAGGTCTCACGGTGACGGGAGGGGGCGGCGTACGGCCGCCCCCTCCCGCTCATGATCGGCTAGTTCCACAAACCTTCTCCCGCGTCAGTTCGGTTCACGTATCATTCATCATGACGCGACGCCTGACCCCCCTGATACCGAGCGGTAGCTGAGTGCTCCTGTACCTGCTGGCATTTGCGGGCGGGATCCTGACGATCATCAGCCCCTGCATCCTGCCGGTGCTGCCCTTCGTGTTCTCCCGTGCCGATCAACCGTTCCGGCGCAGTGGCCTCCCACTCCTGGCCGGGATGGTGCTGACGTTCGCGCTCGTGGCGACCGCGGCCACCGTGGCCGGCGCGTGGGTGGTGCGCGCGAATCAGATCGGCAGAGGACTGGCGATCGTAATGTTCACGGTCCTGGGGCTCGCGCTGCTGTTCCCGCGCGTGGCCGAATACCTGGCCCGGCCCTTCGTGCGGTTGGGCGGGCGGGTGCAGGTCAAGGAAAACGAGCTCCCCGGTGTCGGAAAGTCGCTGCTGCTCGGCGTCTCGACGGGCCTGCTCTGGGCACCCTGCGCCGGACCGATCCTCGGGTTGATTCTCACCGGGGCGGCGATTTCAGGTGCCAGCGCCCGCACCGCCCTGTTGCTGGTCGCGTTTGCCCTTGGGGCCGGATGCTCCCTCGCACTGGCCCTGCTCGCGGGGGCGAAAGTCTTTGCCCTGATGAAACGGTCCCTGGGCACGGAAGAATGGATTCGTCGCGGCCTGGGAGTGGCGGTGCTGGTGGGCGTGGTCGCGATTGCCTCGGGGTGGGACACGGGCGTGCTGCGGCGGCTGTCCCTCGCCGGAACCTCGGGGATCGAGCAGCGCCTGGTCGATCGCGTTCAACCGGTCAAGCTCGTGTCGACAGGCGACTCGACCTTGGCACAGCGGGTGCAGGCGGCGAACGAAGGGTCGCTCCCGAGCCTCGAGGGCGCGGTCGCGTGGTTGAACTCTCCGCCGCTGACCAGTGAAGGCCTGCGAGGCAAGGTCGTTCTGATCGATTTCTGGACCTATTCGTGCATCAATTGCCTGCGGGCGATTCCCTACGTGCAAGCGTGGGCGGAGAAATACCGCGACGATGGCCTGGTGGTCATCGGCGTGCACACACCGGAGTTCGCCTTCGAGCGAGACCACGACAACGTGGCGAACGCGGTGCGCACTCTCGCCATCACCTACCCCGTCGCGATCGACAACACGTACGCGATCTGGAAGTTGTTCCACAACATGTACTGGCCGGCCCACTACTTTGTCGACGTGAACGGCACGATTCGCTACCACCACTTCGGAGAGGGCAAGTACGACCAGTCCGAGCAGGTGATTCAACTGCTGCTCATGGAGCGGAACGCCAGCCTCAAGGCGAGGGGTCTGGTCGACGTCCGCTCCTCGGGCGCGCAGGCCCCAGCGGCATTGGGTGACGTACGATCCCCCGAGACCTACATCGGGTTCGGACGGCAAAAGCATCTTGTCTCACCAGAGCCCGTGAAACAGAATGCCGCAGGGCTGTACACCGCCCCCGGGCAGCTCGGCCTGAACGACTGGGCCCTGGCCGGGAACTGGGAGGTCGGCCGCGAACGCGCGCTGCTCGTGACGCGCGCCGGGCAGGATCGTGTTTCGATTCCACGCCCGCGACCTGCACCTGGTGTTGGGACCCGGAAAGGACGGCCGGCCGATCCGGTTTCGGGTCCTGGTGGACGGCAAAGCGCCGCTCGCTGACCACGGCATGGACGTGGACGACCAGGGAAATGGGACCGTGCAGGGATATCGTCTCTACCAGCTGATCCGGCAGCAGGGGAAGATCGAGGACCGGACCTTTCAGATCGAGTTCCTGGATCCCGGCGTGGAGGCCTTCGCTTTCACCTTCGGCTGACCGCGGGCACTCGCTCGCGGAGGAAAGAAATCGTCACGTGTTCTTCACGCTCCTTTTCGCGTCGGGCTCGCACCTTCCCTGCGGAAACTGGTGGTACACACGGCCCATGACTCAGGGGGAACAATGGCGCGAATCGGTGGAAATATTGGTCACTTCGACGCGGTCTCTCGGCGCGTGGTAGGGGCGCTCGCGGTGCTTGCCGGGCTCGCCTCGCTCAACGGGTTCTTCTGGTCCATGGGGTTCCTGACGTGGGTGCTCTTCTCCATGATGATCGCGCTGGGGTTCTTCTACATCACGGGCGGTCTGCGTGGCGGATCGGCGGTCTTCGGTATGCTGCTGATCGCGTTCACGGTGGTCGATGGTTGGCTCGCCTTGCACCACCATGGCGCGTGGGCGCTGCTGATCGGCGTGGTCGCGGCAGCGGTCGGGTACATTACCGCGGAGATCGGCTGGTGTCCGATCAATGCCCTGTTTGGGAAGGACACGCACAAGGTAGACGCGGAGTGGGGGACGCCGCACCCGGCGCACTAGAAGCGCATAGGGCTCATCCCACGCGGCGCGTCGAGTTCAGCTCGACGCGCCGTTTTGTCACTCCCTACAGGGCATGGAGTACCGCAGCGACCAACCGCCGAGTAGGTTGCAGCGTCGTCCACGCGCGCCAGTAGCTCAGCTGGATAGAGCGTCGGCCTCCGGAGCCGAAGGTCGTGGGTTCGAATCCCGCCTGGCGCATTTCAATCTAGAATAAGTCCGGATGCGAGTTCACGGATTTCTTGCCCGTGCGGACCTTGGCTTCGTACAGCACGCGATCGGCCGCCCCGAGCAGCGACTCGACGGTATCGCCGTCCGCGGGGTACGCCGCCACTCCCACACTCACCGTGAGGCCGGGTTTTTCACTCTCCGCCGCCAGGCGCTCGGCGATGCGGGCGCCCACCAACCGAGCCTCCGCGACCTCAGTCTCGGGAAGGATCAGCGCGAACTCGTCACCGCCGAATCGAGCGGCCGTGTCGATGCTGCGAGAGGTGGCCCGTAACACGTCGCCGAGGCGGCACAGCGCCCGGCTCCCCACCAGGTGGCCGTAGCGGTCGTTAATCTTTTTCAGCCGGTCGAGATCGAGAAACACGATCGCAAACGTCCGTCCCGACCGCTGCGTTCGCTTGATTTCCGCTTCCACGACGTCGATCAGCTGACGATAGTTCGCGAGTCCGGTGAGCGGATCGCTGATGGCGAGACGCCGGAGCCGTTCTTCCACATCCTTGCGCTCCGAGACCACCACCCCCAGCGCGAGGGACATGACCGCGGTGACGCCGATGAACGCCTGCAACAGGAGGAGCGATTCGTTTTGCGAGTCGCGCGCGAACGGTCCGAACCCGCGCACGGTGCCTGCAATGGCGAATGCCGACAACACGACGACCGCCGCCGCCACCTCGCGTTGCCCAAAGCGGAACGCCGTCCAGATCAGCACTGGCACGCAGAGAAATTCCAACGGATAGTGGCGGAACGGCGACGCAATCAGACCGTCGAACACGGCGAGACACACCACGGCGAGGGCGACGAAGAGGGCGGTGGCTTCGAGTGCCTGACCGCGGTTCCAACCGACTTTGGGATCCGCGTTCCACAGCACCACGACGGGCGCCACGACGAGGGCACCTACCGTGTCCCCGAGCCACCAGGTCAGCCAGATACGGCCGAACTGCGACCAGTCGGCAAACCCCGCTACAGACAGAGTCGTCACACCGATCGTGGGGCTCACGGTCGTGCTGAGCAAGGCTGCGAGGATGATGAATCGGAATGTGTCGCGGGCGCGCTTGAACGCACCGCGGCCGCTGGCGAACCGGTTCACCAGGTAGGCGCCCACCAACCCTTCGAGCGTGTTCCCGATGCCGATCCCGAGCGAGGTCGCCACGGAGCCGGCGGTCGTCACGTTCACGAGAAACGCGGCGCACAGGATCGCCGGCCAGACGCGATATCCCAGGATGAGAAACGCCGCAAGCGCGATGCCGGTGGGAGGCCACACACCGGTCGCGCTCGCGTGCACGAACGCCAACTGCAGCCCGAGCTTGCCCGCAACGAAGTATGCTGCTGCGAACAGCGCCGACTGCCACACCACACGCCACCGGATCAGGGAACCCCTTACGACGTCCATCCGACACTTTATGCTTCCTATTGAAAACGGGCGTGACCGCCGTCACGACACTTTCGGCTGCACGATCGCGCGAGCACAAAACGTGGCCGGGCTCACCAGATCTGCGCCCGCAGGCTGTCGGGCTGCACCATCGCGTCTCCATTCACGCACCCGAATGCACGCGCGAACGCCGGGATGTCGGCCAGCGGCCCGTTGGTGCGCCACTGGCCCGGCGAATGGCTGTCCGTCGTTACCAGCAGATGCGCGAATTCCGGCCGCCGCTGGTTGCGCCAGATCCGCGCCCACGCGAGGAAGAAACGCTGCTCGGCGGTGAAACCGTCGATCCTGGGCGGCGCCGGTTTCCCGGCGAGCGAGTGCTGCAGCGCCTGATAGGCAATCATCACGCCACCCAGGTCGGCGATGTTCTCCCCCAGCGTCAGCTTGCCGTTCACGCGCGCCGAATCGACCGCGATGTAGCCCGAGAACTGCCGCTCCACCAGACGCGCGCGCGCCTGGAACCGCTCACCGTCTTCGGGGGTCCACCAGTCGCGCAGGTTGCCCTCGGCGTCGTATTGCCGCCCGCGGTCGTCGAACCCGTGCGTCATCTCGTGGCCGATCACGGCACCCATCCCCCCGTAGTTGACCGCGTCGTCCGCGTCGGGATCGAAGAACGGCGGCTGCAGAATGCCGGCCGGGAAGACGATTTCGTTCATGGTGGGACTGTAGTACGCGTTGACGGTGGGCGGCGTCATCTGCCATTCGGCCCGGTCCACCGGCCCGCCAATCGTCCCGATGCGGCGCGCGGTTTCGAACTCCGTGGCCCTGCGGAGATTCGCAAGGAACGGCCCAACCTCGATCACGAGCCCCGAGTAGTCCCGCCACACGTCGGGGTAGCCGATTTTCGTCCGGAAGGCGTCGAGCTTGGCGAGCGCCTGGCGGCGGGTGGAATCACTCATCCATTCGAGCGCGGTGAGCCGCTCGCGCAACACCGCCCGCAGCTGTTCCACCATGGCCAGCGCGCGCACTTTGGCCTGCGGCGAAAACGTCCGCTCGACGTACGCCTGGCCCAGCGCGTGCCCCAGGGACCCGTCCGCACGCGCGAGGCACCGTTTCCAGCGCGGCAGCTGCTCCTTCACACCGACCAGCACCTGCCGGAATCGAAAGCTCTCGGCGTCGAAGCGCGCACCGAGCCACGGCGCCGCCCACGACACAAGCCGTGCGCGCAAGTACACGCGCCAGTCGGCGAGCGGCACGGCGGCCAGCAACCGGTTGACCTCCTTGAAGAACCGCGGCTGGGCCACGTTGAGCTCGGAAATCGGGGGCAGGCCGGCGACGCGAAAGTAGTCGCCCCACGCGAATGCGGGCGCGATCCCCTCGAGCTCCGCGAGCGTCATCTTGTGATACGTGGCTTTGGGGTCGCGCAGCTCCACGCGGGTCATTGACGCCGTGGCGAGCGCCGTCTCGATGGTCATGCTGGTGCGGGCATCCGCCTGCGCCCGGGCGGCCGGCTCGCCGAGCAGCTCGAGCAGCCGGGCCAGATGCTCGACGTACGCTTGCCGCAATCGCACCGAGGCCGTATCGGTCTTGGTGTAGTGATCCCGATCCGGCAGTCCCAGCCCGCCCTGGCTCACGATCGCGATAACCTGCGTGCTCTGCTTGGCATCCTGATCGGCCCGGAAGCCGAACAGGGCCGACACTCCCGCCCGATGCAGGCGCGCGACCGCGGCGACAAGATCGGTACGGCTGGCGATCGCGTCGATGCGGTCGAGCTCGAGGCTAAGGGGGAGCGCACCGTCCGTGTCCGCGCGCGCCGAGTCCATGCACGTCGCGTAGAAGATGCCCAGCTTGCGTGTAGGACTCCCCGGGGCCGCGCTCGTGTCGGAGACGGCGGCGTCGAGGATGCGCAGCAAGATGGTGTCGTTGCGGTCCCGCAGCTCGTCGAAACTGCTCCAGGCGGGGTACGCGGCGGGGATTGTGGTGCGTGCCCGCCAGCCGCCGGTGGCGTATTGGAAAAAGTCGCGGCAGGGTGAGCAGGTGGTGTCGAGATCGGCACGACTGAGGGTGCGGGGGGACGGGGACGACTCTACGGGCGGAGTGGAGGGAGCGGGACGGACTGTTGGGTGGCTGCAGCCAGCGGCGAGGACGCTCACCGCACTGATCATCTTCATAACGCGAAAGCCAGGCACCGGCGAACGTTAGATCGGCTAGAATGCCACCGCCAGTCCGATGCGGGCGAGCGACTGCACGATCGGCACGTTCACTTCGGGACCGCCCGCCGGGTTCGTTTTTCTATCGAAGCGCTGGAAGGAATACTGCGCGGACCCCCGAAGCAGGCGCGACCAGCGGACATCCAGCCCAAGGCCGATCTCCAACGCGATCGGAGCACTCCCGCCGCCTGAAAACTGCGCGGCCGCGAGATAGTCCCCCCGCAACCAGACATCCGCGCCGGGCCCGAGCGGGGCCTGCGTGCGCGCGCCAATGCGCACGGCGCCCACGGACTGCGCGGCGAACTCGGAATCGGTGGAGCGATTCAGGAGACCGACTTCGAAGCCGAGGTAGTTCAGGGCCTCCCACCGCACCCAGGCGTCGATCAGGGTCGCGCGAAAGCTCTCGGTGGCCTGGCTGTCGTCGGTGGGATCCATCTGGAGGGACACGAATGACCCTTCCGCCGTGAAGCGGTGGAAGGTGACTCGCGCTGCGGCGCCCGGCCCCAATCCGCGATAGCGCAGGCCGGCGGCGGCCTCGCGGTATTCGCTCACACCGAATTCCGGACCGAAGGTGACTCGCTGCGCGCCGACGAGGGCCGGCCAGACCGCAAGCACCACAGCGGCGAGCAGCGACTGCCGGGGCGTCACCGCGGGCCTGCGGCTTTGGGCAGCGGCACGACAGCCAGCGTCACCTGGCGGCGCCGCTCGACGTTCTCTTTCGCGATGTCGGCGTTGCGCTGCGCCAGTTGTTCGCGGAGCAGGCGGTTGTATTGGATATTTCCTTCCACCGGGCGGGGCGCGGGCTTGCGGAGCGTCATCACCACCCCCGCTCCCAGCGTCACGATGCTTACCGCCGCGAGCTCGCTGGTCGGCGCCTCCCCCAGGGTACCGTCGTTGAGGGCGGCCGTGCCGGCGGCCGTTCCCGCAACGAACAGCAAGGCGAGCCCCAGTGGGCGCCAGCTCTGCGGCGGCACCTCGGTCTCCGGCATCTCCTGATAACCGGGCAGGCTCGTCAGGTGAGCCAGCGTGTCCACCGGACTATAGGAGATAGCCACACCCCGGGATGCTGAGTACGTGTTCTGGCCCGCGATCGCCTCGACCACGATCAGCCACGAACCGGCCGGGACCGGGGCGCCGTCCGGCAGCAGGGCCGGCCAGCGCAGGCTCACCGTGCCCGTCACGACCGTCGAATCGATCAGCAGCGTGGTCGCCCCGCTGATCGCGCGCACCTGCACCCGCGCCGGAGTGGTCACGGTAAATCGGAGCGGTACCGCGCCGTGTCCAGCGACGAATCGCGCGCTGTCGATTTGCAGCTCCCGCACCACCAGGACCTGTCCCAGGGCCGAGTAGAACAGACTCGTGATCTTGGGTGAGATCCGGGCGGCGTCGAGCTGGCGGTCCGGGTCGAGCAGGATCGCCTGCTTGAATGCGTCCACCGCCTTGGCCTGCGAATCGGTCGCGCTGTAGGTGAAGCCGAGCAGCTCGTACGCGCGCGCCTGATCGGCGCCGGTCATGCGCTCGGTGAGCGCGCGCCGGGCCAACGCACCCGCTCGAGCGAAATCCAAGGCGTCGTACGCCTGCATCGCCTGGCGGAGCGTGGCGTTCCGCGGCGCTTGCGCGCGCAGCACCGCCGGTCCGCCGAGCAACGCGGCACATAGGAGCGTGAGTGTCCACCAGCGCATCGGGATCATCCCCCGGGGAGGAGCGTGTACCGCTTGGGCACGGTGTTGCCCGGGTCCACCTGCACCTTCTCGACAATCGTCTTGTAGCCTTCTCGAACGACTTTGATCGTGTGCGCGCCGGCGGGCACCGCGTAACGCACGACGGGTGTCGGTCCCACATCCACTCCGTCGACATACAGCTCGCCGTATGGCTCGGCGTTGACGGTGATGTAGCCCGGTGCGGCAACAGGAGGTGCGGCGACGCGCTCGCGCGGACGTTCACTCGAGGCGCGCGCCGGCGGAGGCGTGGGGACGGCATCGCGCACGCGAACGGTGTCGATGCGGGCCGCCGGCGACGCCGGGGCCTGACCGCCGCGGCTGAGCGCGAGGTAGCCACCCAAACCCACCACCGCCACCACGGCACCGGCCACCAGCAACGGTGCCTTCGATTTTTTCTGCGCCTGGGGACGCTGCCCCGCCGGAGGCGGCGCAGGGGGACCGCCGTACGCGGCCGGCAGGGGCGTCGTGGGCGCGGCCGAGATCTCGGTCGGCGCGTCGGCGCTGGCACGCGGCCGCATGGTCGGCTGCGTGACGTGCCGCCCCGATCGCGCGGCCTTCACCGGATGTTCGGGCCATACGGCGGTGGCGAAGTCCTCGGTGGTTTCGAACCGCTCGGCGGGGTCTTTCGCCATCGCCCGGGAGATCGCGGCCGAGAGATGCTCGGGCACGTCGGGCCGTCGTACCTTTGCGGCGGGGGGCGGCTCGAAGATCTGTTTGTACAGCACGGTGTGAATCGTGTCACCGCCGAACGGCAAATCGCCCGTAAGCATGCGGTAGCCCACGACGCCGAGCGAGTACTGGTCGGCACGGCCATCCACCACAGCGCCCTTGGCCTGCTCGGGAGCCATGTAGTGGGGTGTCCCGATGATCATCCCCGTGGCGGTGAACCCGGTGGCCGCCTGCAGCGCCTTCGAGATCCCGAAGTCCGTGAGCACCACGCGTTCGTCGTGGTCGAACATGATGTTCGCGGGCTTCACGTCGCGGTGGACGACGCCGCGCTGGTGCGCATGTCCGAGCGCGCACGCGGCCTCCCACAGGACCCGCTGGACGTAGTCGGGAGCGAGCGGCTCCTGGCGCTCGAGCACGTCTTCCAGCGACGTCCCCGCCACGTACTTCATCACGAAGTAGTTGAGCCCGCCCTCGCTCTCGACGCGATAGATCGGGATGATGTGGGGATGGTCGAGCTTGGCGGAGGTCTTCGCTTCCTGCTGGAAGCGGCGCACCACCTGCTCATCCTGCGCGATGTCGGGGGGCAGCACCTTGATGGCGACCTCGCGCTCGAGCGTGAGATCGTGCGCCAGGAACACGGCGCCCATCCCGCCTTTCCCGAGAATCCGCTCGATGCGGTACTTCCCCTCGACCGCGCGTTGCAGGCGCTGCAGCAGCACCGCGGAGCTGGTGGTGCTGGGCGGGCCGACTCCCCCAGTCTGGTCCGTCCCGCACACCGAGCAGTAGCGGCTGCTCTCGGGGAGCGGCGTGTGACAGTGCATGCACTCCACGGTGCCGTTGGTCATGGGGAACGACCGGGAGCCAGGCGGAGGAGAGGCGCGGAGACCGAGCGCGCCGCCCGGAGCGGCCTTCTTGGTCGCGGCGGGGGCGGCGCTCGGCGCGGGGAAAGCAGTCGGGCACGCGTTGGCCGCAACACAGATTTCGTAGTGGGTCGTCGTTCCCCGGTAGTCCAATATGACCAGGTAGTAGTCCCCTGCTGCGAGCCCATTCACCGTGCGGTTCACGTCCGAGATGGGCGACGTGTCGGCCATCACGACCTGCACCTGCGGCAGTGCCCGGGGTCGGCACCCTGACGAGGTACAGGTCGAGATCCTTGAGTGAATCGGGACGCACACCGGTGAACGCGTGCAGCCGGAACCGATACAGCCCAACGGACGGCACGGTGAACCGAATCCAGTCGATGTCGTGCGGGTTGACGATGGAGAGCGTGTCGCGGTACGGAAGGGTCTTCGCGCCACGGAGGTCGGCCGCAGTGCACGAGTTGTCGTCCTCATGCTTGTCGGCGGGCAGCTCACTCTGGTAGCCGGCGATCACGGTGAGCCCGTAGCGACCGGGCACCGTGTAGCCGGCGATCGCGTCGAGCGTGCCGGCCGGCAGGTTTTTGAACGCCACGATCGTCGAGTCGCCGAGCGCCTCGCTGGGCGCCCAGGCGGCGCCGTGACAGTTGTGCGACTTGGGGCCGAACGACCACGAATCCGGACCGCCGATGAAGTTGGTCCCGTCCCAGACGAGCGAGTCCGTGAGGAAGGTGAAGAAGGTGCCTGCGATCTGCGGCGCTGTGAGCACGATCGTCAGATCCCCGGTCTGCGGGTGGTTGAGGCGGTACCAGTCCGACCCCGACGGGACGTCGCGCGGCAACGCCTCGAACGCGAGCGCCGGATTGGTGAAAAGGAGCGTGGGGTACGCAGCGAACGGTGGCGGGGCGTCGAGGTCGATCATCTGTGGGACCGTATCGTTCGGCTCGTACAGATCCTGCTCGACCACGATCGTGCTATCGCCGTGGACATAGCCGAGCACGCCGTTGTTGCCGGTGATCCCGAGGAAAAACAGTGAGTCGGTGCGAGCCGGCGGCGGCACCCACCATTGGGAACGGACCGTTCCGGACGCGAAAACGGTGTCCGCGAACGGCACGCGGATCAGTGCCGCTCCCTTCAGGCTCGCCGAAAAAATCGAGTCGACGCTCACACCGTAGATGCTGAGGATCTCGCCGTAGTGCACAATCTTGGGGCGGACGCTGTCGATCTCGAGGGGCGCCGCCACGCGCAGCGTGCCGGAGGCCGCGAGCGCCTGTTTGCCGAAGTTCGCCGCCGCCGCCGTAATGATCACCGTACCGGACTTCACCCCGACGACGTGCCCGGAATTGTCCACCGTCGCGACACTGGGATCACTGCTCGACCAGACGAAGACGACGTTGGGGATCGGCTGGGAGTCGGTCGAGCTGACCATCTGCCACGCCTGGGCGGTGACAACCGTGTCGTCACCACGGAACAGGATGGACATGGGGCTGAGGCTCACATGCACGGACGCGTCCCGCTCGGTAGGGAAGATGCACCTACCGACGGTTACGGAAGCGACCAGCACTACCGCCAGGCGTCCGGCTCGCATGTGCTCCAATCCGGGGAGGACCAGGGGCCCAATCTAAGAAACCCCGTTGGCTGGAGCCAATTTCGGGCCTCTAAAGGCGGCCCCGGCGCTTGAGATCGAGGTAACTCGCCACCACGGCCTGGGCAGCCCGCTCGGGGGGAACGTCGAGAACGAGCACGCCGGCGCGGCGGATGTGGGCCAATGCCTCCTCCCGCGCCCGCAGCAGCTCCTCGGCTGCCGCCTTTCGGAAGGCATCCTTCACTCCTTCCGGATGCTGACCGGCGACGGCGTCGAGCTCGGGATTGCGGAGTGTTACGGCGAGGGGGAGATGGCGCGGGCGCAGCGTGGCGATGTGCGCCACCAGCGCCTCCGACGCAAACCGGTCGATCACGTCGGTGAACAGGACGGTGAGGGCCCGCTTGCGGTTGCGCACCGCGAGGTAGCGAAACGCGCCGGGATAGTCGGGCTCGACCAGGGTAGGCTCGAGGACGGTCAGGACGTCCAGCACGCGGCGCAGCCCAGCCCGCCCGCGCTGCGGCGGCACGAAATGCTGTACGCCGTCCGCGAACGCCATGACGCCCACGTTGTCGTCGTGCTGGATCGCCGCATACGCGAGCTCCAGCGCCGCCTGCACGACGTAGTCGAGGCGAGCTACGCCCGCGAGCTCGCCGCTCAGCAACCGCCCGGTGTCGAGCACCAGGAGCACCTGCTGCCGCCGCTCCGCTTCGTACTGGCGGGCAATCACCTTGCCGCGCCGCGCCGTCGCCTTCCAATCGATGTTGCGGACGTCGTCGCCGGAGACCCACTCGCGGAGCGACTCGAACAGCCGTCCCTCGCCCAGGCGTCGCATCGGCGTGACGCCGGGCTCGCGCCGCTGCCGCGCCTGCGCCACCGACGCGCGCAGGCGGGCCGGCACCAGCGGCGGGTAAACGACCACGTCCCATGGCAGCGCGCGCCACCCGCGCCGCACCGCCAGCCCCATCGGTCCCCGGCTGTCGATCACGAACGCGGCCCCTTTCCCTCCCGCAGCACCCCCCGCCCTGCCGCGCCGCACCGGCTCCACGGGGAGCCGCTCGCGCAGCTCGCCCTGAGCGTCGACGGCAAGCGCGCGCGGCGGCTGCAGGCCGCCCAGCAGGTCGGGGCGGATTTCGCGCGCGCGCAGCCGCACGCGTCGGGTCGACCGATTGACCCAGCGGTACCACACCTCGCCGGTGCGGCCCACCGAAAACGCGGGCGGCGCGTCCCGCTCGATCTCCAGCTCGCGCGCGTCGGGGCGGACGGCGCGTGTCGCATCGAGCCAGACGGCCGCGAGCAGCGCGACGTCGGCGACGAGCATCGCGTACAGCGCCCACGGCACCACCAGGCCGAGGAGGCCGAGGAGGGAAACCGCCGCCGCGCCCCCGAGGGCGCGTCGCGTCGGCAGGATCACGCCGTGGGCACTTCGGTCTTGTCGAGGATCGCCTTGAGCGCGGCGTCGGGCGTCACGCCTTCGAGCTCGAGCTCCGGGGCGACGTTGACGCGGTGGCGCAACACGGCCGGCGCGAGCCCCTTCACGTCGTCCGGAATCACAAAGTCCCGGCCGTCGAGCAACGCCGCCGCGCGCGCTGTCTTGAGGAGCCCCACACCAGCGCGCGGGCTGGCGCCCAGCGTGAGCGAGGCGGCCTCTCGCGTGCCGCGGACCAGCGCCGTGATGTACGCGGTGATCTGCGGCTCGACCCGCACCGCGTCCGCCGCCTGCCGCATGCGCTCGAGCCCGGCCGCGTCAGTCACGGGGGTCACGCCGAATGTGGCCGGCCGATCGGCCTCGAACCCCTCGACGTAGCGCGTCAGAATCCGCTGTTCGAGCGCAGCGCTGGGGTATCCGATCTGCACCTTCATCATAAAGCGGTCGAGCTCCGCTTCGGGAAGCGGATAGGTACCCTCGAACTCGATCGGGTTCTGGGTCGCGAACACGGTGAACGCCGCGGAGAGGGGATGCCCCGTGCCGTCGGCGGTGACGGTGCGCTCCTGCATCGCTTCGAGCAGCGCGGCCTGCGTCTTGGCGGGAGCGCGGTTGATCTCATCCGCCAGCACGAGGTCGGCAAACAGCGGCCCCGGCCGAAATGTGAAATCGTGCGTCCCCGAGAGCAGCGTGACGCCCGTGATGTCCGCCGGCATCAGGTCGGGGGTGAATTGAATGCGCTGAAACCGCACGTTCAACACGAGCGCCAGGGTGCGGACCAGCAGCGTCTTCGCCGTTCCCGGGACCCCTTCGAGCAGCACGTGGCCGCGCGCGAGAAGACAGATCAGCGTCTCCCGCAGCGCGGCCTCCTGGCCCAGCACGACACCCCGCAGGGCGTCTAGGATCTGCCGCGCGTTGTGCGCGGGCGAAGCTCCTCCCACACTTCCTCCACGGTTTGAGCGGCGGCGAGCACCCGGGCGGCGCCACCGGGTGTGCTGCCAAGGTCCCGCAGCCGCCGCGCCGCGGCACGGCCGCGCGGCGTTGACAGGGCAAGCTCGAGCGCGCCGAGCCACTGCTGCTCTCCTCCCGGCGCCACCGTGCCGGTGCGCGACAACCGCCGCCGCAGCCCGGCAACGAGCAGCTGGACCGCGGCATCAAATCCGGCAGCGCCTTCCAGGCCGGCTGCGAGGGCGTCGAGGTGCTCGAGGGGCGAGCGACGGCGGCGCTCGATCACATCCCGCGCCGGCCCGAAGCGCACCGCCTGCACCGCGAGGGCGATGAGCCCGACGGCCACCAGGTGCAGGATCACCCACCCCACGGGATGACTCACGAGCCACTCCCACGATGCCTCTTGAAGCGATCCCGCCGTCGCCGAATCCCAGGTGATACTCGTCAACCGTGACCCGCCTGGTGGTGCCGTCCGCAAACCACGGCAGCACAACGCGGCCGGCGTCCGTCTCCTTGAGAGCCCGATTCGTCAGGAACCGCCCATCGGCGAGCAGGATCACCCTGCCGCCCGACGCGAACCGCAGCCGCAGGGCGACGGGGCGATTGATCGGTCGTGCGCAGCAGAGTGTCGACGTGGAGCCCCGCTCCCAGACGCACCGGGCAGCGATCGTCCTCCACGTCTTCGCCCCCTCACGGTCACCAGCGATTCCGCGGGGATGGGCCGGAGCAGACGCCTCGCGTCGGGGAGGGGCCGCGTCGCGCGAAATTGCACGGGCGCCACATCGCCGAAATCCCCGACGCGACTCGACACATACCCGAAGCAGGTTTCGATGCCGGTCTCTCCAGCCACGAAGATGCGACCGCCGCGGTCCACATAGTCACGAATGGCCACGCGTTCCCGCAACGTCGGTTCGACAATGTCGAGAAAGGCGAGCAACACGTGACGGGGCGGCCGCGTGCTGTCGGTCGCCAGATCGAAGTACGACCGCCGCCGCTGCTCGACGGTGAGGTCCAAGCGGGTGAGCACCTGCGCCAAACCCTTGGCCCCGTTCGGCCCTGCGAGATGGGTCGAGAGCCGGAGATCATCCATCCCCTCCGCGGGAGCCGACAGGATGCCGGCCAGCGCGGCCAGCGCGAGGGTGACCACCGCTCCGATGACGACGGCGCGCTCACCGCGTCGCAGCATGCAGCCCGAGCCCTGAGGCCAGCGAGTCGAAGCGCTGCCACTCTTCGGCGCCACACGGCGCGCCGCCGAACAGGTGGCGATAGAGGGCCGCCACGAGGTCCGCCAGCTCGGAGCGCCCGGCGTCGTCGAGGCGCGCCTCCTGCACGTACTCTGCCGGCGTCTTCGAGGGATGCACCTGCAGTACACGATGCGCGTCGAGCTCGAGCATGGCTGCGAGGAAGCGGTGCGCCAACGCCTCGGCGAATTGACCGGCGGCCCCCAGCCGGCGCGCCTCGGCCAGGTGCCACGCGGCATCCCGAATCGGGCCGGCCATTGCAGCCTGGGTCCCGGTGGTGAGATGCGGGTGGAGCGATCGCCAGACCACCCACGACAGGTGAGCGACCAGCCCCGCGAGCAGCAGGACTAAGGCGGCGAGCAGGACGTAGTAGGGGAGCGGAAACGAGACCCGCAGCCCCTCGAGCCAATCGAGGAACCGCTGCACGCGCCCCATCAGCCAGGCAAACGTGCTGCTCCCCTCAGTCCACTGGTACTCGCGGTCGGCGAACACCGCCTGGACCACCGCCGCGAGAGAGTCGGGATCGAAGTGTCGCGAGACCGCGATCACGCCCGGGCGGCGATCCCGAGGTGCCGGCTCAATAACTCGAGGTCGAACGCCTCTTTGCGCACGCGCAGATCATAGTAGAAGAGGGTGAAGACACAGCTGGTGAAAGGATAGAGGAACAGAAACAGCAACCCAAGTCCGATTACCGCCGGAACCAGCAGGGCCTTGAAGAGGAACGACGCGATCGCTGCGATGATTGCGAAGCCCAGGGTAAAGAGGATGAACAGGACCAGGATGACGCAGTACAGCCCGAACGCCCTCCACTTGAATCCCCTTGTGAGGGTCCAAGAGCGACCGACGCCGTCCAGGCCGCTGTTCAGCGGCTCAAGCACGGCGGCCTGCACCACGACAGCGAGCCCGCATGCCACGACGAGCGCGGGGACGACCAACAGCAGCAATCCGAGAAAAAAAAGGACGCCCGCAGCCAGCCCGGCGAGGAGCGACCGACCGAGCTTGCCCCATGCGAAGCTGAGCGCGTCGGCCATGCCGGGATCATGCCCGAGGTAGGCCTGTGAGACCACGCGAATGGATGCCGAGGATACGAGCAGGTAGCCCAGCCCGTTGAGGAACTGTCCCAGCAGGTAGAGCCCGAAATGCTGGGAGACGCCCCCGGCGAACTCGACGTACAGGCTCAACGCGGTGGGCACGCCCTGACAGATGATCCCAATCCCGAAGAAGACACCAACATGGTGCCGCAGGAGCGCGAACGACGCGTCGAGGATCTCGCCCGTGGACATGGGCCGCAGCGCGGTGGTAGCCATTGGTCCTCCCTGAGGGGTAAGATGCCTGTCGCATGCCCGCCACGCGAGGCCCAACCGTCCCGCAGTTCGCGCGCCGTCTCGCGATCGAGACGCCGGAGCACGTGGCGCTCGAGCTCGAACTCGCCGGACCCGGATCGCGCGTCGCGGCGGCGCTGTGCGACGCCGCGATTCTCATCATCCTCCTCACCTTGCTGTTCATCGGCAGTGGGACGCTGGCAGCGAACGTCGCCGCACAGCGCGGCTGGGGAACGCTGATGGCCGTGCTCGTCTCCCTGGTCCTGTTCCTCATTATTTGGGGCTACTTCCTGCTGTTCGAGGCGTTCAACGACGGCCGCACACCCGGGAAGCGGCTCATGGGGATCCGGGTGGTAATGGACACGGGCCATCGCCTCACCTTCACGGCTGCAGCGGTGCGCAACCTCGTGCGCGTCGTCGACGCTCAGCCGCTGTTCACCTACCTGCTGGGCTTCGGGTTCGTCCTGTTTCACGCCCAGAACAAGCGCCTGGGCGACATCGTCGCCGGAACGATCGTGGTGCGCGACCGCCCGGGGGACCTCCAGCTCGCCGGCATGCCGGCCGATCCGGCGCCGCAGCGCGAGCCGATCGACGCCGGCCCCCCGGAGCTCGAGGACGAGGAGTTCCGCCTGCTCGATCAGTTCCTCGAGCGTATCGAACGATTGGATGTCGCATTGCGCCGCCGCTTCACGGCCGAGCTCGCGGCCCGGTTCGCTCCACGATTCCCGCGCCGCGACCCCGATCCTGCCACGTTTCTCGTGGCGCTCCACAGCGGGGAGCTCGACAAGCGGCGCGGCCGCCTCGCGGCGCGGCGCGATCAGGGCGTGGGCCGGACCACGATCGCCGCCGAACGATTCGTGCTTCGCAAGCGCGCCTCCTGGGAGGCGTTTCGCAGCCTCGCCGCACAGGCGGAGCGCGGCGGGCTCAAACAGCTGGGCGCCGCGGCGATTCCGGCGTTCGCCGCGCAGTACCGCGAGATCGCGGCCGACCTGGCGCGTGCCCGCACCTACGGGGTCGACGCCAGAGTGCTCGAATACCTCGAGCGCGTCGTGAGTGCGGGGCACAACGCTCTGTACGGGCGCCACACCGCCGACCGAACTCAGCTAGCCCGCCTGCTGTTGCGCGAGGTCCCGGCCGCGGTCGTGGCGGGCCGGGCCTACGTGCTGGCCGCATTGCTCGCGTTCGCCGTCCCTGCGGTGACAGGCTATCTGCTGCTGCGCGAGCGCCCGGCGGTCGCCGAAGAGGTGCTGCCGGACGAGATGATCGCCCGCGCCATTGCGGGCGCGGAGCACCGCGCCCAGGGTGTGGGATATGCCGAGGCGCCCTCGATGTACCTCCCGGTCGTGGCCTCCCGCATCATCACCAACAACGTGCAGGTGGCCTTCTTCGCGTTCGCACTCGGGAGTACGGCGGGTCTCGGGACCCTGGCCATTCTCGTGATGAACGGCCTGTTCTTCGGCGCCGTGCTGGGCCTGTTCGCGAACTACTCATTGGCGGGGTGGTTGCTCACGTTCGTCGCCGGGCACGGTGTGCTCGAGCTGACGGCGATCTTTATCGCGGGGGGGGCGGGGTTGCGCGTCGCGGGCGCCATGATCGCCCCGGGGGACCGGACCCGGCGGGATGCCCTGGTGCTCGAGGGACGGCTGGCGGCCCGGATGGTGGCTGCGGCGGTGCTTCTGCTGGCGCTCGCCGGGACTATCGAGGGGTTGCTCTCGGCGAGCGACGCGCCTGCCCCGTACAAGTTCGCCGCGAGCGCCGCCAGTGCCTTGTTTCTATTTCTCTATCTCGGGAATGGCGCGAGCTACTTGCGGCTTACAGGTCCAGATCTTGGAGTATCTGGCGCATCCGCCGCGCCAGCGTCTCGATCTGCCGCAAGCTCGACACCATCTCCGGGCTGAGCTGGTCGGCGGAAAGGAGCATGATCTGCGTTTCGGCGAGGACGGCGGCGAGCGGGTTGGCCAGGTCATGCCGTAGCCTGCGGACTTTGTCGCCGCCTTCTGGTGCTTCAGATCCCGACGCCGGCGCCACTAGAGCAGGGAGCGATACAAATCGCGTAAATGGTGGTCCCGCAGGTCTCGTACCGACTGCCACAAATCCGGCTCGGAGGTCGCGCAGAAGATCTCGGCAGTCGACCGCTCCTCTTCGGTATCGGGCGCCCCGAACAGCATGCGACCGCGCCAGACCGTGTCCTCAGTCCGCCGTACCATCAGACGTATGGAGATGAGTTGTCCGTCGAATCGAATGGGGGGCAGATCATGGACGACTGCTTCGCTGGAATCCGGGCTGCTGTATCGAACTGGTTGTGCAGACATTCTCGCCCAGGGGCTGGTTTGGGCAAAGATAAGGGACTCTGCGGTGGATGCAATAGAGAATGAAGGTGTCGGGTGTCAGGTGTCAGGTGTCAGAGGAGCGTACCTGACACCTGACACCTGACACCTGACACCTTGTTTTTAGATTCTGAACGGCACCGGAGCAAACGTGATCGCCAGCAGTGCCAGCCCCGCCCACGCGAGCCAGCCACGCGAGGGAGGCAGCGGGCGATACGCATCGAGCACGGGCGGGTGCCCGAGCCGTCCACGTGAGAGAATGAGCACGACCAGCCCCCACAACAGCCAGCCCTTCCAGTACAAGCCAAGTGCCAGGAGCACCGCCCAACAGATGATGGCCGCGCGCGCATGCCAGCGCGGCAGCGCGGCGTACAGGATGTGTCCCCCGTCCAGTTGAGAGATGGGGAGCAGATTCAGCATCGTGACGAACATGCCGACCCATCCGGCGAAGGCGAGCGGGTGGAGCAGCAGGGTGCGCGTGCTTCCGTGCGTCAGCTCGCGCAACACGAGCGTGATGAGCGAGTCACCCAGACCAATCGTCTCGTTCCCGATCGCGAGCAGCATGCCGCTCAGCTCTCCGTGGCCCGGCGGCGGATGACTGAGCGCGAGCCCGATCCACAACACCGGGACCGCGACAGCGAAACCCGCGAGCGGTCCGGCCACGCCCACGTCCAGCAGCTGACGCCGGTCCGACAGCAGGGTGCGCAGCCGGATGAACGCGCCCATCGTTCCAATGAACGACGGGATCAGGGGCACGGGGATGAAATACGGCGGCGACACGTCGAGCTGGTACCAGCGCGCGGTGACGTAGTGCCCCAGCTCGTGGCACATGAGGATCGCGAGCAGCGGAATCGAAAACCCGAAGCCCGTCGCCCACGCCGCCACGACCCCGGACGGCAGCGGGTAGGTACCGGTGAGCAGATCGAACGGGTTGTCGTACACGATCGCGCCCGTGAGCACCGCCCCGGCGAAGGTCGTCGTCACCAGCGTGGTCACGAACAGGGCGGCGTGCAGGAGCCAGCGCTCGCGGCGCCGGATCGGCATCCGGCGGGTCAGGATCAAGTGGCGCCCTTCGGGCTCGTCCGACCAGTAGTAGTGACCAGGCCAGCGCGCCAGCGCTTCCCGGAGGGCGGGCGAGGGACCGGCATGAGCCGGATCTACAAGCGCATCAACCACTTCCCTGTCGTGCAGGGTGGTGGTGCGCCAGGCCAGTAGGAACGTCCTCAGCGGCATGGACACTCTTGACTGCACGTCCGCCGCGGCCTACTATAGGCCACTCGCACCCCTGCACATTCCCTAGTTCTCACTTTCAACGCGCTCACTCCCCCACTTCGGGGTCCGCCCGCCGTAGCGTAACGGAGCCAAAGCCCAACGTGGATATCGCTGAATTAAAGAAGAAATCCGTCGCGGAACTGCACGCGATGGCCGAGACCCTGAACATCACCAACTACTCAGGGCTCCGCAAGCAGGATCTCATCTTCCGCATCGAGCAGTCGCTGCTCGACTCCGACACCGTGCTGCGCGGCGAGGGAGTGCTGGAAATCCTTCCCGAGGGTTACGGATTCCTGCGCAGCCCGGATTGGAACTACCTGTACGGCCCCGACGACATCTACGTCTCGCCCAGCCAGATCAAGCGGTTCGATCTGCGAACCGGCGACACGATCATGGGCCAGGTGCGGCCGCCGAAGGAGGGCGAGCGCTACCTCGCCCTGCTCAAGGTCGAGGTCGTCAACGGCGACGAGCCGGAGAAGGCGAAGCACCGCGTCGCGTTCGACAACCTGCGGCCCCGCTACCCCGAGGAGCGGATCAGGCTGGAGCGGAAGGACGGCGACCTGTCGATGCGGGTGATGGACATCCTGTGCCCGATCGGCAAAGGGCAACGCGGTTTGATTGTGTCACCGCCCAAGGCCGGTAAGACCATCCTGATGCAGAAGCTGGCCAACTCGATCATCGAGAACCATCCGGAGATCTACCTCATCGTGCTGCTGATCGACGAGCGGCCGGAAGAGGTGACCGACATGGAGGAGAACGTGAAGGTGGCGGAGGTGATCTCCTCCACGTTCGACGAGCCGGCCGACCGCCACGTGCAGGTGGCGGACATGGTGATCGAGAAGGCGAAACGCATGGTGGAGCACGGCAAGGACGTCGTGATCCTGCTCGACTCGATCACGCGCCTGGGCCGCGCGCACAACGTCGTCGTGCCGCACTCGGGCAAGATCCTCTCGGGCGGCGTGGACGCGAACGCGCTGCAGAAGCCCAAGCGCTTCTTCGGCGCGGCGCGCAACATCGAGGGAGGTGGCTCGCTCACCATCATCGCGACCGCCCTGATCGACACCGGCTCGCGCATGGACGAGGTGATCTTCGAGGAGTTCAAGGGCACGGGCAACATGGAAGTCATTCTCGACCGCCGCATCGCCGATCGGCGCGTCTACCCGGCAATCGACACGCAGCGCACCTCGACCCGCAAAGAAGAGCTGCTCCTCTCCAAGGAAGAGCTCAACAAGGTGTACCTGCTCCGGAACTTCCTGTCCGACATGCCGCCGGTCGAAGCGATCGAGTTCCTGCTCGAGCGCATGAAGCGGACGAAAACGAACAACGAGTTCTACGCATCGATGGCCCAGGGGTGAACGTGACGGGGAGACTCCTCGGAGTCGACTGGGGAGAACGCCGCATCGGCCTCGCTCTGTCCGACGAATCCCAACTTCTCGCGCAACCCCTGACGACCCTCACCCGCCGCACCGGCAAACGCTTTCCCATGGCCCGTCTGCTCGCGCTCGCCAAAGAACGCGAGGTCGCGGGCGTCGTGATCGGCCTCCCCCTCACGGCCGACGGGTCCGAGGGCCACGCGGCACATCAGGCGCGCGCGCTGGCCGCGGAGATCGCGCGCCACTCCGGCCTCAGCGCCGAGCTGTGGGACGAGCGGTTCACCACGGCGCGGGCGTTGCAGGCGGTGCGCGAGATGGGCGGGACTACGCGGGGGCGCCAGGCGGACGTCGATGCCCTCGCGGCAACGTTGCTGCTGCAGCACTACCTCGACGCACGCCGCGGCTCGGCGCAGTGATCCGCCGGCTGGCCGCGGTCCTGATCGTCACGGTGCTGGGTTGCAGCACCAGCCCCGGGCGGCCAGCGCGTCACCATCACCGTCCCACCGGGTGCCACCCTCGACGCCGCGATCGACTCACTGTCCGCCCATGGCGTGATTCGCCACCCCACTCGCTTCATGTGGTACGCTCGCCTGCGGGGGTTGGGGAGCTCGCTCAAGACGGGAGTGTACCTGCTGCCCCAGGACGCACCCTGGAGCGACATCGTCGCCACGCTGAAGCGGGGACACGGCGTCGAGGTCCGGTGGACCGTGCGGGAGGGTTTGATGCTCAGCGAGGTGGCAGACCTCGCCGCCCGACAGCTGGGCGTCCACCGGGACTCGATGCTCGCCGCGGCGAACGACCCCGCCCTGCGCCGCGAGCTCGGCCTGCCGGACGCCGCGACCGACGTGGAAGGCTACCTGTTCCCCACGACCTACGTCGTCGGCGTTCACATTACGGGGCGTGAGCTGGTGCACGTGATGACGCGCGAGTTTCTCGCGCAATGGCGGCCCGAGTGGACCCCGCGGCTCGACTCCCAGCACCTGACTCGCCAGCAGCTCGTGACCCTCGCGTCGATCATCGAGGCCGAAGTCCGCTACGAACCCGACCGGCCGTTCGTCTCGGCCGTGTACCGCAATCGCCTCAAGCGCGGCATGAAGCTCGAGGCCGACCCCACGGTCGTCTACGCCCACGGGCGCCGGCTCAAGCGAGTCTGGGAGAAGAACCTGGCGATCCGATCGCGCTACAACACGTATCTGTATGCGGGGCTGCCGCCGGGACCGATCTGCCAGCCGGGGCTGGCCAGCATGGCGGCGGCGCTCGATCCCGCTCCCGTGCCGTACCTGTTCTTCGTTGCGCAGCCGGACGGGAAGCACATCTTCTCGGTGACCTACGCGGAGCACCAGGCGGCGATCCGGGCCGTCAAGCGTATGCAGAGCGAATCGCGCGGGCGGCGGCCTCCGGGTCGCTAGCTTCCCAGATCGCGCCGATCACCGCGACGCCGACGGCGCCGGCGGCGACGATCGCGCCGGCGTTCTGCGCCGTGATGCCGCCGATGCCGATGACCGGCACACCGGCGGGAGCGAGGCGGGCCAGCGCCGTGAAGCCCGAGGGACCAAGCGGCGGCCCAGCATCGCTCTTGTGCGTGGTGGAAAAACAGGGGCCGATGCTCCAGTAGTCGGCGGGCCACGTGGTGGCGCGGGCGGCTTCCGCGCTAGAGCCAACCGAGATGCCAAGCAGGAAGCCCGGCGGGACGTGCGGGCGCAGAGCCCCAAGCGGCACGTCGTCCTGCCCCAGGTGCGCGCCGGCCGCGCCGGCGGCTACGCCTACGTCCACGCGGTCGTTGACGAGTACCGGGACCGGCAACGCGGCAACGAGGGTGCGGGTCAGCGCGAGCAGGTCGCGCGGCGGGGCATGCTTGAGCCGGACCTGCACGGCGGTGGCGCCGCCTCGGACCGCCCGGCGGCACGCGTCCACGGGGTCGCCCCCCTTGAGGAGAGCGGCATCCGTGACCACCATCAAGCGCAACTGATCGACGAGGGCCATGAGTAAGATCCTGCGTGGACTGCGCGGTGCGACCACCGCGCCAGCGAACACCCGCGACGCCATCCTCGACGCGACGGAGGAATTGATCCGCGCGCTCCAGGAAGCGAACGACTTCAAACCCGAGGACGTGGAGAGTGCCATCTTCACCTCCTCGCCCGACCTCACCGCCGAGTATCCGGCCCGCGCCGCACGGCGCCTGGGGTGGGACACCGTTCCGCTGCTCGGCGCCAGCGAAGTCGCCGTACCCGACGGCGTGCAGCGCTGCATCCGGCTGCTGCTGCACCTCTACACCGCCAAGGCGCCCGGCGAGCTGAAACATATGTATCTCCGCGGCGCCGCCACACTGCGGCCGGACCGAACGACGTGACTAGCGGTCAGGCGGTCAGGCGGTCGGGCGGTCGGGAGACTGATCGGCGTGGCGCCGTCGTGTCGGCCAAGGGAGCTGCGCGCTGGGCCGCGGGACACCCGTGGATCTATCGCACCGACGTGTACGCCGAGCCGCGCGACGCGCCGGGGATCATCGCCGTCACCGACCGCCGGGGCCGTCACCTCGGGCAGGCCCTGTATTCACCGACGTCGGAGATTCGCCTGCGCCTGCTCACGCGCGGCACCGAATCCATCGACGCGGCCTGGTGGGGAGCGCGGATCGCCGCCGCGGCGGCGCGCCGATCGGGAATCAGCGATTCCGCCTATCGTGTGGTGAATGCCGAGGGCGACAGCTTACCCTCACTGGTCGTCGATCGTTACGGATCGTGCGTCGTGGCTCAGCTCCTCTCGGCGGGACTCGAGAGTGCGCGCGACGACGTCCTCGCCGGAATCCAGAGCGCCCTTAGCCCCGACGGCGTCCTGTTCCGAAACGACGCCGGGATCCGGCGACACGAGGGGCTACCCCTCGAAGTGGTGCCGGCCTCCGGCAGCGTGCCCGAGACGCTCGAGGTGATGGAGAACGGCGTGCGATACCTGGCGGCGCCCTGGTCCGGCCAGAAGACCGGCGCGTTCCTCGACCAGCGGGAGAACCGGGCGCTCGTGGCGGCGGCGGTGCCGGGCGGCGGCCGGGCGCTCGACTTGTTCACCTATCACGGCTCCTTTGCCCTGCACCTGGCGGGCCGGGCCAGGGAGGTGCTGGCGGTCGATTCGAGCGAGGAGGCGCTGGCGCGGGGACGAGAGAATGCGACGCTCAACGGTCTCACGAATATCGTCTGGCGCGAAGCGAATGCGTTCGACCTGTTGCGGGAGTTCGAGCGCCAGGACGAGCGCTTCGATGCGATCGTCCTCGATCCGCCGGCGTTCGCGAAGACCAAGGACAACCTGGCGCGTGCGCTTGCGGGCTACAAGGAGATCAACCTGCGGGCCATGCGCCTGCTCGCGCCGGGTGGTGTACTGTTCACCTGCTCGTGCTCCTACCACGTGGGTCGCGCGGCGTTCGCCGATATGCTCGTGGCGGCGGCCCGCGACAGCGGGCGGCGGCTGGAGCTGGTGCGTTGGACCGCAGCGGGGCACGACCACCCCGAAATCCTCAACGTCCCCGAGACCGGATACCTGAAGGGGGCCCTGCTCCGCGCCGTCGAATAGCCGCCTGCCGTTGACGAAACCAGCCTCCCTTACAACCTTGCACACCATGGCGTTCGCTCCGCCCCCGGCGCGCGACCGAAGCGCGCTCGTCCGGCGAGTCCTGCTCGCGTTGCTTCTCGCGAATCTGACCATCGTCGGGGCGAAGGCCGTCATCGCCGTGCGCGCCAACTCGCTCGCCGTGCTGGGCGCGGCGCTCGATTCGGCGGTGGATGCACTCAACAACGGCCTCGCCATGCTGTTGGTGCGGGTCGCGTCCAAAGAACCCGACGAGGACCATCCTTACGGCCATGGTAAGTTCGAGACGCTCGGCACGCTCGCCATCGTCGGATTCCTCTCCGTCAGCTGCTTCGAGCTGGTGCGGGGCGCCGTCAACCACCTGGTCAGCGGCGGGCACCCGGTCACCGTCACCGACTTCCAGCTCGCGGTGCTGGTCATCACGGTAGGCCTGAACGTGTTGGTCGCGTGGTACGAGCAGCGGCGCGGGGCCGAGCTCGGGAGCCAGATCCTGGTCGCCGACGCGAGCCATACGCGCGCCGACGTATTCGTCACCGTCGGCGTTCTGGTGGGCCTGCTGCTCGCACGCCAGGGGTTGTGGTGGGCCGATCCCGTGGCCGCCATCGTAGTGGCGGGCGTCATCGTGCGCGTAGCGTACGGCATCGCTTCGCGAGCCGTCCCCGTCCTGGTAGACCAGCGGGCCTTGCCGCCGATCGAGATCCAGGGAACCGCTGAAGGCGTGCGCGGCGTCATGAGCGCCTACCACATCCGTTCGCGCGGCGCTCCTCCCCTCCGCTATGCCGAGGTCACCATTTCGGTGGATCGGGGAGCGAACGTCGCCGATGCCCACGCGATCGCCGATGAGGTCGAGGAACGCCTCAAGCGCGACCTCCAGCTGTACGAGGTCGTGGTGCACGTCGAGCCATGCTGAGCGCCGTCCCGCCGCTCTCCCACGGCCAGCCCGCACGCGCCGCGCGCCGCCCCCCTCGCTCCCTGAAGCAGGAGTACGAGGAGTTCATGCTGCAGCGCATCGAGGAGTACAAAAACGCGCTGGCGCGCGAGGATCTGCTGCAAATCGGCGACGAGGCGGTCCGCGAGCTCGAAGGGAACGCCGGCGGACAGTATCTCCTCACCGAGGTGCTGCTGCTCGAGCACGTCGATCGGCTCATCGCGCGGCGCCTGCGCCTGCCCTCGTTTCCGCGGTGGCGCCAAAAGCACCGCACGCTGCGCATCTCGCAGCGGGAGCCGACGCACTGGGGGCTCGGGGCGGATGCACCGCTCATCGGGCTCACTCGTCGGTTCGAGCCCGGCGACCTCGCCGTGGTTATCGGGGCCGGGGCCCTGCCCAGTGCGCTCTATCTGGCAGCCCACGACGCCGAGGTGTTCCTCCTCGATCAGGACCTGGGCGCGATCGAATCCGCAGAAAGTCGCGCGGTCGCCGAACAGCTCGCGGGGCGGTTTCACGCCCTGGTGATCCAGTTTGGCAGCTGGCTCCCCGACGTCACGCCCAGCCTCGTCGTGGTTGACCCCGCCGCCCTCGCTCCGGCCCGGCCCAAGGCGCGTCAGCGTCTACTCGACGACCTCAAGGCCCGCACGCGAGTTGGAGGGGTGCATTTGGTCCTTCCCACCCAGCCGATCCACGCCGTTATTCCGCTCGCCGCGGAAGGGTTGCAGGGGCACTACGACGGATGGCTCGTCACCCGCCGCAAGCGCTCCCGAGGCGGCGTCGGCTTCGTCGCCACCAAGCCAGAGCGTCAAGGAGACACGGTAGCGAACGTGTCTGAATGACCGATTAGGGCGTGTTGGGAATAGGCGTTACCGAGTAAGGCGTTGCCGGATAAGGCGTTGCCGGATGGCGCGTGCGGCCAGGGTCTTGCATTGGCAAGGCTCCGACTCACACCCGGGAACGCTTCATCATGACAAGTTTGCCCCTGGTACTCGACGACGAGCCGCTCGGTATCATCCTGCGCGCCGGCCGGCAGCTGCTGCGCCCGGCCAAGATCTGGGCATACTGTTGGTGCGCCGATGAACCGGACGGCAATGAGCACACCGCACCAGCATCTCCCGGTAGAGCATCCCCGCTGAGTGATTTGAGGCTCTAGGGGCCGGCGGTTCGCCGGCCCTTCGTGTTTCCCCCACCGCAGTAGATTTCTGCCGTTCCTCATATGCATGCCATCGTCAAACGGAGTCGGGCCCCCGGCCTGACGGTCACGACCGTCCCCAAGCCGTCCCCGGGCCCGGGCGAGGTACTGATCGCCGTCCGCCACGCTGGGATGTGCGGCACCGATCTCCATATCGCCGACTGGAATGCCTGGGCACAGCAGCGGATCAATCCGCCGCTCGTCATCGGACACGAATTCGCCGGTGAGGTCGTCGCGGTGGGAGACCGGGTCGCGGAGATCACGCCGGGCCAGCTCGTGACCGCGGAAGGGCACATCGTGTGCGGGCACTGCCTGCAGTGCCGTACCGGGAACAGCCACATCTGCCGTCGCACGCAGATCATCGGTGTGGACCGCGACGGCGCGTTCGCCGAATACATCGTCATGCCGGCGACCAACGTGCTGCCGCTGGACGGCATCCCCACCGACATCGGCGCCATCATGGACCCGATGGGCAACGCGTTTCACGCCGTGCTCACCGCGGAGATCCCCGGGAGCGTCGTGCTGGTCGTCGGGTGCGGCCCGATCGGCTGCTTTGCTGTGGGTATCGCCCGGGCCGCCGGGGCCGCCAAGGTCATCGCCTCCGACATCAATCCCAAGCGACTCGCGCTGGCGGAGCGGATGGGTGCGCACGTCATCATCGATGCCGGCCGCGAGGATGTCACGCGCCGGGTACTGGAAGAAACGAACCGCGAAGGCGCCGATGTCGTGTGCGAAATGTCCGGGGTCCCCTCGGCGCTGCACCAGGCGTTCGCGTCGGTGCGCATGGGTGGCCGCGTGCAGCTGCTCGGCATCCCCACCGGCCGCGGTGCCGATCGACTTCGCCAACGAGATCATCTTCAAGGGGCTCACCCTCTACGGCGTCATCGGGCGCAAGATGTACGAGACCTGGCATCAGATGCGGCGCTATTTGAGCGCCGGCCTGTTCGACCCGCGTCCGGTCGTGACGCACCGGTTCCCCCTCGCCCGCGTGGACGACGCCATCGCCGCCATCCGCGCCGGCGATGCCGGCAAGATCATCCTGGAGATCGCATGACCTTCCCCGCCCGACTGCAGGCCGAGCTCGACCAGTTCAGACACGACGGGGTGTACAAGCGCCTGAACTACCTGGCCTCCCCGCAGGGGGCTCGCGTCCGGATGGAAGGGCGTGGCGAGGTGTTGATCCTCTCGTCCAACAACTACCTGGGCCTGTGCGACGCGCCCGACGTGGTGGCGGCAGGCAAGCGGGCCCTCGACGAGTTCGGCGCCGGGACCGGCTCCGTCCGCTTCATCTGCGGCACCTTCACGATCCATCGGGAGCTCGAGGCGGCGCTGGCCCGGCTGGTCGGGTGCGCCGCGGCTCTCAGCTACGTCAGCTGCTGGAATGCGAACGAGGGGCTCTGCGCGACCTTGCTCGGCGAGCAGGACATCGTGATCTCGGACCAGCTCAACCACGCCTCGATCATCGATTCGATCCGGCTCGCCAAGTCCATCACACGGTGCCAATCCGCGGTGTATCGCCACTCGGACATGGGGGACCTCGAGGACAAGCTGCGTGCGGCCAAGGACTGCCGCCTCAGGCTCGTCGTGACCGACGGGGTTTTCTCGATGGAGGGCGACATCGCCAGGCTCCCGGACATCATGGCACTGTCGCGACAGTATGATGCCATCGTGGCAGTGGATGATTCCCACGGTACCGGAGTGCTCGGGGCGACCGGTCGCGGGACGGCCGAGCACTACGGCGTGCTCGGGCAGGTGGATATCGTCACCTCCACCTTGGGGAAGGCCCTCGGGGGCGCCGCGGGGGGGTTCGTGGCTGGCCCCGAGCCGCTCGCCGACTATCTCACCCAGCGCTCCCGGCCGCAGCTCTTCAGCAACGCCCTCCCCCCAACCGTCGCGGCGAGCGCGCTCGCTGCGGTGCGCCATCTCGAGGGTCACCCCGAGCTCGTGAGCCGCCTGAGGGACAACGCCAACTACTTTCGGGACCAGCTGCTCGCCCTCAGGGTTCAAGCCTCTGCCCGGCCAGACGCCGATCGTGCCGGTGATCCTGGGCGAGACCGCCCGGGCGATCGAAATGAGCGAGCGCCTGCTCGCGGAGGGCGTTTTCGTGACCGGGTTTGGCTACCCGGTCGTTCCGCAGGGCCACGCGCGGGTGCGCTGTCAGGTCTCGGCGGCGCACACCCGCGCCGACCTGGATTTCGCGTTGCGAGCGTTCAAGAAGGTCGGGACCCAGCTCGGGCTGATCTAGCGAACCGGCATTTTCGGCACTTCTTCGGTGTTTGTTTGGGTAATCCACGGCTGAACCTCAAGTAGTTTCAAGGCTCGGTGCCTTAACTTCCCTGCCTTCAAGCCTTTCGGGTATCGCGTTTTTGAACCCGAACCACTATTTTCGGTCGGTTTCGGGGCCGGGGCCCCGCGCGTCCGAGTGCCTCACACTGGGCAAGCCGTCTTGACCGAGGAGTGGTACCATGCGGGTTCTCACAATCGTCGGGTTGGTTCTCGTCAGCTGGGTCGCGGGCCTGAGCGCGCAGCACGCCCATCAGATCGAGTTCGGCGGGTTCGGCACCTACACCCGCTACGACGACCAACGTGGCCTCGAAATGCAGGTCGGCGGCGGCGGGCGGCTGGGGTACTTCATGAGCGAGTACTTCGGCCTGGAAGCGGACCTCCACTTTGCCGCCCCCTATAACGCGGCCGGTACCTACGGCACCGAGATCGCTCGAGGCAGCGTGAGCCTCATCGTCAACTCGGGCGGCCAGCACAACATCCTCTACGTTCTCGGTGGCTATACGCGCACCCGCGATGGCTGGTCGCCCTATCCCTACCAGTGGGCCAATACTGCCCACTTCGGGATTGGCGACCGGATCTTTTTCGGGAACCGCGCTGGCGCTGCGGCTCGAGGCGCGGGGGTTCTACACCCCTGGGGATCCGGTGGGAAACGGCGTCACAAACGCACTCGACTTCACGGGTTCGGCCGGGCTCTCGGTGTTCCTGTTCGGCAAGGGGAGCGGCCAGGCGAAGCCCCAGCCGATCTCACAGGCGACCAAGGATTCGATCATCGCCGCAGGTGGCACGCTGCCGCCGGAGACGCCGGAACCGACTCGCAAGGTGTTCGTGAAGAGCGGCGTCGGCTGGCAGCGTCAGTGGTTCTGGGGCGCTCAGGCCGGCGTGCTTTCCTTCAACACCGACGTCGACGGCTTCTCCGCCGAGCCGACGTTCGGCGGGCACTGGCTCATCACCGCCAAGAAGACCGCCATGTACGTCTCGTACGAGCAGTCGTTCTTCCTGTCGGACCGGCACGCCACCATTACCCACCCCAACGGAACGATCGAGCCGGGGAACGTCGCGTTCGACGGGGTGCGGCGCATCATGATGGGTGTCCTGGCGTTCCCGGTGCAGAAAGCCGTGCAGCCGTTTGGCGGCGTGGGCTTCGCCATCATGGAAGTGCTCGACCCCATGGCGACATGCACCGGATGCACCGCGGGCGATTTGGCCATCGTGCAGAACGCGGCCGATGACGCCGCCACGAAGGCGTTCTTCTGGTGGATGGGTGGAGTCGACGTGCGGCAGGGGCGCCTCTCGCTCTACGGCCACTACATCCTGACACAAGCAGGCCCGAGGGTTCCTCATCGAGGGCGTCACACACACGGTGCAGGGCGGCATCCGCTACAGCTTCGGCAGCTCCAGGGAGGACATTACCGCGAAGCACTGATCCGCGATCGCGACACCCACGGCGAGTCAGCGACCAGATATCGTAGCGGCCAATCGACGCCCCGCGTGATCCCCACGCGGGGCGTCCGTACGATGTGCAGGCGTTGCGGGACGGGCGCCCGAACGATCCGAAGCACGCCGCGCTGGAGCCACACCCCATTCAAGAGCCCGGTGATCCCCAGCGCCACACAGAGACGCGCAGGCCCCGCACACAGGATACGATCCGAAGTACTGCCCCGGCGACGACGCATGGTGTCGAGTCCGCCGACCGGCTCCAGAGCCCGAATCAGGACCGCCGCGGGGTAACCCTCGCGCCGCGTCACCGCGTTCAGGCACCAATGCATTCCGTATGTGAAGTAGACGTACGCCGTGCCGGGAGGCCCGAACAACCCTTCAGTACGAGCAGTGCGCCGGCCGCCGAATGCGTGGCACGCTGGGTCGTGCGGTCCCAGATACGCTTCCGTTTCGACGATGCGCCCGGCGGTGCGGCGGCCCCCGACCGTACTCACAACCAAGTGCCCTAAAAGACTACGCGCGACCACTTCCGTCGGTCGCGCGTAGAACGAGGGAGGCAGCGGCTTCACGTCCCGCCGGTCAGCCCGCGTTTCACCTTGGTCCAGAAGGATTCTCCGGTGTCCGGCTCCGACGGCGGCGGCGCAGGCTTGGGAGCCGGCGGAGGGGGCGGCGCTGACGCCGTCGGGATCGGCCTGCGAGACCGGGACCTCACGGGGCTCTGCCCGCTCGAACCCGGACGACTCGGAGCTGCGCGGCGCACCGCGGCCCCTGCCACCCCGACGACCCCGGCCCCCACGCTCGCCGGGCTCCCGCTCGCCACGCCCGCTCCCGCCCCGCGGACGGCTGCGGTCCCCTCCAGCTGCACTCGGCCCCCGTCCCCCACGACGGGGCTCGCGCGACTCATCAACACCGCGGCCGCCGACATGGGCCTGCTCGGGGCAGAGGAGGCCGGCATGGGGGGATCGATAATGGCTGGACTGGGCGGCACGAGCTCGATCCGCGGCTTGAAATTGGGATCGACTTCGACAATACCGACCTTGGCAATGTCGGGCGGCGCGACCCGCGGACCCTTCGACCCGCGACGGAACCGGGCACTGCGGGAGGGAACCCCGGTCGCGGGACCTGCGGGCGGGGCGGCATCGGGGGCGGCCTGGAACGCGGGCGCGGGTGGCTCGACGGCCGCGGTCTCGCTGCGCTGCGGCGCCGGGGGTTCGGCGCCAACCCGTGGCTTCACTATGTAGCCGCCGTCTTCCAGCTTGGAGAGGTCGATGATCTCGGCATCGTGCGCCTGGAGCAACAGCTTCAGGAACCGTTCCGACTCGAGTGGCCCGGAATCGCCGCCCTTGATTTCGATCATGGCGTCGCGCACCTGGTCGGCGCTCACACCCTGGTCACTCCCTCCCAGCCTGCTCAGGGCCTGCTTGAGCAACCCAAACGCCTCGCCCAGCGAAAGCCCTCTGCCTCCATCCCCGCCGCCTCTGCGGCCACGGCCATCACGCCCTGACGAACGCTCGCGCGGCGCCGAGGTCTCCTGCTCCCGGGCGGCGGCAGTGCGCAGCGACGGATGGGCCGCCGCGCCGGCGACGTCCGGCCCGAGGGCGAGCTCGTACTGTCCGTTGTCGAGCTTGGTGAGCGTGATCAGCCCTTTATGGGCCGCCTCAATGACGAATTTGCTGAAGCGCGAGAAGCCGACGTCCTTTTCGGTGAAACCGGGATCGATCTCCTGCATCACCTGCTTCAGACGATCGGAGCGCATCACGTCGTTGTGCGCTGTCATCTGCTTCACCGCCTCGACCACCAGCTCCCAGGGATCGTGGCGCTCGTGCTTGACGTCGGATTCCTTGGTGAATCCGGCCAGCTCGTTGTAGGAGTAGTACTCATCGCAGTTCTGAATGAGCAGATCGCTCGAGGATTCGCGGATCCCCACGCCGATGATGTACTTCCCGTACTCCTTGAGCTTGAGCACGAGGGAGGAAAAATCGCTGTCGCCCGACAGCAGGATGAAGGTGCCGATTTCGGGCCGCGTAAACACGAGCTCGAGGGCGTCGATCGCCAGCCGGATATCGGTGGCGTTCTTCTTGTTCGCGCCGTGGGCGGGAGCGAAGATCAAGTCGATCGACGACTCCGAGAGGGGGACGATGTACTGCGGGTAGCGCCGCCAGTCGGCGTAGGCGCGCTGCACGGCAACCTTGCCCCGGATGATCTCCGACTGCAACAGGCGCTTCAGCTCCGTCTGCAGATCGGAACGGATCGCCATCGTCACGTTGTCGAAGTCGATCAGAAGCGCCGCATTCGGCGCGTGGGCAGGTGGTTCCTTGTGAGGACGTGCGAGATAAGAGTGTTGCGGCTGGGTCATGGGTTTGCGCTCGATTTCGGACGCGCGAATTGGCCGGGCCCAGCTCTACGCATGGGGCCCGCCACTTCGTGCAGGATGTGTATGGCGACCGCTGCGCGTGAAAGCGCGTTCAATAACTCGTCGCCCGTCTCAGATTGGGTGCGGCAGAGTCGCTTCGGGGGGTTGGCCGCCGGAACCATCTCGGCGCGCCCACGAACGGTTCCTCGCGTATTTCCCGAGGCCGCCAAAGCGCTGCCGCATGACCCGACGCCACCCGAACCCCTGCCTTCTCCATCAGTGCATTGAAACTAAACAACTTGCGCGAAAAGGAACAGCCTACTCCCCCAAAACCTTGATGATCAGCCGCTTGCGACGCTGGCCGTCCCACTCGCCGTAGAACACGCGCTGCCAGGGGCCGAGATCGAGCTTTCCCTTGGTGATCGGCACGATCACCTCGTGCCCGATCGTGAGGCTGCGCAGGTGCGCCGCGGCGTTGTCCTCACCCGTTTCGTTGTGGCGGTACCGGCCCGGCTCCCAGGGCGCGATGCTCTGCTCCAGCCACCGCAGGATATCCTCCCACAGGCCCGACTCGTGGTCGTTGACGAACACCGACGCCGTGATATGCATGGCGCTCACCAGCACGAATCCCTCCCCCACGCCGCTGCCCGAGACCTGGGTGGCCACTTCGTCGGTGATGTCGATGATCTCCTGTCGTTTCTTGGTGGTGAACCAGAGGTAGTGCGTGTGGCTCTTCATGTCAGACCCCTGTGTCGAATTGTCGCACCCGGACCTTTGTTCTAGATTGGCCCAGTAATATGCCGCTTTCCTTCCGTCAGCGGATCTTCGTTGTGCTCGCCGCGTTGACGGCCGTCCCGACCATTCTCGCCGTGATCGGGTGGGCGCTCGCAGTCCGGGCAGGTGCTCCCTCGACGGGAGCGCGGGTGTCGCTCGAGCAGGTGGCCGTTTCGGCGCGGGAGATGCTCGAGCACGTGGACACGCTGCGGCTCGATCGCGACGACCGCGCGGCGATGGGCCGCCACCTGGCGGAAATCTCGAACGCGGTGACCCTGTCGCGGCGCGCAGAGACGTATCTCCGCTACTACACGGCCGGCTTCGTCGCCGTGGTGCTGCTGCTCGGCCTGGTGGTCCTCTTTGCCGGCGTGCGGGTCGCCGGGCATCTGTCGCGACAGCTGTCACGTCCCATCGATGAGCTGGTGGGGTGGACGCGGCTGATCCGCCGGCGCCTGCCCCTCCCGGCCGGTCCCCCGTCGCGGGGCGCTCCCGAGTTCCAGGCGCTGCGCCAGGCGCTGCGCGAGCTGGTGGCAGCGATCGAAGCGGCCCGCGAGCACGAGCTCGAGTCGGAGCGCCAACGCGCGTTCCGCGAGGTGGCGCGGCGTGTGGCTCATGAAATCAAGAATCCGTTGACGTCCATGCGGATCGCGGTGGACCAGCTGGGGCGGGTCAGGCGGGCAGGCGGATGGACGGACGGCGATGGCACTCGAGGTGCTGGCCGCCGAGACGGAACGGCTCGATCACCTGGCGCGCGAGTTCGCGGATTTCGGCCGGCTGCCGGAGGGAGCGCAGAGCGACGTCGATCTCGTGGAGCTGCTCGAGGATCTGGCGCGATCCGCGGTGCCGGACGGCGTGCGCGTCGTCGTGCGGGCGAACGGCGGGCGCCGGATCGCTCCCCGGCCACTACGATCCGCTGCGTCGCGCCTTCTCGAACCTGCTGCGGAATGCATCGGAGGCGATGGACGGACGCGGCGAGATCGACGTCGGCATCACCACCGACGGGGCCGCCGAGCGAAGCGGGTTGGTCGTGACGATCGCAGACCATGGCGCCGGGATTCCGGAGGAGCTGCGCCAGCGGGTGTTCGAGCCGTACTTCACCACCAAACACGATGGCACCGGCCTCGGACTGGCGCTCGTCCGCCAGACGATCGAGGCCCATCGCGCGTCGATCCGCGTCGACGAGACACCGGGTGGCGGCGCGACCTTTACGATCGTGTTCCCCGCATGAGCCCCCGGATCCTGTTGGTGGACGACGAAGCCAACATCCGCCGCATGCTGGGCGCGCTGCTGCAGTCCGAAGGGTTCGAGACGGCGGAAGCGGCGAATGGAACCGCCGCCCTCGCCGCGCTGGAGGCGGCGGGTCCCGACGCGGTGCTGCTCGACTTGATGATGCCGGGCGGACCGGACGGCATCGCCACGCTCGAGCAGCTGAAACGCCGGGCGCCCGGATTTGCCGGTCGTCATGATGAGCGGCAAGGCGAGCCTCACCGATGCGGTGCGCGCGACCAAGCTCGGTGCCTTCCAGTTCCTCGAGAAGCCGCTGACGCCCGAGGGCTGCTGGTGGCGCTGCGGGCCGCGCTGGAGCTGTCCCGGACCCGCGCCGAGAACCAGCGCCTGCACGAGGCGCTGGGCCACAGCGATCCCCTGATCGGGCCGAGCCAGGCGCTGACCGAGGTGCGCGCGCGCATCGCGCTGATCGCCCCCACCGAGGCACGGGTGCTGATCACCGGCGAGTCCGGCACGGGCAAGGAGCTGGTCGCCTCCGCGATCCACCAGCAGAGCACCCGCGCCGCGCGGCCGTTTGTGTGCGTGAACAGCGCGGCGATCCCCAAAGACCTGGTCGAGTCGGAGATGTTCGGGCACGAGCGCGGGGCGTTCACCGGCGCCGGCGAGCGGCGTCACGGCCGCTTCGAGCTCGCCGACGGCGGCACGCTGTTCCTCGATGAGGTCGGCGATCTCGGCCCCGAGGCCCAGGCCAAGCTGCTGCGCGTGCTCGAAACCGGTGTGATCGAGCGGCTCGGCGGCGAACGGCCGACCACGGTCGACGTGCGCGTGATCGCAGCCACCAACAAAGGCCTCGCGAAAGCCGCGCAGCAAGGGCAGTTCCGCGAGGACCTGCTGTTCCGCCTCGACGTGCTCCCGATTCATATCCCGCCGCTACGGGAGCGGACCGACGACATCGCCCCGCTGGCGCACCACTTCGCCGCGCGCCAGCAGGCGCCGCTTGAGACGGCCGGTGCGCTTCGACGGCGGCGCCATCCCGCTCCTCACCGGCTACGGCTGGCCGGGGAACGTGCGCGAGCTGGCCAACATCGTCGAGCGGCTCGCGATTCTCGCGGGAAGCGAAGTGATCAGCGCCGACGACGTGGCCCGCGTGCTTCCGAACAGCGCGGGCGCGGTGGCGTCGGGGGAGGGCGCGTGGGCCGACGTGGCGCTGTCGGACGCGCTCGACCGCTACGAGCGCACGTTGATCGCGCGGGCCCTGTCGGCCGCGCAAGGCAACGTCGCCGACGCGGCCCGCAAGCTCGCGACCGACCGCGCGAACCTCTACCGCCGGATGCGCCGCCTCGGGCTCGAGCCGCCGCGTACCGCGCCCGGATGACACCCTCGTCCCAGGACAGGCTTATGCGTTCCATTTTCCTCGCCGCCCTCGCGCTGGCTGGCCCGGCGCTGGCCGCCGCGCAGCAGACCGCGCAGGACACGGCCATCGTCATCAATCCCGACAGCACTACCAAAGCCGCGGCTCCGGAAGGAATCCCGCCGGCGGTCGCGAAGGAGGCAGTGCGGTTCTTCAACGCCGCCACTACGACGCGGCTGGTGGGCCGCACGCACCTGCCCCACCGCAACGAGTGGCACGGCGACGTCGCCGTCCGTAACGGGTCGGTCGATCTGGCGGGACGCATCAAGGGCAGCCTGTTGGTCATCAACGGCGACGCGACGCTCGACTCGACGGCGGAGGTGACCGGCAGCGTCACCGTGGTCGGCGGCTCGGTCACCGTCGCGCCCGGCGCGCAGGTCGGCGGCGCGGTCCACGCGTATCGCGAGACGCTCAACTACCGCTCGAACGGTGAAGAAATCGCGCTGGCGCCCAATCCCAGGAGCCGCATCCCGTTCATCGGCGCCCGGAAGACCTGGGCGGGCACGGAGTCGTACTCGGCGTTGGCGATCGCCACCGGCGGCACGTTCAACCGCATCGAGGCACTCCCCGTGGTGCTCGGACCGGAGTTCGCCTGGCGCGTGCGCGAGGGTTTCGGCGTGCGGCTGGATGCCCTCGCGATCGTCCGCACGGTGGGCAACGTGGGCGAGGGCGAACCGAGCACGCTCGGCTACATCGTGAACTCGGAGGTTCGCTCGGGCGCTCCGCGGGGTTTCGGGGCCGGACTGCGGCTGTACAGCGAGCTGGGGTCGGTCGAGAGCTGGGCCCTCACGGACGCGGAGGTCGGCTGGGCCTCGTTTCTCTTCCAGCGCGACTACCGCGACTACTACTTCACGCGCGGCCTGCACGGCCGGCTGTTCGCGCAGCCGACCCTGCCCCTCCGGGTGTCGCTGGGGCTCGGCTATGACTGGCAGACCAGCGTCCAGGCCCGCGACCCGTGGACGCTCACCAACACCAAGGACGCCTGGCGGCCCAACCCGCCGATGGATGCCGGACACTACACCACGCTCACCACCTCGGTGACGTTCGACACCCGCAACGACCACGAGCAGCCGACCGCGGGGTGGCTCGTCGATGCACAGCTCGACAACGGCTGGGCGCCCGACGTCAGCCCTCAGGTCCTGCCGATCGCCGTGCGGGAGGCGATTCCGACCGACGGCTCGTATCACTTCCACCGCCTGTTCCTCGACATCCGCCGCTACACGCGGGTGAGCCCGGGCGGGCGAGTCAATTTCCGCCTGATCGCGGGGGGCTGGCTGGGCGGCGATCCCCTCCCGCTGCAACAACGCCTCTCGCTCGGCGGCGCGGGCGGCATGCCGGGCTACCCATTCCGGCGCACGGCGTGCAACGGCGACATCACCGATCCCGCGTTCGCCGGCAGCCTGGTCGCAGCGTGCGACCGCGTGCTGCTCACGCAGGTGGAATACCGCGGGCATCTCTCGCTGCACTGGGCGTACGGCCGGTCGCGCCCCGAGGACGAGACGAGAAAGTCGCCCCTCACCCTGCAGGGGCCCGACCTGGTGGTGTTCGGCGACGCGGGGCAGGCGTGGCTGGTGGGTGAAGGCCCGGGACGGCTGCCGGCCAACCGCCTTCCCACGATCAGCAGCTGGCTGGCGGACCTGGGACTGGGCATGGATTGGGGAGGCTTTGGCGTGTACGTCGCGAAAGCGGTGACATCCGGGGAACCGCTGCGCGTCACGCTGCGACTCGTCCACCGCTTCTAGAGTGCGGAGCTGGGTCGCAGGTATCCTGCTCCTCGTCGGGGCGGCGGCGTCGGCCGCCGCTCAGGACCCGTCGCTCACGGTGACGCTGCAGAACGGCGTGCCCCGCGTGCAGGCCGCCGAGCTGCTCGCCAACGGAAAATTCCTGGGGCTGATGCGTTCCGGGTTTCCGCTGCGGCTGCACTACCGGCTCGAGCTGTGGCGCACGAAATCCGGGTGGTTCGACGACCACATGAATGAAACCGCGTGGGATGTCGTCGCGCACTACGATCCCCTGGCCGACGACTTCGTGCTCGTGCGCACCGGCGGCATCGCGACGCGCTACGCGCGCGTCGAAGCGCTGGCGCAGGCGCTCCAGGTCCCCTACAAGGTGACGCTCGCCCCCAAGGGAGCGGGGAGCTACTACTACCTGTGCCGGCTGGAGATCTCGACGCTGAACGACACGGATCTACGGGAAGTGCAGCAGTGGCTCAAGGGGGACGTGTCTCCCGCGGTCACCGGCCGGGTGGGGACCTGACCAATGCCGTGGTGCTGGGCGCGCAACGGGTGCTGGTACGAATCGCGGGGTTGCCGCGGCTGACGCTGGAGGCGAGGTCGGGGGAGTTCAAGAAATAGGTGTCAGGTGTCAGGTGTCAGTCAGGTGTCAGGTGTCAGGTGTCAGGTGTCAGGTGTCAGGCGCGTTCTTGAGAGCCCGGGTGAGTCCGGAAAGCATTTTGCCAATCTCACTCGCTTGCAGTAAGAATTTGCTCCTCCTCTTCCTTCTTGCACGTAGCCCCTCCGCCCGGCGATCAGAACTTGAGTTTCCAACTCCATCAAGGAGCCGTTTGCGATCGACAGGTGGCGAAGGTAGTCGCCGAGATGGTCTCCTCCCGTGTCCCTCGGCAATGTTCGACGGAACAGACACAGCTGCGCGCCTCAGTTGCTGAGCGAGCCCGTACTTCTCCTCCTTAGGGAAAGAATCGGTCAGACGGTATGCCTCAACCACGAGATCCATCGCCCGTCCCCAAACAAGGAGGTCACGGAATCCATTGATGAGCCGCCGCGGCGGTTCATTCGGCTTGTCCAGGATCATCGTGTGTGTGACGGAGTCTACAGAACTTGAGTCTGCGAAGGCACACCATTTTGCGGCGAGGACTACCAGATTAGCGCACACCTGACACCTGACACCCGACACCTGACACCTGCCTCTCTCAGCTCCCGAACTGCGCGTCGATTGCCTTACGAATCTCTTTGAGAGAGTTCCTTGAGCCGGCCATTTTCGCGGCCATCATCGCTTCTCCCATACAGATGTCGCAGTAGGCTCCGTGGTCGGTCTCGAAGCAGGTGAGCAGCGACCGGTGGCCGATCGACTTGCTGCAGTTGCAATGGCAGTAGATGCCGTCGAGCACCTGCGGCGCGCGGCGTGCGGCCTCGTAGGCCTCGAGCGTTCCGGCGCCCACCGGCACCATCCCCGGCGGCAGGACCCGCTCCGCGGTAATACCGGGGCGCGGATCGGGGTGGATGATGGCGCTGGCGCCCGCCGGCGCGCTGTTCATGGTCATGACCACGACGAGCCCCACAACCGCCGCACCGCCCACCACCCAGGGCAGCTTGCTCATAGCCCCTCGAGGGTGGCCAGCACGTCGGCCCCGTAGAACAGCCGGATGTAGCGGGACTGGACCGATGGTGAGGCGCCGCACCGCCCACGCGAGGTGCACGAAGTGCGGCTCGACGGGTGGCTGCAGCGGGTGCATCCCGACCTCCGCGGGGAGGAGGTTGCCCTTGCGCGTGTTACAGGTCGAGCACGCCGTGAGGACGTTGGTCCAGGCGTTCGAGCCGCCGCGCGAGATCGGGCACGAGGTGGTCCCGCGTGAGGCATTCGCGGTGGCGCAGCTCGTGCTGGTGGCGGCCGCAGAACTGGCAGCGGTAGTTGTCGCGGGCGAACAGGAACGTGTTGGTGACCTGGCGGCGGAAGCGGCGCGGCACGTGGACGAACTTGACCAGGCGAATCACGGCCGGACGCGGCATCGGCGAGGCGCTCGCTGCGCACAACGGAGCCGTCCGCCTCGACGATCTCCGCTTTGCGGTCGATCACCAGGCGTAGCGCCCGGCGCACGGGCACCATGGTCAGCGGCTCGAAGGACGCGTTCAGCGCCAGACAGCGCACGAGACTCTCCCGCGAAAAAAGGCCGTCTCACCCCGGAGGAGCGGGACGGCATCATATGGTACACAAACAGCTTAGGCGCGGCAAGCGGGCGACGGTCGAGGACGGTCGAAGGACGGTCAAGGACGGTCCTCACCCCCTGACCCCCTCTCCGCATTCGCGGAGAGGGGAGACGCAAGGCGACCGCATTTCGCAAAGGATTGCACACGAGCAGCGTTGCTTCGGTACGGAGGCCGCGACCGACACGTCTACATTCGCCGCGCGGCACGGTGGCGCGTGCATGGTCCGTCGTCTCGGCCTTCGGGCTTACCAGTGGTTCGCAACCGGTATGGTGCTGGCGTGGCGAAACTGGTAAACGCGGCAACCTCACACGTTGCTGGGCGCGAGCCCTTGTGGGTTCGAATCCCACCGCCAGCACCGCCGTATTTTGCCATTGCGTCACCACGACGTTGCCGATATTTTGCGACCACGTGTGAGGTTGCCGCGTAGCCAGTTGCGCTACGCCGAAGAAAGCCGGGAGCGTGATGCTTACCGGCTTTCGTCTTTTCTGCCCGCCCTCGTCCGCCTTCCACCGCCGCCGTTCCGTGATACGGACACCGTATGCATATTCTGCATACTCCACATTCGGGAGACGTTGTATGGGACACAAGGTGCGCAAGACGCTGAACATTGACGCAGACAAACTGAAGCGCGCGCAGGACTACCTGGGGCTCGACACTGAGACCGAGGTGATTGACCTGCTACTCAACCGGCTGCTGGACGATTGCGAATTCGAGCGCGAACTGGCGGAACTGAACCGCGAATTCGGGACAGTCCTCAAGGGTTTCCGGTCCCCGCTCGTTGCGCGCCTAAAGCCGCGGCTCGGCATCTCCCGCTAAAGCGGGTCTGCGCCGCCCGTTCACGGGCAGGTGCCGAGCCGCGAGTTCACTCGCGCACTCCAACACACGCCGAGCCGCCGTCCGGCCATATTGCCACCGTGCCCGCTCCCAGCTCCCCTCCCCCGTGACCCTCCCCCAACTCCTCACGTTGCTGCGCAAATCGGTGGTGGCGTGGTATGACGACGACTGTTCCAGCATGGGCGCGGCGCTCGCCTTCTACACGCTCTTCTCCATCGCTCCGCTGCTCGTGATTGTCGTCGGCGTCGGGAGCCTGATTTTCGGCCGCGATGCCGCCCACGCGCAGATCCTCGGCCAGGTGCGCGCACTCATGGGCGACGCCGGCGCCCAGGCCGTCGCGGACCTCTTCAATAGCGCGAACAGCCCCGCGACCAGCGCCCTCACCGCACTGGTGGGTACCATCTTCCTGCTGTTCGGCGCGACGGCCGTGTTCACTGAGGTGTACGGCAATTTCGACCGCATCTGGCGCAACCCCTCCCCTCCCAAAGCCAGCGGCATCTGGGAACTCGTCCGCACCCGCATCCTGTCGTTCGGGATGCTCCTCAGCATCGGATTCCTGCTGCTCATCTCGCTTGTCATGTCGGCCGGCATCGCGGCGGCCGGCGACTGGTGGTGGATCGGCTTTCTGCGCTGGCCGCTCGTGGGCAAGGCCGTCCGCGTGATCGTGAGCCTCGCCACCTACACGTTGGCCTTCGCGATGATCTACAAGGTTCTGCCCCGCGCAAGCATCCACTGGCACGACGTCTGGACCGGCGCGGCGGTGACCGCCGCGTTGTTCGAGATCGGCAAGCTGTTCATCGGGTGGTACCTCGCAAGCAGCATCACGTCGGTGCTCGGCGCAGCCGGCTCGCTTGTGGTGCTGCTCGTCTGGCTCTACTACTCGGCGCAGGTGTTCCTGCTCGGTGCGGAGTTCACCAAGGTGTACGCCTATCGGCGCGGGTCGCGTTCGGGAAAGTAGCTGACGTGACCTCACCCCCTGACCCCCTCTCCCTATCGGGAGAGGGGGAACGCGCGGGACGTGTCGCGACATCACCGCCTTCGACCGCCCTCGTCCGCCCAGTTCTGTGAATCGGATGATGCTCGCGTAGAAATGGTTACGCCCTGCCATCAGAACCCGGTACGGTTGAGGCCAGTCCTCTCTCCCCCGGCTCGTGAGGTGGCTCTTGACTCGGCACGCACCATCGCCAACGATTCCGTCAGCCATGCCGGTCACGATTCCCTCCGCAGCCCTGCGCCAGATGAGCGAGGCGGAGCGCACGCGGCTTCTCGATGCCGCGTTCGCGCACTCGCCTGAGGCCCTGGCCAACTATCTCGCCGTGCTCGACGCCCGCATCCGGGTGTTCGAGCAGCGCTACGAGCTGCCGACGTCGGCGCTTCCTGAAGCCATGGCCTCCGGCCAGCTCCGGGACACGGCAGACGTGAGTGAGTGGCTGTTCTGGGCACAGCTGCGGAGTGACCTTGCCCGGGAAGCACGGCTAACCGCCTCGGCAACTACCTCGACGTTCACGACTCCCACATCGCGGACCTCATCGCCGAGGGGTTCGTGGTGGAAGATCAGTCGCGGTTCATTTTCCTGCCGGTCTCGTGGTGCTGGAGGGTGTGATCGTTTGCCTTGACCGCATCAGACTTGAGGTGCGGAAGGAGATCGAGGTCCTGGAGGGACGCGGGATGGCCGCTCGCGTGGACTCGTCGGTTCCGGTATCACGCCTGGCTACGCGGCGTCTACAACGTCCTGCGGTACGAATCCGCTCACGAACACCGCCCGCACCCTCACAAGCACGTGTACGACACGTTCGGTCACGGACGCGAGCCGAGTGTCATTGACTTGAGAAAGAGGATGATGTTCCGACGCTCGGCGAGGTTCTGCGGGAGTTGCAGGCGTGGCACGAGGGGAACGCGGCCAGGCTGAAGTATCTGAAGTGAGGTCATTGCGCCGCGAAAACCTTGACGATATTCTTCGATCACTTGCGGGGTTGCCGCGTAGCCAGTTGCGCTACGCCGAAGAAAGCCGGGGAGCGTGATGCTCACCGGCTTTCGTCGTCTCCGCCCAGTGAACCCCGGGGCCGTCCTCGTCGCGGGTTACCCCGGGGCACGGCCCCGGGGTAAACCCACCCGGATGAGATCCCAACGATGACCGCCTTCGCCCGCCTTCCACCGCCGTCCTTCGTCGGATCCGTCGCAAGAATTCGGTATGCGTAGCGTTGCTGCGGTACGCAGGCCGCGACCAACGCTTCTACATTCGCGCCGCGGCACGGTGGCGTTTGCATGGTCCGTCGTCCTGGCCTTCGGGCTTACCAGTGGTTCGCAACCGGAATGGTGCTGGCGTGGCGAAACTGGTAAACGCAGTAACCTTGCAAGTTGCCGGGCGTGAGCCCTTGTGGGTTCGAATCCCACCGCCAGCACCGCCGCGTTCTTTTGCCATTGCGCCGCCAAGACCTGACTCGATATTGTTCGACCACTTGCAAGGTTGCCGCGTAGCCAGTTCGCTACGTCAAGAAAGCCGGAGAGCGTCATGCTCACCGGCTTTCGTCGTTTCTGCCCCGTCGTTTCTGTCCCGCTAACCCCGCACCGCGTTTGCTTCCCGACACCGCCTTTGCCTTCCCGACACCGCCTTCGGCCTTCAACCGCCCTCGCCCGCCCACCTGTCCCACCGACCCGTATATTTGACCTCGCGCGACAGCATCAACACCCAGCTGCGCGCGGCGTTGGACGGTGCCACGGCGCAGTGGGGGATCAAGATTGTGCGGGTGGAGCTGAAGAACATCACGCCACCGGAGGAGATTCGCCTCACGATGGAGAAGCAGATGACCGCCGAGCGGAGCCGGCGGGCCGTGGTCACGACCGCGGAGGGCGAGAAATCGTCCGCGATTCTGCGCGCCGAGGGGCTGAAGCAGGCGGCGATCGTCACGGCCGAAGGAGAGAAGCAGTCCGCGATTCTCAGTGCCGAAGGTCAGGCCGAAGCACGGCTGCGTGTGGCGGGGGCCGAGGCGCAGGCGCTGCGGGTGGTGGCTGAAGCGCTCGGGAAGGACGGCAAGCCGGCGCAATACCTCATCGCCAAGAGCTATCTCGAGTCACTGACCGGCATCGCGAGCGATGCCCAGAAGGTCGTCTTCATGCCGTTCGAAGCATCCTCGGCGATGGCGTCGATCGGGGCGATCAAGGAGTTGTGGGGGGCGACGGGGGGGTGAGGGGGTGGGCGACGCGTGTTTAGCCCCGGGGCACCGCCCCGGGGTAAACCCACCCGGTCAAGATTCACTGTGTTGCCCGCCCTCGCCTGCCGCTTCACCCTCCCGCCGCAGTTCGGTGAATCGGATGATTCTTGCGTAGAAAGGGTTACGCCCTGCTAATAGAATCCGGTACGGTTGAGGCCAACCGAACTGCCTCCTCACTCCCGCGCGGACTGTCACACCCTGTTCGCACCTCGGTGCAACTTCAGCGTGGAGGCAGTGTGGCAATCTTGAAGTCGTGCCGCGCCCGACAGAGCGAAGGGACACGTGGCACGCCCTGATCGCCTCAACATCATCGGAGAGCTCGAGCGCCTTCGTGGCTCGCGCGTCATCACCTTGCTTACGGGTGACCGGGCTCCGGACTACGGCACGATCATCGCGGGCGACGCGCCGCCACTGCTCTACCGGCATCTCGAGCGGCTGGGCAAGGTCGATCAGATCGACCTTCTCCTCTATAGCCGAGGCGGGCACACTCTAAGCGGCTTTCGCATCCCGGCACTGGTTCGCGAGTACTGCACACGGTTTTGCGTGTTGATCCCGTACCGAGCGCACAGTGCCGCTACGCTGGTGGCCCTGGGCGCCGACGAGATCGTCATGACGCCGCTAGCGGAGTTGAGCCCGGTCGATCCTTCTACGAATGGTCCGTTTAATCCTCCCGCGCCCGTGCAGGTGGCAGCGGGACAAATGCCCCCGACGTTCCCCGTAAGTGTGGAGGACGTCGTGGGCTACCTGAACCTCGCGAGAGAGGAAGCGGGCCTTCAGGATTCTCAGGCGATGCGGGAGGTGTTTACTCGGCTGGCGACAGACGTCCGCCCGCTGGCGCTTGGGCAGGTTTTTCGCGCACGATCGCAGATTCGCATGTTGATCCGCAAGTTGCTCCTGCTACACGAGAATCCACCCGGCCGCTCGCGAATCGCGGGTCTCGTGAAGGCCGCACCGGCGCGTCGGCGAATGAGAAGCATCGTTACGACCCTCTCAGAGAGACTCCTCTCTCACGACTACTTGATCACGCGCGCGGAGGCGAAGACGCTCGGTCTCAAGGTAAAGTTTGCCTCGGCGGACGAAGAAGGGCGCATGCTTGCCCTGTACCGCGACTACGAAGCGGCTATGCAACTCTCAGAACCCTTCAACGTGGAGACCGTTCTCCCGGCCTCGGGGACGCTGCAGATCACCTTCGAGCGGGCATACATCGAGAGCAGCTTCGGTGCCCACATCTACCGCACAGTGAAGGAGTTCAGGCGGGCAGCAGCGGCGGGGCAGCAAGCGCAGCAGTTGCAAACTGCGGAACGCATCGTGCATGACGGTTGGGTGTTGACCGACGCTAAACCGTAAGAGATATTGCCACTTCAATGGATGACTTCTTGAGGGGCTACTCCTTGAAGGTACTGGGCGCGTGGACGGGTGCCCGGGTGGCTTTCCCGGCCCAGTCTGCGGGAGCTGAACCGTGGAGCGGCGCTTTCGATCACGCCGCGCCTACGTGGACGCCAGCCAGCCGACCCTTCTCGCTCCACAGGAGGAGTTGCCGCTCGAAACGCCTCCCGCTCCCGATGCGGAAGCCACCTAGACTCCTCGGCCGCCGCCCGTATCAGACCGCCGCAGTACCCCGTCTCCACCGCCCTCCACCCCAACCGCCCTCGCCCGCCCGACCCTCGCCGCATGTCACACCGCGACCGCATATTCTCCCCGTGCCCAGCACACCAAAGTTCGCTCCCTCCCCACGCCTCACGGCAGCGTTCGAGTATGCCTGCCAGCTCCACGCGAACCAGCTTCGGAAAGGGGCGACGATCCCGTACATCGCCCATCTGATGGCCGTCGCCGCGCTGGTGATGGAGCACGGCGGCGGCGAGGACGAGGCCATGGCGGCGTGCTGCACGATGCCATTGAGGATCAGAACCACGACGGGTCGGTTCCGGGAGAGGTCGGCGCGCGGTTTGGGCCGAAAGTGCTCGCGCTCGTCGAGGCCTGTTCCGACTCAAAGGGGCCGGACAAGCCACCCTGGCGGGAGCGCAAGGCAGCGTATGTGGCCCATCTACGGACCGCGCCACCGAGCGTACGTCTTCATCTCGGCGGCAGACAAGCTGCACAACGCCCGCGCGATTCTTGAAGACTACCGCAGGCTGGGCGACGAGTTGTGGGAGCGGTTCAATACGGGTCGGGAGGACAGTTGCGGTTACTACAGCGACCTGGTCACTGCATTCAGAAGGCCGTGACCAGCGGCCAGACTCGAGCGTTGGTGGACGAGCTGGATCGGTGGTGACGGCGCTCGAACGCGAAATCGACAGCGCCGCCGAGGGCCCAGGGAAGTGACGCTGACGTTGCAAGGTGCGACTTGGGTCTTAGGCATGGGGCGTTTGACCACATGACCAAGAGAAGGACCCCGACGGATGGCAGCAATCTAGTTTACGGAGAGGTGGAAGGCTCGCTGGTTTTCATCCCGCACGCGAAAGCGCAGGAGCTTGCTAAGATCTGGGCCGCATTGGGTTCCGCCTCGACGTGGGGCGAGTTCCGATCCTTGATGCCTCCGACCAGATACGAGGCATTGCTTGCAGACATGGTCTACGCCGTCGACTTCGATTCGTTCTTTGCACAGGAGTTGCTGGACAATCCGAGCCTGACTCGTGACCAAGCGTTCTTGGCGTACCGCGAGGTTGATGTGGGGGAGCGACTGCCATTTGATGACGATGCGTTTGAGGGATACGCACTCCCCCAGGTGGCGGACGGCGACTACCCCGAGTGGTCAGCTCAAGAAATGCTCAACTGGGTACCGGCAGTCATCGTTAATCAACCCTTCAGCAAGATTGAGAGATCTGTCCACAATGGTCAGTTTCTGATACTGGATCCCAAGAAGGAGCGAGAGATTGTTGCTGCGTTCGCTGCCGCAGGTTTCCGCTCCACCAAAGATCAACAGCTGGTATCACAAGCCACCGGTCATTGGGCGCCTGTCGACTCCGAGGAGTCCATACCAGAACTGATCCTTGCCCTCA
>CAWJMT010000028.1:0-10910 GCA_963844035.1 uncultured Gemmatimonadales bacterium
ACGGGGGACGGGGGACGGGGACGGGTGGATCCGGGCGTGGAGATCATGGCTGGGGTGGCGGAGGCAGCGAAGCATGTCGGCGCCAAGGTGCTGGGCGGCGACTTGGTGCGTTCGGAGCGCTACCTCGTGGATGTCTGCGTGCTCGGGACGGTGCAACGGCCCGTGCGTCGCAGCGGAGCGCAGGCCGGGGACGGCCTCTGGGTGACTGGGGAGCTCGGTGGGGTAGCACGCGCGCTCGAGGGATTTCGCTCAGGAGGTGCACCCGAGGGCGCGCTGCGCGAGCGGTTTTCCCGGCCTATGCCGCGCATCCCAGCGGGGCGCTGGTTGGCGCAGCACCGCGCCCGGGCCATGATCGATATCTCCGACGGGCTCGCGGCCGACGCCGGCCACCTCGCCGCCGCGTCGGGGATCGCACTCGAGATTGAGCTGGAGCGGATTCCCTTGTGGTCCGGTATGACCCCGCGCGACGCGCTCGCGAGCGGTGAGGAGTACGAGCTGCTGGTCGCGTTGCCGAAGGGCTTCGGGGAGCGGAGCGCGCAGGCGTTCACGCGCGCGACCGGTCTCGCCCTTACGCTCATCGGGCGTTGCGTGAAGGGCGCGGGAGTGCGGCTCACCGAAGCCGGTCGTTCGATCCCGGCGCCCGCGGGCTTCGACCATTTCGCCCCATGATCCGGTTCTTCTGGGTCACCCTGATCTCTCTGCCGTCCACGTTTGTGCACGCGCTCGCGGCGGTGTTGGCGGCGCTCCTGGGTGTGAAACGGCGGCCGGGCGGTGTGTACGACTGGGCCACCGTTGATTGGTCGCGGGATATCCTGCGCGCCGCGGGGACGCCAGTCGTGGCCGTGGGGTTGGACCTGATTCCCCGTGACCGGCCCGTGCTCTACGCCGCGAACCACACCTCGATGTTCGACATCTGGGCGCTGGCGGCGACGCTGCCGGGATCGACACGGTTCGTCGCCAAGGAAGAGCTGGGGCGGATCCCGCTCGTCGGCCTCGCGATGCGGCGCGCGGGGCACATCATGATCGATCGCTTCAACCGGGCGCGGGCGTTCGCGGCGTACGAGCAGGCCGCCGAAACGATCCGCAGCGGCATCTCGCCGATTGTCTTTCCCGAGGGGACGCGCAGCCGCACCGGGGAGCTGCAGCCCTTCAAGAACGCGCCGTTCGGCCTGGCGATCGCGGCCCAGGTCCCGATCGTCCCGCTGTACGTGGACGGCACCTACCGCATCCTTCCGAAGGGCGGGCTGCGGCTGCACCCGATGCCGATCCGCATCGAGATCGGGGAGCCGATCCCGACCGCCGGCCTGACCCCAGCCGATCGGGACAAATTGCGTGACCGCGTGTGGACCGCCATCTCCGGGCTCAAGGCGCGCGTTGACGCAAGCGCCCCGGTCCACTAGGGTAGGGCCACTATGAGCACGATCATTTCGGTCCATGCCCGCGAGATCCTCGACAGCCGCGGCAATCCCACCATCGAAAGCGACGTGATGCTGGCCAGCGGGGCGGCGGGACGCGCTGCCGTGCCGAGCGGCGCGTCTACCGGCGAGCGCGAGGCGGTGGAGCTGCGCGACGGCGACCAGCAGCGCTTCGGCGGCAAAGGGGTGCTCGAGGCGGTCAAGAACGTGAACGAGGTGATCGGACCGCGGCTCGAAGGGATGTCGGCGGAGGATCAGATCGCGGTGGACTTCGCGATGCTCGAGCTCGACGGCACGCCGAACAAGGGGCACCTCGGCGCCAACGCGATTCTGTCGGTGTCGCTGGCCGTGGCCCGGGCGGCGGCGGCGGACGCGGGAATGCCGCTGTACCGTTTTCTCGGAACGCCGGTGAGCCACGTGCTCCCGGTGCCGATGATGAACATCTTGAACGGCGGCGCGCACGCCACGAACAACATCGACTGCCAGGAATTCATGGTGGTGCCGATCGGCGCCGACACCTTTCCTGAAGGTCTCCGCATCGGCGTCGAGGTGTTCCACGCCCTCAAGCGGGTGCTGACCAAGCGCGGCCTGTCGGCCGCCGTGGGCGACGAAGGCGGGTTTGCTCCCAACCTGCCCAACGACGAAGCGGCGTTGGAAGCAATCATGACGGCGATCGAAGAGGCGGGGTTCGACGCGGGCAAAGATGTGGCGATCGCCCTCGATCCCGCCGCCTCCGAGCTGTATCAGGACGGCACGTACGTATTCAAGAAGAGCGGCGGCGCCCGGAAGACCGCGGATGAGATGATCGCCCTCTACAAGGGCTGGATCGATCGCTACCCGATCGTGTCGATCGAGGACGGCCTCGCCGAGAGCGACTGGACGGGATGGGCCAGGCTCACCGAGCAGCTGGGCGCGCGCGTCCAGCTCGTCGGCGACGACATCTTCTGCACCAACCCCGACCTGCTGGCGCGCGGGATCGAAGAGGGTGTCGCCAACGCGATCCTCATCAAAGTGAACCAGATCGGCACGCTCACCGAGACGCTGCAGTGCATCGAGCGCGCCCGCTCGAGCGGCTATGGTGCCGTGATCTCCCACCGCTCGGGCGAGACGGAAGACACCTTCATCGCCGATCTCGCGGTGGCGAGCGGCGTGGGGCAGATCAAGACCGGGAGCGCCTCCCGCACCGACCGCGTCGCGAAGTACAACCAGCTGCTGCGGATCGCCGAGGAGCTGGGGGACGTGGCCTACTACCCGGGCCGGGAGATGTACGGCCTGTGACCCCCGGGCGGCTGGCCGCGTTCGGTGCCGCCCTCGTGCTGGGATGGATCGCCGTGTTCGGCGGTGAGTACAGCACGTTCGACTGGCTCACCCTGCGACGCCAGGTCGCCACCGAGCGCCAGGCCGTGCAGGACCTGCGGTCGACGCTCGATTCCCTGGGGCGCCTGGCCCACGATCTCGAAACCAGCCCCGCGGCGCAGGAGCGTGCGGCGCGAGAGCGTTTCGGCATGATCCGCAACGGGGAGATCCTGTACCGTCTGGTCCCCTCCACATCCCAGCGCTGACGCCCGGCGTCCAGGAACTAACCGTCCCCCCACGTGGTATCGCTGGTGTCGTCCTTGCCGCCCCGCCTACTCATCAAGGAGCAGCCATGCGTGCAGCCAGACTGACCGCCGTTGCCGGATCGGGACTCCTGGTGTTGGTTCTGGCGTGCGGGAAGGGGGAGAAGGTGTCGTTCGGCGAGGGGATGGGAACGCCGCCTGGGCTCGCCCTCCGCCGCGCCCTCGGTCGCCTCGAGCGGCGCCATGGGCACGGCGACGATCTCGGGCCAGGTCAAGTTCTCGGGTAAGGCACCCGCCAACCCGGCGATCGACATGGCAGAGGAGCCGAAGTGCAAGAGCGAGTACTCGTCCACGCCGCACGAGCTCGTGGTCGTCGCGAACCCCAACGGGACGCTGGGGTCGGTGTTCGTGTACGTGAAGGCGGGCCTGCCGGCCGGCGCGACCTACCCTGTGCCCAGCACACCCGTGGTGATCGACCAGAAGGGGTGCATGTATCATCCCAGAGTCTTCGGCATCATGGCAGGACAGCAGCTCGAAATCGCCAATAGCGACCCGTTGCTGCACAACATCAAGGCGCTGGGAAAGCAGAACCGTCCCTTCAACATCAGCCAACCCACGGCGGGGATGACCACGGACCGCGTGTTCACGACTCCCGAGGTCATGGTACGGTTCGAGTGCAACGTGCACGGCTGGATGCACGCTTTCGTGGGCGTGCTGCCCCACCCGTTCTTTGCGACGACGGGGAGCGACGGCGCATTCACGATCCGGAATCTTCCAGCCGGGACCTACACGATCGAGGCGTGGCACGAGGTCTACGGTACGACGACGGCGTCGGTGACGGTGCACGACGGTGAAGCCGCGACGGCGGCGTTGAGCTTCGCGGCCAAGTAGGGGGCGGGAACCGGACTGCGCCGCGAGTGGTTTGAGGGAGACTACCCCAACCCTGGGGATGACATGCGCCGCAAGACGATCAAACGCAGCGTGAAACGCGCCGCCGCGCCCTGCCGGCACCGCGCGGAGAACGAAACGGACTGGCTCGGCCGGACCTACATCGGCTGCCCTGTGTGCCGCCGTTGGAAGCTCGTGAAACCGCACGCAGCGGCGCCTGACCATCGGCGCTGGGCGGCCTAGCAAAAACCTGGGAGCGCAGGCGGTGTAACTGCCTGCGCTCCCTTTTAGCCTTCCTCAGTCGAACCTTCCGCAGTCGTCAATCGTCGTCTTCTACATATCCCTTGTCGGCAGGTATGATCTGCGGCATCGCGTTAATCCCGATAGAAGCGTGTGGCAAGACGTGCTGAAAGACCAGGACGCAGCCTCTGCCCGCCGTGCCGCCGCCCGTTACGCACGCGCTATTGTCGGTCGAAGGGGTCGTGACCTGGCCCGCGTTGACTTGGACGACGGCGAATATCGTATTGGTTGCCGCGTGGGCGGTGGGGTTGGTCGCCTGCAGGGCGGGCACACTCTGAACCCACAGGCCCGTGGTGGCATTGATGACGCCGAGTGAGTTCACCCCGTTGGTGATGTCCACGCCGGTGGTGTAGTAACGGTCATCGCCCGAATTGTACCACGTCTCATTGCCGCCCCCGACTTGCATGACGGCGTAGTGAGCGCCGGTGGTGGTGTTCATGATGACCGCCTTGCCGCATCCCGGTATCACCATCGTCCCGTGCGGTGACAGCGCCGGATCATTGATGCCGAATGTGGCTCCCTGGGAGGCCCCGATCGGCGGGTTCAGCGCAAAACAATCGATCGTGTATTTCTTTTCCATCACGAACGGGCGAGTCGCCTGCGCGGGATCGATGACACCGACATACTGATCGTAGTACGTGGCGCCTACCAATCTTCCCGACACGGCGGTCAGGAAGCGGTGCTGTGAGACGTCATACAGCGGCGCCTCCTGCCCTCTGCGATCCGTAAATGTGATTGTGCCGAGCACCGTGTACGGCGACACGGACGAAATGAACGTGCCATACGTGTCGATCGCGGCGGACCCTGCGGCGGTGTCCAGTGGGGAAGGATTCTGGACGAAAATGATGTGATGCTCAGGGTCGTACGAGATTTCGTTGGTGCGCTGGCAGTTGTGTATGGTGCCGTTGTCGCAGGCCGCGATCGCGGTGCTGATCGATGTCGTGATGGTCGAGGTGGCGAGGTCCACCACTCTCACGGTGGCGATGCCGTCGCTGACCCAGGCTTTGCCGTCCCCGGTAAACACGATGCTGTTGGGTCCGGAGGTGGCGGCGTTCGCCCCCGTCCCGATGAAGCCGGGCACCCGACCCACGTAGGTGCGGGCCACGGCGTCGATGATGTCCACGCCGGCGTTCGAAGGGTCGGTGAGATAGTACATGTTGCCATCGACCCAGGACTTGGTGCCGCTCAAGATGGGATTGCCCGGCACCGTGATGACCTTGACCAAGGCAACCGGGTCATTGGGCCCGGGCACCTCCGGCGCAGTGGGCTCGTCGTCGCCGCAGGCCAGTGCGATGCCGGCGGCAACGGCAACGACGCTGAACGTAACCGTGAAATATCGTGCGAGAAGTTTCATGCGAACCTCCAGTGAAAGGCCACGGCTGCCCGGCGAAGGCGCTGGACGCGCGCGGGTTGCCCGTGCGTGACGGCAACGGATGGACGGGTGATCTCTCAATCGGGGTGGCGTCGGACGGCGGCGTCAGAGCGAGGAAGAGATGACCCAGAGCGTTCCCGGGGCCATCGGGACCTACAGCGTCGAACCTACCGGTATTGGGGGGACCCGCAAGGTGCTCGCGGGCGGTGTGTGGATGGTACAGCCGGGAGCGCAGGGTGACCTGCGCTCCCGGACCACGATGTCCCTACTTGTGGGTCTTCGGTACGACCGTGCGTGCGAACACCACCACGCACCCCCGGCCTTTCACCACGCACCGGTTCGGTGGGCGTCGGTCGCCGCGGCGAACAGCGCACGGGTGAAGATCTCATCCGTCTCCGCGAGGCCGACGGACTCGCACCGGCGATGTTCACCACGTTCTGTAGCCACTCGCCGGTGCGCGCGTTCACGATGCCGAGCGACGCCTGACCAGTGGTCGGCAGGCCCGCCGCAGGTCGTTCCCGGTGACCAGGAACGTAGGGACGTCCCGTCGCTTCGGTTCATCCAGCTCTTCGTCGCCGGTCGACACCTTCGTGACGACGTTGAGCACCTCGCCGGTCCGGGCATTCATTCTGATCGGCCGGCCGCACATCTGGCCCCAGAGATTGTTGCCGCGAATGCGGTGGTTGTTGCGGCGGTGCTCGGCGCGCCGATGAGCGCCGTGCAGTCATGGCACGCGCTCCGGCTCGGTCACTCTGGTCCGGTCGTTGATGACGTGGATGAACGGGCCGCCCGGCTGGCCCGTTATCGGGAGGAGGAACCGATTCAGCTACGGCACCCACACCTGTCCCTCGACGGCCCAAGACCGAACGTGATGTGGCCGAGCACCGGGTACGGCCACCGGGCGGAGATGAAGGTGAGGTACGAGGTGGGAGCCGCCGTGATCCCCCCGTTGTTAGTGCAATTGGCGCCCGACCGGGCACTTACGCCACGAGAGCGGGTTCGGATTCGAGACAGCGATGACGTTATGGACGGGATCGTATTCGATCTCGTTCGAGCGGCCGCAGTAGTGCGTGGTCTCGGTCCCGCCGTCGCAGTCTGAATGTCGGCGACGCTGATGGACTTGATGATCTCCAGGTCCTCCATGTCCACCACGTGCACGGTGGAGTTGCCGTCGGAGACGAACAGCACCCGGTGGGGGAGGCCGCGATTATGATGGCGGCCGAATCTATGGTCGCCGCGGGTCGGTGCCGACACGAAGCATTGGGTCCGGCGCCGTTGGTGGTGGCCGTTCCGCCGCCGGTCGTGACATTTCCTGCCATGCCGGCCGATGCGTCCCGATGAAGGTGTGAGTTCCGACATCGAACACGTCCACGCCGTTGTTGGACGCGTCGGAGAGGAAGTAGATCGCGTTCGACTGTTCGATCCAGGTCTTCTGTGAGCTCGTCAGCGGGTTGCCGGGAATTTCGATGGCGCAGAGGAAGTCGTAGGGGCCTCGTCCCGTCACCGCGTCCATTGAGGCGGCAGTCAGGGTTGCCGCGGTCGTGGTTCTTGTGGAGAGAGAGATCGGGTGCTGGGCCGGTCGGCTGTTGGGGGTCGCAGGCCAGGGCCAGAGCCGTGACGACGCCGGCAACAACGGTGAAACATCGTGCCATAAGTTTCATGCATCCTCCGGTGGCGGGCCCGCGGGCTGCCCGACGGCGGGACACGAAAGACGGCATTCCGTGCCCCTGCGGCCGGACGCGAGCGTTGCCCTTACGTGACGGGAACCAATGGGCGGGCGATCTCTCGATCGGGGTGGCGTCGGACGACGGCGTCAGAGCGAGGAAGAGATGACCCAGAACGAACCGAGGCCATCGGCCCTACGAAGGAAAACATACGTCTCATGAAGGAACCCGCTAGATGTCTCGGTGAGCGATTCATCGAGGCGCAGGTGGGGTTGTTGCACGATCGCTACATGTAGAGGTGCCGTCCCTCCCGTCGAGTCAGGTGATCCGCTAAGTTCTTCCGCGCCACTCCCTGGCGGCGTAGCTCAGCTGGCTAGAGCAGCGGAATCATAATCCGCGGGTCGTCGGTTCGAGTCCGACCGCCGCTATTCCCGCCAGGCCCCCGCGCAATCGGGGGCCTGGTGCTTCTACCTCCTCCCGAAAGGCGGGTGCGCAGCTGCGCGCACTGGTGATTCCTCGGGACCCCTGGCCGCGGCTCGGCTCCTCCTCCGCCACGCGGGCCGCCATTGCCGCCGTCTACGCTCTCATACTCGTCATCGCCCTGGCGGAAGTGGCGCGGTCCGTATCCCGGGCTGATCGCCTGGACTACACCAACTATCCCATTCTGGGCGAGGTGGTGCTGACCGGGGGCGACCCGTACGACAACCCCTACAACTCCTGGCCACCGTTTTTCCTGCTCGTCGCCGCGCTGCTCGGCCTCGGCGCCAGGATTTCGGGTGTGGCCACGCTGGCCGTGTGGCAGCTCGCCAGCGTCCTCGCTGCCTGGGGATCCTTGAAACTCCTCGTGCGCTGCTTCGTGGACGACGGGCGCGAGCTCACCTTCTGGCCCCGCTCGCCGGACCGGCTCGCATTTGTATCGGCCCCGGTAGTCATCCCGCTGTTGGTCACCGCCCGGCTGTTCCTGGACAACTTGCAGCACGGACAGATCAACGCCCAGCTGCTGTTTCTCGCGCTGCTTGCCTTCGTCCTGTTTCGCGACCAGCGGCCGATCGCGGGCGGCTTCGCCCTCGCCCTGGCCGCGAGCATCAAGGCCGTGCCGGTGCTGCTGCTCGGCTACCTCGTGTACAAGCGGTGCTGGCGCGAAGTAGGGTGGACGGTGGGGTTCCTCGTACTGCTGAACCTCGTCATTCCGGTCGCGATCTTCGGCGCCGACGGCGTGGCGACGCAGTGGAAAAGCTGGTACGCGGTGGTCGGTGGCGAGCTGCTGAAGCCGATCGCACACCACCCGAACCAGGCGTTGCAATCGGCCCTCAAGCGATTTCTGACGGTCGAAGGCGGCAGCACCAATCCCCTCAACGTGGCCGATCGCCGCGTGGTCGACGGCAGCGGTGGCGAGGGCTTTCTGGACCCTGGCAGCGGTGGCGCTCGTCGGGCTCGCGTGGCGGTTTCGGCACCATCCGCGTGACCTGGGTGACCGGCGCTGTGCTGCCGAGTACGCGATCTGCCTGGCGGCGATGACACTCGTCTCTCCGCTCGCCTGGACGGCGCATTTCGTGACGCTGCTCGCGCCCGCGGTCCTGGTCTGGAGCGCGCTCCGTGCATTGCCCCACGACGCGGCCACGCGGCGGTGGGGTTTGGTGGCGTGGTGGACCGCGTTCGCCTGCCTCACCCTCAGCGCGCAGGGGTTCGTCGGCTGGACGTGGGCCGGGCGGCTCGAATCGCTGTCGGTGATCACGCTCGGGGCGCTGCTGGTCGTCGCATTGGCGCTCTCAGTGCTCCCGGCGCTGGCCCCGCGGCGCGTCTAGCCCTTCGGCCCCTTCCACACGACGGCCCGGATGTCATGAGACCGCTCGGCGGCAAACCGCTGAGCGGCCTGAAGATGTTCCTCGTAGTCCGTGTGCCACGCGGCCGGCATGTGGGTCCGGAAATACCCGGCGGTCATCACCTCGCCCGCGGCTGCGGCCGCCGCACCGTGCCCGACCTCGACCACGTCGCCCAAAAAGCAGGTCGAGCTGCCGGTGTCCATCGCGTTCACCACGCGGCACTCGAAATGCGCATAACACTGATCCAGCACCGGCGCGCCCAGCCGGCCGGTGTGGTGCGGGACGTCCGCGAGCTTGTCCTTGGTGCGCCCGCTCACGAATCCCAGCCGGTGGATCAGCTCGAACTGGTCCTGACGGAGCAGGTGCATCACCAGCCGTCCGGTCTCGTAGATCATGTCGTGGCTGAGATTGAACTTGTGGATGTACACCGAGACCCGCGGGATCGTGGGGACGATCGAGGCGCGGATCGCGCTGTCGGAGATCATGCCGTTGCGCTTGCCGGCGCGCTCGCTGGTGATCGCCACCACGGGAGACGTGAGGTTGCGGAGCAGCTGATAGGTATGGTCGGGGTGCATGTGTTAATTATATGACATGGCTCCGCTGTTGGATCGCTTCCGTGCCCATCTCGCGCGTACGCGCCTGTTCTCCGAACCCGGTGGGGCGATTGTGGCCGTTTCCGGGGGCGGGGACTCGCTCGTGTTGCTCGATCTGATGCATCAGGTCGCGGCGGAGTGGAGCCTGAGTCTCACGGTTGCGCACGCGGACCACGGGATGCAGGCGGGCAGTCGGGCAGTCGGGCAGGCGGTCAGAGAATTGGCGGAACAGTACAATCTCCCGTTCGAATTGGGCGAGCTCGAGCTTGGGCCGGACACGTCGGAAACGGTGGCCCGGCGGGCACGCTATCGCTGGTTGCGGGAGGTGCAGCAGCGCGGCGGCGCCCGTTACCTCGTGACCGCACATCACCAGGATGACCAAACCGAGACGGTGCTGCTGCGAGTGTTGCGCGGCAGCGGCTTGGCGGGCTCGCCGGGATCCCCGGCCGTGGGCAGGGCGGGCTGGTGCGCCCGCTGCTCCCGTTCGCCAAGGCGGACCTCGCCGAGTACGCCGCCGCGCGCGGTGTCGCGGTGCACGACGACCCGGCGAATCGCGATCCCCGGCACGCGCGCTCGTGGGTACGGACCGAGCTGCTGCCGCTCCTGGGCAAGCGGTTCGGTCCGGGCGTGGCCGCCGACGTGCTGCGCTTGGGTCGCCACGCCGCCTGGGATCGGCGCGCGTGGGACCACGCGTTGGAACTCGTTCCCGAGCTGTCACTTCGAGCCCACGGCGGCGGTTTTGACGTTGCTCGGGGGGTGCTCGCCCGCTATGATCCGGCGTTGGCGGCCGCGTTGCTCGCGGCGGCAGCGCGGCGTGCCGGATTGGTGCTGGGTCCGGGTAAAGCGCGGCAGATGGCGGCCTTCGCCGCCAAGCCCTCCGGCCGCCGTATGCAGCTGCCGGGCGGATGGACCGCCGAGACGGCGTTCGAACGGCTGCGGGTGTTCCGCGAGGCGGGCCCGGCGCCGCAGGCGGTGGTGGGTGCGGCCGCACCGGGACGCGCCGTATTCGGTGAGTTCGTCGTGCAATGGGAGATGGCGCCAGCGCCGCGCACGCTCGAGCGGGCGGGTTGGACCACCTGGATCGGACCCGATGGTTGGGAGTTGCGTTCCTATCACGCGGGTGACCGCCTGGTGCCGCTGGGCGGCGTGGGGCACCGGCCGGTGCGCCGCTTGTTGATGAAGCACAGGTGCCGCGCGGGGAGCGGGGACGATACCCCGTGGTCGCCCGCGGCGAAACGATTCTCTGGATTCCCGGGATCTGCCGGAGTGCGGCCGACCTCCCGCCGCCGGGAACCG
>CAWJMT010000029.1:0-11447 GCA_963844035.1 uncultured Gemmatimonadales bacterium
GTATCACCGTGACCGTCACTGAAGCCGCCTCGAAGGCGATGCGCCGCACCACGATCTGCACCTCCCCCGCGGGAACGGCGAGGGTGTAGCGCCCCTCGTCGTCGGTCAGCGCCGTGACGCCGGTCTGGACGACGCGGACGACGGCGAGGCGAAGCGGCCGGCCCGACAGCGTGTCGATCACCGTTCCGGACAGCGTCACCGTGGGTGCAGCCGCCGCCCCCTGCTGCGCCTCGGCCGGCCCAATGGCGGCCAGCACGAGCACGAGCGCCGCGCAAACGGCGCGCATCGGACGGACTGTGGTCAATGTGGGATCTCCCTCCCGGTGAACCGCAGCGGAGCGCGCGGCTCAATCTAGTACCGGCCGGGCCAGTTCAGGTGCCGGCTGGGAGGCAAGACCGGCGGCCGTTGCGTTTCAGCCCGTGCCCTGCAACGCCAGCCGCTGTCGCACGGCGCCGAGATGGTAGGCCGTGTGGGCGATCGCCCCGATCGCGTCGCCCAGGGTCTCCTCGTCCCACGTCGCGTGGGTCCCCAGGGCCACGAGCAGGGCGGCATATTCGCGACGCAGCTGTGCCTGCAGATCGGTCCACTGGCCGGCGTCCACCACCGTCACGCTCCAGGTCGTACTGCGGTCTCGTGCGGCCGGGCCGCCGCGAATCGCACGCGTCGTGAGCGCGAGGCTCGAACACAGGTGATGCACGTGCCCGGCGATCGTGGATTGGGCGGGACCGGCAGGACGGGACGCCTCCGCGGCGCTCACGGCGCCGAGGGTACCGAAGACGCCTGCGCCGGCAGAGGTATCCGTGAAATAGGTCCACGGACCGGGAGGTCCCTCAAATGCCTCCCGTGCGATTCTCGTGAGCAGGCCAGCGATGACCGCGGGTGGAACGTCGCTCATATGCGTCTCATGGTGGAGTGGGGGTCGTGGGCCACGGGCGGCGGTGCTGATCACCCAGGACGGTCCCGCATTCGGGACATGTGAATGACTCCCCTTCGCGAATGATCCGCGGGCACGTGTGGCGACCGCCGCTCCGAACGCGCATGCCGCACGCGCGGCACTGCGCATCGGCTGCGATCTTCGCGTCACATTCGTGCGCCATGAGGACCGTCTGGTAGGGAGCAGACTCGCCGTCCGCCTCCTGGAACATGCCGCAGCGCTTGCAGGAGCGAAACCGGCGGAACGAGCGATCCGGCAGCATCGCCTGCCGGGCGCTGAAGTTCTCGCTGCTGCCGCAGCTCGGGCATGGCGAGGGGACGACCGTCATCCCAGTCGCGCTGCCAGTCGGCGAGTGAGTATGGCGCAATCACGAATGAAAGGTCACGCGGCCCGGCAGCGGGCGAAAGAGGCCGCGCCGCCGCTTGACGGCAAATCCCAAAACGGACTAGGCTCCAGTTTGCAGAGCAGACACCCGTCTGCGGCTACCTACTGGGTGCAGATTTCATTGTCGGGATCCTCTCCCGAGTCACAGATGTCTGGTCTTCCCGGCTCATGCGATCCGCCTGTCGCAAGCCAGTACCCGAGTCCTGCCGCGGTGACCACGCCCAGGGTCGCCAATGCGGCCGTCCGGGCGCCGTCCGGCTGGCGCACGTGTACCGCCGTGATGTCGGCGATGAGGTACTCCTCGTACCTGCCGTCCACGTACCCCACCAACCGCGGGCCGTAGATTTGCGGACCGTACACCAGCACGACCGATTGATCGCTCAGGGTCACCCACGCGCGTGTATCGGCGGGCGCGTCGGCAACGGTGACCGCCTTCGTTCGGTAGCAAGCCAGGTTCGAGAGGATCGCGAGGGCCAGCAGGAAACCAGTTGTGAGTCGCATGAGACCTCCATCGAACGGCGAGGCGGCCATGTCTGCGCCGTCCCTAGGACGGGGGGTCTTCCGGACGCAGGATGAGGTCCGCCCCGAAAAAAAAGTGCTTCCAGATGTCTGTCCGAACCCCCAGGGAGAAGATGCAGCCCCGATAGTTGCATCCCGGCCAGAAATATGACGCGAAGGGACGTGAAGGCTCGCGGATCCGGGCGAAGACGCGAATGCCCCCGGCCTCTGAGTCGGGATACACTCTCACGACGGCGGAGACCGTCTTTTCGAATCCGTGCAAGGACAAGACGCCAATGGCCGTTCCGTGGAGCGTGTCGGCCTGCCGGGTCACGTTCACGAGACTGTCGAGCCGGAACCGAATGTCGGGGTACCGCGTCGTCTCGAACACCATCTCGCGGGCATACTTCGCGCGCCGCTCTTCTCCCATGACGAGCGATTCGGCCTTGATGATGATCTCTCCCCACGCGCCCCGGCCAGTGACGGAGTCGGAGACCACGAGATGGCCCTGCACCGCTTCCTTGCAGATCGGGCGCGCCGTGCGTCGCGGGTAGAGGGGCACGTGGATCGTGTCGGAAACGGCGGCAAACGAGTACGTCTTCATGTCGGGGCCTGTACGGACCGACCATCCGGTGCTGCGACCCTCCCCGGGTTGCCACGAGGGCTCCGACGGGCACGTCGTCGCCCACAGATGGTTCAGATGCGGATCCACTTGCCACCACGCCAGGCTCCATTTGGAATCCACGGTCCAGCGACCCGGTCGCTGCGCGTGGGCGAGCGCGGCGCCGAGCAGGCACAGCATAGCCGCGGCGCCGGCGCACCGCAGTCGCGAAGCACCAGTGGTAGAGGGGGAATGCATCACATGCCTTGGCAGATGGGCTCGTCCACGTGTTCCGGCGCGTCACAATAGTCCGGCGGGCTACTCTTGGCCGCGCCGGTAAGCGCGTATGCGAAGCCGACGAACCCCACCGCGCCGGCGGCGACCAGCACGGCCGTGCGGGTGCCGTCGACGTGGCGCACGTGCACCGCCTTCACGTCGGCGATGAGGTATTCCTCGTACTTGCCGTCAACGTACCCCACCAGCCGCTTGCCGTAGATTTGCGGACCGTATAGGAGCACCACCGATTGATCACTCAAGGTCAACCACGCGCGCGTGTCGGCGGGCGCGTCGGCGACTGTGACCGCTTTCGTTCGGTAGCAAGCGGGGCTTGCGAGAAGCGCGAGGGTGAGCATGCAGACGCTTGCGAGACGCATAAGGCCTCCAGGGCACTAGTGCCTGACACATCATAGTGTGCCGCGAGGATTCGAGTCCAGGACTCTGACGAAATTGTCATCGTCCCTTCATGGTTCTGTTAAGCCGCCAGCAGCCCGGACGCTTGGCCCCGTGACGCTGCGTACGCAGCTCATTCATCGCGAGGACGCCAGTCCCACATTCACGCCGAACGAGCCAAGGGTCATCACCCCTGATCGACGCGAGCCAGCCGCTGCTCGACGTGCGCCTGGGAGGCCCTCCGGGCCTCTCGCGTTATGAGGCCGTCACCGGCGGCCTGGGCTACCTGGTGCGGCGAAACGTCCGAGCCCACGCCGAGGGAACCTGGGATCGGGAGCTCGGGACGACACAGTGGACGCTCGGCCTGACTATGGCCTTCTAGCCAGGCAGGGGGCGCCGGCCTGGAGCTACGCGCGTCCGGCGATCCGCATGCGGGCGTCCACCACGACCGCGCCGTTCCCCGGCGCGAGCACCTTCACCGGGTTGAGTTCGAGCTCGAGTAGCTCGGGCACGCTCTCCACCAGTGCCGACAGCTTCAAGATGACGTCGACGAGGGCCTGACGATCCGCCGGCGGCGAGCCGCGGAACCCGTCCAGCAGCTTCGACGTCTTCAACCCGGCGAGCATCTCCCGGGCGTCCAGGTCCGAGACCGGGGTGAGGCGGAAGGCCACATCGCGCAGCAGCTCGACCGTGACGCCACCCAACCCCGCCACCAGGATGGGGCCCAGGCTCGCGTCCGTCGTCACGCCGACGAGCGCCTCCACCCCCCCATCCACCTGCCGCTGCAGCACGAGTCCTGTCGGGGACGTTCCAGTGTCCCGCAGCCGCTCGGTCATGCTGCGCGCGGCGCGTTCCACGGCGTCGCGCGAGCCGAGCCCGAGCATCACGCCGCCCACGTCGCTTTTGTGGACGAGGCCAGGCGCGACGGCCTTCATCACCACGGGGTAGCCGAGCCGTTCGGCCGCAGCCGCCGCCGCGGCAGGATCGGCCGCGGTCTCCTCGAACGGCGCGACGGGGAGGCCCGCTGCTCCGAGAATGGCAGACACGTTGCTCATCGACAGCCACACTGGGTTGGCCGCGCTCTCGCGGATCGGGTCGATGCACCGGCGGATGGCGGCTTCACGGTCTCGGTCGAGCGTCACGAACGAGCCGCGCGGCCGGCGGCGCCAGCGCCCGTACCGGCTCACCGCGGCGAGCGCGCCGGCCACGTTCTCGGGGAAGCTGTACGAAGGAATCGGGCCGCGGGGCCCCTGGGACAGGATCGCGGGGACACCCTTCGAGGACATGAATACCGTGGCGATCGGCTTGTGAGACGGTATGGTCCCCGCCGCCCGCGCGATGGCCGCGGCGACGTCGTCGGGTTTGGTCAAGAGGAGCGGGATGTAGATCACCACCAGGGCGTCGACGTTGGGGTCGCGCCCCACCGCCTCGATGGCTGCTGCGAACTGCTCCGGAGTGGCGGAGGCGATCATGTCCACCGGGTTCGTGAGACCCGCCTGCGCCGGCAGACGTGATCGCAGCCGCGCGACGGTCTCCGGCGCGAGGCTCGGCAACGCGAGCCCGTGGGCCTCGCAGGCGTCGGCGAGGAGAATGCCGGGCCCTCCGGCGTTGGTCACCACGCCGATGCGGGTGCCCTCCGCGACCGGCTGCGTGGAGAGGAGCGCCACGACGTCGAACAGCTCCTCCAACGTGTTGGTGCGGATGACCCCGGCTTGGGCGAACAGTGCGTCCACCCCCACGTCGAGGCTCGCGAGCGCGGCCGAGTGGCTCGACGCGGCGCGTGTGCCCGCGGCGGAGCGCCCCGACTTCACGGCGACAATGGGCTTGCGCCGGGCGATCTCCGGCGCCAGGCGCGCGAACGTGCGCGGATTCCCGAAGCTCTCGAGATAGAGCGCGATGACAGCGGTGCGCGGATCATCGGCCCAGTAGGAGAGCACGTCGTTGCCCGAGACATCAGCCTTGTTGCCGGCAGAGACGAACCCAGCGATGCCGATGTTCAGGCCTTCCGCGTGCTCCAGCATAGCGAGGCCCAACGCGCCGCTCTGGGACAGGATAGACACGTTGCCGGCGGGAGGCCACGTCGGCGCGAAGGTCGCATTGAGCGAGACCGCCGGGTCGGTGTTCAGCACACCCATGCAATTCGGACCCACCATGCGCATCCCCGCGCCGCGGACGACGCGGCGCAGGCGGTCCTGCGCCAGCCGCCCCTCGGCGGACGCTTCGGCGAACCCCGACGAAATGACCACGAGGCCGCGCACGCCCGCGCGGGCGCAGTCTGCCGCGACCTCCTCGACCTTGGCCGCCGGCACGGCGACGACGGCGAGATCCACGTCCCTCCCGATCTCACTCACGCTCGGATAGCACCGCAGGCCCGCGATTTCCTTTGCCTCCGGATTGACAGGATAGACGGGAGCGCGGAACCCGCAGCGCACGACGTTTTCCACGATGGTCCGGCCGATGGTGCCGGCACGGCGCGATGCGCCGATCACCGCGACCGAGCGGGGCTCGAAGAACACCCGGACGCTCTCGGCCGCGGCGTGCCGCTCGCGGGCCGTGGTCGCCTGCAGGAACTGGTCCGTCGCGCGAATCGGAAAGACGAGATGGAAGACGCCTGCCTCATCGGTTTCGCGCACGGTAAAGCCGCTATCGGCGAACACCTTCAGCATTCCCACGTTGCCGGCGAGCGCCAGCGCCTCGAACTCCTGGAGCCCCTGCGCCCGGCCGAGATGTGCGAGGTGCTCGAGCAGCACCGTCCCGATTCCGCGCCCGTGGTGCTCCTCGGCGACGGCCACGGCGAACTCGGCGCGCCGCGTCTCGTCCGCGCGGCTGGTGCGGAAACAGTGGGCAACCCCGAGGATTCGCTCCTGTCCATCCTCCCGATGGATCGCCGCGAGCCCGACGCGCGCGTCAAAGTCCAGGTCCACCATCGCGTCCAGGTCGTGGCTCGTGAGCGCGTTCTTCGCGCCAAGGAAACGGAACTGCATCGACTGCGGGGTCAGGTGCCGAAACAGCTCGGCGAGGAGCAGCCTGTCCGCCGGGCGGATCGCCCGGATGATGATTGAGCCACCGTCTCGCAGCACGGCCGGCTCGACGTAGTCACGCAGCTGGGAAGGGGTCACAACATCCAATGGCTGCAGGCGCTACAAGAGTACGACTTGACGGGACATTCAGGAACCACAGACGCCCGCGGCGCCCACCCGTTCGGGCTGCTGCGTCAACGCAACAGCCTTTGCGCGTTCGCACTCGCTGCATCAACACCTTCGATCGACCAGTGGGACTCTTGCGAGTCCCCGGCGGCGCCCGTATGATCGGCAGTCCAGGCCGATGGCCTGGATGCGTCTTGGGTTCCGCTCAGTCGCCCGACGCCCGCGTTGGACGCCGCCCCGTCTTGAGGCTACCCTGCCATCGGCATCACCATCGCCTCCTCGGGAGGTCTCATGAAGCCCCTGTACCTCGCTTCAGTGCTGGTCGGCGCCGTCGTCGGGCTGAGCTGCGAGTCGCAGCCGCCCACCTCGCCGCCCGGTGCGCTTTCGCTTCGCATGACAGCGACTGGTCCCGCGAGTCCGTGTGTGGACGACAGGGATCGCGACAAGCGGTCCGATCCCGTTGACATCCTGTGTGCGGTGACGGTGCCCGACAATCCGCTCGCCGGCATCGCGAAGAGCTGGTTTGTCCACGAACGCAACGCCTTGTACATCGCCGACCAAGCCAACAAGGGCGTGGACGTCATCGACCTGCGGCGCTACGAGTACAGGGGTCGGGTGACGGGTTTCGTGGGTGCGGCGACCGCCGGCGGCGGCACGGCTACCACGAACGGCCAGGGTCCGAACAGCATGGCGCCGGTCAACGGACACCGCATGTGGGTGTCGGACGGCAACAGCCAGGTGCAGCTCGTGGACCTGCTGTCACTCTCGATCGTCCACACCACCAGCACGGCGATCGCCGCGTGCGACGGCGGGACTGAGACGACGCACTTCTGCGGCCGCACCAACGAAATGACCTACGATCCCGTCAATCGCGTGATCATAGTCACGAATCCGAACCCGCTCGATGTCACGACGCACGCGCCGCTGGCTCCGTACGTGTCATTCATCGATGCGCGCCGGCCCTACGCAGTCCTCGGCACCATCTCGTTCCCCGATGCGCGAGGCACCCCCGAGGCGCCGGTATTCGATCGTTCCACCCGTCGCCTCCTTCTTCCAGTCCCGACGTGCAACAACGCCGCAACGTGCGACCCGGCGCGGGGCGCGACCGAGTATATCGCAGTGATCAATGGCAGGACGCGCAGCGTTGAGAAGAAGTTCGTGATGCCGGATTGCGCCACCCTCATGCCCGCCATCACACCGCCGCCGACCGGGATGATGAACGACATGTCGATCGACCAGAAAAACCACCACGTCATTATGCCGGTGTGCGGGCGGGGCGAAGTCGTGTTCGACTCGCGCACCGGCGCCGTGGTCAATGTGATCACTGAGATCACGGGCAGCGACCAGACCTGGTTCAACGACGGCGACGGCCGCTTTTACGTGGCCGCGAACGACCCGGCGAATGCGAACACGCGGTCACTCGGTGTGATCGACGGACGCACAGGGCTGTGGCTCCAAAACGTGCCGGCCGTGGGCGCGGTCATTCCCTCGGCCAGCGATTTCCCCGCGAACCGTGTGTTCACGGGAGTGCCGGCGTCGACGGCGACCACCGCCTGTACACCGTTTGGCGTCGCGGCGTTGGGGTGCGTGATTGTGTACCAGCACGACGATGGGATACCCGAAAAGGACCACGGGCACGGGCACGGGCACGGCCACGACAACGACGGGGGGCACGACAACCACGGCGGGCACGACAACTACGACGGGCAGGACCACTACGACGGGCAGTGACAACTCGGGCAGGTCTTGATTGTAGCGGGGCGCCGGGCCGGGAACGGCCCGGCGCCTAGCGTATCGCCTGCAGCGCGCCACCCAACCGATAGCGGATGGCGCTCTGTATCCGGGGCGTTTTCAGAACGTCTTCCATCTCCTTGAGGAGAAAGGCCACCTGGCGCTGCCTCGCACCCAGGGTGACGGTGAGGTGGAACTTGCCCGTGGTCAGTCCCACATGGGATGGGGACCAATTGCCGCTCGCGCCGACAATCCCCATCTCACCCGCCGCTTCGCCGAGCGAGTTCAAGATCCACGCTTCTCCAGGTGCGATATCCGGCATGTGCTCCTTAAGGTGGAAGTGTGGTTCCCGTGGTATGGAGTGGAGCGTGTCGGGCTCGAACCGACGACCCCCGCGTTGCAAACGCGGTGCTCTCCCAGCTGAGCTAACGCCCCTTAACCCTGCAATCTGCCCTGCCGCAAGAACCCGGCAATGCTACCGCCCCGAACCAGCCTAGAAGATAACGACGGAGCGTGACCTACTGCACGACGATCGTGGCCTGCATGCCGGAGTGGGGGGTGCAGATGTAGCTGTAGCTCCCCGTGGTCCCGAACGTATGGGTGAAGACCTGCTGGTTGCCCAGCAAACCGGAGTCGAACGGCTCATCCGAGAAATTGCGCGTGACGCTATGGCGGGCCATGTCGTGATTGACCCACGTCACGGTGGTCCCAACGGCGACCCTCAGCGTCATGGGGGTGAACTTGTAGTCCGAGATGACCACCTCGGCGACCGTGTCGGGCGTTGGTTGACGGCCGGCTTGCGTGGACGCCGACGAGCACGCCGAGAGTGCTGCGACCATGACCGCCGCCGTGATCGTCCGAGACCGCACGATCCCCGTCGCTACCGGGGCGTCGTGTCCGCGGGGGCGGCGCGATCCACCGGAGCCGCACTGTTCGCGGGCGACATGGAGTCCACGGGAGGGGCGGCAGGCGCCGCGGGGGCTGCGGGAGGCGTGGGTCTCCTCACGCGCTCGAGCGTGATTTGCGAGCGCAACTGATCGTGCTGCCAGTTGCTCGTCAGCCCCGCATCGCGCACCACGATCTGCCGGCGCACCAGGTCCCCATTGCTCTCGCGACTGTACCACGTGATCGTGAAATGATCGATCCACACGCCCTCGCGAATCCCGAGGCGGGAGTTTTGCAGGGCGCGCCGCTTGTCCATCCCACGGCGCCACTTCTTGCACGGCGGGTTGGAGCCGAACGCCGGAAGTACACTCGCGGCCGTGTCGGCGCATTCGTCGTCGAAGCTGTGCTCCGTCACGTGCGAGCTGGTCAGCGTCACCTCGCCGGGCTGGAGATCGACAGTGTCAAGTGCGATGTCGGCACCCGGGGTCATCTTCCGCTGATACCACCCCAGCAGCATTTCCACTGGAGCGCTCGAGCGGTACACCTGGACCCACCGGCCATTCGATCCGTCGCTCGTTTCCGCGCCCTTCTCGCGACTCGCGCCGGGTGGGAGCGGCATCGTCGGGTCGAGCGCCTGCGCGCCGAGCGCCGGCGCGAGCGTCGTCACCGCCGCCGCGAACACGGCGCTCCACACGGCGCGGGAAGACGGCACCGGATACAGCGGCAGGTCTCGCACGCAACCTCTCTGGCTATCGGGGCTCATCAGGCGCCGCGCCCGAAATGGGGCGCGCCATCCGCCTGCTACTGCGTGGGCGGCGTCAACGCCTCGCGCTCAAGGGTAATCTGCGACACGAGGTTGTACCGTTTCCAATCGTCCGTGATCCCGGCGTCCCGCAGCACGATCGTGCGGCGCAAGATCTCACCGCTGAGCTCACGGGTCATCCACATGAATGTGACGCTGTCGATCCACACGGATTGCTCGAAACCAACGCGGTTGTTCTCGAGCACGCGCCGCTTTTCCCTGCCGAGCCGCCAGACCTTACAGGGCGGTGGCGGACTATCCGGCGGGGGCGGCGTCCACCCCGGATCGCGGCATTCGTCGTCGAACGTATGGAACGTGATGTGATAGGTCATCGGCGGCCGCGTATCCGCGGCCCGCACTTCGGACGTGTCCAGCACGCGGTCCTTGTTCGGGCTGAGCCAGTTGAGCCGCCGCAGGTACCACGACAACAGCATCTCCGGCGGTGCCCCGACCTGCCAGACCTCATGCACCTGGACGTTCGGTCCCTCGCTCCCGGCTTTGGGCTCGAGATTGCGCATGCGCCGCGACGTCTCCGGCAACGGCATCGTGGAATCGGTCTTCTTCTGCGCGGCAAGCGCCGGCGTCACGGCAAGGACCGTCGCCATGAGCAGGACACCCCGCATCGTCCCAACCTCCATCGCCGTCCGGTTCAATTCTCTCTCCGCACCTGGTCGAGGATTCGCTCGTAGTCCGCCCGCGACTGCTCCGTCAGTAAGTACTTGCCCGTCCCTGCTTCGTCCTGAAAGGCCAGGACCACGTGATACGACGTGTACTCCCACCGCAGGCCGGGCGCGTACTTGCCGGGCACCTCGAATGCCTGATCAGCATCGCCCAGCGTGATGTACACCTGGCCGCGGTCGGTCTTCCACCCGGGACCCGCGGGTTCGCCGTAGCGCTGGTTGGCGATCTCGATCCGATGGAAGTATTTGTCGAGCGGCTCGTTCTGCGGGGTGGCGGGCGTCGGATCGCTCGCCCGGTAGAATTCCCGCCACGCCGCCCCCCGCTGCTCGGGTGACGCAGCCCCAAGGGTCGCCACCAGGTCCTGGCGGGGGAAATAGCGCAGCAAATCCACCGTCTGCGCGAACCGATGCACCGCCCACCCGTCCGAGAACGTGATGAGGAGCGGCGTGACCGTGTGCGCCGTGCCTCCGACCGCGTGGACCTCGAACATCGCGCGGCCGACGGGAAGCACGCCCGGCTTGACCACGAACTGCACGGTGGCCAGGGGGCCATCCGCGAACGTGAGTGTGTCCCGCCACAGCTCGATGCTGTCGAGATCGACGATCCGCGCCGCGACGCGGGTGCCCCGCGCAAACCCGTAGCCCTCCACATAGAAGCGGGCCGATTCCCCATACGGCGTCGCCCCCCGTGGATTGGCCACCAGCTCGGGCATGAGCGTCTGCCGCGTGCGCCCCGCTCCCTCGTAGATCGGCAACGGCCAGCCCAGCCCGGGCGTGCCGAACTGCGGCACCGTGTCGAGGAGCTGGAAATGGGCGTAGGCCGGGCTGGTGCGGTCCCGCGCCACGACGCTCACCGTGTAGATCCCGGGACGTACCACGAGGATTTGCTGGAAGATGATGCTCTCATCGCGCCGCATCGTCTCGGCAACCGATCGAACGCGCACCTTCTCGTCGCGATTGACCTGGCGGACGATGTTGCTGTCGCTCCGGACGGTCAGCTCGACGTGGTAGTCAGCGACCATATCGCTGCTGTCGCGCCGGAAGTTCAACGCCCGGTTCGCCAGCGACATCGCGAAAAGGAGCAGTGTGGAATCGGGAGAGGCACTGGCGAGGTATC
>CAWJMT010000030.1:0-13694 GCA_963844035.1 uncultured Gemmatimonadales bacterium
ATAGAGAATCCACATGAAGGAAACGGTGCCATGTGGATAATCCCCGGTGGGGCTCCGGTCGCGTGCCAGTACGATCCGGCCGGGGTGGCGGCGGCCGGCGTGGCGGCCTGCGGGGCAGCGGCCTCTTCGCCCATGCGCACGACCCCGTTGATCTCTCCTCCTTCATGGACCAGCAAGCGTCGGCTGGTGATGTCGCCGTGCACGACGCTCGTGGCCTGGATCTCCACGCGCTCCTCGGCAACCACGGTGCCGCGCACCTCGCCGCCGATAATCGCTTCGCGAGTGACGACGTCACCCTCGACCTCGCCCCCCTTGGCAACCAGCACTTGCCGGCCGGCGCGCACGGTACCGACGACGGTGCCTTCAATCTTCACCACGCCGTCTGCCGTGATGTCGCCCACCACCCGCATGCCGGGGCCGATGATTGACAGCGCGCCCTGCGATTCCGGCGCGCCGTGTCCCTTCTCGGTGAAGATGGCCATGTCAATTCTCCCGTTTCACCATCGTGAGCGGATCGAGCGATTTCCCGTCGAGACGAATTTCGAAATGCAGGTGCGGCGCGGTCGAGTGCCCCGAGCTCCCGGACAGCGCGATCACCTGCCCCGCCTGCACCGAATCGCCCTCTCGCACCAGCAGCCGCGACGCGTGGCCATACATGCGTCTCATAGTGCCCGGGATGTAGCAAGAGCACAAACAGCCCAAACGCGGAATCGGTCCCCGCCTTCTCCACCACGGCGCCTCCCGCCGCGCGCACCGGTGTGCCCAGGGGCACTGCAATATCGATCCCGGAGTGCGATTCCGCTGGGTCGCCGGGCTTCACTTCGCCGCGGGTCACGAACCCCGCCGCGTCCAGCGGCCAGCGCAGTGATGCTGACGACTCCGGCGCCTTCCGTGCCGATGACGACGTCCCAGTCCCTGCCGGTACAGGCGCCGGTGCCGGTGCCGGTGCCGCTGCCGCCGGTGCCGCCGCTGCTGCCGCAGTCGGTGCCGGCCTCGATGCCGGGCTGGCGTCGGTGCCGGCGGCGGCGGAGTCGGTGTCGTGGCCGGTGCCGGTGCCGCGCCACTGCCGGGGTCGAAGAGGAGTCGAAGGCGGAACGGGAGCCGCGGTGGGAATGCTCGCCCGCAGCGCCACGGCACGCATCATGTCCTCCTCGGGCATCGGCGCAGGCGCCGCGCCCGCGCGGCCACCGAGCAGCTGCCGCAACTCCTGATAGTTCGCCTCCGCCCGGCTCAGCGCCTGGGCGAGCGCTTGGACGCGACCATTCTCCTTGCTCAGACGCGCGACTTCGCGTTCCAGTCCCGGCACCCGTGCGGCCGCGTAGGTCAGCGGCTCCGCGAACGCGAAGAACAACACTACCAGCAGAGCGACCGTGACGGCGCTCCACTTCCCTGCCTCGAACGCCCAGAGCGGGACGTGATACTTCTTGGTGCTGGGATCGCCGTCGATGTGGACGACGATCGTGACGCCGCGCGGCTTCATCCGTCGAACGGCGCGCCCAGTACGAGCTCGAGCAGGCGAGCCAGATCGTCGTTGGAGTAGAACGCGACATGGATCTGCCCCTTCCCTTTCGCTCGCAGCGTGACGCGCACGTCGGTCCCGAGACGGCGGCGCAGTGCGTCTTCGACGCGGCGCACCTCGGGCGCCTGACCGACGCCGCGTTTGAGACGCGGGCGACGGACGGGTGCGCGCCCGCCCCGCACGCGATCTTCGATCTCGCGCACCGAAAAACCCTGCGCGACCGCTTCCCGCGCAAGCTGCGCGGCAGCGCGCGGGTCCTCGACCGCGAGCAACGCGCGGGCGTGCCCCACCGACAGGTGCCCTTCGTGCAGCATCGTGAGCACGGCGGCGGGCAGCTTGAGGAGTCGGAGCGCGTTCGCCACCGTGGAGCGGTCGCGCCCGACGGCGTCCGCAACGTCCTGTTGCGCCAAACTGAATTCCGCGAGCAGGCGCTCATAGCCGCGCGCTTCGTCAACGGGCGACAAGTCGTCCCGCTGCAAGTTTTCGATGAGGGCGAGGGTCAGGGCGGTGCGATCGTCGACTTCCCGCTTGACGGCGGGGATGCGCTCCCAGCCGAGCGCCTGGCACGCGCGCAGCCTCCGCTCCCCGGCGATCAGCTCGTATCCGGCGCCGCTCGGTCGGACGACGATCGGCTGCAGCAGACCCGCCTGACGGATGGACGCCTTGAGCTCCTCGAGTGCAGCGGGGTCGACGTCTTGACGGGGTTGGAAGGGATTCGGGCGGATATCGACGACTGCCAACTCGACCAGACTGCCGTCGCGCTCGGCGTCCTCGCGGGTGGGGCCGAGTAGGGCTTCGAGCCCTCGGCCGAGCCGGCGGCGTCCAACGGTGACTTCGGTCATGCGGGCACCTCGGGCAGCGGTTCAACCGCGGGGGGGGCAGGGGACTCCGCCCGTTCGACGCGAGCGATCAACTCCTGCGCCACGGCGAGATAGCTCCGGGCGCCGACCGACTGGACGTCGTACAGGAGGATCGGCTTACCGAAGCTCGGCGCTTCGGCCAACCGCACGTTGCGGGGAATCGTGATGCCGAACATGCGCGGCCCGAAATACTCCTTCGCCTCCTCCGCCACCTGCTTGCAGAGGTTGAGCCGCGCGTCGTACATGGTGAGCAGGACGCCATCGATCGCCAGCGTCGGATTGAAGTTTCGTTGGACGAGCTTGATCGTGTTGAGGAGCTGCGAGAGTCCTTCAAGCGCGTAGTACTCGCACTGAATCGGAATCACGACGCTGTCGGCGGCGGTCAGCATGTTCAGGGTGATGAGACCGAGCGACGGCGGACAGTCGATGATCACGTATTGGTACTGCTCGCGGATATCGCGCAGCGCGCGCTTCATGGCCATCTCGCGCCCTTTGCGATTCACCAGCTCGAGCTCGGCACCTACCAGATCCTGGTTGGAGGGAATGAGATCGAGGAAAGGGAAGTGGACGTGCGCGAAGCGCGCGTCCTCGAGCGGCCGGTTCTCCATGAGCACGTCGTACAGCGAGTAACGAATGCGATCGCGCTCGATGCCGACACCGCTCGTCGAGTTCCCTTGAGGATCGCCATCGATGAGCAGCGTCTTCCGCTCCGCGGTCGCGAGCGAGGCGGCGAGATTCACGGCGGTGGTCGTCTTGCCGACACCGCCCTTCTGATTCGCGATCGCGATTACGCGCGACATTCGTAAGTTATTGTATTATAATGACTTATATATGAGTTCTGCATTGCGGTTAGAATATACTGAAGCAGGACCGCGATTGTAAAGAGGGAAGTTTCACGTGAAACAGGGAGGCGAGATCCCTTAACCAATTGGATTACGACGTGTTACGCAACGGAACGACGGCGACGAAACGCCTCGACCACCAAGTTGTGAAGGTCGCTCGGGGAAACGCCAGGCACCCGGGCCGCTTGCGCCAGCGTCGCGGGACGAACGCTGTTGAGCTTTTGTCGCGCCTCGGTCGCGAGACTCTTCAGCTCGAGGTAGGGCAGGTCGGCGGGCAACTCGAACGACGCCATCTCGGCCAAGCGGCTGGCGGCCTCGCGCTCGCGCGCGAGGTAGCCCGCGTACTTGATCTCGATCTCCACGGCGGCGAGCGCGTCGTCGCCTGCCACCGAGATCCCCGCGGCCTCGAGCAGCGCACGCAGTGAAACTCCCGGACGCCGCGCGACCGCGGCTACGCGATCGGCTTCGGCAAGGCTGGTTCCCGACGCCGCCAGCACCGGCGCCGCTTGCGCGGGTGTGATCGTCGTTGCCTGCGCCGTCTCGAGCAGCCGTTCTTCAGCGCGCAGCTGCTGCTCCGCCACTCGCAGCTCTGCGGGGGTGAGCAACCCCAGGCGCTCTGCCAGGGGCACCAGCCGCCGCAGCGCGTTGTCCTGGCGGAGCAACAAGCGAAACTCGGAGCGCGACGTGAACAGGCGATACGGCTCGTCGACACCGCGCGTGACCAGGTCGTCCACCAGTACACCGATGTATGCGTCGTCCCGTCCCAGGATCACGGGCTCCTCACCGCGCAACCGTCGGACCACGTTGACCCCGGCCACTGCTCCCTGACCCGCGGCCTCTTCATACCCTGTCGTGCCGTTGATCTGACCAGCGAAAAACAAATGCTCCACCGCCTTGGTCTCGAGCCACGGCGTGAGCTGGGTGGGAGGATAGTAGTCGTACTCGATCGCGTAGCCCGGGCGCGTCATCGCGGCCCGCTCGAGACCGGGCACAGCGTGCAGCAGCTCGAGCTGCACGGGGACGGGCAGCGAGGTGGAGAGCCCGTTCACGTACAACTCATGCGTGTCGAGCCCCTCCGGCTCGAGGAATATCTGATGGCGCTCCGCGGCGGGGAACTTGACGATCTTGTCTTCAATGGATGGGCAATACCGCGGGCCTCGGGCGCTGATCGCTCCGCCGTACAAGGCCGACTCGTGGATGTGCTCCTGAATGATCTGCTTGGCGCGGGGTCCGGCCCACGTGATCCAGCAGGGGACCTGGCGCGGCAGGACATCGCGTTCGAAGTATGAGAAGCGATACTCGACACCGTCGCCGTCCTGACGCTCTACCTTCGACCAGTCGACGGTTCGTCCATCGATCCGCGGCGGCGTCCCGGTCTTGAAGCGCGATGAGATAAGTCCAATATCTTCAATATGTTGCGCGATCGCGACCGCCGGTTGATCGCCCGCGCGCCCGGCGGGAATCGCCGTGTCAGTGCCCAGGTGAATGCGGCCGCGCAAGAACGTACCGGCCGTGATCACCACGGCGCGCGATGTGAGTCGCCGCCCGTCGGCCAGCTCGACCCCGTGCAGCGCGGCTCCCTCGACGATCAGGCGCGTGACCATGCCCTGCGCCAGCTCGATTCCCTCGACGCGTTCGAGCAGCGTGCGAACCGCGCGGCGGTACAGTGTGCGGTCGCATTGCGCGCGGGGCGCCCACACCGCCGGGCCCTTGGAGCGGTTGAGCATACGAAAATGGATCGTGGCCCGGTCAGCGGCCCGCCCCATCACGCCGCCGAGCGCATCGACCTCGCGCACCACGGTCCCCTTGGCAATTCCGCCGATCGCGGGATTGCAACTCATTTGGCCGATGGTATCGAGGTTCGACGTCAGGAGCAGGACGCGGGCACCCAATCGCGCGGCCATGACGGCGGCCTCGGAGCCGGCGTGGCCGGCACCGACAACAATCACGTCATAGTCAACAGGCATGGCAGGAAACTACTAGGGAGCAGGAACGGCATAGGCGCACAGACGGGCAGCGGGAAACAGGCGGGAGTCAACGGGATTAGGAGATTTCTCGGCGGACTGGCCGATCTTCCTCATCAACCCGAATAAGGTCTTGCTCGTCTCCGTGGCGAGTGCCTCCAGGCGACCGAACTCAGCGGGCCGCAGGTAGCCGACCTCGTGCGCGATCCCCAGGGCCGTTTCCACTTCCGCCAAGGACCCCCACGCGATGTCGAGGTAGCGTCGGTACTCTCTCGACCCCTTCCGGGCGGTTCCTTCCGCGATGTTCAGGGGAACGCTGTAGCAGGCGCGCCGGAGTTGGTCGGCAAGAACGGTCTGTTCGCATTCCGGAAACGCCTGGGCCGCCTTGACGCACTCGACCGCGAGTCGCTGCGCGTGCTGCCATGCCTTGAGCGTCTGATGGTTGGGCATGGTACCGGACGATAGGATCAAGAGGAGCAGATGGGGAATCATTCGCTTGCAGTCCGTACCCGACCTACGCACTAACACCTGTCCGCCGCTTGCCGTCTATCGTCGTCTAGCTCTTTGCATTTCCTCTACGCTGCCTTTACCCACCTTACTAGTTCCCTCAGGCTGGGCCGCTTTCCCGTCATCAGAATCCCCACGCGGTAGATCCGCGCCGCCACCCACGTGGCGCCGACGATCCCCACCGCGAGCAAAACGAGTGAAGCCGCGAGCTCCAGCGCGGGCAGGTCGCCCGCCGCCCAGCGCACCGGCATTGCGATCGGGGAGGTGAAGGGAATGAGTGACAATGTCACGGCGAGGGCAGACTCGGGATTGTTGAGGAGCGCGAACATGGAGAGGAACGCGACCACCAGGAGGTACACAATCGGCTGTTGTGCCTGCTGGGCCTCCTGCTCGTTCGAAGACATTGCGCCTACAGCGGCGAACATCGCGGCGTACAGGAAAAACCCGCCGATGAAGTAGGCGAGAAAGATGAAGACCGTTGCGCCCGACACCTGCGGGATCCGAAACAGGGGCTCCGGCGTGTCGAGACCGCCCCAATGCCCCCCGAGCGCCGACCCCACGCCGAGCAGGGCCTTCGCGGCAATCCCCCAGAGCAGGAATTGAAACAGCGACACCGCTCCGACACCGAGGACCTTACCAAGCAGCAGCGGAAACGGCCGGATCGACGACACCAGCACCTCGACGATCCGCGTCGTTTTCTCTTCGAGCACCGCGCTCTTCACGTTCACGCCGTACATCACGATCGCCATGTACAGGATGACCGCCATGAAGTACGCCAGCGAGAACGATTGCGCCGCGCTTTCTCCCGTCGCATGCGACCCGGAGACTTTGGTCGTGATGAGGGTGATCCCTTGCCGTGCCCGCGTCAGGACGTCCGGATCGACACCCGCACGCTCGAGCCGGGCCGCCGTGACCACGCTCGACAGTATGGTCTCGAGCTCCTTGATATCGCGCAGCGCCGACACGTTCGATGCCCGGTACTCCGCCACCCCGGTCGCCACCACATCCTCCGAGAGAATCAGCACACCGTCGAGGCGCTTGGCACCGACCTCTCCCATGAGCGAATCGAGCACGCTGGTGCCTGCGCTTACGAGGACACCGCGGAGCGTGGTGCCGGCGTTCAGAGCGGCGATGACCCGCGCGCCGAAGTCCGCGTTCGTGCCGTCCACGACGGCGATTCGCTTGGTTCCGCCGGCGGACGCGAACACGACCGGCAGCAGAAACACCGCGGCAAAGAAAATCGGACCGAGCAGGGCCGAGACCCAGAACCACTTGCGGCGCACCCGCTCGAGAAACTCGCGCCGGATCACCGCCCAGACCTTACGCACGCGGCGTCTCCCCGCGTTCGGCGCCCACCAAGTCTATGAAAACTTTGTGCAGCGACGGCTCCACCAGCTCGAAGCGCGCGAGCCGCACGCCCGATTGCACCAGCTCTCGCAGCAGCTCCTGTGGATCGGTGCCGGATGGGAGCTCGACTTCAGCGTATTGCCCGTAGTCGTCGACTTTGGACACGAGCCGCCGGTCGGCGAAGATCCGCAGGGCGGCCGTATCCGTGCGCCCGTCGAAGCCGATGGTCAGATGCTGGCCACCATGCATGCGCTTGATCTCCGCCAGGGGACCGTCCACGAGCTTGCGGCCGTGCGCGACGATGCACAGCTGGTCGCACAATTTCTCGGCCTGCTCCATGACGTGCGTGGACAGCAACACCGTGACCCCACCGTTGCGGAGGTCCAGGACCACATCCTTGAGAACCTGGGCGTTCACGGGATCGAGGCCGGCGAACGGCTCGTCCAGAATCACCAGCGCGGGGTCGTGGAGCAGGGTCGAGATGAACTGGACCTTCTGCTGCATCCCTTTGGAGAGGTCGTCGACGCGACGGGCGTGCCACCCGCCCAGTCCCAGGCGTTCGAGCCAGGCAAGCGCGCGGGCGCGTGCAGCCCGGCGATCGACCCCCTTCATCTCGCCGAGGAACACCAGGACATCGAGCACCCGCATCCGGCGGTACAACCCCCGCTCCTCGGGGAGGTACCCGATCCGTGCCGAGTGATCCCGCGCCGTGCCGGATCCCCCGAACAGCCGCACGCGACCAGCGTCCGGGAGGAGGATGTCCAGCATCATCCGGATGGTGCTGGTTTTCCCCGCTCCGTTGGGACCCAGCAATCCGTAGATGACGCCCGTCGGGACTGTGAGCGACAGGTCGTCCACCACCGTGTGACCCGCGAACCGTTTGGTGATATGGTCCAACACAAGGGCAGGCGGGAGAGGCGCGGGGCGGGGCAGGCCGGCCGCGGAGGCGTCCGTCAGGACTTCACGGCGTCCTTGAGCGCGTTCCAGGGAAGTAACGCACACTTGATCCGGACCGGGAATTTCGCGACCCCGGCGAGTGCCCGGAGATCACCCAGCCCCTTGTCGGCGGCGGCGGACTCATCGCCGTGCATCATGGCGCTCATCCGGTCCGCCAACGCGAGCGCGTCGGCCAGCCGCTTGTCCTTCACGATCTGCGTCATCATCGAAGCGGCAGCCTGGCTGATCGAGCAGCCGCGACCGATGAATCGCACCTCTTTGATCACATCCCCGTCCATGCGCAGCTGCAACTCGATCTCGTCGCCACACAGGGGGTTGTTCAAGACGATCGCGTGGGTCGGCTGCTCGAGCACCCCTTTGTTGCGGGGCCGCCGGTAGTGATCGAGGATCAACTCCTGGTAGAGCGCGCTGAGCCTCGGCTCAGGCCGGGACGTATCCAAACAGCGCTCCAGCTTTGACCAGCGAGCCCACCAGGGCGTCGATGTCGTCGTGGTCGTTGTAGAGGTAGAAGGACGCCCGCGCCGTCGCCGCGATGTTGAGGCGTCGCATCAAGGGCTGGGTGCAGTGATGACCGGCCCGGATGCACACGCCGTCCTGATCGACGATCGTCGCCAGGTCGTGGGGATGAATGTCCCCGTAGGTGAACGAGACCACCCCGGCGCGATGCTCGCGGGGCCCATACAAGGTGATGCCCTCCACCTGGCTCAGCCGCTCCATGGCGGCGCGCGCCAACGCAACCTCGTGCTCGGCGATCCGCTCCATGCCGACGGCCTCGAGGTACGCGATGCCCGCCGCGAGCCCGACCGCGCCTTCCACGTTGGGCGTCCCCGCCTCGAACTTGTGTGGGATCGCGTTGTAGGTCGAATGATCGTCCCACACGCGCGAAATCATTTCGCCGCCGCCCTGATACGGCGGCATGGCCTCGAGCAGCGCGGGCTTGGCGATGAGCGCGCCCGACCCCATCGGCCCGAGCATCTTGTGGCCGGACAGCGCATAGAAATCGCAATCGAGCGCTTGAACGTCCACCCGCAGGTGCGGCGTGGACTGCGCACCGTCGACCACCGCGACCGCACCGGCGGCGTGCGCCAGCCGGACGAGCTGGGCAACCGGGTTCACAGTTCCCAACGCATTGGAGACGTACGGGAACGCGACGATCTTCGGCCGGCGCTCGAGCGCCCGTCCGAAATCGGACAAGTCGAGGCGGCCATCCTCCGTGATCTCCACCATCGAGATGGTGGCGCCTTTTTCTTCGCAGAGAATCTGCCAGGGTACCAGGTTCGAATGGTGATCCATGGCGGTCACCACGACCGTGTCACCGGCGCGCACGTTGGCCCGGCCGTACGCGTGGGCCACCAGGTTGATCGCTTCGGTCGTGCCGCGCGTGAACACCACGCCTTCCGGCGCCCAGGCGTTCACGAACCGTGCGACGCTTGCCCGTGCGGCCTCATACGCTTCCGTCGCCCGTACGGCGAGGTCGTAGGCGCCGCGGTGGACGTTGGCGTTGGTGGTGCGATAGTACTCGGCGATCGCCCGCAGCACCGACTCGGGCTTCTGCGTGGTCGCCGCGTTGTCGAGATAGACGAGCCGGTGTCCGTTTTCCAGCTCGCGCAGCAGGGGGAAGTCGGCCCGGATCCGGGCGGTGTCGAGCACTAGACCCGCCGCCCGCCCGAGGAGCGGTCCGCCAGGCGCGCGCGGATCACGAGATCGAGCTCGTTGCGCAGCTCCGGATGCTCCATGCGCCCGAGGATCTCGGCGGCAAAGCCGTAGGTCAACAGACCAGCCGCCATGTCGGGCGACAGGCCGCGGCTCCGCAGGTAGTAGAGCGCGGTCTCATCGAGCGGACCCATGGTCGAGCCGTGCGTGCACTTTACATCGTCCGCATAGATCTCGAGCTGTGGCTGGCTGTCGGCCCGGGCTTCGCCCGAGAGCAGCAGGTTGTTGTTGGTCTGCTTCGAATCGGTGCGCTGCGCGCCGGGACGCACGATGATGCGTCCGGTGAAGACGCCATGCGCCTGTTCGCCCAGGATGCCGTTGAAGAACTCATGGCTCGTGCAATGCGGCTGCGCGTGCTCGATCACGGTGTGATGATCGGCGTGCTGCTTGCCTCGCAGCAGGTAGAACCCGTTCAGCACCAGCTGGGCGCCGCTCCCGGCGAGTGTTGTGGCAATGTCGTGCCGCGACAACCCGGCGCCGAGCGTGATCGGGTGCAAGGCCAGCGTACTGTCCCGACCCTGCGTCGTGTGCGTGGTCGCGATGTGGTACGCCACGCGGCTGTCGCTCTGGATACGGTAATAGTCGACTCGTGCCCCCTCACCCACCGCGACTTCGGTGACGGCATTCGTCCAATAGACGCCGTCCGTGAGCGCGACGTGACGTTCGACCACCGTCACCCGGGCGCCGCGCTCCACGACCACGAGGCTGCGCGGATGCGACACCGTCGGGTCGCCGCTGCCCGACGTGGCGAAGACGAGCTCGATCGGCCGGTCGACGGTCACGCCCGCGGGCACGTGAATCACCGCTCCATCGGCGAGAAACGCAGTATTGAGCGCGGCGAATGCGTTCGTCTCGTAAGGGGCGTAGTGCGCCAGGTGGGCACGCGTCAGGTCGGGAGCCGCTGTGAGCGCCGCAGCGAGACTCCCCGCGCGAACCCCGGGAGGCAGACCGGTCAGGCTCGAGAGGTCGGGCGCGAAGCGGCCGTCCACGAACACAGCGCGGGCCGCGCGCGGGCCGGCAAGAAAGAGCACCTGGAGCTTTCCCGAGGGCGCGCCGCCTGCCCGTCCAGCGAGCGCGAACGGCGTCTCCGCGATCGGCGCGGTGCTCGTGAATCGCCACGCTTCCTGTTTCATGGTGGGGAATCCGAGCGCCGCGAACCGGGCGATCGCCGCCTCGCGAATCTCCCTCAGCCACCCGGGAGCGCCGGCGGCGCCGTTGCCCGCGAATTTCCTGAAGTCCGCGACGTAGCGGCCGGTGACGTCCACCGGTTGCGTCATGCCACGGGTGCCTCGTCCCGCGCCCACTCGTTGTAGCCCTTCGCTTCGAGCTCGAGCGCAAGATCCTTCCCACCGGATTTGACGATCCGCCCACCCGACAGCACGTGCACGAAGTCCGGCGCGATGTGCGTCAGAATCCGGTTGTAGTGGGTGACGAGCACGACGGCGTTGTCGGGGCGCCGCAACAGCGTCACCGCGTGAGCCACCGTCTTGAGCGCGTCGATATCGAGCCCGGAGTCCGTCTCGTCCAGAATGGCGAACTTGGGCTCGAGCACGGCCAGCTGGAGAATTTCGTTGCGCTTTTTCTCACCCCCCGACAGGCCTTCGTTCACCGGCCGGTCCAGGAAGCTGTCGTCCCAGCCGATGACCTTGAGCTTGGCCTCGAGCAGGTCCATGAACTCGACCGGTCCGAGCTCCTCGTCACCCCGCTGCTTGCGGATCGCGTTGAGCGCCGCGCGCAGGAAGTAGGCGTTGGTGATGCCCCGGATCGACACCGGATACTGGAACGCGAGGAACACGCCTTCGCGGGCCCGCTCTTCGGGCTTGAGGGCGAGCAGGTCGGCGCCGCGGTAGCGGACGCTTCCCTCGGTGACGGTGAACGCCGGATGGCCGGCAAGCACCTGGGCGAGCGTGCTCTTGCCCGAGCCATTCGGCCCCATGATCGCGTGCACTTCGCCCGCTTCGACCGTCAGGTCGATGCCGCGCAGGATCTCTTTGCTCTCCACCGCGACGTGGAGGTTCTCAATCTGGAGCAAGGGCTGTGCGTGGGCTCATCCGACGCTGCCTTCCAGGCTGATGCCCAGGAGCCGCTGCGCTTCGATGGCGAACTCCATCGGCAGCTCCTTGAACACTTCCTTGCAGAACCCGTTCACGATCATGCTCACGGCGTCCTCAGCGGAAAGTCCGCGCTGCTTGCAGTAGAAGATCTGGTCCTCGCCGATCTTCGATGTGGACGCTTCGTGCTCCATGATCGCCGTGCTGTTTCGCACGTCGATGTACGGGAACGTGTGGGCACCGCACTGGTCGCCGATCAGCATCGAATCGCACTGCGAGTAGTTGCGCGCGCCCTCGGCGCCCTTCATGATCTTCACGAGCCCGCGATACGTGTTCTGCCCCCGGCCCGCCGAGATCCCCTTCGACACGATCGTCGAGCGCGTGTTCTTGCCCAGGTGGATCATTTTTGTGCCCGTATCGGCCTGCTGGCGATTGTTGGTCACCGCCACCGAGTAGAACTCGCCGATCGAGTTGTCGCCCTGCAGGATGCACCCGGGATACTTCCAGGTGATCGCCGATCCGGTCTCCACCTGCGTCCAGGAAATCTTCGAGTTCCGGCCGATGCACTTCCCGCGCTTGGTCACGAAGTTGTAGATGCCGCCTCGGCCTTCCTCGTCACCGGGATACCAGTTCTGGATGGTCGAGTACTTGATCTCCGCGTCGTCGAGCGTGACCAGCTCCACCACCGCCGCGTGCAGCTGGTGCTCATCCCGGATCGGCGCCGAGCAGCCCTCGAGGTAGCTGACGTAGCTCCCCTCCTCGGCGATGATCAGCGTGCGCTCGAACTGGCCCGTGGATCCGGCGTTGATCCGGAAATAGGTCGAGAGCTCCAGAGGACAGCGCACGCCCTTGGGGATGTATGCGAACGAACCGTCGGTGAATACCGCGGAGTTCAGCGCCGCGAAGTAGTTGTCATTGGGAGGCACCACCGATCCGATGTACTTCCGGACCAGGTCGGGGTGCTCGCGGATCGCATCGGAGATCGCGCAGAAGATGATCCCCTGCTTGGCGAGCGTCTCCCGGAACGTGGTGCCGACCGACACGCTGTCGAACACGGCGTCCACCGCCACCCCCGCGAGCCGCTTCTGCTCCCCGAGCGGGATCCCCAGCTTCTCGAAGGTCTCGAGCAGCTTGGGATCCACCTGGTCGAGGCTGTCGAGCTTCGGCATGGCCTTGGGAGCCGCGTAGTAGCTGATGGCTTGATAGTCGATCGGGCCGTAGTTCACGTGGGACCAGTGCGGCTCGGCCATCTTCAGCCAGTTGCGGTAGGCCCGGAGCCGCCAGTCGAGCATCCATTCCGGCTCGCCCTTCTTGGCCGAAATGAGGCGAATGGTGTCCTCGCTCAGGCCGGGCCGGACGACATCGGACTCGATGTCGGTCACGAATCCGTACTTGTATGGCTGCAGGACTTGGGCTTCGATACCGCTGCTCATGACGACTCCCGATGAGACGATGCAGGTACTACTTCGAGCCATGTACCAGCCCGAAGTCATTTACAGGACTGCAGTTGCATGGTTTGGGCAGGTACCTGGTCGAAATCCTAAGCGATTTACTCGGGATTGTCAACCAAACGAGAAACGGGCCCCCCGTCGCACGAGCGATGCCGAACGCGGCGTTTGCATTGGGGAGCGAAACCCCCACATTTGCCGCCCATGGCTGTCCGCCGAATCCGCCAATTCGGCGATCCGATCCTTCGCGCCCGGTCCGAACCGGTCCTCGACCACAAGTCGGCGGCCATTCGGCTGGTTGCCGACGACTTACGGGACACCCTGCGCACCGCGAAGAAGCGGTACCGGATGGGCCGCGCGCTGGCGGCCCCGCAGATCGGCGCGCCCGTGCGCGTCGTGTTCGTCGAGTCGGACAGCAGCGCTGGACGATGTTGAACCCGGAAATCACCGACGTCGGCTCGGACGACTTTATCGTGTGGGACGACT